>CAWENW010000018.1:0-327271 GCA_963810535.1 uncultured Chloroflexia bacterium
GCCCGTGTAGCGACACTATGTGCCCAAGACTACCCCAATTAGCCAGCCGAAATTAGCTGGCTGAGATAGCCACTTTCGCCAAAAGTCTCGAAGTCGTGCAGATCCTCTTCCCCTGGCAAATGAGTGCCGTTAAGTTGCCGATCAACGAGACAAGGAGATGAGCTTGCCACTTGATCGATGACATGGCACGACTCCTGCCCTGCAATGAGTGGCAGGTAGGAGACCAGGCGAGTCGGCAGTCACCAGTATCTGATCCTACCCGCTGCGGCGCAATCGAGCGTAGCGCAGAGCGAAGTCCCTGCAATCAGGCTGATCAGTCGTCGTGAGCGTCTTCTTGATGAGTAATCCCGCCTTGGCCGTGTGTACGGGGTGAGGTCGGATGCGATACGTCTTCTTCTCGAACTTACAGATAGGCCCAGTAGGCGTGAGTCGTGCAGGTACGCTAGGCACAAAAGAGAGGCAATTATATGAAAGACATGCAGGATAAGCAAGACGAGCAGAGACTTCGTGGGCAACTTGAGCATGAGGAACTCGAGGTAGCGACACGTCACTTCGTCCACAGCCTGCTGAAGTCTGGAAAGAGTGTGACGCTTCTACCCGTCACCCGGATTCCAGCAAAGCCGCGTAAGCATTTCATGTCTGCCGGCCGTGAGTTTACGCGCGGATGGGCGGCATTGGTACGCGAGTTTGCTGACGCCATTGACCGGATGGCCGAAGGGAGTGGCGTAGCGACCCATTCCGGCGAAGATGCTCATGGTCCTGCGCATGGACACATGCTCGTCCGAACTCACGACAAGGACTGATCCTTCTGATCGCCTGCTCTCCCGGAGCGACCCGAAAAGACGGCCATCGTTTCTGCAACCAGTGTGCTGTTGATCTGCACTGAAGAACCTCTTCGGAAGGAAAGGTAGGCGTGAGATAGAGACACATGCTCTCCGGATCAGTCGACTCCGCCAGATGGAGCGCTTTCTCAGCCTCGCACGACTCTTCATTTGGATCATGTGGGTCATGTATCGCGAGCATCGCCGAGTGATCGGTGCAGCGGCCTCTGGCAACGAGGAGGCTCAGTCCAATGAAGACGCGCTGGTGGGAGTGGCCACCGCCTTACGCGATGCAGCAATCAAACAGGATGCAGTGCTGATCAAGTTGGGGCAGTTCCTCAGTACTCGCGTCGACTTGTTGCCGGAGCGGGCCATTGCCGTCCTTCGCACGTTGCAGGACAATGTACCTCCCGCACCCTTTGAACAGATACGCGACGTCATCGAGTCCGAGCTGGGTAAGCCTATTGCTGAGGTGTTCAGCGTCCTTGACCGTACATGCATCGCAGCGGCATCGCTCGGCCAGGTGCATCAAGCCGTTCTGGCCTCTACCGGGGAGACAGTGGCAGTGAAAATTCAGCGCCCCCAGATTGATCAGATTGTCAAGCTGGACTTGAGCGCCCTTCACGCGGTGGTCTGGCTCATAACGCGCTTGGTTGGCAGGCGCAACGTCATCGATCTCATGGGTTTCTACAGCGAGTTTGCGCGCACAATCTACGAAGAACTCGACTACGTACGCGAGGCGACCAACGCCAAGCGATTCCAGTCCATGTTCAAGGATGATCCTACGATCTATATTCCGCGCGTCTATGAACAATATGTCTCGCGACGCCTGCTGGTACTGGAATGGATTGACGGTGTGAAAATCGATGACTTTGCCACTCTTGATGCGGCAGGGATCAATCGCCATCAGCTGGCCAAACGCGCTGTCGACGCGTACTTCTATCAGTTCTTTGAGATGGGATTCTTCCATGCAGATCCCCATCCAGCTAATCTCCTGGTCGCAGCAGGGCAGGATGGTAATGATCCGATAATCATCATGGTTGATTTCGGTATGGTAGGGGTCTATACGCAACAGATGCGGCACTTCATGAAAGAAGCATTCCTGGCCATACTCGCACGCGACGCGCGATTGTTGGTGGTAGCCCTTTCACAACTCGGCTTTGTCGACACAAGAGTCAACTTGGCTTCTCTCGAGCGTTCTCTGTCCTGGCTGCTGGAGTGCTATGCCGGAATCAGACTCGGCACGGTGAAGGAAGTGGGCCTTGCCCCCATCCTGCAGGACGTCAGGCAACTGCTCTATGGGGAACCCTTTCGAATTCCAGCGCAGTTTGCCCTCACCGGACGAGCCATCGGCCTGCTGATGGGTGTTGCAACCGAGCTGGACCCGGATTTTGACGCCTTCCAAGTCGCCACCCCCTATGCGCGTGCCTTTTTGGGGCTTGATGGCAGTGGGGTGGAACAGCTCGCCCAACAGATCCTTGGCGAGTTGCTGACCACGGGGACCGCGCTACTTAAGCTTCCGCAGCGGGTGGAGCAAGTCCTGGCCCGGCTGGAATCGGGAGAGCTCCAGATCAAAGTAGATACGGAACTCCGAGGACCGCTCAGCAGGTTCGGGCGCAGGGCTGGAAGCGGCTCCGGTAGCAGCACACCAGTGCCTGGCTTTACGTGGCCCATTATGTTCGCGGCAGCACTGGCAGGGGGGATTCTCTTTCTCACCGCTGGACATCAGTTGCTTGCTGCCTGGTTCTGCCTGCTGCTGGCCGCGCTCTGCGCTCTGCGGGGATGGGTGAAAGGCTAAGCGCGGGCATTATTCGGGGAAAGTACCACCGCCGGAGCAGGCTTCGCACTACGTTCCGGCGGGCAGGTCAGGATAGGTCTTCTGGTACGGATACGTTGTACCCACGTACTGGCGCCACTCCGAGCGCGATGGCACAAGCTTGCTGCAGCCAAAGACGTGGCACGGCTGGTAGTGAAAAGCGGAGGATTGATGGGCAGTTGATGGGCTTGCAGCGAACCAGATCCAAGCTCCCATTAGCAACCGCGTGCGCAGCCTCCTCTCCACAGACCTTGGAGGACACCGAGTCTGGACTCAGGATGAAGACAAAGGTGTCGGCCCCATCAATGGCACCGTAGACTTCTGTGAGCCACTCCGCTGTCGACGGAATTCCCTCCCAGTCGACCCAGGCGTCCCGGCCCGCTTCCTTGAGGGCATCGAAGAGCTTGTGGACAAACAATTGGTCTTTGCGCTTCATACTATCACGTTCGCGAGAACCGCTATTTCAGAACATGTATCAAGCGCCGGTGATTGAAGGAGGTGTCGCCCAGGAACTTTTCGGTCGCCAATACCGTCTCGGATGAGAAGCCTCCCATTCACCAGGGTTTTACCCAAGCGTGACGGATAAACCGTGTTCGGGGGCATGGGACCGGCCAAACATGACGAAATATCTGCGAGTCCGCCGGTAGTGGTCTTTAGCGGGGGGATTTTAAATGCGGTGCACCTTCCTGTCTCGGCGCTTCAGGGCGGGCAAGCTCCTGGCGCCCATCGTGATTGTTCTTGCGCTGACGGTCTTTATGACAATGCAGGCGTTGCCCGCCGCCGCCTGCGGTGGACTCGTGGCACCGGATGGCGCTGTGCGACTCGAGCGGGCCGCGACGCTGGTCGCCTGGCATGACGGCATCGAGCACTATATGACAGCTTTTACCTATCAGGGCGATGTCTCGTCTCTGGGCTGGATAGTGCCTCTTCCCACTGTGCCTGAGAAGATACAGGAAGGCGGTGCCTGGACGCTCCAGCGTCTCGCGCGCGAGACGCAGCCACAGCCACTGCAGCTCGGCGCGGTGAGCACTGCTGCTGCCCCTGCGTCCGCCCAAGTCCTGCAAAAGCTCACCATCGAAGCGCTCAATATCACTGTGCTCAAGGGCAGCGGTCAGGAAGTATTGAACTGGTGCGCCGGAAACGGCTTTACCCTAAGTGACGAGACGCGCGCACATCTGCTGCGCTATGCGGCTGGTAGCCCATACTTCATGGCCGCCAAGTTCGACACCAGCGCCGTCAGAGCTCGTCATCAGGTGCAGGGTGACGGGACCCCGATTCTCATTACTATGCGAACCGCGCATCCCTGGGTGCCACTCGAAGTCCTGGCACTGGACGGCCAGCAGGTGCAGGCGGACCTCTATCTGCTTACGGATAAGCCGCTCAATACCAGCGATGTGGGCGCTGTGGCCGGCCAGTCGCCGGTTGGCACCCAAATTCCCGGTGCGCCAGGCTTCCAGCTCGCGTTCCAGGAGCCGATGAATGCCAGTCTCTACCATGATCTTTCGACAGACCGCAATATGGGCTGGGTGCGCCCCGACGGTTGGCTAACCTATCTCTCCCTTGATGCGCCAAGCAGCGAAGTAACCTATGACTTGGGTGTCACCTCTCGCGGGGTGATTCGGGTAGCCCCATTTGGTACCCCACCCATGGCTATCGGCGCTGACCTGCCGGCACATGCGCTGCCCACCTGGCTGCCAACACTTCCGATCGGGACGCCTGAGGTGGCACTCTCCGTGGTGTTACTAAGTGGTATTGCCGTGCTGCTCTACGTCTGCTTCCGACCCAAGCGGAAGCGACATGCGCGAGCGCTGTCTTGATACGCTCCACTAGGGTAACAGCTCGTCGGCTCCTCGCGCTGGTGGTGCTGCTCAGCGCTCTGGCAGGCTGCGGCACCGCTGCACCGTACCAGGGAGTGGCACCATCGGCCACGACGCCGACTGTCACCCCATCTCCTTCGCCGTCACACTCCACCTCGGCGCCCGTACTGATTGCCGGGGCGCGCATCGTGGTCCACTCGAGCACCGAGCATGTGCCGGCAAAGCAGACGGCAACTGTCACAGCCCAGTGCGCGGCAGGAGAGACGCTCTTTGGCGGTGGCGAAGAGGCGGGCTATTTCGAGCAAGTGGACGTGACAGCGAGCTATCCCTCCGCACCAGATGCCTGGACAGTCAGCGCACTGTCAGTGCCTTCGTTTCTCATGCTGACAGTAGACGCCTATTGCCTGCAGGCACCTACGCCTGCGATCGCCATTGTCTACGCGATTGGAAACGCCGTCAATTGCCCAGCCGGCGATTTTGTCGTGGGGGGCGGCTATCGCGGCGAAGCGTATGGCGCGCAGTCATCTCTTCCTGACGCCACGCGAAGCGGCTGGCACATTATGGGGAGCGCCGCGGCGGAGGTGTTCGCGCTGTGCACGCGCACCGGGGTAAGTTTGGGTCCAGATATCCAGACGACGTTCACAGTACCGGGCGCAGTCGGCAACAGCTCCGATGGATCGGCGATTTGTCCAGCTGGTCAGTTCGCAACCGGTGGTGGATTCAGTGGGGGACTCGTCGCCGACCAGGATGCGGCGCCAGATTTTACGGGGTATGGCATCGAGGTTCAAGCTGTTTCCACGGCTCGAACCGAGACCGTCGTCAGCGTTTGTGCCCATGGGTAAGATGCGTACCGGCTAGGATCCTCCATCTGTCAGTACCACCCCCCGACATAATCAGACATGACCCAGTGCGACCTCTTGCGCATCTTTTGACACGGATGCTATAGTCTTAGAGGAACCCCCACCGGGTGGGTATGGGTAAGGAGGAAATCCAATGCGAGCTGAGAAGCCGGATGTGCTCAAGCGACTGAACTATATCGAAGGACATCTGCGCGGTATTCGCAAGATGGTCGAGGAAGACGTCTACTGCGTGGACATCCTGCGCCAGACCTATGCCGTGCGCAAAGCCATTGAAAAGCTGGAGGCGCTGATCCTGGAGAATCACCTGCACGGCTGTGTGCCAGATGGCATCAAAGAGGGGCGCGAAGAGGCCGTAATTGAGGAGTTAGTCCAGCTCTATAACCTTGCAGGCAATCGCTAGCACCCGCACGCGCTCGTTGCGGTTGGCATACCCAGACGAGATGTGTCATCCCTTCGTGGGGAGGAATTTGAGATATGGCCGAACTACAGGAACGAGTGCAGACTCCCAGCATGCGCTCTGCGCAATTGATGGTAATCGACGCGTCTGCTCCACCGGACGCAATAACGGCACAGCTCGCCATAAGTGGTATGACCTGTGCCTCCTGCGTCCGCCGCGTGGAGCGCAGCCTCGCCAAAGTTCCCGGGGTCGCCTCGGCCACCGTCAACCTGGCCACTGAGCGTGCCACAGTGGGTTACGATCCGGCGACCGCATCGCCTGAGGACCTGGTCACTGCGGTGGAGCGGGCCGGCTATGGAGCCGAGTCGGTCGCGCCAACGGTGCCGAATATGGCTTCGGGCACGACCGAGGCGCCAGCCGACCATGACGCCGCGCGCCGCGCCAACGAGTTACGGCACAAGCGCGACATCCTTCTCCTGGGCATTGGGCTTACTGTGCCGGTAGTGCTGCTCTCCATGTTCTTCATGGACCGCTTCCCTGGTGAGAATATGCTGCTGCTGGCGCTCACCGCGCCGGTCTGGGGCTACGTCGGCTGGGACTTTCACCGGACGGCGATCCGAGTCCTGCGCCACGGCGGCGCCAATATGGATGTGCTGGTGAGCCTCGGCTCGACCGCCGCGTTCCTCATGAGCGTCCTTTCGACAGCTGCGCCTCAGGTAATTGGCAATATCACGTTCTACGACACGACTGCACTGATCATAAGTCTGATATATCTGGGGAAGTACCTCGAGGCACGTGCCAAAGGCCAGACCAACGAGGCGCTCCGACGCCTGGCCGGACTTCGCGCCAACATTGCCCACGTGGTTCGTAGCGGACACACGCTGGATCTTCCGATTGAGCAAGTAGTCGCGGGAGATGAGTTGGTAGTGCGCCCGGGCGAAAAGGTACCGACCGACGGCGTGGTGCTGGCAGGGAACTCATCCGTAAATGAATCGATGCTGACTGGTGAAAGCCTCCCCGTCGAGAAGATCGCGGGCGACTCCGTCATCGGCTCGACCATTAATCAGACCGGCATGCTACGGGTTCAGGCCACCAAGGTCGGCGCCGATACCATGCTGGCAAGCATTATTCGCCTCGTCGAGCAGGCGCAGGGTTCCAAAGCGAGAGTTCAGCGACTCGCCGATACCATCGCTGGAATATTTGTGCCAGCGGTGCTGATTATTGCAGCACTCACGTTCGCCGGCTGGTCGGTAGCTGGGTACATCTTTGGCTATTTACCGCCTACGATAGCAGCCAACTCCAGTCCGTGGATCGTGGCGCTGGTCGCGGGTATCGCCGTGCTGGTGGTGGCCTGCCCTTGTGCGCTCGGTCTGGCGACACCGACGGCCATCATGGTGGGCACAGGGCAGGGCGCTCAGCAGGGCATCCTGATCAAGGGTGGTGAGAGCCTGGAGCAGCTCCAGGCAGTCACTGCGGTGCTCCTGGATAAGACTGGCACTGTTACCCGTGGCAAGCCCGAGCTCACTGACGCCTTCGTGGCATCGGAGTCATACACGGAGGCGAGACTGCTGCATCTGGCTGCGGTGGCCGAGAGTGTCTCCGAGCATCCGATTGCGCGAGCTATCGTCGACGGTGCAGCGGCCCGTGGTATCGAGACGTCTTCGGGACCTTCGGTATCACCAGAATCGTTTGAAGCAATTCCTGGAGGCGGCATCGCCGCACGCGTGGAAGGCCACGACGTGCTCGTTGGCACACGTGCGCTCCTGGCTAAACGAGGCATCTCGGATAAGAGCATGATAAACCTGGCTTCTCTACTCGATACGCTTGCAGCTGCTGGCAAGACTCCGATGCTAGTGGCAGTAGACCAGCAGGCGGTAGGAGTCATTGGCGTTGCCGACACTCTCAAGACCGGCTCTGCTGAGGCTGTAGCACAGCTTCAACGGGACGGCCTCGAGGTCTGGATGATTACTGGCGACAACCGACGCACCGCCGAAGCGGTCGCGACACAGGTCGGCATTCCTACGCAGCGCGTGCTCGCCGAGGTCTTGCCGGGTGAGAAGGCAGCCCAGGTGCGGGCGCTGCAAACGTCAGGGAGGGTCGTCGCCTTCGCGGGAGACGGCATCAATGACGCGCCGGCGCTGGTACAGGCGGATGTGGGCATTGCCATGGGGACCGGTACAGAGATCGCTATGGAGGCGGCAGACGTGGCGCTTGTTAAGGGGAACTTGCGGAGCATTGCCGTAGCGCTTTCGCTGTCGCGGACGACGATGCGAGTGATCCGCCAGAACCTATTCTGGGCATTTGCCTACAACACGGTGCTGATACCACTTGCTATAGCTTCCCCGGCGATTCCACTGCTGCAACAGAATGCGCCCATCTTTGCGGCCGCAGCCATGGCGCTCTCCTCGGTGACAGTGGTGAGCAATTCGCTGCGGCTCCGGCACTTTGGCCAGGCACAAACGGGTCCAGGTGAGAGCCTATCCGGGTATCCGAATAGTTTAGCGTAGTCAACACGAGTTTTATAGGAGCATTTTTCTCATGGCGATGACAGAGGAAACCATTCTTTCAGTTCCCGATATTAGCTGCGAGCATTGCGTGAAAACGATCAATGGTGCGCTTGGTGCACTGCCCGGAGTCGAGACCGTGAACACCGACATCGCAACTCGGAGCGTTCAGCTCCGTTACGATCCAGCCCAGTTGTCGATGGACACGATTGCCACGACTCTGGACGATGCGGGCTATACCCTCGCGAAGTAGCACGGCTTGGGCATAGCTCTCTGGCGGGCGGGTCAAGCATCGCTCACTCAAGTCGCGTGAGCCGCATCCCTGAACTGTTCATCGGCGCTGGTACGAAAGATGCCTGTGACCGGATTAGACCAGGTCCCGAAGTGCAACCCAGTGCACTCAAGTGTGTGTGACTTGTCGAGTGATGTTCACGAGCTGGGACGGACGTTTGCCGTGCGGCGTAGTGGCCCCTGGTTCGACTCACGGATGAGATGCTCTGTATGGCAAGGAGATAACGATGAGCACGACTAGAGGCGCCCATGATTCAGAGAGCGCCAGCCGCGTACATCGAACTGCTACGGAGCGCGGATCGTCCTCGCTTGCGCAGGTGGAGAGATCACACGTGCACCTCAGCCCGCAGGAGCGGGTTGACAGAGGGAAGGCCGCGCGACGCGACACGCCCAGATCAAGCCATGGGATATGGGAGCCGGAGGCCAATCGACTGGACCCAATCGCGCTGCTCGAAGAGCAGGCCAGGACTCGGGACGACTCGCTGCAGAGACAGGCATGTAGAGGCGTTGAAGCTCATCCGCGCTGGCGCAGAGTTGCATAGATCGGGCCTAGTTCTTGCAGACCTCTATTTGTGCTTAGCGCAGAGTGGGAGGGGTAGGGAGTTCCAGTTCCACCGGTAGCTTACCCTGGCCCAAGCGATCGGGAAGAACTTGCCTATGCCACTATCCCATCCGCCAGATCAATTCGCGGACCCGGAGCCAGCTGACTCCTCTTCCCGCCTGCCACACATACTCGCGGATCCTCCGGTGAGCACTGCCCATGCTACTTCGCGGTCAGCCGGCGCCGCGCCGGCGCACGTCGGTATCAGCAGGATGGAGAAGTATGCGAACCATTCTCGAATCAAGACGCTCATCGCAGTTCAGCGCAGGCTTCAGCAGGATCAAGTCTTTCACCTCTCTGCTATGCTGGCGTACCGGCTGATCATCGCCGTTATTCCCGTCCTTGTGCTGCTGCTGAGTGTTGAGGGACTTGTGCTTAGAATCATGAATCCGGAGGCGCGTCATCACCTGATCTACGCGATAGCCGACCACGTTCCTGGAGCAAGTGGCTTTTTGCCTCTGGCGCTTGCACAGCTCACGGAACAAGCAGCTGCTCTAGCTGTTCTGAGTGTCGTGACGTCCGCTTACTTTGGTGCCCGCCTCTTCACAGCAATCGACTATTGCTTTGACATCATCTTCAAGGTTCCACCCCGCCGTCTGCTGCCAGAGCACGTAATGGCCTTCGTGATGTTGCTGTTCTTTATCGTGCTCGTTCCGGTGCTGTTTGTCATCTCGTTAGCTCCTGGGTTTCTCTTCGAGCCAGGCACGGTGCAATCACTCTTTGGCGACTCCCGGCTCACGGCACTATGTGTACTCATCGCCAGTGTCCTAGTCGGTTGGTTTGTCGCATCGGCGTTGTTTCTGCTCTGCTACGTCGTCATCCCCAATCGACCTGTACCGGTCCAGCTGGTCTGGAAGGGAGCACTGATCGCTGGGGCACTGCTCGAGATCGTTCAGCAGGGCTTTCCCGTCTATGCCACTCGTTTCCTCAACGCAGGAAACGCTACAGTCTCGGTTGGTATCGGACTGGCGGTGATCGTGTTCTTCTATTACTTCGGACTTGTCCTGCTACTGGGTGCTGAAATCAACGCCTACGTCTTTAGCTCCCGGCTGGAAGGGGAGGATCCTGTGCATGAGGAAGCGGGGGCACAGCATCACCTGTCAGGGAAGACGATCGAAAACCAGCAGAATTAGAGGCAAGGGAGGTGGACCCAGCTGCGAGCGCATTTCCGGCACTGGCACGGCGAATGGCTGGAGCAAGCACCTGCACGACCAGCACCTGGACTCCGGCCGCCAGTGGCACCGCCAGAATCGCTCCGATGATGCCCAGTAAATTGAGCCCGATGAGGACCGCCACAATCACCAGCAAGGGATCGAGATGCACCGTCCGGCTCATGACGAGGGGCTGGACGACATTGCCTTCAATTTCAAAAATCAAGATGAATAGGATGATGACCTCGATCGCTTTTCCGGGGCCAACAGCAATGAGCGCGAACACCACCGCGACACCGCCACTGATCCAAGGGCCCAAATAGGGAATCAGCTCGGTGAATCCGGCAAGGACTCCCAGGAGCAGCGCATAGGGAACTTGAAGGATGGCGAGTCCAATCCCACTCAGGATCCCAATCAGCGCCATTCTGACTAGGGTGCCCTGGATGTACCTTCCAAAGGTCCGGCTCACACTGGTAATCACTCCAGAGGCATGCTCCTGGGAGGCTGGGGGGAACAACCCCACCGCAAACTGCTTCAGCTTTACAGAGCTAAGCAGCCAGAACAGCGTCATGGTTAGGACCACCACCAGCGAGATCAAGATGCCGAAGATCCCTTTCAGAAAATTGAAGGGAAGCGCCAGCAGTTCTGGCGCAGAATACTGCACCGCCGCTGCCAGGGAGCTTGCCAGGTTCTTTATTGCCTGCCCGACGGCGCCCCCTGCCCGCAAACGCTTTTGCAGCTGAGTGACTCGCTCCTGTAACTCCCGTTGGTAGTCGGGCAGATGGTGGCTCAGTGCGGCCACCTGGCTGACCACTGGGCTGAGCAGAAGCCAGATGAGTAGACCTGCCACCGCCAGCACGATCACGTAGATCACAAGTATCGCCACTGGAGGGGGGACACGGAAGCGCCCCAGCCAGGCGATAAACGGCCGCATGGCTTCTCCAATGATGATAGAGAGTAGAAGGAGAATGATAGGTCCCAGAGCTTGGGTGAGTATCAAGATGATTGCCAGGATTGACACTACTATTGCCGCCGCCAGCCAGAGGGTACGGGGGCTAATCGTAATAGATCTGGTGGCCAGCCGTCGTGGCCGAGAGGCTGAGGAAGAGGCTGAAATGAACTGGTCCGGCAAATCCTCAGATGGCACCGGCGAGTAGCCGCTCATACTATTGCTGCCTAGTCCTTTCGACCGCTGGTTCCACCACGTGCACTTGAGCATCGGCGGCCATGTGTTCCAACCGCAGCGGCATATTTTGGGCCTATCGCACCCATCCTACTCCACACCCGAGTTCGCCAAGTCGCCCACATGGAGAGTTCGCAATGCTAGTCTCGGTCCTGTCCAAAAGGATAGTACTGCCCCCATGCCTGTTTGAGTGCCAACCCCTCCGGCTCGCCTGGCCGATTGTGTGCCGCGACTGGCGTGTCCGCGGACGCGTCGGCGATGGGTGGAGGCTGGGCGCACGTGGCGGTAGCTGCATCCCCTGTGACTGATAGCCGTGGGGTAACGGTCGTGTAAGCACGTGTTCCACCTGCGTAACCTGTGACGGCAACGATGTAAGGCCGTACGTCTATGGTGTCTGCATGACAGGCCGAGTAGCGCGGAGCGTCCCAGAACCGGAACCGCAGGGGTACATGCTGCCAGGTGAATCATCCATGGGCAGTTCGCCTGGCAACGGGTCCGCACCACGCTGGCCGATCGCTACCCGGTCGATGAAACCGAACCGGACTACCGAACCGGACTCATGCACGAGAGAAGGAAGAGCACATGGCCCAACGAAACGTACCCCATCCAGCACGTCGTGCCGCAGCGAGCCCGCTCCATGTAGTAGTAGATCTGAATCGGTGCCAAGCCTACGCTCAATGTTGTTTCTTAGCCCCCACTGTCTTTCAGTTGCATGGCGAGGAGGCGCTCTGGTACGATCCTGCCCCTGACGCGGCCGAGCGAGAACAAGTACTGCGCGCCGCTACGGCGTGTCCAGTGCGCGCGATCACCGTCGAGGGGATAACTGCGACAAGGGCGGCGAGCCCCAAGAAAGCGAAGGAGACGCATGCAGCGGCAACACAATGGGCATAGCAATGGGCATAGACATGGATTCCACTCCACCAGCGGGCGCGGAGAGCGCATCGTGATCGTAGGCGCCTCGCTGGCCGGCCTCACCGCCGCCGAAACGCTGCGCGCCGAGGGCTTTAGCGGCCATGTGACTCTCATTGGCGACGAACCCTATCTGCCCTATGACCGCCCGCCGCTCTCCAAGTCCGTGCTGACCGGCTGGGTGCCGGCAGAGCATACCCAGTTGCCTCAAACAGCGACGCTGGCGGACGTCGAGTGGCGGCTGGGTGTGGCGGCGACGGGCCTGGACCTGCATGCCAAAGAGGTGCGCCTCGCCAATGAGCAGTCCGTCGCCTTCGATCGCCTGCTCATCGCCACCGGCACACGGGCGCGCCCCTGGCCCAACCCTGACGAGGCGCAGCTTGCAGGCGTCTATACCGTGCGCGGGCGGGAGGACGCGGAGCGCCTGCGGGAGCGCCTGTCTACCAGGCCCCGCCGGGTGCTGGTGATCGGAGGCGGCTTCATAGGGTCGGAGATCGCCTCTGACTGCTTCGAGCTGGGCTTGCCAGTCACGGTAACCGAACGCGGGTCCGCCCCACTAGTGGGCGCGGTGGGCGGCGTGGTGGGAGATCGTATGGCCCGATTGCAACGCGACCATGGCGTGGATTTGCGCTGCCAGACGATCGTCACCGCCATGCGAGGCGATGCGCAAGGGCGGCTCTTCCGTGCCACGCTTTCGGATGGCGACACGCTCGACGCCGACGTGGCGGTGGTGGCACTGGGAGCAGTCCGCAATACAGAATGGCTGCACAACTCCGGGCTCGCCGTTGGGTCCTTTGGGGTCGCTTGTGAGGCCTCGTGCCGTGTCATCGACATCAACGCTATCGTCCTCGACGATGTTTTCGTCGCTGGCGATGTGGCGCGCTTTCCTCATCCGCTCTTCGACTATCAGTTTCTGGCGCTGGAGCATTGGGGCAACGCGGTTGAGCAGGCCCGCATCGCCGCCCACAACATGGTCTGTCCTCCCGCCGACCGGCGTCCGCACGTCTCCGTTCCGGCCTTCTGGTCCAGCCAGTTCGGCATCAACATCAAGTCGGTAGGGGTGCCCCCTGCCGCCGACGAGGTCGCGATCACCCAGGGCTCGATAGAGGATGACCACTTTGTGGCCACCTATGGCAAAGGGGGCTATATGGTGGCTGCCGTAGCGTTCAACCAGGCCAAGTGGGTCGAATTCTATCAGCGCCTGATTGAGAAGGCGGCACCGTTCCCGCCGCCGGGGCCTCTGGTAGATCAGCCAGTCTCCATTTCCCCGATGCCGGCCGCCTTTCCCGATCCGGCGATCCCCACCCATGATGCAACTGTGGTCTTGACCGGGCACGACCCATTTGAACGGCGGGTGCAGTGGATCCCCCGCCCCCTCGCCACCGCAACACCACCCGCGCACGCGTGAAGAAGGAGACCCGCCATGGCCCAAGATATCTCTGCCACCTCCGACAATCCAGACCGCACCATTCTGCATCAGATCTGCGATTACGCCAATCGCGCGAATCCATACCCACTCTGGGCGAAGTTACGCCAGACGCCGGTCTGCTGGCAGGAAGACGGCCCCGACATGGCAGGCGCGTTCGTCGTGAGCACGTATCGCGAGATCGAGGCGTTGCTCCATGATCCGCGTCTGAGCTCCGATCTGCGCAACAGCACACAAACTGAAGGGCGGCCAGCAAACCCCGATGCCGCGTATTTGTTTCTCGCTCTGGATCCCCCTGATCACGACCGCCTGCGCCGACTCACGATGCGCCACTTCGGCCCGCCGGAGCGCCCGGAGTACCTGGAGCACCTGCGCCCCGAGATCATGCGCATCGTCACCGACCTGCTCGATCACCTACAGGACCAGCGCCAGTTCGATCTCGTCGAAGGTTTTGCCTATCCGCTTCCAGTGACAGTGATCTCCCGGATTGTCGGTGTCCCTCGCGAGGATGAGCCCAAATTCCATGTCTGGACCGAGAAGCTGTCGGAAAGTATTGTGGCGCAAAGCGACGAGCAACGCCGACAGCGCGAGCAGGCCCAAAAGGACCTGAATCAGTACATGGCCGGACTGCTCGAGGGCCATCAAAAGCAGCCTGGAGACGATCTGATGTCCCAGATGGCGACGGATTCCAGTGCCGAGGGACCAATGCCAGACCGCTTCCTGACAGCCACTGCCACCCTGCTGCTGTTCGCGGGGCACGAGACCACGGTGAACCTCATCGCGAATGGAATGCTGACGCTGCTGCGAAACCCGGCGGTCCTCGAACGCCTGCGCCGGGTGCCGGAGCTGATTCCTTCTGCTGTGGAGGAAATGCTGCGCTATGAGCCGCCGGCTCAGTTCCTCCCTAACCGGACCGCCTTGCACGAGATTTCCCTGGCGGGGACGACGATTCCCAGAGGCGTCGTGGTCACACTGGCCCTGGCAGCGGCCAACCGAGATCCGGCGCGATTCGAAGACCCAGACCGCTTCGATCCCGAGCGGCGCGACAACCAGCATCTGGGCTTCGGCAGCGGCATCCATAGCTGCTTTGGTGCGCCACTGGCGCGCATGGAGGCGCAGATAGCCTTCACTGAGCTGCTGCGACGACTGGAGCATCCGCGTCTGGTCGTTGACCCGCCACCCTACCGTCGAAGCCCCTTGCTGCGCGGCCCGCAGCATCTGCTGATCGAAGTCGATAAGGTACGTCCCAGTGAGAAGCCGCTAGCCTACCAGGCACGGCGGTAAGAAGGATTAACAGGTAGATTCTGCCTGCACTCAGACGGGAAGCGCGAGCAGGTCAGGCTCGACCCACTGCGCTCGGGCAGATTGGCTCTGCATTGTCTCGGGGCGCCAGTGACGGCGCGGCAACCCTTTGTCAAGCAGCTGCGGAAACGTCTCGAGGAAAAGCTCAAACGCCTTGATGTCGGGCCGCGCGTCGATTTGGTGGCCGACGATACGCACCCAGAACTGGGTCAGCGTCTCATGGTATTTGTCCGCCTGGCCATGCTGGGTCGCAAAGCGTCGAATGCCGCCCGTGATCGTGCCTGTGGCTGCGTCAATGCCCGACTGCCGGATCAGGCACCAGGCTAGGCGCAGATGGTCGCGATGATGGAATGACGTAGGAGGAAGCATTCCGGAGAGAAAGGCACCAACGAAGTCGTCATCAGTCACTGGAGTTCCTCCTCAAGAATGTGTATGACCTGCAGAAACGTCGCCGCTTGCGGGCGGCCCACGCGTGCCAGCAAGCGGTCTTCAAGACCGCGAATGGCAGCAGATACCTGCTGGGCGACCGGCTGGCCGGTCTCGGTCAGCTCGATCTGGACCAGTCGGCGAGATGTCGGATGAGCCGTACGCCGAATCCATCCTCGGCTCTCGAGCCGATCCAGCAAGCTGGTGAGAGTCGAGCGCTTATGGCCAAAGCTGTGATGCAAGTCGTTGATCGAGCAAGACGCGTGGTCCGCCAGGTAGGCGAGCACATGGGCCTCAGCCTGGGTGAGGCTGAGGTCGGCGAAGGCACGCTCGATCCACAGCGCCACCGCATGGGTGGCCCGTTCAAGCTCAGGCACAATAGGCAAGTTCGCTGGCTTATTCATACGTAGTCGTATTATACGAAATCGCACTATACTTGTCAACACCGTCAGCAGCGGAACCCGAGCGCCGCCTATACTTCATCGTTCCGATCTCTGGGGTACACTGAAATAGCCATACATGAGACGCTCTCCCAAATCTGCTGACCAAGTGATTCGGAACAGGGTATCTCCGGATGGCGGTGTACCTGTGTGCCCCACTTTTCAAAGTGGTTTCTCAGGTTACTTCGCATTTGTGTGAGGAGGGTATTTATGCCAACTCGTTCCGAGATCCGGGACTCGCTTGCTGCATCACAAGGCAACGTCGCTGCCTTCTTTCAGGGGCTGAGTCTGGAAGACCTTGAGCGTCCATGCACCGCTAGCGGAGTCCCTGGCGAAGCCGCGTGGCGAGCCAAAGATCACTTTGCCCATTTGGCACAAAATGAGCGCAATATCCAGATTCTGCTGCGCCTCATTCTGGAGGGCCAGCCCGATCTCCCCGGCAATCCGGGCGCTCTGAGTAGCGAGGAGAGGCTCGCGATGGCAAACCAGCGCAACCAGAGCTATGTGAACGCTCACCGCGACGCCAGTATGGAGTCGCTGGCAACGGATCTAACGACAGCGCGCGAGGAAACCCTGCAACTGCTTGAACAGTTCACAGATGAACAACTGGCCGCGCCCGCATCTCTCTCGGTCGTGGCTGGCCGGCCTGCGGGTGATCTGTTCGCAGCGAATGCTCAGCACGCGGCCGCGCATATCACATGGATTGAGGAAGGACTTCGCCAAGGCGTGTAAAGGCAAACCGTAGTTTGCCGCGTGCCATGACTTCCTGAACTTAAGTATCGACACAGCATAGTTCACTGCTTCATGCTTCGCGCCGTCCCCCTGGCCCTAACGATTGGCTTCTGGCGGCGTCGCCGCGTGCCATTGCAGATCCGATTCGTCCCAACGGAAATGATGGGAGGGACCCGGCGCAAGCTGTGTCTCCAGCGCTCCGAGCACCAGATCAACGGGAGAACCGGTGACGCTAACTACCACTGCGCGTGGGTCGCGCATGAGGGTAATCACTAGATGGCTGCCATGCCACTGGAGTGGAAACTGCAACGATGTCCAAGCACTGGGGAGATGAGGGTCCAGACGGATGCCCTTTGTCGTGGCCTGTACTCCACCAGCCCCCAAGACGGCGGCCTGCCAGATACCCGCCAGGGTAGCTATATGCACCCCAAGCGATTCATTCCCGCGACTGTCTTGACGATCGATGTCAATCGCTAAATGGAAGTAGCTCTGGGCGAGCTCCGCCGCACCCAGGCGCGCGGCGACCAACGCATGGATTGCCGGGTCGAGTGAGCTACCATGACCTGTACGTGGCTCATAATAGCGGAAGTTCGCGGTGCGTGTCTCCGCATCAAAACGATCCCAGAGCAGGGCGAGGAGCATCACCACATCAGCTTGCTTCACAACTTGGGCATGCTGGATGCGCTCGTGGCCGAGCACCATGTCCATGGATGTTCTCCGATCACCATACTGCGCCAGGTCCACCTGCTCCAGCTCGAAGAAACCGGTGAACTGTTCAATGAGTCTCGTGGTGGGATCAGGAATGGGCATAAGTCCAACGGCGACAGTGTGCCATTCTGCCAACTCGTCTGGCGTGAGTGCCAGCTGCGTGCATAGCTCTGCCCAGCGACTGGGCCAGCGCGCGGCGAGTAACTTTGCGACTGTGTCGCCACAGTCCAGGTTCCACGCCGCCATCCCATTCGTATACGCGTCATCATCAACCGATTCGTGGTATTCGTCCGGTCCTATGACGTCACGAATGTGGAAACGACTGTCCTGCTCACGGGTAGCGCGGCTGGCCCAAAACCGCGCCGTTTCGAGAATGATTTCCGCGCCGGCGGTGAGTAAGAAGTCCAAGTCCTGGGTTACCATCCAGTACTGCCAGACGGCATAAGCAACGTCGGCGCTGATGTGCTGTTCTTTACGGCCGGAGAGCACAGCGATAACTTTGCCCCTCGGGTCGATGATAGTATTGGGGGTCTCCTCCTCACCAGTATCACTCGACTCCCAGGCATAGAGTGCGCCACGATTGCCCATCTGCGTGGCCTTGCGGCGAGCGGCAGGCAACGTACGATAGCGAAAGCTCAGCAGGGCGCGCGCTGCCGCTGGCCAGCAGAACGTGTAGAATGGCAGGAGGAAGGTCTCGGTGTCCCAAAAGACATGGCCGTGGTAGGCATCGCCGGTGAGCGCGCGGGCACCAATCGAGACGGCAGAGTCGCTAGGGTTCGCGGCACTGATGAGATGGTAGAGAGCAAAGCGAAGGGCAATTTGGAGGCGTTCGTCGCCCTCTAGGACCACATCGGCGTCTTGCCAGCGCTCCTGCCAGGCCCGCTCATGAGCTTCGATGAGTAGACCAAAGTCTGTCGCTTGCGTATCTCGGAGTGTGCCCTGTCGTGCGATACCCACGGCTGCGCTGGAAAGCGCGTCCTCATCACGCGCACCTGCGACGAGTCGCGAATACAAGGCGGGTTGGTCAGGCTGCGCCTGCCATTCCCAGCGCGCGTAGGTGTAGTTGTCGGTGCGCAGAGGGACGAGCGGACCGCCCGGCAAATCCAGAGCACACATGGTGGCGAGTGCCAGCGTGTGTGCACCGTCGACGGTCCGCCAGATGGCCCCGTTTTGCTCAGTAGTCACTCGCACTAATAGAGAATCAAGCGGCTCTAGCCAGGATTCCATGATGATGGCGGCAGGACGGTCGACATCCAACCGAACAGCATGCCAGGCAAGCGCACGTTGGTCTTGGGATGCGCTGCGCAGGGTGCGTAAGGTGAGCGTCGTGCCCGCGTCCGTCGTATAGCGCCAACTGCAAATGAGTACACCGCGCCTCATATCCAGCGTGCGCGTAATGTTGGCTGTACCTGACACGACCTCGATGCCATCGAGAGTGATGCGCAACCGCGTCCAATCAGGCGCGGAGACTAGCACTGGGAGATGCTGGGCGTCGTCCATCGCCGCAAAGAGACCAGCTACGAGCAGACGCGGCAGCGAGTGGGGTGCAGGTAACTCAAGCGCGCCTCGGGTACTGAGTAGGCCGTTTGCCACGGTTAGACGACTCTCTGTGGTTTCTTCGCCAATTGGATTGGCTCCGGCAATGAGCAGCGACCACCTGGGATCTGGAGTGGTAGACAGTGCCAGAGCCAGCCCTTCTCGACGTGACTGCAGCGCCTGTTGGTCAGGGAGGCAATTTGCTGTTAGCTGAGCGAACTTGTGTATTGTGGCCTGGCGCGCCAGCAGGGCACGGAAGCGCGCTGGGCCTCCGCCCAGCCACAATACACCGCGTGGCACGCCGTTTGGCTCCACACCGACCGAGACCACGGGCGCGTCTGCACTGCCTTGGCGCAGACGATCATCACTTCCCGACAAGCCAGCAACCGAACCAAATTCGTCCCCAGCAAGTAACACATCGACCCAGGGGATGCCGGCAGGTTGCAACAACTCGCGTTTGAGCCAGGCGACTGCATCCGCTTTGTCAGTCAGCCCGACCTCGATATGCTTGACATCACTGGTGATGCGTGCGTCAAGACCCTGCTCACGCGCCAACTGTGTTGCCAACCCAATGACCCCCTGGAGGCCGCCACGCACATGTGCGGCACGTAAGCGCCCCTGCACGGCTTTTCGCAGTGGGCCGATCTCCGTTTTAGGTGGGTCGGCCCACTGCGGATCAGGGATGAGATCAATCTTGCGACGATTGAGCCGGTCATACACGATCTGGACTGCCAAGTGGTTGGTATCGTGCAGACGCTGGGCAACCCCATCGGCAATCATCGTCAGAGCGCGGTCTTCCGCAGGTGTAGCGACTCGCTGAAAGCGGCGTACTGGCTGGCCCAGGCTATCGAACCCAAACACCTGGGAGCCGCGATTGGCGCAGATGAGCAAGTAGTGGCGCAGCCCAGGAGCAATTAACTGGCAGAACTGCCCATCAATAGTGCTAAAATTCGTGCCGGTGACCACCGCCAGCCAGACCTGCTGGGTGAGCAGATCTTCAGCTAGGCGTGCTAGTGGCGAGGCATCCTCCCGTCGGTCAACGACAGCGGTGCCGTCCCAATCAAAGATGACCACGCGAAACGGGCGCTCGAGTCGCTTCGGAAATGTGGCCACAGCAGCTGGCGACAATGACCGGCGCCTGAGGGTTTGCACAAGTTTCTCTATCATGTCACCATCGATCTTTACGGTCTCCGAACACGGTGGCACGCGAGAGGCACGCCACTGTAACTGGGGTGCTAGAGCCATCTGCAGCATCTGATCAGGCAGGAACACCAAGGGAAAGGGAACCAACGGCGGCAGAGGGCACGGTCTGCTGGGAATGAGAGCGGCACAATCGTGCATAGACCTGGACGTAGTCCATCGCCATACGCCGTAGGTCGAATCGCTCGAGAGCCTCTCTGCGGCACGCTGCGCGGGATAGTAGTGGCAGCAGGGCAACTGCCTCGACTAGCTCATCCACCGTGTCACGCAGGTAGCCCGTGACTCCGTCGCGGAGCAGCTCAGGTGCGGCTCCCAGCGGACTCGTGAGCACCGGAGTGCCGCAAGCGAGCGCTTCGATGAAGACGAGGCCAAACGGCTCTGGCCAATCAATTGGCAATACGAGCGCCAGTGCTTTACCCATGAGCTGGCGTTTCTCGGTCTCATCCACTTCGCCTAAGAACTCGATCAAGGGGTGATCAAGTAAGGGCTCGATCACGCCAGTAAAGTAGGCACGATCTTTGGGATCCACTTTCGCCGCTATCTTGAGCCGGATCCGGCTCGTTTCGCGATTTCTATAGCTCGATCCGGTCCCTTCTCGGGTGCGATGCGCCCCACAAAGCAGAGATAGTCTTCGGGGACGGAGTAGAAAGGGAAGCTCATGACATCAATACCGTGATGGATGGTTGCCGCCCAGTTCAGTTGCTGCTGGGTACGGCGCTGGCTCTGGCTGATCGCCACGTAATGAGCAGGATACGTTGCACTGGCCTGATTGAAGACTCCAAAGACTTGCTGGAACTCCGGCCGGTCTATCCGACCATGCAGGGTTATTACAGTCGGAACCGTCGTAGTTGCAAGAAATGGGAGAGTCAAGTAGTCCAGGTGGGAATGGATCACATCAAATTCATCGGCATGTTGGTACACCTCCGCCAGGAGTGCCTGGTGGTAAGCGCTGGCCTCAACCTCAGGATCGAAGTTGATAGCCTGGGGAATGCTGGCAATAAGCCGTGCGCTTGTCTGCGACTCACCGGTTGCAAAGAGCGTCACGTCATGCCCCAACCGGACCAACCCTTCCGTGAGCTGGGAAATGACCCGCTCAGTGCCACCGTATCTCGTAGGGGGGACTGCAACTTGCAAAGGCGCTATCTGCGCAATCCTCATCATCTTCTGCCCTCATTTCTTATCTAGAGCCTGTTATGAACGAAAGCCAAGGCGAATCACCTCGTGAATCATCCAGCAGACGAACTCCAGGAAAGGAAAACCCGCGACGGTCTGCTGCAGACGCTTGTAGTCGCAGGCAGGCGACAAAGCGGCAAGAATGATGAGAACGGTCGCTCATGGAGGGGTCCAGACAACCACCTACGAGCGGCGTTGCTGCAGTGTCTCGATGCCGCGCACGATTCCCCAGGCGACAACCCATAAACGATGATGGCGAGCAGCGCAGCCAAGTCGAGCACGTTTCCCTGGTTCTGAGCGTTGGGAAACACACCCTCGAAGAGCGCGACGAATGGGTTGGTCATCCCATAGATCAAGGTGGTGAAGCCAGCAGCAGGATTGGCAGCCAGCAGCTTCAAGACCAGACGAATGACGAGCAAGGTGTCGATGATGCCAGCGATAAGGTAGACGATCTGCGGCACGCGATTGGGTGCCCAGACCTGGCTACCTGCCACCTGTGACCGAAGCGGAGCGACACGCTCGACGCTCTCCACCTGGTAGACGGGTTCGACGGGTTGGATGTCTGCAGCGCGCTGGATGGGGTGGCGATATTCGATGGGTTCCATAGTGCTTCTCCTCTTCGTAGCCCGCTCGCATGCGCGAGCGGGCGCTCATTCACAACGTATACCTGGGTCTTACGTCCTGGCTGACGCTCTCCCACCCCGAACAAGACGGACGATGAACAGGAGGATGACGGCTCCTATAAAGGCGATCACGGCGCTGCCGAGGTTAAATCCCGTAAACCCAACAGTGCCAGGTAACAGCAGCGTGAGAACGAACCCACCAAGTACGGCACCAATGATCCCGACGACGATATCGCCGATGATGCCCAGTCCGGTGCCCCGCACGACCATGCTAGCAAGCCAGCCGGCGATACCCCCGACAATGATCCACGCGAGAATGTTCGACATTGATTTTGCCCTTTCGCTTAGGCCTCTCCGTTCACCGCGAGCGAACGGAGGGACGGCATACGCTTCATAGCTGATTGTCTACTTGCTTATTTGTCTGCTTGGCGGGCGCTCTGTGCCCTGGGTCAACACATCGGTCACATAACAGCGTGGCAAACTCTTCCTGTGTCTGCTAGGTCGGATCGGGATTATCTTCATGGCAAAACGGCCTGCGTCCGGTGAGCACTTCATAGAGCAGGAGGCCAAGACCAAAGACATCGGAGCGGGCATTGACCGGGCGTCCCATCAGATGTTCAGGCACAGTGAACGGTACCTGGATACGGTGAAGGACACAAGTCAAATAAAAAGTAGAGCATCGTCCGCCGCGGAAGCTTGTGTACGTTCCCATCCATAGGCACAAGCTCCTGGCTGGCAGGCAGTGGACATATAAGAGCAGTCCGCTCCACACCAGGAGCATAGTACGCTCGGTACGCCGATGCAAGCGCAATCCTAGACAAAAGCCTGGACAATTGCAGGAGACGCAGTAAACTGTGCGGTACTAGAATCGGGAGAGAACCATAAAGCGGCTCTGATGGCCGAGAAGAAAGCGGTGCCTCGTTTCCTCCCCGGAGCTCACTCTTCTATGAGCCATCTTCGGGAGCGTGCTTCGCCACGATTCCTGCTCCCTGCTTGAATTGTCTAGGCTTTTGTCCAGGTTTAGGCTTGTGCTCGCACACCGCTTGTCGTATGCTCCGCAGTGCGGAATAGGCTACTTCCGTGCTTCCCCTCCTCACTTGGCAGTCTGTACCTCGCGCAATACGGTTATGGGAAACCAACTGCATGAGGTATCTAGAGGATCACAGATATTGCTTTTACCGAGCTGTGCCGTCCCCCGAGTGTAAAAGCAGTGCTCCTCTATCGATCAATCTCGAGCATCATGTGAGACATGGAATACCCACAGTGGCCGAGATTGCCGCTATTCCTAGCGGCACTGCCATCCTGGTGGAGGAAAACCTGTCCCTAAAGTGGGTGGCAAAGATTCACGTATGGGACGGCAGCACTGTGAGCCACTCGGATGGCACAGCAACCAACCTACTGAGACGTTCGGTCCTGGTCACTTCAGATCGGGAACCGCACAGTAATCGTGAGTAGTAATCGTGAGTTGAAAGGACGTGCTTGTATGTTTTCTTTCCTGCATCTGATTCCTGCGGCATTTCACGCTATAGTCCGCATGGTGTTCCTCGGCCTGCTGTTTGCCGTCATTGCCGGTGGAGTGGTGCTGGTAGTGGCCTACGCCACTACCCCTCACTGGCCACCGAGTTCTCTCGTCCTGGTGGTAGCCGCGGTCATTGCTGTACTGGCTGGCTATGCGGTTGGCTTGACCACTCTGGTGCGCGAGGTTCTGCGTGGCGCCAAGAATCTCGAACAGGATGTCGTCAAGGGAGTGGAGGGTAAGTAAGTAGCTCAGCCAGCCGCAGCGAGTGGATGCGTCGGCCCGGGGTGGGGGATATCTTAGGTAGCTTAGTAGGGTATGTGAGTTGAATTGGGCTCGTTGGTCGTAATGAGGCGGCAGACTCGCTCAGATGGGTAAGGAATCGGGAACAGTTAGTACTGGTATGCGCATGTACACGTCACCAAGGGGAAAATATGCATACTCACCAGTCAGCACCGTCACACCAGCATCTATTACGACTCAAACATGGGCGCTTTCGTTATCGAATCTGGTGGACCCTTGGCGAGGTGTATCGGAAGCTGTTCCTGGGCTGGGGAGTGACCTCCCAGCGGGTATCAGTCCCAACATTGGCATCGGCGGCCATGTGCTCGGTGGCGCTTTTGGCTACTTGTGCCAGCAGCACAGATTGGCAGCCGACCATCTCTATGGCGTCGAGGTGGTCGTGGTGGACGAGACTGGGACAGCCAAGAGCGTGGTAGCAACTCTGGAGCTGTCCGACCCTGAGCGCGACCTGTGGTGGGCACATACGGGCGGAGGCGGAGGCAATTTCGGCATCGTCACCTGGTATTGGTTCAGGTCACCGGAAGCTCTTGGGACCGATCCCGCTAGGCCGTCGCCGACGGCGCCCCCTCGGCGCTGCGGTTCAAAACGCAGTGGAACTGGGAAGGTATCGACGAAACGGCCTCAGCCGAACGGGAATCGATTCTTACGATGTCGTGCGCGACCGGCTGGGCAGTCCCATAGGACGAAACGCGGAGCTTAGTCTGGGTTCGCCAGTTCTACCGGGATCTCTTCGCTGACACCGGAGGCGTGCCTGTGCCTGGCGAGGTCGTCAACGGTGCCCTCATCAACCACCCTCGGCTCCAGCAAATCAAAGCCCAGCGGGGCCCGTGCAACGTCTTTCACCACGCCTTGTCTATCCGTCCCTCCTAGGCTTCGATTCGGCCAGGCAGAGAAATGAGCGAGTGGGGCCGAATTGTAGCAAAGAAGCATCCGGACGATCATTTGTGGCGCGTTCCATGCGAGAATATTGCTGCGTCAACACGTACAGACAGTTCCCTGATTACCGCTTGTGCCGCTGACAGTTTCGGGATTAATCTGTGCCAACCACAAGAGGAGTAGTATGAACGACAGCGCAAACACCTCATCCCATGCGACATCAATCGTTCCGCCCGACAACCTCCAGCGGAATCTCGTGCTGGCACGACCCAACCAAGATCAGAACTTACCACACATTGGGATGGTAGGAGACACCTACACTATTCTGGTTGCGGGCAAGGACACCGATGGCAATTATTGCCTCATCGACATGTATGTCCCTGCTGGCGGTGGACCAGGACCCCACCGCCACGATTTTGAGGAGTCATTCACCGTGCTCGAAGGCGAGATCACCGTCACCTTCCGCGGCACTCAATCGGTGCTTCGAGCCGGTGAGATCATCAATATTCCCTCCAACGCACCTCACCAGTTCCACAACCAAACCCAGCACCCTGCCCGGTTGCTCTGCATCTGCTCGCCGTCTGGGCAGGAGGAGTTCTTCATGGCCATTGGTATCCCCGTCGCGAGCCGGACGGCGCCTCCACCTGAACTCCGACGAAGACGCCCAGGCAGCGTTTAAGGCCAAAGCTGCAGCTCTCGCCCCGCAGTACCGGACAGAGTTGCTATAACTGAGAAAGTCGAGACTTTGTCGGACCACACAGCCACCCCTTTTCGCCACGATGAGCATGCTATCGATGAAGCACTCCGAAAGATCGAGCTTTCCCCGCTCTTTCAGGTCACTGGCTTAAGAGTGCCTCTGCTGCCGCAATCGCTCTTGTGGCCCGCGAGGAGCTATTGGAGCGTAATGCCTCTATCAGCAAATAACAGGCGCTCCTCCACACTCTACGTCCGTTCGGGGACCTGGAGGGCGGAGGAGCAGGTTTCATGGGGCGAGGAGGCGTCGTTGCCTCCCCGGCGCATGGCTGCTAGTTTTTGATCCCAGCAGGGGCGATCACTGGTTGTGCTTGAGTGGCAACCAGGCCCAGCTGTTGCAGTGTACCTAGTTGGTCAATAGTGGCCGAGTGCTCAGTCACTTTGCCGCTGCCAGCCGACTGATATGGATCTCCGTCCAGGTCGCCGTCTTGCCGGTCGCTTTCATCCCCAGGTAATCCCCTCTCATCGTGCCGCGTGCCGTTGCCCGCAGTACCACCGTCTCCTCTTCCGCCACCACATCCTCCACGGTCAGATGCAGGTCTGGGAAGGCTCCGCGCATCATCGTGATGTAGGCTTTGAATCCGGCTAGCCCGGTAGGCAAACCAGCAGGGGCGGTGTGGTCGACAAAATCAGGGGCGAAATAGTGGTCGGCAGTATCGAGGTTGCCCGTGTTCACCAATTTTTCAGGGATATCCCGAAAGATCGCTTTGTTCTGTTCAAACATAGAATGTTCTCCTTGTGAGCCATTGCAGAGAGAGTAGAGGTGTCAAACGAGGCCACCTGCAGATGGCTGGTCGCTGCGACGACGTAGTTAGATGATCGCTTGCATCGTTGTCGACCCATACATCAGACGGCGCTTCAGGTGGGACCTCGTTGTATCCATGGTGGAGAGCGGAGCGAGGTGTGACATCTTCACAGTGGAAGGCATGTGCGTAGGAGAGTGATGTTGTTGGGGGCTACCCCAGAGTATATCAGAAATGACGATGAATGTACAGTGATTTCTAAAATGTAGTAAACTATCAGATGAATAAGTGATGCATTCCAAATCTATACACCTCAGCACTTCCACGAGAATACTTCTGAGTCGGTGTTGATCTTCAGCCAAAATTCCCCCAGCGTTTCCAGCCATGTGCCGGCACCTGCCGCTGCATCATGCTGTCCGGTCAAAAACGGTGCGTTACGAGCAGATGATGGAATTGTCCATAGTTTTGTCCAGGTGACAGCTTGAACCGTGGTCCGTTCTGGGCTATGCTTTCCCTGTATGACTATAGATATGGGAGCAAAGTGGAGGATCCGCCTTGTGCCCATGTAGGTGGCCTCTTGTGGGGGCACTTGACATCGTGTCGCGCCTAGTTTCGCTGCTCTGTAGACCCTAGGCCACACAGGACGTACTGCGCCATTTCGACGCCACTATGGCATCGCAGCGCTCCGTGGATGTATCGCGCCAACCAAGCCGGGATGACAGGTGACCTGCGTAGCCTTCTATAGCCGTAGCCAACCTCAGTACCTATCACTCTAGGTGCATACCACTACCAACATGCGAAGATGCTGGGGCAAGTCGCTCCTTTGCTTGTCTCGTTCTTCCAACCGGTGCGGGATCCGGTATTGCTTGGCAGCTAGAGAAGTGTGCTATTCACGGCTTCGGTTCGTTGGAGGTCGCCGGTGGTGTCGGCATTCAGCTGAGTAGTCAAGAGATACCCAACATATGTAGTGAGAAAGAGAAAGAATCTATGATGCCCCGTGATGAACTCCATGTCGTCTTTGGCACTGGAGCGGTAGGTCTGGCGGTGATGCGCGAACTCTACGGGCAGGGAAAACGCGTCCGCCTGGTCAATCGCAGCGGCCGGGCCGTGGCAGCACCACAAAACGTCGAAGTCGTGAAAGGCAACGCTGCCGACCCCACGAGCACACGCGAGGTGTGCCGGAACGCAACCGTCGTCTACGACTGTGTCGGCGCACCCTACAGTGAGTGGGCTGCGCTCTTACCACCCATGCAGGCCGCTATTATTCAGGGCGCGGCAGCGGCCAAGGCGAAGCTGGTCGTGGCCGAGAATCTCGATATGTATGGCCAGGTCTCCGGTCCCATCAGCGAAACACTCCCCGTCCACCCCACTACCCGTAAAGGGCACGTACGCGCGCAAATGGCCGAGGACCTGATGGCGGCTCACCAGGCGGGTATAGTGCGCGCGACCTCTGGGCGCGCCTCCGACTTCTACGGACCGGAAGCGGGTGCGCAAGGGATCTTCGGCGACCGGATCATCCCACCCCTGCTTTCCGGCAAGTCTGTGTCGGTGGTGGGCAAGCTGGACATGCCCCATACCTATACCTATGTCAGCGATTTCGGGAAGGGGCTGGTGCTGCTGGGCGCTCACGAGGAAGCGCTGGGCCAGACCTGGCATATTCCCAATGCCCCAACGTTGACCACGCGCCAGATGCTCGTGTTCTTCTTCGAAGAGGCCCATCTCCCCCCCAAGATGAGTTCTATCCCCGATCTATTGCTGAGGACGATGGGTCTGGTCAATCCGCTGATACACGAAGTGGTGGAGATGCTCTATGAATTCAATCAGCCTTTTGTGGTGGACAGCAGCAAATTCGTGCACGCCTTCGGCGATATCGCCACTCCTCATCACGAGGCGGTCCGGCAAACCCTGGAGTGGTATCGCTTACAAACGCGAACCAAAGCCGCCTAGCGGCTAGCACGTGAGTACACAGGATCCAGTAAGCTGCACCAAAACAACATAAACCAAGATAAAGAGGAATGACCTACCATGGAAACCCGTTTCTATCAGACCCAGGAGATCAGTATTGTCCCGATTGCGGAGGCGCTGGTCTCTGAGTACCAGACGAAGGGGTATGAGGCACAACAATTTGGTGATGTCAACCAGACCACCGTACAACTCAAGAAAGCCGACACCTTGCGGACCATCACCGGTTTTGACAAGGCACTGGCGATTTCGTTTCAGCGGGTCGAGAGTGGCGTGCTGGTGAAAGTCGGGGCGCAGGACTGGGTAGACCAGCTGGCAGTAGGAGCAGTTGGTCTGGTGGTCCATCCGCTGTTGATTACTGCAGCGGTCGGGGCGCTCCTGCAACATACTGCCTTACATGACGTGCTCAATTCGATTGACCAACAAATTCGGCAACAGCGGCCAGAAGCCCACGTTGGGGCCTCTCCTACCAACCCTTCGGAGACAGAATTGACCGGCAGCGGCTCAGTCTAAACCAGGAGCCCCCATTGGCAAAAAAGCCGTCCTGCGATTGCGGAAGTACGGCATCGTAGTAGAACTTGGAAAGAAAAGAGAATATTGATGACACAAGCAAATCCAGATCCCACCGAGAGGGCACAGCAACCAGGTACGCACGAGGAATGGCAAGTAATGGGCGACGAATTGGTCGCCACTATGAAAAAACTCTTGCACGAGGGTAATGTGCGTCGCATCATCATCAAGCATGACGGGCACAGCGCCCTGGAGATTCCGCTGACGGTCGGCGTCGTCGGCACACTGGTCGCTCCGTGGCTGGCCGCCTGGGAGCTCGCACATTCGCATACGTCGCGACGGCGCGACGGCGTCGCTTGATTCGTCCCCACAGGGATCTCATCTTGACGCCCCTTTCTCCAAGCTCCAGGCCACACCCGACTTCGAGCAACTCTTTCACACATGTATCGAGCGGAGCCTGGCTCGGATGGAAGCGTGGTGTGCAGGCCGTGGGCGTCTTGCCATTATCGCGGGGCGATTGATTCCAGGGCTGCGGATTCCCACTACCATCATGTCGGCCGCTGTATCTTCACTCTCTTGAAGTCACAAGGATATCCTACTATGACAGATACGATCGCTCCTTCCACAATTGCTTCCACGGTTGATCCATCGGGAGCAGATCGGCTTCCCGCTCAGGCAATTCCGGATAGTCAGCCTTCTGCCAATGGAAATCAACTACTGGTCATCCCCGACGAGTGGGCAAGATTCCGTGATATCATTGCCACAATATTGCTGTGGACGCTTGCAGGTGGCATTGTTTTCTGGCTGCTTTCTCATGTGGGACGCGTTATCCTACTGTTGGTGATCAGTGGCCTCATCGCATTTGCGCTCGCTCCGTTGACGAAACTGCTGTCACGTTTTCTCCCGCGTCCCCTTGCCATTATCTTGGTCTATTGCGCTATGCTCGGTGCGCTTGGCGGGCTGGGCTACTTGGTAATCTCGGCAGCGCTCTCGGAAGGTGCCTTGCTCATCTACCAGGTACACGCATTCTTGTCGTCGGGCCTACATGGTGCTCCTTCACCCCTCGTAGCGAAACTCACGGAGTTAGGCATTTCTCAACAGCAGATTGATGGTTTGACAAGCCAACTCGAAAGCCAGGCCCAGATGGCAGTTCCTCTGATTGGCCAGTTCGTGAACGACACACTCAGTCTGGTGATTGATATCGTGCTTGTACTGGTACTGAGCGTCTATCTGTTGGTTGATGGGGCACGCTTCGGAGGGTGGCTGCGCACCAATTCTCCAGTTAAGCAACGTTCAGGAGTCGTGTTTCTTATCACCAGCGTGCAGACGGTTGTGGGAGGCTACATTCGAGGCCAGCTCATACTCTCGACCCTGATCGGCCTGCTCGTTGGCCTGGGCATGTTGGCGTTGCATGTGCCCTTTGCGATCCTCTTAGGCTTACTGGCTTTCGTGTTGGAGTTCATTCCGACAGTGGGTACGTTGACCTCCGGGGTAGTCTGTGTACTGGTGGCAGCGACCCAGAGTTGGCTCCTGGCGCTGCTAGTGCTCGCCTATTTCGTCGTCATTCATGTCCTGGATGGCTACATTGTCGCACCACGGGTACTGGGAAAGGCAGTTGGGCTACACCCTGCCATTTCCATCATCGCACTCGTCGCTGGCGCGGACCTCTTCGGCCTTTGGGGAGCGGTTTTCGCAGCTCCAGTGGCGGGTTTGTTGCAAGTACTTCTTGCCGCCTTGTGGCAAGCGTGGCGCGAGCAGAATCCGCGCCAGTTTGCTGAGATTATTGTTCCAGCGCTCGTGCCAGTAACGACAGCGGAGGCTCGCGGTGAGACTCCACCCGCCTCTCGGAAACCGGCCTGATTATCGCCCTCACCTCTGTTAGCACATACCCTGATTGAATTGTCCAGGCTTGCGCTTGAACTGACACATAAGCAATGTTATTCTCTCGATGCGTGGGAGTTTGCTACAGCACTTTTCCCCTGCGCAGCAACCTGTATCGTGCGGAAGAATTATGGGATCCCCTGAATAAGGTACCGCAGGTGCGCCATCCTACATCTGGCTGTCCGGTAGGGACTGTGCTTACCACCTCTTGACTAACCTGTTGATACAAACTCTATGCGTTGGTGGAGTTGGCGCAAAGAAGGACAATTCTTCGCTCGCTCTGTTTTCCTTACTCATGATCCATGGCTGCCCGAAACCTATCAGTGCTTTTCCTGCGGGCAGCGCTTCGAGGTCATCGAGATCAAAGAAACACTCAGCTGCTCGCGCTGCAATAGCGTTGCGCTAGAAGTAGCCCACCGGGAACTGTGCTACGCCAGCGAGATCGAGATTGAGGTGCTTAACGTGCCGACTCGGTGACTTCGTGTTGACCCTCGCCAATCTGATCATCGACATAATTTCGGAGGCTGAAACGCAGGTAACCATCGCTGCTTTGCATGAATTGGAAGCCCGCTCGATGCCGCCGATGGAGGAGGTATCAGGTCATGAATCATGCCAATCCCCGCTTGCAATTCGAGACGCGTCGCACTCTGGCGCTGGCCAACCGTACCTTATAAAGAAGTCTGACTGGCAGTCATGGAGAATCGCCAGATCGAAGCTCACTAGGTCATGAGCATCGGGTACCGGGCCAAGCTAGATATGGCACGCAACTCTGGGCAATGTCGAGGGGCGTTCCTGGCATGGTCCGGGACCGCCTCTCAGCTCCGCAGCGCCCTAGGGAGATAATGAGTCTGCTGCCTGCTTCATCGAGCAGCTTAAATGCTCCTCCATGTCAATAGTGTCTCTACGTCCTCGCCGTAACCGAGGCCTTAGTGGCGGCGTGCAGTTCGCGGTAGTGCTCACGCCAGATCAGGCGATACACCCCAAGGTACTCCGGCAGACGCCGCAGCCCGGGAATATAAGGAACGAAGATCAACGCCAGAGTGAGGATGGCCATGGTCACCCAGACAGCAATATCGCCATTCGGCCCATTATAGGGACCAAACGGCACCTGATACCAGAACGTGTACAACCATAACCAGGCTTGACCTGGGTACGCGCCGGTTTCATTCATCATGCCCCACTGATTGCCCAGCAGATTCAGTTGCCCGGCACGCGTGGGCAGGGCATCCTCGCTCAGGAACAGCAGGGGTTTGGTATAATCCGTCTGGTAGAACTTCCCATCGGTCAGTAAGAGACCATCGAGAGCACCACTGCGCGCGATGTCCAGCAACGCTCCAAACATCACTGGCAAGGGTCCATAGTCACCGGCCGCCACGTTGACATGCCCATTGGCATCCAGAGACCCGTTGGCCTTGCCAAGGGCGGTCGCATAGTTCGTTTCCCAGGTCGCCTGTTGACTTGCCGATGCCGCAGAGAAGGTGTGCAATGTGGCCGCGATCGCGGGATTCTGCACGGTCTTGAGGGGATTGAGGACATAGACGGCGGCCGTATCAAGAGGCAAACTGACGCCAGCGAGTGTCTGGGGTGAGAAGGGGCCAATGTACTGCACCGAGCCGGTCCCGTTGTTGTAGGGTGGTCCATACTGGGCGATCACACTATTGCCGGCCAGCTCTGAGAGCGAAACGGTGACGAAGCCGACGGGATCAGACTGGGCCACGCTTTGCATCGTCAAGGGCCGGTCGTCAGGCGACGAGAAGACCGAAGCCAGCACCAAGACCAGCACCATGACGACCACCGCCGCAATTGCCACCTCGCGCAGCAGATCATAGGGAACCATGCGCACGCCACGGTAATACTGTTCCTGGGTCATGCCTTTGGTGTACGGCTCTCGCAGCTTCGTCTTTGGCGGGGTACGGGCGCACCACGCCGCGCAAGCGGACCAGCACAATGTGGAAAACCACCAGCGCGACCAGGAGCACCGGCAATACCAGGATATGAAAGCCGTACATCTGGCCAAAGTTCAGCACGTTAAAGAAGCCGCCGATCCCGATGGCATTCATGGCGTCTTTGGCCGAGACGGCGATCCATTGGGAGTCGAAGTTGCTTTGCGAGAGATATCCGGTGAAGGCGGTGCCGATGCTGACCACAAAGGCAATGGCCCCAAACGCCCAGGTGCGTCCGCGCCCGTCGCGCCAGGCTCCAAGATAGAACATGCCCCACAGATGAATCACCATACAGAAAAAGAAGGCTTCGACACTCCACAGGTGCAGGCTGTTGAAGAAGTGCCCGATGCCATTGGTATGCCACCACTGGGGACCGAAGATCGCCAGGACGGTGCCCGTCACGATGATAATGGCGAAGCTGGCAATCGTCAGGGCTCCAAAGAGATACACCGCCGAGCGGACATAGGAGGGTTGTTTGTCTGGCAAGACCTGGTCGGGAGGAAAATCCTTGGCGAGCCGTTGGCGCACGGCCAGTGTCCAGTTGTTGGCCATCATACGCCCCCGTCTGTGCGCTCGGAAGGCCCGTTGGAGACCTGATCAGCTGATAGGGAGCGTTCCTGCGGAAGCGGCACGGCAATGGCCACAGCAAAGACGAGGAGCATGAGGACGATGACGATCAAATTGGGGACAGTAATCAAGAAGATACCGAAATGAATGTACTGTGCCACTGAGTTCCTCCTGCTGGGATACAGCAATCGGGCAATTGTGACCTGCCGCGGTACTGAAACGGCTGATCCTATGAATAACAGGACAGTACCGGGAATTTCGGTGGTGCTATCCAGTGCTTATCTGCAGGATAGAATGGAACTCTCATACATTCAAGCATTCATCTGGACAAAACTCTGGACAATTTTTGGGCAGATGTATGATCCGAGCAGTGAGTCAATCGAATTTGGAGGATCGCCAGCGCGGCCCAGCAGCGCTCCAATTTGTGCAGTTCGCGGGTAAAGATCCGTCATCACCGGAGTCAGTGTTAGGTCATCACTCGCATCCAGAGAGTGCACCTATAGCGGGAATTGTCAAGGCTTTTGTCCAGACTTAAGCTTGCGGTGGTGCAGCGCAAGTACTATGCTCCGGGTGTGGAGCAGACTGCTCTTATATTTCCGCTGGCCGGGAGCCAGGAGCTTGTGCCTAGGGACGGGAACGTTCACAAGCTTCCGTGGCGACCACTACTCTACTTTTACCTGACTTGCGTCCTTCACCGTATCCAGGAACTCTTCACTGTGCCTGAACACCTGATGAGACGACCGGTCGAAGCGCGCAGCAATGTCTTTAGTCTTGCTCTACTTCACGCATAGATGTGCTCATTCTATGCGCCGTAGACCCTCAACCCAATAAGCCTTACCGGAACGCTGGCGAACTGGCAGCCGCGCTCGCGGCGCGGCACTCGCCCGGGCGTAGGGTGACTCGTGCCAACCTAGGCCAGCGAGCGGATGTGCACTCATTTTCGGGAGAGTCCGTCAAAACCGTGGAGTGTGTTGACCCAGGGTACAGCGTGCCCACCAAGCAGACAAGCAGACAAGCAGACAAGCATCTGTAAAGCGTATGCCGTCCCTCCGTTTGCTCAGGGTGAACGGAGAGGCCCAAGCGAAAGGACAAGTCCAATGTCGAACATTCTCGTGTGGATCGTTGTCGGGGGTATTGCCGGCTGGCTCGCCGGTATGGTCGTGCGGGGTACTGGACTGGGGATCATTGGCGATATCATCGTCGGGATCGTTGGCGCCTTCCTCGGCGGGTTCCTCCTCACGGTGCTGCTGCCCGGCACCTTCGGGTTTACAGGCTTTAACCTTGGCAGCGTCGTGATCGCCTTTATAGGAGCCGTCATCCTCCTTTTCATCGTCCGCCTCGTTCGGGGTGGGCGGGTGTCAGCCCGGATGTAAGACCCAGGTATACATTGTGAAGGAGCGCCCACTCGCCTGTGCGAGCGGGCTACGAAGAGGAGAAGCACTATGGAACCTATTGAATATCGCCACCCCATCCAGCGCGCTGCAGACATCCAACCTGTCGAACCCGTGTACCAGGTGGAGAGCGTCGAGCGTTCCACATCGCTTCGGTCGCGGGTGTCAGGTAGCCAGGTCTGGGCACCCTATCGCGTGCCGCAGATCGTCTACCTCATCGCCGGCATTATCGACACCTTGCTCGTCATTCGTCTGGTTTTGAAGCTCCTGGCCGCCAATCCTGCTGCCGGCTTCACCACCTTGATCTATGGGATGACTAACCCATTCGTGGCGCTCTTCGAGGGTGTGTTTCCCAACGCACAGAGCCAGGGCAATGTGCTCGACCTGGCTGCGCTGCTGGCCATTATCGTCTATGGGTTGCTCGCCTGGGGAATCGTACGCGGCATCGAGATTCTACAGCAGCGCCGCCCATAGAAGGTTGACTTCGGCCTGCTCTACTGCTTGGAGCAGGTCAAGGAGCGGATTTCGAGCCAATCTACGGTATTGTTCCACAATGCTCCATGAACGTCTGGAGACTCTTAGCAGCTATACCGGCACGCTACATGTTTTTTTCCGTAGTATCGCTCAGGCCAGGTTTCCGAAATCGCGTTTGTAGTAGGTGACCTTGCCCCAAGCCCAGAAGTGGAGGCCTTCTGACGCACGTTAGTACGCAGGTGGCAAGCACAGGTTGGAACCCGAAAGTCTTCAATGGCACCCAGGTTGGTTTCTGTATTCTGGAAGATCTCTTGAGCATCAGCAGCATGGGGGCGGTCTTTCTGGCCCGTCAGGAACACCCCCATCGCTCTGTGGCCGTCAAAGTCATATATCGGCACCTCGCCAGTGATCCAGACTCTTGGCAGCTTTACCTGACCCGTTTTCAACGAGAGGCGGACGTGACGGCGACACTCGATCACCTCCATATCGTGCCCATCTTTGAGTTTGGCGAGACGCGGCGACCTTGCCTACCTGGTCATGCCCTATCTGCCAGATGGTTCGCTCTCGACCTGGCTCGAACGGCAAGGACCCTTGTCTCTGCCCCAAACGGTGCAGTGTGTCGAGCAGGTGGCCTCGGCACTGGATTATGCCCATGCCCGGGGGATCATCCACCGGGATGTCAAGCCCTCTAATATGCTCGTTCATCCGGATGGGCGGGTCTTGTTGGCCGACTTTGGGATAGCTCGCCTGCTGCATCTGCCCGACCTGATTCTCCGAGCCAGGCCTGGGAGCGGGAACCGACAGGAGCAACACGGCCCGTACACTGGCAAGTTGGACGATAGGGACGCCGGAATTCATGGCACCTGAGCAGGTTCGTGGAGGAGTGTCGACCCGGCCGCCGATCTGTATGCACTGGGCATTGCCACCTATGCCATGCTGGTGGGGCAGACCCCCTTTGCAGGAGGGGATGTGCCCGCGGTGCTGCTGCGCCAGCTAGTGTCACCACCGCCACCACTACGGAGGCGGCGTCCGGAGATCCCAGCGCAGGTCGAGGAAGTGATCTTCTGGGCACTGGCTAAGGACCCTGACGACCGCCCTGCCACCGCCGGTCAGTTTGCCAGAGCTCTGCGTGCGGCTCTTGAGAGTGAGCCGCTAGTATGTGGAACGGGAAGGCCACTTGAAGGCAGCAGTCAGCGCGCCCTGCCGCTCTGGCCGACCAAGCGGGCAGCTGTAGTCGTCAAGGCTAGTCCCGAGGAGAGTTCCATCACTACCAGTCCAGATGGACTAAGCATGGACAGGGTGCTGAGTCAGACTGGTGGCTATGGAAGATACACCCCAGGCGCACCGCTGTGGCCACTGCCGCAAACCGGACCGGGTAAGCGAGGTGTTTTAGCAGCGGTCATAGGTCTGGCTCTCGGCCTCGTCGCGCTGATCATCATGGCCGCGTTTCTAGTCACTACCGTTCAGCCGGAGCTTACACGCCCGAGCGGCATACCCAGTGGAGTGGTCTTGGCCTCACCGACAGAGGATAGCCAGCATGCGGCAGTCACAGCTTCACCGACCCTAACGCATGTTCCACTCACTCCCACTCTTCTTCCTCCTACCAACTGGCTAATGATCACTCCAACTCTGGTAACGGTAGCATGTCGGTCGAGACGGAGCTGTACGCTCCAGCTGACCAATACTGGACCGGAAGCCATCTCCTGGGCGGCAGAGACCAGGTCGTCTCGCCATGCTGACATAACTATCACACCGGCAAGTGGGTCCCTGGGTGCTGGCGCCACCCAGGGAATCAGTTTATGGCTCAAATCGGGTAAATTGGAGCGTGGCCAGAACATGATAGTGTTTGGGGTCGTATCAGACCTGGAGACTGGAAATCCCGCTCAGGCCAGTTACTCGATTGCTGCCTGCGATGGCGACTGATGAGATTTTCCCAACCCGACGAGGTCGCTTGCTAGACTTCACCTGACTCCGGTAGCGCAATCTGCTTGAGATGCCCAGACTTTTGTCCAGGTTTGTGCTTGCACTTCTATTCCGCTCGTCGTATGCTCCTGGTGCGGAGCAGACTGCTCCGGTGCTTTCCCCCACCTGGCAGCCTGTGCCTGATGCAGCATGGATATTAGAAACCAACTGCACCAAAGTACCGCAGCCTATCATTATTGCTTACTTTATTCTAGCCACCATCCCCCTTGGTCCGAAAGAGCTCTTCAGAATGGACCAGCCGTCATGGCACCCTAGGACGACGCATCGACAGTGCACAAGACAAGTGGCTGTCAGAGAGAGGAACAAGACCATGGTTATCTCAGATTTTACTGTGACTTTTAGTGAACTGGCATTGCAGATTATCGTAGGAGCGATCGCCGCTGGCATCATCGGTCGTATCGTTCAGGGTAGCGGCTTTGGCCTGATTGGTGACCTGTTGTTCGGAGTGATTGGAGCCATCGGCGCCAACTTTGTGGTGAGCCATTTCAATCTCTTCAGTGTCGCGCAGTATGGCCTGCCTGGCGAGCTCATCATTGCCATCATTGGAGCTATCGTCCTGGTGGTGATCGTGCATCTGTTCACCTTCCGTCGTTCCGCAGGAACCACCGCGTAAACAGGCACGCCATCTACAGTACCTACAGCTATTCACCCGGTGAGAGGTCGGTCCCCTCCAAGGGGTCTCAGTTCTCACCGAGACCGTCCGGAACCATCATGAGGTCACCCCTTCAGAAAGGGAGCCAAGCCAGGAGAACAAGGAGAAGTGCTATGACAACGAAAAGTACCGATCAACCGGGTGTGCGTGATGCCGCACAAGGGCCTGTCGTCCCTGTAGTGCCGCCAATCACGAGTCCAGTCAGCAGTGCACGCCCTCATCCCTGGGAAATGATGGAGCATCCGTTCAAAACCCTGCGTTTCGTCAATGACCTGCGCCGAGACTCGCACATTTCTCTCGTCCGGAAACTCCTCTATCTTGTGCCGATGCTGCTGCTCCTACTCGCTGTGTTGCTGCCCGAGGGCATTATCGCAGGTCTACTAGCCGCAACACTTCCGCTAGTTGGGCCAGCCATTAATCTGCCGGCAGATGCGGTCATAGATTGGGCGTTTGTCGGCATTGCCGCTTATGCGCTGCTCGGCATCTTTCCCCATGCGGCGGTAGCCGAGCACCATGCCCAGGTATTTCATCCGCAGCGGGTAGCCCAGCGGCAGCGGGTAGCCCAGCGGCAACTGTAGAGACAATCGGCGCGAAATGGGATCCGCACGCTACTGCGCAGTACACACTGCATACCAAGTAAAGGATTTCGTGCTCCCCGTGTGCGGTCTCTTGATGAATCTGAACTACCTGTTGGCCGGCACCATCATGATCATCGAGATCATCTAGATTCCGGCCACTGGGCAATCGAGGCTGTGAAATCGCGCAAGGCGGTCACACGGAGGCTGCGCAGAGGCCGTCCCGTGGCTAGCAAGCGAGAACTTCCTCTATTTCACAAGCATTATGACAACCGGTACCACACATCCTGATAGGTTGCGCTCGTGAAGAAGCAACTTGGTCTGTGAGCGCCGCCCGGCCAATGCCATTCGCAGCGCTCTGAGAATTAATTCCTGCTGGTCATGCGGTGTGACGCGCGATCAGTTGCAGCCATTTGCGCGGAACAAAGTCTAGGTGCAGGTCAGCGAACGCTGCCGCTGCGGCCGCTGAGAGCGCCTCAGCACCAATCGGCAACGCGACCCCTGGCAGCGCTCCTTCAATGAAGAGCGAGTACCGCCGAATGTCCTGGATGGCCGCAACGGGAACTGAACGGGCACTTCCTCGAGATAGGTCACCTCGAGTCCGTGGCCTCCCACAATGGCACGATACTCCTCTGCTGAGTTCCATTGCCGAGCGGTGACCTTGCCACGGTGAGCCACACGCACCTCGGGATGGTGCGCGCGGAGCCAGCCAATCGACTGGCGGGTTAAGGCAAAGTAAAAGGGCTCTGACCCTGGCACGTAAGCTCCTTCATAGAAGGTCGTATTGCAGGCCAGCACTCCACCGACTGGCAGGGCTTCGGCCAGCGCGGCCACGCAGCTCTCTTTGTCCGCGACCAGATGGATCGCGTTACAGAAAAAGGCCGCATCGGCTTTGACATAGCCTGGGAAGATCCGTGACGTCCCTACGATAAACGAGACCGGGCGGCCGGCCAACCGGTGCGTCGCGAGATCAACGGCGGCAGGGGAGGGATCCACGCCTACCACGACTGCCTGGCGCTGACGCTGCGCGAGTCCATCAAGATGAGCTCGGTCACGGCGCCGGTGCAGAGGCCAGCTCGACAATACACATCACCTCACCCGGGGTCTTAGAGACCTGGAGCGCCAAGCGTGTGCTCGACGAGGGCGCGATTCACCTCCGTATAGAATGGGTGGCGGGAGAACGGGTCGAAGGTCAAAGTAGTCGTATCTGGGTGCTCGCTGACCGAAGTCATACGTCTCCTCCTGCTGAGTGCCGGATGGGTGCCTGTGCCGTACCAGGCACAGAATCAGCTTGTCACAGCTATTTGGTTGATCGGGCATGATGGCATGAGCCTCTCACGCGCTTCGTAGGTATGCATGGGAAGGGGCTGCACTACGGGAGGTCGCTGCACCGCGCAGCTCAATCGTCAAGGTAGCAGTAGTGACGGGCTTCAACGCCATCCGCGCGTTGTACGGGAGTAGACGCCGAAGGGCAGGTTAGCCAGCCTTAGTGCCGGCCTCAAATATCAAAAGGCCGTAACGTGAAGTAGGGCATTGGAGCAGTCTGCTCCACACCACGAGCATAGTATGCTCGCTGCGCGAGCGCAAGCCTAAACCTGGACAAAAGCCTGGACAATTCAAGCGGGGAGCAGGAATCGTGGCATAGCAGGCTCTCGAAGATGGCTCATAGAAGAGTGAGTTCCGGGGGGGAAACGAGGCACCGCTTTCTCCTCTGCCATCAGAGCCGCTCAATGGATCTCTCCCGATTCTAGTACCGCACAGTTTACTGCGTCTCCTGCAATTGTCTAGGCTTTTGTCCAGGTTTAGGCTTGTACTCGCGCACCGCTTGTCATATGCTCCTGGTGCGGAGCAGACTGCTCCAGTGCTTTCCCCCCACGTGGCAGCCTGTACCTGATGCAGTATGGATATGGGAAACCAGCTGCACCCAGTACCGCAGATGATGACTACCGTTTGATGTATTCTAGCCACCATCCCCTTTTGGTCTGAAAGAGCTCTTCAGAATGGACCAGCTATGGCCGCGGGCTATGGCACCTTAGGACAACGCATCGGCAGCGCACAACACAGGATGTGGCTGCCACAGAGAGGAACCCTGCAATGATTATCGCCGATTTTACGGTCACCTTTACGGTGTTAGTTCTGCAAATTATCGCTGGAGCGATTGCCGCCGCCGTCGTCGGCCGGGTCGTCCAGGGCGGCTTTGGCCTGATTGGTGACCTGCTGTTTGGCGTGATTGGTGCCATTGGCGCCAATTTCCTGGTGAGCCATTTCAATCTGTTCAACGTCAACCAGTATGGCTTGCCGGGAGCGCTCATCCTTGCGATCATCGGATCCATTCTCCTGGTCGTCATCGTGCACTTGTTCAGCGGACGCCGCGCGCGAGCCACTGCGTAAGAGTACCGCGCACAAGGGTACTCCGGCTGCATCATCGGCAGCCGTGTCAATAGGCTCAGCACCCGAATCATCTGGAGCACCCAGAGCACCCAAATCCAGGCGCAATCGTCGCTGGTACTGTTGATCTCATGTATTTGCTGTTTCAATATCACGACCGGAGGTACTACCATGCGATTCTGGCACCGAATTCGAAGCGATTATTTCACACGGGGCCTCACCGACGGCAGAAAGGCGGCGTTCGATAGCCCACCCACTGTCGGAGTGGATAACGCCCAAATACGTGAACGGGCGCAGTTCGCTGGGGCAGCGTTGCCCGGTCGCGTATCTCCAAGCGATGCTCGTAACTATCAGAGCGGGTGGGTAGAGGGCTATAGCCTTACGCGGGAGCGGGCAACCCTGAATACCGCTGCACCAGTAACCGGATAGGGGATGCCCCTTTCTCTGCCCGTTGCCTTCTGGAAGAGCTCCAGGCAACCAAGCTGGCACGAGATCTATGGAGAGCAGGTCTGAGAGAAGTTGGCACTCTCGTCTCTTCTGCAGCGTGTGCGAGAGACGAGAGACAGGCAGCGTAGTGGAAGAACAGAAAGAAAGCGCTATGGATAGACCATCAGCCAATAACGCTGCTGCCGTGCTGGGAGTGCTCCCCGGTGAAGCGTCTCATGAAGCGTCTCATGAAGCGTCTCCATCCTCCCACACGCAACCAAAAGACAGGGATCTGCGGAAATTTGTTCAAGAACTGCTGGCCTTCTGGAAAAAGATCAATTACGATTGGATATTCAACCTTGCCGGGCTGCTGGCCTATAATTTTTTGATGGCGCTCTTTCCTATCCTGCTGCTTCTCATCGCTGGCTTCGGCATTATCCTGAATCACACGTCGCCACAGACCGAGCAGACCTTGGAGCAATACCTCGCCAGCGCCCTACCGCAGAGCGTCGGCAACATCATAGTCCAGGGCGTTACCACGCATCTGAAACATAGCGTTGGACCGCTTTTACTCGTTGGGATCGTTACGTCGCTCATCACCGGCTCGCGCCTGTTCCTTACGTTGGAAAACTGCTTTGGCATCATCTTTCGGCTGGGCGGCCGAACTGCCCTTCGACAAAATCGGATGGCCTTTGGTATGTTGCTGCTCTATCTGGTACTGCTGCCTGTCCTCTTTCTCATTTCCATCCTTCCAGCAGATATTATCAACCTCTTCGATCCCCATCGGCAGAGCGCTATCGGCGGCCCACTCCTGACCGCCAGCCGAATCCTCATTGGATTTCTGACCGCCTTTGTGCTGTTTGGCGCCACCTACATGTTCGTTCCCCACCGGCTGGCGCGCTGGCGCAGCTGGCAACGAAACTGGCAAGGTGCGTTGGTGGCTGCTGTGCTCTTGATCGGCTACGAGTTGCTGTTCCCACTCTACGAGCAGCTCTTTTTGCACCCCAATAATTATGGCAGCGTTGCGGGCTTCGCAGTCGTCATTCTGCTCTTCTTCTATTACATCGCCTTCATCTTATTGCTGGGTGCGGAGGTCAATTCCTGGGTAGCGGGACAGCGCGAGACCGCAGCAGATCTTCCTACCATGTTGCATGCCGTCCAGGCACATCGCTCCGTCCAGGGCGCAGCTGGCCCAACCGCCGGCCAGCCCAATGAAGAGATGCAGCACATCCGTAGACTATCGGCTGCCTCGCGCTATCTGCTGGCGTCGCTCAAGCAACTGCGACAAATACGGCGTGTGGTCCGGCGCCGACTGCGCAAAACAGCAGATAAGCGCTAACCAAAATGGGGTGCGGAATGACGCAGATGACATTTCCTGCCTCACTGCAATCTGGTAAGCGAGCTCAGCCTGGCTACCGCCTGTCCGACGCCGCGGCACTCTGGCCAAAGGGTCACCCAGGTTGCTTACCGTACTCGTCGTCGGTAACATGCTCGCCCCAGGTCGCGCTCGTGCCATTCTCGTCGACCTCGAGCATCGCCAGATGAGTCATGAAGCGGCCCTTGGCGGCGCCGTGCCAGTGCTCCTCACCAGGCTCGAAGAAGACGCGATCACCAGGGCGGATGACCTCGATTGACCCACCGCGACGCTGGCAGAGGCCGACGCCCTCGGTGACGTAGATGGTCTGGCCGTTAGGGTGAGTGTGCCAGGCAGTATGGGCACCCGGCGTGAAGTGGACGCTGTTCGCCTGCAAGCGAGAGGCTTCTCCGGGTGTCGCGACCGTGTCGATGTAGACGGTGCCGGAGAACCACTCGCTCGGCCCAGCCGTGGTGTCGATGGAATTCTTGGTGATCTGCATGCTATTCTCCTTGGTGGTGGTGGTGGCATAGCGCGTTTCATGATCGTGAAACGCGCTATGCCAAACCCGTCTTCAGGATTCTACGCACAATTCAGGCTACCGCTGCGGACGACCCAGATTGTCACCGGGTTTCGCAGCATGCCTGGCTCGGAGCCGTGCTGAAGTTCCTCTGCCTTGCAGAGATCATAGACGCTCTGGGGCACTGGGAGTTAGAATGATTGTGTAAGATGATGGAATAATTCTGCATAAAGGCAAGCGCTGGCTGATGGCAACCATCGTAAGCAACCATCGTAATAGGAAATGATTCGAGATTCAATGCAGATAAGACCCGCACAGCCAGCCGACGCTCCGGTAGCAGCGGTCCTGCTGTACTCAGCGTATACGAGTACACCCGTCGCCTACCCTCTGCGAGAAGAAGACGATAATGGATTTCTCAAGCGCCTCGCGCACTTCGTCCGCCAGGACAGCAATCGTTTTAGTTACCAGTACATCCAGGTCGCTGACCAGAGCGGAGAGGTGGTCGGCTTGGTTTTGAGCTTTGGCGGTCGAGACGAGGCACGGCTCAATGCCGCCGTTGGGAGTTGGCTCGAACGGGAGTCTGAGGATGATGAATGGTATGTCGATGCGCTCGCCGTGCTCAAAAATTGGGGACGCGAGGGAATCGGCACCTGCCTGTTGCAATGCGCGGAGCGGCAAGCACGGCAGCACCAGTATCGTAAAATTGCTCTTCATGTCGCTCAGGGGAATAAACCAGCATTGGATTTGTATACGCATCTGGACTACGTGGTCACCCAGCAGACAATCCTCTATAAACGTCCCCATGTACGGATGGCGAAAGCATTAGAAAACACCGAGAAACACTAGACACCTGCGGTATCCTAGAGAGCAAGAGCGAAAATTTCGCCCTAGACTTGCAGCGACGAAGAGGAGGGACGCTATGGATGAGCACAGCGATGTGTGGGAGCATATGCTAACCCTCCTCATCGCACTTGTCGTTGTTTGCGCTGTCCTGGCCGCCACATTCCTTCTTCAGCCAGTACTGGTCAACCTCACCCCACCCACGGTACCAACCTACATCTTCACCCCTGCACCCTAAAGTCTCATCCCAACCCTCACGGGAGACTGGGCAGCTCAACCAGATGCCCGCCCCTCAGACCCACTGTCTGGCCGAGCGAACTGCTGCAACGCCATCCAGGTGACGAGATCCCACGCGTCGCGTATTCCGACCGCTAGGAGCAGCACCAGACTCGCAGCGATACCGAACAAAGCTGATGTGGCATGGCTAGGGAACAGTATCGCCGAGACCAGGAGAGCACTGTATGCAAGTAAGGGCAGCGCACCGTACCACAGCCAGTCGTCCCACTCCGGGTTATAATTGCTCACATGTCCTAGTCGCCATACAACCAGGCATGCGTAGACCAACCCACCAAGTCCCCCTAGACCAAGCAGAATAGCCGACGATCACGTAAAAATTCGCCCACGCGGTAAGCAGCGACATGACGACCTCCTCTTTGTTTCTAACGGCCTCGACTTTGATGCCGCTTGCTCGCCTTCGATCTGGCGGCGCCAGAGCGGCGGCTGCGGTCATAGTCCCGTTCCCCCTGCGTGCAGGTGCGGTGCTGAGTTGGCAGTTGTTTTCGTCATCGTGAGGTGCCAGCTCGGTGAAGCTCGGCAGCACTGGATGTCCAAATGGCACACTGGTGGCCGCTAGCGTGAGCCAGTGGGAGGTGTGAACTCGAACACCGAGGGGCCTGCTCCGCAGCAGCTCTATCCCGTTGGCCGTTTTTACATCGCCGTGCGTCTGTGTCGGACTCATGAGTTGGCTAGATGGTATCCTCATGGACGTCTTCGGCGAGGGCTTCGGCGATCACCTCCTCCAGCGGCCGTATTCGTCCAGCCGTCCAAGCTGCCTTGAAGCGGTCTTGACCGAGCTGGTGGCGTATCTGCTGGATGGTGGTGTCACAAAAGACGATGTCGCGAGGCTCGATGCGTGTGCCAGTGGCCTCGCGCAGCCCGGCAGCGCTCCCCACACGCTGCGCTGCCAGTTCGGTCTCACCGAGTTGCAGTGCGACATGCGCCAGCCTTTCCAGGCACGTGGCAATGTGCGCCTTGGCCCCCATTGTGCGGCAGAGCCGCAGACTGCGCCGGGAGAGAGCAGCCGCGCGTGCCGTATCCTCCTCGGCACAGGCAATCGTTGCTAGAACGATCAAGCTCAACGCCAGACCAGAATTGTCCTCGATCTCCTGGCAGATGGTCACCGCCTCCTCGGCAAGGATCCGCGCCTGGACCGTGTCCCCGCGTATCCGCGCCACGCAGGCGAGATTGTCCAGCGTATCGGCAGACCCTCGACGATCAGACACCTGTCGCCGTATGGCCAGTGCCTCCTCAAAGAGTGTCGCCGCATGTGCGTAGTCACCCTCGTCTACCGCCACGTTTCCCAGATTGTTGAGCGAGGTAGCCATCCCTCCCCGATCTCCTCTCGTTCGCTTAATCGCCAGGCTCGCTTCATGGTACGTCCGAGACTGCGCCCGGTCATCCTGCAGGCGCGCTACGATTCCCAGCCCGTTGAAGGTGGCCCCTTCACCAGTCCGGTCACCGAGTGCCCGCCGGATAGCCAGACAGGTCTCATAGAGCTCCCGCGCCCGCACGAGGTCGCCCTGCTCCTGCACCACAATCCCGAGGTTGTGGCAGGCGTTGGCGATCCCCACCGTCCCAATTCATATCTCTTGAAGATCTAACTGCTCGAGCATTCACCTGAGCGGTCTGTTTCCACTCGTGTTCTTTCGCCCCGAGCGGCAGCGCCGACGGTACTCCCCATCGGTGTCCCGTGGTGCTCCCCGCTCTCTTCCTGGGGAAATCCTCGGAAAGCGCCAGCTTTGTTCGAGCGCTCCCTGTCCTCCCGCCTTCCCTATTGTCGGCTCGTATACTGATGGGAGCATCCGTGCTACCTGGTTGGCAAGCGGAAGGTGGAGTCGCGTCGTAGCGTGGTGGTTCATCGCGGGGAGCGGAGGAGTTCGTGCAGAGGAGCGGAATTGGCACGTGGTGTGCGAGTCTGCAGGGCGAGCAGGAGGCTGGGTGACGGGGGCACGATGCAGGGGAGAGCCACAGGAGGTGGTGGGCATCGCACGCAGGAGCAGGAGGCTCCGCCAGGGTGTCAGGGATGACGGGCAGAAAGGAGGCTGCCCTGGTGGCCCGCGGTAGGCAGAGGGGCACGGGGAGTGACTCAGAGATCCGGATCCCCCGCTCTCATCTTGGTGCGCCGAGCGGAACACCGGATGAGAGCGGGGGCAGACGTGTTCGGTGGCGGGAGCATCCGGCGGTACCGTCTGACACACGTCTCTCTACAGAGACCTATCTCAGTTGGCGCCACCGCCGTTGTCCATATCAGCGTGCTCTGCATCCTCACCTGCAGCTGGAGGCTTCGAATGCATGGGGAACGAGGCCTCCAGCTCGGAGAGCCGCCGCGGTGTGGCACGTTGTGATTGCATTGCCGGCAGCTACGGTAGACCATGCGCGCATGCTGGCGCCTTTAGCGGCGTACCGAGGGCGGAAAGCGGACGCGGTGACGCGTCGAGCAGGATCCGGCGAGGCGTGGCAGTGGTGGCTGTCGGGTGGCCAGTGGGAGGCTGCGTAGCTACGCGTTGCGTGGGGTACCTGGAGCACAGACCATGTACCCTACAATTGACACAAGAAAGGCAATGACGAGATGAACCTAAGCCACCGCCAGCAACTTTTGACCAAGCTTGACTCCACGAATCCGGATGAGCAACGTCTCGCGCGCGACGAGCTCTATCGGGACAAGCTTGACGATGAATTGGCTGAAACGTTGATATTAGAGTTCGATACACCAGAAGAGCGCGCTGCGTCACATGACGAGCTCGAAACCTATCGTGCAGCTGGCAGCCCCTACGGCAATACCTGGGGAGATTTCAGGCGCTGGTCTGACGATCAGGACCCAGACATCGGTCAGAAGGACTCGAAAGACGGCTCTCGTGATGTAGGCCGTGTCGTGGAGCGAGATGCGGCAGTCGCGGCAGACCAGGCTGACGAGAAGGTTGCTGATGACGCCGTAGCCCGTGCGGCTGACGAGGGGATGATTGATCTGGTAGAAGAAGCCCGGATGAACGCTAATTCAGACGAGAACACAGACAAATAGCACGTGTGGAAACCACAAGACAGGGCGCTCCACCTCACGAGCAGTTGGGGCGTCCCCAGTGGAGACACCGCCTGCAGCAGATCAGGATCCGCTGTACCCACTCTCCCCGCGGCCACGGCGGCGTTCGCCCACCGTCATGAGGTGCAGGGGAGCTCGGTGGTGAGATGCCCTCGATCAGACCAATCGTGAAGGGCTATTTTTTGCGGCAGCCCCCGGCTTTATCGTTTGTGGGCGAAGACCATAAATTCACGAGCAGGGCTACACGATTTTGCCAGGGTTCAAAAGATTCTCTGGGTCAAAGAGAAGCTTTATGCGACGCATCCATTCTACGGCAGGACCGTGTTCCTCGACCATAAACTTCCGCTTCGCCAACCCAATGCCGTGTTCTCCGGATGCGGTTCCGTCCCAGGCAAGTGCTTGGTGAACCAGGCGTTCAGAAAACGATTGCACTCGTTCATAATCCTCTGATTTCGTTGCAACCAGCGTATGAAAGTTTCCATCCCCCACATGCCCAACAATGCTCCCCTGGAGGCCAAGTTCTGCAAGGAGGTTCTGGGCGTAGGCAATCAATTCGGGCAGACGAGCGAGTGGTACCGCAGTATCCGTGATGACGTACGTCTGCCCTGGATACATGTTTACAAGAGCCCAGTAAATTTGATGGCGAGCCTCCCACTGAGCGGTTCGCTCCTCCTGCGTGCGAGCGATGGCGGTCTCCGTGGCGCCGGCCTCGGCTACCAACTCTTCCACCAGGCGAACCTCTTCTTCAATGGCAGCGGCAGTCGATGAGTGAAACTCCAGGAAGAGTGCTGGCTGCTCAGTATACCCGCGCCCCATATACCGATTGATGCTCTGGATGCCCAGCACGTCCACTAGTTCCATACGCGCTACTGGCAGCGCACTCGCCATGATCGCATAGGCGGCTTGCGCTGCCGCCGAAACGGAAGGGAAGAAGACGCGAAAGGTGTGGACATGCTCAGGTACGGGATACAGTCGTACCGTCAACTCGGTTATCACGCCCAACGTCCCAGCTGAACCAATAAACAGATCTTTGAGGTCATAGCCGCTGCTGGTTTTCTGAACCGGTCGTCCGAGCCGCAGGACTTCCCCGTTGGCCAGCACAACTTCGAGCGCTATCGTATTGTGCCGCATGCCGCCATAGCGCACAGTCGTCGTACCACTGGCGTTGGTCGCCGCCATACCGCCCAGTGATGCATTGGCACCCGGGTCAACCGGGAAGAACAACCCGGTGTCTCGTAGCGCTTCGTTCAGCGCGGTGCGCGTGATACCTGGCTGGACGACCGCCAGAAAATTCTCCGGCTGTATGCTCACCACTCGGTTCATCCGTGAGAGGTCCAAGCTCAGCACTGAGAGATCAGGGCGCGCTGGGACCAGTGCTCCTTCCAAACTGGTTCCGGCACCAAATGGGATAAGAGGAAGGTGTTGAGTACGACACCATTCTAGCGTCGCTTGTACATCCGCGCTAGATTCCGCGTACGCCACTGCCAGGGGAGGACGTACCTCAGGGAAGTTTTCGTCGCGCCCATGCTGCTCAAGCACGGACTGAGAGGTGCTGACCTGGCCCTCGGTGAGGCGAGCCTGGAGTTCTTCCATCGCTCTCTCCAACTGATAGCTCCTTTGCTTGCGAGTCGTAGGTTGCTCTTTTTCGGTCCACACTGAACCTCATCCACGAACCCGTACGTGCTTCCTCGAGAACAGGGCGAGATGTTTAACGTGCGCCATCCCATGCCTGGCGTTCGTCTGGGATAGGGATCGGTCAGGACCTCCGAGACGTTGTCGAGGTGCATGACCGAGCGCTGCCCCGACGTAAAAGGTGCCCAACCGGGATCGCCAGTCGTAGCAAAGGTGATCCACGTGTCATGCAGACGCCGCACAAGCTCGCGAGGTGGATTGTCTCCCACCATGCCGGTTGGGCCCCCGAGCCCTGGGGTATCGAGAGTATCGAAGACAAAACCGAGCTCCAGGCCGTGGCATGCACCCAGCTTGCCGCCATAGGCAGGCGAGGGCCAGGCAAACTCGTACAGGTACGTGCCTCCTGCTCGGGGGGCATGCGCCTCGGCCAGACGCAGCGTTGGAATATGGAACATCCAATCAGTCATGATGGCTGAGAACAATTCACCCGGCTCTGAGCCTGGACGGCTGGCTCGATAGACGGCGATAAGATGGTCGGGCTCCGGATGGCGACCGGAAATGCTCGCGCCTACCTTGTCATCGCTGTCCATCAGATTCACCACTCCAGTAGGTACATAGTAGAGGTTCATTTCCTGGGTATTCGTACCCGCCAAGAGGTCTACGTTGGCTGAAGCACCCTGCCCGAGCACATCCACTGGCTGCGCGGAGAGCAGGTCGCCATCACGAACCGGTAGAAACACGGTGAGTCCGCCGGTCGGATCAGCGTCCTCGCCGGTGGTAAAGTCAATCGAACCCGGCAACAATTGTGCCTGCGCAGCGACGATCTGCTCGAAGGAGAGCATGGCAAAGTCCTCTTTGGTCGGTGGGACGCCCAGCATGTCACCGAGTCGAGAGCTAACACGTTGAGCTTGCTCCAGACTCATTGTGTGCTGCCCGCCTCCGCTCTGGCTGATGGCCCGCCGGAATAGGCCTTTGGCCGATGGCACAGCCAGAAGCGTGGCAACACTGAGCGCACCCGCTGACTCACCAAATATCGTCACGTTATGAGGATCTCCGCCAAACTGGGCGATATTGTCCTGGACCCAGGTGAGCGCAGCAATTTGATCACGCAATCCGACGTTGGTCTCCCCACCGGCGAGGGGCAGAAAACCCTCAATGCCCAGCCGGTAGTTAAATGAGACCAGCACCACTCCATCGCGCGCAAAAGCTCTTCCACTGTAGAGGGCCGTAGAGCTGCCACCCAACACGAATGCGCCGCCATAGATAAACACCATGACCGGCAGCCCTCGCGTGCCTGGATCAGGGGTCCATACGTTGAGCGTCAGATAGTCCTCACCCTTTTGCCAACCTTCGCCGCTAATAGGACTCAGGTCTAGACCGGGAAATCGTTGTGAAGAAAGATCGACTTGCGGCGGCGTCGGAGAAAACGCTCCGGCCTCCCGCACGCCATCCCACGACTGGGGCGGGTGGGGCGCAACAAAGCGAAGGTGACCGACTGGTGGTGCGGCATACGGCATACCCCGGAAAGTCGCCACGCCTTGCTCAGCTGTTCCCTGTACCGCGCCATTCCTGGTCGTCACTACCGGCGCGCTCATGACGCCACTCGCTTTCTCTCGCACCAGTGCTCAGCTCTCCCGATGAGATAACTGAGCCGCAGGTGTCGTGCTGGTGTTTGCGAGCTATTATACTCCCGCACCGTGAAAATTGCCGTTTGCGCAGGTACATTTCTGAGCCATGCTGGATGTACCAGCCCCACCCCTTGACAGACAGCTGGAGAGTGGTTAATATGTTTGTATGACCAAACAAATAGAACCCTCGCGTGAGAGGAGCTGGTCGCATCGGGCAGACAACCGAGAGCGGCTCATTGACGCGGGCTACCAAGTACTGTCCGAGAAGGGCTATGAGGCGACCACCGTGAAGGAGGTCGCACACGTCGCCGGCGTTTCGCCTGGCCTCTTTCATTACTACTTCACCTCGAAGGACGAGTTGCTGGTCGCGGTCCTTCACGAGGCCGGGGAGCGGTACGGGCGGATAATGCAGGAGCTGCGTGCCAGTGTTCCCGCCGATCATTTTCTCGAGGCGGCCTTCGTTGCCCTGCGAGACCGAGTCAGGACGGAGCCAGGGTGGTATCGCTTGCACTACGAACTCTACGCCCTTGGCCTGCACAATCCGACATTTCAGCCCCTGCTCGGCGAAATGCTCCGGTTCATCCGCCAGATGTTCGCGCGGGCGTTCCTGGGGATCACCGACGGAGACGAGGAGCGGGCGCAGGCGCTCGCCGCAGTGGTGCTCTCGTGCTTTGATGGACTCGCTCTACAGCAACTGGTCCAACCCGAGGCTGATCTGGCAGGGGCGTACGATCTAGTGCTCGCTCTTGTTCTCTCGGGCAATCCGCCGGCATCCTGATTTTTTTGCGCAGTATTGGTTGTATATCCATACACATGTGGGAGGGCGAGGTGAAGCTGGGCAGGCATAATCGTGACCTCAATAGTGAAATGAAGGAAAAGAACATGAATCCCGCTATCGTCCTCGACTTCGCTGCCTTATTCTTCGCTGGCATCCTGGCCGGCATGGAGTTCGTGCTCCACTACGGTGTGACTGGACCCTCTCGGGTGCTGGACGAACACGCGCAGCTTCAGCTCCGTCAGGCGCTGGTACTTCGGTTGCGTCTGCTTGTGCCCGCCTTCTTTCTGCCGACGCTACTGTCGGCGATTGCCGTAACGGTTCTGGCTGGTTCCGCGCCCGGGTTCTGGTTCAGGTGCGTGGGACTGCTCGCCCTACTCATCTGGATCGTGATTCGGGTCGTCGGCACCGTTCCCATCAACAGTGCGACGCTTACCTGGCAGCCCGACGCGCCGCCAACGAATTGGAAAGCGCTCGTGGCCCACGCGGAACGCTTCCACGATGTGGGTGTCTGGGCGGTGGTGCTCGCGTTCGCGCTCTTCCTGACAGCCACCGCACTCAAACTGGCGGCTTAGCGCGCATTGCATAGCCGTACCCAGGCCAGTCAGATTTCTCTGACTGGCCTGGGTACGTAATAAACAAGGACGAAGACCAAACGAAGTTCTCTTCTAGTCCTGGCTTACGCGTGACCGCCGCCCCTGACGCACTACGCCGGCGACTGCCCAGACACGTGGCATCAGATCAGCATATTCCGCAAGGCCAAGCGACTGTACACCATCCTTGAGAGCAGCCTCCGGCTGAGGGTGAATCTCGATGATGAGACCATCGGCACCTGCTGCCACCGCGGCCAGAGACACCGGACCCACAAGCGAGCGCCGCCCTGTGCCCTGACTGGGATCTACGATGATGGGCAGGTGGCTGAGTTGCTTGACGAGCGGTACGGCGTTTATGTCAAGGGTATTGCGGGTAAGCGGCTCGAATGTGCGAATGCCACGCTCGCAGAGGATCACGTTCGGGTTCCCTTGTGCCAGGATATATTCGGCCGCGAGCAGCCATTCCTCGATAGTGGCAGCCAATCCACGCTTCAGCAGGACGGGCATGCGAGCTATGCCGACCTCGTCCAGCAACGCATAATTTTGCATGTTGCGCGCTCCCACCTGCAAGATGTCGGCATAGGAAGCGACCCGGCCCACGTCAGCGGGGGTCATCACCTCCGTCACAATCGCAAGCCCTGTCTCGGCGCGCGCCTGCGCCAACAGCTGGAGTCCTACCTCACCGAGCCCACGGAAGCCATATGGAGAGGTCGACGGCTTGTAAGCGCCCCCGCGGAGCACGGTGGCACCACCGGCCCGCGCGGCATGGGCCGCCGCCAGCAGCTGCGCCTCACTTTCGACTGCGCAGGGACCAGCCATGACCACGAGCGCTTCACCGCCAATGATCACCTCACCAGCTGGAGCGGGAATTCGCAGCATGGTCGGCTCGGGATGCGCCTCACGACTCGCGAGCTTGTACGGCTTAGTAACCAACGGGGTGGAGTGGGTATTAGCGTGCCCGGACTGGGTGGCAGCGGACATATACCTTGTGCTTTGTGGATTCTCGGAAACTGGCCCTGATGGAGCCGGCGAGACGTGGGGTGGGAGCGCAGAGGATCCACTCATCGCGAGGAAGTTGGCAAGCAAGCGTTTCCCATCAGGAGTAAGGATAGATTCAGGGTGAAACTGGATGCCGTAGATAGGGTACTCTCTATGGCGAAGGCCCATCACCAGACCATCACTGGAGCTGGCCGTGAGCTCAAGCACAGGCGGCAACGTGTCGCGTTCGACCACCAGGCTGTGATAGCGCGAGGCGGTGAGGGGCGAGATCACTCCCGCGAAAAAGCCTTGACCCGAATGGGTGACCTGGCTTGTCTTGCCATGGACTGGGGTTGGCGCTCGCTTCACAACGCCGCCGAAGACCTCACCAATGCACTGATGGCCAAGGCATACTCCCAGCGTCGGAATCCGCGGTCCTAGCCGGGTGATGAGATCGCATGAGACCCCCGCGTCTCGCGGGCGTCCGGGCCCCGGAGAGATAACGAGATGCGAGGGATGCAACTCCAGAGCCTCACTGACGGTAATCGCGTCGCAGCGCCGCACCAGCACCTCTGCGCCGAGCTCGGCGAAACGCTGATACAGGTTGTAGGTGAAGCTATCGTAGTTATCGATCAGGAGCAGCACGTGGCTTCGGCCTCCTTGATAGCATTGATGACCGCTCGCATCTTGCTTTCCGTCTCGTCACATTCAGCGATCGGATCTGAGTCCGCCACTATGCCCGCGCCGGCCTGGGCGTATGCCACGCCGTCCTTGAGTACCAGCGTACGAATGGCAATGCAGGTATCAATTGCCCCATCGAAGCCCAGATACCCAACAGCGCCAGCATAGACACCACGGCGCTCGCCTTCTAGTTCAGCGAGAATTTGCATGGCGCGTACTTTTGGCGCGCCGGAGACTGTCCCCGCCGGAAAAGCGGCTCGCAGAGCATCATCGGGGCACAGACCAGCTCGCAGTCTCCCGGTGACATGCGAAACTAGGTGCATTACATGTGAGTAGCGCTCCACATCGAAGAGTTGCGTGACACGCACACTGCCAGGCTCACTCACCCTGCCCACGTCGTTGCGCCCAAGGTCGACCAGCATGACATGCTCAGCGCGCTCCTTCTCGTCTGCAAGCAGCTCTACCTCCAACGCCGCGTCGGCGGAGGCGTCCGCACCACGCCGGCGTGTGCCCGCAATGGGATGCACATGCACCTCGCCGTCTCGTACCCGTACCAGCAGCTCCGGCGAAGCACCCGCAACCGCAAAATCATCCAGTGCGAATAAGAACATATACGGGGACGGATTCACCTGGCGCAGCGCGCGGTAGATCGCGAGTGGGCTTGCTGGAGTAGCCAGGGCTAGGCGGCGCGAGGGGACCACCTGATAGCACTCGCCTGCGCGTATCTGCCGCTTGATCTGCCGCACCGCCGCCTTATAGCGCTCGCGGGATGCCAGAGGGGATGGCAGGATCCGGCGGGCTGCTGTGTGCGTATTGGGCGACCCTTGAGATTGGACCGACCGACGAGCCAGCTGATGCTCTAGCGCATCGAGGCGCTCCTCACCCACATGGCGGGCGCGTAACACGTCACCACCCACCTCATCAAGGTCAACGTAGGTCATGAGGCGGAGCATATGGTGTACATGGTCGAAGAGCACGAGCGTGTCGACGAAACAGAAAACGCTCTCCGGCAGCCCGAGTGGGTCGGCCTCCGGAATGGGCACACTTGGCTCGAGCCGGGCCGCGACTTCGTATGCCAGGTAACCATACGCTCCCGCGCCATAGTGCGACTTCTCCGGCACTGGAAGCAGAGGCCGGCGGTCGAGCTCTGCACGCACGCAAGCCAGGGCGTCTGTGCAAGGCCGCTGATCGGTCTCGCCCGCGTGGGCCCCGCTGAGCCAGATGCGCTCGGAGCTCTCACCTGCGATACGCAGAACCATGTAGGGCGCGGGACCGATGATTGAGTAACGGGACAGGCGCTCGCCTTCATCTGCGCTTTCCAGGAGAAAGCTGTAGCGACCTGTGGCCAGCTTGAGGTATGCGGAGACGGGGGTTTCGAGATCGGCGGGAACAACCCGCGAGACCGGCAAGAGTCCCTGAGGGGTAGAGATTATGGATGCTGTTAACTTGTGAGCATGAGTCGGGGTAGGCATAGAAAACCTCTCACGATTGGTATCCCTGACGAACTCTCGGTACCGAGAGCGGCACAGGAGGTGGCGGTAATACGAGTGCCTTCGGGAAGCCAGGATACGCGTCGCCAGGTCATGACAAACATGCTCATGTTGTTCTCCTCGGGCTCTTCCAAGCCCAACAAAAAACCTCTCATCCCTACTGGGACGAGAGGCTCGACTGCCTTCGTGGTACCACCCACCTTCGGGCCGGCATGCACCGACCCCTTCGCAAGCACGGGCTCAGCGCCGATGCTCTGCCTCGCTAACGGGAGGCTCCCGGCAAACACCTAGAGGCGCGTGAGGCGCCCGTCGGGTGGCGGCTCGCAGGTCCATTTCAGCGGGTGCCTTAGCGCTGGCTCGCACCATGTCCAGCTCGCTGCGGCCAATGCACGTCGCTTACTTCTCCTGGTCGTGGCTTATGAAATTTGGTTGTCTTCTCGCAGCGAGTATATGCCGCTGAGACGTACATGTCAACCGGCCAAAGAATGGTCGAGGCACCGGAGCGGGCAGAGATTTCCTCGTTAGCCCCAGCGAGCTCTCAGCCGTGGCAAGATGTCCCTGGCGTAGAGTTGCAAGAATCGCGACTGATCGTCGCCCGGGGCATGGAAGATCAAATGGGTGAAGCCTAGCTCAATATAGGGGCGAATCTGTTCGATGTGCTCCTCGGGGTCGTTGGAGACCAGCCAGCGACGGTACGCCTGATCGGCAACTGTCTCGGCCTTGCGCTCCATCTCGCGTGGGTCGTGAATGGCAACCTTATCTTCCGCAGGTAGCGCCAGGGCGGCCCAAATCCGCGTATCGGCCATTGCCCGGTCGCGGTCGGTGTCATATGAGACCTTGACCTCGATAGTGCGCTCAATTGCCGCTGGGTCACGACCGGCGGCCGTCGCTCCCTCCGCTACTGCCGGAAGAAGTTGATCTCGATAAAGGGCATCGCCCTTCCCCGATGTACAGATGAACCCATCGCCGACGCGGCCCGCGTATTTCGCGGCAACTGGCCCGCCCGCGCTGATGTAGATGGGTACTGGTTGGTCAGGGCGATCATAGATGGTAGCATTGCGCGTTCGGTAGTATGTGCCCTCAAATGTCACGAACTCTTCGGACCAGAGCCGCCGAATTAAGTCTACCGCTTCCCGCAAGCGCGCCAACCGCTCTTTGGCATCCGGCCATTCGGCGCCGGTCACGGCAATCTCATTCAGCGATTCACCAGTTCCTACGCCCAAAATAACCCGGCCAGGGGTGAGGACGCCTAACGTTGCGAATGCTTGGGCCACGACGGCGGGCTGGTAGCGGAAAGTTGGCGTCAGGACGCTGGTGCCCAGCACGATTCGCTCGGTGCGCTGCCCTGCGGCTCCTAGCCAGGAGAGCGCAAAGGGAGCGTGTCCGTTAGTATGCCGCCAGGGCTGGAAATGATCGCTGATCCACGCACTATCGAAACCGAGCCTTTCAGCCTCGATGGTGAAATCAAGCAATTCACGCGGCCCAAATTGCTCCGCTGAAGCCTTATATCCTACCTTTAACGGATGGTTGCCCACTTTGTACCTCACCTTTCATTACAGCAGGTCTCCTTGTACGCGTGTGCCTTGTCAGATACATACTTCATTTTGAGAGCGAACGCAAGGAAAAATTAAGGTCGTCTACGGAATCGCCCTGGTGAATGAACATGCGTCCGATCCTGATGGGGCCAACCGCATGCTCGATCTCGTTATCGCCGGAATCAGAACAAAGCCGCTTCCACCTCATGCAAGATCCTAAGGACGTGTCATTGCATGCCTGGAAGCAGATACTGTCCGGTAATGCAACCACACCAGAATTGCACAGCTGATTGTTCTTGCCTTACCTTTTAGTGGAGTGACCCAACGACGAGTCAGGATTCAAGAGAGGAGAGATAATGAGAAAATGGGGAGCGTCTGATATCCCGGATTTGACCGGGCAGACGATCATAGTGACTGGGGCCAATAGTGGTCTCGGATTTGCCACGGCTACGGCATTGGCAGCCCATGGCGCCTCGGTCGTGATGGCGGTGCGCGATGCGCAGAAGGGTGCACGCGCGTTCGACCAGATCAAAACGCGGGTTCCCCACGCGCTCGTCGAAGTGAGTCCGCTGGATCTGGCCAATCTCGCTTCAATCAGGCAGTTCGCGACCCAGTTCATGGCGACGCATAGTCGACTCGACGTGTTGGTGAACAATGCTGGTGTCATGGCCATTCCATATCGCACGACAGCTGACGGCTTCGAAATGCAATTCGGCACCAATCATCTTGGACATTTTGCCCTGACCGGCGAGCTCTTTCCCCTTCTCACCCAGCGAGCGCGGACCCGCGTTGTCACGCTTAGCAGCTTTGTCCACCGGACGGGGAAAATCAATTTCGCGGACTTGAACGGCAAGCAGCGCTATCGCCCTTGGGCCGCATATGCACAAGCCAAACTGGCGAATCTGCTCTTCGCATTTGAATTCCAGCGGCGTGTTAACCAAGCAGGAATCCCGCTGCTCAGCCTGGTAGTGCATCCTGGTTACGCGGCGACAAACCTGCAAAGTGTCGGACCCCAAATGGAAGGTAACCAGATCATGCGAATCGGAAGCCAGATCGGCAACGTGCTTTTTGCGCAATCTGCCGACAATGGAGCACTTCCAACGCTCTATGCCGCGACCGCGCCGGACGTCACAGGTGGAACATTCTATGGGCCAGACAGCTTCGGCGGAATGCGTGGACATCCGACTGAAACAAAAGCAGCGCCGCAAGCCTATGATCTGGCGGTCGCCAAGCAATTATGGCAGGTCTCCGAGGATGCAACCCACGTGCATTACCTCGATTAATCGCGAGGCCAGACCGGTTCCCGCCAGACGCGAGTTCAGCACCTGCCCTCACCTGCGGGAGATCATCCGTTCTGCCTCTCGCGCCTCTCGTGCCTCGAGCAGCTGCCGCGTACGATGCTCCCGCAAGTACTCAGGCGGCCTGTTACTGCAGAAAATGCTGAACTGGTGAGTGTACAGGTAGGCAACATCTCGTACACAACAAGCCATAATGCCAAAGGGGGTGTCAAATCGTCCTATGAAGCATAAGATGATAAGGGACTCTGCTGAGATATCACTATGTCTATGGTACGGTTCGGCTCGAAGTATTTGTCAATGGACGCTAGGATATCTAGAAGCTAATCTGTATGGGGGCTAAGAAAGGCAAACAAGTGGGCGATAAGAGTGATGGACAGATCATAGCTCAGGCGGCAAAAGACTTGATAGACCTCGAAAGCAGCAGACTCCGACAGGATATAGTAGTCAAGGCATTTTCGAGGGCACAGCAAGCTCTTGACAACTTAACCGAGACGGACATTACTCCAGATATTCTCGCTCAGCTCTGTGGCGGAGACATGGCCAGATACTATACCTATCGCCGTACCTGTCAAGAGATGCTCAACTTGTGGTCCGACGCGTTTACTGGAGGCGCCGCGCGTCAAGCTAAACGTGCAGGAGTGCTGGGGAATATTCTCACTGATCTGCTGCAAGGTAAACTTACCGATCAGCAAGCCGCTCTGCTCATCACACAGTATGCTCTACAACCAAAGAACTAGCCCTACTAGCCAGCCGCCTTAGCTCCTCCAGCCTGGATCGGGCTTTATCACTGACTATGCGTCTCGCTGTCCCCCACAGAGCGCCACCCGAGTAATAGTAGTCGCAAGATGTACAGCGCTCGCAATCGCGTCGTTGGGGCTGAGCCCACAGAGGTCGGTCAGGGTGAAAAGTGCTTCGGCGCTGATGACTACTGCCAGATCCTGCTTGAGCTGCGCCATTGTGTTAGCATCGGGACGTGTCGGCGTAGCCTGCACTGGATCCAGCGCGTAATCGATCCACGCAACCCGCAATCCCGGCCGAGTTGCAGAAGTCTCTGATCTGGTAATGGTTGCCGAGATCATTGCGCGAACCGCTCCCTGGTAGGCAAGCACACGTCGCAGGAAGACCTCGGCCGCGAAGGCAACACGTTCGACGGGATCGGAGGTTCCGGCAACCGGCGCCAGCGCCTCGTCCGGACTGGGCCATAAGCCAACAATTCCGGCGTTTACCAGGGACGCGAGATCCGGGAAGTAGCGGTAGATCGTCGCCTCCGAGACGAGAGCAACCTTGGCAACCTCGGGGATCGTCACCTCTGCGCCTGCCGCAATGAGTTTGCGGCAAGCTTCCACAATCGCCATGCGAGTGCGTGCCTTCTGGTTGGTACGGCCCGCTCCACCACTACTATTCATATCCTCCTCCTGATCATGAAGTCATACTCTTGTAACGATAGGTCACTTGCGCATTTGTTGATGCTCGGGTATATTTATGAGTATACACTATCATATAGAGAGTGCATTTGCACAAAGGGAGAAGAAAGATGGCGAAACACGTACCAGTTCTGGTCGTGGGCCTAGACGACGGTGAGATAATCCAATTGGGGCCGGCCCAGGTGCGGATTCTTGAAGCTGGCCAAACGACGGGCCACCGTCTAGGGATTGCCGAGATCACGCTTGCCCCGCATACTGACGGGCCTCCGCAACACCGTCATGCCCAGCACGACGAGGGCTTCTATGTGGTCTCGGGAACGGCGCGGTTCACTGTTGGAGACACGACATACGACGCTCCTGCAGGTACCCTGGTGATGGTCCCAACTGGTGCTCCACACACCTTTGCCAACCAAGGCGACCAGCCGGTTATAATGGTGAATACGTTCACACCTGACTTTTACGTGCAGTACTTCCGGGATCTACAAGACATGATTCGGGGTGGTACGCCAATGTCCCCGGCATCGACCGCGCAAGTGATGAGTCGATACGCGACAGTGCCCGCCACGGACTTCGCCTAGCGGGCAACTCCACCTAGACACAACTCTGAGGGCATTGCGACAGGTAGGAGGCTGTGATGTTACCACTGGCCACGTGGTCAAATTTCTACGTCATCGTCGGGTCGTCGGCTGGAGCGCTCACCGGCCTGACATTCGTAGTCATCAGTCTGTTTGGGGGTAGGCAGATGGAAAACCCGAGAAGGGGGCTGAATGCCTACACCACTCCCATTGTCGTGCATTTTGGTGCGGTGCTCGTGATTACCGCAATCCTTAGCGCCCCGTGGATGGCGCTGGTCCCGGTTGCCCTCCTGCTAGGCGTCGGCAGTCTTGCTGGCTTGGTCTACACGGCTGTCGTGGTGTGGCGAATTGCACATACCGTCTCCTACTTGCCGGAGTGGGACGACTGGCTCTGGTATTCAGCATTGCCAGTCGCCGCCTACACAGTACTTTTTTTGTCGGCGATTCTTCTCCTGAGTCATCCTACACCAGCGTTATTTGGTATCGGTGCGGTGTTGGTCCTGCTCCTAGCCGTTGGGATACGCGACGCGTGGGATATCGTCACCTACGTCGCGATCCAACAGTTCACAGAGCCACCAGCGGAGCCCGATCATCAGCCAGGCAGCACAGACCTCTCATAGGAACCGACAAGTCTCATTCTTGTCTGATCGCCCATTTCATACCGTTCCAGAAGCTGTAACTGGTTTGCTGAGCTAATCTTCTCCTAAGCGGATAGCTCGCCCGAGACCCCCACGTTGCGCTATCTGCAGGCTAGCTACCAGCGCCAAGGCAAATGCTAGCAGCACGGCAGCGTAAAAGACTGCCAGTGCCACGACGTTGAAGCTGAGCAGGAAAGGCGGGAGAACATCAGCAGTAAGGTTGAGCACCGCGGTGCTGAACTGCAAAAACGGCAGTGTCGCCGTCGCCAAGAGAACCCCAAGTACCGTCCCAGCGATTAGTCCGAAACTGTACACTACTGCCTGCTGGGTAACATGAATACCGGCGAGCTGTGATTGGCTCCCCCCCAGCGTACGTAGCACAGCCAGCTGCGTGGAGCGCTGGCGAGCCGCCACGCTGGCCGCAATGACAGTGCCCAGCACGCTTAACACGGCGACGACAGCGGCGCCCAACTCTAGCAACCCGGTCATCCCGCTGGTGAGCGGATCGTCAGTCGCCTGCTGCTCGACCGCGCTCAGGCTGGTTACCGACTGCACATACAGGTTGGGATTTTGGAGCGCTTCTGCCCGCCGTGTCGCGGCACTGGCGTCTTTCGAGGTGCGCAGCCAGTATTCATTCGGCCCGATATAACCCACATAACTACCGGTTCGCTGCATGCTGGTGACCGCATTGGCATAGTCGGCCAGGTTAAAGACTATCTGGCCGCTCTGCGAGTTGTCGGTCAGAGTAGGAAAGTGGGGCACCACCGCTTCCACTACAAAATACAGGGGGACGGAAGGGTCATCCGCAGGGTTCAGGACGAATACGACATTAGGCGCTAGGTTATAATTGGCGGCAAACTGCGGATCGATAAGCGCCCAGATGGGATGACCCGGATCGCCGGCTAGTGCACCCTGCGCGTGGGCTTGCATCCGGCTGAGCAGCCGCGACAGTGGCTCATTCGCAAAATCAGAGCGCCAGTAAGCTACAGTACCGAAATTGGAAGGATCGATGCCAAGCAGACCTACACTTGTGTTGTCTACAGCAGTGTACGCCGCCGACCGATACACCGGCGTAATTGCAGTTACCCCCGGCAGGGTGGCGATCTGCGACTGCAGGGGGGCAGTTGCCGGGACGCCTTGGTCGGGTCCCTCCATCATCACGCGCTGGTCGCTGCCGACCAGGAACTGCGCATCTGCCTGCGTATTGGTGTGGAGCGAAGCCTGGAAGGTAAGCGCAAACACGCCCAGCCCCACGGCGAGCGCCAGCAGGAGCGCTACTCGGGCAAAGTGGCCGCGCTCGCGGTCCAGCTGGGCCAACGCCAGCATGGCTGTCGCTCCTCGCGCCGTGGAAGCCAGCCATGCCCCGACCCGAGTTGCCAGCGGAAACAGGCGCAGCGCCAAGAGTGCCCCAGCCAGGAGCAAAAGGGATGGTGCCGCCAGCTGAATGAGGTCGCCTCCACTGGTAGTACCTTGGCCGAGCTGCTGCCGAATGTTCAACCCGCCGAACTCTCCAAGCTCGAGGTAACCAGCAAGGGCCAGCGCCGCCAATCCCAGATCCAGGTACCATCGTTGCCACAGCGGCTCCCGGTATTGCCTGCCGGACTCTCGGCGCCAGGTAAGCACATCAGTGCGTGCGGCCGTCCAGGCGGTGACAATCACCGTGGCCAGACACAGCAGAGCTCCTGCCAGTGCCGGCTGCACGACCAGCTGAGGCGAGACAATCTTGGCCAGGATGGCGCTGTTGGTACGCACTTCATCCTGCAGAATGGCGGCGGAATCGGGCACAAAGAACCTGACAATGAGTAGACTCAAGCCCGCGGCGAAAATTGGACCGGCGAGTGCGGCCGGTATTGCTACTAGCAGGCCGTTCAAGCCATAGTTGAGGAGGATTTGTGTCCGGCTAGCTCCGCGACTGGTAAGCGTAGCAGTAGCACCCGCCTGGCTTTCGACCAGCAGGGAGGACATGGCGACGACAAACAGCAGCGTCACTCCGACAAGCATAGCGGTGACAATGTAGAGTGGCTGTGCCAGCAGCGCGAATTGCTGCTCCTGTCCGCGCAGTAGCGCATCCAGCTGGGTTGCTACCGCAGTGCCGGTGACGCCTGGAATAACATACAGCGTGCCATTGAGACTAGACCGGAAGGTGGCAATGGCACCAATGACGCCTGGAACAGCTGCGACAGTGATCAGGCGCGGCTCCGTAAAGGAAATGTAATGCACGCTTACTGGAAATGGGATTGAATTGATCGTCCCTGGAGCTGTTCCAAACAGGTGGAAGAACGTGCTCTGCTCGAAAACCACCGGGTACTCGATAGGTGAGCACCTTGAGACGCACGGTGGAGGGTTTGGTGCGAAGTCCTGGCCGTTCCAGTACGGATCGGAGACATTCTTGGGAGTCCAGACACCCACTACTTTCTGGGCTAAGCTGGGGTTTCCGGCCGAGACAATATCACCAGGTTTGAGCCCCAGTTCCTTGACGGCCAGGACTTCAGGCATCTGGCCGGGAGTGGTCGCCACTGGCAGGCGTCCGGCGATTAAACGCATGTGCGGTAACGCTTCTGGTAGATTGAAGACATACGGCTGCAAGACGGGGTCTTGAGGTAATGCGTACTGACTACTGGGTAACCGAGTGTGGTTAATTGAGTGCAGCGGCAAGTCCGTATCTACCCGCAGGTACCAGGTGGAGGTCGGCGCAATGCGACCTAGAAGCTGATTGGCTGACGAGGCATCCTGGTCGAGCACCTGCCCAACCGATTCGGTGCTTGCCGGCCGCAGATTTGTGTCGACCTCTAAATTGACGGTGGTCGGTGGCTGAGCGCTGAGCTGGAGCTGTAACTGCACAGTAGAGACCAGACTACTGTAGAGAGGTACCGTGCAGATGAGCATCACGGCAGCCACCATGCCCACGCCCACTGCCACCAATAGCGGAACGGAGCGTCTTGCCCGCCACCGCGCCAGCCGGAGACCCGCCAGCGGAGCGGCCCTGCGGTAGAATTTGTGGGATTCAAAGCGTTTATCCGGATCGCCGGCGGGCTGGCTCTCTGGCCTATCCTGTGCCGCTATTTCGGTGGGCATTCCCGATGCTCCTCCTGCGCTACTCCGTACTCTTCGTGACATTACCCGGCAGGGCCTTCCGAGACTGCCTATTACGCTGTAACGTATGACGCTCTAAAAGGTTGGCAATTTACCGATCGGCGCCGATGAACGGCATAGATCTTGCGCACACTGCAAGTCAACATAATGTATGACGCATGCCTCCTGTCATACGTAGGCGGGATTGCGCATTGGATGCGCGTATCACATACCGAGTCGGAGAGGGAGCTTATTATGCATATTCCCATGCGCATGATGGCGCTGATCTTGGGCATCATCGGCGGCGTCATCGGCTTCGTGATCAACATTCTCAATTCGACGATGCACTTCGTCGGGCAGATCACGGGAATCACCACCCACGGCGGTCACCTCTTCATAGGGACACTGATAGCGATCATTGCCTGCATTGGAGCTATCATCGTCATGTTCGTGCCGGAGGTAGGAGGAATTATCCTCATCCTTTGTACCGTCGGCTTCTTCTTTGCTATTGGTTGGTGGGCGCTCATTCCAGCCGTTTTTCTGCTCTTGGGAGCATGGCTCGCGTTCAATTCCCGCGCCGAGCGCCGCGAGACGGCGGCTAGCTAGCCGCAAGTAGTTCGCAATCTGCTCTCCGGAGTGAAAAACAGACCCGGCTCTTGCAGTGGAGCTGGACCGCTACGTCGGCATCTACATTCACTTGACAACACGGCCTGTCCACGACATTACTGCTCGCAATGAGGTGGGTAGAGCACGTACGCCGTGCACGTGAATAGGAGATTGAGAACATGCCGCAACGGTCCGTGATCGTCGTTGGCGGTGGGGTCATGGGACTCTCCGCCGGCTGCGCGCTCGCCGCGCGCGGGCTTGACGTAACGGTACTTGAGCGGCATTCAGTCGCCCATGATTGGGCGTCATCTCATGGACTCTCGCGCGCCATCCGCCACGAATACGGCTCGGCGGCCATCTACACCGCCATGGTGGCGCGCAGCCTGGCGCTCTGGGACGAGCTGGCCAGTGAGACCGGCCGCCACCTGTATACCGAGACTGGTGTACTGCAGCTCGGACAGACCGACGACGGCCACACGCTGCCAGGGTTGGAAGTCATGCGCGCCGCTGGACTGCCGGTAGAGCGGCTGGACGCGAAAGAGTGTGAGCGTCGTTTTCCCCAGTTCCACGCCGGTGGGTATGGTGCCATCACCTACAACCTACGCGGCGGTATGCTGCATGTGGACGAGTGCATGCAAGCTCTGACTGAACGGTTGCGCGCGCGGGGAGGCAGTCTGAGGGAAGGGATGAGAGTGGTACGCCTCGAAGCCAGTAGCGGGACACGGCCCCACGTCTTTCTGGACGTTGGCGAAGCGCTGTCCGCCGACTGCGTGGTCATCGCCGCTGGACCCTGGGTGCACGACGTGCTCCCCGACTTGCGCCTGCCGGTGCGTCCGACACGACAGCAGGTCTGCTATCTCTCCGAGGTAGATCCTGAGCAGTTCGCCTGGGGCCGGTTTCCGACTTTCCTCGCTGATATGCGAGAATACGGCTTCCCACTGGACGGGCCAGGCTGGTTCAAGATTGGGCTGCACACCTTCGGCGAGACCGCCGACCCTAACGCAGGCTATTTACCCGACTACGGGGAAGTCGAGCAGCTGCGGGAATTTATGCGACAGGTGATCCCCGGCGCCGCCGGCGGCAAGCTTGCACTGGTAGACCGTTGCCTCTACGACGTGACGCCAGACGAGGACTTTATCCTCGACCGCCATCCAGAGAATCCAGCCATCGTGATCGGCTCCGGCTTCTCCGGCCACGGCTTTAAATTCGGCATCCTTATCGGCGAGCTGTTGGCCGCGCTCGCTCTCGAGCAGCCACCGGAGTTTCCGCTGGAACGCTTCCGCCTGAGCCGCTTCCCATAGAGCTAGGGGTCCAGTAGCCGCTCGCAAAAGGAGGCAGGAGGAGGGAATATTCACCGTGAATGCTGAACCTGAATCCGGCCATATCACACCGGCGCCGCCGCCCGAGGCCTTTCACCAGGAATTCATCCAGGTTGGGAGCCTGCGAATGCACGTGGTTATCGAAGGAAGCGCCGGCTGCCCATTGATAGTTCTCCTACACGGCTTCCCAGAATTCTGGTACTCCTGGCGATTTCAAATCTCGCCGCTGGGCGATGCCGGTTACCGCGTCGTAGCTCCGGATATGCGCGGCTACAATCTGACCGACAAGACCCCGCCCTACGACATATTTACCGTTGCCGCCGACATCGTCAACCTGATAGAGATTCTTGGCGAGCGGCAGGCAATCATAGTTGGACATGATTGGGGCGGCATGATCGCCTGGGCCATCGCTATGCTGTACCCCGATGTTGTCGCCAGGCTGATCGTCTGCAACTTGCCGCATCCGCGCGCGGTCCGGCGCGCCCAGAAGCGGTTGTACCTGCCCCAAATTCTCAAGAGCTGGTATATCGGGTTTTTCCAGCTCCCCGCCCTGCCAGAATGGTTTTGTACGAGGAACCACTTCGATGCCTTGCTCGGTCCTTTGCGCCGGGGTATACCGTCGTTGCGCCAAGCCGACGCCGACCACTACCTGGCAGCCTGGTCCCAGCCCGGCGCCATTCCGGCGATGCTCGGCTATTATCGTGCGCTACCCCGGAGTTTCTCCCAGCTCTTGCGGCGAGGGCAGGAAATCACCGCGCCCTGTACCCTTATTTGGGGAGATCCCGACTTTGCTCTTGACATGCAACTGGCCGAGTGGTCAAGAATCTATGTGAATGGCCTGAAACTCAGCATCATCCCCCACTCAAGTCACTTCGTCCAGCTTCACCATCCGGGCGAAGTGACCCGCCTGATCGTTGAGTTCCTAGCAGAGACATCGAAGGGCGCCACCAGCCAGCAGCGCTAAATATGGCAGCTCTCCTAGATTGGCGCCGCCGGCAAATCGCTTCCACCTGCCTCCGGACTTATGGGCGTCTCCTCGTCGATCGTGAAAGTACCCTCTGGAGACGGGCCGCCGACCGATACGGCATTGCGGGTTATCTGATCGATTGCTTGAAGGTCGTCGCTTGAGAGTTGAATGTCGGCTCCCGCTGCGCTGTCGGTAATCTCGGTGGGCTTGAGCGCTCCCACGATAGCCGAGTCCACTGCCGGGTGAGCCAGCACCCAGGCAACCGCCAATTGCGGTAGGGTGCACTGCCGCTGCGCAGCGAACTGCTTTAACTGCTCCACTATCTCCAGATTTCGCGTGAACTGCGTCCCTTTGAATATGTCACTCTTGCTCCGCCAATCATTGCCAGGAAACGTGGTACTGGAGCTGAAGCGCCCAGTTAGCAGGCCGTGCGCCAGTGGGCCATACGCCTGAACTCCAATGTGATGCTGCTCACAATAGGGAAGCAGGCCAGCCTCGATCTCGCGGCGGAAAAGATGGTAGGGAGGCTGGACGCCGTCGAGATGGCGCAACGCTTCAAAATCCTGGATCTGTCGCAAGCTGAGGTTGGAGCCGCCGACAAAGCGAACTTTCCCCTCCTGCACAAATTCGTTGAGGGTTGCCACCACATCCGCAATAGGAGTCATGGGATCCGGCCAGTGGACAAGGTAGAGATCGACGTAGTCGGTACCAAGTGCGCGCAGGCTGGACTCCAGACCCTGGCGCAGCCACGCGCGGCTGGAGTCGCGGACCAGCTGGTCGCCCGATTGACGCAGACCGCCCTTAGTCGCGAGTACCAGCTCGTTGCGCCGAGTACGGATCTCTGGTTGCAGGGCCTGGTTGAGGAACTGCTCGGCAACGCCAAAGCCGTAGGCCTGGGCTGTATCAAAGAAGTTAATACCCAAGTCGAGCGCCGTGCGCACGGTGGCTTTATTGGCGTCGAGATCCAGCTCTCCCCACTCACCTCCAAAAGCCCACGTCCCAAAACAGATCCTTGAAACACGCATGCCGGTGTTGCCAAACTGTGTATATTGCACTGTTCTTTGCCCTTCTCCAGTCGCCATTATATTGGACCGCCCTTCACTACACTACGAGCCGAGCCATGTGTGGAGTCCCCATCCAAAGGGGAGATTCTCGGGTGAGAATCAATCCTCGCCTTCAGCACAGCCGATTCTCGTGTCGTCTTCCGAGACGAGGCGACACCCGGGCCGTGGTGGTGCGGATAATGCAGTCTTTGTGTTGAAGTCTGCGCCGGCACCGATCCGAACCTACACTCGTCTCGAGGCGTGCGTCGCCAGAGGGGACGGCGACCGGACCACAGACATCGTGCTAGAAGTGCAAGTCAACACACAGCGCTCGAACGAGCAGAAAGGGAGGCGACAATGGCCGACACCAGTAATCGCCAGGTCGTCGTGTCTAACATCGCTACGTATATGCAAGAGGGCAAGCCGGTCTATGACGCCAGTGGCCACAAGATCGGCGAGGTCGAGAAGTTCGATTCAACCGCCGGGTACATGCAGGTCCACCGTGGCGGGCTCAAACCAGAGACGCTCTACATTCCGTATCGTCTGATCGAGGCTATCGATCCGCGCGATATCTTCCTGTCAAAGCCCGAGGACTCGCTCGTCAAAGACTACGCAGTCTTACCGACGTCGCAGGCGGTGCTCTCACAATGGAAGGATTGGCGGACCGGCCAGACCGATACGATGGTAGGGCATGAGATGCAAAGCGGCTACAGCGGCCAGCCGGTGACGGCGTTCCGTGAGAACTATCGATCGCTTGGGCAGCAGCTTGCGGCCGGCATGTCGGTACACGACATCAATGGGGATAACGTCGGCAAGATCACCCAGTTCGATAGCCGCGAGGGCTGGCTGAACGTAGAGAAGGGCATCTTCGGTGCCAATATCATGGTAGTCCCCTTCAGCGCCATAAGGACGGTCGACACTGGAAACAACACCGTCTCGCTGCTGGTTCCCAAGGAGGCGCTCCAAAAAGATCTGGCATCGCTGCTGCCGACTACACCGCCAGCCGATTCCGCCCAGAGGAACCCCACCGCATAGTGGAAAGACCTCGCTGATGTGCAACCCAGTCCGAGACCCTGCTTCTCTACAGTCTCGGCTGGGTTGGCTTGCGAGTACCACCAACTTTCACTCCACCTCGATCCTCCTAAGCTCGAGGTGGAGACTCGGGGGCAGTTGGTTGCGGAGGCCGCGACGCTCGATCTATGGTAGCTCGTCAAGCGTACCCTACTGTGCGTACCTGTGCAGCAGGGTACGCTTGACGAGGTCCACCAGCAGCATATAGGTCACGGTCATCGCGATCAGAAACAGAAAGAACAGCCCGGGCAGCGGCGTAAAGCCGAGCGGCACGCCAAGTGGGGTGTAAGGTAACACAATGCCGATCGCCACGATCAGCAGCACCGTGATCGCCAGCGTCTTGCTTGGGCGACTGCGCAGGGGATTGCCTGCCGTGCGAATAACAAAGACTATCAGCGTCTGTGTGCTGAGCGATTCCACAAACCAGCCGGTATGAAAGAGCACCGGTCCCGCGTGGAAGATAGACAGCAAGAGGAAGAATGTCACGAAGTCGAAGATCGAGCTGATCGGCCCAATGCAGATCATAAAGCTGCGGATCAGGCTGAAGTCCCAGTGCTGTGGCCTTTTGATGAAGCTCACGTCTACGTTGTCAGTCGGGATGGCCACCTGGGAGGTGTCGTAAAGCAAGTTGTTGAGCAGGATCTGCGACGGCAGCATGGGCAGGAACGGCAAGAAGACATACGACCCGGCCATGCTGAACATATTGCCGAAGTTGGAGCTGGTGCTCATCAAGATGTATTTCATCACGTTGCCGAAGGCTTTGCGGCCCTCCAAGATGCCGTCGTGCAAGACCTCCAAGCTCTTTTCGAGCAGGATGATGGAAGCCGCCTCCTTGGCGACGTCGACGCCGGTGGAGACCGAGATGCCCACATCTGCGGTATGCAGCGACGGCGCATCGTTGATTCCGTCACCCATGTAACCAACAACATGCTTGTGGGTCTTGAGCATGAGAATAATCCGGTTTTTCTGCCTGGGTGAGACACGAGCAAACACGCTCACCGGCTCGACGACCTTGGAGAGCGCCTCATCGGACATGTGGTCGAGCTCGCTGCCCAACACGATCCTACTGGCATCCAGGCCGACATGTTCGCAGACATGGCGGGTAACCAGTTCATTATCGCCGGTCAGGATCTTGACCTGTACGCCGTCATCTTTCAGCGATCGCAGCGCCTGAGCCGCGTCCGGCTTCGGAGGGTCGGCAAACGTCAGAAAGCCCAGCAAGACCAAGTCGTGCTCGTCCGCCTTGCTGTACTGCGCCGCCTGTGGGACCGAGCGATACGCCACGGCGAGGACGCGATACCCTTGTTGACTTAGATCCTGATACATCTTGGTAACATTCGACTGCGCCGCGGCATCCAGCGACTTACTCGTGGTGTCTTCCTCGTAGGTGGAACAGGAGGGAAGCACGCTCTCGGGCGCCCCCTTGGTAATCAACAGGCGCTCGTCCTGGTGCGCAACGACCACCGAGAGGCGGCGGCGTTCAAAATCGAAGGGTATCTCGTCGATCTTGCTATAGCCACTGATGTCCACTGCTCCATGCTGCTCGATCGCTTGATCGAGCGGACTCTTGATGCCGGTATCGTACACGCTGCTCAGGTAGCCAAACAGCAGAACCCTATCCGATGGGTGATTGGAGAGATCCAGATTGCCTTCCAGTTGCGTTTCGCCGGTGGTTAAGGTTCCGGTTTTATCGCTGCAGAATATATCGATGCTACCAAAGTTCTCGATCGATTCCAGATACTTGACGATGACCTTCTGCTTCGCCATGTATTGTGCACCCGCCGCCAGCGTGATCGTCGTGATCGCCGGCATACCTTCCGGAGTGAGACCAACGGCCAGCGAGACGGCGAAGAGGATCGTCTCCAGCGGCGGGTGATACCCGATGATGCCCACCAGGAAAATGAAGACCACTAGGAAGAGCACCATCCTCACCATCAGCAAGCTAAAGCCGGCCATTCCGCGCTCGAACTCGGTCTGGGGCGGCTTTGTTGCCAGACTGGCGGCAATGTCGCCAAAGGCGGTGTGACGCCCAGTCGCGGTCACCAGCGCGGTCGCCGAGCCGCTCATGACCGAGGTGCCGAAAAAGACGAGATTGTGCGCTTCGGCAAGAGTCTCGGTTGGGACATCGAGATCATCCGCGGTTTTCTCGGCCGGCTGCGATTCGCCGGTCAGCGCTGCCTGCTGTATTTGCAGATCGTTCGTCTGCACCAGGCGAGCATCGGCAGGGATCAGATCTCCCGAGATAAGGCGAATCATATCGCCGGGAACTACATCTTTTCGAGGAATCTCCGTCCATTTGCCGTCGCGCAATACGGTCGCGGTCAATGCGACACTCGCACGCAGCTTCTCCACCGCCTGCTGCGAGCGGTACGTTTGCACAAAATTGAGAATATTGCTGCAGAGCACGATGAACAGGATAATGCCGGCATCTACCTGGTCGCCTAAAGCTGCCGAGACAATGCTGGCGATAATCAAGATCATGATCAACGGGTTGAGGAACAGGCGCAGAAACTGGACGAGACCGGAGTCGAGCCTCGCGCCCGACGTATCGTTCGTGCCATAGATATCCAGCCGCTTACGCGCTTCCTGGCTCGTAAGGCCAGCCGGGCTGCTGTGAAGTTGCTCGAACTGAGTCTGGAGCGGGATCGTGTGAGCTGCAGGCGTCTGTCGAGTCCCTCCAGAAGACGATGCTGCTGTGCCTTGCATGATACCCCCGATTCTTGCCGATAGCCTGCCCCGGCGTAGACCTTTGCAACCGAGGGAGGGATAAGTAAAGACTAGACTACTTCGGGACGAGCGCTGAAACCAGCGCCGCGGTGTTCGGCGATCCCCAGCCGGTAGCATAGTCCCAGCCTGGGGAAGCGCTGTAATAGAGATTTCCGCCGATGGTAACATCATGGAATGCCGAAGCGCCGCCTAGGGCATAGAGCGCCGGGTTGAGGAAGCCCAGTGGAGGCTTTCCCTGGCCGGCTGCCGCTTGATCGGCCAGAGCTATAAACCCGGCCCAGAGAGGAGAAGACGCGCTGGTTCCTCCCATGACTTGCCAGCTCCCGGAAACATAGATAAGGTAGCCAGTGAGCGGATCGGCATCGGCCGCCACATCTGGCACCTGTCGCATTCCGTCGTTCGCGCGAGCGTTCACTCCGGTGCCTCTCTGCCAGGCGGGACGCGTGTAGATCCGGCTCAGGCCGCCTCCGCTCCCCGCACCCTCCAGGGGGCCCTCCCAGCCGGCTTCATGGCCGTAGCTCCCATCGGCGTTGAGGTAGATCGTAGTACCGCCCACCGCGGTGACGTAGGGGTCGGAGGCAGGCAATGCCACGCTGAGCGAATTATCCTGGCAGCCATAGGCGCCGCTGTCTCCACTGGCAGCCAGGACCGAGATGCCCTCCGCATCCGCCTGCTGGAAAGTTCGGCCCACCGAGCGGGCGAAGCTCTGGCCGTCTGAGCCGCTGAGGCTGCCCTCGCAGACGCCAAGGCTGATACTAATGATCTGGGCCCGGTGGTCGGTTACCATCTGGCTAAAGGTTTGGGTCAGTTGGGAAAGGTCTTGGCCACCCTCGTAGGCGAGAATGTGCGCCTTGGGTGCAACCGCTTGCACAGCTTCGATATCCAGCGTGGCCTCTGGGCTGTTTCCGGACGCCCCTGCACCCACCGAGACCACCTGTACCGGTGGCGCGGTGATGTCAAAGGTATTGTCGTAATCGGCAATATCGGTCGCGCTGAAAGTATCTATCTCCGCCAGCGCGACCGTCACATTCGTTCCCACTAGACCGGTTGAGTGTAATGATGCGAAATCGTAGGCTCGCGCCAGATCGGCGGGCTCCAACCCACCTGCCGCCGGCGTATCCGCCGCACGTGCCTCCACCAGCCGTCGGCCCTGAAGGTAGCTCCGGCTGTCCAGACCGAGGACACCGTCGACATCAGCCGAGAGCGCCGCAGGTACATGGGGGAATGCATTGGCAGTGTAGTACTCCAACCCAATTGAAGATCGGTACCGGTCCAACTCAACCCCAAAGAGCCCCTCGACGGTGACCGCGGTGCCGCGAGCCGTCAGGAGCGAGCCCGTAGTATCGCCCTCGTCGACCTTCAACCCGGCTGCGCGTAGCACCCGCGCGACTTGCGACGCCGCACCGGAGGCAGGACCGAAACGCTGGCTAAATTGACCAGGCGAAAGGAAGTGATGATAGAGCGGTGAGTGGGGATCGTCGATCTGCGCAAGGATCGCCGCCAGAGCCGTAGGATTCTGGTCACGCAGCACCAGGGTGATGTCCAGAGGAAAATTTGGAGGCAGCGGTCCAAGGCGAACTACTGCCGGGTGAGCAGCGCGCACCTGCCGTGTTGCGGGTGCCGAGGGCACGAGCGAAAAAGCCATCCGCGCGAGCAGCACGAGAAGGAGAACGAGTGCAAGGAGTGTGACAACCGTTCGCTTCATGAGGTCCACTCCACGCTATTGACCAGTTGATCATAGGCCTGATTGGGTGCGCCGCCGGGATCGGCGGTCGCCGGGTCCAACGGGCTGAGCGCCGCGAAGATGATCGCGACGGTGCCCTGCACACTGGCCAGCACCTCCAAGTAAACCGGTGTCGACGGCGCGTTGGGATCGGTCGTCGTGGCCGAGTAGCTTTCTCCCGCTCCTGGTACGTAGCCGATCTCCGCGCCTACAATTGGTCCAGCGTCCTGTACCCCCGAGTAGTCATTGGGATCCAGCAGTTGCTGCGCGGCTCGGCTCACCAGTTGCGAAGCGGTCGTGCCGGGCGTAATCGTTCGGCTCGCCACTTCCACCGAGGCCTGCCCAAGGTCCGTCTGCGCCACCAGCACCACATCGCCGCTCGATGAGGAATCGACCGACCAGGGATCGAAATAGATCAGACGCAGATGTGCGAGCGTCACCGTATGCGGCATGGTGTCCGTGCGCTTTGGAGCAGGACACCGGGCTGTGCAGGGCGGCGGAGTAACGCCGGCGCCAGGAAGCGGCCCAACTGCGCAAGCCCACGAGCCCAGCAGTAGCGCCAGCAGCGGAAGGATGACTCTCCAGGCCTCCGACAGTTTCTTCATTTCACTCATCGTCTCCTCCTTCACCTGCTGCCCGATCCGGAGGAGGCGCGCCGCCGGGAGAGTCGTTGCTGGACCGCTCACCTGGTGTCTCCGCCAGCTGGTCCGGCTCCGGCGACGGTGGGACCGGCCGGCTCCGTCCATAGGGCGGAGTGCCCAGAGCAAATCCGCAGTGCGGGCAGAAGGCCGCGTCCGGCGGCACCAGACGGCCGCAGTGTGGGCAGGCGAGCGGTGCCTCTGAGCTACGGGGAGATTTTCGTTCCAAGAGGCCGTCGTGGACGAGCACTCGCAACAGAATCAGCAGTACGGCGGCGGCGGCTCCGTACCAGACAAGCGCCATGACCTGGCCCCCAATGAGGTCATATCCCAGACTCGGGACGGTCTGGCCCAGCACACCAATCAGCGCCGCCAGCCTTGGTGAGGCAATCCAGCCGGCGCTCCGCCCAAATATCTGACGATCACGATTCAGCCAGATCGCTCCACAGATCAAGGCGGTTGTTGCCGCGTCCAGGAGTGGCACGAAGAGGGCGATGCGCAGCACCGGCAGCACCCAGGAGACGACCAGACCATTCTGCAGGAATGGACCCTGCAGCAGCAGCCAGGAATAGACGATGCTCTGCGCGGCCGCAAAGCCGAGCCCCGAGGCTGCCCCAAAGACGAGCCCGTCAAGCAGGTGGTCAAAGCGTGGGCGAAACACATAGAGCACCAGCGGCCCAACCAGCATGAGCGCCTGGGCCAAAAGCGGCAGTGCGAGACCAGTTAGCAGGATATAGCCGGGCGAGCGGCCGAAGGCCAGACGGCGTTGGCCGAGAATAATCGGGTAGAAGACCGCGCTCATCAGGGCGCCCATCACGGCTCCGCAGACGAACGTAGCCAGAAGCACCGGTAGCGGCTCATCTTCAAACACATGAGTGAAGTAGAAGTAGGCAAGGTAGAGCAGGGGGAAGAGCACCACGCCCAAGACAATGGCCAGCGGAACCAGCCGTCCCACCCCAATGAAGAAGATCACCAGCGCGCACCCAAGCAGCAGCCAGCGCGCCCGATGAGTTTGACTCGGGGTAAGATGCGGGAAGAGGGTGGTGATGACACTCAAATGCAGCACGTGCTCCCGCGGATAGGCGGCGTAGGCGTGCCATCGCTGGGCGTCGCTCGGCCGCGTTCCTCGGGACAGCTGGGTGCCGCAATAGATGCAGTAGCCGCCTTCCGGCGTCTCACGCCCGCAGTGGGGACAGCGTATCATTCCACGCTCCTCGGACCTCGCTTCCTAGTTCTGTTTCATCGGCATCCGGTGTTCTTTGACAACAGCATCCTTGGGCATCGATAGGTATACCGAGAGGTTGTCGAGTGAAATGCTTTCGATGTCGCTGAAAGGAACGAGTAGGATGGTTGGCTTGAAGATGCCCCACTCCACCACCAGCAAGCCGCGTGTGACGTCGTACTGGGTGATGTCGCCCATGCGCAGCCCGTCGACGTCGTAGACTGCCATGCCCACCGCCAGGCGGCCGGCAAGCTCATCGATGTTGGCGCTGTTCAACTCTGCCATGGTGGCGTCTGAGCCGCTCTGCAACACTTGCACCTGGCGAGTCTCCTCACGAAGCCCACCGCGTGGGCCAGATATCAGACGCGTCTCGACGAAAGTACTCGTCTTCGGCGGCTGTGTATATTGCGCGTCCAACATCTGCGTGGTGGCAGAGAGGAAGACACCATGTGGATCGATGCCGCCGATGAGCCTGAAGGGAATGTACAGATTCTTCTGCCCAAAGGCCCCACCGGTGACTAACAGGTAGCCGACCGCGGCGCTGTATGTCTTTACATTGCCCACTCTCTCGCCATTCACGTCGAAGACGGACATGCCGTCCTCGAGGTACTGATCAATATTCTCGACCACAACTTGTTGTTGGTTTTCCGGGCTGCTCATGTCTGTTTCCTCTGGCGCGTCTGCGCGCCCGTTGCGGCTGGACAGAGTCCGCGCACTGATGCGCATCTCCCCGTCGCAATCACCAGGAAGGGCAGATCGCCCCCTGTATTTGGATCCATGCCGGCTACCCATTGGTAGACAGCATAGAATGCTCTTTCAACAGGGTATCCTCTGGCACCGACAGGTCAACCGTGAAGGTGCCCATGTCAATGTCCTTGATCACACTGAACGGAACGAACAGAGCTCTAGGTCTGACGAGACCCTTCTCTACCACCATCAGACTGCGGGAGGTATCGTACTGAGTGATGTCGCCCAACCGCTTACCGCTCGCGTCGTAAACGACCATGCCAACGGCAAGCTGGTCGGCTACGCTGCCCGGGTCGACGGAGTTCAACTCAACTGGAACGTTGTTATAGCCACTCTGCAAGACCTGGACCTCGCGAGTTTGTGGGCTCAGACCGCCGCCAGGGCTGGCAACCAGTCGCGTCTCCACTACGGTGCGGGTCTGGGGCGGCTGAGTATAGTCTGCGTCGAGCGTCTCTTTGGTAGCCGCGAGGAAGATATCGTGTGGGTCGATGCTGCGGATGAGGCGGAAAGGAATGTAGCGATCCTTTTCCTCGAACGCGCCAGTTCCGACCATCAGATAACCGGCGGCGGTGCTGTACATCTTTACATTGCCGACCGTCTTGTTGTCGAGGTCAATGACGGGCATGCCGTCCTCGAGGTACTGATCAATGTCCTCAACCACTGACTGCGGCATCTGGGCCTGCTGCTCACTCTCGTAATTCATCGAGCTGGTCATGTGTGTGTCTGCCTTTCTGATCTTGATAGGGAAGAACCCAGCTGTCGTGTGACTTGGGGAACTGCTCACCAGTCTGTCGCGAGCTCCGACTCTCCTCCCAGGGACATACCCCGACAATTGCACTGTCAATACCCCGACAACCTCAAAAGGCGAAAACGCAGGCATTGGATCGGATGTGCGAGATTGCAAAACCAGGGGATGCGGCCAACTGCTTGTCCGTGCTAGACTATGGCCAAATTCAGCCGCCAAGCTCCGAATGCTGATGCCAGCCGTCTATCTAATCGAAGGCGACCAATGTTCCATCTTCCTGAGGAGGCCGGCATGAAAGTTAAAACCACCGAGACGACACAGCCTCGCTCGTGGCTGGCGCGGCGATTGCGGCGACCGCACGGCCGCCCCGAGCGCCTCGGCAAGGCTGGCCGGTGGCTGCATATACTTGGTCCCGGCCTCATTACGGGAGCCGCCGACGATGATCCGTCCGGCATCGGCACTTATTCGCAGGCAGGCGCCGCCTACGGCTCGGGTCTACTCTGGCTGGCGCTCTACATGTTGCCGCTCATGATCGCCGTCCAAGAAATGTGCGGTCGCATCGGCCTGGTGACCGGGAAGGGCATTGCCGGCGTCGTCAAGAGCCATTACAGCAGGCGCGTGTTACGCATTACCGTAACCCTGCTGGTCATTGCCAATATCATCAACATTGGAGCTGATCTTGGCGCAATGGCCGCCTCGACACGACTACTTCTTCACACAGTGCCGTATGTTCCAATGGTCATCCTGTTTGCCGTCGCTGTCATTCTGGTCGAAATCTTCGTTCCCTACCGGCAGTACGCCAGCGTGCTCAAGGTCTTATCCCTGGCACTATTCGCTTACATTGTGACTGGGATCGTGACCCACCCACAGTGGGGTTCTCTGTTACAGAGAACTATTGTGCCCAATTTGCAGTTCAATCCCGTGTACCTGGCTCTGGTGGTCGGTCTCTTGGGAACGACCATCAGCCCGTACCTCTTTTTCTGGCAGGCCTCCGAGGAGGTCGAAGAGGAGGAGTCGCGCGAGCAGGAGCAGCCAAAGCTGGCGTTCAAGAACCGCGAGAAAGGACTCGTGCAACAGGTCAAGGCTCTGCGGATCGATACCACGCTGGGGATGCTGGCCTCGGAGGTAACTACCTGGTTCATTATTATGACGTCGAGCAGCGTACTGCATGCGCACGGGGTGACCAACATCCAGACCGCCGACCAGGCGGCGGCGGCGCTCCAGCCGCTGGCCGGTCAGTTTGCCGAGACGCTCTTCGCGGCGGGAATCGTCGGTACTGGTCTGCTTGCTGTCCCAGTCCTGGCAGGCTCGGCTGCCTACGGCGTCGCCGAGGCATTCGGCTGGCGCGAGGGCCTCGGGCAAACGGCTGGAAACGCCCGGGGATTCTATGGCGTCATTGCGCTTGCTACTCTCGTTGGCATGCTACTCAACTTCGTCGGCATCAACCCTATCGCCGCGCTGGTCTACACCGCTATTATCAACGGCGTGGTAGCAGTACCTCTGCTGGTGATGATCCTGCTCGTCGCCAACAATCGCCGTATCATGGGCTCCTTTACCAACGGACGGCTCTCCAACCTCATTGGCGTTGTCACGACGGTATTCATGGGCGTGGCTGCCGTCGTGACCGTCGTATCGCTCTTTGGCTGGTTCTAGCTAAGCCAATAGCCAATGCAGCCTTTGCGGGTAGGTTCGCAGCTCCGGCCCCTGAACCGTCTATGACTTCAGGAAAGCGAGCAGGTCTTGATTTAACTGATCCTTGTGGGTAGCGGTGAGCCCGTGGGGTGCGCCGGAATATACCTTCAAGGTCGCTCCTTTAACCAGCTTGGCGGAGAGCCGGGCCGAGTCATCTATGGGAACGATCTGGTCGTCTTCACCATGGATTATGAGCGTAGGCACATCGAACTTCTTCAAGTCCTCGGTCAGGTCAGTCTCGGAGAAGACTTTGATGCAGTCATAGGCTCCCACGATACCGACTTGCATCCCCCAGAGCCAGAACATATCGCGTATTCCCTGCGACACATTGGAACCCGGCCGGTTGGCGCTATAGAATGGGGCGCTGAGATCCTTCCAGAACTGGGAGCGGTCGGCGCTGAGTCCCGCCCGTAGCTGGTCAAACGCGTCGAGAGGAGTGCCTCCCGGATTGGCCGGCGTCTTCAGCATGAGCGGTGCTACGGCGTCCACGAGCACGGCTTTGGCCACCCGCGAGCTGCCATGACGACCCAGGTAGCGCGTGACTTCACCGCCACCGGTGGAGTGACCAACCAGTACGACGTTCCGGAGGTCGAGGGCGTCCATCACCGCCGCAAGATCGTCGGCATAGGTGTCCATATCGTTGCCGGTCCACGTTTGGCTGGACCGGGCATGCCCACGACGATCATGGGCAATAGCGCGGTAGCCTCTGTTGGCCACGAACATCATTTGATCGTCCCAGGCATCGGCATTGAGCGGCCAGCCGTGGCTAAATACCACCGGCTGTCCTCTGCCCCAGTCTTTGTAAAAGATCTCCGCCCTCTCGACATTCTCACGGGCAGACGTGACGTAGCCCACTTCTGTCTCCTCTCGCATTGGTATGCTTGCGCCCTCGGCGTAACAGCTGACGGGCTAGCTCGACACGATATGCCGATAAAGGTCGAGGCGCAGCTGCAGAGTGGCCCGGCAGTCCGGTAGGCCAGCCTGCAGGTTCCATACCACTGTCCAGGGAACAGTAAACCTCCGAGTAGTTAGTCGATCCGGATAATCAGCTTGCCGAAATTTTGATTCTCTGCCAGCACGCGATGCGCATCGCCAATCTCTTCCATGCTAAACACCCGATCAATTACCGGCTTTACTCGACCACTTGCCAGCAGCGGCACAACATGCGCATTGAAGCGTCTCGTCACCTCCAGCTTCTCCACAAGCGAGCGCGTTCGCAGCGTAACCCCTTTCATCGAAATGCGCTTATGCATCAACAGACCAAGGTTAACGTCCGCATGCATCCCACCCAATGTAGATAGAGACACTATCCGCCCCCACGACGCCAGCGCTTCCATATTCTCTGCCAGGTAGGGAGCTCCGATAAAATCCAGCACCACATGCACACCTTCGCCATTTGTGATACGGATTACCACGGCGGCAAAATCCTGATCAGAGAGTCCGTGCGAGAGCCCGAGCGTCTTCGCGCGCTCGAGCTTCTCTGGCGAACGCGACGTACCAAACACGGTCGCGCCAGCGGCATGTGCCAGCTGCACCCCCGCAGTTCCCACACCACTCCCAACCGCGTGGATCAGCACCCGCTCGCCCATTTGCAATCCCGCCTGGGTAAACAATCCGTCGTGCGCCGTCATGAAAACTTCGGGTACGCCTGCCGCTTGTACAAAATCGAGGCTTGGTGGTATCTCTACCAGCAGTCCCTCGTGCACCACCGCATACTCCGCCTGGCCACCGCCACCGGCTAGACCCATCACCCGTTGGCCAACTTGCCATGTCCGCGCCAGCGAACCAACCGCGTCAACGACTCCGGCGAACTCGAGTCCCGGAATATCCGCCGGCGCATCAGCCGGGGCCGGATACCCTCCCATTCGCTGCGATAAGTCCGCCCGATTCATGCCGGACGCGTAGACTCGGACACGTACCTGGTGGCCCACCGGCTCCGGCGTTTCTACCTCCCTAATCTGCAGCACCTCGGGACCGCCCGGCTTCGTAATGACTATCGCCCTCATGACACATTCTCCTACTCTCTCCCGGAAACCATGCTCTCATCCCCAAAGAGTGTAGCGCATTCCACGGTTTGACCGGCATGCGGTCAGCACACTGAGTAAGGACGCCGGAGTGGGCAAGCGACTCTCGCCTCGCCATATCACAGGGTGGTCACGGTTAGTGTCGTACACCGGATATACCCCCCGCCCTTGGCAAGCTCGCTGATCTCCGGTGTTACGGTCCTGATGCCTTCAGCTTCAATTGCCGCCTGCAGCCGCGGCGCACGAGAGCTCATGATGGCAGTTTCACCGGTGCTGACGAGATTACAGGCGAAGCCCTGCATCGCTTCCTCAAGTGAGACTTCAATTTTCCGGAGCGGTAATGCGTGAAGTCGCGCCTTACTATCGGGCAGAAACGCGTCGGGACACCAGGCGATGAGGTCATTGCGTAGGACGGCGATAGCCAGGTCGATGTCGTAAAAGAAGCTGTCCGGCCAACCGGACGACGCGTTAGTGATGGGAAGTCCATCAGCGTCACAGGCGGGTATAGTTTGCAGACTGATCACGTCGTAGCCAAGCTCGGCGGCAAGGAATTGATGTACCGCCCTATCACTACGGTACATACTGCCGGCAAAGAGGAAGCTACCGCATGGCAGAGCGTCGCCTTGTCCGCTGAATCGGAGGCCCGGTGGCACCTTCACGATCTTCTTGCCATACTCGCGCAAGATACGCTCGGAATAGGCCTCTTCGCCTTTGCGCGCATTCGGCAACACCGACATCACCGCTTTGTCCCCGCGTACCAGCGCCCAATTGGCGGTATAAACGCCGTCTTGGCAGTCAGGGGGAGGCGCCACTTGATGTACAGTAATGCCGGCACACTCGAGCGCGGTGCGGATGCACTCGTGCTCAGCGCGGGCCTTGTCCAGGTCAATAGCTATATCGGCGTGCATAAATGGATTGATGGCTGCTTGGTCGTCAAAGTAGTCGACGCCCGACATAAGCACGGTTGTGTTTATCTTCACAGGCATTCCTTGGGTAATGAACTCGACATCTCGGACCATGATATCAGAAAGATCGGCGCCGATCTACCGACAAAGACTCCGGAACGTGGCGAGAGCTTGACCGGAAACGCTGCGCGTTGGCCCTTTACTTGCACATGGAGAGACACAGAGAAAACGCCGGAGACGTCCGGCGCTTAGGCGAAGAAATGAGGGGAAAGAAATGGAAACTTCATCGGGTAATTCTGAGTATGTGGAAGAGGTGAGCATTACTCAGGTGTCCGCGCCGTTTGCCAACCTGTGGTGGATCTGGCTGGTCCTGGGTATTTTCTGGATTGTAGTCTCGCTCGTCATCCTACAGTTCCGAAGCGCCTCGGTAGTAACGGTCGGCGTCATCGTCGGAATCGTCTTCATCCTTGCCGGTATCCAGGAGTTCTTCGTGGCCGCCGTCTCCGGCGGATGGAAGTGGCTCTGGATCGTGATCGGCGTAGTGCTCGTCATTGCCGGGATCTGGGCGTTGTTCGACCCCATCCGTACCTTCGTGGCACTGGCGGATACCTTGGGATTCCTGTTCGTGCTGATCGGCATATTCTGGATCATCGAGGCGTTTGCCACCTCGGTGGTCAATCCCGTGTGGTGGCTCGGTCTGATCTCGGGAAGCATCATGGTGCTGCTGGGATTTTGGGCCGGGGGGCAGTTTTTCGCGACCAAAGCGTATACCTTGCTGGTGTTCGCCGGAATCTGGCTACTGTTTCATGGGATCAGCGACATCATCAAGGCATTCCAGATCCGCAAGGGAGGCGTCATGGTCGCCGCTTGAGCGGATTCGACGGCCGCGGTATCGCCATATGGGCTAATGAGATCGGTTTGCGAGGGCGACAGGGTTGCGCAGCTGCCCGATGCCCTCCACTTCCGCCTCCACCAGATCGCCCGGGTGGAGATACTCCGGAGGCCGGCGCGCAAATCCTGCGCCTTCAGGCGTGCCAGTGGCGATGATGTCACCGGCCTCCAGGGTAAGCCCAGCCGACAGTGTCTCAATAATCACCGGGAGATTAAAGATCAATAGCCGTGTATTCGAATCCTGCTTTACTTGCCCGTTGACGATGAGCCGCAAATGCAACGCGTGTGGGTCAGGTATCTCATCCGCGGTAGTGATCCATGGCCCAATGGGACAGGTGCCATCCAGACTCTTGCCTTTGAACCATTGGAGGTGACGCGCCTGCAGGTCCCGGGCAGTGACATCATTGATAACTGTGTAGCCGAAAATATGCGACATCGCCTCTGCGGCCGGAATGTTTTTCCCGCCACGGCCTATAATCACGCCCAGTTCTACCTCCCAGTCCATTTGATCCGAAACTGCAGGATCTATCAGTATCGGGTCAGCAGGGCCAATGACCGCCGTAGGGGCCTTGGTAAAGAAGATAGGTTCCTCGGGCACTTCGCCCTTCCCTGTGGTGGCGATGGTCGATTCCAGCGCGTGTTCAACGTAGTTGCGTCCCAAACAGACAATATTCTTGCGCGGGCGAGGAATAGGGGCCAGCAGATGCGCTGAGCGTAAAGCATGGATCGACTGCCGGCTGCTGAGAGTCGCGTGGTCCGTGTCTGCCAGGGCCTTTCGCAGCTGTGCCAGGCCCTGCTCGCCCTGATCGATGAGATCGAGCATTGTACAGGTAGGCGGAAGTCCCGCCAGCATGGGTACGTCAATAAGCTGTTCGCCCTGGACCATTCCCAGTCGTGGACCACCGGCGGCGAGATAAGTTGCCAGTCGCATACGTGTTGCTGCCTCCTGCAACGGGATCGAGATTCACAAGAATCAGCTTTGCACCGAGAGCATATCATAGGCAGACAGCCGGGGCAATTAGACGTTGTCAGGTGTAGCGGAGGCCAGACGGAGAAAGGTGCCGCGCTTACCCGGTGAGCAGAAGGTATAGGGCTAGCAACAATCCCGTGAGCACCAGCAGCGCGGTCATAAGAACTGCTAGCTTGTCGTTCCGATGCACTCTATTGTGGAGGATAGCGTTGGCTACCTGCCGATAGCGCACATAGGCGAGAACTAGCACGAGAGCGCCCGCAAGGGTGAGCGCAACGCCGAAAGCGGTCGAGACTCCACGCGGTAGCTGGCGAACGCCGACACCCGCGAGTTCGCGAATCACCAGGCCGAACCGTGCCACCACGAAACCAAGTCCCATGATGGCTATGGACGTACGCGCCCACGCCAGCAGCGTGCGCTCGTTGGCAAGCAGATCTCGAGTCGCGCTCGGCGAAGGCGAATCAGATGGCGGCTCCGCTGGCGATCTCTCAGGCATGTCGTTCTCCAGTAGTTCATGTACCGCGTCGCCTGGGGCTCATGGTATCAGCGGGTATTCCCTACATAATCGCGCCACGTAGGCCAGGCCATCACCCGTATCTAGATTGTGTGATATTGGTTCGCTCGATGTATCGTACCATCAAGTGAGGAGAGCGCCATGTCACGACAGAATCGCGTCACGCCTCTAGGCGATCTCATTGCGGTCCCGGCGCGCGGTGAGATGTTCGGCAATCGGGGTGTGCTTCATGACTCAAACCAGCACATAGTACGCTACAGCCAGGGCAGAAGATGGATTGTTTGCCTGTTGGAGTTCCGCGGCCGGCACCGGGCCATCATGCGGCCTGGGCACTACACTGAACTCTTCTTCCTCGACGAGGCAACCGCTCTGGCGGCCGGGCACCGGCCCTGCGCGGAGTGCCGCTACCATGAGTACCAGGAATTCCGTCGCCGCTGGGCGGCGGCGAATCAGGAGCCGTCTCCGACCTTGCCCTCCGCCGGTCAGATCGACGACCAGCTGCACCAGGATCGTTTGACGAACTCGAGGCTGAAGAAGACCTATCGCGAGGACATCGCCAACCTTGCCGACGGTGTCTTCATTCTCTCTGAACAGGAACCTTGGCTCATCTGGCAGGCAGCTTTGCTGCACTGGACGCCGGATGGCTACGACATGCGCCGAACTCGCCCGCTGCACTCGCGTGTCACGGTCCTGACTCCGCACGCCACGGCTCTCACAATAGCCGCCGGCTATGCCCCGATGGTTCACCCGTCTGCCTACAACCGGTGAGCGCGGCACGGAAGAGCAGAGTCCCATGGTTTACCCGCATATGCTGCTAGCGTCCCCACCGGCACAGCATATGCGATCCCCTAGACATGCCGAAGGTACTAGCTGCGGGCGGTGAGGAGCGAGCAAGACCACAGAAGCAGTGCAAGGTAAGACAAGAGGGGTAACGCTATGGCGAGAGTGATAGGCATCGATCTGGGCACCACCAACTCGGTGGTAGGGGTCATGGAGGCGGGAGAACCCGCTCGTGCTGGATAACGTCGAAGGCAGCCGCCTGACGCCGTCGGTAGTGGCTACGACGAGCACTGGTGAGCGGCTGGTCGGGGCACTTGCCAAACGGCAGGCCGTCGTCAATCCACAGAACACCATTTTCTCAATCAAACGGTTCATGGGGCGCAAATTCAGTGATCCGGAAGTGCAGGAAGCGATCAAGCACGTCGCATATAAGGTGACGCAAGCGCCTAACGGCGATGTCCGCGTGGTCATGGGAGGGCGGGAGTATTCGCCTCCCGAGATAAGCGCGATGATACTCGGCAAGCTCAAGGCCGACGCGGAAGTCAAGTTGGGTGAACGCGTCTCCCAAGCGGTCATCACGGTACCGGCCTATTTCAACGACGCGCAACGCCAAGCTACGAAGGACGCCGGTCAGATCGCCGGACTGGAGGTCCTGCGCATCATCAACGAGCCGACGGCGGCCTCGCTTGCCTATGGTCTCGACAAGAAGAAGGACGAGGCCATCGCAGTCTATGACCTGGGCGGTGGGACATTCGACATCTCCGACTTACAGCTGGGCGAGGGCGTCTTCGAAGTCAAAGCGACCAATGGTGATACCTTCCTGGGCGGCGACGACTTCGATCAGCGCATCGTCGATTGGATGGCCGACGAATACAAGAGAGAGCAAGGCATCGACCTGCGCAGCGATCGGATGGCCCTGCAACGGCTTCGCGAGGCGGCGGAAAAAGCCAAGATCGAGCTTTCGACCACGCTGCAAACGGACATCAATTTGCCATTCATCACCGCCGATGCCTCTGGACCCAAGCACCTGGTGATGACGCTTACGCGAGCCAAACTGGAGCAGCTGACAGGGGACCTCATCGAGCGCACGGTTCCACCGTGCCGCAAGGTGCTGGCCGATGCCGGCATGACGGCCAGCGACATCGATGAGGTGATACTGGTCGGCGGGCAGACCCGCATGCCAGCTGTACAGGCCAAGGTCAAGCAGATCTTCACGAGAGACCCTCATCAGGGAGTCAACCCCGACGAGGTCGTTGCCATCGGCGCGGCCATCCAGGCCGGCGTTCTGCGAGGCGAAGTGAAGGATGTATTGCTGCTCGATGTGACTCCCCTGTCGCTGGGCGTCGAGACCCAGGGTGGCGTCATGACGACCCTTATACCCCGTAACACTACCATTCCAACCCGCAAGAGCGAGCAGTTCACTACTGCGGCGGACGGGCAGACTCGGGTCGATATCCACGTCGCACAAGGAGAGCGCCCGCTGGTAAATGAGAACAAGAGCCTGGGCCAGTTTTACCTCGACGGCATTCCGCCCGCCCCTCGAGGGACCCCGCAAATCGATGTCTCGTTCGATATCGACGCCAACGGCATCTTGAATGTCTCGGCGAGCGACAAGGCGACAGGGCGCGCGCAGCACATCACCATCCAACCGAGCTCTGGTCTCAGTAAAGAAGAGATCGATCGGATGGTACGGGAGTCAGAGATTCACGCCGAGGAGGACCGGCGCAAGCGTGAGGAGGCAGAGGCGCGCAACCTGGGGGACAGCGCGATCTATAGCGCCGAGCAGACACTGCGCAACTACGGCGATCGCATTTCAGCCGACCAGCGTAGCGACATCGAATCGAAGATCCAGGCCACGCGTAGCGCGATGACTGGAACCGACATCGCCTTGATGCGTCGGAGCGCCGAGGACTTGCAGCGGTCCCTACAACAGGTGGGGCAGGCCGTATACGGTCAACCCTCATCCGGGCCCTCGGCGCCAGCGGGCGGCGAGTACGGACAGGGGCCCGGCGCCCCGCCGCCACCGGATAGCGGTACCGTCGAAGGCGAGTTCCACGAGATATAGTGGGACATCAATGAGTCTGAACTGGATGCGGCCGGTCGCCTGGCGTGAGGGCTGAAGACAGGTATGGATTACAAGGACTATTATGCCGTTCTGGGCGTGAGCCGACAGGCCACGGAGAAAGAAATCAGGCAGGCGTTCAGACGGCTGGCGCGCCAGTACCATCCGGACGTGAATCCGAACAATAAGAAGGCGGAGGAGCACTTCAAAGAGATCAACGAGGCCTACGAGGTGCTCTCCGATCCGGAGAAACGCAGACGGTACGACGAGCTGGGGGCCGACTGGGAGCGCTATCGACGCTCCGGGCAGGCCCAGGCTCCGGGCGCGGGCTTCTACGGCGGCCAGAGGATGAGCGCCGAGGATCTTGGGGATCTCTTTGGCGAGGAGAGCCCCTTCTCCGACTTCTTCGGGGAGATGTTCGGCGGCGGCAGACAAGGTAGGGCGGGTGCGGCACGACCGCGGCGCGGGACGGACTTGGAAGCCGAGGTCGAGATCAGTTTGGAGGAGGCGGCGCACGGCACAACACGCGTACTACGTCTGGCTGACGAGCGGGGAAAGCCTCGGCAATTGGAGGTGCGCATTCCACCCGGGGTGCGCACAGGAACGCGTGTGCGTGTAGCCGGTCAGGGAGGCGCCGGACGCGCGGGCGGGACGCCGGGCGACATGTATCTGGTGGTGGAGGTGATGCCGCACTCACTCTTTCGGCGGGAGGACGACGACCTGCACTTGCGGATGTCGGTCGCGCTTACCACTATGCTGCTGGGAGGGGAGACCAGAATTCCGACCCTGGACGGCCGAGTAATGCTGAAGATCCCCGCCGGGACCGCGGATGGTAAGGTGTTCCGGTTGCGCGGGAAAGGCATGCCTCACCAGAGCCGCCCTGAACAACACGGCGACCTGTTTGTGGAAGTGCATGTCGAGATACCCAGCAAGCTCACGGCCGAGCAACGACAGCTCATAGAGGAGTTTGCGCGGACCGGGACCGGCGCGACCGTCGGCGCGCGACACTAACCGGCAGCGGAGAAAGTCCCAGCTTGAGGAGGAGCAGATGGCAAATTCGGTTATGAACCGGGAGCAAGGCCAGGTCAATCAGGCGTACTCGGTGGAGGTGACTCAACAGTTGACAGGGGTGAGTACCGCGTGCCTTGTACGCTATGAGCGCGCAAGCATCGTAATTCCAGCGCGCGTGGGGCGACGACGGTTCTACCAGGCAGGCGATCTCAGGCGTATACGCACGGCACGTCGGCTGGAGCGGGATCTGGGTATCAACCTGGCGGGCGTAGAGGTGGTGCTGCGGCTGACCGATCAGATTTTCGACTTGCAGCGTCGTATCGCCAGAAATGAGGCAGGGAGCGTGTGAATACCGATCTCTTCACCGACAAGGCCCGCGAGGCCCTCATTGCTTCGCAAAAGATAGCGGAGGAGCACCATAATTCTCAACTAGAGCCTGAGCATCTCTTGCTGGCGCTGCTACGCCAAGAGGACGGCGTGGCACCGCGTATCCTGGAGAAGCTGCGGGCCGATCCCCAGAAAGTAGGGCAGGCGCTCGAAGACGCAATTCAGGCGCTGCCGACACTGAGTAGCCCGTCGCAGGTTGGCGCGTCACCACGGCTGCGACTGGTCCTTGACCGTGCGCAGGAAGAGATGCGCCAGCTGAAGGACGATTATCTCTCGACCGAGCACCTGTTGCTGGCCATGACCGACCGGCAGGTGGACGGCGCCGCTCTGCAGACGCTCAAGACGTTCCAGGTCACCCGCGATGCGATCTACCGGGCACTGATGGAGGTGCGTGGTCACCAGCGGGTGAGCAGCCAGAACCCCGAAGCCACCTATGAGTCGCTGCAGAAGTACGGACGTGATCTTACCGATCTGGCTCGGCAGGGGAAGCTAGATCCGGTGATTGGGCGTGACGAGGAGGTACGGCGGGTAATCCAGGTACTCTCCCGGCGGACGAAAAACAATCCCGTCCTGATCGGAGAGCCTGGTGTGGGTAAGACGGCCATTGTCGAAGGTCTGGCTCAGCGGATCGTGCGGGGAGACGTGCCGGAAGCGCTGCGGGAGAAGCGGCTGGTGGCCCTGGATCTGGGAGCCATGGTGGCGGGGGCGAAGTTTCGGGGAGAGTTTGAGGAGCGGCTGAAGGCCGTGCTCAAGGAGGTGCAAGAAGCCTCTGGACAGATTATGTTGTTCATCGATGAGTTGCACACGGTCGTCGGAGCCGGAGCGGCTGAAGGGGCCATGGATGCTTCCAATATGCTCAAACCCATGCTGGCCCGCGGGGAACTGCATGCGATCGGCGCGACCACGCTCAATGAGTATCGCAAGTACATCGAGAAGGATGCGGCGCTGGAACGTCGCTTTCAACCAGTCTATGTCGGCGAGCCGACCGTGGAAGATACCATCTCCATCCTCCGGGGGCTGCGCGAACGCTACGAGCAGCATCACCGGGTGCGCATCAAGGACAACGCGCTGGTCGCCGCAGCGGTACTGAGCCACCGCTACATTTCGGATCGCTTTCTTCCCGACAAAGCGCTCGATCTGGTCGACGAGGCCGCCTCACGCGTGCGTATGGAGGCGACAAGCATGCCGGCCGAGCTGGACGAGGTGATGAGGCGCATCACCCAGCTGGAGATCGAGCGGGAAGGGCTCCGCAAAGAGAAGGACCCGGCCTCGAAGGCGCGCCTGCAGGCGCTGGAGCAGGAGTTGGCCAATCTTCGCGAGGAGGCCAATCAGCTGCGGGCACGCTGGCAGAAGGAAGTGGAAGAGCTCAACCGAGTTGGACACCTGCAGGAGGAGCTGGACGCCAAACGGACGGCGCTCGAGCAGGCCAAGATACGCTATGACTGGGAACAGTCGGCCAAGCTACAGTACGAGGTGCAGCAGCTGCAGCAGGAAGTGGAGCAGGCGACAAGGCAGCAGGAGCAGGTACAAGGCGATGGTCATAAGATGGTCAAGGAAGAGGTCGACGCCGACGATATCGCCGAGGTAGTCAGCAAGTGGACCGGTATCCCAGTATCCCGGCTCTTGCAAGGCGAGATGGAGAAGCTCGTGCACATGGAAGACCGACTGCGGGATCGGGTGGTAGGACAGGACGAAGCGCTCGCGGCGGTGGCCAACGCGGTGAGAACGGCACGCGCGGGATTACAGGATCCCAACCGGCCGCTGGGCAGCTTCCTCTTTCTAGGTCCGACCGGCGTAGGCAAGACTGAGACCGCCCGTGCCGTAGCCGAGTTTCTCTTTGACGACCCGCGGGCGATGATCCGAATCGACATGTCGGAGTACCAGGAGAAGTACACGGTTAGTCGGCTGATAGGAGCGCCGCCGGGCTATGTGGGATACGAGGAAGCCGGACAGTTGACGGAGGCGGTACGGCGTAGGCCGTACAGCGTCGTACTCTTTGACGAAGTGGAGAAGGCGCATCCGGATGTTCTCAACGTTCTGCTCCAGCTACTGGAAGACGGACGGCTAACCGATGGACAAGGCCGAACCGTAGACTTCCGTAACACTATCGTGATCATGACCTCGAACCTGGGTAGCCAGTTCCTGACTGAGCCGGGCCTCGACTGGCCCGAGATTGAGAGCCGGGTAACCGAGGTACTCCGAGCGAGTCTGCGGCCCGAGTTGCTCAATCGCATCGACGACATCGTCATCTTCCGGCCGCTGGGGATCGACCAAATTACCCAGATCGTGGAGATCCAGCTTCGAGATCTGCGACAGCGGCTGCGGGAGCGTAAGATCACGTTGGAGCTCTCGCAGGCCGCCAAGGAGCGTCTCGCGTCTGAAGGGTTCGACCCGGTCTACGGCGCTCGTCCGCTTCGCCGCACTATCCAACAGCAGATTGTGCAGCCGCTGGCGCTGCAACTCATGCACGGAACTTTCCACGACGGCGACCACATTCTGGTGGACGTTGACGATGGACACTTCACATTTCAGAGGCAGGAGGAGAGCAGTCCCACGAATAAAGAGAAACGCGCGACCACCAAAAGCCTTTAGGAGACCGGCGATTTGGCCTCGCGCGGAGCCGTTACCTGCGGCCGGCTGATGTAAAGACCAATGCCGTCAACGGCAAGCGCGGCAAGCGCCAGCACGGTGAAGAGCAGGACGCTCACCCTGGTCAGGTCGAAGAGCGCGTCGAAGGAGTACGCGCCCGGCCCGGTGAAGCCTATGGCTACCGCCACAGCCAGTAACGCGAGTGCATACTCATAACCATGCTTCTGCGCCCAGAATCCCTGCTTCCAATGGGTCTTGAAGACGGCCATCCCCATCGCCCCAACGATGCCAGCGGCTCCCACCGGAGTCAAAAAGCCCAGTGTCACCGAGAGGCCACCACCCAGCTCTCCTACCACTGCCAGCACTGCCCAGAACCGGGCCGGCTTAAAGCCCTGCTTTTGTAACCCCTGGGTTGTACCCTCGAAACCGGAGCTTCCTTCCCAGGGAACCAGCTTTTGCAGTCCATGGGCGGCTATCGTAAGACCAGCCACCACGCGAAGGATGAGTAAACCCAGACTCAATGTCGCGCTCATGTTATTTATGTCCATCTTTCTGTCTATTTTGCTCAGGCTCCGGGTCGTAGACCGAAGCACCACCAACGAGCTTTACTTCCGTTACGGAAATAAGTATAATGCAGGAATCTTAGCGTGTCAAGCTGGTTTCCAACGGGCGAACGTGATATACTGCTGCCATGGAGACACCCAATTCGCTGCTCCCAACTGAGGTACAGGCCGCCTGCGCAACCCATCCAGTCGGTCGGGCTTTCCGTCTGCTTGGAGACTTCTGGACGCTTTTGATCGTCAACACACTCATGTCCGGAACCAGGCGATTTGGAGAACTAGTCGAGGCACTCGGCAACGTCAGCCCCAAGACTGTCTCGCAGCGCCTCAAGATGCTGGAAGAGATCGGTTTTGTCCAGCGGCAGGCATATTTGGAGATTCCGCCTCGCGTAGAGTATTCGCTGACCGAGAAAGGGCAGGCGTTAGCCGATATCTTGGAGGCGATCAGACAGTTTGGCGAGCGCTACCTCACCGACGCCGAGCCCACTTGTCCCACCACGGCGCCATCGGACGCTCCCACCACTTGTGATTCAGACCTAGAGAACGTGACTTCCTAGAGCCAGGCGCGGCGGTTTGACTCCGTGTACTGGGAGACGAGTTTATCCGTCTCCGACATGCGATTCTTTCTCCTGATAAGTGCAGCTCACAAAGTCCTTGGTGCCGAGCATGCGCAATATTGGTCGCTGGAAAGGAGAGAAGCACGATAAAGCTTCTTTCGCCGCCAGCGGCTGGGGCCGGTTGAGTGTGTAGTCCCTTCCGTGCCAGACCAGCGAAGCATGCCCAGCCGCCAGTATATTCCGATACCAATCGACTTCCGGGCCGTAGGTGAGAGCGATCACAAAGCGATCCTGGCTGCGTTCCACCATTATGGGCGTCTGGTACGTTTTACCGCTGCGGCGACCGATGTGACGAATGAGGGCGAAAGGTCCCCAAGGCAGGCCGGCAAAGCTGCTGGTTATTCGATTAGTGACATATTTGTTAAACGTGCGTATTCGCTGATGAGCCATGACACCCAACTCCTATCTCCGACTAGGGACATGCCTATCGCGGCGTCAGCTCTGCCACAGTGCTGGTCCACCTGGCGGTTGCCTGAGAAAAAGAGTACGGAGCGAGACTGTGAAGTGACGGCGGCACGCTCCAGACTACCACCAATCTCGAGCTATCGTAGAGCGGCGCGCCCAGTACAATTGATACCTCGTCCAGTTGCGTCTGGCTGATGGGCTGGTCATCGATCGAGAGAAACAGCACCCTCCCCACTCCCAGCTGCGGAAGGTACTGGCGCAGCGCACTAGCCGTCTTGGCGCCGTCGGTATCGTGCATGAAAGCGTCGTTGATCTGAAAAGGCGTGGTGTGGCCCATATCATAGGGATACAGGTTGGTGGTAACCAGATCGTAATTGTCTGAAGCCGCCAGGATGCCCATGACGATGGGAAAACCGTTGACATCGTGCTGGTACAGGACAAGTATCGGCGCATGGTCGATATAGCGCGAAGCCACGTGGTCACGGCTGAGTATACTCGCCGCAACCGGCATCGACGCGGTATAGCTCGGAAGCAGCGGCAGCCACATCAGCGCCACCAGGGCAAACGCCCCGAGAGCGACGGCCGTCGCCGCCCTTGGTCGCAGGTTCTCGAGGGATACATGTCGCACCCACTCGTCAGCTGACCAGACGACCAGAATAATCGCCAGGCAAAGCACATAGAAACTCAAACGAATCGGCAAGGCGTCCCGAACCAAGGGAATGAACACGAGCAGGATCCAGGGCAAATAGACATGTGGTATCTTTGCGCCGTCGATATAGAGAATCGGGCCAAGTGAGAGCACTGCCAGACAAACCGTCGCATAGGTCAGAATGCGAGTCCTGGGCTTGCGCCAGAAACGGACGGCGCTCACGCAAAACAGGATGATGAAAGGAATCGAGACATATCCGTCCCACTCGAACAGATTGCCGCTGAAGTGCGAAACCAGGCTGGTAGTCGCAGCCGTATGCACCAGATAGAGTTGAGACGGAAGCACCAATGCCAGCAGATCGTTCGAGTACACCAGCGACTTAATCCCAAAGTCTAGGGGTTGCGATCCTTGTCCCTGGATGAAGTTGAGCACTCCAGGAATGATAAGAAGCAGAGGCACGGCGCAACCAAGCAGGAAGCGAGGTCTACAGAGTCTCACCGTAAACTGGTGGGTGGGCTTGAATGCGGCCAGTAGGCAGCAGCCGTAGAGGATGAGGAGACAGAGTATCAGCGTCGAGAAAGTCTCCAAGAATGTATAGAACGACGCAGCCAGCGCCAGGCCGATACACAGACCCATCATCCATCCGGCCCGCGCTCCTCGGACGAGGCGCGCCGTCAGGTAGCCAATAACGAAGAGTGGGGCGACGAACAGGAGATTGAGGTGCATGAGGCCTTGCGCCGTCAGGTACGGCATGAGGCAGAAGAGGAGCCCGCCAACAGAGGAGAAGAGTCTGCCGATGCCCAGCGTTCGAAGGGTCAGCTTTCCGAAAATGTAGATCAGTGTGTAGTTTAGGATGACAATCAAGTTGTAGATGAAAACCAGGTTAGCAAAAGAAGTCAACCAGCCGAACAATAATCCCAGCAAGGGCACGGAGGTGTAGTCCATGATGTTCGTGGTGGAAGGGTAGGCAAACGCGCGCGTAACAAACGGAGATTGGTTCGTTTCAAGGGCGTGCCATATCCATCCGATATACCACATATATTGATTGGTGTCCCCGCGCACCCCTAAGAACCGTTGGGAGGAGAAAAAGGCAGGGCCCATCATCTGGTGCAGGAAGACATACAAGAGGATCAGTGGAGCACCCCAGTCGAGAACGCGGTGCATCCTACCCGCCGCTCTCGCCTCGGTTGCCGTGGGCACCTCGTCGTTCTCTGCCATGCTCGTGCTCTAACCTCCAAAGCCTCGCGAGCCAGTTTACAGCAGATGGGCCAGAAAGCTCTTGGACATCAGCCAGAAGATGAATGGTCTCCTGGGTTTCCGATTGTCGATCAGGCACACAGAATGGTACCGCATGGATGCTCTAGAAGTACACAAAACCTTCAAATACAAACTCCAACCTACTCCACAACAAGAGCGGACCATGGCGTTCGTCCTCCGCCGCTGCCATGAGCTCTACAATGCTGCCCTTCAGGAACGCCGCGATGCCTGGCATACGTGCAGGAAGAGTATCATATTCGCCCATCAGAGTGGCCAGCTGCCTGCCATTAAGGAGACACGGCCGGAATACCAGGATGTCCATTCGCTAGTCTTGCAAGATGTGCTCACCCGGCTGGATCGCGCCTTTGTCGCCTTCTTTCGCCGAGTGCAAGCCGGTGAGAAGCCGGGCTATCCCCGCTTTCAACGTGGCAGCCGGTACCATTCCTTCACCTACAAGCAATTTGGCAACGGCGCGACCCTGGAGGATGGTGATCTGGTCCTCTCCAAGATTGGACGGATCCCGGTACGCTGGAGCCGCCCGATCGAGGGTACCATCAAGACGGTGACCATCACCCACGAAGCGGATGGCTGGTATGCCTGCTTTGCCTGCGAGGGGGTACCCCTGCAGCCGTTGCCTGCCACCGGACAGGAGATCGGCATCGACATGGGGCTCAGAGTGTTTCTGGTGACGGCGAGCGGAGAGGTGGTGGCCAATCCCCGCTGCTACCGAAAAGCTGAGAAGCAGCTGAAGAAAGCCCAGAGACGGGTCTCTCGCCGGCAGAAGGGCAGCACGCGGCGCAAGAAGGCGGTGCAGTGGCTGGCCAAGAAGCATCAGAAGGTGAAGCGGCAGCGGCGCGATTTCCACCATAAGACTGCCCTCTGGCTGGTGCGTGCCTACGATGTCATCTATCTGGAAGATCTGCGGGTGGCAAATCTGGTCCAGAACAGCCACCTGGCCAAGAGCATTAGCGATGCGGGCTGGGCGCAGTTTCGTCGCATTCTCTGCGGCAAAGCAGCATACGCTGGCCGTCGAGTGATTGCGGTCCCACCCGCCTATACTAGCCAGGACTGCAGTGGCTGTGGGGAGCGAGTCGAGAAGAGCCTCTCAATCCGGACCCACATCTGCCCTTCCTGCGGGCTGGTTCTGGACCGGGACGAGAACGCGGCGAGAAACATTCAAGCGGCCGGGCAGGCCGTTCAGGGAGCGGCAACAGAAGTTGCCGTGATGAACTGAGCATCTCCCGCAGTCATGTGGTGAGAGTGCCAATACATCAAGAACGGCGAGTCACCGCAGTGGCACGAATGCGTGGTTCGGAAAAAAAGCTTGAGAGGGAAGATGGTACGGCGCTACTCCGCGTTGGAACGTGCAAGCGCAATCATCACGGGTGAGTCCGCGGCCAGTGGCTGTCCATCGTATGAGCCGATCAGGCGTTCAACCCTAAAGCCGGTGGCGATAAAGAGCGAGACCAGCTCGCAAGGAAAGTAGACATGCATACTGAAATGTGAATCGTAGTGGCGACACTTGCCGTCGGCCGAGCAGACCGTGTAAGAAAATGCGTGCTGCGCTTGCTGAGTAATCGGGTAATACGTCGTGGCGACGCTGCGCAGTAAATGTGTACCGTCGCGACCCCAGACGTCGAGGTCCTTGACACGTGGAGTGCCGGCCGTAGCCTGCCCCAAAATGTCAAGGCGGGGAGCGGTGACCTCTACGGCCAGCAGACCGCCGGCAACCAGATGCCGGCGGAGAATACGCCATACCGAGAGTTGTTCGCTCGGGCTGCTCAGATGATGCGCTATACCGTACGGCATGATGATAGCATCAAACGTATCCGGCAGAGACAATTCGCGCACGTCGCACTGCATCAAGCGCAGTGCCTGGCGCACTGCGGCAGGCTCGGCCGCGGCCCGTTTCTCAGCCTCTTGCAGCATAGCGAGCTCGCTATCCACTCCGGTCACAGTATAGCCTCGATTGCTGCCGGCACGCGCCATCGGAATAGTAAGCCGCCCAGTGCCGCAGCCTATCTCAAGCACCCGGCGGGGAGATTTCCGCGCCAGGACGTCCAGCCAAAAGGCTACATCGTCGTTCCCATGCGCCGCCATCTCCAGGTCATAGTCTTCGGGATGGCGGTAGATCTCTTCAACTGCCATGGTCTTGATCCTTCGTGGGCCAATTTCGGCCGTTCATACACGGGTACCATAATGCGTGCCAGTGACAGTCCAGGCGCTCCTGGCATGGAGTATGCCACCCGTGTCACTTCGCTTGATGCGCCGGCAATTGGAGCGCAAGCTCCACCGACGAGACTGCAAGCTACCACGGAGAAATGCCCTATGCCGACAACACAACCAACTCAGCGAAAGCTTACTAGGGTAGAACGAGAGAAGCAGCGTAAGGCCACACAGAGGGCCAGGCGCGGGTTGCTGCTGAAGCTTACGCTTGCCGCGGCCGCCAGCTTTGTTCTGGTACAGGCAGCGACCGTTGCCGCACTTGTGGCAGTAGATGTAGGCCGCAAACGCCGACAGGCGCCGTTCGAACCGTTCCCCCACGGCGGTATGCAGCCGATTCACCTGGGGGAGAATACTTTGCAGATCTTTACCTATGGCGAGGACCTGTACCAAGATATGTTGCGGGCAATTGATCAGGCTAAAGACTCCATCTTCCTCGAGACCTATATCTGGAAAAACGATGAGCTCGGACAGGAGTTCAAAGACCATCTCATCCGCAAAGCCGAAGAAGGGGTTCAGGTTTACTGCGTTTTTGACGCAATCGGGAACCTGGTGGTGCCGGCCGCATTCAAACGATTTCCACCATCGGTCAATGTCCTGCCATATTTTCCGTTTCGACATCCGCGCCAGCTGCTCGATCCTCGGCGCTACGCGCTTGATCATCGCAAGCTACTGATCGTCGATGATCGCGAGGCCTTCGTCGGAGGCTATAACCTGGGGCACCTCTACGCCACCCAGTGGCGCGATACCCACTTACGGGTCTCCGGTCCCTTAGCCGCCCGTCTAGGACGGGCATTCGCCGACTTCTGGAATAGCAACACTCGTGCGGAGAGACATATCACCCGCACCTACCGTAGGGGATTTGAGACCAGCGTCACGGTGCGCGGCACCGATGCCCTCCGTCTTACATTCCCAATACGGGATATGTATCTCAACGGCATCGAAAACGCTGAGCACCACATTCTGCTTACCAGTGCCTATTTCATACCCGACTCCGCCCTGCTGGGCGCGCTCAAAGCCGCAGCTGCCCGTGGGGTCGATGTACAAGTGCTGGTGCCATGGACCTCCAACCATATCGTGGCCGATTGGGCCTCGCATGCCTATTTCACCGAGTGTCTGGAGGCGGGAATTCGCATCTTCGGGTACCAGCATGCCATGATTCACGCCAAGACGTGTACCGCGGATAGCTGCATCACCACGATCGGCACCGCCAATCTCGACCGGTTAAGCTCGGTCGGCAACTATGAAATCAATGTCGCGATCTACTGCGAAGAACTGGCCAAACAGATGGAGAAGGTCTTTGCCGCCGATAAAACCAATGCTTTTGAGCTGACGCTAGATGACTGGCAGAGCCGCCCTTTCTATGTCAAGCTTAGCGAGCAGATCATCAAGCGGCTGCGTTTTCTACTCTAGAAGGAGGTAGCACTTCGCCACTCTCCATGGCTTTTTTCCATACTCTGGAAAAGTGGCAACGTGCCGAGGCGGTGATATGCCGCCAGCTCGCAACGTAATTCCTCATAGGGTATAGTTGAGCAGACTGTGCCGCCCGAGACGTCCGCCTCCCGCGCGAGGGGGCTAGCGACAATAGGCAAGTGAGGATAGATGCACGAACGGAGAGCCGGAGCAGCACGCAGCTGGCGGAGTGTGCGCACCGTGGTGGCGCGAAGTCTGCTGGCGCTGCTCTTTGCCGGCGGCTTCTTCTTTTCAGTGATACCGCTCGGCCGTGCGGCGGCCCGATCGGCATTGTTACTGCCCGCCTTGATCACGCAATCGCAACCGGCTCCATTGGTGCTGGCTGGAGACCCGGTGCGCCATACACAGACTACCATCCCGTCAGCGGACGGCACCGTCTATCTCGACATCTACGCGCCGGCTGTGAGCGCGCCCGCCATTCCCGGAGCCCGCGAGGGGGTCGTCGTCATCTCCGGCGTCGGTGACAACCGCCAGGTCCCACAGTTGGTTAATCTCCTCACGTCAATGGCCCGCGCAGGGCTGGTGGTCATGGCATTAACGACGCCAACACTGCTCGCGTATGACCTGGCTCCAGCTACCAGTGACGCAATCGTGCGGACTGTGCTTATACTGCAACACTATCCCGGTGTCGATCCTCGCCATGTAGGCATTCTCGGGTTCAGCGCCGGCGGATCACTTGCTGCCCTGGCGGCGGTGGACCCTCGTATCCAGGGGAGTCTGGCCTTCCTCACTCTCTTCGGCAGCTACTATGACGCCAGAACTCTTCTGGAGGATTTTGGGCGCCGTGCGCAAGAGGTCAATGGACGGTTAGTGTCCTGGACGCCAAATCCAATTCCGGTCCAAGTGTTGACTAACGTTGTCGCCGATACGTTCGCCGGCGATGACGGCGCGGTGCTCCGGGCGGGAACCAACTCTACCAGCGGTATCTCGCTCAGCTCCCCTCAAGTGGCGTCCCTATCTCCGCCGGCGCAGGCCGCCTATCATCTCCTTGCCGGAGATGAGCCACAGGCCGCTGACGCCAATCTCGCCCGTTTGTCTCCCGCGCTGCAGGCCCTACTGGTAAGCCTTTCGCCAAGCTCGGTTGCCGCCCGTATCCGTGCGCCAATCTATCTGCTCCACGATCGCAACGACACGTTTGTGCCGTTCACGCAATCACAAGATTTTGCCGCGAAACTGGCTGAGCTGGGTCACCAGTACCGCTACGCAGAGTTCAGCATCTTTGCCCACGTCGAAGTCAAAACGGGACTGGGAATCGGGCCATTGGTTCGAGACGGCGTCACTATATACCAGCTTCTCACTGAAATGCTGAGGCCCGCCTCGTAGGCGGGTCGTACTTCAACGTGAAGTACCGCGTCCAAGAAGGTGGAAGGGACTGCTATGCTGGCGCTGTCATTGCTCTGGATCGTCATCGGATTACTGATTGGCGCGCTCGCCGTAGCCGGGCGGGTAACTCCGGCGAGAAGCAGAAGCTCCGCCTGGCCTCTGCTTCTTGCCATAGGGGTCCCATCCGCCTTGGTAGGCGGATGGCTTGGAACGATTGTCTACGGTCGGTTTTTCGGGACTGCCGCAGCCGTCTGGATTGCGACGCTGGCGGTCATCATTCTACCGTGGGCGTTGAATCGGATCAGATTCTAATATCTTTGCTACCGCTTGACAGGTCTTCTAGGGCTATGTTAAGGTCACTCCACTTTCATGCCTCAGCTTATCCACTACATTCTCAAAGAGGAGAAAACACGTGGGACACCTGAATGCCGCCGATACGGCGTTTCTCCTGATCAGTGCAGCTCTGGTCTGTCTTATGACTCCTGGCCTGGCCTTCTTCTATGGTGGGCTGGTACGGCATAAGAATGTGCTGACCATCATGATGCAGAGCTATATCTCAATGGGAGTGGTAACTATCCTCTGGTTGTTGGTCGGCTTTAGTCTCGCTTACAGCGGCGATACGTTTGGGCTCATTGGAAATCTCCGCGAAGTCGGCCTTCAAGGAGTCGGTCTCACGCCCAGTCCGATCTACGCCCCCACGGTTCCTTTCCTGGCGTTCTTCCTCTTTCAGCTGATGTTTGCTATTATTACGCCTGCGCTCATCTCCGGAGCATTTGCCGACCGGGTAAGCTTCAAAGCGTACCTCATCTTCCTCGTTCTGTGGAGCCTGCTGGTATACATTCCTTTTGTTCACTGGGTCTGGGGCGGCGGCTTCCTTCACCAGATGGGGGTAGTGGATTTCGCGGGTGGCATCGTGGTGCATTTGAGCGCAGGAATGGCCGCCCTGGCCTCGGTCTTCGTCGTAGGTAACCGCAATCTGGCACGGGGTGAAAAAGCCCTTCCGCACAATCTCCCGTTCATGGCGCTTGGCGCCGGCCTGCTGTGGTTCGGCTGGTTTGGCTTCAACGGCGGCAGTGAACTGGCTGCCAATGGAGTCGCTGCTCTGGCTTTTGTAAATACGAATACGGCAGCGGCGACCGGTATGGTAACCTGGATGGTGTTGACGTGGTGGCGCGAGCAAAAGCCAAGTATGAGCGGAGCGCTTACCGGTGCGGTGGCAGGGCTGGCCACGGTAACCCCGGCGGCGGGTTATGTACCCCCATGGGCGGCTGTCCTCATAGGATTGTTGGCCGCCGTTGTCTGTTACGCCGCCATCCAGTTTCGCATGCGGCGTGATTGGGATGATGCTCTGGATGTCTGGGGGGTTCACGGCATTGGCGGCGGGTTGGGCACCATACTGACCGGAGTCTTTGCGGTTGCCGCCATCAACGGCGTAAAAGGGTTGGTCGAAGGAGATTGGCGGCAGTTCGGTGTTCAGGTGCTTGGCGTCCTCATCGCAGGCGCTTACTCCTTTATCGTGACGTTTGGCCTCCTGAAGCTCATCAACGTCTTTACCCCAGTACGTGTCGACGCGGAGGTGGAGGCTCAAGGCCTCGACGAGCTGCTCCATGGTGAAGCCGCCTATACTGAGGTCAACTCGGTCATTGCCGCGGCGACCTCAAAGACGGCCACGACGCCACGGAAGCCAACGTAACGACATGGCCCAGGTTTTGCAGGTCTCACACGAAGACACACGGCTGCCGGAGAGTTCGCGCGGCTCCGGAGATCACAAAGGAGAGGCAACCCACTATGGAGACGCAACCTGATCTGCCACACATGACCATACCCCCGAGCGACTCGCACTTGAATGTCCTGAGCGCAGACCCCTTGAACGCCGAGCCGCCCGGGGGCCTCTTGCGGGAGTCTTTTCTCACGCCGCGGCAGCTCTTCTATGTGCGCACCCATGGGTCCATTCCGGCCGTTGACCCAACCAGCTACCGACTTCGCCTCACCGGTCTTGTCGACCGGCCACGCGAACTCTTGTTGGACGAGCTTCGGGCAATGGCTCCGGCACGCACCGTGACGGCAACCCTAGAGTGTGCGGGCAATCGGCGGACTGAGCTCATGGCAGTGAAACCGATTCCTGGCGAAGTGGCCTGGGGCAGCGGCGTCATCGGCACGGCCAACTGGCGCGGCATTCCCTTGGCGGAGGTCCTGCGGGCCGTCGGCGTGCGGCAACAGGCGCGACACGTCACGTTCACCAGTCTCGATGAGGCCCGAATCGAGGGGGAGACAGTCCATTTTGGCGGCTCCATCGCGCTGGAGAAAGCCCTCTCACCGGATGTGCTCCTGGCATATGAGATGAACGATGAGCCGCTGACTCCGGAGCACGGGTTCCCGTTGCGATGCATCGTGCCAGGTTACATCGGCGCGCGAAGCGTCAAGTGGCTCGGCGAGATCCGGCTCCAGGAAAACCCTTCGACCAACCCGTACGAGGCGCGCGACTACAAGATCTTCCCGCCCGAGATAACCCGGCAGACCGCCCTGTGGAGTAGCGCCCAGCCGTTGGAAGAGCTGACCCTCAACGCCGTGATCTCGACGCCTCAAGACGGCGAGACGCTCGCGGCATGGCCGATGCGTATCCAAGGCTATGCCATTGGTGCCGAAAGGTCGCCCGTGGAGCGGGTCGAGCTCTCTGCGGATGAGGGGAAGACCTGGACGACGGCCACCATTGTCGAGCGCGCGGATCCGTATGCCTGGTGCTTCTGGGAGGTGACCCTCACCCTTGCCTCCGGCGACCGCCAACTGATCGTGCGCGCGTGGGACGCGTCGAAGCGGACCCAGCCGGAGGACGCGAGCCGCCTCTGGAACTTCGCGGGTTACATGAACAACGCCTGGCATCGCGTGAACATCCATATCGCCTGACCGATGGTTGCAGCTGGATGCTGGACCCACCCGTAAAGTCACGCTGTGATAAAGCGTCTGTACCGCTTGCCAACATGGCAAGTGGCTATCCAAGCCTCCAGTGTGGGACTCCCAATACGCGATTGCCAAACTCGCTCGGAGCGTGCACACTCTTGCATATGTGCGTCACCTAGTGGTGAGGTTCTCCCGTATACTATGGTAGAAGCATTGTTTGTCGTCCACTATGTATATGATGAAAGATCCTATCCCCAACGATGAGGAGACGAAGCTGGGGAGCATTCCGGCACGAGTGTCAAGGCGAGTGAGGCATACATGTCGACGAGTGAGCGAGGAACGCGCAGCGGCAAGGCGGTCAGCCGTCCACTTCGGCGTATACGTACGAAGCAGGAATCGCAAGGTAGCTCCGAGGACGGTACCGATGAGAATGCGTCGGCGCCGCCAGTAGCGAGTGAGACTCCCCTACCGGCGGCCAGTGGAACCGAGCAGACTCCGCTCGTCAATCTGACTGGTTATCTTGGAAGCAGCGCACCTCCGATCACGGTGCACCCATGGAAGAGGCGACGCTATATCGAGCGTTCAGCCGATCTCGAGGCACTGTGTGTCGATCTGATGAATGTCGGGGTTCTCGCGCTGGATGCCGAGTTCTCCCAGTCGCCGGCGCGCCTACCAGATAAGCCGTCCCACCGATTATCTCTACTGCAGCTGGCGATGGACAACGACTACCGGGCATCCTATGTCGTGGATGCCCAGAATATTGCTGACCTTGGGCCACTACAGGCGCCGCTGGAAAATCCCGCGATACTAAAGCTCTTTCACGGCATGGGATCCGATGCGAAAGTGCTCTTAGCGCGTGGGCTGGTAGCCAGCAATACATTGGATCTTGAGGCGGTCAGCCGTTCGCTCTTCGGACAGCGTGAGTCCGGCTTGCAGTCGATGCTGGTTCGATCGTGCGGCGTCTGGCTTGATAAGAGCTTTCAGCGGGCCGATTGGTCGCACCGCCCGCTTTCTCCTGGCATGCTTGCGTATGCCGCCCAGGATGCTGAGATGACGCTGATGCTGTACTACTGGTTACGAGATAATTACGGCTGGGCAACAGCATTGCATCATGTTCCAGCTACGGAAGGAGTGCCTCCGGTAGCGGGGTGGTTGTTACCGTATCTGGAAGGCTCGCGCCCCCGGCATGTTGCATTGGCGCTGGCGGAGGCCGGAGTTCCCACCGATACCGCGACGCTCGAGCCGGCGCTGCGACAAGCCCTGACAGAGGTGCGCCATCCACCGCAGCGTGCCCGAGTCATCCGGCTAATCTCAGATCTGGATCTTCGGTCACTCGCTCCTGATCTGTATCGTTACCTCACCTCTCCGGCCTCAGAAGAGCGGCAGAGTGCGGCACGCAGCTTGGGCCGGCTCTACGATAAAGCGGCCGTGCCGCTGCTCCGTCCTCTGCTTAGCGATGATGTCCAGGAGGTGCGCCAGGCGGCAACGCTGGCTGTGGAGCAGCTGGTGAGCGGCCGTCGGGTCATGGGATACGGTTCCCATACCTACCATGGCTTTGCGGCCAATCAGGGAGCTAGCACTCGCGTCACGTGGAGCAGCGCGCCGTCAGAAGCGGAGATGCCGGCGGTTGGAGGCTGGCAGGATGCCTTGCGAACGCGATATGGTCTACCGGATGGTCCGCCCCTCTTCAGGGAGAGCAGGCCCCCGAGCAACAAGTAAAAGCTAAAAATCAGCTCGCCGGGAGTCTGGCCGTGGCACGGTCCGCCGGCCGCAGACGTATGGAGAACCGGCTGCCCTGCCCGAGCATACTCTCGGCCCAGACGTGCCCACCCATAGCTTCCACCAGGTCGCGCACGATAGAAAGTCCCAGTCCAGCGCCGCCGGTGCTACGTACTCGCGAGGAGTCGGTGCGGAAGAAGCGCTCGAAGACATGATCGAGGTCATCCCCGCTGATGCCTACTCCGGTATCGGTGACCGAGACAATAACCTCTTCCGCCCCGGCGCGTGGCGTATCGATTGCCCACGTCGTCTGAATCGACACGAGTCCCCCAGCGGGAGTGTAGGTGATGGCGTTGCGTGTGAGATTTTGCAATACCTGCACCAGGCGATCTCGATCGGCAAGTACCGGAGGCAGCGAAGGACTGATCTGGTTCAGCAGTGTCACTTTGCGCTCGCGCCGAGCCAGCACCGCCAACGATTGATAGACCTCGTCGATCACGGTGGCAAGATCAATTGGACGAATATCGAGGCGCAATTCATGCGCATCGGCGCGCGCCAGTACCAGTAGATCGTCTACTAGAGCAGAGAGCCGCTCCGACTCCGTCGCCACAATCTCGAGATATTGTTGGGTATCGACGTCCTCCGGACGTTCGCCTGCCGGCATCAGCAGCGACTCTACGTGACCACGTATGCTGGCAATCGGGGTGCGAAGGTCATGAGATACATTGACTATCAACTCGCGCCGGCTCTGCTCGGCTCGCTCAGCTTTGGCCCGCTCCCGAACCGCAACTGCGCGTGCTTGCGCTACGCGCCGAGGCCCCTCGTCCATTCCTAACATGAGGCGAGCAAACAGTCCCCAGACGAAGGCGATCCCGTTGAAGAAACGAAACGAACCTGCCAGAGCCATGACACCAACAGCAGAAAAGGAAAGGAATAGCATGAGCGGCCCAGGCTGCACGCTTCCATTGACGGTGACATTGAAACCTATGTGATCGACGATAGTACCCGGAAGGCTATTATACAAGGCCGTATCCACAATATAGGCCGCCGGATACAACACAAGTGCCAGCGAGACAGTGAGCAGCGATACCAGGAAAACAAACGAGATGACTCCAAATGGAAACTCGAGAATGAGATATGCGAGACTCTTCCAGGTTGTGGGGTTGCGTACATAGGCCAGTACTTGGTCCCGCCGCGTAGGATAGCGAAGTGAGGAGTCATACATAGGGGGAATGTCGAGCCCAGTCCACCACATAAGTAAGTTTCGCTCGAATTCCGCAAACCCCCGCCAAGCGACCAGTGCGATCCCCAGGAGGACGAGACCGACTCCCAGCACTGCCGTGCCCATCCCGACCGACAGCATGACCACTAGAAAGATGAAATAGAAGAGGCCCAAAGGAAACGTTGCCAACAGATAAAAGACATTCGTGTAGGTACGCCGCTCAACCAGGACGTGTAGGAAACGCAGCAATGCAGACATGACGACCTCGTGACAATGCAATACCTGGCGACTGACGCCCCTTGAAGCACCGCTACTCTCTTTACTGTCATTCTTTTGTGGTAGTAGTATAGCTTGTGTTGGTGTCGGCGCTGTGTCGGAACTGTTGCAATCTGCGCGTGAATCCTTCCAAGCGCGCTCAGGCAGTTCCAGGCAGCGCTGGACGAAACATTGACCGCTAGACACGATGCAGCATACAATACACCCGGCGCCGAGATCCGTCCGGTATCTTCGCGACCAAGCGCCAGGTGAGTGCGCTTGCTACAGTGCTCTTATTGCTCTCAAGTTGGAGGCTACCCTGTATGATACTTGACTCCACCACCGCGTTACCTCGCCAACTCCACTTGGCTTTGCTCTCGAATGGAGCGAACGACCTAGACGATTTCGCGGCTAGCATGCTTCCAGCCAATCTCCTTAGCGCGGGTAGCGCTGTGCTGGTACGTGACCAGGAGGACGAGGATGAAGATGAGGACGATGATGAGGACGACGAGTTCGACGACGACGAGTTCGACGAAGATGATGAGGACGACGAGTTCGACGAAGAGAGCCTAGACGAACTTGACGAGGACGATGAGGACGACGAGGAGGATGAGGACGAATAGCGCACCGTCATCGGCCGCGCTTGGGTGCGAACGTTTACCTGTTGCACACCGACGGCGCGGCTTTCTCGTGAGTGGATATCAGCGGCCCCGCAGCGGCGTCACTACCTCGTCCGCTAGTTTCGCAACGATATCGGCCGGATAGGGGGCCTGGCCTTCGAGCTGCGAGCTTCGCAGGGTGAGAACCAGGTGAGTTGCGCCGTGCTCGATGAAGCGCGCCAGTTGATCGCGCGCTTCATCTATGCGCCCGGGCTCGACGCCTACCTGCACGGATCGCTCAATGTCCGCGGGGTCGCGTCCAACCACGGCGCAGTGATCGTCAAGTACATGATTTAACCGCGAGAAGTCGTCGACTGAGGCTCCGACATAATTCCAGATCGATGCATATTGCGCGACGACTCGGAGCGTCAGCCGCTCTCCACTCCCCCCAATCACAAATGGCGGATATGGCTTCTGGACCGGTTTTGGCTCGCACAGAGCGTCGGTGAGCTGGTAGTACTTGCCGGAAAAATTGGCTCGAGGCTCAGTCCATAGTAGCCGTATGACCTCACAAGCCTCACCTAGTCGATGAATACGCTCGCCGGCGGCGTAGAGTGGAATCCCGTAAGCGTCATGCTCCATTTGGTTCCACCCCGCTCCAATGCCAAAATCCAAACGCCCCCCAGAAATGATATCGACAGTCGCCCCCATGTTGGCAAGGATCGCGGGGTGTCGATAGGTGTTGCCGGTGACCATGATGCCGACGCGCAACCGTCGTGTCTCCGCGGCAAGCGCCGCCAGCAGAGTCCAACCTTCTAGGCAGGGTCCGCTCGAGTCTCCGATGATCGGCATAAAATGATCGAAGAGCCAGGCATGCTCAAAGGCCGGCTCCTGATCGGCCTCTCGCCAGACACGTAACATCGCGTCGTACGTCGTGTGTTGCGGCGCTGTCTTGATTCCAAAACTCAAACGCCGTGGGCTATCCATTCTGCTGTCTCCTCTTGGTCTTGTTTTTGCCATCTGGATATCGCCAGGATATCTCCGCTGGCATCTTGCTCGTGCATGTAGATCGTATCAAAGCATCCTGCCAAGCTGCCAATGGAGATGTCGTGCCATAATGGGCAGGGGCGCCTTTGATGCCGCCACGGTTTGCGCGGCGCCCAACGTTGTCACTATTCTTCGCCAGGAAAGGTTGCAGCACGTATGTCTGATCGATCAACGATGCCGGAGATGCCGGAGACTAGTCGCAGCGCACCGCCCGACGGCGAGATTGATCTCTCGGGGCGGCGAGCGCACTTTCCCTCTCTGGCACTGGAACAGGATGGCAACCCGGTCATCTACCTGGACAATCCAGGCGGTACCCAGGTCCCCCAGATCAGTATCGACGCCATAAGCGCCTATCTGCGGGCGTCCAACGCCAACACCGACGGAGCCTTTGTCACCAGCCGACGCACCGACGCCTTGCTGCGTGAAGTACATGCCGCCACGGCCGACTTCCTTGGCGCCGAAGATCCACGCGAGACGGTCTTCGGCGCCAATATGACTACGCTGACGTTCGCGGTATCGCGAGCGATCGGCCGCACGCTCACGGCGGGGGACGAAATCGTCGTTACCGCGCTTGATCATGACGCCAATGTAGCTCCCTGGGAGGCCCTGGTAGAGGAACGCGGCGCCGTTGTACGTGTGGCCGATATTGACCCCGTTACCTGCACACTCGACATGGCCGACTTGCGCAGCAAGATAAACGAACGCACTCGGGTAGTTGCGGTGGGATATGCCTCCAATGCGGTAGGTACCATCAATGACGTCGCCACCATAGTGGAATGGGCGCGCGACGCCGGCGCCATGTCCTTCATCGACGCCGTGCACTTCGCGCCACATGGTCCAATTGACGTCGGATCGCTCGGCTGCGACTTCCTGGCGTGCTCGGCATATAAGTTCTTTGGACCTCACCTGGGAATCCTTTACGGGCGCCTGCCGATGCTTGAGCGGCTCTCCGCCTACAAGGTCCGGCCCTCAACCAACGAGCCGCCGGGTAAATGGGAGACCGGCACGCAGAATCACGAGTGCCTTGCTGGACTGGCGGCAACCTTTGAATATCTGGCTGAGCTTGGAGACGAGTATACCGAGCGCTTTGCCAGCCAATTCCCAATCATGAGCGGGCAGCGCCTGAACCTGCATACCGCCATGGCAGCTATCGCGAGCTACGAGCGCATTCTGGCAGGCCGGCTGCTGTCGGGACTCAGCCGGATTCCTGGTGTGCGTATCTACGGTCTGACTAGTGAGCAGGAGCTGGAGCGACGCGTCCCCACACTCATGCTGACGGTAGAGGGCCATACGCCCGCCGAGTTGGCGGAGGCGCTGGCAAGTCGCGGCATCTTCTGCTGGCATGGCAACTACTATGCGCTTAACCTTATGGAGAGACTCGACCTGGAAAAGCACGGCGGCGCGTTGCGAGTCGGACTGGCTCACTACAATACCGCGTCCGAAGTGGATCGTTTCTTATCGACGCTTTCAGAGGTCATCGAAGCCTCACACGTGTAGCCGCCCCACTTGGCAGAGGTTCCTATAGACTCCTATAATTGAGTTAGTCAGTCAATAGAGGAAGGTCAAATCGTAGTGGCTGAAAGCGGCGAAGCTCACAACCAGAGCTTGCCCGGCGCGGAGTCGAGAGAGATTGCCATCATTGCCCAGGGTCTTGATGAATGGTACACCCACATTGGGCGCCAGTTTGGCCCACTCTCCCGACCACAACGCCGCATGTTGCGTGAGGTGCTGGCCCAGGATCGCATGAGAGTCAGCGACCTGGCCGAACGCCTGGGGCTCACAACAGCAGGCTCCACCCGCATGCTTGATACGCTCGAGTCGCTGGGGTACATCAGCCGCACACGGATACCTGCGACTGATCAGCGCGAGGTCTACGTGACGCTCACTGCCGCTGGCCAAGAGGCATTGCGATTGGCGAATGTGGTGTATCTGCAGCGAGTAGCCGCAATGACAGCGCGGCTGCTACCGGCGGAACGCTCCGAGCTCGCGCGGCTGTTCCAGTTGCTCCTCGGGCAAACGTCATCACAGTGATCCTCCCAACCGGCTTCACACACGACATCAGCGGATTACGACGTAACTAATAGGAGAAATGGGCATGGGATTGAGTCGCATGGGCATGCGCGGCATGGGAGGAGGCACCGGGCTGGGTGGCGGCACCGGGCTGGGCGGTGCATTCTGGCAGCGACAGCGAAGTCTCGGATATCTGCAACAAGGCACTCCAGACGTGCGCCGTACCCTGCGCCGTGTTTGGTCCACTATGCGACCCTATCGTAAGGAGCTGGCGCTGGGAACGTCGGTGATGCTGCTGGGAGTAGGCCTCGGTCTGATACCTCCGCTGCTGATCCGCCAGCTCATCGACGTAGCCATTCCCGAGCACAATCTGCGACTGGCCATCATACTAGGAGGCGGTATCTTTCTGTTGCCTCTGGGCAGCGCGTTGCTGGGTATGGGTCAGAACTATCTGAGCATTGTGCTGGCGCAAGGGTTGATAGCCGATCTGCGCCGTGATCTGTATCGGCATACCCAACAGCTGGGGCTCGAATTTTTTACCTGGACGCGCGCGGGGGAGATCCATACTCGTTTCCTCAACGATGCCGGGGGCCTACAAAACGTTCTCACCCAGTCATTCTTAGGCACGTTCGCTAACTTGTTAACCGTCATCGGCACACTGGCCGTCATGGCTACCATCAACTGGCAGCTGGCCATCCTTGCGGCCGTCGCGCTGCCAGCCTTTGCCTTTCCCGTGCTCCACTTCGGCCGGCGACGCTACACCGCCATGGAGCGCGCCCAGGCCGCGCTCGGCGATCTCTCGGTGGTACTGGAAGAAACGCTCAGCCTTTCTGGCGCTATCGTGATTAAGAGCTTCGGCACCGAACGACGAGAATCGGACCGCTTCGACACCACCAATGGGCATGTGCGTAGCGCACAAGTGGAACAATTGCTTGAAGGTCAGTGGCTCTCGGTCGTCGTTCAGGGCCTGGCGGCGCTGGGGCCAGCGTTGCTCTACACCTACGGCGCCTACCTGGTCATAAATCATCAGGTCGCGATCGGTACCATCGTGGCGTTCGCCACCTATCTAGCTCAGCTCTACGCTCCGGCGTCCTCGCTCGCGGGAGCCAACGCGTCGCTGCTCGGCGGGTTGGCGCTATTTGACCGAGTCTTCGCCTATCTGGACCTGCCAGTGAGCGTTCCTGAGCCCACATCGCCCGCCTCATTGCCCGCAACTCCCCGCCAGGGTATTGCGTTCGAGCACGTCAGCTTCAGCTACTCCGGCACCGCACGCGAGAAGGAGGTGCTGCACGACATCTCCTTTAGGGCGGACCTGGGACGGCTGACCGCACTGGTCGGACCCAGCGGAGCCGGCAAGTCTACCCTACTCTCGCTCTCCGCTCGCTTCTACGACCCTACCACGGGACGCGTGCTTCTCGACGAGGTGCCACTTACCGCGATTTCGGGCCGGGACCTGCGGTCACGGGTCGCGGTGGTAACCCAGGAAACCTTTCTCTTCCATGCGAGCCTGCGCGAGAATATCTGCTATGGCAAGCCAGATGCGACTCCGGAGGCTGTGGAAACCGTCGTGGAGGCGGCACAGCTGCAAGATGTGATTGAGCGTCTCCCGTACGGCATCGAGACCGTCGTCGGCGAGCGAGGCTACCGGCTCTCCGGGGGCGAGAAACAGCGTGTGGCCATCGCCCGGGCTCTGCTGCTGCAGGCACCGTTCCTGCTGCTGGACGAGGCAACTAGCTCGCTTGATTCGCAGGCGGAGCGCCGCATTCAAGCCGCCCTCGAGACGCTGGTGAAGGATCGCACAGTGATTGCAATCGCTCACCGGCTCTCGACAATACAGCGGGCCAACCAGATACTGGTCATCTCCGATGGCCGCATCGCGGAACAGGGAACCCATGACGAGCTGCTCCGCCAGTCGGGTCTCTACCAGCGGCTGTATACCGCGCAGTTTGCCCCTGGTCGCGAGCGCGGCGAGCAGACAGCCGACGACGCCGTCTCTACCGCGCCGCGGGTATCCTAGCGACTCTACCGGTTGGTATTGTCGGCCATCTCCATATCCGGCTCTGGGGCCGCTTTGAGATGTAGCGCCTCGCGGGCGATATAACCGTTTGGCAGCTGGCGCAAGCGATAGGCGGTGGCGTAGTTTACTCCTTCGGCGAACAGGTCGAGGTTTGGGCTGGCGATGACCAGGCCCACGCCCAGTTGTTGCGCGAAGCGCACCACAAGGTCGGCGTTGCGCTGATCCATGCGCGCGAAGGCTTCATCGTGCATGAGCAGGCGTAATGGCGCGTCCGATACCGCGAACTGCATTGCCGCCGCGGTGAGAAGTAGCACATAGACTGGCACACGTTGCTCGCCGCCGCTGCCGAAGCCGGATACCGCGCTGTCCCACGGCCGTACTCGCGAGTCCAGATCGTCGCTGTGCAGGAGCGAGATATCTACCCAGCGGCGGTAATCAAGGTGCTCGACCAGCGCCTCCACCGAGGACTGCGCCTCACCCTTCATCTGCTCGTCGAGCCAGCCGGCAAATATGGCGGTTAGCTGGGCCTGTACACCGGCAGGCATAGCGCGGCCGTGCTCCAGAAGCGCGGTGGCGATGGTCACGTGATCGAAAGGTATGTCTGGAAGGCGGGAGAGCAGCACCGAGATCTTTAAGGAAAATCTGGTATTGCGGGCAAAGAATCGAGCTGTTACCAAGCGCTCGTTGAGTCCCTCTATGATCTTCTGGGCGCGTAGCAACTGTTCTACCAGATGGCTTACCACTTCGCCGAGGATGATATCGCGTACCACGCGCGTCACTCGCTCGGAAAGGGTCTGTTGCAGCTGTTCAATCGAGACGTCCATAAAATTGAGCAGCAAGCGAATATCGGCGGTGCCCTCCAGGCGAGGAATCACATCGAGTAACCAGCCTTGTGGCGCCAGTGCCAGCTCGCGCTTCACCGGCTGGCGGAGGCCAAAGCGGTCGTCAGAGCCAACCAGCGCCTGGTAATCCGCGACTACCACCAAGAATGACTGCTGTTCGCGCTCGGCGGCACTGTAAGCACGTGGCAGATCATCCTCCAGACGCTGGCGACTGTCCCGTCCTTTGGTCATCTGGCGAGCATAGCGGACCGGGTCGTCTACCTGCTGTGCTGGCAAATCGAGACTGTCGGCCACCGCAGTGAGCAGAGCACCAAAGGCGTTATTTCGTGTCTGCAGATGTCGAGCGGCATTCTCGGCCTCAGCCGACCGTGCGTTACGGCCTTCTTTGGACGCCTCCAGGCGGTGAAGCGCTATTCCTTTCGTCACACCAGTCTGCCGAGCATGGTCTTCGGCGGCCTTGAGCCTGCGCTGCAGCTGAGTTATACGAGCCTCAACATTCTGCAGTCCAGCTGCCTGCAATGCAGTGCGTGCTTGATTGAGAATTCGCTGGGCTTCCTGCACCTCATTATCTACCTGATCCATGTGAGCCCGTGCCATGCCGTAGACTTCGCTCTCGGCGCCTTGGGAGTCTTCGGCGGAGCGTAAGCGCGTGCGCAGCTGGGCAAGTCGACCACGGGTTTCTCCGGCACGGGTCACGGCGTCAGCTACCGCTTCTTGTAGTGTTCGCCGCGCACGGACCAGTTGCAGTGGGTCGGACAACGCTGGATAGCCACGCGTGGCTTCAGCCCAGCGAGCTCGCTCATCTGCTTCGTCGGCGGCGGCGTCCTCCGCCTCCCGGGTCGCGGCCGCCAGACGGACTGAAGCCGCTTCATCAGCCTCACGTAGCGCGCGCATCTCCACCCGACGCTGCTCTATCTCGTCAAGCATGTGCGCGAGCTCGCCCAGCGCACGAACTTGTTCTTCCGCCGCCGTGCACGTCTGTTTAGCTGTTTCATAGGTCGCCTGCAGGTCTTGAATCTCGTTGTGAAGACTGCTCTGCTCGCGAGTAAGCTCGTCCCGGCGTGCGGCAGCGGCGGCCTGACGGCGCACCACGCCAATCAGCGACTCGGACCGCTTGGCCTTCCGTACCGTGCCCGAGAGATTTCCCAAACGGTACCGGCCGTCGGTGCAGAGGTAATCTCCACTTCGCGCAGGCTCCTGTGAGAGCGTGAGGCTGCCGAATCTCGTGTCCAGGTAGCGCCGAAGATCGGGGTGATTGGTAACCAGCGCCGCGGCGAGAGATCCTCGCTGCGCTCTGCCACTTTCCTGGTTGGGCAGCAGCACATGCCAATCGGCCTCCGCGCCCATCGCCTCGCGCACCTGTTCAAGTGGAATGGTGACGATGAGAAGTGTCAATAGATCCAGGTGATCTAAGAAGCCCTCTATGGCCTCTCCCCACACAACGCCTTCACGGGCCAGATCCAACTGCCGATATACCGGCGCGACCCCGCGATCTATCTGCTGCAATCGAACCAACGCCCGCTCCCGCTCGGGCGAGAGCAACGGCAACGGCTCGGTCTGAGTCTGTTCAGCCTCCGACTGTATGGCGCGTAAGCGCTCGCTTATCTCTCCTATGCGAATCTCGGCGCGGGCCGCCCGCGCGCTCGCCTCCCGCAACTCCCGCTGCGCCGTCTCAATCCCCTGCTCACAGTTTTCAAAGAGCGGCGGAAGCATCATGGTGCTGGGCTCCTGCTCAGGGGCAGCGCTGAAGCTCTCCGGCCAGCGCTTGATCATACGGTCCCAGCGCGACCATAGCGCCTGCCGCGCGGTCTGTACCGAGCGAGAAGTCGACTCGTGCTGCGATCCCGCGTCGCGCGCTACCTGTCTGGCGGCGTTAGCGGCATCGGTGGCCTGCTGGATGCGCTTGACATGCACCTCCAGCTGGGATAGCTGACCATCGGCAGAAATCCATCCCGCATGCAAAGCGTCGGCCAGCGCCTGATTGCCCGGTTCAGCTATCAAGGTCTGCCAGGCACTATTCAACTCCTCAGGCAGCGTACCCAGCGCGCCTTTTCCTCGGTCGTAGAGTTCACGGAGGCGCTGGTTGGCAGCCTCGTGCTCGGTATCGAGCGAGTGCCGCGCGGCGGAGACCGCCTCCTCAGACCGCTGGAGCCGCTCAGTTGCCTGGCGCAGCTCGCGCGCGGCTCGATCCTGGGAATGCTGAGCGATGGTGAGAGTTTCATTGGCGCGCGCTACTGCCTGCACTACCTCTCCCTGGTGCAGTTGCTGCAATGATTCCAGCTCCCGGCGAGCGGCTGTCTCTTCGGCGTACGCGGCCTCTTCCTCGGCCTCGGCCTGGCGTGAGATTCGCTCCGCTTCGCGTACTGCTTCTTCCGCGACTGCCAGCTCCCGGCCGGCGTCATCACTCAGCCAGGCCGACCGTAGCCACGAGAGCGAGGCATGCTGCAGCACCGCTTCATGGTACTTCGTGCGGGCCTGCACTACTCCAGATAGAGTCGCACGCAGCTTCGCATACTCGTCGATGTCGTGATGAATGCGCTGAATGCTCTCGAGTCCCTCAACCAGGCGCTCCAAATGAGGACGATCCACGATAGGCAAAAACTGCCGGACGACCCCGCTGGGGTCGGAGACCAGCGCATCGTCCACCCGCAGTCCCAGCATGCGATGCAATACGTCGTAGAGCGCCTCATAGCGCCGTTGCCAGTCCGCTCCCTCAATGTTCAATAGTCGGCGCGCCACCAGCCGATTGTAGTCCTCGCATTGCGACGCGGTGAACAACGCGCCGCCCTTATTTATGAGGGCGTCGTTGATGGAGCGAAACTCTGGCATCTGCAGGGGCACCTGCCCACGTGGGGTAATGTCCAAGAAGGAGACCTGATCCAGGGAGGCGGGCAACGCATAATAGAAAGGATGCGCGGCATGCGGGGTGGCGGCGGCGGCGGAGCCATAGACCCAGCGTCCCTCACCCTCATGCTCGATCTCGACAGCGCAGTAACCGACTGTACGCTGGCGACGCCAGCCTTTATCCGGACGATCGATGCCATGTGGGTCAAAGAACAGTATGGTATTGCTGAGCGTACGCTTGCTAGTCCGGCCACCCTCCCGCGCTGCGGCGTTGAACTGCTTACTGGAGGTGGGGAACAGCGCCCAGTCAATGGCATCCAGCACCAGAGATTTGCCCGAGCCGTTTTCGCCGATAATAGCCAGCATGTCTCCCATGACATCCAGCACCGCATTCTCGTGTCCGTGCCAATTTATCAGCCGTATCCGACGAATCCAGGCTCGGCCGGATCGCTGCGGCGAGGCAGGCTCTGCTGCCCGGCCGCCCGGCACCATAGCTGCAAATTGCATAGTTTATTCGTCCTCGTGTTCTCGCTCGGGATCCAGGTCATCGTACATGACTAGTCCCGCCGGCGGAAGAAAGCGATCGATAAGATCGGTGAACTCGTAGACGCCGCTGTAATCGCGCTCGTCCAGCTTGTAGCGCTCATCCGGTCGCTGCCGATCGTCGGCCCCAATTCGCCGCAGCAATCGGTAGCGCTCGAATGCCGCGAAAGCTTGATAGAACGCGCGCTGGTTGGCTCGAACCCGCTGGGCGGCGCCCAGCTTCGGTGCCGCCGCCGCCACCGTTTTGCGCCCGTTCGTGGCGATAGCTCCAGAGCTACCCGCGGCGCCGCGCCTGCGGCCTCGACCATTACCGCTGGTAGGTGCGGAGGCTTCGAGCGCTTCCTCATCGTCCTCGGCATCGGCCTCGCCGCGCGTGACCAGCGCCTCGTTGATGACGCCTTCATCAAAGCTGAGCCACGGCGACTGCCGCTGTCCCTCCTGTGCCACATAGCGAAAGAGCTCAGCGAACCGAAACGTATTGGCGGATTCGCCAGATTCAAGCAGGCGCACGCTCCGGTAGGCGCGAATGAGGCAAGCATAGGCGGTCTGTTTGCGCGCGGTCAGCTCAAAGATGTCTGAGATGCAGAATTCCCTCTGCCGCGGCGGAGCCGGCCAGTATGCCCGCGCCCAACGGCCCAGCCGTAACTCGAGGTACGCGCCCAGCTCTTCCTCGAAGAAGCGCTGCTCCTCGGGAAAATGCTTGGTAAGCCAGATGAATTCATCGGGCGTCTCCTCCTGGAGTACGGCGCTCTGTTCAATGAGCATACGTCGTACTCGGCGGGCCAGGTCTTGCTCCCTTTGCCCTGTGTACGTTGCCATGGACTGACCTCTTAGCTCGGGAATCTACATCTGGACGGAAAAAGGGATTGATAGGACAGGAGACAGCGAGCCTGCCGTCTACGACTGGGCATTAGGCGCGTTACGCCGCCCCAGCTGGAACGGCCAGAACCGACGACCCGCCGGCGTGCTGCTCATCCTCGTGACGCACCTCCGGCGAATCGGCTGTATCCGGCTCCGGCTGTACGTTTCGGTCTCGAGGAGAAAGCGAGCTGGGAAGGCTCGACTCGTCCGGCCTCTGTTGCGCGCCCTCGAGAGGAATAGTCGGCCTACCAACCTCAAATTGTGCCGGTCCCAGGGATCGCCTGGTGAAGGCCAGGCCGCTCTCCGCCGACGCCGCGCTGGGCGCGGTGGGTCCTCGCACAACGGTGAGCACCGGCGGCGTCGGGGGGGACACCGAAACCGCCTCCGGTTCCTTCTCCGGAGCTTGTGCCGGGAGGGGCCAGGCTGGCTCTCCAACCGATCCGGGGTGGTAGCCGGTTTGACTATTCGCTCGCGCGACGTCCACTTCCGCCTGCCGGCTTCGCGTGGTCGCAAGGAAGCGATAGTTATCCAGCTCTACAACAAACCCTGGTCCATGCAGTGTCGTGCGGGCGAGGGCCCCGGCCCCAGGCGCCTGTATGCGCAGGCCAAGCCGGCGCAACGGAGCGCTGTCACGGGGCAGCCAGAGAAAAGATGCTAGCAGGCGCAAGTCTTGCAGAGAATCCAGATAGCCCAAACCGCTGGCCGAGCCGGCGAGTATCAACCGCTCAACCAGGCGAGCGCGCGCTTCTTCGAGCTCGCGTACGCGTGGATCTTCGCCCGGATCCCAATCGTCGGGCAACTCCAGCGAGGACGGCGGAGGCGGCAAAGGAGGACGATGGCGCGGGCGCAGCGACTTTTTCCAAACGTCTTCATCAACCAGCGGCAACGGAGAGCCCCCCCGCAGTGCCAACCACCGATCGAGCCGCACCTGATCATCGCTTGGTGGACGCGCTTGCACCCAGATGGCGGCGTGCATGGAGCCGGAGGCATTCCATAAGTAGCGTCGGGCGCGCTGGGTGGCCTCCTCGCCTCCTTCAGCTAGGTCGGCCGCGCGCCGGAGCAAAGCAGTAATCGCCTGCGTCTGCTGGAGACGAAGTGAAATCGCGGAATGGATGCGCTCGGTGAGGTCTACTAAGGCGAGACTGATGGCTTTAGCGCCTTCACGCCACGATCCAGGACCACTCTCGGCCATCAGCCGCTCGAAAATGGCCAGCTCGCGAAGTACTTCCTGCCCGACGCTGGCAAGTCGCTCTGCCTGCTCCTCAGGAGTCTCTCCTAGACCAACGCTCCACTCTTCCTCACGAATGCGAAGCGCCTCCTGCAAGCCGCGCACGTTCTCGCCCTCGTGACGCTCGTCTCGCAGCTTCTCCAGCCTCTCGCGCACTTTGGCGGCGCCTTCGGCCGCCACGCGGAAGAACTTCTCGTGTAGGATGCCGAGACGATCGGCAATATCAGCAAGGACTTCAGGATGGTTACCGTCTACCTGGAGGGAGCGCAGCTCGCGCGCGAAATCGCGGGACTCCGTTATAATGCCATGCAACGCCTGACGCAGTGAGTGCCAAGCAGTGTGACAACGGAGCGGATCGGTATCCTCATACTGCAGCTCTTCTAAGAGCGTGTCCAGTGCGGCAATAGCCTGGGCGAAATAATTGGCGCTCAGGCTTACGTAGCGTCGGCGCAAGGCACGCTGGACCTCGTCCCAATGGGGAAGAAAGACACGCAGCGAGCGAGCCAGCGCATAATCGCGCTCAACTCGCCGGCGCAAGCCGCCCCTCTCCGCGCGCTCCGGAGCAAGCCCCCCGTCCACCGCCTGCCAGCCTTCAAGCTGGCGCAGCACTTCCACCACCTCACTTCGTAGATCGCCGGGAGCGTCCTGTCCACGCCACCGTAGAACCGCGTCGAGATCGGAAGCTAGCTCGTCTACCGAGACGCCTACGCGTCCCTCGGTCTCCTGTTCGCGCAGTGACGCGACAATTATAGAGCGCCGCTGTTGCCTGGCGCCGCCCTCCTCGCCCACGAACGCGCGCAGATACTCCGGCGGCCCGGCAATCAACGCCTCAGCCGCGCGTGAGAGCTCCGCTATCCGTTGCCCGGAGGTTATCACCTCGCATTGTCCCTCTGTACATGCGCTCTCGGGCAAGTATGCCCGTCCGCTCACTGATCAGGAGTATAACATGCGGGAGGCTGGTACTCTCGGGCGGCGCTCCCAAAGGTACCAGCCACTAGTCAAACGCGGCCACGCCGGTTCATGTACGGGTGGCGGCGTCCACCGAGGCTCAGTCCATTCGTTCGCCTATAGCTCGCGAGCAAGCTGGTGTGCGCTGAAGAAGTCCCAAATCAGCGCGTTGGCATCGAGCTGGCGATCCACCAACGGAGTCCACTTGAAGCCTACCCCGCTCGGCCAGGTATGGATACCGCCCGCCAGGCGGTAGTGCACCACCACCGATCCAGCCGCCACAGCCAGTCCACTCGAATACGGTGATAGCGGTAGAGAGCTCCGACTTGACCGGCTGTGGCCGGCACCCGTCCTCATTGGCCCAATGCTGCAACCAGTCCATGACTGGCATCTCATGCACTGCAAGATTTCCATTATAGGGCACGGTCGAGTCATTGGTCCCATGAATCTCCAGAATGGGTACGGCACGACCAGGATCACAGGACATCACCAACGGGTAGTACGAGCCGGAAACGGAGGCAAAGGCGGCGATACGATCCGCCAGCCGGCAGGCCAGTAACGCGGTCATGCCACCGCCATTGGAGAAGCCGGTAGCATAAATGCGCTGCAGATTAACACAGAGCTTCGCCTCTAGATTATCCAGCAGATTGCTGACGAAGCCTACATCGTCGGTAGTCGGCCGATTCGGCGCTCCGCTCGCCCACCCCGTCTTGCCTCCAGGTCCAATGGCGCCTTGCGGATAGGCCACGATGAAGCCCTTTTCATCGGCCAACTGTGAGAAGCCGGTGCGCATTTCTTGAGCCTGAGCGCTGCTCGCGTATCCATGAAAATTGAGAACCAGTGGGTACGGATACTTCGACTGATAGTCTGCCGGTAGGTGCAGCCAGTAGGTACGCCTGATGCGGCCGGATATGAGAGCTCCGCCGCCGCTGGTTCCGGGCAGCAGCGGCGGTCGACCACCGCACCCGCCGCTATGTTCCGGCATCGCGATCACCAGGTTCGGTTCCGACTTCGATTTGGTGTTGGAGACCGCCACATGTGATTGAGACTCGACACGTGTTTGCGGAGGAGAATAAATCAGGAGAATCATACAGCAGCAGGCGAGAAGTAACAGTGCGACCGTGCGTGTACGTGATCCCCGGCTCGCACCAGATCTGTGGGAACGCATGCCTGCTTTCCTTCACTCCTGCTATAAGGGGCCGCGCCAGTATCATAGTCAGCTATTCTTTCCCTAAAGGAGTATAGCGTTTATCCGCAAGAAAAGGCAACGGTCTCGTGACTCTTTATCTGCGAGAAGAGCCAGGGATAGAGTGGATTGCTGAGATTGTCGCCGTAGCCGTAGACCAGGTCCCAGATAACGTGGAGCTGCCCGGGGAATTGCGTATAGCATGGACGGCCGCCGGCAGTTTGTAGTGCCTGTATCATGAGTTGGGAACCGGCAACCGGCACGACGTTATCGTCGCCTCCATGAAAATCCCATAGCGGCAGATCGACGATACGCTTGGCGAGCGCTGGATCGCCGGCCCCAGAAACCGGTACCGCCGCCGCAAAGAGCGACGGCCATCGGAGTATAGAATCCCAGACTCCATATGCTCCCATTGAGATTCCAGTAATATAGAGTCTCTGAGTATCTATGCCGCTGAATATCTTTTCAAGGAGTATGGTCGAATCTATGGCCATTTGCAGCGAGAGCGTCGGCTGAGTCGTCAAGCTGTACGAGGCCACATCGTCAGAGCTGTCGACCCAGCGATTGGAGCCCACCAACTGCGGCACAATCACAAAGCTCGGCCACTTCGTCTGGATGCTCGGTCCCCCTGCTGGAGAGCCAGGTCCCCAGACATCGATGTATTCCTGTCCTAGAATCTCAGCGCGGTTCGCTGAGAGCGGGAGCGAAGGGTCGGCGGACTCCCCCACGCCATGAAGCATCAGGACCGCTGGATACGCTTTACTGGGATTGTAATTATTGGGCACGTAGACATAGACGGTCATCTCATGATCGAAGCCGCCGTTATACTCGCAGGTGAGGAACCGGTCAAGACTGGTAGCGTTTGGAGCAGGCAGCGGCGGACAGGAGATCTTGCCCACCACGGTGGGAAGTTTCGTTGGAGTAGGAGGCGCAGGAGACGTGGCCCTTTTCTTCGCCGCCGACGTATGTACGGTGTCGCCGGTACGCGGCGCCGGCGTGGCCTCAAGCCGGCTCACCGGTTTAATCTTCACAGTACCACAGGAGGCGAAGAGCAGCACTACACCGAGCAGGACGGTGAGGAGAACAACGAGCTTCCGTCGCGCGGTATACGAGGTAAAAAGTGCCGAAGTCATGAATACACTACTCCTTCCTGCAGGTCCACAAGGTTACAAGATGATAGCCTGTCCTCGTGGTGATGCCTGTGCACGTCTTGGGCTACGGTATCTCAACGTGCGAGTCGGAGGCTACGTCGGCTGCGTCCGGGGTCTGACCGCTCCACGCTGAGTGTGGTAGCTTGAGATCTTCCTTGCGCTCGTTCGTCGTAGTCGATCTTCCGTGCGAAATCTGCCTCCATGATACATCAAGCGGAAATATCTTGCGCGGTAGTACTAGCCGCAGCGAAGCCGGTGAAGCGGCCCTTCGTAGCGACTCCATCCAACTACTCCATGCTCTCATGTCTTCACCGGCGCGCTCACTACGCTTTTGTCCGAGCGGCAACATACAGGGGTGGCCGATAAGCCGGCTCAAGCCCGGCGTGTAGAGCATGACGACACAGAGCAACACGGTCGTACTCGCGACAAACAGCCAGGTCAGCGCGACGCGCATGGGCTCGTACCACCCTACCGGCAAGTTTGGTACCACATCGGTCAGCGCGATGGTAATAAAGTAACCCTGAGCCAGGTAAATGCCGAATGAAGCGTTGGAGATCAGCTGCCAGAAACTGGCGCCGCTGGGCCGCCGTGGAGCACGGCTGATTGCCCAGCGATAGGCGATCCAGTAGAGACAGGCGGTCAGCGCCAAGACATAGATGGTCAAGATAGGCTGAAAAACCGAGGTCGCGTAATCAAAGCTCTGGTGCGCTATTTCGTACTGATACACCATATTTCCGACCAGCAGCGCCAGTGTCACCACGAGAGCCGCGATCGTCCAGCTCCCGTACCGCAAGAGAGCGGCCCGTACCTGGTTGATATAGAGCGCGGCTACGCCGCCGAGCACCACGTAGAACTGGTAGAGTGGCAAGAAACGCGCCTGATTCAAATTCAGGTACTTGCCGAGCGGAGTGCCGTTAAACGGCCCGGTCTGGATAATCCGATAGTCCAGGTACATGAGGACGAGCTGCAGGGCGAAGCTGCTGCCAAGCAGTAACCAGGGGCGCTTCGCGGCTCGCTGTATCCAGCCCAAAAACCAAGGGAATATCAGATAGAATTCCAATGTCAGGAGGATGTAGTAAAGCTGGAACGATGCGCTTCCGGTCACTAGATCTGCAAGTAGATGCTGCGTCCACGGCACCGGCGACAGGTGGGATCCTTGCACCAGCTCATAGAAGACGCTCCAGACAACGTACGGCAGCAATACGCCAATCGCCCGCTTGCGCCAGAAAGACTTGGAGGAGAATGGACGTTTGGCATAGCCGTAGACCATGACAAATGACGTGATCGCGACAAATATCTCTCGGGTGAAGTGCAGGGCGCTGACCACAGCGTTCTGTATTAGCTCTCCGGTCACGGAATGGGTCAGAAAGACAGTTATGGCAACGACGTGCACGCCTATCACACTCAGGGCCGTCACCGAGCGGACGAGGTCGATCTCGTATAAGTGGGAACGAGTCGCGGGTTTATCAGCGTTCGCGGGGCTTGTGGAGATGGAGCCGAGGTGGCTCACTGCCGCCTGACTGGGTGCGTCAGCCATGTGCCATTGCCCCATGCCCAGCCCTGGGTACTTCAGCCGATCTCTCACCACTCGGGCCTGTGGGACGGAAAAGCATCGGCTCGAGCAACTTGCGAGCCAGCTTGCCGTTGCCATTACGGGGCAAAGCCGGCACAAAGTAAAAGGTCTCGGGAATCTTGTAGGCGCTTAGCCGATCCCGACAGAAGACGCGCAGGGACTCTTCGCTCTCTGGAGCGTTGTCGGTCGAGGACACAACATAGGCGACGATCCGCTGACCGTAAAGTGGGTCAGGCTCGCTGGTGACGGCGGCATCTCGCACAGTTGGATGGGCAAGCAGCACCTCCTCGATCTCTCGGGGTGACACTTTCTCACCGCCTCGATTGATGACGTCCCGCAACCGCCCAGTGATATAGACAAATCCGTCCTGATCCTGGTACCCCAGATCGCCAGTTCGAAACCAGCCTCCGGCGAAGCTGCTCCTGCCCTGACCATCCTCATAGTGAGTTATGATGCTTGGTCCCCGTACGCAGATTTCACCCTCTTCACCTGGTGGGACATCTTGCGGCAGGCTGAACGCGAGCGGTGACATCTCAGCCTCGCCGTCGGTGCCATCCTCGGTCGTAGCGAGGCTCGCAAACTCGAAGATCGATGCCGGTCGGCAGTCCCACCGATCCGACCTTCCCGCGCACTGGAGGTACAGGATTTGCGGTTACCTGGCTGGCGGCCTCGGAGAGGCCATAGGTCTCTACGATGGGCACGCCAAAGCGGTCTTCGAACTCCAGATGGCGGGAAACCGGCAAAGGGGCCGACGCGGTCCGCACAAAGCGCAACGTTTCGGGTACAACCGATGGTTGCTCGCCGGTGAGTAGGAGAGCTATGATAGTGGGAACCACACTTGCCCAGGTAACGCGCTCGCCGGCCACCCAGTCCCAGAAGCGGTGCAAACTAAATCGCGGCGCTATCACCAGGGTACTACCCGCCATAAGTGACCCGCAGAGGCTGACAACTGGAGCATTGATGTGGAAGAAGGGCAGGACACAGAGCCCACGATCACCGGGCGCCAATCGGTGGCTGATGCGAACCTGCTCAGCAGTCCAGGCAATCTGCGCTTCGGATAATAAAACGCCTTTGGGCTCTCCAGTCGTGCCCGATGTGGAAAGTCTCACGCTCCCAGGCACATGCGGCAACTGCCCCTTCGCATAATCGTAATCGGTGTACTGTGAAGGGGCAGCGTCAAGCAACGAGTAAAGTTCGTGACTGGATATAACCTGTGCGTCAGGGCGTCCAAAATCTCTCGCCGACGAACGGAAAGCCACTACCAACACATCGGGAGCGTAGCGCTCTCCTAGCAACACACGCTCAGCCGGGGTAGTCTCAGGCGCACAGGGTACGAGGCAGTGGCCGCCGGTCAGCGCAGCTATCCAGAAGATGGCCGCAGGGATGCCTCCGGGTAGCGCGAGAGCGATACTCCGTGGCTGGCTACCGAGCATACGGCGTAACTCCAACACTGCCTCTTGAAACCGGCCATAGGTGATTATCCGGTTCTCGTCCACTTCGACGATAAACGGAGCATCAGGCTGCGTAGCTGCCCAATACTCCAGCCGCTGATGCAGCGACGGATGATATTCTTTGAAGCCCATAACGTACCCTAGTTCTCTCTGCGGATAGTGTTCCCACAAGCCTACGAGCCTACAACGCCGATCGGCAAATGCTCTATCGCATCCGGCTAATACATCATTCTCGAGTCAAGGTAATACTTAAACTCAAGAATGTTGCTCGACGGATCGATGAGCATGAACGTCAGATGTTCCTCGATCAGCCCCTCGAATCGCTTTGCCGGCTCCGCAAAGAACGGCAGTTGCCTCTGGCGCGCCAGGTGGAGGAGCGCCTCGAAATCCCGCTGCTCTTTGAACGTAATGCCGAAATGGCGTGGGTAGGCCTGCGGCTCCGGGTCAATCATCCGTTCGGAGAGATGGCATACTACCTGATCGCCGAAGAAATCGAGCGTGATGCGGTCGTTGTACCGGCGGGCGAGCTTGCAGCCCAGCTTGGTCACATAAAAGTCAAAAGCCGCATCCAGGTCCCGGCAAGGAATCGCCAGATGAAACACGTTATTAGGGTCACGCACAATCCGCTCTCCTTGCTAGCGCATGTTCTCATCGGTTCGCCGGCCGTCTTCCTGATGAAGCAGAAACGTATCTGACCGCAGACCAAGGCGGAGTGTCTCCAAGCCAATTGCGTCCGTGATCGGTATATTGGCCAGATTCACCTGTGGACCCAAGCGGCGAATAAACGTCGTCTGCAGCGACTTGTTTGGCGCCTCAAAAACCAGATCGTTGCTAGCAATGTCGGAGCCGAGAATCTCCTCGATCAGACCATAGCGGAGCGTTCCATCGGGCCGACAAATACCACTGGTACCGCTCTCGCGCGATTCCAGCAGCACTTTGGCCGCTCCCGCGTCAAGATCCTGCTTGATATAGGTTATCCAGGCCATCGGGGGAAGGAGCTGCGATTGTTCACTATCCTTAAACCCGACTTCGCTCAATACTTTGAATTCGCCGGCGAAGTCGGCGACGATCCGCGATTTTTCCTCATTACTCATAGGCACGGTGCCATTGGAAATCTCGACGTAACGGCAGTTATAGCGCCTGCAGTAGTCGTAGTACGCGCTGACTTTATGCTGCTGGTAAAACTTCTCGAAAAGGGTGCCGCCAAAGAAGAACTCGATATCGTACTTGCGTAGACACGCGATCTTGTCTTCGAGGTGATCCGAGACTACCGAAGTTCCCCACCCGAATTTTACCAGGTCGATGTAGGTGCTAGCGCTCTCAATCGCATCCTCGAAGTAGTGTCTGGGCAGGCCGGGGTCGATGAGTAAAGTAAGCCCATAGCTGCGGGGTTTGCCACTTCGATCCGGTAACTGCAAGGCGGTACTGTTCATGAATATCTCTTCTCCCATACTCCCCTTGGCCCTGCCGTGAAACTTCAGATCATCCTTGAGCCTGCCTATGATTTCTATGGTACTCCGGTGTCTCCGTCTACGAAAATACTCCACCGTAAAATCGATGTAAAGTTCGATAAATTGGGCCCTCGGCCTCTAATCCGCGTCTAATCTATGTTTAAGCCATGTCTAATGAACGTCCATAGCTGGTCATCTCTGCCTTCCGCGTCAGGCGTAGTCAAAAAAGACGATACACGATTGCGCAGGTTCGCCGGCAGCGCTGGCATTTGTTATAATGATCGATGGTGCGGCGCATAGGTTGTGTGAATTCGCGTCGCGCCACGGGCACAGCTAATTGCTGGAAATAGGCGGCAATCACGTGAGCACATTTGCTTCGACTTCACTTTGGCTCCGCTGGAATTTTGAGCCTCTGACCGTGCTGGCGCTTGTCGCCGGGTTTGCTGCGTATTTCTATGCGCTGGGACCACTTCGACGGAGGTACCATCCCGCCGAGACGATAGATAAGGGCAAGGTGGCCTATTTTATCACTGGTATGGGATTGTTGTCGCTGGCTCTGCTCTCGCCGCTGGACTACATCGGCATGGAATATCTGCTCACGGCCCATATGATACAGCATATGGTGTTCTCAGTCATCTCTCCACCGTTGATACTCCTCGGCATTCCAGGATGGATGCTTGAGCCGCTGTTGCGTGGGGCTAGAGTTCAGCGCGTCGCTCGTGCCATTACTCATCCGGTCGTGGCCTTCGGCATTTACAATCTCAATATGTGGATCTGGCACATTCCGGCACTCTTCGATGCGGCCTCGCCAACCGCCGCCGTGATTGGGGTGCAGATCCTGGAAAGTCTCTCCATCGCTGGCGCGTTGATCTTCGCCGTGCTGTTCCTTCCAGGTATACTCAAAAATAGCGGCAGAGGCAAAGCAAGCGGCTGGATAAACTGGTCGCAGGCTACCGGCGCCATCGCCATCATCGCCATTATTGTGTTTACGGCACTGGGCGCACTGGATCCATTGGCCTGGGGAACCGACTTCGAGCCGCATAATCCATTGCATATGCTCATGAACGCTATGTTTATCATTACCGCCATCATCTACTGGTGGCCCATCCTCAGTCCAGTGTCGGAGGTCCCGCGTATCTCGCCTCTGTTTGGCATGCTGTATATGTGGATGAGCATCATGCCGATGATGGTCATCGGGGCACTGCTTACTTTTGCTTCCGGCTTGCTCTACACACGTTACGTCACAGCGCCGCTGATTTGGGGCTTTACTCGCATCGGAGACCAGCAGCTGGCAGGTCTGACGATGTGGCTGCCGATGGACATTCCCCTCTTCATCGCCATCAGCATTCTCTTCTTCGGTTGGATCAACCAGCAGGACCTGGCTGAACGGGCTGCTGCGGGCGAATTCGATGAAGTCATGGAGCCGGCTCCCAGCGTATACGTCGCGACATCGCCGGAGACATCCGAGAGCATACAGGCGGATAGTCTCTCATCACGCTGACGGGTGCTCCCGATGCTCATACCCAGCCGATCACAGACCTCTCCCCCATGTGGGGGACATGAAAACCCCTCCGGCGGGCGATGCGCCTCGAGGCTGCCCTGCTTCTATCCTGAGTACATCTCGTGTAGCAGCATCGAAGTCTCAGGAGGCGTAGCAATGGCCAGGTCAACCGTATCCACAGCACCGGTTCCTCTCCTTATCAACCGCGACTTCGCGCTTCTCTGGAGTGGCCAGGCGATCTCAATACTCGGCGACCTCATCTTTACGACTACAATCACTATCTGGGTGGGTATCTACCTAGCGCACGGACAGCCATGGGCGGCCCTTGCCGTCAGCGGCATACTGGTAGCGGCCGGAGTTCCGCCGCTACTGCTCGCGCCAATGGCCGGAGTCCTGGCGGATCGGTGGGACAGTCGCCGTCTCATGGTTACCATGGACGCGCTCCGGGCACTAGCCGTTCTCGGACTGCTGATTCTCCCGTTTGTGGGTAGTCATGCATGGTCTCCTCTCGAGCAGTGGATCGCGGTGTGCGGTGTGGTGCTGCTGGTAAGCTGCGGGGAACAATTTTTTCGTCCCGCCATGACGGGGCTCATCAGCGATCTCGTTCCCGAGCCGCTACAGCCGCGCGCCATCGGCCTCGAGCCAGGTATCGCTGAGCCTGGCCGCCATTGCCGGTCCGGCACTGGCATCGGTGGTGCTTTTTGCCGCGGGACTTCAGTGGGCCCTCGTCTTCGATGCGCTCTCCTTCGCTATATCTTGCTGGAGCGTGCTGGCGATACGGGCCTCACGCGGCGTGCCACATGCAGAGGCGACGTCAGGGAGCAGCCTTGGTAGCGAATTTCGCGCTGGGTTGCGCTTTTTCTTCGGCAACTCGTCCCTACGGACTCTCATCATAGCTCTGGTAGCGGCACTTCTGGCCGCGGGAGCATTTCAGGCGCTGGATCTCTTCTTCGTAACCAAGAACCTGCATACCCCTCCCGCTTACTATGGACTGCTGGAAACCGCTCAGGGTCTGGGTATGCTGCTTGGAGCAGTGGTGGCCACTGCCGTAACAGCCCGCGCCGGTATCACACGTGTCATCTGGATCTCGCTGTTCGCGTTGGGGGCTCTGGCGCTGGTATACGCTCGATTGACCAGTTTCCTTCCTGCGGCTATTCTTCTCTTTGTACTCGGCATTCCTCTGGCGGCTCTCACCGTAGCCTGTGACCCGCTCATACTTCGAGTGACGCCGCGGCACCTGATCGGACGTGTAATTGCCATCATCACTCCAATCACGACCTGCGCCGGCATGGTGGGAATGGCTCTGGCGGGTTACCTGGATAGTACCGTGCTTCGCGGCTTCCACGCCGATATTCTGGGCCAACCTGTCGGTCCGATCGACACGATCTTTACCGCAGCAGGGCTGCTGGTACTTCTGGGCGGTTGGTGCGCGTTTGTCGGCTTACGCGGAGAAGACAGTCCCGCACCTGCCGAGAGCGAGTACGTCGCACGAGCAGTTAGCCGGGCAGACGATCAGGCGATAGGAGTGCATTGAGAGCGAGGTAACGAGTGCGAAACATTGCAAGGCAGGATATCACATCGATGCGCTTTAGTCTGGCTCTCCAGTGTGCCGCGATGGGGGCACTGGCGGGCATTCTAGCCATTACCGTTAGTCTGCGTCTGACCTCGCTCCATCTCGTACTTCCGGCAGCGGTGGCAACGGGCGCTCTGGTTGCCGCACTGTCAACGGTGGCACTCGGACGCAACCTTATAGTCGACGTCCCGCGTGTGGCTGAGGCCCTCGACAAGCTATCACGGGGCTCGTCTCTCGACAGCATACGTGGACAATGGCCACTCGCGCAGATGTTCCGGCGACTCCGAGCGCTGGAACTGCAACTCGGCTCTCCGGACTCGCGCGAGAGAATATTGCGGCAGGTAGGCGAGCAAGCCGCTGCTGATACGAGGGCCAAGCTGGCGCAGGATCTTCATGATACGCTCAAGCAGCAGCTGTTCAGCATTACTATGAGTACGGCGGCGGCCCAAGCGCGCTGGGAGATCGACCCGGCGGCGGCGCGCCTGGCAGTCGAGGATGCTCAGCGCAGCGCGCGCCAGGCACAGGTAGAGATGAGCGTGCTGCTCCAAGATTTGCGGCCGGTGCCACTTGACGGAGCCGGACTCGTGGAATCGCTTTCGGAGCAATGCGAGGCGCTGCAGTATCGCACCGGGGCTGAGGTGACTCTGGATGTGCGACGGGCACCTCAAGACTACACATCGTTTCCAGAAGGCATCCAAGAATCCCTACTTCGTATCGCACAGGAATCCCTGGCGAACGTTGCTCGACACGCTCGCGCCGCACACGTGAGCCTGCGACTGGTGGAGGCGGCCGGAGCCGTCGAGTTAGAGGTGCGTGACGACGGACAGGGCTTCAGTCCGAGTTACAATACCCCCGGTACCGGCCTCGCCGGCATACGTGAGCGGGCGATGAATCTGGCAGGGCATGCCGAGATCGAGAGCAGCAAACGTGAGGGCACGGTGATACGAGTCTCTATTCCCGCTTTGCAGCGTGCATCCTCCGCCGAGCGGCATGGTGAACCGCCAGGTGAGCTGGAGTCGACGATAGAGGTCGGGCGCAACGTACACTACCAGACCGAAGATGCAGCCAAAGTGGCGGCGCTCCTCATCCTGCTGGGCATACCAATCTGGCTGGCGGCGTTGTCGATGCCAATTTTGCTCTTTGGATACATTCGTGGGCTATGGGCCAGCACCCGTACTCGGCAACTCGCAGGAATCTCTAGCGCCGCGGCCCGCGAGCAGCGCTACCTTACGCTTGACACGTCCACCAGCTTTTTTCTGTTCCTGGCACTATTTCTCTGGTACCTGCCAGTGGCCTTCCGGGGACGTGTTCCTGCTTCGACTCTCTCTGCGGTTACCTGCGGCGTAGTGCTGGTAGTCTTAGTCTTGGCAGCGTTGCAGCTTGCACGCACCTATCATATGCTTGATCTCTGGCAGGCGCTACTGCCGCGTTCTGAGCAACAAGCCGAGATCCGAGCGCGATGGCAGCGCATTACCAGTCTTTTCACCGTTTGGTTGATAGTCGTAGTGTTGGCGGCGTTACTTGGCGGCCCGCTCCATCTGGCATTTCCACCGTTGACTCCAGGCGAGTGGAGCGACGACATTGGCCTTGCCATCCTGGTGCTCTGGCCGCTTCTGATCGGCATCGATGCTCTGTCTGTCGTCTTCCGGCAACGCCAGGTGCCAAGGTGAAGGAGTAACGCCGTATGGTTGATAGTCTGCCCGGTTCTCCGCCCATTCGCGTGGCGCTGGTAGACGACCATTCAGTGGTGCGGCGCGGTCTACGGACGTACCTTGAGTCGTATTCGGACCTGCGGGTAGTCGGCGAAGCAGCCAGCGGAGAAGAGGCACTGGCGCACATAGTCGATTGGTTGCCTGACGTGGTGTTAATGGATCTATTAATGCCCGGTGGCCTGGACGGCATTGAGACCACCCGCCATCTTCGGAAGATCGTGCCCAACGCTCAAGTCGTGGTATTGACCAGCCACACCGGCGATTCGCAGGTCGGCGCCGCGTTACGTGCCGGTGCCATCGGGTATGTGCGTAAGGACGCCGAGCCTGAAGTTCTGCTTGAGGCGGTTCGCGCGGCCGCCCGTGGGCAGTCGCTGCTGGACCCGGCGGTGGCGGCGGCGCTTTCCCGTGAGCTCGAACGCAATGTCGCGGGTGGGCAGCTGAATGCGGCGCTAACTGAGCGCGAGCAGGAGGTGCTTCGGCAGCTGGCGCTCGGATATACCAACCGGCAGATAGCCGATTCCTTGACCGTCAGCGCCGAGACCGTGAAGACGCATGTGGGAAATATCCTCGGCAAGCTACAACTTAGTCATCGCACGCAAGTGGTCGTCTACGCACTCAAGAGAGGTCTCATCTCCCTGGACGAGGTTCCGGATTTCACAGAGCCGTGACGTCGACATTCGCGAGCACGATACACAGTCACTCCCTTGCCGGCATTTCGGCAAGGGAGTGACTGTGTATCGGCGACTAGCGGTTGGGAACCATTACCGGGACGGTGGCTTCCAGCGTCCGCACTCCGGTAGAGGAAGACCGCAGGAAACCGACCCGAACTTGCTTTCCCTCTGGCATACGCTCGAGATACCGGCGTAACTCGTCCACCGTGCTCACCAGGTGATCGTCCAGCTTATAGATGACGTCCTCGGCATGCAACCCAGCGCGCGCGGCCGGGCCATTCCGCGCGACATCAACGACCAGGACCGCTCCCGCTTTTTCAAGCTTGAGCGTATGGCGCGTGTTGGGCGGCAGTGCGATAGTCTGCCCGACAATGCCCAGAACCGCTCTTTTCACCTTTCCATCACGCATCAGCATCGAGGCTACCCAGTTAACCGTGTTGATGGGTATGGCAAATGAGAGACCCTGCGTCTCGCGAAGCATGGCCACATTGATCCCGATAACCTCTCCTTTAGCATTTACCAGGGGTCCGCCCGAGTTACCGGGATTGATGGGAGCGTCTGTCTGGATAATGTCTTCAATCATACGATTGCCGTAACCGGGCAATGTGCGATGCAAGGCGCTGACGATTCCAGCGGTGACGGTACTCTGAAGTCCAATGGGGCTCCCAATAGCTACAACCAACTGCCCGACCTGCAACTTGTCGGAATTGCCGAGCCGAGCCGAAGGCAACGGAGCTCCGCTTGGCGGAATGATGCGAACGACGGCTACATCAGTATCGGGATCCTGTCCAACCAGCTCGCATGGCACCGACTGGCTGTCGGCTAGCGTTACCGTGATTTTCCTGGACCCATCTACCACATGACTATTCGTCAAAATGTACCCGTCCGGAGCAAAAATGACGCCTGAGCCCGCTCCTTCCGCAAGTCGCGGCGTTGCGCCATAGAAGACTCCTTCATTGACTGCTTTCTGAACGCCGACCTGTACCACCGCCGGCCCGACGCGCTTCACGATCTGAATGATAGTACGTGAGTAGGCGTCCTGTGCCTCCGCCTCACTGGTGTCGATGTCGCTTCCTGCCTGTTGTTGCTCATTATCTGGGCGTCCGAACCACGCCATTGCACCCACCTCCCGGGTCCGTTTTGTGAAAACGTGATAGTTCCAGCTTGCGCGTAATCCGGCTACCGTCGCTTCGCCAAATGCCTTTTGAGTGTCGCGATCAGGAGCCCGATCCGTCTGTCTTCTACTCTCATACTATGATACGCGCTACAAGGCTGCAGTGTTGCGTCACGCCCGATGTGGGCGCTCTTCTCAAGAGGCTGGCGGGCACACGTAATAGGCATCCTGGCTGGAAGGGGGAATGAGCGCCTTCATCGCGGACGACTGACACGCGGTGCCCGTCCACACCACGGCATGGGAGACAATAAGGAAGGACCCGTCACTCGGCATCACTGCTACGGGAGCGGCGCCGCCAACGCTGACGCCGAAGCTAAGTGAGTATGTGCCCTGGCTGGCTAATCCGCTGGCGCCAACGGTCATCACGACGGACGTGTTAGGGTCGACGACAACCGGCCAGCCCAGTCCAGTGACCGGCGCCGATGCTCCCGCTCTATCGCTCTGAAAGGTAGCTACAAGATTGGGCCCAGATGCCCCGCCGCCACAGCCGCCAACTGTCTGATTGGTGGCTGCATCGTATGGGCCATCTTGGCAGAGGTGCCAGACGGTGACCGGTCCGCTGCTTGGGGAGAAACTGTCGATGTTCACGGTGATCATATTGAGAGTCAGCGCCGCGCTGGTCTCATTGCAGAACTGGAACAGGTAACCTGGTATTAGGCTTGGATTGACCGGCGGACTGGGATCATAATCGTTCACGGCGTCTGCGGCGATACGGTAGGGCGAATTGGGTTCATTGGTGGACATGAGTTCACTGGGGTAGTCAAGCACACGGTGGGGAATGGAGACTTGTAATCCACCAACCGTGACACTCTGCGGTGTGGCAGAAGTCTCTATCGTCTGGCATCCGGGCGAATGTGGGAGATCGGCGGCGGTTAAGGTTGCCGTGGGAGACGGCACAGCGGTGGCCGCGGCCATAGGGGTGTTAGTGGCCGAGGCGCGCGCCCGAGTCGCCGCGGTTGCCGCGCCGCAACCATTCAGCACTAGGACCAGCATGAGAGCTGCAATACCAATGCAGCCGAGAGGCACCTTTGCCTGTCGCATACATGCCACCTTATTGTGGACGGCACCAACCGGCTGGCAACCGTTCCACGCACTATAACAAACCTTATTCCGGAGTACAAGATGCTGTCTTACGGCTTTCTGCCCGTCTTGACACCGGGTGCCTCCCTGGCTATAGTTGGGCCAATCCTCTGGAGCCGTTCTGGCCAAGACGATCCATGACCATCAGGAGACAACATTGACTACGACCAGGCATCTCGTCGACCCGGACCTTGCTGATGCATTGGATCAGCTTCCTAGCGTACCGCTCTCTGCGGAGGCACTGCCTCAGATGCGTGCTGCGCTGAGCGAGATGGCCGAACAGGCCACGGCGGCTCAGAGCTTCCCTGATATAGAGGTATCCGAACGGCTAGTTCCCAGCCCACAGGAGGGGCCGGACGTCCGGGTACTGGTCTATCTACCCAAGAACACCAAAGGACCAGTGCCGGCGCTCTTGTGGATCCACGGCGGCGGCTATGTTATTGGCAGCGCTGACGGCGACGATGCCAGGGTGAAAGGAATTGTTCAGCAGGTTGGCTGTGCCGCCGTATCAGTCGACTACCGCCTGGCGCCGGAAACCACCTTTCCGGGCAACATCGAGGACTGCTACGCGGCACTGAAATGGCTGCATGGGCATACCGATGAGTTGGGCGTAGATACCGGCCGTCTGGCAATTGGAGGACCAAGCGCTGGTGGTGGACTTGCGGCAGCACTGGGGCTACTCGCCCGCGACCGCGGGGAGGTACCGATCGCATTCCAACTGCTCATCTTTCCTATGCTCGACGACCGTACCGCCTCTACAACCAATCCACACCCCTATACGGGCGAATTCATCTGGACACCACAGGCCAACCACTTCGGATGGGCATCGCTGCTTGGGCAGGAACCTGGTGGCGAAGGAGTATCGCCCTACGCGGCGGCTGCTCGCGCCGAGAGCCTGGCGGGGCTACCGCCTACCTATATGAGTGTTGGCTCGCTGGACCTCTTCCTGGAAGAGGATCTGGAGTACGCTCGGCGTCTCATCCGGGCGGGCGTACCGACTGAGCTGCATGTGTACCCCGGCGCCTATCACGGCTACGTACTGGTACCGAATGCCTGGATGTCACGAGCAGAGGAACTCAACTCACAGGATGCGCTGCGCCGAGCCCTCTGGCCTCGCTCTTCTACTCCACTGTGATTTCTTATGCCGCGAATTCTTCGATCGCCCTGAACCTGGAGCGCAGCCGCCACATCACAGTGGAAAGTATACCAGCCACCAGGAATAATGCAAGCGATTGCCTTGCGCTCTCTCCCGACAGGTCTCGCAGCAACCAGGCCAAGTGGGATTTGCCGCTCCAGGTGCTCCGACGTTTGACGCCAACCGGCCTCACGCGGTATACTGCTGCGACAGTCCTCTACTCTGGAGTGCTTCACACAGCAGCACTCTTAATTAGGTACAGAGCAGGAGACTTGACACTTTTGTCGCCACCCATGGATGGCAGAAAGTCGGAAACATTCCGGCGCAGCCCGGGGCCGTAGCTCAGGGGCAGAGCAGGGGCCTTTTAAGCCTCGTGTCGTGGGTTCGAATCCCACCGGCCTCACCTCAAGCCGATTCGCGACAAGCAAGCATAGTAGTGAAATGCCCATTGGGCAGGGGACTACATGGAGCTTGCAGCCGCATTCACCGAACTGGCCTACGCGAAGGATTGGACCCCATCCTCACGTCGCTGGTTCTCCTCCCGACTTGGAGCTTTCTTTGCTTGGGCAGAGGACCAGGGCATCAAAGATCTGGAGAGCATCACCGCACCTCTTGTACGCCGGTATGTCGACGAACGCCGAACTGCAATCAGTAGAACGGGTAAACCGCTCGATTCGCACACCCTCAACGGGCATGTACGCGCCGTTCGTGCTCTGCTTCACTGGGCAGTAGTGGAGGGCCTGGTAGACGCGAACGTTCCCAAGCGCATAGCATTACCACGTAAAGAGCAGAAAGTGCTCGCGGTCCTCTCCGACGATCAGATTAACCGTCTATTCCGGGCCGCACAATCTACCGACACCCCAACTCGCGACATTGCGCTGTTGTCCCTCTTGCTGGACACTGGCTGCCAGGCATCAGAGATAACTGGGTTGACGTTGGAGGATGTTCACATGACACCGGATGATGCCTGGATACTCGTGCGGGGCAAGGGCAGAAAACAGCGTCAGGTAGCCTTGGGTCATAAAGCACGAGCCGACCTCGCCCGCTACCTTCACCGTGCCCGGCGTGCACCTTCTACCGAACGACATGTGTTTCTCCAAGAGGGGGGCCTCTCACTCCTGAAGGTCTGGATAGGCTCCTGTACAAACTTCGAGACCAGGCAGGGGCGGAACACTTCAAGGGGGTGTCTGTAGCGGCCCACCGATGGAGGCACACACACGCGGTCAAGGCCTTAGAGGCTGGAACCGATGTGTACATACTCTCGCGCCAGATGGGCCATAGCGATGTGACGACAACGGGAGGCTACTTGAAAGCCCTCTCAGCGCGTCAGGCACGGCAACTGGCACCGTCAGTCCTGGATAGTCTCAGGTAGTGCGACTTCGCGCAACGTGCCGAACGAAGCCAGGATCACAAAGTAGCTACAGAAAGAAGAAGGGAACTGAAATGGACGATATTCTTGCGAAACTCAAGGCCCTAGTTGACGCACTCTCCATCGCCCAGGCGAACGACCCTGCTCTGAAGGTGGCTATCATACTCGGCATACGCATCTTCAACATCGGAGAGGCATACCAAGCGCTGGCAAAGCACGTAAAGCTGATAAAGGATGCGCAGCAGTTCGAGCTAGAGGCAGAGCGCCGTAGGAAGCAGAAGAAAGAGCTTTAAGCACTTCCTTTACCTGCTTGGCTTCCTCGGAGTCCGCATCAGAGGTCTTGCCCTTGGTGTGGGCTTTTCTTGTGACGTCCATCAGGCACGGCATCAGTCTTGGACACTCTCTAGTAGTGCGATGTGCCCTGGCGCCCTGTGGGCTGGGGCACGATCAGTCTCGTTCGTGTAGAAGGGAGCGGCAATCGACAGCCCTGGCCTGCGGACGCCCACAACTGTGTTTCCCACTTTGCATACAAAGTTACTTATGGAGATCGGGAAACATGATACACACAGGGGGTGAACAGCGGAGCGGGCATCGAGGGCAGGCAACAACTGGCCACCTTGACGTTGACTATCCCGGTGACACTCAACCCGATAAGCAGGAGAACAGGTAGGATTCTGCCCTTATTGGCTCAAAGCAAACTGCCCATGTAGCGATCACTTTCCTCTCGTACTACCTTGCCCAGCAAGCCGTGAAGCCGAGTGAGTAGACGACACATGCCACCACAGCGAGGAAGACCAACATGAGCAACGGGCAGAGTTCGAGGGCGTAGACCAGATTGGCGTCTAACGTCGTCCGTCGCGTTCGTCCCAGGGTGATGCCGACCAGAGAAACAAAGAGGCTCATCCCTAATAGAACCATGAACAGGATAGGATATGCCTGAACGGGCCAGGGTACAGGTAGTTAACCGCAGCAGCCCCAACCGGTGACTGGTCTCGTTTCCATAGGGCAACCACAGAGAGGAATACGCGGACCAAGGAAGAAAACAAATACCAGCACCCACCAGAAACCTGCACCCAGCAGGGCAAAGAGGATCATACTCAGATAATTGTCGAAGGAGAATCGTCTCCGCATGCCCTCACCCTCCGCTTGCTACTTGCTTCCTCCGCATTACCATGGGAGCAGTATAGCCGCGCCCCTGGGCAAGATACAACATCAGCTCATCGCCCTGTGGGAGAGCTTGTCTCGACCAGCAGGGCAGGAGGAGCCACCAGGCGAGTCTCACAAGTGCCAAACTAGCCCTGCAAAAGGCCGGTCGGCTAGAGTCGAATGAAGGCCGTGGGGGCAACGTCGCCCTTAAAGGACATCACCGGCACCAGATACCATCCAGGTGGGGATGTAGCCCACAGAATGACCTCCCATCTCCAAATCGCGTCCCGTAAAATTATCGGACCATCGGGTTCACGGACGACGCGGTGTTTAGGATGCTGGTGCACGGCGCAGTCCGCTGGGACAGCCTGAACGCCGAGTTGCGAGGCACATTTCAAGGCGGCTGCTTTGACATTGTCGGTGGTAACATCCTGTGGCTTCAGCGCGCATGCTCCTCATTCCGACTACCCGAGATTGTGCTCTGCTTGCAAGGGTATCCAGGCTGGACGCGTGTTGGCATAGGTAACCACCAGCTTGCCTCTATCGGATGTGTGGAGCTTCAGCCGTTGGGATTCTTGGTGCCCGGTAGTTCTGGAACGCGCTCCATTGCTGCTCTCGCGGCTGCATGAGCATTTGCACAGTACGTGCAGGTAGCCCACCATAGTCGCCCTGGCGCCACAGGCCCTGCCCCTGCGCTGCCTTAAGAATCTCCTCCGCTTCCTCCACTGTGATTACGATGTTGTACAGCTGCCAAACAGCCTTCACAAGCTCGATACCATTTCGGCGTCCACAGTCGGCCTCCATAATGGAAAAGGCAGCCCCTCACTGCCACACATCGGTGGTGATGTTGCTGCCTAACTGACGAAAGTATATCACTGAAGCTCGGCTGTCTGCAATCCCTCTCATGGTCTGGCTCTTACCGGCCAGCTTGCAAGAGGCTGAAGAGGCATTGAGGGCTTACGGTTTGCGAGGCTTGAGAATAACTGTCGTCCCTCTGGCCCTGAGCTCCCACTCCATGCTGCTGGAATGTCCCTGAGATGGCGGAGGAACTGCTCGTCCATACAATCGAATCCTTTACAGCGCAAAGGGGCCACCTCACGTCCCAATGACGACGAAGAGCAGTCCGATACTGACTCACAGTAACTCGTAAAAGGGCGGGGCATAGTTTTGTTAGTTGCCCGCTTGGTGGTATCCTGCCTACACGGATGGTCTCACGACAGCCCAGCGTCTATTGGCTCTAGCTCGGGATCTTGGTTGCTTCGAGCGACGGAAGAAGCGGAGGAGGCCATGTCATGGATTGGTTGAATGAGGCCCCGGTGTGGCCGATCGTTGCGCCACTCCTGATGTGGATCAAGATCCTGGAAATTTGCGCGGCCATCCTGCTAATCCTGACCATGCTGACGCTGCTGGTTGGGTGGCTGCGGCACCTCTCCTGGCGCATAGCCCTATTGCCTCTGGCTGCCAGCGTCGAGGCAGCCATTGCCGCCCACTCGTTCCATGACACCTACGTTTTCTGGGTCAAGTACCTCAATTTTTGGTACAACCATCGAGCTTCGTCAACGGTCTTCACGTATTCTGGTTATGCAATCGGTAACGCTACTCATGTAGCCACAGTGCTTGGATGGGTCGCCATCGTTGTGACAGGCATTCTGCTGGCACTTGGCCTAGTAGGTATGTGGCGTCTGACAGTGCCCGGACGACGAGGGCGGTTGCCAGCCTCGCTGCCTCGCGCACCATCGTCTGGCACCTGAGGAAAACCAAAGATGGTTTGGTGCAGCAAGCCGCCAACTGACAACACTGTGCCCTACCCTTGCACGGGTTGGAGTTAGCTAGTATCAAGCAGCCGCTTAGATGTTTTCAGGCGGCTTATACTGTGTCGTACCGTAGTGTTGTCGTTTGTCACCTCGTCAGAGCCGCCACAGGAGCAGAGAGCCGTATTCCAACGTGGTGATGCAGCGGCGTGTGATGTGGGAGGAGCCAAGCGTTATGATACGAACCATACGGGTACTGGCCGTGGCTGGGCTGGTCGCCGTGGCACTGTCTGCCTGGATAAACCATGCCCAGTATGGTGCCGCGTCCCCGTCGAGTGACATCGTGGTGTTCGTGCTGCAGTTTGCAGGGTTAACCGGGACTTTCCTCAGCTTCGCTGCCGGGCTGTTGACGCTGACGCTGACCATCCCGCGACGGCAGCGACCCTGGTCAGCCGCGCTGCTGGTGAGCCTCACCCTCAGCGTCTACTCGCCACTTGCGTTCTACGGCTTGTGGTGGACGCTTATTCCCGCCGTGCTCCCCAGGCAACACAGACCGTAGAGAAGCAGGGGAGCCTCGACATCACGATCGAGCCGATCCGGAGTAAGATGCGCTGGCCGCTCGCGGGGTGGCAAGGCACCACGCGTTAACCCAGTTGCCATGAGCCGTCACGGGAGCAGAAAGCCATTCTCCAACTGAATGACGCGACGGCGTATAACTCAAGTGAACAGCAGAGAATTGTGATGCAGGAGTCACAGTTCTTGGAGCGATGGGAACACTTCAGCCGTGCCTACAGCGAGTGGGCAGAAGTACAGAAGGACCTCGCCGCCAAGGATGGGAAGCTGTCAGTATGGTGCCAGTAGTCATCGAAGCCCGCCCGGTGAGCACGCGCATGCGGTTCAACCTGGTCATGAAGCGCCAAATTCCAGGGCAAGTAGTCGATGAATGGCCTGAAACGCTCCTTGTGACCGATGAGGACAGGTAAGAGAGCAAGCAGACGGACATTCAGTATTCTGCTGTCAAGCCTTCTTCGCCTCGCCACCGAGTAGCCATCGCCAGCTTGCTCTCATGCTTAGGGGGTTCGTTTGAGTTCGCGGTCGCTTAGCCTGGCTACATTCCAAATGGCTGGCAATGCCCCCATGAGTATATAGTCAAACTCAAACTGCGCCATCTGAAACCAGACGGGGTTTGCCTTCCAGCGCCTAAACGTCTTCCTCTTGGGTGGTTCGCCATGAGCATAATCGCCATTGATGAACACGTCCATAATCTCGCGCTTTGTCAGCTGACCCTCTTGCATGGCAGGTACACCCCTGGTTACGGTTTCCCGTTCGTACCGCCGCCTTAGGCTACTCGGGCTGTCCAGCCAATTGTTGAGTTCGTCGCGCATCTTGGTGAACCCCTGCCTCCACTGCTCCGACAATCCGGGGTCATCTAGTGCGTTGTTCGCGAGCCATCGGAACGAATTGCGGTCATCCTTTTGGATGAATTGCCGGAACGTTAGGACCAGGGCTTGCGTTGCATCTTCATCCGGACGCTTGTGCTGAGTCATTAGGCTACCGTCTTGGTGCAACCCAATTTGCAGTGCCGTACCACGATTAGCTTGCAGCCACTGATAATACCGGCAGCCAGCAAGCCGGCGCTCCTGCTCCACGAACAGCTCAAAGGCTTCTCTCGTTGCCTCTCTCATAGACCTAGTCCCCTGCATCGGTTGAAAAGACGTTCCAGTCTACCACGCCCCGTGCTTAGTTTCCAACCAAAGAGATTTTTGAGACGCAACTACTGCCTCTTTCCCGTCAACCAGGCCCAGCACCGAAGTATCACCGAAACAGACACAAAGTGCGGACAATGTGCTTGCTTCCTGTACAGTATCTCACCCGCTCTGCAATACACTGCCTGTCAACCTCTACACAGTCTCCACCTGCCCAGTAGAATCTCGGTGACCGCTTCGAGTCTGGCGATCCGGCGAATGTAGGTGGCGTCCCTGCCGGTTTGGCCGAACATATAGGTGCCGACCAGCCACTCCACCATGATGGCAAGCCAGGAAGCGAAGTAATTCCAGATGTCACCGTGGCCAAGGATCATCGCGACCAGGGTAACGGCGTTGAAGAAGAGAAGGAACCACGGGGTACGGACCACCACCTGGACCTGCCGGGTGTAGTACTCGAGCCGGGTCAGCTCATCGCCAGTCACGGGGTCGCGGTAGGACATGGAGGATTCTCCTGGCGCTGGCAATCCAGCTTTAATCGTGGCTTAGGTTCAGGAGCACGTACCAGGGGACGCCCCTGTCACCGGTTGTTTAGTCGGCACAGCCGGGAAAGTCTTCCCTTTCGGGGCGTCTGCTGAGGTATCATTGGGTCACAACGTAGCTGTGATCTCATGAGCTTCTGGAGGCCAATACGCTATGAACGCCGTCTACCTCGCGATACTTCTACTTCTCCCCCTTCTGGGCATCGTCGCCACCTCTGTTGCTATCGGTATGGCCATTGGTGTGTGGCGCTTGGATCGGCAACTAGACGCTATCGTCCGCGAGCCCGCCGTCCCAGCAGCAACCGAGGGTCTGCAGCCAGAACCGCTCACGCCCAACGAGAAGATCGATGCGCTGTATCAGCTAAGCAAGCACTGGGGGCGGCTCCTGTTCATCTCCATGCTGTCGTGGGCAATAGGTGGCATCATCGGAGGCTACCTTGCCGGACTTTATCTCCCGCATTAGATACTCGTTAAGGCGTGCTGCTACTTGACTCCAAGGACCCGAGCGAGGTCGTTCGGAGTGACGAGGTGAAGCTTATCTTCGAATGATCCGAGTAGCTGATCAGCTCCGGCGTGGACCAGGAAGTCGGCGGCGAGGTCAGAGCAGTCGTACCGCTTCGGATCACCGATGTAGAACTTGAAACCACTCAGCCGCAGCACCTGGTTGACGATGTCTTCCTTGCCGTAGGGGTTGCCAAGCTGCTCTTTGAGCCAGGTCAGCCCCTGACGCTCAATTAGCGGTTCCATCCTAACGGCATGCAGCAAAGGAGCAGTGGTCTAATAGCTTGCCTGCGGCGTTCATGTTGTAGGATGCATCGAGTGCCTGACTATCCACCCAGGAGAAACCACATGGACCAACAGCGCATCGCCCAAATTGCTCAGATGTTCCTCAAGGAGAACGGAGCGGCAGCTCTTACTGAATGGATGCCTAGCGGCCTAGACCGCTTGGAGGCTGACCTTCACGCCACCATTACAAGCGAGTACCCGGGCCTGGACACCAATCTCCGGTTTCGTATCGCCCAATTTGACCGTGTGCGTGCTGACGGACCATGGGAAGTAAATTTGGAGATTTCCCAGGTGGTAGGTAACATCAAGCTCCGGGTTCCCAGGTAGGGAATAGTCTGGCGCCGCTTGCCGGACATGCAAGTTAACCTCCAAGCACCAAGCTGCAATCGACCTCTCTTTAACGAGCAAAGAACCGCTGCGTGAAGGTGGCGATGAAGCTGATCTCGATCAGCAGTCCAATGATCGCCTCGACTGCCGCAATGATCGCCACCGGATCACCGAGACTCTGGACCGGCTGAAGGCCCCGGCCATGGAAGCTGCTAATGCTCAGGACAAGCGCTTCATACCATTGCAGCGGCTGGATCGAGGAGCGGGGCAGGCCGAAGGTGAGGAGGCCGTGGGTCGAGGCGAAGGCAAAGCCAAGAATGACGATTATATACGCAATTAGACCATGGACGGGTTTATATCCATAGCCGGCGAGTCCATCGAGGACGCGAGAGAAGGTGTAGCCACCGAACTTGCGCTGGCGACGCAGCACCTGTTGCTGCAAAAGTTGGGCGCGATAGGCGAAGCGGTCAGCATCCTCGTTCAGTCCCTGGTTACGGAGGGCGACGGCAAGTACCCGATTGGCCCGGACGGCTGACTTGTACTCAAATAATCGGGTAGCTCGGCCCTTGGGCGTCCCAAATCCATTTCTAGGAGTGCGCGCAGTCTGTTCGTCGCCCAGAGTATCCAACAGGCTCCAGTCCACCACGGTCAGATTCGTCTGGTCGAAGGTGACTTGATCAATGCTAGCACCGGTAAAGATAGCATCGTTAAGGCGCGAGGCTTTGTTAAACCATGCATCAGTGAGGTTAGCGCTCTCCAGGTAGGCCGCGCCCAGGTAGACGTTTTCCAGATGCGCCTCGTTGAGGGTGGCTCCCTCCAGGTGCGCAAAAATGAGATCGGCATTTTCCAGATGCGCCCTGCGAAGGTCCGCGTTCTCCAGCTGCACATGAGCAAGGCAGGCGTTCTCCAAGTGTAGATTTGGCACACTGTCAAACTCACTGTGTTCCGACTGCTTTGCTAACCAGTGCACGTCTGCTCCAGTAAGAGCTACATCGGCGAATGGTCCCTTGCGCTCACCATGATCCGCCTCTGCCTGCCATCGGTCAAGATACCCCTGAAGCTCAAGCCTGCCGCTCTGGACTGATCGGGTCGCCCCACTTATCGCTCGTCTCGGTAGCTGTCGTGGTCTCGCTTTGCCCGGACTCATCACTCATATCTGTTCTCCTCATTTACATCACGCCGCCTGGCTGTGCCACGGCCAGTATATTAGGCTGAGATGAGGGATGGCAGGCCACCGTGCTATAATTCCGACCAGACGCCAATCCGCAGCTGTTACACAGGAGAAGGGTATGGCCGCACCCAAAGTCTTCGTCAGTCACAGCCATAAAGACGATGCATTCACTGAACGTTTGGTGGCCGACTTACGCCAAGCGGGTGCCGATGCCTGGATGGACAAGACTGACCTGGGAGCGGGCAACTTCCAGCAGCACATTAGTGACGCACTGGCTGATTGTAAATGGTTCGTGCTAGTCCTCACAAGAGAAGCACTAGCGTCCCCGTGGTGCGTCAAGAGGTCGACGCAGCCAATCGGTTGAAGAACCAGGGACAGGTGCATGATCTCATCTTCGTCCAAGCGGGACTGCTAGAGCACCGCGAAATTCCGCCGCTATGGGGTGTCTTCAATATCTTCGATGCAACGCGAGACTATGGCGTGGCCCGTGATCTCGTTATCCGAGCAGTGGGGCTGCCACCAGGAGCTAGGGGTACGGCTGCCACTCCACAGCCATCTGCTCCCCAGTACCAGGTATCCCCGCTTTCGCCGGAACTCTTCCCCAAATGGCTGGCCGACTTGGGCTTTCAAGCGCGCACCAATCAGGGTGTTGCCTACATCTTGCCGCCGCTTGTTGCTGTGCCTGCCGGACCATTCTTGATGGGCACCGATCCTAAGCGAGAACGGGTCCCAAAGGAAATTCGTCCCGAGATGAAAGCAGCGTGGTTCGCACTCATCAAAGGCGAGCAGCCACAGCACCGAGTGAACCTGCCGGCCTTCGAGATCGCCCGTTGTCCGGTCACAGTCGCCGAGTATGCCTGTTTCGTGCGCGTTGGTTATCACGAGCCGCTTGAGTGGCAGAAGCAACTGCCCAGGCTCGATCATCCGGTGAGTTATGTGACCTGGTATGACGCCGCAGCCTATGCAGAATGGCTTGCCGGACAAACGGGAGAGATCTGGAGATTCCCCTCCGAGGCCGAATGGGAGAAATCGGCACGAGGCACCGACGGGCGCGTTTATCCTTGGGGAGACACCTTCGATAGGACGCGCTGCAACTGCTCTGAGGGCGGAGTCTTCGCCACGACTCCGGTCGGTAGCTATCCAAGTGGTGCGAGCCTGTATGGAGTTCTGGACGTGGCAGGTAATGTCTGTGAGTGGACCACTAGCCTGCTCTTGCCCTACCCCTACAGGGTGTCAGACGAGCGAGTGAACGCGGCTTCTCCTCAGAATCGCGTGACGCGTGGCGGCAATGGGTACACCGGCAACGGCATAGACTTGCGCGGAGCGTACCGCACATCGTCCAGTCCCGACTTGGGCAGTGGCTTCTGCGGCTTCCGTCTGGTGCGGGCGGCCCCCAACTCATGAAACTCCTCTTGGGCAATCTCGGGTAACGAGGTCGGAATGTGTGGGGCGCCACAGAAGCATTTGATTGTGAGATGCGGCTACCTTTGCAGCGCTGCGGAATGATCACTCACTCCGCATGAATCCGGCGCTAACAGGCTATCTCTTTGGCATTTCCCTCTGTGCTAGAATGCTACGATACGCTAGATAATTTCGGTGATAATGCCAATAAATCCTCTGTAATTACCGAGGAACACAGCCATGAGGCGTCCGTTTGGTCTGAAGTGGTATGAGGTTGCCATAGTTATCGTGCTGATTCTGGTGGCAGCCATTGCTGCGCTTGTCCTTCTAGGTCCCCAGATAAGCAGCAATCCCGGTGGCCCTATGATTCCCAGCTCCGCACCAACCAGTCGGCCTTGATCTATCTCCATAATGAGGTTGCTACCGTCTATGCAGGTTCATTTTCACGTCAACTTATGGGCCACTGCCGGTGTGCCGCAGTAGGTGGGAGGAATAGTATGAAGCGACGACAAAAGAAGGAGTGGCTGGTTCCACTTGCCATCGTGCTGGCGGTGGCAGGCGCACTGGATGGGTGGACGTGGGTAGCCAACTACCAGGCAACCTCGCTCAGAATCATCGCTCATGGGATTCACGTAGCCTTCGATGGGCCAGATGATACCGAAGTAGTCACTCCTGCCAGGCCGTTCGACAAGACTATTACCGATCTCACAGTAGTACGAGAGATCCAAGGTCAGATGGATACCCTCCCCTCAGTTAGTGGGGTTGGCAGCTGCGGCGGGGGAACGATCGAGTATCGTTACGAATTCATCTTTGCCGTGTTTGGCGTCACCACCCAGACGTATACCGGCAAGAGTTGGTGTGGTGCAGGCTACGGCGAGAAGTCGCTGGAGTGGGGTCCAGTGGTCGCGCTGTTCACCAGCCGCGCTGTGCCAAGTCCGCTCCAATTGCCGCTGGTGAAGCGGCTTGGCGTGCCACTGGGGAAATGACCATGCCGATCATGGTATGTTCAGCAGTTGCTCGTGTGATCTGACTTCGGGCAGAAGGTATCGGAGCAGTGCCGGTAGTGCCGCAGACGGGCCACATTGCACATTTTTCTCTTTATTCCCGCATATAGAGTGATTATGGGGAAATGGGCCTTTATCGGCACTTGCGGCACTGCTCTTGCCTGGCCGAAGTAACGCCACGGATATGATACCGACGCAAACCCTGACATCGAAGCAAGGCAGCGGTAGGATATTCCGATCAGAGTGCAGGGATGATAAACCGCCGTTTCCTCACAGAGAAACAGCGGTTGAGCTACTGCAGTGTGCTACCCCTGGGCAGCAACTTCGTACGTTGTCAGCGAGGGCGGAGCGGAGAAGAACGAACTCACCTTAGTGACCTGTTCGCGATAGGCGCCGCTTGTGTCGTACGCTTGCCCATCGGCCTCTGAGTCCCACAGAGTAATGGAGAGACCCTTACCAGTGGTAGCGTCAATCAACAGGAAGACGCCGCGATTGCCGCTGGCGGCCTTAATCGCCGGGAGAATGCTCTCGTTGTAGACGCGTGTGGTTTCCGCCACTTTGTCGGGCTGGACTGAAACGCTGGTAACTCGCGCGTGCATCGGATGCTCCTTTGGCAGCGTTGCCTACGCCAGGGAAGCTCTTGAGCGATCACATGAACGCCGCCCATCTCTCCGGCCCGCTCAGAATATGCCAAGCCCGTGGCACAGCGCCAGGCAGTATGGCATTGCGCCGGAGCATACCTCTGGGTAGATCGCAGGTCACGCGAGGCAATCCCGCGCTAGCAGTAGCTCTCCAACTATCCTGCCGGATTCTGTATGTCGCGCCCTGCACGCGCTCGCTCCGCGACCCTTGAACTGCGGCAGAGATCAATTTTGAGAGACGACTTCCGGCGTGTCCATTTCGACTTGCCTAAGCACTGAAGGCAATGCCGGCCCTCCTCCAAGTGTCGATCTCGTGGTGGTCGCGCTCATGGTGCCCCTTGTCCTGCCAGATCACCGTTCACTAGGTTCTCCATGAACATGTGCTCAGCTGACGTAGATTGCGATCTCATTCCCGTAGCTAGGCTCGGATGGAAGGCGTATAGCTTATGGCATCTCCAGCACAGCAACCACTACGAGCGGGACACTTGGGCAGCGGGCACCGGTGATCATGGTCGGAACCGTCGTGGTTGCTCTGGCTGCGGTGCTGGTGGCACGGGCAGGTGCGGCTACCGCGAGCCGGTTAGGCGGTGGCAGCACATCCCCGAACTGGCGAACATATCACGACCCCTTCGGCCTGTTCGCTATGCGCTGCCGCCACAGTTACCATCCGCTTGGTGTTGAAACCGTTCACACGAAATGCTGTCATAGAGTGACACGTGTAGTCAGCTGGTACTCCAGCATGTCTTTCCATTTTTGGGCGACTGAGCAAGAAGTGAGACAGGGAGCAACAACTGTATCTGGTGTCACTGATGCAGGAGGTGAGCAACGGAGTGGTCGCTGAGAGTTTGTCCGCTCTTCCTTCCTTGCGAGGGTAGGTATGCACCTGGTTGAGCAGCATGTCATCGCCCGCTCCGACTCGCGCTTTGCGGCGATTGACGCGGCGGCGTTCAAAGCCAAGAACCTCTACAACGCCGCCAATTATTTGGTCCGCCAAGCCTTCATCTTTGAGCACCGGTATCTCGGCTATGCGGAAATCTTCCACCTGATGAAGCAGACAGAAGCCTATACCGCGCTGCCCCGCAAAGTCTCGAATGACATTTTGCGCCAGCTGGACAAGAACTGGCGGGCCTTCTTCGCCGCCTGCGAAGCCTACCGCGAAGGCCCCACGAAATTCGTAGGTCGCCCGAAATTGCCCAGATATAAGGACAAATCGAAGGGCCGCTTCCTGCTCATCTATGATCTTCAAGCGCTGTCCCGCCGCGCGCTCGCTCAGGGGCGGCTGCGTCCTTCTGGCCTGGATATAGACGTACACACAACTCATCGCCACATCAAACAGGCCCGTATCGTTCCCCGTATCGGGTTCTATGTGGTGGAAATCGTCTATGAGCAGGAGGAAGCTGGTCCGTGTCGGAATCCTGCGCTCGTTGCTGCTGTCGATCTGGGAGTAGACGTCCTGGCCGCGCTAACCTCAAACAAAGCGGGCTTTGCCCCACGCCTGGTTAACGGGCGCGTCCTGAAAAGCTACAACCAGTTCTACAACAAGCGGAGAGCGGAATTGCAGGGAGCCTTGGGCCATGATGGCACCACAGCGCGCCTGGAACGCCTGAGCGCGAAACGGACACGCCGTATCACCCACTACCTCCATGCTGCCAGCAAGACGATCATCGCCTTGGTAGTCGCTGAAGGCATTGGCACATTGGTTATCGGCAAAAACCGGCTCTGGAAGCAAGGGGTGGAGTTGGGCCGGGTCAACAATCAGCATTTTGTGCAGGTGCCGCATGCCCGCTTTATCGACATGCTCAGCTACAAAGCGAAGCTCGCCGGGATACGGGTGGTTGTGCAGGAAGAGAGTTATACGAGCAAGGCATCCTTCCTGGATAGTGACCCGCTGCCCGTCTACGACCCCACGCGAGAGGACCAGCCGGCCTTTAGTGGGAAGCGCGAGCAGCGTGGGCTGTATCGAGCCAAGAATGGGCGGCGCATTCAGGCAGATGTCAACGGCTCGTACAACATTTTGCGCAAAGCACTCCCTGACTCCTTCGGGCAGGGGATAGAGGCCGCCATTGCAGTACGGCCAGTACGGCTCCCGATCTCTACGGTTCTCCAATCCCGGGCATTGGATAGAGCGGTGGTCGTACAAACGCGAGCATAGATGGCTATGCTTCAAGATACTGTTAGCTAACCTTCCTGTTCCCATGTGGCTGTTTCCCGACTGCCGAAAACACCCAGTCAATGTTTGGAGAGCCGAGTAAACACAGATGCTGCCCTGTGTTAGTCCTTGTCTGGCTAGCTTGTGGGCGGCTTGCTCGCGCTTAGGAAGGGTTGGAGAGCTTACGGTTTGCGGCGCTTGAGTACAACCGTCGTCTCTGAGTCCCTATGCTCTGGCGACTCATAACGTCCTGGCGGTGGAGGTGGAGGCGGGATAATGCTGTATATCTCGTATCCTTCCTCGCCCCATTTGTTGAGTTCCTCTTCAGAGAGGCCGTGCAATAACTTGTATTCCCACTTCTCCATCTGGCTCACCCCTCTTCGCTACTAGTTGACTGCCTGCTATCAGTCCCATTAAACCATAATGCCGGAGATGTGAGGTGCTTTGCCGCCCCTTGTTTCCTGTTTGGTGCCAGGGTAGAATGGTGTCCAGGCAGACGGAGACGAGACAGTAGGAGGAAAGCCATGCAGAAATGGGAGTACATGCAGGTCATGCGAATTGATACACCGCCGACCACCCAATGGACCATCAATGATCAAAGCGTAGGAGTTCCCTCATTTGTAGGATTGCTCAATCAGATGGGTAATGATGGCTGGGAACTTGTAGGATTCACAGGGACCACCTCAACGCTGGCATTTGGAAGCACTTACGGAGCTGCCAGAGAATATGTCTTCAAGCGCCCCCTGCCGTAAGAGGTCCCCCAATGGCGAAATTCCGCTATCTTACTGGCAGAGTCGGCCGTAGTAGAGGAGGGCCAGTTTGTATAGTTTCCCATCTGGACTCGTGAAGCAGTCGCTCTCATCCTCGTAGGAGCAATACTGTTCCTGACGGGTTCTCTGATGCATCCCGTCTTTCGTTCTTGCCCCCCTTACGGGCTTGCACACCATACATGCTAGAATGCCGGAGATATGACGTGCTTCTGCACGCTCTGCTTCGTAGGATCACGAGCTAGCTGGCAGATTGGGATCGTTGCCTCCCCCATCGTATCTGCCCGAGTGGCTTGACCGCATCCGAAACTGACGTTTGACAAGATAAGAACATCGCCATGCTGGCTATTTCTCCTATCGCCCTAGCGCTTGTATTGGCTGCCGCGACCCTGCACGCACTCTGGAACGTCCGGCTGCACACGGCACAGGATCGCGCTGCCGCAATGGCCGTCGCCGGGCTGGTTTCGTGCGCGGGATTGCTTCCCGCCATCATCGTTGTTCCGCCTTGGTCCACCTGGCCGTCGATCATTCTTTCCGCCAGTGCAGAGACTGCGTATGCACTCTGTCTTTCTGCCGCATACCAGCGCGGCGCATTGGCCGTCGCGTATCCCATTGGTCGCGGAACAGCTCCTTTCCTGGTCACGCTTGGCGGATGGATAGTGCTTGCGGAACCCCCGACGCTGCTCACTATTCTCGGCGCGCTTGCGCTTGCGACTGGCCTGATCTTTATTGCGCTGACCGGGTATCGCACTCACCAGCAGGCAGCCATTGGGTTTGCCGTGCTGACAGGATGCGCAATTGCCGCGTATTCGCTTATTGACGCTCGCGCGGTGCAGACCGTCTCGCCAGTCGGATATCTCGGAGCAGTTCTTGGTCTCCAAGGTGTGATGCTGACCGCCTATCTGCGGTTGGACGTGAACCGGCTTCGCCAAGCAGTCAAGCCAGGCACACAGATCGCCATCGGCTCAGTCGCCGCCTATCTGCTGGTTCTCTTTGCCTTCCAACGCGCGGACGCAGGGCGCGTTGCTACGCTACGAGAGGTTTCGGTTCTGATCGGACTCTTCCTGACCAGTGGCAAGCATAGCTGGCGGATCTGGATCGGGGCGAGCCTGATCGTGGCCGGGATCCTATTGGTCACTGTCTGATGCCGTCCCCGATATGGAGGCGAGCAGAGTAATCCGCATCACCTTGGAAACACCTTCCCCTCGATCCGACTCGTCGCTGGGCGGTGTGCCCCGACTGTGGGCAGTGCTCCCGGCGCGTACACAGCCGCTTCATGCGCCTCCTCTCGGATCTTCCGGCGACTGGGGTCCGTCTTCGGCTTACCGGCCGGCGAGTTGTCGTCGCTTTACACCGCCCGTTCAGCAGGAGGTGGTGTAGGGCGAGGTGGCCTGAGTGACTCCTGGCAGCGCCCGCAACTGTTCTAACCAGGTGGTGGCGTTCTCTGTGGTAGTGGCCAGCACCAGCCGTCCAGTTTTGGCAAAGCTTGCGGCCTGGCTCATCGGCGGCCAGGTGGGCTTCAAGCCCGCGGCGCGGGACTGCTCGTAGCAGGGATCGGCCAGCCGGAATCCCTGCCCATCGACCGCCTCCAGCACCGTAGAGTAAGTGGTAGCGGTGGCGCCGGTAAACGTCACTTGCACGTAGCTGTCCGCCTGCTGGCTGCTCAGGTACCGGGGACCGGTGGGTTCCGGCTCTGCCGGGCAAGAAAAGAATCCACTCACCCCTTGCGCGCTTGCGACCCCGGGAGTGGCCTGGAGGCGGATCAGCCACAGCGGCGCCGAGGCGACGGTTGCCTGCACATACAGCGAGTGGCTCTTGGGGAAGGTGGTGCTGGAGGTATCGCTGTCGGTCCACTGGGCGGTGCAGATCAGGCTGGTCTGCAGCCCTAGATTGGTCAAGATCTGCAGCGCCTGCTGGTAGGTTGTCGTCTGGCTAAAGGTCACGTTGGCGTTATACACCGGCGACACTGGCACCCGAAGCTCCGGTATGGTGTAACTCCAGAGCGAGCTTCCGCTACCCGCGTTGAGGGCATGCACCACGCCGTCGTCAGTCCCAATGTAAACCACTCCCGCGGCCACCGCCTCCTGCGTACCGGCATTGACATTCCCTTCTCCGCCGGGGGAGACCGACGATTGCCAGAGCTGAGAGCCGTCGCTGGCCCGCAGCGCGCTTGCGCCAGTGATAACTACTCCGCCGGTGACTATCAAGGGTGCATTAGGGATTAATCCCAGTCCAGGCTGATTCTGCTTCTGCCACAGGACGGAGCCGGTCGAAGCGTCAAGGGCGGCTAGCAGCCCCATACTGGCAACGTAGAGATCCCCGGACTGCAGAACGATCTGAGGCGGAAATGGTCCAGCAAGCGACTTCGAGTACTGCCAGAGGACGGAGCCGTTACTGGCCTGATAGGCGGCAACCCCTGCCGGTCCGCCGGCGAAGAGCACACCGCTTTCCAGAATCGGAGAGAGACGTGAGTTAAGCGGCTGCGGTGGCACGCCGGGTACTTCGGCGGCGGAAACGTGCCACACCTCTTCGCCGGTGCTCGCTTGCAGCGCGTACACCGAGCCGAAAGTGGTCTCAACGTAGAGCATACCGTCACCCATCGCCGGGGGTCCGCCAACGGGCCCGTCGGCTGTCGGTATGCTCAGGCTCCACCGCAGCTTACCGCTAGAGGCGTCGAGCGCAGAAAAGGTCGTGGTGGCCAGTGAAACGTTCGGCGCCGCCACCTGGCTGATATACACTACGCCGCTTCCGGCGGCGATAGGGCCAGGAATCCCAGTCGATTGGGTGTACTGCCACAGCAGCCGCCCGTCGCTTCCATCCAGGGCGAGGATGGTCTGCTGCTGCCCCTCTGACGAAGTGCCGACATAGACTATACCGTCGCCTACCACGACGTTGGTGGGCTGGTTGGGGCCGGGAGCGCTGAACTTCCAGAGAGTTGCGCCACTGCCAGCATTCAGGGCGTAAAGCGTGGTCGTGGAGGAGCTCGCTGGGCCGCCGCTGCCGACGCCTTCAGCGTCGGCAAGCGCGTAGACGGCGCCGCCAGTCACGGCATAGACGTAGACTGCACCTCCCAGGGAGCGCTGCCACAGTATGTGGCCGTCGGTGGACCGAAACGCGTAGATCCGCTCGTTGTCCGAACCCACATAGGCGACGTTGCCGACGGCGATGATCGAGTCGCCATGCCCGTGGGGCTGAACTTGGGGCTGGCCGTTAGTGCCCGGCTCCGGTGACGAGCCCGTTCCCACCGGCACATCGCCGAGCGAGCCCGCATGGGTACGGGCCGCGGTTTGCCCACAGGCCGACAGGCCTACCAGCGCTGTCAGAGCGACTACAAGTAGCAGCCGCCGATTCCCGGTGCCGGTTTGAGCAGTCATTCGGATGCTTTCCTTCTATTCCACTCTACACCCACTAGACAACACGCTGAGAGGTCCCCCTGTGAGACATTGCCCACCGCCACCGAGTTCAGCGCAAGAGGGGGGGGGAGGGGTCGCGGAAGTGATAGGAGCACTCTTGCCGGAGGATACAAGGAGGGGAAAGCGCGGGAGACGGGTATGCCCCCCACCGATGAGTCAGTTAGGCCGTGGCAAATCCGCGATGCAACCACCAGTTCGCGGAAAGCATCGCGATCAGTGACACTCTTGCCGAAACTACACGCGGGAGGGAACGGGTATGCCCCCACCGGAGTACAGGTCGTCCTGACAAGCGAGCGCTGGTGAGTGGAGGCAACGGTTTGCCCACAGGCACAGGCCTACGTGGAGCCGCTGCCCCATTCAGACTCGCACGCGAGATAAACGCCTCACGTCGCGGTTCACCTCCGACCGGAGCGTTCTTCCGCGCAGGGAACCACGTGCGCGAAAGGTGACATATGTCAACCGCATGAAAACTGACTCAAACGCCAGAGTTATGGGCGGGGCGAAAAAAAAAATTCTCGACTTGTTGCGCCGGTAGACTCCTGTACTCCGTGAACCTAGACTGGTGGATAGCTCGGTCGTGCTCGCTAGCGAGCGAGATGTGAGCAGCTGCATGGTCCGCGACCACAGCAGCATGTGTGGTGCAGTCGCTAAGATTGACTCACCCGCAGCATCGCGCTAAAAGCCGCTAGGGTCTTGACAGCATCGTACTTGCTGCGATAGAAGCGGCGATCTATGATCGATTGGATGCGCTGGCGCATCGGCTCGAAGAGTACGAAAATCGCCAGCGTGGAGGTCACCAAAACGATTGGATCATTGAGGCTTGATTGATGAGGCGATCAGAACGGTTTCCAGGCCAATGATGAGACCCGCCTGATATATGGCTGCAAAGAGGTCCCCTTAGCTAGCAAGAGCAGCCCTCGTTGATCGTGGTGTGAATCTCCCAAAGATTCGAGCGCAGAATGCCGATCACGATAAAAATGGGAATTATAGCAAGGCTACTGGGAAGATTGGATTCAGATTTTCAAACACCAGATTATCATTGATAGATGTGGGCAGCAGAAACCCGAGAGAGAGGTACACAGCGAGAAGCAGGATTGCCAGCACAAAGCCAAAGACCACCCATTTCGTCTGTTGCTGTTCTTTGGGTGTCGATATGCGCCAGTAGCGATACATCTGGGCCACGACAGCGCTCAGCAGAGAAGACGGGAAACACAGCTGATGGTTCTCCAGAATTGGAGGGCAGCGCCGGAAAAAAGACTACTGCCAGATAGTAGACTACTACTACCAAGGCAGCCCAGCGTGTCCAGCGCGGCGCAAACCGTCCGGAAGGCAAGAGATAGAAGAACACCACCAAGGACGTCTCTCCTACTCCAAAGAGCACGAGGGTGGCCACATGCAAGATTGGATTGGCTGCCAGTGTCGGTACGACGTCCCCGCTGCTGAAATTATAGAAGGTGACTGCGCTGCCTAATTTCAGAGCGTCTATTGCGCAAATGACGCACATGACAACAACCCAGCGGCACACGTAGATCAGTTGCCCCATGACTGGATAGAGCACTGAAAGCAGTACGGTGTTAAACATGATGCCAATCACGCTATAGAGTATCCGAGATAGACCTATCTGGTGCAGCGCCTGAAGCATCTGGGGAGTATAGGTAAATAAGGTGTCGTAGAGATCTGGAAAGGCAGACCGTTTTGGGCCACGAGAGCCAGTGACAAGCAGCCGGCGAGCAGCAGCGTCCACGGAAGGTGTGTCATCGACGCCAGGAGCAGTGGGACTTGGTGAGTGGGCATAATCGAGTACGGATTAAACTTATCGCTCTCCTTCTTTCTGTGCATGGCAACAGAAGCACGACAGCAGTACGAAACATGAGGTTCCCACAGGTACGCCAGCACCCGTTTCGGTGAATGGATGAGATCTAGTGCGCCCTGCCTGTTGTGCTGCAAGGGTGTCGTCTGGGTGGAGGCCTTGAGCAGCGCTCCCGCCTTCACGTCGAGCGTCGAGCGATGCTGACCCAATCTTGAAAAAGCACTAGCCACGCTGGGGACGGCGTGATGCTTGCTGATGTCGCGGTTCGCCTGGGGCCTCATCGACCATCAAGCATGCGACGGACAAGCAGCCGGTCGAACTCACGGGTGTTGCCGTGATACTTATGACTATGGCCATTGGGGTGACCGTCGATGGCGTGATCGACCTACTTCTGGGCAGAGTCCTGCTATCACCGGCAACAATTGTCTGCTGTGGTGTCGCCACTAGTAGTTTTATACAATTCTTGCTAGCCTCGGCTGGTCTCCCCACAGGATCGCACTAAATGTGATCACTGGAGCCATTTCTGCTCTATCACGAGCGGCTCTCCCCAGCTTGCCTGATATTCAGCGATCACCTATACTGGTGGTCGCTGATTTTCATTTTAGGAGGAGTGATATATGTCAACCCAACCCCCACGTGGAAGGCAGGGCCAGAATGGGAATAGTCGCGGTGGGCGGGGCGACTACTCGGTATCATCGCGTTGCGGCCGGTATACTGGTCATCTACATTGTTAGTAATGCAACCCAGCAGGCGGGGGCAACTGAGCCGGTCGTCGTGGTTACCCAGCACATTGGTGTTGGTCAGACATTGAGTGCGTCGGTGATGCAGTCGGACCTTGTCATCATGAACTACCTCGTGAGTGACGTGCCTGCTGGTGCCTATAACTTCACCACTCAAGACGCCCTAAATGTGAAGCTCGCCAGCCAGGTAGCTACTCAGAACCTCTATCCTGGTGATGTTCTATTGGCGAGTGATCGCATTCATCAGCAACGGCTATCGTCATCTATCACGTCACTGGGAACGATCCCAACAGGGTCTGTCGTTTCCTGCTTAACTACAGCAACTTGTCCTCGGGTGGGCAAGCCTTCGTGGAGCTGGGAGCACATAGATATCATCGTGTCCGAGAGTGGTTCACCCTGGTATGCGAACGGGTGTGAGACCCAGACCACATTCAGGACTGGTGTCTACGCGACCTCCCAGTGCGTTGATAGTCATGAGACCAGTTGACGCGAACCGTCTCAGATTGCTTGCCCAGACCGGTAACATACATCGCTGTTCGTGGACCTGGCGAACAACCCATCATCGTACCCGAGCCGCCAATCCTGCATCTGTGGCAGGGCCTTTGGCTTCTAGGCCTAGTGTTGTAGGGTAGGGGCCACCGACCTGTGTAGTACTGAGAACGAGAAGTTTCAAACGGAGGCGAGAGCAACTCGTGAGCAAACCAATCGGTGCCTATATCCAAGTAACGGTCCATGTTCTAGACGGCGAGCCCTTCATGGCTCAGATTGACGGCCTGCCTGGCCGAACTGATACATTCGTGCAGCTTCGCAACCCACAGACACGAGATAATAAGCCAGTTACCTGGCTTGGCCCGAATGTCCATACCGTGATCTACTCCGCCGCACGCATCACATTTATAGAAGTCCACGGCGGCGAGGCGGCTGCTGGTAGCTGGATCGTCCCACAGGGGGCCTCAAGATGAGGGCCATTGCCGTCTAATGGGGCGGCCCCTGATTGACAGCTATCCGAACACCACCGCTTCTAGAAAGAAGGAAATCATGTCTCGTGGTCAAGGGCATGATCGAGTACGGCTTGATCATCGCTCTGGTTGCTGTTGTTGTTAACGCCACCCCTAGTTCTACTTAGACCGCAGATCGCTAATCTTATTGTCGTGATAGCTCTGTGATAGAGCAAAAATCCTTGGTGTCTAGCGAAGCACATCCCCTGGCGAAGTCCGCGCAAAGCCCTCATTTTAGTGATGGTTGTATTGCTTGTAACGACTGGGTTGCTTGTCTTCCTACGCGCATTTACCCTAGCGAGCGCGTCTACGCGCTCTACCGCAGGGGCCGCCTACTGTACCAGGTATCACGAACAACGTAAGTTCTACGCGCGGAGCGCCTGCTAGGTAACCGAGCCGTCCAGATGCGGACACATCTGCGTCGTGCTCGGGTCACGCCTCATCCCGGACAAAAGAAGGAGGACTCATGACAGTTCCAGAGCCGACGCAACCTGATGTCTCCGACAGTCCGGCACCAAAGCAGGTAACGCAACGTGGGCGCCTGGACAGATGGTTGCCGGTCATGGTAGTCACTGTAGTCGTGATTGCACGGGTCGGGGTGATATTTTTCCAACCTGGCTGGCAGAGCTTTACCGACTCTCTGCGTCTGTATTCCCTGTATTTTCCATCAGGATGGACCGTACAGAGCGAGACGAACTACGCCACCTTCGGCGACCCGAGCGGGAGCGCGACGGATCCCTGGGAGTCTGTCACCGTGAGCGAAGCCTCGCACGGCGCAGGGGGCGCGTCAGTGTACATTGTAGCTGGACCGATTGATAATACAGCCTTCGAGCACCATTGGTATTGTCAAGGTGGATCTGGTTCCCCGTTCACGATCCCATTCCACTTCTATCGTGCGACCGGCATACCTTTTGACACGTTGCTCTTTAACACGGCCGGTGCGCACTTCCAGATCGATGTCACGATCCCAGGTGTTGTGTCACCACCAAGAGGAGGCCTCAATCCACCACCTACTCCAGCCGTGCCACCTACCTGGATAGCAGCCGATTTTACGTACGTGACGGAGATACTGGACTCGTTCCATCCATCGAATCCACTGCCCTTGTACTGCCATTGACCTTTTGCGGAGTCACAATATTGCTCGGGCCTAGTGCTGTACCAGTCGCCCGGCAACCACCAACCTCTAATGGTAATCAATGTCGGAAGTGCCGCAGATGGATCACGTTGCACATAACTGTCTTAATTCTCGCATAGTGAGATTTGCGTGAAAAAAGGCCATTACTGGCACTTGCGGCACTGGATTGAACGTAATCCGATAATCTGCACGCGAGGTGAGTTGTATGAAGTGAGTCGCAGAAGCCCTGATCCTGCCTGTTCTGCAGTCATCTTGGAGAGAGGTAACAAGCGATGTCGCCGACACCGAGCGTTCAGAGTAGTGACGAAACCCCAAAATGGGTGTTCATCTTCTTGCTCGTCACTGGTATAATCCTCGGCTTGACTAACGCTTTTGCTGGTAACCTGGAAGTACGTGTACGACCTTGTCTAGGTTTACCGTCCCAGTGTTTCGCTGTTCCTCCTTTCATACCTCCGGTATGGGCACTTGTCTGTGCGAATCCTGTCCTCACTACGCTTCTTCCATTTATTAGTGCCTTAGAGACACTCTTTCTCGGACAACCACTATATCCCAGTTTCGCCTGATGTGTGACTGATCCGCAAGTGAAAGTCGAAAGTGAAAGGAGGCCTAGCATGAAGGAGGACGATGTGGTGCCTGCCCGCGTGCGCGTCACTGCTCGGCTGCGCCTGGAGCCGATTGGTTTGGGGCATGCCGCGGACTTGTGGCGCTTGTTTGCGGACCCTGCGGTCGCTGAGTGGTACGGGGTGTGGACGCTCGAGATGGCGCAGCACGAGGCGGCTAGGATTGCCCGAGCCTGGGAGACAGCTGGTGTCCACAAGTGGATGGCCTACGAACGGTTGACCGGTGCTTTGGTTGGCCGTGGTGGTCTGTCGCGGGTGCACATTGCGGGCCAAGAGAGGCTGGAGATCAGGCAGGCCCTGCTCCGCCCGTTCTGGGGGCATGGATACGCGACTGAGATTGACCGAGCCGGCTTGGCGTTCGCTTTTGATGAGCTAGCTGCCGACGAAGTCGTCTCCTACACTGAGGCACGCAATGCGCGGTCGCGGGCAGTGATGGAGTGCCTTGGGTTCCGCTACAGCCACGATCTCCTCCTTGAGGAGGGCGGCGAGCCGTTCGCGCTTTACCTACATGCCCGGCCTTTCTGAGCGCTCTGTTCGTCTGTTGTCAGGCCTCTAGGCTACAGCTGCTGCGCAAGTCTGCCTGAATTGTTACTTTGATGTATGGGCGTGCGGAGCACCCCATGTCATCGGTAGATCGAATATATAGATTTTCTGTGGCTGCAAAAATGCAAGCGAGAAGTTGTCACCGGCGAGAACACTTGCTATATTTCCTTCTGGTGCTCAAATTGAGTGAAGGGAACGATATCTTCTTATGAAGAAAACTCTGCTTGGTGTTCCAGTTCTTCTCCTGGTGGTTGCGCTCTTTGGCTGCGGCAAAGCGCCAGAGGCGCATGGACCCTCGGTACCGGCTACCACCGTACAGTTGAATACCAACAACTTCGTACAAACCACCAGAACCATCAAGGCCGGCCAGACGTTACTCTTTTCCGACACCGTCGATGGAGGTGCCTTCCACCAAATCTGTCTGGGGCATAACCAGCTGTGCGACACGAAGGCACCGGGTCCTTCGATGCTGATGAGTCCGGGGTTTACCATCACCGCAGGTGGAACGAAAAGCGTTACCTTCCCGACCGCCGGAACCTATCTGATCACCTGCACCGTGCATCCAAATATGAACTTGACTCTCATTGTCCAGTAGCTGCACACGCTGTTCATGACGGATGGCATTCGGGTGACATGTCATGCTCCGAATACCCTACGCTGCATTTCGCGCTAATTTGAGAGAGCACTGCTGGCGTGCGATTTTCGACTCATCTCGAGCCAAAGCAATGCCGGCCTGCTTTTCAACTTCTTCTGCCATATGCAGAACCGCCTGGGTGACGCATCGCTGGCTACTACCATAATCGCCCGAAAAACCGCTGCGTGAAGGTGGCTCCGTAGAGGTAAGCGCCCCCCAGCTGCGCCTGATAGAGATCGGCCTTTTCCAATTTGCGCATCGCCGAGGCCGGCCCCCTGCAACTGCGCTTGGTAGAAGTTGGCACCCGCCATGTGCGCCCCGTCGAGGTAGGCACCCTCTAACTGTGCCTGGCTGAGGTCGGCTCCCTCAAGGTGCAGATTCGATAGAGAGCCATCCTCATCGCGTACCGACTGTTCTGCCAGCCAGCACACATCCGCTCCAGTAAGCTCTACGTTGTAGAACTGTCCTTTACGCTCAAAATGGTCCAATTCTGTCTGCCAGCGATCCAGATATCCCTGAAGCTCCGCCTGCCGCTCTTGACTAGGGTCTGTTTGACGAATCAGGAGCCAAGCTAGATGACGATGGAGGCACGGACCCCCAGTATACCTGATAACTGACCGTCTGTTTCTCGTAGTGCTGCGCATCGAGTAGCGACAAAATCGCTGCCATACACACAGGCGTTCAATACAAGCCCGATGGTGTGTGCTATAGTTGGCACGCAACCCGACGGTGCAAACCATTGAGTTGGTGTGAACAAGGCATGCGCCATGTATCTGCTTCCCCCGTGTAAGCCGGCAAGGCGCTGCCTTGTCGTTGTAAACCGGCGGATCGAGGGAGGAATTGCTGCATATGACCGACTCGACGCTTTCAACCGACTCGACGCTCATGGACTTGGCGGGCCACTATTCATCGGCCTGGGCCCATCACGACACTGACGCGATCCTCGCCCTGCATTCCGAGGATTCGGTTTTTGAAGTGCATGGTGGCGGTCTGAAGGCCACTGGCCTGGCCGAGATTCGCAAGGCGCTTGACACCTTCTTCGCGACCTGGACGCAGGCGCGCTTCGAGCCACGCGGAGTCCTCTTCGGCAAGGGGCATTTTGTCGCGGAATGGATTTTGCATGCCACGATTGTCAGCCCAGCAGGCGTGGCGGGGACGCAGACCACCGCTGCGACGAACCAGGATATCGCCATCGAAGGTGTCGATATCATCCGTGTCTTGAATGGGCGCGTGACCAGGAAAGACACCTACGTCGACGCCCTCACCCTGCAAGCGCAGTTGGGTTCTACGCCGATACCGACGTTTGGATAGTGGTCGAGCCAGGGCGTCTCTGACGAATCAGGACTCGAGCCAGAGAACAATGGAGGCGAGGACCACCAGCGCCCGGTAGTTGACTGCCCGCTCCTCGGCAGCAGCGGCTCAATCGTCGCCCACGCGCAATCCGTTAACTTCCCTCGTCCCATCATCTCGCTCCCCCTCGTCTCGCTCCTGGACACAACGAGGGTAGCACATCACGGCCGATTCGTCAGACAAACCCTAGTGGGGTCGCCCCATTTATTACCTGACTCTACCGCTTGCTCGCTTTGCCCGGAATCGTCGATCATACCTGTCCTCCTCGTTTAGATCGCGCCGCCTGATTGTGCCAAGGACAGTATAGCTGGCAGATGAGGTGGTGTAGGAATTCACCCACAGCCACAACGACAACTCCTATGGCTCGCCGGCACTTTAAGTGAGCCCCTCTCCCAGGTATCCTTCTTCATTTTCCTGTCTACTGGTGAGCAGCGCTCATAATTACTGTACAAAAGCCCTGGGCCATGAGTAGGTGGAGCGACACGTTAACAGCCCGTTTGACAGGAGGCGGACAGTGTCATATAGTGCCACCGACCCCGCCGCGTGGGAGATTGTTATTCGCAGAGTGAAAGGGTGGTCTCATGGCAAGTCTCGAAAAGAAGAGCTTCAACGCGCCTGATGAGCGACGCACACCCCCCAACACTAGGATGGACATGGTGAAGTTCGGCGACCGGCTGGTGACACGTGTCACCTATGAACCCGGGTGGCGCTGGACCAACGACATCAAGCCGGTGGCTGGCACCGACTTGTGCCAGGTCAACCATTTCGCCTATGTGCTCTCTGGCCGGACACACGTGCTAATGGCTGACGGGACGGAGATGGAGTTTGGGCCGGGCGAAATTGCCGCTATACCTGCGGGCCACGACGGTTGGGTAGTGGGCGACGAGCCCTGTGTCTTCCTCGACTTCGGTGGTGCTGTGCGCCCTGAGTAGACGCAATTTCGACTGGAGAGGAATGTTCTTTATGGAGCGCTCACAAGAACTTCTTGACCTGAACCAGCGGATGAACAGTGGCGACTTGCGCGATACACCAGCTGATCAACAGGTCTCGACCACAGCCGCCGTCTCGGTGTTTGGCACCGATCCAACGGAGTGGTGGACCGATCGCGCGACAATCGTCCAGATGCTCGATGCCCAACGGCAGGCGATGGGCCAGGGCGTGCAGAACATCCCAAACGATCCCCAGGCGTGGGCGGAGGGCGATCTGGGCTGGGTAGTTGATCAGCCATTAGTGCGGATGCCGAATGGCGCAGAGGTCCAGCTGCGGGTAACCACCATTTTCCACCGGGAGGGCGGTACCTGGAAGGGTGTGCACCAGCATGTCTCCATCGGGGTGCCCAATGATCAGGTTGAGGCATTTCGTGGCTCTTGATTGCTGATCATGGAAGACCTCCATACTCTGCTGTATAGGGGTCTTCCACCTTCTCGCTGGCCACTTCATATGCATGCTCGCGCAGATTGTGTTTTGTCTCGGCAGCGCATGCCAAGATGACTTCCAGCGCGGTTGGAACATGACACCGTGAGTTTGTGGCAGCCTTGCGCCAGAAGCTAGCAAGCGACGATTCCGCGCTCCACCCACATTCCGCACCTCGATCCGGCGGGGATGAACTGGTATGGGGGCCGTCACAACCTAGAAACAAACTGGGTCAAGCTATTCTAGAGCGCAGAGTGCAGAGCCGGTCCGCTGATCCCCAACACCACACCCAAGAGTGGGCCCGCCACGAGCACAGATAGGATTGATACAAGAACGAACGCGTGCATGCCAGCATCACGGTACACGGCGGCCATCTTGCGCCAATTTTAGCATACACCCTGCATTCCGCAGTGGATGGTGAGCAGTTTTGACGGTTCCGCTAGGATGAAACCCAGACCATGGAGGAGGGCTTGACGGCGGGGACTGCGAGTGGAGTGGCTGGATCAGTTGGGGATTGTGGCCGGAACCGCTAAGGATTGTGGGCATCACGTACCACCTGTGACTGTTGCGCATGTGAAGGTGCAGAGGCGTAGGTGAGTGCTTTCGCACTCGCCTTGCTGGCGCTGGCTGGCAGGAGAGAGGCCCAGGCAAGAGCGCAGGTAGTCCAAGTACGGATGCTTTGCCAGTCCGTGCGACTGCTTAAAAGACCGGCTCCTCCTCCGGTATTGCCTGTGCCAGCATCTCCGGTTGCGAGGAGAACAAAATCGTCTTCTTGGCTGCCCGCTGTATCAAGGCGGTGGGAGGGACGCGATAGACGTCTCGTGCCAGGCCCAGGCGCTCAAGCGTCCAGATGAGATAAGCGGAGAGGTCGAACTGCCACCAGTGCAAGCCATGGAACGCCGAGCGTGGGAAAGCGTGGTGATTGTTGTGCCAGCCTTCTCCGAATGCCAGCAGGCCAACGACCCATTCATTGCGACTACGGTCGGTTGTCTCGAACTCCCGCCGTCCGAAGGTATGGCAGACCGAGTTTACGCTCCAGGTCACGTGATGCGTCAGAAACATGCGTACCAGGCCGCCCCAGAGGAGGCCAGTCAAGGCCAGTGGCCACCCGCCCACGAGCCACCCAATGCCGAAGGGAATCGCCAGCGACAGTATTGCCCAGAGCAGGGCGGTCTTACTGACGAACATTACTATTCTATCGTTCAACAGGTGGCGGCAATACACCTTGGGGTCAGCAGCGCTATCGCGGAAGATCCAGCCTATGTGCGCGTGAAGAAACCCATCGGCCGGGCTATGCGGATCACCCTCGCGGTCGGAGCGTGCATGGTGTTGGGTATGAGTAGCCGCCCAGGAGATAGCTGGGCCCTCAAATGCCATCGAGCCAAGGATGAGCAAGAGCAGCTTTACGACCGGATGGGCCTGGAAACTGCGATGGGTCAGCATCCTGTGGAAGCCGACTGTCACCCCAAATGCCACCAAAGCATACATCACACCAAGCAATATGAGGTCCGGCACATGGACGGCTCGCTGCCAGAGCAGCCGAATCGCCACAGCGGTAGAAAGCAGAGGAATCAGCACGACGAGGAGAATAACGGTCTTGTAGGCAATCCTGTAGACAGGGTTTGACTGCACGTACGCCGGAACGGATGCCATGAGGTCTCCTAGTGTTTTGCCCCACCATATTTGTGGAGCAGTACTATGAGCGTGTTCCGTGCGTCATTGTTTCGCGTATCATGCGCACGATTAGTTTTGGAGTTCTGCTGGAGTTCAGTGCAACGGCTTAGGCTTAGGCTTATGCGCCGTGTTGGAGTCGCCCGCGAGTCACGCGAGTCACAAGAACCGGTGTCGAGCCGCCACCGCGTTGACAGGGGCGAGAAACCTGAGGTATACTGTGCTCGCTATAAGGTATGAGTGGATTGATGTGCATGCAATTCGTGCCGCATTTTACCCCTCAGTAAGTGTCTCTTTCGCAGTCGGCTCGTGTGCAGATTCATCGCGTGCAACTGGCACCGTGAACCGTTTGTAGGACGCGTATCCGATTCCGTATGGCGAGATAAATCAGCGGTTCCGGTCTCATATGTCATGGGTAACAGCCGGTCCACTTAGAAGGAATACGCGTGTCTAAAACCCTTTCCCCGCTTACGCCACTTTCCGCGTCTCCTGGTTCTTCGGTATCTCATGCGCACACAGCCGGCAATTCGATTCCAGCCTCATCTTTTGCGGAGCTTGGTGCGCATGGCGCCACCGTGCTTGCGCTAAAACGCCAGGGCATCGAGTCGCCAACCCCAATCCAAGCGAGTGCTATACCACCTCTCCTGGCTGGTCGTGACGTTATCGGCCAGTCGCGTACCGGCTCCGGCAAGACCATTGCCTTCGGGCTGCCACTCGTCGAGCACGTGGATCCACGTTTAAACCAGATGCAGGCGCTGGTGCTGGTGCCGACGCGCGAACTCGCCAGCCAGGTGGGTGATGTGCTCGCCTCGCTTGACGGCGGGCGTGGCCTGCGCATCGCCCAGCTTGTCGGCGGCCGACCGCTCGGGCCGCAGCGCCAGGCATTGCTGTCCGGCGCTCACATTGCCGTTGGCGCTCCCGGCCGCGTGTTGGATCACCTGCGCCAAGGCAATCTGGATCTGCATCGACTCCGCATGGTTGTGCTTGACGAAGCTGACCAGATGCTGGATGCGGGCTTTGCACCAGATATCGAACGTATTCTGGCAGTTACCCCGCCGAACCGCCAGCTGGCGCTCTTCACCGCTACTCTGCCCGAATGGGCCGTCCGTATGGCGCAACGGTACCTGCATGATCCAGTGCGCGTCGAAGCTGGTTCGGTTGAAATTCAGCCCCCTCCTGCTATCGCTCACGTCATTTATGCCGTCCCGTCGGGCCGCCGACTCGACGCCCTTCTTGCTCTGCTGGATCGCCGTCGCAACGCCACTGGGTCCACGCTGGTATTTGGTCGAACCAAGCACGGCGTCAAGAAGCTGGCACGTGAGCTGGCACTCCGAGGGTATCCGGTTGCCGCGCTTCAGGGCAATATGAGCCAAAATGCTCGTGACCGGGTGGTCGCAGACTTCCGCGCTGGGACAGTGCCGGTGTTACTGGCGACCAACGTGGCGGCACGCGGGCTTGATGTGTTGTCTATCGAACAGGTCATCAATTACGAGCTGCCGGAGTCCGCTGAGTTATTTACCCATCGCGTCGGGCGAACCGGGCGCATGGATCGCGAAGGCGAGGCTATCACCCTCATCACACCAGAAGATATGCCGGCCTGGCAAAAGATCCAGCGAGAACTTGGCAGTAGGCTAGCTCCACAACCATGGCCACACGAGGGGATACCATTACCGGCTGTCGCCGTTGGGGAACAAATCGAAACCAGTCGCGCCCCTCGTCCTCGCCCCCAGCTAGCGACGCAGTTACGCCGACGAGAACCCCAATCGCTGAACAACCAATCTCTGCCCAGCCACGGCAAGCGGTAGGTAGTAGAGGGCGACACCTGAGAGAGTCGGGCTACGAAGCCCAATCCGAAGGGTCGCAGCGCCAGAGACCAGACGACCGTGGAAAGCTACGATAAGTCGAATGGTGTTTTGCCGGGTACTGGTTTCTTCCAGCAGGACGGACAGAGCCAATAGGTTTCCGTGCTGGTTGGAAGACGGGCGAGTCCATCGCCGGAGTGACTGCGGGCTAGGCGTCGTTCTATTGAGATGAGCCGTATGTGCGTGGCACAACAAGCGCGTCCACAATGGTCGCAAGAACGGCTTGCCTCCTCAGAGCATTGCTTGACATGGCAGATCGCCTGCTCGGAAACACACTCCGCTTCAGCTGCCATGTCTTTCCTCGTCTCCAATCGCACTGGCCTCTAGCATAATCACCTCGTACCGGGACCGAACCGTCTCGCCGTCACCCTGCACATGAGCATAAGCAGGCAGGCGGTTCTGGCTCTCGAGTACATGCGCAGGGTATTACCAGTGACGCTGCCTGGATCGGTCGCCGTCACTATACGAGCCCTCTCTGCGCTCGGGCCGCGGCTGCGCTTCGTTCACGGTGATGGTGCGATCGTCGAGTGCCGTGCCATTGAGCTGACTAATTGCCTTGAGAGCGCTGGCGTCATCCATCTCTACAAAGCCAAAACCCTTGGGACGACCGGTTTGTCTGTCGGTAACCAGGTGCGCATCAGCCACCTCACCGAATGGGGAAAAAATTTCTGATAACTTCTCACGAGTGACGGAATATGGTAAATTTCCGACGTAGATGCGCATTGGAGACTCCTCTTCCAAGATTGGAGGTGTGTGGTGTTGTCACCAGCGTGGTGACCAACATAAGCGATCTTTCACCTCAGTTTGTGCGCTACTGGGAGGATTCATGGAAAGAGGAGGAATCAAGATTTCTGCCTATTGCCACAAAGGATGTACGCAACGAACTGCTCACGTATTCTACCACATGCGCAAAACCTATGCGGCTCTTTGCGTCGCCGCGATCGGCGAGTTACACAACCCTGGAAATTGAGATATCCAAGCTTGGCGTCCAGTATGGTATAATTACTATCTTGGCAGCACACAATGAGGTCATCAATAAACACTTTCTTAGGAAGATGCTGTCTATCTAGCACTGCTACTACGCAGAGAAAGGAAGGCAGCCCTCGTATGGCAAATACGATCATCGAACCGAGCTGCCTGCAACAAAAGTGACACAGATTTTAATCCGAGATGGCGAGTCATTTGAAGGTGCCATCAAACGCTTCACTCGTAAAGTTCAGCAGGACGGGGTGCTCTCCGAAGCCAAGCGCCGCCGGCACTACGAGCCACCCAGTGTTAAGCGCAAGCGCAAGGCAGAATCACGGGCACGTAAGGCGCGCAAAGCCATGGCCAAAGCCGCTGCTCGCGGATTTTAGCTCGCGCGAATTCCCTGCACGGGGGGCCTATCACCGCGTTGCTCTTATTTCACCGGAGGGGAAGCACAGATGGCACTATACAACCCCCGGCGGGCAACTCCGCCAATACAAACCGCAGTAGCCGTGTATATTTCGCATCTTGTGCAAGGAGGCTACGACGGTAGCATTTATTCCGCTGAGTCTGAATGCAGGAAGCGCCTCGAACAGCTCGGTTGTACGCATGACTACATTGATTCGGCTCTCGCGTTTGCCCACACGTTGGGTGATAACGATTGGAAGCGAAGACCAGGCATCCAAGACCACTAAGCGTCGTCTCCCCGGTATGCCTGGTTTCACTGGCAGGAAGCAAAAAGGCAAAAAAACTGCCAAGTTTGACGCCTGCGCTGGGGAATGATATGCTTCAGACGCAGAAACGGGCTGAAGTTACCACTTTTTCATGAGTACGTAGCAAAGCTCCGGCATGTGCATACTTCTTAAACAGTCTCTGCTCTGTGAAGGGGCATTGACGATACTCCGTCTATCCGCCTTCACTCTGCTGCCGGTGCGACCAATATCAGTGCAACAGATGCGGCACTGAGCCTGGCGTATCCACTCAATCTTTGACAGGAGTTTGCTATGCCGTCGCTGCCAGTATGGGTCCTCATCGCAGCAATCGTCGTACTCATCCTGGTTGCGGTGCTCGCCGCATTCACACTAGGAAGACGCATTGGTTCTGGGGCTGGCCCCCGGCGGGCAGACCAGACTCAGCAACTTGATCGTTCCGCCTTGCTTCGCCAAGGTTTGCGACTTCAGGCCACCATCACCAACATCCGCACCTCTAGAGGCGGCACATACATCACTACCGCCGCTGCCACCGATCTCACCACCGGCCAGGTCAAACTGTACTCGCAGCGTAGCTCAGCAGCCTTAGGGCATCGTGGTGATCCAATTACAATCCTGCTGGATCCTACCCATCCCAACGTCTTCTTGATGGTGCGATCAATCGGATGACCACGTATCGGGACTGACAGGTAGGTTCAATCTCGGCACTCACGCTGCCCTTGCGGCAAGCAAGCGGATATGATGAGTGTCATGATCATCTGGTGAGACGTTTCACTACGCGATCGGCCGCTACTCACGTACGCTGTCATCAGCAGCTAAAAGCGCGAACGGTGCGCAACCCCGAGACATAGTCACTCGCTTTTCGCGATCGGACTATGTAGTAGGCTGCAGAAGCGTATAAAAGGAGCGTTGACATGAATCTCACCTCCCGAGTGTCCCCCCACGTCACGGACGCCGAAGATACGGAGCGTGAAGCAATCGACGGCGAGCCCGTGGTCCAGCTACGAGGCGTGCGCAAGTCTTATGGAGCGGTTCAAGCGGTGCGTGGAATTGACCTGCAGATCCATCGCGGTGAAACGGTCGCGCTGCTCGGTCCCAATGGCGCCGGCAAATCGACCACTCTCGGAATGCTGCTCGGGTTGACTCCGCCAAGTTCAGGCGAGGTCGTGGTATGCGGGATGACGCCTACCCAGGCGATTCGCGGGAGCCACGTTGGAGCTATGCTCCAGGATGAACGACTGATGGCAGGAGCACATGTCGGCGAATTTCTTGACTTTGTGCGCGGGCTACACCCAGAGAGTATGAGCCGCGAGCAACTGGTGAATATCGCCGGACTCGAAGGGCTGGAGTCTCGTCGGATAGACCGCCTCTCCGGCGGTCAGACACAGCGGGTACGGCTCGCCATGGCGATTGCCGGCAACCCCGAGGTGCTGATGTTGGACGAGCCGACGGCGGCGATGGATGTTGAAGCCCGGCGTGATTTCTGGACGCGGATGACCGCGTATGCTGAGCTCGGCAACACCATTCTCTTCGCCACCCACTATCTCGAGGAGGCCGAGGCATTCGCCTCGCGGCTGGTCATTGTGGCGCGCGGGCAAGTAGTGGCGGACGGAACCGTTCAAGCTATCCAACAGCGCTACGGCGAGCCACGAATTACTTTTACGCGGCGCGGTGGGGAACCGGCGGAATTCCTGCACTTGCCCGCCGTCACTCGCGTCGAGGTGCAGGGAGAGCGCATAACACTGCATACACCGGATACCGACGCGACCGTGCGGGCCCTCGTAGAGAGTAATCTCGGCTGGGAACAATTGGAGGTCCAGGCCAGTGACCTGGAGGAGACATTTCTCCAGCTCGTATCTGAGCGGAATGAGGAGGCGGCAGCATGAAAGGCTATCTTAACGTTGAACTTCGGCGAACGCTGCGCGATCCGTTCTATATTATTCTCGCGGTAGTGGTTCCGATCGGCTTTTATCTGCTGTTCGCAGGGCTGTTTGGCTCGTCGCCCCACGCGCCTGGCACGCTCTCAGGCAATGTCGGAATTATGGTCTCGATGGCCGTCTATGGCGGCATCTGGGCTTGCCTAGTAGCGACGGGACCGCGCATCGCCGTCGAGCGGAGTAGCGGATGGATGCGCAACCTGAGACTGCTTCCGATCTCGACCACCTCGGTGCTGGCGGGGCGCGCACTCATCGCCATTCTCTTCGCACTGCCTGCCATGTTACTGGTGTACGCTACCGCGGTCATCACTCATCATGTGGTGCTCTCGCCCTGGCAATGGTTCTCCATGATCGCGCTCACCTGGATGGGGATGTGGCCGTTCGCTCTGTTAGGCTTGGCGCTCGGCTATCTCACCAGCGAGAGCTCGGCGTTCGGCGTTACCTATGGCATCTATATGGCGATCTCTGCTCTCGGAGGCTTGTGGGTTCCTCCAAGCATTCTGCCGGCGAATATGCTCAGGATCGGCAAGCTGCTGCCGACCTATCAAGCGGCGAATCTTGGCTGGCGGATCGCGTTGGGAGACGCACCAGCCCTGGAAAGCGCTGCCGTACTCATTGCGTGGAGCATCGTCTTGCTGGCGGTAGTCGCACTGTTTTCCTCGCGCGCGATGAAGACGCGCTAGCGGCGCCGCGCTACCTGTGGACGCGGCCGGCACGCCGCCCGATCTAGAGGAGAGAACTCAGGCTGGCACGCCGCGGAGTTCTTGGTGGTAGAGTCACGGATAGAAATAGAACTAATGCGTTTGGCTTCACAGGAGAGACTATGATTGCGCGTATGCGACCGGCAGATCCATCACTTGAAGACGAGCACGGTAGGACCATCGCACCCTATTTCTTGTGGGTCATCTGGCTTTTCTGGCTGTACTTCATCGCGGAACCGGTTCCCGCGATTCTCGCATCGCCGCCGAGCGTTTCAAAGTTTACCCAGCTTTGTGCCATACCGCTCTTCACAGCGGTATATCTATGGATCACCTGGCAAGAGGCCTACCGGCTGTCACGGCCCGAGCCGGCACCGCTCGGGCCCGACCGAGCTTGGTGGATCGGTCTCGGCGTACTTTTCGGCCTGGCGATCGTGCTCGCTATTGCCAGTGACGGCAGTGCGGCGGGAGCATTTATTTACGTTGCCGCCTGCATTGGAGGACGTGTCAACGCCTGGCAAGCGGCAGTGTCCTGCGCGGGTCTGACGGTGCTCGGAGTTCTCCTGGGCACTCTCGCCGGAAGTCCGTTCTCGGACGTTGCCGACCTCATCTTCATCATTCCCTCAGTGGAAGTCGTGGTCTTTTTCTTTCGCCACGCCATCCAGGTAAACCAGGAGCTACGGCTAGCCAGGCGCGAGATCGCCCGTCTGGCCGTCTCGGAGGAACGGCTGCGATTTGCTCGCGACCTGCACGACCTGTTAGGTCACTCGCTCTCGCTGATTGCCCTCAAGAGTGAGCTGGCTGGGCAACTCATTCAAGAGAACCCAGAGCGAGCGAGGCGCGAGGTCCGCGAGGTAGAAACCGCCGCACGCACAGCGTTACACGAGGTGCGCGAGGCAGTGGCGGGGTATCGCCAGGCTACACTCCGAAGTGAGCTAGAGCATGCGCACGAGCTGCTTGCCGCTGCTGGCATCGACTGTATCGTACGCAACGAAGCGGGAGAACTCGCTCCCAACGCGGAAACTCTGCTGGGCTGGGTATTGCGTGAAGGCATTACCAACGTCATGCGGCATAGCCGTGCCCGGCACTGCGTGGTGGCGCTTACCCGATCCGAAAGCGAGTTGCACATGACCTTGACCGACGATGGACGCGGCTTCGTCGCAAGTGGAACTGGGGACGGTGTCTCCCTGGCACAGCGAGGCAATGGGCTGCGCGGCATCACCGAGCGTGTGGCAGTCGAAGGTGGACGATGCGAATTTGGCTCCGCCGATGAGCAGGGATTCCGGCTATCGGTGGTCCTGCCGCTGCAGGACGCGTCCAATTCGCTACCTTCCTCACCACTCATTCCTTCTGCGAAAGAAGCTGTCTCATGATCCGCGTACTTCTGGCGGAAGATCAGGCAATGGTGCGAGGCGCACTGGCGGCGCTCCTCGCGCGTGAGCCGGACATCAAAATCGTCGCCGAGGTGGCGAGCGGAGACGCTGTGCTTGCGGCTGCCCTAGAGACGACGCCCGACGTCGCTCTGCTCGACATCGAAATGCCCGGAGTGTCGGGGATTGAGGCCGCCGCTGAACTCCATATCAAGATGCCTGGGTGCAAGGTGCTCATTTTGACGACATTTGGCCGGCCAGGCTACCTACGACGCGCAATGGAGCAGGGAGTAGTAGGATTCCTGGTGAAGGATACACCCGCGGCGCAACTGGCCCTGGCAATTCGTCGCGCTGTTGCCGGTGAGCGGATAGTGGATCCACTACTCGCGGCTACGGCCCTCTCTGAGGGCGAGAATCCACTCAGTGAGCGCGAACGGGCAGTGCTGCAGTATGTGCGACAGGGCGCGACCAACGCGGAAATCGCGTCTGCGTTGGCGCTAACCGAGGGCACGGTGAGGAATTATCTCTCCACGGCCATGCAGAAGGTGCACGCTACCACCCGGGTGGAGGCGGCGGTGCGGGCTGAACAAAAAGGTTGGCTGTGAGGCGAAGTCTTGGTCACCGCAGGACGACCTGGTTGCAGGATTACACGAGATGTCCTTGCCGAGCCCATGGCAACTCGCTATACTGGTTCTCGCAGACTTTGGATCGATAGCTGGCAGGTGAGATGTAACAGATCACGGACTTGTTGCCAGCACTCCCGAGTAATGCGCGCTGCGGAGCGGTGGCCCGAATTCAATGTATAGTCGAGAAGTATACAAAGCGTAGACAATAGCAGGCGATATATGGTAGTACTGATACCACATCTAACTATTACTAGCATGAAGCCGGGTTGTCATTGTATGCGCTCCACTTTCGGCTCAAAAGAGGGGATCAATCAATGCTCGAATGGATATTGACACGCATTCTTACCCGGGATCGCGGCCAGGGAATGATCGAATATGGGCTGATTATCGCGCTTGTAGCAGTAGTGGTTATTGCCACCCTGGTTCTGCTCGGCCCACAGATCGCCGCGTTTTTTCAGTCCGTCATCAGTAACCTATAACATTGTGCTGCAATAAAGGCGCCGCCTCTAAGGCGGCGCCTCTGGTCGTCCCACCTGATTACTCCTGATTACTCCTGATTATTCCAGAGCTCTCCGACGTTCAGGGAACCGCTCGACACCGCGGCAGTCGCCGGCATCACTCACTATCTGGCGGGCTGCACATCTGCCTCCAAGGGCAGCTGTAGACTCACCTAACAATCTTACCCTGCATGCGGGGCACATGGCCTTACCCGCACCCTACAGTTGGTTGGACGAGGTGGCTCTAGAGAAGGGGCATGGCTGATGCTCGAATCAGGTAGCCGGCAGCATGAGAGCGCCGGCGGAAGCGGTCGCGGTCATGTCAGCTTCCACAGGTCGGGGAAGGGCGCGCGCAGACTCTGGCTACTCGCAGTCGCTGGTGTAACTGCAACGATATTCTGGTGTGTGGTAGTGGGGATGGCTCGCGCCCCCAAAGCAGCTACCGGTACCCGGCTAATCAGGGTGGCAGTTGACCGCCAGGCGTCGACCGCCACGACCGGCGCGCTGTCTACCAGTACTCCGTTGCCCAGCGCTAGTCCCACAGGGCAGGTGACCGCATCACCACGGCCCACCATCACCTCTCGGCCCACCGTCACCTCTCGGCCCACTGCTACCCCACAACTTACGGCTACTCCGCAGCCAACCAGTACGGCCCCTGCTGCGGCAACTCCGACGCCGGTCGACTCACACACAACCAGCTCAACTAGCACCGGAACCATTCTGGCTGTCATCGGCATCCTTTTGCTCATTGCTTTGGTCGCGATGGTTGCCGTACTGCTGGCGACTCGCAACCGCCCTCCAACTGGCGGACCTGGGGCAGGACAGCCTACTACTCCGGCGGCGACGCCACCGCTGGGTGCCTATCCTCCTGGCGCCTATCCTCCTGGCACCTATCCTCCTGGCACCTATCCTCCTGGTGCTTACCCGCCTGGCGCATACCCGCCTGGCGCATACCCGCCAGAGACGACTGCGCCACAACAGACGCCTCCGCAGCCTCCGGTGCCCCCACCGGACGAAACGCAGCCGGGGAGGCAATTCGGCGGCGGCGCTCCGCCATCTCCCCCACATCCCGATTCTTCCGATGGTGTGCGATAGCTTGTGGATCCGCGAGTGGCCTGCGCGCGTGCCGGCGATCTCCCATTTGACATAGACGTCGCTCCTGGTTAGAGTCAGGGTAGGCCGGTACTTCTCCGTGCCTCACAAGATTGCGGCCTATTCGGCTACGTGTCTCCTCTTTAACTAGCAAGGTAAGTAGTGTATGAGCTTTCAGGGCTATGCCCGCTTTCCCAGCATACGGGGCCAGCGGATAGTTTTTACGGCGGAGGACGATCTCTGGCTGGTAGGCCTCTCCGGCGGCCAGGCCGAGCGTCTCACCGCTGGAGTCGCCGAGGCGGCACATCCTCATATTTCCCCCGAGGGTACCCATATCGCCTTCACCGGCCGCGATGAAGGGCCAGCCGAGGTATATATCATGCCTCTGGACGGCGGCGAATCTCGACGCTTGACCTACCAAGGCGGAAATGCCATCGTTGTCGGCTGGACTCCTGACGGGGACTCAATTGTCTTCTCTAGCGGCGCGGGACAGCCGCGAAGCTGGGCCCACGTTCTCTATACCGTCTCAAGAGCCGGCGGCGAGCCGCATCCTATGCCGTATGGCGTCGCCAACGCTTTGTCCTATGGGCCCGGAGATGCTCTGGTACTTGGTCGTAATATTCGCGAGCCGTCATACTGGAAGCGCTATCGAGGAGGCACTGCTGGCTACCTCTGGGTAGACGCCACCGGCGATCGCCACTTTAAGCGTCTTCTCAACTTCAACACCAACGTCTCCTCACCCTGCTGGATTGGCGACCGCATTTATTTCATTTCCGATCACGAAGGAATTGGGAACGTCTATTCCTGCTTGCCAAGTGGTGAGGACCTCAGGCGCCATACGAGCCACCAGGATTATTACGCTCGCAATCTTGCCAGCGACGGCGAGCGGCTTGTCTATCATGCCGGCGGCGACCTGTTCATTCTGGACTCCATGGAAAGCGGAAGCCGCCGACTTGCGGTGGAGCTTACCGGCACTCGGAGCCAGAGGGCTCGCAAGTTCGTTGCGGCAGGGAAGTATCTGGACTCCTGGTCGCCCAATCACGACGGGCGGCGGATTGCCATTTCGTCGCGAGGCAAGGCCTATAGTATGGACGTCTTTACCGGACCTGTGCTTCAGCATGGAGCTGGAGACGGCGTTCGCTATCGACTCTTGACCTGGCTCGCGGGAGGCAAACACCTGGTCGGAATACGCGATGACGGCACTGAGCCGAGGCTTGCGATCTTGAGTTCCGAAGGCGCAGAACCCGAGACCCTTTTGGAAAATCTGGATATCGGGACTGTAGCCGAACTGCGTGCCTCGCCGGTAGACGAGACAGTGGCGCTCCTCAACCATCGCTGCGAAATCATGCTGGTGGACCTCACACAGCGAACCGCCACCGTAATTGAGCGCAGCCCGTACGCCCGCTCCGAGCTGTCTTCACACGTTCGAGGCTGCGCCTGGTCTCCAGACGGCCGCTGGATTGCCTACGCGTTTGCCGTAAATAGGCAGCAGACCGCTCTCAAGCTCTACCATGTCCCAACCGGTGAGATTCATCAGGTCACCGACCCGGTGCTTCATGATACCAGACCTGCGTTTGATCCCAATGGGAAGTATCTCTATTTCCTTTCGGCACGCGACTTCGATCCGGTTACTGATAATCTCCATTTCGCCTGGGGGTTTCCAAGTGGTGTTAGACCATTCCTGCTGACTCTGCAGCGTAACGTGCAGTCACCATTCGAGCCGGCGATACAGTCTCAAGCTAATACAAGCACGCCCTCAACCGAGCCGGCCGAAGGCGCGACCGCAGCTGCGGTCTCACCTATTCAGATCGATTTGGATGGTATCAGCTCCCGCATTGTAGCGTTTCCGGTTCCTGAGGGCCGCTATGGCCGTGTGCAGGGTACGCACGAAGGAGTGGTCTTCTCTTCCTTTCCGATCGAAGGTACCCGAAAACAGCAGGATGGTGGGTTCATACCCGCCTCGAACGGCACTCTAGAGAGTTACCATTTTGCCGGACAACAAGCTTGATCGGGTGGTAGAAGGCATCAGCGACTTCGAGATCACGCCGAACGGCAAGGCCATGCTCTATCGAGCTGGAGAGCGGCTGCGGTTGCTGAAAGCGTCGGAAAAACCACCGCAGCTGGAAGGCGAGGCCAGAGATAAGCCGGGGCGCGAAAGCGGTTGGCTCGACCTTGAGCGCGTCAAGGTTTCGGTTCAACCGGAGTTGGAGTGGCGACAGATGCTCGGTGAAGCATGGCGATTACAGCGAGAGCAATTCTGGACCGAGGATATGAGCGGTATCGACTGGCGGTCCGCGTACCAGCGCTATGCACCTCTGCTTGACCGGATCGGCTCTCGCTCCGAGCTTTCCGACCTGTTCTGGGAGCTGCAAGGCGAGCTCGGCACCTCACATAGCTATGAATTCGGCGGTGAGTATCGGCCGCACCCTCAGTACCAGCAGGGGTTCCTTGGCGTTGACTGGAACTATGACGCCGCCGTGGATCGCTATAGCATCGCGCGAGTTGTGCGCGGTGATCTCTGGGATCCAGAGACGACATCACCACTACGAGCTCCAGGCGTCAATGTAGCGGTCGGCGACTCGGTGCTGGCCATTAACGCTCAGGCGGTGGGGCGGTCAACATCTCCAGGACAATTGCTGGTTAACCAGGCTGGTTGCGACGTCGAGCTTCTGGTGCAATCCGGCGCCGACCAGGCAACTCGCCGGGTGGTTGTACGGGCTCTCCGCAGCGAAACTCCTGGCCGCTACCGTGACTGGGTCGAGGGAAACCGGGAAGCGGTTCACCAGGCTACCAGTGGTAAAGTCGGGTACATCCATATACCGGACATGGGAAGCGACGGCTTTGCCGAGTTCCACCGATCTTACTTGATGGAATACGATCGAGAGTGCCTCATTATCGATGTACGCTGGAATCGGGGCGGTATCGTCTCCAATCTTCTGTTGGAGATGCTGATGCGTCCACGGATCGGCTATGGGTTCCAGCGCTGGGGGCAGCCGGAGCCGTATTTCATCGAATCGCCACGCGGCCCAATGGTCGCCTTAACCGACGAGAATGCCGGCTCCGACGGCGATATCTTCAGCCATAGCTTCAAGATGTTGGGTCTTGGCCCACTGATCGGCATGCGTACCTGGGGAGGGGTCATCGGCTATAGCGATGAGCTTGCTCCGCTCTCGGACGGCACGTATACTACGCAGCCTGAATTCAGCTTCTGGTTTACCGACGTAGGCTGGGGTCTGGAGAACTATGGAACCGAACCTACCATAGAAGTCGAGTATCCTCCCGACGCCTACATGGCGGGTGTAGATCCGCAGCTCGAGCGGGCAATCGCCGAGGCGTTACATCTCGCAGAAACGGTGCCGGCGCCCATCCCTGTGCCGGGTCCACGCCCACGGCTGGACTTCACACCACCCAACTGGCACTAGAATCCAATCTGTCAGGAACCGAACGGCAGATCGGAGAGCGCGGGCACACCATGTAGTGAGGTAGCCGAGCGAATTGCCTTGGCTACCGCTCGTGCTACCGTCTGCCCAGCCACGGCTCCAGCCACCGCCAGTAGCTGCCACCCAGCACCTCGCCGATCTGGATCCTCCGGACGGGCAGTGGACAAAGCAAAGATAGCGTCGCCATCCAAAGGCGTGTGCGCGGGTCGTATGGCGATCGCTAGACCATCGTGCGCCATCTGCGCGAGCTTTGCCAGCTCAGCTTTGGAAAAAGGCAGGTCGGTGGCAATTACCGCCAGAGTGGTATTTTGTCCGGGAGCCATTCGACTCGGAGAGCCTGCGGGGGGTTGATCCGGCTCTCGCGTCTCGCGAGGCACCGGCTCATCGGCAAACCAGCCTCCCAGCGGCGCTCGTGCACCCGCTATGATACGCCCAGTCTCCTGGTCATACACGTCGCCCAGGGAGTTTACCGCGACCAGCGCGCCAATGCGCTGGCCACCAGGAAGCAGTCCGCTGGCGCTGCCGATACCGCCCTTGGTCGCAAGGGCAGGCCCAGCTGTTTTTCCGATCGTCGCTCCAGTACCGGCTCCAACTGACCCCTGCGGAACCGGACCTGCCGAGGCTGAAAAGACGGCCCGCGCTCCGGCATCGGCGTCGGGACGTACGCTGGCGGATCCTATCGCCAGATCGAAGAGGGCCGCGGCTGGAACGATGGGCACCTTCGCTACTCCAGTATCATAGCCGATACCACGCGCTTCGAGAACGCGCATGACTCCGCCGGCTGCGGCGAGGCCATATGCGCTGCCGCCGGTAAGCAGAATCGCATGCACCTCGGGCATGAAGCAGAGCGGACTGAGAAGGTCAGTTTCACGAGTTGCCGGCGCTCCGCCACGAACGTCAACCGAACCCAGCGCCGGCCATTCCAACACTACGACGCTACAGCCGGTTCCGGCTTCCGCTTGAGTATCGTGGCCCACCAGCACACCAGGGACATCGCAAATGTCGTCGTGTACGTCGAGTTGGGAAGACAATGGCACCTTAACCTTTCTGCTTTCTGCGCGGCAGACGCATCAACCATGGGGAAAACCGAAGAAGTATCGGCTGGGCACTACTTCAAGGGTGAGGAGATTCCCCAGCGCGGCTCGCGCAGCGCTGCGCGAGCCGCCTCGCGCCCGGCCTCTTTGATGCTGCTTCCCTGGCTGGTTGCCAGCAGTTTTTCCCCAGCAAAGACGCCGACGGTGTAGAGGCGATCGTTGCTCGCTCCTCCTTCGCTGAGGAGCTCGTACCGGGGCAATAGCCCAGTCTCTCGCAGGACATATTGCTGCAGCGCGCCCTTGGGGTTATTATCGTCAAGCGTAGACCGTACCTCATCGATCATGGGAATAATCTCTCGAGCAACGAACGTTTCGGCGGCGGCGCGCCCATGGTCCAGGTGAATCGCGGCCACCAATGCCTCTACAACGTCGGCCCGCAGCGATTCTCGTGAACGGTCGTTGAAAGTCCGCAGACTGGCCACATCCACCCGTATATGCTCTTCCAACTCAAGCCGCGCACCCACTCGAGCCAGAACGCGCCGGCTTACTACCTCGGACTTGAGGGCGGTCAGCTCGCCCTCATTGGCCTCAGGGTACGCGTTAAAGAGATACTCGACAACGTGAACTCCAATCAGTGCATCCCCCAGGAATTCCAGCGTATCGTAGCAGTCACGCTGCGAAGTAGTGGGACAGACCGAGTGATGGGTCAGTGCGCGCTGGAGAAGAGCGCGGTCGTGGAACCGCAGGCCGATGCGCTCCTCCAATTTCTCGAGCAGCGCATCGGGAGCGTCGTCCCGCAGGTAGCGTGATTCTTCTCGTTGATCCGTCTTCATGGAGTAGCCGATTCCTGCAGAGGTGTTGGTACCGGTTTCGGCATGCCGTTACGGACAACCATGGTAAAATCGTAGGACCCATTGACATTACCAAACGCCGTCCGATCCCAGAGCCAGGCCCAGAGATGGCCGGCCGCGACCGGACCTTCCTTGAGCCAGTTGATGGGCGTACCGGGAGCGACATCGCTCCCATGTGGCCCTCCGTATACCAGGTAATTGCCCAGGCCATCTCCATAGAGCAGGAATTGAGACGGCTTGGCGCCATGAGCCGGGGGAAGCGGCTTATACCCCTCGTCAAACCACGAGCGCAGTTTGTAGGTTTGTTGCGTATATCCAGTCGGATGCTGCTGCATGAAGGTTGCGGCATCGTTGTTGTTTGCAGCGTCCGCCGGGTAGAGCAACAAGACGTCGACGGGATGCTGTTTAACGTAGGCGGGATCCGAGACCGGATAATCGAAGACGGTGTTGGGGTAATCTCGCAGGTACCAGTAGAATGGCCACTCCTCGCCGACGCCTACTGCGATACGCAGCTTATGCTGGCCGTGGTAGAGCAGCTGGTCGGCGTGGTTGATATAGTTCATCACCGAATCAACATCCTCGGTGGTCTGCACGTATACCAGCATTTCATGCGGGCCATCGGCGGCATCCTGGTGCGAGAGTATCAGCATACTGTGAACCATCGGGATAAGCAAGATCAGCGCGACAACGGTCCCAGCGATGGACAACGCCGGGCGCTTCCATCGCTGGAACGTCGCGGGCACGAGATCCAAAGTCAGCTCCGAGATCACCGAGATTTACATCGGCCCAGCGCCACTGGCGCCCTCGCACGAACTCGACGGTGCCTTCCAGAGCACGTCCCACCGTCATCCCCGCAAGCAACATGAGCGGCAAAAGGATATGGATGGTCAGCCACGGCATTTTCTCGCCCGCCCAGGAATAGAGAATCAGCGACACGAGAAACCACCATACCAGAAAGAGACGGAAGCGATTGGGCCGTATGAGCGAGTATAGCACGCCAGCTAGGCCAAAGACGACGGCCAGCTGCTCGTAGAGAGGAATCACCATCAGGTAGTAGTAGACCGGTTGGCCGCCGCGAGCGACGTTCTGCTGCTCAATCCAGTAATACAGGCCCTGCCAGATGCCGTGGCCGATGCCTTGCTGGAAACCCTCGGCCCAGGTGCTGACGGTACCGCCAGGGCCGGGTATAGTCCAGTAGAGGGCAGCAAAGATCACCCAGCTTACCACAAACGCCACGAACCAGTAGATCCAGCCAGTGGTGAAGACGGCGGAGAGCAGAGGTTGACGCTCGCGATCGAATCGCTCGGCAATGCGCCGTACCCAACGGCTGGGAGCCGTGAGAATCCAGTCCACGGTTTCGACCCGGCTGTAGCTCCCTTCGGGTTCGGGTGAAGCTTCTGAAGTCAGAAGCTTCGCCCTCCTCGGCCCTGATGCGGGCGAGATTTGCCTGGACGTCCTCGTAATACATGCGCCACAGCAATGTCCCGATCACCAGAAGCGCAATGACAATGCTGGCGTAGAGAAGTAGCGCAACCGATATGTTCTCGAGATTCGCTACCACGGCGTCGCTGTGATTCTGATTCGCCTGGTTCGCGTTGATATAATTGCTCAAGCCCTCGACTATCTTGAGCGCTGTCACGGCGATAAGACCGCCAATGATGCCGAGCAGGGCAAGCAGCCCGGCCCTGGAGAAGAAGAGACGCTCGCGGTCGCTCAGTTCCTTCGGTAATACATTGGCGATTGGTAGCGCCAACTCCCAAACGAACAAAATGGCAATGAACGAGCCGAAAATAGCCAGCGTCAGATAAATGCCTTCAAAGGTGGCATAGGCCAGCACCGTTGACGCACACAGCGCGACAAACCAGCCAAGCTTCCGGCTGTGCGCGAACCTGACCGCGCTGACGACCATGGCAAACATGAAGAAGTTAAAGTAAATGTCTTCCCGCAAAAACCGGGAGAAATAGACAAAGGTAGGCGAGATCGCCAGCAAGAACGCGGCTGCCAGCGCGCCATACCGTCCGAGCTCACGCCGTAGACCCAGCGGCAGGGCTACAATTCCGATTCCAAAGAGGGCCGGCACAATGCGCGCGGTGGCATCGTTGATCCAGGGATTGCCAGATACTCCATGCACAAAGATGGATTGTAGTCCCAGAATGAAGGCAAACATAATGGCTTCGGCATGGAACTGAAAGGGACCATGCAGCAGCGGATTATAGCTGTAACTTGAGGGATTCTCGGCGAATATCAGTGAGAAGTATGCATGCATGCTCTCGTCATGGTGCAGTGGCTTGTCTCCAAGTCCCCAGACGCGAAATATCGTAGCCAGTAGTATGACCCCGGCCCAAAGCCACCATTCGAGAGATCGCGCCCGTATCCAGTCCCTGCTCGGCAAGAGAAATCCATCGCGTACCCGCGGCCAGGCTCCTCCCGGTTGGTTATCCCATCCATCGTGACTACCATCAGCCTCTTCCGGAGCGTCAGGAATCGGAGCAGGAGCCAATTCCCCACTACTGGTCGGTGAAAGCAAGAAGGCGCCGGAAATGCCGGAACTGGCTGCGCTTGCCGTGGAGAAGTGTCCATTCGAGGCGGTATGTTGTATAGAGCGGCGGCTTCGCGCCCTCGTGCCGCGTCTGGGTGCTTGCTGCATGAGCTTTCCTCTCACTCCTTCTCTTTCACATGGCCCGCGCTTCCGCTAGGGTACCGCATAAATGGTTACACCATCTCGATTATAGATCGGATGCAGAAATTGTTTGAATCGATCCAGGTTGGCGCCCTTATATAGATTACGCTCGAGCTGGCCTACATAGACATAGCGAACATGATACTGACGCAGCAGCGCGAGATCAGTTCCCTGACTGGGATTCGTATAGATATTGTTGGCTACTTCAGCGCGCTGGTCGATCACATCACCCAGATGTTGCTCCGGTATCCAGTTGATACGCCATTCACCTTCATGTCCGCCCGGCCAACCGATAAGCGTCGGTAATCCAGTAAAAGCAGAGATGCGGCTATAGTAACTCCACTCGCAGCCGGGAGCTTCCAACAGTACCGGCGAACCCTGCACGTGCGTATTGAGCCAGAGGATCGCCTGGTTGTCGTTGACGTCGGTGCCGGCATAGGGTGCGCAGGAAGCGCAGAGAGTACAGGCGTCGGCCGGCTGGCTGGCCATGAAAGCCGTGCCATCTAACGTGGCCTGAGTACCAGGCGCTAGCGTAAAGTTGTTGGTTACTCGCGAGCTGCCCAGCACAGGGTATATGAGCGCGGCGGCGACCAGTAGTCCCAGGATCCCCAGCCATACCAAGCTGCCGGCCACACCCAGCGACCGTAATGGGGATGAAAGTATATCCCGCCCAGCAGGGTCTCGTTTATAGCTGGTTGACGAGGCTGATATGGTGGCAGATACCGATGAGCTGACGGTTACCGAAGACGCGGAGGACCTCAATGATAGCGCTGGAGTTGAGCCCGGCTTAGATGACCGTATTCTCATCGTGCTCCGGCTAAACTCGGCCGATTCCAATATAGCCGGCTCGGTATCCAGAAGGGTAAGTGCGGACACCAGTTTCTGCCACACGCCTGCTAAGAGCAGCATGAGCGCCGGCCCCCCACAGATTCCAAGCAGGAGCCAGGCCTGGTAGTAGAGCTTGAAGACGGTATTCATACGATCCTGGAAGATGTCCCGCACGAAAACCAACTCGCAGGCACCCACCAGTGCGGCGGACGTACCGATGAGAATAAGGATGAAGAGCTCGGCACCCTTGCGGTTATCATCGGCGGAGGAGGCCGCTTCTATTCCTACCACGTGGCCAAGCGCCAGAACCGTACAAGCGCCAAGTACGACGAGACACCAAAAGAGCGTCCAATCGGGAGCTTGCGGGTTGCGCAGCGTCAAGAGAAGCAGGAGAGCCAGAACCGCACCAATCGCCACGCCAGCCGCTAGCTTAGCGGACGCTTGCGGTGGAGCGCTTCTGGAGAACGGCCACCAACTGGCCAATCCAGAGAACTCATCCTGGAACAATGGAGCGAGACGATTCACGCCCCAGACAAAGAGAAGCGACGCGGCGAGAAACAGCGGTAGGCCAAAGATGGAGAATTCGTCTCCGATCGGTGAGCGATCAGTGCTTGGAACCACGCCAAAACCCTGCGAAGGCGAGACGAACTCTCGGTAGAAAGGCAGAAACAGCAGAAAGGTAAGCGCTACCAGGAGTAACGCCGGTACCAGGAAATCGAGGAGCAGGTCGCGATCAAATTGGCAGTCGTGAGCTCTCCATTGCTGGCAGGCCAGAGCGAGCGACGCCAGGCCGAGATAGGTCGGAAGATCCCAGCCGTTTATGGCATAGAGGCTGCCGATGACGATGCCGGTACCAGCTATGGAGTACAGTGCAGCAGTACCGGTGCCGAAGACGCGCGTACCCCGGCCCCGTCCCAATATGAGGTTGAGCGCGAGCCCTACCGCCAGCGCGTCAAACGGTAGCGCGAGCACGTGCGCGTGCAGATCGGAGAGCAGAAAGCTGAAGGCAGGGAATTCGTTGATAGTACTTCCGATCGGTGGAATCACTCGCGATGGATCCCAGTCAAGATTGAAGCTCGGCCAGAGATCACGATGCAGCAACCAGGCGAAAGGGCTCTGTCCCTGTCCGGAAGGGTGTGAGTCCACGCGACCGCCTGCTGCCACCAGATCTGCGCGCCATTGAGATTGCCGAGCACCAGGACCAGCAGCACCGAGAAGAGGCCGAAGGGCAGCGCGCGGGAGACATTCTTGTCCGCCCGGAGCGTCGCCGCCAGATTGGTTGAGACGCCGAAGACGGCGGTGGCCACCAGCCCAAAAATGACGGCGATACCGAGATTGAAGGCGGTGCCCGGCTGTGTTCCCAGGACCTTGGCGACCGAGGCCAGCAGAAAATGGCCGAAGTAGTAGTAGTTGATGGAGGCTCCGCTGAACCAGGGATCGGGCGGCGGCAGATGCTGCGTCCGTATCAGCGAGCTCAGGAAAGCTACATCCATGAATTTCTCGGTGGCCGCTACCGCCGGATTGAAGGATCGTATCCAAGCGAGCAGCAGAAATCCGACGGCGAAGACAGCCTCTGATGTGACGATATACAGAGGACGGCTCCGGATCAAGTGGTACAGGTTCGACTTGATCCTGGTCTGTCGCAGCAGTACCAGATTCAGCAGAGCGAAGACCAGGAAAGTGCCGAAAATCCAGGCGGCACTGTAGGGGAGCGCGGTGATGACGCTCAAGGGAAACCAGATGAGCCAGCCGACGATCAGAATTCCGAGCGGCTTACTAAGCGCCCAGCCGTAATCGGGCAGGTTGGCGCAGATTACCGAGGCGAGCGGCGTCCCCACCAGGCCCACTATTTCGATGACCAGCCACCAGGAAAATACCAGTCCCATCGATCACTCAACCTGTCACTTTATATAGTGTGACGTCGTTATTCTGGTACACGATACGCAGCGCGCCGCTCGATTGCAGGATGTTGAACTTATCCAGCGCAGCGGTAGACATGGAGACGCACCCGTTGTCCTGCATGACATAGCAGGTGCGCTCCAACTGCCCCACATAGACATACGCTACATGATACTGGCGCAAGAAGCTGAGCGCCGCGGTTGGGTCCGACTCGCCCCAGAACGACTGGACATCGGATTGTCGAGGAAAGACCTCAGCCCCGTACCGCTGCTCATATTCACGGCTCCCCCAACCCAGAACATCGGGCAATCCAGTATAGATTGAGACGCGGGAGTACCAGTAATAGTTGCCGTCGCTGGCCTCCACGATAGTAGGATCGCCGCTGATATGTTCGTTGATCCAGTTGATTGCCGCATAGTCGCCTGGATACCAGCCTCGCATATACGCCATGCCGTCAAGCGAGAGTGTGGTGGGCTGGATACCGCCGGGAGGCGGCTGTACCTCGGCCCATATCTGCGGGTCTGCGAGGCGCGCCTGGGTCCCCGAGACCACGAATATCGACGATCCGACGAGAAGAGCCACCAGCCCCGCTATCCAAGCCAGACGAAGAAAACTTGGGCCAAACAGCGAGAGAAAGGATGGAACCGAGAGCTCATCGGTCGCGGTGGAGTACCATCTCGCCAACCCGGGCAGGCGCACGACGAGCTGTGTAAAGATAAGAGCTCCGCCTAAGGCAAAAAAGGTCCATACCTGATAATAGAACTTGAAGACGGTGTTCATACGGAAGTAGGCGGTACCGTCCAGGAAATCGCGAACATAGAAGAACTCGACCCCAAGAGCAATGATGAGGCCCAGCAACAGGAACAGATATGTCATAACCTTCAACGGAGAATGCCGTCTGTCTAGCGCGAGGTAGAGAGCAACTCCGATAAGCAGTAGCAGGATCGCCTTCAGGCTGATGATGAAAGCAATGGCCAGAATCAACCCGCCTATTCCCAGCAGCCAAAAGAGCCGGCCGGTACTTCCAGCAGGGTCGAGCTCTCGCGCTAGACGCTCCTCTTCGAAACGATCGTGCAGCTCAACCACGAGAAAACTGACGATGAGAAACAGCCAGATGCCAAACAGGGTAAAAAACTGTACCGGATCGGTTGAGACGGTAGCCGTGCCCAGGCCGGTGACGAAGTCCTGGTAGTTGGCATGAAACGGGAAGAAGAGGAGGTAGGTGGCCGCCAGAGTGAGCCCGAGCGAAACTAAGTAGCCGCGCACCACCGGCCAAGTGAGGCGGGAGCTGATTGTGCGGTCACCGTCGGCGGCGGCCCCTAGGGGCAAGGCCCAGAGTGCCAGCGTTATCGCTACCAGTCCGCCATACGTGGGCACATCCCAGGTGTTAGTGCACCAGGCCGTGCCAAGCGCGAGCGCGATCACCGCAAGGGTGGGCGCCGTACGCCACCAGCGCGCGCGATCGCCGTGCGCGCTCAGGATGAGCGAGGCACAGCAGCCAACGATGAGCACAACGATGGGAAGGTCTATGACATGAGCATGCAGATCAGCGTACAGAAAGCTCCAGAACGGAAATTCGTTGATCGTGGTCTGGGCACAGTTCGGCAGCGGAACTCCCGAGATCTGCGCGCAGGGAATAACGCGACTGCTCTGCCAGTAGTCAAACGCCGGAACCGGTAATCCCGAAAGCCATGAGCGTAGTTGATTCAAGGTCTGCCATAGGCCATCCAGATTGCAGACGACGATCAGCGCGACGCTGCCCGCTATTCCCGCCCACCACCGGCGCGTGAGTCCGAGCACAACCGAATATGCCGCGGTAGCGGTGAGCGCAAAAAGCAAGGGAATCGCGAGGTTGAAGGCGGTAGTCGGCACGATCCCGGTAAGCTTTATGAGTACCGCTACCAGATACTGGCCATAATAGTAGTAATTTATGTACCCACCGCTAAACCAGGGATCGTACGGCGGCATATACCGACTTCGCAGTATGGCATCCAGAAATGCCAGCTCCATGGGCTTCTCGCCGCCGCGATAAATGTGCCACAGGTCGGGATCGAGTGCGCGTATCCAGGTAAAGAAGAAAAAGGCGACCAGAAAGACAATTTCGCCGATCACCAGCAACTTCCATCGCTCACGCACGAATGCCAGAAGCTGACGGCGGCGCCACCATGCTAGCAGGCCGCTTATCGCCGCCAGGACCAGGAGAGCAGCGACGACAACAGAGTGGTCGAACGGCAATAGAGAAAGGCTGGCCGGTAACCATATCATATACGCGAGAACCAGCAATCCAATCAGCTTGGAAAAGCCCCAGCCGCGATCGCGAAGTCCGGGTAGGACGCTATAGGTGAGCGGAAAGGCTATCAAGCCCAACAGCTCCACGAACAACAGCCACCACAGAAGAGGAATCTGATTAGCCAGGCTCTGTGGCGAGAACTGCACCGAAAGTGGAAGAGATTGCTGGTCGGCCTGTGCATCGGTCGCGGATAGCAAGAGCGACTTCTGCGCTCCCGTGCGGCTGGCGGTCTCGCTGAGATTTATTCCGGCGGTAAGCTTCTGCAAGAGTGCGCTTTGTGAAAGGCCGTTGCCGACACGCGTGAAAATCCAGACCGGCGGATGATCATAGACGGAGAAGCTCTCATCAGCTCCGCTCTCACTCAGCACAAAACCTAGGAAGTGGGGATGCTCCTCGAAGTGCGCCGCCAACTTAAAACCAAGCTGGCCGCTGAAGAGGAGCGTATAATAGCGACTGGCCATAGGGTAGCGATCAGGCAGTTTGGGAATTGAATCTATAAGCCGTTGGCTGCTGATGACCACGACGTTCGCGGCCGCCAGTTGGCTGGATAGCTGCTGTGCCTTGGCCATGGTATCGGGATCGTAGAGGCTAAGTCCAATCTGGTGGTACTCGCTTGGATCTATGAGATGCCCTTCCTGGGTATAGCCTTGACCCACGCCGTTGGTAGAAGCTGCAGGCGCCATGATGGGAAGCGGATCGTCCCATATCTCATCAGTGATGGACGAGCCGGCGGGAATATGGTTGTATATCCACTCCGAGGCGACCACACGCGTCATAGGCGTGCTGTAGATGCTATCGATGCCCAGCGTAAAGATCAGCGACGCAACCAGCACGGCGACCGCCACCCCTACCCAGATCGCACGCCACCAAATGCGTCCTGCCAGGCGGCGCTGCCAGAGACGGAGCGCGGGCAACACTCGTCCGCTTCCCCACGAGGCCCATGCGACGATGGCGCAGGCGCCGCAGATGGCCAGCGGCGCGAATACCGGCAGCATGTAACGGCTAAACTTGGTGTATGCGCTGCCCACAACAGCAAAATACACCACCACAAAGGACACGATGATTGCCCAGTCGGAATTAATGCCACGCCACAGACGTGACAGCGCCCAGCCAAAACCTGCCAGGCCTAGAAGGCCGAGCGGCAAGCCCATATCATACAGCAGCAATTGCGTTATCTCGTAGACATAGGGAGTCGTCCCGGTAAACTGGAGCACATAGGGATAGTCCAGCTGCCCACGAGAAAGGTCAACCTGCTGGGTGACGGCCGCGTAGAAATCAGTCCAGTCGATCAGCGCATATGGGCTGGTAATGATGAAAGTGACTAGGGCGCTTGCCCCAATTCCCACCAGTGCGAGCAACGCCTCGCCTGGGCCATGCCGGCGCCAGCAGAGCAGCAACGCCACTCCGATCGGAACGACGAGCGGCAGAGCACTCACTTTCGTCGCCATTGCCAGTCCGAATGCCACTCCGATGAATAGGCCGACTACCCAGAAACGGAAGATATGGAAGGTATCCCGGAGCGATTGGACCAGCAAAACGCAGCCGTAGAGCGTGAGAAGTACAAAGAACAGCAGTAGAGTATCGACTGCGTAGAAATGTGAGACCTGTACATCGAAAGGAATAGTCGCGACAAAACCGGCGGCCAGGAGTCCGGCTATCCGTCCCCCCAGGCGGCGAGCCAGCAGCCCCGCAAGCAGAACTGACCCGGTGTCGAAGAGCGCGGAGATTGCTCGCCCTACCAGCGTGAAATGGTTGTAGTCATCCCAGACGCCCGAGTCCGGAGGCAGAAAGCGCCCATGTGTCAGCTGTGTCAGCCCGGCTAGCGCATGGGCTACTGCCGCAAGCAGGTAGAGCGGGAACGACCCGTAGGCAAAAAAATGTGGGTTTAGCGGAGACTGCGGTGATAAGAACCAACCTGGACCGGTGTATGCAGGACTGCAGCCAACCCGGGCAGCGCCAGGAAGGGTAAGGCACATGGCCGCGAAAACGATGGCCCGCTCGTCGGGATGTAGATGGTTATTATCATCCCAATTTATACCGTAGATACGAGGCAGCAACGACGCCGTGACAATGAGCACCAAGAGCCACAGCGTCCAGTCTTGCCGGCGCAGAAAGTCTCGGGCTCGGGACCCCAGGGCGACCAGATACGAGTTACGAGGCAGAGCTGTGTATGTAACGTGAAGCTCCGGCGAGGCAGCCTGCGATCCTGCGCTAGGCGGATTGGATATGCGTTCTATCATAGAAGCAGAGACACCGGCGGATTGGCTCCTGGGTGCGGATGGCTGTGAACGTCGTTTGCCGCGCACTTTACGCTCTTCCCGCACGCGTATCCTCCGCTGCAATCCAGGCTACCGACAGCGAGATACCAGCCCCTGACAGGTCTCCCGCCGTACCCTCGAATTCCGGGTACGCCACCAGCTTCAAGCATAGTGGGGACTAACACCGGAATTGTAGCACCGCTCTTACCTGCCCGCAAAGACATGGCCAATAGGTTCGATGGGCCAGCGCGTAGTTGGACTCAAGCTGGGTCTTGACCCGGATCATCCGCCGTTTGATAGCCCCCCATGGAGCGCTGGTTCGGCACCCGGGGGGTGTTGAGCGATGGCCAGTCGGGTGAGCGAGTACCAGTCACGCCGCGACCCGGAGGCAGAGTTGCCTCATTGACGACGGTTACGACCGGAGATGCGAGGGCCATAGTTTGTCCGTGTATGGTCACGTTAATGCCGATCCCACGACGTAGGTCGTGGAGTTTACGCCGCAGCTCGCGATTCTCTTGGCTAAGCTCGGCGATGGCTTGGCGCTGACGATAAAGCAGCGCCACCAGCTGGTTATAGTCCTGATACTCCCTTGCAGATTCTCCAGCCATAGTCTTTCCTGCTCCCGGCTTACCCCTACTTGCGCGATCTTGTGTAAAGTTACCTATACGGCTCAGGATAACATAAGGCAAAAAGCGGTCGGCACGATGACGGGATAATGGTACTGCTCCTGCCGGGTCCTTACGGGGCGGTGTCAAATCAAGTCCGTAATGGGTGACCACAGGCGGTACAAAACCGCTGTCCCGCGCCATTACGCGCTCCGCAAGCCTGGCAGATAAATCCAGCCACACCCGTCAACAAGTTGAAGCCGCAATTCGTGCAGAAACGATTATAGGGTTGATTCAACGCCTGACAGACCGGGCAAGCCATCAAGCTGCCGGTGTGCTTTGGGTAGGGCTCATTCTGGGCAGGCGAGGGGTGAGCAGGTGAGCCCTTGGGAAGGAGACTCTCTGGCATGACAGCTTCGCGGCGTTCCAGCTCTACGGTCTGAAATCGTCCAGTCGAGAGACCCAGAGGAACCTGCGCAGCCACCGCTTGCTCAAGAGCCAGCGCCATATCGGTGGCCTTTTGGAAACGCTCGGCCGGGTCCTTTTCTAGCGCTTTCATTACGACTGATTGCACCGCGGGCGAGATTCGGGGATTACGTTTGGAAGGTGGAGGGACCGCCTCATAAATGTGTGAATGGGCTAATGCGGTATAATTGTCGGCCTCAAATGGTGTGTGTCCCGTCAACATCTCGTACAGCATAACTCCAAGAGCATAGATATCGGCTCGCGCATCCACCAGCGTGCTTCCGCGGCATTGCTCGGGCGACATGTATTCGGGGGTACCCACGCCGGCGCCTGACTGGGTAAGAACGGCTGAGGTCTGCAATACCTTGGCGATGCCGAAGTCGCTGAGCACCGCGCGGCCAGTAACATCGATCAACACGTTGACCGGCTTGACATCTCGATGAACAATTCCGCGCGAGTGGGCATAGGTGAGTGCCGATGCCACTTCATTAATAATCCGGGTCACTTCGCCAAGCACCATGCCGGCAGCCATCCTCTGCTTGAGTGTCCCGCCGCCGACGTATTCCATGATGATGTAGAGGCGACCGCTCTCCTCGCCGCTATCGTGTATGATGACGATATTGGGGTGGGAAAGCTGCGCCATGGCCCGCGCCTCGAGCTTAAAGCGCTCAACGAAGGCAGGGTCAGCAGCATAATAGGGCGGTAGTACCTTGATAGCAATCTGGCGATCGAGGTTCTCTTGTCTGCCGCGGTAGACGCGCGCCATACCACCTTGTCCAAGTAGATCCTCAATGACGCAGTGACCTAGAATTACACCTACGAGGTCATCGTTCACCTGGTTTCGCCTCTCGTCTCGATCGCAAAACGAGCATCTCACTAGCTTGCCGGCTGGTTCGTCAACTGATCATCAGGTGTTTTGCGTCCGAAATTGCGCCCTGAGCTATCAGGGCCCCTGATGTCTCAACTGAACACTTTGGCTTGAAGTGGCGCGCTTAGCGCCGCACGAACGCCAGTACGGTCTGGCCGACCTGTATCTCGTCTCCTTCTTCAAGCGATTGCTCACTGATGCGCTGCTGATTCACATAGGTACCGTTGGCGCTGCCTTCGTCCCGTATAATATAGTGGCCGCTTCCGTCGCTATTGACGGTAGTATGTAACCGAGAAACCGCCAAATCCTCCAGGAAGATGTCGCTGTCGCGGCTGCGGCCAATGGTAAGTCGATCTTTGCGGAGCTCAAACACTCGACCCGGCTCCTTGCCCTGGCGAATCACGATCATGCCTATGCGCTGCTGGCTGGTACTCGGCCGCACTACTCGAGTTTTCTCACCCTCGCCAAAGCCCGGATCATAGCCGCCTTGCCCGCCGCTTCCCCAACCGGCGCTTCCCGCTCCTGCTGCAACTCCAGCGGAGCTGGCGCCACTCCAATCACGTCCGGGCGTTGCTTGAGCCGCCGGCGCAGAATTCCATGGGGTATTCATACCCGCCTGATCGCCCCATTGATTTGCGGCTGGGCCCGGCATGGGGCCGGAGGTAGAAGCACGGCCGCCTCGAGAGCTGTCCCAGCCGGGAGTAGCGTTGGCGTTAGGTCGACTGGGCGAGGCCTGTTGCGCGTCCCACCCTGGCTGGTTTTGCCCCCACTGGTCGTTCTGATTTCCCCACGCTGGTTGGGCGGGCTCTGCCCAGGCAGGTGCCGCACCTCCAGCAGGGGTAGCCCAGCCGGCTCCCTGCGCTGGACTGCTGTTCCAGCCACCTGGTGAGACCGGGCCAGTCGCGCCCATCTGACCCATCTGGCCGCCAAAGCTTGACTCTCCCCAGCCCTGGGAATTGGCACCACGCACCCCGGAGCCCTGTGGGGCTGCCCCATAGTCATAATGCTCGGTCTGAGGCCAACCTGCTGGAGCCGGAGGATTGCCGGCGCCGCGGGGCGCTGGCCACTCCAGGCCCTGACCGGCCGGATTCTGGCCAAACGGCTCCTGCTGCGCGTCGTACCCGAGGCCAGTCGCCGTGCGCTTGCCGGCGCCGTTGCTGCGCAGCAACATGACAAAGACTAACACGACCGTCACCACCACGACGACTCCTGCTAGTCCCACCGCTAAGGTGCTGCTTATGCCTCCGACAGTGCTGAGCATGCTGAGCGACTTATAAGCGATGTACCCCATTTGCATCTCATTCCTTCCACAGCCCCAGGGCAATTAGTTATGCTGTAACTACCGTGGGCGAATTTCGAATCGAAGTTCTACATGCCCCAAACGCATTACATCACCTGAGTGGATCTCCACGTCCTGATGCGGTACCAGTGGCGTACCATTCAGTCGCGTCCGGTTAAACGCGTTCAGATCTTCAATATAGTAGTGGCCGGCTCGGCGAGTAATCCGCGCGTGCCGGCGAGAAACGGTTTGTGCGGGGTCAAAAGCGATAAGATCTACGTCGGGCCGGTACCCCCGCTGTGGATCGCTCCGTCCAATGACGAGATCGGCGGCGGTAAGAGCGAGCGGGGGCCCCCCCGCTGGAATAAGCGCCCCAGCAAATTCCTCCGATTTGGGAACATTCGTCGCACTTCGATCGGGAATAGGTAGTAGCTCCAATGCTTCACTAAACTCAGCCGGTGTCTGATAACGATCTACCGGCCGTTTCGCCAGCGCACGCTCGAAGAAGATGTCGAACTCTCCGGGCAGTTCAGGACGAAGTGCGCGGATAGAGGGGATAGGGCCATTAAGATGAAGCATTACCACATCCCAGGCATGTTCCCCATCGTAGGGTACACGCCCAGTCAAGAGTTCAAAGAACACGCAGGCGAGCGAATAGAGGTCGGCGCGAACGTCGGCCTTGCGACTGTTCTCCACCTGTTCGGGTGCCACATAAAAGGGGGTCCCAACAAAGAAGCCGGTAACGGTAATGTCCTTGGACTCGTGGCTCCGCGCTAAGCCGAAATCAGTCAATTTAACAGTATTATCAAGACTAAGTAGTAAGTTTTGAGGTTTGATATCTCGGTGCACAATGTCGCAGGAAGCGGCGGTAGCCACTCCAGAAGCGGATTGCTCAGCCAGGTCGATGGCGCGAACCACGGGAAACCGATCGGTAGTCAGAATGGCGTGCTTAAGGGTGTGTCCATCCACATAATCCATGACAATAAAGAGACTGCCTTTATCTTCGCCAAAATCAACCGGGCTCACGACGTGCGGCCCAGTCAGTCGGGTCAGTAGCTCGAATTCTCTCTGAAATCGCTCGACCAACTCACTCTCGGCAGCCGCCTGCCGGCTGAGGACCTTCACGGCGTATAGTCGGTTAGTCTCCAGGTCGCGGCCAATGTACACCGTTGCCATGCTGCCGCTTCCTCGCTCGTCAATCAGTTTATAGCGGCTCTTCAGCACTCGACCGAGCATACCCATTCCCTCTCCGGCGTAGGCGCGTTGTTACGCCGCAGCTCCACCGCACTCGTACCCCGCTTCGCGACGGCCCATGTGACCAATACCGCCGGTAACGCGTGCACCGCGCATCACCACCCTGGCGCGCGCAATCCCGGCACCACCCGCCTAGCGCTGACTGCAGGTTCCGGCGACGCTACTCTGGTGGAGCGTGCGCCCTATTATAGCAACCTGAACGGCTCACCCGCAACGGATCATACTCTTTTTCCTGTGTCGCGCTTGCGCACCTCGCAGATTAAGACCTATGATGGAACCGTGGCATAGACCGGCCACCGAGAATTTTGAGAGGAATGCACGATGACTGACAGCGAGATTCTAGAACGAATCAATGCCGAAACGCAGGAAGAACATGAACTCCTGCACGCTGGAGAGCACGGCGGAATTGATGACGCGCAGCGCGCCCGGCTGGCCGAGCTGAAAGTCAGCTTGGACCAGCTTTGGGACCTGCTACGCCAGCGCCGAGCTCTTCGGCATGCGGGCCTCGATCCGAGTGTAGCGCAGGAGCGCAGCGCCTCTACCGTCGAGCACTACAAGCAATAACCGGCCGATCCGTGCCTAAGCGCGGATTGGTCGGGCCGGCAACGGCCTGACGAGTTGATTTTGCCCAAGAGGCTGCTCGTCCCGCTTGCGTGGTACCCGCTGGCGTACCAAGAAGGAGGGGGCGCGAGCCAAATCGTTCATTGGGATGTCGATGTCCCGTCCAAACCGGTGGTAGAAGGAGAGCTCGAAGTTGGGAGTCTCTCCCAAGGCGCCATGCGGGCAGACCTCGACGCAGTCGCCACAGAAGATGCATCGGTCGAGGGCGAAATCGTATCGTATCAGCTCGCGCTCCGCCATCATCAATGAGCCGGTTGGGCAAACCTGCACACAGGCACCACACGACACACAATCGGTGGCGTGGAGTGAGACATTGAACGGCGTAGAGACGATAGTGTCGAAGCCGCGACCAAACATACCGTAACAATTGGGACCTATGACATCGTGACAGACCCGTACGCACTGCGTGCAGTTAATGCATTTGTTGGGATCTCGCAAGATAAAGCTATGCGAGAGGTCAAAGCTGTAGTCGTGGTAATCCTCTGGCTCGCCATCATGGAAGCGATTATTCTCCAGATTATATTCCAGACTGTAGCGCTGCAAGTCGCACTGCCCGGCCGCGGGGCAGGCGCACTGTAAGCATCTGCCCGCCTCCCGCTCGGCCTGCTCCTGGGTGTAGCCGAGCTCAATGAGCCTGAAGTTCCGCTTGCGCTCCGGATAGGGAAGCATCGGCATCTTCACTTTGGGCTCAACCGGCTTGTAGGGCACGATATCGAAAAGATCCGGCTTGCGCTCCTGAGCCTCGATACGCCGCGATACCAGAGCCATGTCCTCGCCACTCAGATACGCGTCGATGGAGCGTGCCGCTAGTTTACCTTGTCCGACTCCTTCAATGATGGTGGCGGCGCCGATTTGGCAGTCGCCGCCGGCGAAGACTCCTTTACGCGCCGTCATAAAGTTGTAGGGATCGGTCTCTATAGTCTGCCGCTTGGTCCATTTCACGCCGGACGCCGGCGGCAATACTTCCAGGTCAGGCTTCTGACCGTAGGCGGGTATGATAATGTCGCACGCGATAGTATATTCGCTTCCCGGAATTGGAACCGGACGGCGCCGCCCGGAGGAATCCGGCTCGCCCAGCTGCATACGCTGGATTTCGAGACCGACGACCTTGTTCTGATCCTTCTCGTCAAAGATGATGCGTGTGGCGCTTCCAAAGAGCTGTAGATCGGTACCCTCGGCCTCGCCATCCTCCACCTCTTCGCTGGTGGCGGTCATCTCCTGGCGGCCGCGGCGATAGACGGTATGAACCTTGGCGCCCAAACGCAGGGAGGTACGCGTGCAGTCAAAGGTGGTAAAGCCTCCGCCCAGCACCACAACTTCCTTGGTATCATCGACCGGCTGAGCCTCGCCCAGCGTCTTATCGATCAGGAATCTAATGGCGTTCACGACATCCGGATTGTCCTGACCCGGCAGGCCAAGCTCATTTGATGTCCAGGCGCCTATTGCCAGGAAGACCGCGTCGAAACCTTCCTTGAAGAGGTCGTCAACGGTAAAGTCTCTACCGAGCTTGACATTGTACTGCGCATCCACGCCAAGCTTCCAGACGCTGTCCAGCTCTTTGTCCATCAAGTCCTTCTGCAGGCGGTACTCGGGTATACCGTAACGCAGCATGCCTCCAGGCTGTGGCTGCATATCGTACACCTTGCAGTAGTGTCCCTTGAGCGCCAGATAATAGGCGGTGGTGAGTCCGGCAGGCCCGGCACCAACGATGGCTACTTTCTTGCCCGTCGGCGCCTCCTGGACAAATGGTACTGGCGGATCATCGAGACATTCACCAGCAGCGAAGCCATGCATGCGGCAAATGGCTATCTCTTCCTCGACCAGGGCCCGCCGGCAAACCTTCTGGCACGGCGCCGGGCAGGTGAGACCGAGGATATAAGGGAAAGGAAGCACCTCTTTGACCAGCCGCGCCGCCTCGCGATTCTGGCCCTTCGCGATCAGCTCCAGATACCCGGGGATGTCGATGTGGGTCGGGCAATCTATCTGGCAGGGCGGCTGGCAGTACGCGTTGTGATCCGAGAGCATCATCTCCAAATTGGTGCGCCGGATATGAGTCAGTCGCTCCGACTTGGTATGAACCACCATTCCTGGCGCGGCCGGGGTGTTACATGACGGTAACGGTCGCTCGGCACCCTCAATCTCGACCAGACACATCCGGCATGCTGAGGTGGGCTCAAGCTTCTCATCGTTACAGAGATTCGGGATGTCGAGGATGCCGTTCTCAACCGCAACACTCAGTATCGTCTGGCCCTCGTAGGCCCGCATGCTTCTGCCGTCAACCGTTATGTCAAACGACGGTTGACCAACTTCATTTCGCTTATACGGCTCGCCGCTCCCCGCCGCGGCCATCTCGTCACGAATTGTTACCGCCATTCTATCCTCATCTCTAGCGACCGTGCTCCGCCGCACCAGAGCTATGTTAGAGCACGCGCTTGGTTATAAAGCGATGCGACCGCATCGGTAGACAAGTATTCGTGGGGCAATGCCCATCCAGATGAGCCTGGAAATCACCAGCAAAATTCTTCATTGCGGTGACCAGCGGATTTACCGCGTTGATTCCAAATCCGCAGAGCGAGCCGTCGGGCACGTAGCGTGAGAACTCCTCCAGGAGGCTTGTGTCACCCTGATTTCCGATGCCGCTCGCTATACCTTCCAAGGTGCCGGCGATACGCTTGACCCCCACCCGGCAGGGGACGCACTTACCGCACGTTTCCTGAGATAGCGCGCGGGACTGAACGGTAGCCCACGCCACCATGCAGGTATCCGGGGGAAGCACTTCAATGATACTGGAGCCGATGATGGCGCCAGTATCCTCGATGGATTCGAAATCTAATACGGTCTGGAGCTGCGAGAGCGGCAGCACGCCGCCTTCTAAGCCGCCGACAACTACCGCTCGTGCGGTTCCCTCCCCGATACTCATGCCGGCCGCGGCGAGTGTCTGCATAATCGTGACGCCCAAGGGCACCTCAACGACGACTGGCTCCGCGCTTCCTGGACCTATAATGGAAAACAGCTTGGTCCCAGTCGAGCTGGACGGGCCGGTCTTGGCAAAGGCTTCGCCTCCCGCCGCAATCACCAGTGGTAGATTAGCCAGGGTTTCGATGTTCTGAATAAGGGTGGGCCTCTCAGCGATGCCGTATTGGGTCGGATATGGTGGCCGCTGCTGCGCCTTTGCCGGGCGACCTTTGATAATCTGGATCAGGGTTGACTCTTCGCCACCCATAAAACCCATATCGGCCCCTACCAGGGTAATGGAGAAGGCGAACTGCGACCCCAGTACACTCTGTCCCAGCACTCCGGCGGCGGTGGCCTCCTGTAAAGCAGTTTCAACACCGGCGGCTAGTATTGGATCGCGGCCGCGCATGTAGAGAAAACCCTCACTGGCGCCTACTGTGTAGGCGGCAATCGCCATTCCTTCAATGACCAAATGAGGGTTCTCGGCCAGGAGCGTTCGGCTGATGCGCGAACGCGCATCCGCATCGTACGCGTTGCAGACCACATATTTCACGTCGTCCGGAGCGCGGCCAACCAGCGCCATCTTCTCCGCGGTCATCACCCCCGCGCCGCCGCGACCGCGTAGCTGCGCCGTGCGTATCTCGCCCAGCACCGCTTCCGCGGACATCTGGGATACCGCTTTGGCCAGCGCACTATAGCCACCCTGGCTGCGGTAGTATGACATGGACGGTGAAGCCGACTCTCGACGGTCCGGTAGAAGCCTTGCATGTGTCTCAGACACTCTGGCCCCTCCTGTGGTTAATATTCCCGTATTTGCCGCGCGTCCCCGGAGACGGACCTCGTTCCACCTGGTCATTTCTCAGGATACCGGGCATCTGGGGCTTGGCCGGCGCAAAATATGGGCTGGTGGTGGCAATACCAAATATGTCGGAGAGATCCACCCCACGCTGTGTGACGATGTAGTTCGCGACGGCGAGTGGCAACCCGTGGTAGGCCTGCATGATCTCATTGAGCATCGCCGCGAGATCCCAGCCATCTAGAGAGGATCGATTGATGATGTCGTCGGCGAGCGCAAGATCCGCCGGCTGCTCAAGCTCGACCGAGACGGGTGTCTCGGTGGGAGGCGAGAGGGGCGGGTGATAATACTTGATAGCGTACTCCGAGACGCGCGGCGTATAAAATCCCCCTACCGAGCTTTCAGAAAAATAAGGCCGGCGACGAAATCGAAGCGTGGGACGGCTTTCGATGGTAATGGCGCGTGGTGGGCAGATTTTTTCGCAGAGCAGACATGCCTCACACTTCAGGTTAAACGGAGTATCCTGGCCGTTTTCCTGGATGAGCTGGATGAGGCCACGGCTGCGGTCGGGCAGCACGCGCTTCTCATACGGATAGAGCCGAGTAACTTTGGGGCGCGTAAGGTGACTTAAAGTAAGCCCCAGCCCCTGGAGTATTCCACGCATAGCGACTCTCTTCTACTCTACTCTTCACCGCGAATCTTGAGGCCCTGCTTCTCGATCTTCTCACGCAGCTTGAGGATGCCCTCGATGAGTGCCTCCGGCCTGGGTGGGCAGCCTGGGACATACACATCAACCGGCACCAGGGTGTCTACCCCTTGAACCGTATAATAGCTGTCGTAAAACTCCCCGCCGGACGTAGCGCACTGGCCCATGGACAGCACCCACTTGGGATCGGGCATCTGCTCCCAGAGGCGGACCAGCCGCGGCCCCATCTTGACGCAGACGGTACCAGCGACGATCATGAGATCGGCCTGGCGGGGGCTGGAGCGAAACACTTCCGATCCAAAACGAGCAAGATCATAGTGAGACTGTGCGGCCGCCATCATCTCGATGGCGCAGCATGCCAGACCATAGCCAAGGGGCCAGATAGACCGGCTGCGGGCATAATTCTGAGCCCAGCGCAGCATATCCGCCATGTTGGTCAGCACCACATTGGCTTCCTGCTGGCCAGCGACGTACTCGGCAGGCGTGCGCGCCAGCATCGGAACCTGTTTGCCGCTACGGCTAGGCGTACTCATATTCATAGGAAAAGCCTCGTCTCCCCGGTGGATAAATTTTAGCCATCAAATTCGATTATACCACGATGGCTGCCGGTGGGCCACGCGTGCTACCGCCACGCATGTGTGCGGGTAGTACTTGGCAAGCCCTTGCTCCTGTGTCCCACGCTGTCTACGCTTTGCTATAATTTATGGCGGCTATTCCTTAAAACGAGCCAGCACGTATGAACTCATCCAAGGAAAGCACAATTTCCCTGTGAGTAGAAGGGGACCTTGCATGTCATCTATCGCCCTGTTTGAGCTTCTGGCCTGCCTCGCCGCATACGTTGGGGTTGTCTTTATCTTTGACCAGCAGCTTCACCGCCCTCGGCCATATAAGTTGATGTGGACCCTTGGGCTGTTCTTCTACGGTACCGCCGCCGCCGCCGCCTTCTCGGGAAGCGCTGGCCACTGGAGCGTCGCGGAATACAAGATTTGGTACTTCTTCGGGGGTATTCTCACCGCCGCCTACCTGGGTCTAGGTTCCTTCTATTTATTGGGTCCACGCCGAGTGGCCAACATAATTACGGCTATCGCGGCGCTCTTGTCGGTCTATGCGGCGCTACGTATCTTGACGTACGACGTTCCCACAGCCGTGGCTTCCAGACTTGCCAGCGGTACTACACCAGAGGTAACCAACGTGCAGGCCTTTCAAGTGTTGCCTCCCGACCTCAGCGCGATCGCCATAGTGATGAATATTCCCGGCGCGCTCTTTCTCTTTGGCGGCGCTCTGTGGAGCGCCTGGAACTTCTGGCAAAAACGCGCCCCCGGCTACCGCGTCCTCTCAATGGGTTTCCTGGCGGTTGGGGCCATAGTTCCAAGCATCACGACCGGGCTACAGCGTCTAGGCTATAGCGGTGGGGCCTCGCTTGGCGAGTTCCTTGGAGCTCTCTGCCTCTTGGCCGGACTGCTCATCAGTCTTGATGTCTTCACAGTCTTCCGCATTCCGTTTACGTCCATTGTGGTGCGCGAGCGAGCAGGTGCGCACGCCCAGGCCGGCTAAGCGCTACTCCGCCCAGTCGCGCGTGCGGCTAACCGCCTTCTGCCAGCCCCGGTACAAGCGCTCGCGCTCCGCCGGCTCCCCTCCGGGCAGAAACTCGCGCTGCATTGTCCACAGGGCCGAGAGCTCATGAAGGTCGCTCCAGACGCCAGTTGCAAGGCCGGCCAGATACGCCGCCCCCAGCGCAGTGGTTTCCAGAACGTGCGGGCGCTGTACCGGAACCTGCAGCTGGTCCGCCAGAAACTGCATCAAGGTATCATTGCCGGCGGCGCCGCCGTCCACCCGCATTGCCAGGAGCGGAGCCGGCGAGTCCGCCAGCATAGCTTCAGTCAGATCTCGGGTCTGGTAGGCCATGGCCTCAATGGCCGCACGCGCAATGTGCGCCCCGGTGGAGCCGCGGGTTAGACCCAGAATGGCACCGCGCGCACGCGGATCCCAGTACGGGGCACCCAGCCCAACAAATGCCGGAACCATTATGACCCCGCCACTATCCGTCACCGAGCCAGCCAGCTGCTCGACATCTGCGCTAACCTTGATGATGCCAAGTCCATCGCGTAACCATTGCACTACCGCACCGGAGGAAAAGATGCTCCCTTCCAACGCGTAGGTTATCTCAGGGCGCTCTTGACTCCCCAAACCCCAGGCGATAGTGGTGAGCAGGCCGTTTCGAGATTCAAGCGGTCGGTCGCCAGTATTGAGAAGCATGAAGGAGCCCGTCCCAAAGGTGTTCTTCGCCATCCCAGGGGTAAAGCATGCCTGTCCAAAAGTGGCCGACTGCTGGTCGCCGGCTACTCCGGCGATGGGAATCCGGACGCCCAGATGGACCGGGTCGGTGAGAGCAAAGACGCCGCTTGAAGGCCTGACCTCCGGCAGCACGGCGCGGGGTATGTGGAGCACCGCCAAGAGTTCATCATCCCAATCCAGCGTATGAATGTTGAACAGCAGCGTACGCGAAGCGTTGGAAAAATCGGTCGCGTGCACCTGCCCACCCGAAAGTCTCCAGATCAGGAAGGTATCCACAGTACCGAAAAGCAGCTCACCGGCCTCTGCCCGAGCGCGCGCACCAGGTACGGTCTCCAGGAGCCAGGCTAACTTTGTGGCAGAGAAATAGGCATCGATCAACAATCCGGTCTTGGCATGAAAGGTTGCCTCAAGTCCGCGGCGGCGGAGCTCGACGCAGAGAGGCTCGGTTACCCGGCTCTGCCACACGATGGCATTGTGGATAGGCCGGCCGGTGGCCCGGTCCCAAACAACGGTGGTCTCTCGCTGGTTGGTAATTCCGATCGCGGCGATCTCACCCTCGGATAGTCCGCTGTCGCTGATCACTTGGCGCGCGGTGGCTAGTTGACTGGCCCAGATATCTTCAGGATTGTGTTCCACCAGGCCGGGAGCGGGGAATAGTTGTGGAAACTCTTGCTGGGCAACGTGACGCGGCACTCCCTGTTGGTCGAAGATTATGGCTCGAGAACTCGTCGTTCCCTGGTCCAGCGATAGAACAAATTGTGGATTGCCGGAATGCGCCATTCTCAGGCCCTCCTCTCGCAATACGTTTAACCTCGCTCGGCCAATAACCCTGGAACGTTTGCCGGTAACTATACCATGTCCGATTCAGATTATCCGTATGCCTTGCGGCGTCACTAGCGGCAAGGGTGCTTGCCGCTACATACATAGAAGTACCATGCGGTTACCAAAGACTTTTTGCCGATATATCCCCTCTTTCCGGCGCAGAGAGTACCTGCGCCCTTGTCGTAACGGCGAGCGTCACCTACAATACAGGCGCCGGGCCGCCGGTAGCCTGCCCTGAACTCAGCTGTTATTGCGCTACACACATTTTCTGTGTAGTGATCCTGCTCACGTAAAGGAGAGCGGGCAATCACCCCGAATCCCGACGAGGGGACCGGGCACAGCTCGCATGACATGGAATATGAGCAATCTTAACGAACCATCGCATTATGCACCTGAGCGTAAGCTTGCGCTCTCCAGTTTGATACGCCGCACCATGGTGACGGTAGCCGAACGGGAAGAACAGCGCAGCAAGTTGATCAGCGTTCTGATTCTTGCGCAGTTCTTGCTCACCGCAATAACCACCGCCGGCTATATGGGATCGCCGATGATGGTTGCTTCTCTCCTGCTGGGAGTTTTCGCGCTGGCCATCTACGTCAGCGCCTACGTAACCAACCGGCTGTTCCGTCGCACTGGAGCCGCCGCTTATATACTTATCGTTGGCGGAGGACTCGCCATTTCCGCACAGACTCTCGCGCTGGCTCTAGAGGGCCAGCCGTTGCAGGCGAGTCAAGCAGCGCTGCTCTTTATTGCTATCATACTCGAATCTGGATTACTGTTTTCGCCGGAAATTACGCTTCTTACCGCCTTTTCGACGACCGTCTTTGCCGCTTTCTCGATTCTTCTCGGACTCTCGAACAACCATACGGTTGCGCGAGCCGAGGCCTATTTCTCGGTCGCGTTCACCCTTGGTATACTGGCGCTCACCGCGTTGATATCCTGGCTTCTTTCCCAATATATCTTCGAAACCGCTCTGGAATCACAGCGCGGCCAGGAGTTGCAATTTGCCCAGGCTCGACTGGAAGCGCTGCTGAGCCAGAACGATGAGCATCAGCGACTGCTCGGCGACAGTGTTACGGATTTGCTGCAGGCCATATCACGGGTCATGGTCGGCGACTACCTGGTGCGCATCGGCATTCCCGAGAGCGAGCTCACGCCGCTCGCCGAAAGTCTAAATCTCCTGTTCCAGACCTATGAGACAGCTTCTAAGGCGGAACAGGATCGTTCGCGTATGAACGCCGCGGCGGTACCGATGATCACGCAATTGGGAAGCATGTCCAACACCGGACCGCTGACGCCGAACAGCTTGCATATCTTGACGAATACGCCCCTTGACAGCGTCTCGATGGCGCTTGGACAGATGCAAGCCGCCCTTAACCAGCGACATGCGCGTGTGCAGCGTCTGGCCGGTGAGCTGGTCAGTACGCTGAGTCATAGCCAAGAGCCGCTCAGCGACACGGTGAATACTGTGAATGAGTCACAACGCCTTGCGGGCGCTCTCATCGCCGACACAGAGACGCTGCTCAAGATGACGCGCTGGCAAAGGGAGAGAGTCTTGGCCGCTCGTCGCAGATTGAGCACATTGCTACCCGAGGAAATCACTCGAACAGAGAGCAACACACCGCGCAGTGATACTGGTGAGCTAACCGGTCTGGCAACTGATCTCGGTATCGGCCCATCTGGATATACTGGGCAGTTCGGAGTAATCATTCCCGAGGGCACAGCACTCTCGAGCAAAGAGAGCGGTATCGCTCGCATGACACAGCCGTTGCAAAGCGTCTCGCCGTCGGCCGCTACAGGTAGGAGTAGGTTCGGTAGCCATGAGCCAGGCAACGGCGGCGGTGAGGGTAGTGACTCGTCGTCACTTAGAGCCGAGTTCGCCTCCGGCACGCCGAGTGATTCAGCTGGAGAATTGCTGGCCGAACTAGTCGAGACCTGGAATCTTACCTCTCAATTGGATGAACGCTTGCGGCAGAGTGAACAATTGCTGAGCAACGTGGAGAGCCAGCTTGGCACACAATCCAGACAGCTACGCACGGTTGATAGCAGCATCGCTTGGTTTCGCTCCGCGCTACAGGCGGTCATCAGCAATGCCGAACAGCTGCAGCAAATCGCCCAGCTGCCTATCCAGTCAGGCGCCGACTCGTCGGTGCCTCCCGCCTCGCCTTCGCGCCCCCTCACGCCCCCTCCAGGACTGCCGGAGAGCCGGACACCATTCCCAGGCTCGGGCGGTGCGGGACCTCGCGAGATGAACCCAGAGAGCGTCGGCCAGGGCGCCACTGCCGGCGGTGCAGACGACTCGGTGCACGCACCCGGCTCACTGCGCGCTTCTGACCTGCTTGCCTTTGACGATATCAACTTCGCCTCGCTGGAAGATCCCACGCGCGGCGACAAAGAACGTCCCAACGAAGATTAGCCTGTAGTTGCGCACGCTGGAGTGACCGGGCGGATCACAGGTTGTGCCTAGGGTTAAACCAGTCCGCTGGTACTTACGGCCTCGGTCTCGCGAGATGAAGCAAGAAGCAGATCAACCAGCCGTGCGGGTTCCTGCTCATAGTGAATGAGGTCGAGGTGTTGCCGGGGAATAAAGCCTTCTTCGGCTGCGCGCCCGACCATCGCCAACAATGGAGCGTAGTAATCAGCCACGTCGAGCAGTCCAATCGGCTTCTGGTGGATTCCAAGCTGGGCCCAGGTAATGATCTCGAATAGTTCGTCAAAAGTCCCGAAACCGCCCGGGAGGGCAATGAACGCGCTGGCCAGGTCAGCCATTTTGGCTTTTCGCTCGTGCATGGTGTTCACGTGATACAGCCGAGCTAGGCCGGTATGAGCTATCTCCTTGTCGAAGAGGGCTCGCGGTATAACCCCGATTACCTCGCCGCCGCCTTCTAATGCAGCATCGGCTATGGCGCCCATGAGACCGCGACTGGCTCCACCATATACCAGCCCAATGCCACGCTCGGCAAGCTCTCGGCCTAGGGCTACCGCCGTCTGCCGATACTCGGCGCGTCTGCCCTCACTTGAGCCCGAAAATACGCAAATACGCTCCATCACTACGATTCTCCCACTATCTTACCCGAGTCATAGCCGTTTCGACGGCTACAGTGCCTGTGACGGCTAGCGCAACGCACAGACAGCCACCCCATTGCTCCGCTTGCCTCCTCGTTGTTCAAAACACCGGCAGGATCGCCAGCAGAGCGCTCGTCCCATTCTTCGCGAGGCGAGGCAAACCAGCCGAACCCGCGCCTGGGCCGGATAGCAGGGTCGCGGGAACCGCAGCAGACGCCGGTGGAATGTCCTCGGGCGCGCCCGCTCGTACTTCCACTCCGAAGAGCAAGTTACCCTTGTCGGTCGTCAACAGATATTCCGGCCATGAGACGACCGTCACCACCGAACCGGGACGCCACTGCTCCGCCGGCAGGTAGGACTGGGTCCAGGCATCCTCCATTACAATCCTCGTGCCACTTGGCCGGGTAAACGTGGTCACTATGGTAAGCGGCTGCCGCACTGGTGCCAGTACTTTCCAATATGTCGTAACTTTGGTCACTGCCTGAGCTAGATCTACGCTCGGAGGCGAGAGTGAATAGCCAATCAACTCCAGTGACCCCGCATACTCGACTGCCGCTGGCGAGATCCCTGGAGGAGGGGGGCCGGCGTAGGCAAACGTGTAAAAAGCGGCCGGTAAGGAAGTCGAGCATGTCTTACCCGGAGGCGAAGTCACTCCGGCCCTTTGGTGGAGCAGCAAATACCCGTCCTGCGCGGTCACGACGGTGAACTGACACGAAGCCAGAAGACGATGTATCTCACTCACATACTCTGAGGCGCCCTGGAACGGATAATAGTCTCCGGTCGTCACATCGAGGAACACATAATCGGAGTGAACATCTTGAAACGGGAACTGGTAAATCCGGTAACGTTCACTGAGATGGGGCACCAGCGTCGATTGGGCGCTAACCGAGGCATCTCGCGGCACCGATTCGGCTATGCGCTCGCCGAGTAGGCTATGCTGACTCACCGGAGGAAAGGTTTGCCGCACTATAGTAGCATCCACGTGGAATGTCTGTTGCACGTCCCGGCGCGCACCTACGCCCACACCGGCAATGAGTATCAGCGCCAACAACTGTGGCCGAATCACCCAGATCGCTCGCCTGCCGGCAATTGGTAGGCGCTCGGCCAATGACTGCCGAAGGGCAGCGAACCACCGCTCAAGTAGGGGAGCCAGCCAGACTAGAGCGTCAATGCACGCGGCAATGATAATAGGCACGATATCGGTGTTGTACTGGTAGAGACCACTGTACATCTGGGGGTAGCTACTGGCCATATTGAGGAAGATCGACGGCGCTGCGAGAGCCAACACCCAAGGACTGAGTAAGGCGAGAAAGCCGCTAGGTGCCAGCAATTTCAGGAGATAGGCATGCCGCCTGGGATCCTTGACCATGGCCTCCAGGGTCGCCAAGGGATGGTGCTCGAGATTGCCGAGACGCCCGGTCACCGGTGACTGTCCGATTGGACTAGCTATATGCATGGTGAACAGCGCCAGCGCCAGCATGGCCGCGCCCATAGCCAGGAGGATGAGCCCGATGCGCGGCCGAAGCTGAAGCAGGGCCACAAAGGCCCCGATCATGATGACGTCCAGCGCCATGGTCTCTTTGAGGAGCAGGGTGATCAGGCAGACAACGATGAGCCAGCGGTAGCGTCGAGTCGCGAGCAAATAAAGCGCCCACATGATGGTGGTTGCCGCCAGAGTCTCGGGGTGAAATGCGAACGTTACCGCCGCCTGTAGGGAGGGATAGATGAGATACAGTCCAGCGAAGAATAACCCCCACAGCACGTTGCGGAGTCGTCTGGCTGCCAGCAGATAAGCCGGTAGAGCGCCTGAGGCGACTACGATGACCTGAAACACCAGGAGCAGCTTGACGCTGGGAATGACCACATAGAAGAGTGAGAGCACAATGAGAATCGGCTCGAAGTGAATGGCAAAGCGAGAGAATACCGGCGCTAAGCAATTGGTGTCAGTGACATTGTTGCATATCGACTGCAACATGAAATGACCATGTGAGGTATTCCAGAGGACCTGGTCCATGATGCCCAAGTCTTCGGCGCTGGTATTGAAGGTATTCTGGAGGCCCAGCACATAGCCGGTCATTATTACGATGTAGACCACGACCATGAGGGCCAGTAGGATGAGAGCAATGCGTCCGAAGAGACCCGAGTCGTAGGCCGCAGGTTCCTCCTCATGCCGCAGGAGCCAGCTCCACGCGCCCCGAAGCATCTCAGCCGGCGTCCGGGAGCGTGCTGTCGTCTCGGTCTGGTCCGAAGGTCTGGGGTTAGTTATGCTGGGAGTACGCGACCCGCGCATATGCCTGCTCACACCCTTTCAGAATTGGCGCCTGCAACCCTTCACAGCCTACACCTATCCCCCTACTGGTGTCTTCCATTTCGCACCCGCTCTGGCCCAAATGGGGGACAATCTGGTCTCTAACATAGGGTTCGGAGCCCCTAGAGTGTAAGGATTCCGGTCTAGCCGCTTGCGTGAGTGCGTCGCAAGTCCCATGCTAGCGATTAAGCTGAGGCCGACCAACCCGGCAGCCGTTACACGCGTTGTGACTCCCGCTCTATAGAGCATAACGTATAACGTAGTTAACGTAGTTAGTGTACGCAGAGCTGCCGGCGGTGAGCAGTCTCCGGCAGCGCAGAAAAGAATCCAGAGAATCTCAGAATAGAACGGACCCAGAGCGCATAGTGCGGCCCTGGGTCCGTTCGCGATCGAGAAGACGCGCGTAGCAAGACGTATATTGCCTGCGGCACGAGCCTTTAGCTGAGTGGCTTTGCCAAATCAGCGATGGATCTGCAGATGGAACTTGCTGGCGTTCGCTTGCGACGTACAGTACCCATAGCTGTCGTTCAGGTTGAATGCGGCATCTCAGCCAGGTGATGTGATACTGCTGCTCGTAGTAGTTCTTGACCTCGGTATACGCCTGCTGCGGATCAGTAGTCGTCGGCAAGACTGCCGATACTGAGACCAGTGCCGGTGAACTCCGGATAGATATCCACCGCTCCACTCTTGATTGCCGCGCTCAGCACCGGGGTCTGTCCAAGCGCCAGCTTGGTCGTCACCTTGAAGCCCTGATTGGCGAGCAGGAGCGAATACATCTCCGCCAGCAGCTGACCGTCCGGATCGTTCTTGCTGCCGATAGTCAGGCTGATGCCGGCACCGGCGGTGCTGGGACTGGAGAAGCCCCTGCGCCTGCAGGAAAGCTTGAGCCACGCTGGGCACACTTTGGTGATTGAGACTGACCTGCGGATCAGGCCGGTTTGCTCAGCGGTGGTAAGGTGTGATCTCGAGGCTGTTGAGAGTCGTTGCGATGTCCTGCGACTTCGCCAGCGTGCTGTCTCTCACGATAGGAGCGGGGTTATAGGGAGGAAAAGCGTTCTTAGTGTCGGTCAGCAGCACAAACTGTCTACGACAATGGTTGGGTCAGTGGTATAGCACTCGTTGACGTCGATGTTTCCGCTGGTCACTGCCTCAAATGAGAGAGATTCGGTATATGAATGTCGTACTTTTCCAATGCAAACCATACGCTTTGTCGACTGGTTGATAGATGCTGACCGCATCCTGCTGCAGGCCCAGTTGAGAGTGCTGGACGTCTCTGCATCGTGGTATGCCGCTGCCGCCGCCGCCGCAACCGGCGATCGTCAAGACGGTGAGCAGCATCACCACTCCCAGCACCATCTTCAAATGCGGAAAACGTGCTGCTTGCATGATGTCCCTCCTCAAGAGACCGTGTTACGCGGCGACAGTCGCCGCAACCAGATTTCTCGCACCTCGCAGAAACTCGGCGAGGCAACTGCAAGACACCCAACCACACGATTGAGTCGAGATGATGTCTGGGTCGTACATCTCCGCAACCGCACCGGCACTACCGGGCGCATCAAGCGGCGGCTGCATCATCCTCCGACGCCGAATTCGTGTCTGCGCTCGTTTCGTTGCTGTCTCCCAGGCCCGGGCAACGCGTAGCCCCGCGGGCGTTACGGCGCGTTGCAGTGCGACCCGAACCCTACCTCGGTACCAGCGCTAGAAGCGCCACACTGATCGCCCCTACCAGCGCCGGTACGGTCTGCTGCAGGTCGAGACCGTACAAAATATAGTCGCCGAAGCCCCCGCCTCCGATCAAGTCCGGCGAATGGAGCCGTAGCGACGATCTGCACCGCACTGGTGCGCATGCCGGCTGCGATGAGTGGCAGCACCAGCGGTACCCGAACCCGCATCAGCAGCTCCCACCACGTCATGCCCATGCCGCGCCCGGCATCGATGGTGGCTGGATCGATGCCGCGCATGCCAGCGATAGTGTTTAACAGGATGGGAGGAATGCCCAGCATTGTCAGCCCGACGATAACCGGAGTGAACCCGATTCCCAGCAAAGGAATAACTATTATCAAGAAAGCCAGAGTCGGTATGGCGCGGGCGGAGCCGCTCAAATTATTGGCGAGAAAAGCCGCCAACGGATTGGGGCCACCAGGATGCCTAGCGGTATAGAGATCAGCATGGCAAGTACGGTCGGTATGATGATGTACTGGAGTGTGACGTATCGTCTCCATCGCCGAAACGGTGGCGTCGCAGTCTGAACATACTGCCACATTTGCTGAAGAAACTGCCATATTTGCTGAAGTAGCATGGCCTATGCACCTCCTGACGCCAGGACCGCAGGATCGACTTTGCATCCAAGCCCGCCCGAGTCACCCCAACGGCCGCTAGGCCTAGGTCGCAGGAACGATCTGACGCCCGCGACTCAGCCATCTTTGAATGGCCAGGAGTAGCAGATCAACTACGATAGCAAGCGCAGTGATGACGATCACCCCGGCTAAAGTCTCGTCGTAGTAGGCGAAATTGATTCCCTGGAATACCAACGTTCCCAGGTCATTCACGCCAACCAGTGGAGCGAGCAGTCGCGATACCGATCGTCGTCACCGTGACCACGCGTAGCCCGGCGACAATCACCGGAAGCGCCAGATGGAAACACGACATATCGTCGCAGTTGAAAAGCGTTCATACCCATCGCTCGTCCCACTTCCACCAGCGTGGGGTCTACCGAGTGTATTGCCGCCACGATGTTACGAATCAGCACCAGCTGTGCATAGACCACCAGTGGAATGATGATCGTCGCCGGTTCCAGCCCGGTAAATGGGACGAGGAGCGCCACAAACGCGAGACTGGGTACGGTATAGAGAATGCCGGAGAAGCCAATCAATGGACCGTAATAGTTTGCCGGGTTGACCACCGGATGGAACGAGGGTCGAGAAATCGTGACCAGCAGCGCGAGCGACGTAGCGATCGCTAGTCCAATGACTAGGCTCACCAGAGTAAGGTAGAGGTGAGCGACCAGTAGACTCGGGATATTGGTAGGGTTGCTGAGTTGCCAGTTAGCCCCATTGAGTAGATAGCTCACGCGCGTGCATCCTCCTTACTGCGCGGCACTCACTGAACCGTGACAGCGCCAACCGTCTTATCTCCGGAGGCGTCACCCGCCTCGTGACTTCTCCCCTGCGCCGCCCGTAGTATACTGGACACCGACACCTGAGCGCTTACCTCGCCATTTTCCTCTATCAGAAGAGCCGGAGCCCCAGTTTCAACCAGGCGAAGGAGCGCCCGCAGCAGCGTGGCGTCGCCTGGAATGCCCTCAGCAGCGGATTGGGTTATAGGCTCGAGTGCCATCGTCACCGGAAGATAATCGAGCTGGCGTAGTACACTATCGGCACCAACCAGGCGGCGCACGAAGTCATTGGCTGGATTGGCCAGCAGCTCTACCGGAGTTCCCTGCTGTACGAGCCGGCCGTCCGACATGACGACGATCTGGTCTCCGAGCTTGAATGCTTCCTCGACATCATGCGTCACGAAGAGTATGGTCTTTTTCACTCCCCGCTGGATGCGCAACAGCTCGTCCTGGAGGCGCTCACGCGTAATGGCGTCCAGAGCGCCAAAAGGCTCATCCATCAAGAGTACAGCAGGATCGGCGGCGAGCGCCCGCGCCAGGCCCACTCGTTGCTGCTGACCACCGCTGAGCTGACGTGGATAGCGCTTGCGATACTCGGCCGGCTCGAGTCCAACCAGGCGCAATAACTCGTCAACTCGCTCGTTGGTCTCTGCGGCGGGTTTGCCCAGGATCGAGGGTACAATGCGTACGTTATCCTCGATGGTCAGATGCGGAAACAATCCCACCTGCTGGATCACATAGCCCATGCTGCGTCGCAGTGCGATCGGATCCTGCGAGAGCGTGGAGACGCCGTCGATCTGCACTTCACCGGAAATGGGATCGATCAGGCGATTGACCATGCGCAGGAGAGTGGTTTTCCCGGAGCCGGAGGTGCCAAGCAACATGCAGATTGAACCTTCTTCAACCCCAAAACTGACCTGATCGACTGCCGGGGTTTTAGAATTCGTGTAGGTCTTGGTCACGTTCACAAAGGCTATCTTAGCCATGAAAAAGGGCCTCCTCTCCGGTTGGCCATCGACAGAGTCGGCTACGTAGTCAGACCGGCTGTTAGACGATACCGTCTAGGGGCACCAAAAGTCAAGGTTAGAAGACATAAAGTAGAACACGCGTTCGCCCATTAGGACCATGAGGCAGTATATTGAGAGCGCCGGACCAACTCACCGTCGGGACCTCCTTATATGGCGGCGCGAGGATTGAAGCGGAACAACTGGGCGGGCCGGTGGGGTCCGACCATTCTGGTATGTGAGGTGGGCTCTACCAGTCGCATCAGCAGCAGCTTTTTGCGAAAGTTGCGCTTATCCAGCTTCCGATTGAGAATAGCCTGATAGACCTCCTGCAGCTCACTCATAGTAAACTCGTGACCCAGAAGCTGAAAGCCAATCGTGGTATACTCGAGCTTAGCGCGTAGACGCTGCAGCGAATACTTCATGATGCTCTCATGGTCGAATGCCAGCTCAGGCAGGTCATAGGCGGGGCAGATCTGGTAGGCCGTTCCGTCGTTGTCCCTCGTGGGTATCCGCATTTCATCGGCGCGTATCAGCGCATAGTAGACGACCGTGATGACGCGCATGCGCGGATCCCGCCCTGGGTCGCCAAAAGTGTAGAGCTGCTCCAAATAGACATCGCTAACTCCAGCAACCTCGGTCAGCTTGCGCTTGGCCGCCGCTTCGAGCGATTCGTCATAGCGGACAAATCCGCCCGGAATTGACCACAATCCTTCAAAGGGAGGGCGGTGTCGCATAACCAACACGACTTCCAGACGTCCGTCGCGCACAGTGAGGATGACGACGTCGACGGCGACGGCGGGCCGATCCGGTGGTTCTACGACCGGCGCCGCTACCTGTGACGCCAGACGCTCACGCGGAGCAGTGACGGTGCTGGTAGCTGCCTTCGCCGCCAACGGCGCTTCGATCCTCGCCACGCTACCTGCCCCTTTGTATCCATATATCATTGATAAGTATCCAACTGTAAGAGAATCTAATCTGTCCGTTATTATAGTACGTATGATCTCTACTGTTCTTCGACATCACAGTATCGCCGCTGGAGCAGCAATGTCAACTTACAGACCGGCACGCGACCGGCTGAGGAGTATGCGTGAGAAGGAAAAAGAAGATCGCAGCGATTCTGGCCACCCTGGCGGTCGTCGTCGTCGTCTCGGCCTCGCTGCCACACATAGCCTCGCAGAGTGGGGTGCACGCGAGCCAGCAGCCTAACAGCGCGGCGGCACGCGGCTCCGCTGTAGTTCCGGGCGGCAGTCCGAAGCAGAGCTCGGTGGACTGGGCGTCTCAGGCGGAGGCTACCGCCGAGCTCCAGTACGTCAATTCCCTTATCGGCCACATGTCGCTGCAGCAAGAAGTCGGCCAGATGATCATGATCGAGTTCCAGGAATCCGAGATGGATCCTGGACTGGCATACGAGATCTCCCACTATGACGTCGGCTCGGTCATTCTTTACAGCTATAACGTGCTGAGCTCTCCACAGATACAGCAGTTTACTCGCGCTATGCAAGCCAACGCTGACTTACCACTGCTTATCTCTACCGACCAGGAAGGTGGCCCAGTAAATCGCCTCTACAGCATAGATGGACCGCTCCCCTCAGCCGAGGAGATGGGGGCAAGCAACAATCCAGGTTATGTTCGGGAGCGCGGAGCACAGGATAGCCAGGCTCTCTACAGCCTTGGCATCAATGCCAACCTGGCTCCAGTGGTGGATGTGCAGAATGTCCCAGACGGAGTAGGGGACCTCTCGGGCCGGATGTTCGGGACCACCCCGGCTCAGGTCTCGCAGATGGCAGGCGCCTATCTCGAAGGGCTACAGGCAAGCCACCAGGTCGTGGGATGTCTCAAGCATTTCCCTGGGCTGGGGGATGTTCCAGTCGACCCCCATCAGCAGCTCTATTCCCTGAATCGCAGCCTCTCCCAGCTGAACCAGATCGACTGGTCCCCTTACCAAACGTTGCTTGCCACCAACCAGGTGGAAATGGTCATGGTCACTCATGTGGTGATCCCGGCGGTCGATCCCTCACGTCCGGCCAGCCTGTCCCCTGCGGTAGTGACCGGCATCTTGCGCGATCAACTTCGCTTTAATGGCGTGGTCGTCACCGATGGCATATACATGAAATCACTTAGCCAGTACTCGTTTGACCAGATAGTGTTGTATGCGGTTGAGGCGGGAGTAGACGTCATCTCCAGTACGTATTCAACCGCGACCACCGCCGAGGCCGAATCGGTCATCCTGAACGCGGTGCAAAATGGTACTATCAGCAAGGCACGCATAGACGACTCAGTCCGGCGTATCTTACTACTCAAGCTGCGTTACGGCATCCTGGCTATGCCGAAGCCAGCTGCTTGATCATATCAACTGTTCGCCGCCTTTCGGGAGTCGCGTGCGTGAGCGCGGCGGGCGGCAGAAAGAAGGCGTGGCGATATGTCAGAAGGTCTGCCGATGCGCGGCGTGCCGCAACCGGCTCGTGCCTCGGTTCTCTCACTGCCGGATGTCCGCATCTCGCAGCACCCAGTAGTCGCGCATAAGTTGAGCATGCTTCGCGAACGAGCGACTGAACCAGCCGGAGTTTTATCGGCTGGTACTTGAGCTGGGTGCGTTGCTTGCGTATGAGGCTACTAGCGATTTACGAACCGTCCAGACCAATATCCAGACCCCACTGGAGCCTACCGTGGGAGAGAAACTGGCTGGAGGCGTGGGCATAGTACCCATTCTACGCGCTGGACTTGGTCTTGCTGACGGATTCAGACAGGTGTTGCCCGATGCCCAGGTCTGGCATCTGGGGCTTCGCCGGGACGAGAGAACACTGGAGCCCATCGAGTACTATAACCAATTGGCGCGCGCGGTCAATCTCCAGGTATGCTTTTCGGTGGATCCGATGCTGGCAACTGGTGGCTCAGCAATCGACGCACTGAATACGCTCAAACGTTTCGGGGTGCCGCATCTGCGCTACGTCGGGCTCATCGCCGCTCCGTACGGCCTCCAGAAGCTGCGAGAAGCTCACCCAGACGTTCCCATTTACCTGGCGGCTCTCGACGAGCGACTTGACGAGCGCGGCTATATTTGCCCAGGACTCGGCGATGCCGGCGACCGCCAATTCGGCACGCTATAACCAGGAGGTCCAGCGCACCACTTCCCGGACCATGCAGGAGTAGAGTCTGGATGTGGCAGATGACCAGATCGGCAAGAAGAATATGAGCGACGATAATGAGACACGGGAACATAGCGATGCTCCCGATTCCGCAGAATTAGAAAACGGCCCAACCGTGGACGATGCACTGGGTGAAGATAAGGACCGCTTCGAAGGCGCCGTGCCTCCGGGATACGATTGGCCGACGCACGGCGGGTATCTTGGCTGCTTGCTCGGCCTGGTAGCAGCGTGCCTAGTAGGGGCGTTCCTGGGTACTTTCCCTTTTGCCGCACTGAGTTACCATCACCTGGTACCACCAGTGGTGACGCTTCTGGTCACCATCGTCATCTTTCTGGCAGTGGCTATTGGACTGGGACGGCTGGGCTGGTATCTCGGCAAACGCTTCTACCGAGACTATGGCACGCCGCAGCCCCCAGAGGACCAGCGGCCAAGCGATGACTACACCGCGGCTACCGAAGCCTCCGACGCTCCCAGTCACAGTCATACGAATACTAATGGATAGCGACCAGGACGGCAGCCCCCGCGACCACGAGACTGGCTACCAGGCAGACTACTCCCCATACCACACGAGTGGTCCGGGATGATTGGCTCGCGGCTGCAGAACCATACCCCGCCGATGAGCCATACGCCTGGTTGTAGGCGAGGCCCGAGATCCCTCGGTTGTACTGGGCTGGCATCGGCACGGGAGGCGAAGGCATGAGTGCCTCGGTGAGCTCGCTTCCATTGCCTGGCGACCAGTCATCGTCATCGCCGACAACATAGCGGGATGGACCGCTTCCGGTCATGCCCTGACCAGTATAGCTAGTCCTGCTGCTACCAACCGGAGTCCCACACTGCCCACAGAAGACCTCACCACGCTCGATTCGGGCGCCGCAAGTGCCGCAAAACCGGCCATTCCCTCCCGGGGTATTGAGAACGCCGGAAGCGGTGCCAACCCGAGTGGATGGAGGCTGGGCGTAGCGTGGCAAATCCACTGTACGATCAAAGGGTGAGGGAACACCGACGCCGGTGCCGCGGGCACCGATTTGAGTGGAAGGAATCTCCGCTGCACGCGTCTCACCCAGTGATGGCGAGCTATCCTGAACAATCGGCTCACGCCAACCACAATTCTGGCAGATTCCCCGCGAATCTACCGCATTCATCCCGCAATTCTCACAGGTTCGCACGCTTGATCCCTCCACTGCGCCGCCGGCTTGCGACACACTGCCCGCCGGAGTCGACTGGATTCATTCCCAACCCGGTATGCCTGACGACCATAGCACGACCTCAGTATAGCGCCAGCGAGTCAGGTTAGCAACGGCGATGGCACTCTGTGGTGTCTTCCGTACACCGCGCGTGGCCAACCTTAGCCTATTCTTATCCTTATCGTCATCGACGGCGCGGGGATTGTATAGTGTGTTAGGGAGAGTAAACCGATTTCATGGCTCTATCTTAGACACGCGGGTGGCGGAACGAGTAGACAGAGGGAACAGAAGAGGAAAAGAGCATTGCCAGGCTTGAAAGGCGTACCCGCATGACTCCGGAACCGGGATCCTGGGATCCACCACAGGGACCATCCAACACCCCTACTCGTCCATTGCCGCAGGCGCGCATCCCTAGTCAGACACCGCTACGACCACACTTGCCTCTTCCGTACGCCGGACCAGAGGCTCCCGCGCCATACGCGCCGCCGCTGCCTCGCACCGGTGTCCACGGTTCGCCACCGCCACGCAACCACTCTCATCCCACCACGTACCGCGGGAGGCCGTTAGAGCCTGAGACGCCACGCAAGCGCGTTGCCTGGAAGCGACGATTCATCGCCGTAGGGCTGGTTACCGCGGTGCTCGGGCTTCTCCTTGGAGGCCTTGCGGTTCATCGAATCTCGGATTTCGGCCGAGCCATTTCCAAGCAGGCGCCATTTTCTACCCAGACCAACTTCATGACTGGAAGCGGACGCATCAATGTCCTGGTGCTGGGATATGGCGGTACCGGTCATGATGGCGCGTATCTGACAGACAGTATGGTGATTATGAGCTTGGTGCCCTCTGACCATGCCACCACTATCATCTCCGTCCCGCGGGATCTCTGGGTGCAGGTACCTCCGAACTCGGGTCAGTACGCCAAAATCAACACCGCGTACCAGGACGGCTTCGACTACGGCTACAATGGTATGTCGGCAGGCCCGGACGCTGGGGGGCAGGAGGCAGCGCAGAAAGTCAGTGAAGTCGTCGGATTGCCAATCAACTACTGGGTCACCATGAATTTTGACGGATTCCGCTCGCTAGTGGATTCGCTCGGCGGAGTAAACATCAACGTTCCCGTCGGTTTTACCGCCCAGTACCCTGTCAACGACGACCCCAGCATTAACGCCGGGTGGAAGATCATCCATTTCAGCCCTGGGACGCAGCATATGGACGGAGAGCAAGCAATTGAGTATGCGCGGGCGCGCTACGTCCTGTCTCCACTCAGCCAGGGCACCGACTTCGCTCGCTCTGTGCGTCAGCAATTGCTGATTAGCGCTATACTTGAGCGCGCTCGACAGGTAAGCGCATGGCCCGGTCTACTTAACGCCACCAACGCGCTGCAGAATGCCATCTACACCAATCTATCTTTGACCGATCTCGCTCTCTTCGGGGAGAAGCTAGACTTCTCGCATGCCAGCCACGTCGGTCTCAGCAACCAGAACGTTTTGGTGGGCGCACAATCGAGTGACGGTCAGGACATTCTGCTGCCCGCCAACGGAGATTGGAATGCCATTGTGCGCTATGTGGCAGCCAATTTGAAGAACTAAGGCACCCTTTGCTTAGGGTCCGACGGTGGATTTTCGCCGGCAGCTGGTCATGTAGGCACCCTGGCTGGTGTAGAGCGAGATTGCCCTGCCGGTACATGACTCGCAGGCCTCCACGACAATGGTTCCGATGTCGGTGCCTTCGAGACGAGTCTGCAACATATGGGTATCACAGTAGTGTTGCTTGCAGCTCAGGCATTCATTCGTACCGTTGTTTTTACAGCCCTGGGCGGCGCACCGATACATGCTGAACCCATAGCTCCCCGCCCCAGCATCCTTCGTATCAGTCATGCGCCCTGTACCTTTTGTCTACCGCGACCCAGCACACAGATTAGTTCATGCCAATATTGGCTCGCGTTCCTGGGGCGGGCCGTTCCTTGCATTGTGTAGAAGGAAACGCCCAATGTCAATGCCGAAATTCGAGCGGTGCCCACACGTTGTTTATTCACGCCCGCGAGCAAAGCTGCGATTGATCAGATAAATGCCGCACAGGGCCACCAGTCCCCCGAGCAGCTGGCGCGGTCCCAGGGCCTCTCCCAGGAGTGGCACGGCGAAAACGGCGGTGAGTACCGGCTGTCCAAGTAACGTTGCCGAGACGATAGCGGCGGGAAGATGCCCAAGCGCATAGTTTATTGCCAGCCAGCCGGTGATCTGCGAGATGATACCAAGCCCGAGCAAAGCCGCCACGGTGTGGAGCGAAAATCCCCACAGCGTCTTGTGGGTAACGACATTGATGGCCAGCAACAACATGGATCCAGTGACGGCGGGAATCCATAGCGAAGAGAGCGTGTCCAGCTGGGCGCGGACACGTTGCATGATTAGGAGATAGCCCGCGTAGGCGACACCGGCTGTAAGGGCCAAAAGGTCGCCGGCGCCCTTATCAGGTTGTGAGAAAGCATCTCCTCCCACAATGATGCTCATGCCCACCAGAGCAATCACCAGGCCAATCCAGTATGGGAGGCGCAGCTTCGCCTTAAAGAATATAAGCGATCCAAGGCCAACCAGAATGGGAGCGTCATTAGCCAGCAATGTCGAATTAGCCGCCGAGGTTTGAAACAGTGATGTATTCCAAAGAGCCAAATCAAGCGCGAAAAAGATTCCCGATGCCGCTGCCAAAAGCCAGACCCACAAACTCGAGATAGTGTGAGCGCCGTGCCGACTCTCTGCCAAATGGAATGGCAAGTATCACGGCCGCGATGGCCACCCGATAGAAGGCTGATACTGTCCCCGGCACTGCAGCGTCTCGGGTGAATATGGCGGAGAGTGCGATACAGACAATTCCGAGCGCCAGAGCAAGATAGACCGCGAGACGGGAGACCTGTGCAGCCGGGGTAACGACCGCCGGTCGAGCGTGCAGCGAAGCGAGGCGGTTCCCAAAGAAATATTTACTCACGTCGTCTAAATGTTTGCTTCTAAGAATGGGGGTGCAGTCGGGAGATTATCTCTTCGGCCGGGAGCACGAGGGCGAACTGGGTCATGATCGCCAGTGTGGTGTCCTGAATCTGTTGGTGTGAGATAATCGTGCCATTCCGCTTGAGCGCACGAGCGGCGGTGCCATCGGCGGCAAAGAGCACTTGATAGCCGCGCTCGGCCGCCTGCCGCGTCGTAGTGTCGCAGCAGAGCTGAGTCATATATCCGCAGATCACCACAGTGTCAATCCCCTCCTGCTGCAGCTGGGCACCAAGAGCGGTATCGGTAAATGACCCGGGGAAGTGCTTGGTGATGACGATATCTTGCTCGCTCGCATGAAGTCCGGGATATGTTTCTGCTCCTACACTGCCGGCCACGAAAACTTCGCCGGCAGAAGCGGCCTCCTGGTGCTGGACACGGAAAACCGGAATCTCCAACGCGCGAGCCGAGTCCACGAGCGCGTTGACCGCAACCAGCGCCGACTCGCCGTCCGGTAGCACCCATTTGCCATGGGGAGCGAAGTATTCATTTTGCACGTCAATGACTACCAAGGCGGGTTTCATCGCTGGCAACTCCATCATATAAGGGGAAACTTCAAGCTTCGTAGCGGCTGCCAGCTATTCCCACCGCCTCGCGATAGATACCGATGGCGGAGAAGACGGCAATAGATTCGGTGATGAGAAACATCACAAGCCACAGCCATAAGAAATTTGGCAGCGCATCCGATCCGGGCATAAAACAGATCAGACCTATGACAAAGGCAGGGGCCACAACGAGAGCAGCACAGAGCAGCCAGACAATTACCTGGCCGAGCCGCTCCTGGACCGGATGGGCAAAATTTCGTGGAGCACGGTAACCCTGACCTGGTCCGGCCTTGGGTATCTCGACAAAGACTCGGGTGTCGGTTGTGGAACTGGTGCCTCCGGTATTGGAGGGCGAGGTATCCGTTGTGCTCATAAGCCTATTTCCAGTGATTTCCAAGAGTCTATCAAACCCAACTCTAGCTATCAGTGTAGGACTGCACGCGGCTCGACGTCAAGTGAGCGGGTGCGGCGAAGTGGCCGTCCGTGACAGGAGCTCGTCCCGAGCCTCCCAAAGCTTTGGAAAAAGAAGATCATGCAACGTCTTTTCCAGAGCTGGCATCGGCATGCCTCCCGTGCCTACAGCGCGCAGTCCCAGGTTGCGCTGTGCCAGCTTCAGGTGGGCGGCGCGAAAGAGATGAAACTGCTCGTCAAAATCGGTAAGCGCTTCGGCGCACTCATACATTGCCGGGTGGCTGAACGGCTCCTGGTACAGATCTACGAGGCCGACCCCGATTCTGCCAAGCAGCCCGCTGTATGCGTCCCAGACCCTCGGAGCCGTCCGCAAGATGGTCCTGAATCCGGGCGACTCGCTTCCGCTGCCATTTCCTAGACCGGCTCGTATCACGAGAAAGTCTCTGGGAGCCACCAATTCAAGCTGGCGTATGGCCGCACGGTTCACGCTTCCCGCGGAAACTGCTCGTCGCAGCGCGGGAGCGGCGTGCTCTGGTTGATCGCCCTCCAAGAACCGCGTAGCTTCATGAAGCAGCTCCACCGTGAGCTTCCACCAGAGCTCAAACGACTGATGAACTATTTGAAAGGTCAACTCATCGGGATGGAGTCGTTGTTCAAGAGGCTTTTGCAGAGAGAGCAGCTCATCAGTACGCAGGTAGATTTCGTACGTCGTGGGTTCCCGTGGACCAAGATCGTTAGCATACGATTCCGCGCTCATATGTGGCTCCCTTTTTCTGGTGATTTCCCTACTGGGGAGTATACTCCACCTCAGAGCGTGCTGGTGGGGTCAATATCTACCGACCAGCCGGCTGGAAGTCCCTCGTCGGCAAGCGCGCTGATGAGAAGACACGGGTCGGGGGAGCGGAGAATGAGTTGCCAGCGATAACGGCTTCGCAATCTTTCGAGAAACGCCGGTGCAGGACCTACGATGTCAGTATCTACCAGTCCAGCGTCGTAGATGAGCTGCGCCAAGCGATCCGCTAGTCTGGTCGCCTCTATCTCCGCTTTGTACCGATCGGTATTCTCATAGGTGCACTTCACAAAACGGCGAAACGGCGGATAACCGTAGCGGCGCCGCGCCGAGACCTCGGCAGCAAAGAAGCCGGCGTAATCATGCCGGGAAGCCGCTTGAATGCAGAAATGCTCGGGATTGAGCGTCTGGATGAGCACATTGCCGGCAAGACCACTGCGTCCGGCGCGTCCAGCGACCTGTGTGAGCAACCCAAATGCCCTCTCTCCGGCACGGAAGTCGGGAAGAAAGAGCGCTACGTCGGCTGAGATGACTCCGACCAGAGTGACCGCTGGTAGATCAAGTCCCTTGGCGATCATCTGAGTACCAACTAGAATGTCGGCACGCCGCTCCACGAATGCGCGCAGTAACTCTTCATGTACCGCACGCGTACGGGCAGTATCGCGATCCCACCGCAGGACCCGGGCATCGGGGTAGAGCCGCTTTACCGTGGCTTCAACACGTTCGGTACCTAAGCCGAAGTGACGAATGCTGGAGCCGGCGCATTGCGGGCAGACGATTGGGACCGGCTCCGTCCTGCCGCAATAGTGGCAGAGCAGCAGGTGATCGCTAGCATGGTAGGTCATGGAGACATCGCAGCGCGCACAGCGGGCCGCGTACCCACAGTCGCGGCAGACGACACTGCTGGCAGTGCCGCGGCGGTTGAGAAAAAGTATCGCCTGCTCCCCACGATCGAGAGTCTGCCGCAACGACTCCTGAAGCGCAACCGATAGTATGCTGGTATTGCCGTTGCGCAGCTCGGCACGCAGGTCGACGATGCGCACCGGCGGCAGCTCCGAAGGTGGTGTCTGCCCTCCTCCTCTCGGAGCACGCTCTTCGAGCTCAAGCAGTGTATAGACCTGGTGAGTGGCCAGCCAATACGATTCAACCGACGGAGTGGCGCTTCCCAATATTACGGTCGCTCCGGTGAGGCGCCCGAGGGCGACCGCGACCTCGCGTGCGTGATACGTTGGAGTACGATCCTGCTTATACGCCGCTTCGTGCTCCTCATCTACCACTATGAGTCCCAGGCGATCCAGAGGAGCAAAGAGAGCAGATCGAGATCCAAGGACAACGTCTACCTCGCCGGCGCGTATACGCTGCCACTCTTCCAGGCGCTCCGCATTCGTGAGCCCGCTGTGCAGCAGGGCGACCCGACCTGGAAACCGGCCGGCAAATCGCGCCATTGCCTGGGGCGTGAGGGCGATCTCTGGGACCAACACGATGCCACGTCGTCCCGAGGCAAGCGTCGCCGCCAGAGCCTGGAGATAAATCTCTGTCTTGCCGCTGCCGGTCACGCCATGCAGCAAGAAGACCTGGCCGGATTCTCCGGCATTTTGCGACATACTTGTCTGTATCGCGGCCAGCACACGGGATTGCGCCGGTGAGAGCTCCAGCGGCTCCGTACGTTCGATGTGTCGTCCGGCCAACGGACTATGCCGTTGGCCTTTCTCGTCGAGACTGATAAGCCCCAGACTGACCAGTTCCGCCAGCGCCGATTGCGTGATCTGCGTGAGCTTACGCAGCTCTTCCACTCGCCAAATGGGCAGATCGGTCGGCCGATCTCCCGGTGCACCTTGCTGTCCCTGCAGTAGATCAAGGGAAGCAAGCTGGCGCAGTATCCGTTCGGCCGGCCTGGCATTGCCGGCTCCACCATGGCTACCAGTATGCCGTTGCCGAGCGGGTAGCACGTTCAGCGCCTCCAGCTGCTGGTAGGCCTGCCCACGCCAGAGCGCCAGGGCTTCTGCGCTTGCCGAGAGCCGCGCATAGCGCGCCGGTCGAGGTTCAGCCTGAGTTCCAGTAAGCTGGACATCGAGCGTTATCAGCCGCTCCCGCTGCAGTCGTTGGATAACCTCGCGCGCCCGTGCTTTTCCCAGTACCAGACCTACCTGCTCCGTGTCGAGCCAGCCCCGCTCACGTAGCGTACCAAGCAAGACCTTCTCATCTTTGGAAAACTCGCCCAAAACTGTCTCCGGGTCCGGCAGACCATCACCCAGTCGCATGCGCTGGCGAGACGTGCTCAGTAATCCGGGGGGGAGGAGAAGCCGAACCGCCGACGCAAGGGGTGCGGCGTAGTGATCGGCTACCCATTCGGCCAGAGCTCGGTGCTGGGGTAAGATGAGCGGCGAAAGAGTGAGAATGGCGTCAATCAATCGGAGCTCCGCTACGGTCGCGCGAGTCGTGCCCGCCTCACCGTCTTCACCAGTGTCAAGCGCCCAGACCAGGCCGGCGGCGCTGCGCTCGCCAAATGGAACCGATACGACCTGGCCGGCAGCGATAGAGGAGACCAGCGCCTCCGGTACGGCGTAGGTCAACAGCGGTATACGCGCATCGAGATATGCCGACAACTGTGGAACGAGTATCTCGGCGCGCATTGGCTCCTCGCTTGTATCAGCCAGATGCCGCTCGGCTCTGGCTACTGGCGTCAACATGCGTTATTATGGCAGGCGAGAGCCAAACCTACAACTCTGGTATGCCGTGCACTGGCCTAGAGGGGAAGATACGACTGGAAGCCGAGCTAGAGAGCGAAGAACCGATTGAACCCGGTATCGCCGGCCGATCGGTGCGCAAGCTGGCACTGCGGTATAGCACTCCCGGACTCGCACATTGGTATGCCTATCGGATTGAGAAATGCGTGTCTCCGCACTTCTCCTGGCTGGGAAAGCTTTCCGGCGACCGTCTGGGACGTGAACTGCGACTCTGGAGCGGCGGTCTGCTCGGCAGCCTGCCAGCCGACATCTCGACCGGCGTGTTGTCGGCGGACGAGCGGGACTCCATGTCTTCTCTGCCGTGTTCCGGCCGATTGGTCATGAAAGATTTGCGGGGATATTTGCTGCGTGACCGGCACGGAAGGCTATTGCCGCCCCCACCCCTGACCCCGCCAGGTGGCTTGTCTCCGCTTGTCCTGGCAATTCTGCACCATCTGGCACGGCTCCATGCCGCATATTGGGAAGATCCACGTCTAGACGACCCCACGCTCGGTCTGATGGATGCTTCTCATGCTCTCTTGCTCCTGGCTCCAGATCGGCTGGCGACACTAATTGCCGAGGGCGACGCCGCGCCCTATTTGCCCATCGCGATGGCCGGATGGAAAGCCTTTTTCCAGTTGGCCGACCCGAGCGATGCCGAAACTCTCGTCCGGCAGTTTCACTCGCCTGAGCGGGTGCTGCCGGCTATCGAAGCGCAGCCCCGAACACTGCTCCATGGCGATGTCTGGGGACCCAATCTCGGCCTTATACCGCCAAGCCGGCGAGCTCCACGCCGAGGTTCCAGTTTGCTGCTGCTTGACTGGGGACTAGCCGCTGCCGGGCCCTCGACCTATGACGTCCTCTGGCTGAGTGGTACCTGGCACGCACTCAATCCGGGGCAGCTGCTGGCGGCGTACCGAGCGCGGCTGTCACCACTGCTCTCGGCTCGCGGCAAACGGCTCACGACGCCGGTCTGGCGCGGCATGGTCGACGCCGCCTACCTGCGTACCGCACTCACCTGTGGAGAGGCTCTGGCCCGTAGCAGTATCGAGGCTCCGCCTGGGCCCCGCCGTCGGCAGATGGAGGCCCGCGTCACCTGGTGGGCCGCGCGGGCGGCGCAGGCGGCTCGGCGCCTCGAGAATGAGACCAGCAGGCTCGAGAAATCGGCACCATCAGGCGGCTCTCGACAATCAAGGTAACAACCGATTACTCACAGTTTCCCATATCAGTCGCTCCAACTCATCGGCCGGTAGGGTGGCGTCCAGCGATACCCATCGTTGTGGATTGGCCGCCGACAGAGCCAGATAGCCCTCACGGACCCGTTCGTGGAACTCGAGGGTCTCACCATCAATGCGGTTCCATTCCGCTCCGCCCACCTCGGCTTGCCTGCGTCGGAGCTGCCCTTCATCTATCGGAATATCGAGAAGCAGCGTCAGATCAGGGGTCAGCCCACCTGTTACCAGGTGCTCAAGTATTTCAATGATTCCGGCATCAAGACCCCGCCCGATCCCCTGGTAGACGCGCGTGGCATCGGCAAAGCGGTCGCAGACGACGATCTCTCCCAGAGCCAACCACTCCTGGATTCGCTGTACGTGCTGCGCTCGCGCCGAGGAGAGCAACAACAGCTCGCTCACCGGCAACAGCGATTCGGCCTCGGCGCCCTCAGTCGTGAGGTCGGCCGCGGCCAGAGCCTTCACGGCTTCCTCTGGAGAGAGCACCAGAGCACGTATAGCACCGGCCAGCGGTGTTCCGCCTGGCTCACGCGTGAGTCTCGCGTGGTAGCCGAAGCGAAGAAGCCGCTGCTGCAGCCGGTAAGCCTGAGTTGATTTGCCGGCGCCCTCGCCCCCTTCAAGGGTGATAAACATGGCCGCTCCTATCCTCTTACGTCTTCGATTTTTGTAAACCGCAGCGCTCTAGACCTTTGGATGAAGGACTCTCACACCTTCGGTGCCGTCTTCCAGGCTCACGATCTCGATATCGGTAAAGAGGTTAGGGGCTTCTCGCTGCATCAGCTTTGCCAGCTTTACCGCCAGCTTCCGAATCTCTGGCTCGGCGTACTCGCTGCCGCGCATGCTGATTATCATGCGCAGCGCGCGGGCGTTAGCCGAGAAGAGGAGCTTGGTTTCCGTGGCATTGGGTAGGACGCTCCGAGCGGCCTCGCGAGCCATCTTTTGCCGCTGCGTCCGGGGCAGATCGACATATTTCTCTTGCACACGGCCGGCGAGCTTCTCGACCAGCGTCATATAGGCCTGATGCGACGCCAGTATACTCTCCTGCCAGATCTGGTGGAGCTCGGGGTCGGCTGCGATCACCGACGGTTCCACAAAGTCGGCGGTGGACTCGTCGACATAACGCTGGCTGAGCTGGGAAAATCCGGTGCCGACGCGGTGCCGAACTAATTCGTGAGTAAGGCTACGCGACACTCCAGTGATGAGGAGATCCCAGACCGCGTGCTCAAGCACGGAGCCGTGGCCTTGATTGATAAGATTGCCGACATAGTCAACGTTAGTCTTCCTGAACTGCTTCTCGCCAAAGCTAAGAAAGCAGACACGCCCCGCCAGCTCCACTATCAGTTCGGATCCATTTTCCGAATCGGTCTGCCACGATGTTTGATGGTCTTCGAGAAAACGGCGAACCTCAGCGTCATCCAGAGATTGGCGTCCAATCAGATATATCTCCGGTTCGGTAATGATTCGCATAGTCACTTGCTCCCGGGGTAATCATGCGCTGGCCATGCGGCCCCGCGCGACATGAGAATGGACTAGGAGTTCCGATGTCCATGTTGCGGCCACAACCTACTATGCTACGCGGGGCGGTCCGGGCGCCAGCTGATAGCCAAATGAGCAGTGCTGGCCCGGCCTCGCGCGACGATCGCGGGTTCTTCCGCAATTGTACCAGTTTCGGGCCGTGCCGTGGCGCGGAATGTTAGAATGACGTGTGACTTGGCGATTACGCAGTCAGGAGTTCTTCTATGATTCTCTCGGATCGGGATCTGCGAGACCGTCTAGAGCGCGGGCACATCAAGATCGATCCGCCGCTCGATGCCGACATACAAATTCAGCCGGCATCGATTGATCTGCGTCTGGGCCGCGATTTCCAGACGTTCAATTTCACTCAGCAGGCATTGATCGACCCTATGGACCCCGACAGCTTTGCCCAGTCAACTACCCAGGTACATCTGGCGGAGAACGAACGCTTCATTGTTCACCCCGGAGAGTTTATCTTAGCTACAACGCTAGAGCGCGTGGAAGTTCCCACTGATCTGGTGGCGCGTCTCGAGGGGCGCAGCAGCATCGGCCGGTTGGGTATAGTCATTCACAGTACCGCCGGCTACATTGACCCCGGTTTTCAGGGCACGATTACGCTTGAAATCACTAATCTCGGCCGGCTAGCAGTAGCGCTGTATCCTCGTATGCGTATCTGCCAGATCGCTTTTGAGCAGATGAGTTCGCCCGTGAGCGAGAGCTATGCGACAAAGCGGAACGCCAAATATCAGGGGCAGGAGACGACTACCGTTAGTCGCCTGTTCGACGATGGTGAGTTCCGAAGCTGGCGTGATCCCCGGTGAGTGCTCAGCTCAGGTAATCATGGTGCCGGCGCCTTCGTGCGTCAGCAGCTCGCGAATAAGCACATGCGGCTCCCGTCCATCCACAATGTGAACTCGCTCGGTAGTATCCAGAGCTCGAAGGCAGGCGCGTGCCTTGGGCACCATGCCTCCCGAGATGGTGCCGTCTTGCAAGAGCGCTTCGACCTGCTGGCGCGTCAGTTCCGAGAGCAAGACCGAGTTGGCGTCTAATATGCCGGGAACGTCGCTCAAATAGAGCAGCTTAGCCGCACGTAGGCCTCGTGCCAGGTCGGCGGCGGCATCGTCGGCGTTGACGTTGAGCGGCTCGCCGTCTTCGCCATAGGCAATGGGCGCAATCACGGGAATGTACCCGGCGGCGCTGAGCACCTCCACTGGACCGGGAGTGACCTCGGTCACCTCGCCGACATGCCCGAGCTCGGGAGCGAGCTGGCGGGCCCGCAGAAGCTGGCCGTCCAAACCGGACAGGCCCACCGCCTGTCCGCCGAGCCGAGTAACCAGGCGGACTAGATCGCCATTCACCATACCTGCCAGCACCATCCGTACGACGGCCAGAGTCTCGTCGTCGGTGACCCGGAGTCCGTCCACAAATCGAGGCTCGATACGCAGTCGATGCAGCCAGGCATTGATCTCAGGTCCGCCGCCGTGCACCAAGACCGGGCGCGCCCCCAGCCCACGAAGCCAGACGATATCCTCAAGAGCAGCCAGCTGATGCTCCAGCGCGCTGCCGCCGAGCTTGACGACCAGCGTCTTGCCACGAAGCTTCTCGATATACGGCTGCGATTCCTTCAAGACTTCAGCAATGACGGTATGCCGAGCCACACCGCCGGCAGCCGCGAGGTCGTAAACGCTGGCGGTGGTGCCGTTTCCCGTGAGAGTCATGGATAGAGTCCTTCAGCCGGAAGTCCCAAATTCTCGGGCAGCCGGTACATGACATTGGCGCATTGCACCGCCTGTCCAGCGGCGCCTTTGACGAGATTGTCGAGTGCGGAGACCACAATCAATTTATGGCTCTGCGAATCAACAGTCGGGTAGATAATACAGAGGTTCGACCCCAGGGTCCACTTGGTGTGGGGTGGGGTGGTCGAGATCCGCAGAAAGGGTTCGGCGTGGTAGCGCTCCGCGTAGACGCGATCCACCGTTTGTTGCGAGACACCGGGCCGCAGTCCGGCATAACAGGTCGCCAAAATGCCGCGCGTCATGGGCACTAGATGGGGAGTAAATGTCAGAGCCAGGCTGGGGTCGCTGCTGATGGCGGAGAGCGCCTGGTACATTTCCGGCCAGTGCCGGTGACCGCCCAGGCTCATCAATCCATAAGCGCTGGTATCTTCATTGGCCTCGCTGAAGTGCGTTGTGGTCGATAATGTTCGGCCGGCACCGCTGACACCGGATTTGGCGTCGATGATGATGTCAGGTTGGATGAGCTCGGCCAAGAGAGCTGGCCCGAGCGCGAGCAGTGCCGCGGTGGGATAGCAGCCGGGGCATGCCACCAAGCGGGCATCGGGCAGAAGATCACGGCACCATTCGGAGAGACCATAAATCGCCGTTTCCAGGAGCGCCGGCGCGGAGTGCTCATATTTGTACCAGCGGGGGTAGAGCGTTGCGTCCTTTAAGCGGAACCCGGCCGAAAGATCGACAACCCGGCGGCCCTCGGCCAGCAGAGCGGGAATGTGTTCGATGGCCGCGTGGTCGGGTAAGGCAACGAAGACAAGTTCGGCTCTTGATACGTCGGCACTGAACGCGAGGTCGAGGTCAGGTAGAGAGGGGAACACCGAAGCCACCGGCTTACCGGCCTCGCTACGCGCCGTTACCTCTATCAAATCAAACACCGGGTGGTGGGCCAAAAGTCGCACGAGCTCGACTCCGCCGTAGCCGGTGCCATTTACGACCGCAACTGCAATATGACTTTCGCTGTCTGGCATAGGAAGAGAAAGCTCCAAATGATACTCGATATCCAAATGTTACACGATATCTGAATGGTATCGATAGTACCATAACGCGCCTGCGAATGCCAGGCACAAGGGACGCGCTGGCACCCATCACCCCAGTGCTCCCCGAGGAAATGGATGCCGGCGCACTTGGCCCCGGCTCAGGGGCTCACTCGTCGTACACTGCCATCTGATACATTGGCCGGCTGCCGCGGAGGCGATATCGCGCACCGCTTCCGCAGGAGCACCGGCCAATGCCCAGTCGGTTTACCCCAGACCTATTGGGTGAGGAAGATCGACTGCCAGGTGGCCAGCGGAATCTCCGCCAGCGAGTTGTAGGCGAAGTTATGTACGTAGCTGGGCAGGTTGTAGAGCGTCTGCTCCTGGTAGAGCGGGATCCAGGCGCCCTGAGTCACCTCCAGCTGCTCCGCCTGGTTGTAGAGCTGCGCGCGTGTCGTCGCGTCCAGATCCACATCCGCCTGCGCCATCAACGTGTTGGCCGCCGGCACATTGACCGCGCCCGTGTTGTTGATCGACGTGGGGGCGAACTGCAGCGAGAGCCAGTCCTGCGGATCGGGATAATCCGCCGACCAGCCAATGCCGAAGATCTGCGGCGCGTTGACGCTGTAGATCTGCGTCAGCAGGGTGTTGAAGTCCTCGAACTGGTCTTTGATCGGATAGCCCGGGAACGCCTGCTGCCACATCTGCAGCGCCGCCTGGTCGTATGTCTCGACCGATGGATCGTTGGCATCAAAGAGCGTCACCGGCGGACACTTGCTCAGCTGACCGCCACACTTGTCGGCGGCATACTGCTGCATGAGCGCCGTCGCCTTGGCGGTATCCCCGGTCAGGGTCATCGTCCCGTCCGGCGCCGTCAGGTTGGGGTTGTAGCCGTACATTCCCAGCGGCACAATATGGTTGGTGGCGAGGGTCGACCCTTGATTGACCTGGGTCGAGAGCACCTGCTTGTTCAGCGCCAGGTCAAACGCCTGCCGCACTCGCACATCGTCGAACGGCGCCTTCGCCCAGTTGGGCTGGTAGTAGGCGATGTCCAGCCAGGGGATCTGGTGGAAATCGGAGCGCGCCTTGCTGGCTTTGTACTGCGCGGGCGGCGCGATTCCTAGATCTAGTCCACCCGCCAGGTAGGTGGCATACTCGGAATCGACGGTCTGGTAGACCTTGAAGTCGATCTGCTGCAGCTTGGGCTGCGTCCCCCAGAAGCTCGCGTTGGGTACCAGGTCGATGTTGCCTTTGTGATCCCACACCTTGACCTTGTAGAGGTTGCCCCCAAAGCCGCCGTTATCGGTCAGGTGCTGCGTCCAGCTCTTGACCCCAAACTGGCTGATGAGCTGCTCCGGCTGCGCGAACGCGGTCGGATAGCACAACGCCTGCAGGAAGTAGGGCGCCGGGGCGTTCAGCTTGATCTGCAGCGTCTGCGGATCGGTCACGACCAGGGAGTCGCCGATGAGCGTCGGAATCTTGCCTTTGACACTCACCCCATCCGCGTTGCAGGTCTCGGTCGAGAAGGCCTGGGCATCCTTGATGGGGAAGAGATAGTAGGTGACCGCCGAGGCGGTGCACGGACTCATCGAGCGGTTGATGGAGTAGGCAAACGTATTGGCGTCGATGGGCGTGCCGTCACTCCACTTGAGGCCCGAGCGGACATGGAAGGTGTAGGTGTTGGTGCTCGTGTCAAAGGTCGGCATGGCCGTCGCCGCCCAGGGCTGCGGCTGGCCGTTGATGTCCAGGGTCAGCAGCCCCGGAAACACCAGGGCGATCGGCACATAGGAGTAGAAATCCTGGTTGACGGCCGGATCCATCGTCTTGATATCGGTACTGTTGGCATTGATGGGATAGCGAAAAATCTGCTGCGAGGGCGGGCGGGCGGCGTTGCTGGAGCTGCTGCCGCAGCCGGTCGCCACCAGCGCCACCGTTCCCACCAGCACCAGTATCCCCGCCAAGCTGACTTTGCGTATACCTGTGCGCATGTAATCTCTCCTTAAAGACATAAACTAGGAGCAAAAATGAAGCGAGGGCAGCAAAGTGACGGCCCCCACTCTATGTTCTAGAGATGCGCCTGCAGGGTCCATTCACCATCTGCATGTCCGGTAGCATGGTGACATGCGACAACCACCATGATCCGCCTTGCAGCAACTGTAATGGCAACTCGAGCAGGCGTCCTCCGGTCTTGTCGACGCTATTTTCGCATCGGCAAGACCCCTGGTTCACCATTCCTGCCTGCGCATATGCTACCGGGCTTCCGAGCGGCGCCTGGGATAACGCCGCAGGGCTACGGTTACCAGCACAAGACATCGAGTCTAGTCGGATGAAGCAGTGACAAATCTGGAGAGATACAGACAAATCACCGCGAACAAACTCGCTATCCGGTGCCTGGAGGTCAAAAGGCCTGAACAGGTTGCCAGAGACCTGGCAATTCTTCAGGTACGGGCGAACCTATACGCGACAGACACATCGATGTATCGTGACGAACCCCGTCAACGATGCTGTGTCTCCAAGACAGCCAGCATGGGAAGACACGTATCTCCTGCGTGGCTCAGGCCAGAACCACCCGCGTCGAGCATAAGCAAGTGGAAGTCTGCCACGTTCCGCATGATAGCTGCAGTCCTGGATAGGCAGGCGGAAGGCTGGGACCCTTTCGTTCTGCCTACGTCCATAGCATATGACGCCTAATGCGTTTCCTTATTTACACGATTTATAAGGACTTCAACAGATCTGTAAAGATCTGCAATGGCCTGATTGCCGTGACCTGGACTGCCCACCCCCATCCCGAATGTGCGAGCTGCTCGCCGCCGATTACCAACTGGCCTACGCGGTGACCGAAGTGGGGGCACACAATGATCGCTAGTGAGACGGCACTCCAAGAACACCGAGTATCGTACCGAGAACCAGCACCGCTGCGATAGCGTTATTGAGCATATGAAGCGCCATACCAGGCCATACCGAGCCGGTCCGCCACCGGATCACGGCAAGCATCACCCCGATTGCGAAGAGCGGAACGGCCGACCCGACATCGCCGTGCACGCACGTAAAGACAACCGCCGAGGCTAATGTTGCCCACACCACACTCATTCCTCGCAACAAGCCGCCAAAGAGAAAGCCGCGGAAAAATATTTCTTCGCAAAATGGCGCGATAAAAACCGCGCCGACAAGAGCCCCAATAACGGTAAACGGCATGGTCTCGGCTTCTTGCATGAGGGTAGCGCCGTTGGTCTGCAGTGGCAGTCGAAACGCTTGGACGAGCAGCCCGTAGCCGATAGTGACTAAATATACGACCAGCAGCCCAAACACGACCCAGCCGACTGCCGGCCAGAACCGCGTGCGCCTGAGTCCGAGCGGACCAAGAGCACTCCACCAGCTCGTTCCCGGCGTACGGCCGCGAATGGAGATGAGCAGCGGCGCAATGAGAAACGCTCCCTCTACGAGAGCGGTAAATAAAAGAAAGATGATGCCGCTTACAATATCCACCGCTGGAGCGAGTCTCTGGCCGCGTCCCGCGCTGCCGCTAGGAGGCGTCTCCACCTGGGAGAGCACAACGATCAACAGCCACGGAACCACCGTCGCCGCAGTACCCACCAATGTCTGGGCCAACGTCCAGGGAACCTTCCCGACCGCCCCATACCGGCCCGTTTCTTCGATGTCACTGCTGGGCGAGACACTATCTATACTCATTCATCGTGTCCTCATATGCGTCGGGGAAATCCCCAACTCCCTTGCGGGGAAGGCTGATACCAGCTTATAATGGCCAAGTTCAAGGATGGAATGCGAGAAGCATTCGAGAGTCAGAGTACAAGAGTGCGCTGGGCCAGGCTAAAGTAACTAGTTCTTCCCGCCGGCAAGCATGAGAGGCAATAACGCTGTGGTAGAAAGTCTGAGTGAAAACCCACGAGACAGTGTCAATTGGAGGAGACACCGTAGCGGATGTCCTAAGTTTCGCATGCGCTGGTACCCCCACAGCAACCCGGAGAAGGGCGAGCCTATGTACCAGGTATACTGCATGATGAACACTCCACCCCAAACCTTCGATGAGCAGGAACGATGCCTCAATAGCCGGACACGATGCTGGCGAAGCGGCGCTGACGTGCTGCACACGGACACTGGGACCGAAATACCAGTTGCGTCAGTCAAACGCCGGAAGCCAGCATAGGCGTAGTGCGTCTCCGTATTGCGGCCGACTGCTAGCCGGCATTCCCCACTACTGATCAATGACCCACGTATCGGTGGCACGACTGTAATCTATGAGCTCGCCCTCCTGGAAAAAGAGCGCGATTTCCCTCTCCGCGGATGCTTGGCCGTCGGACCCATGGATCACGTTGTAGCTCACTGTCAGTGCCAGGTCTCCGCGAATAGTGCCGGGAGCGGCGCCCGCGGGATTGGTCACCCCCATCATGGCGCGCACCGCGGCAACCACGCTGGGTCCTTCTACCACGCCAACCACCACTGGTGCCGAGGTGATAAAGGAGACCAGTCCGTCGTAAAAAGGCTTGCCGTGGTGCTCAGCGTAGTGTGCCTCAGCCAGCTCGCGTGATATTTGCAGCAGCTTGAGGCCAGCAAACTTGAATCCGCGCGCCTCAAAGCGGCCGAGTATCTGGCCGACAAGCCCTCGTTGCACGCCATCCGGTTTTACAATAATGAGTGTACGCTCCACGCATCTGCTCCTCACTGTATAAATGTATGCCTGATCCAGGCGTACGCTACATGGTTTGGTCAGGAGAGCCGACCATTGCGTAGTGTACCGCACGAGGCAATACTAGTGCATAGTGCCCGGCCGCACGATACGAAGTGATACAATGCGATACGAGTAGCTGGGTGCTCCGGCGGACGTGTGGCCGCCGGAGCACCCGAGATGTTGGTGACTGGTACATGGTGAAAGCTGGCCCGCATGCGAGTCGTTAGCAGCCTGCAAGAACTGGCACTGGTGCGCCGAAATCTAGCGGAAGGCAGCTGTGGATTCGTGCCCACTATGGGCTATCTTCACGCCGGGCACCTTTCCCTGGTGCGCCAGGCGCGGGAAGAGAATGAGACGACGATCGTCAGCATCTTTGTCAATCCTACCCAGTTTGGCCCACACGAGGACCTAGCCCGCTACCCGCGTGATCTGCCTCGTGACCTGGAAATGCTCGAGTCGGCCGGCACCGACCTTGTCTTTACGCCCGACGTGGAGACGATGTACCCTCCCGGCTTCTCAACCTATGTGGATCCAAGCGGGCTGGTGGCAGAGCGGCTGGAGGCTGCCAGTCGCCCGGGCCACTTTCGCGGAGTAGCCACGGTCGTAGCGAAACTCTTCAACATGGTCTCCCCCACGCGGGCCTATTTTGGACAGAAAGACGCGCAGCAAGTGGCGGTAGTCCGCCAAATGGTGGCCGACTTCAACCTCCCCATCCAGCTCCGTGTCATGCCTACCGTGCGTGAGCCCGATGGACTGGCAATGAGCAGCCGTAACAGCTACTTGAGCCCCGAAGATCGTGTCGCGGCTACCGTGCTCTACCGCGCTTTGCAGGTCGGCATGGAGACGTTTCTTACTCGGCCGGCGGATGGGGGCAGTGCGGTAAGAAAGGCCATGGTCGCGCTCGTGCGCGCCGAGCCACGAGCCCAGCTTGACTATGCCGATCTCTGCCACCCGGAGACCTTTGTTCCCCTGGAGGTGCCCGAGGATCTGCATGCACCCGCACTGCTCGTCATCGCCGCGCGCTTGGGAAATACACGCTTGATCGACAACGTCTTGCTAGGCCACGATGGCCAATGGAACACCGGAGTGCGCCTCAAGTAACCAGCGTACCAGTCCGCTTGACGCGGCCGTGCTGAGGTCAGATAATATAAGCTAATCGCGCCAGGTCGAAGAAGACAGGCTAGCGCGCCGGCGGTGATGAGACCGGTACCGTCCCCGCACGCTGCTATTCCCCGGTATGTAGTATTTGTGGCCCGCAGTGTTGCGCACTAGACAGCATGACCGAGAGCGGCGTGGTCCCAATGCAGCTACCTACGCTCCAATAGACCGGAGAGGCTAAAAGGCCGGTGGAGGAGCATTATGCGTGCGCCAGCGCAGAGCGGACAATCGGATAGAGTGAATCGGGTTCCACCAAAAGTCAGGAATGGCATGCACAGGAGGTCGGACGCCGTGGTGGTGAGGTCCGGCACTGATACGTTGCAGGGCCTACTGGATCTCTGTGGCCGATACATGTCATCCGCCGACCTCGACCTACTCTACGCCGCCTACCAGGTAGCCGACGCCGCCCATGCCGGTGTCACGCGCGTCTCAGGCGAGCCATTTATCGAGCATCCGATCGCGGTCGCCACAATTCTCTCCGAGCTCGCGATTGATGTAGTTGGAATAGCCGCCGCGCTCCTTCACGACACGGTTGAAGATACCACCTTGACGCTTGTGGAAGTTGACGAAAAGTTTGGCCCGGTGGTGGCTCGCATCGTGGATGGAGTCACGAAATTCAGCGCCGAAGCGGTAGAACTCAGCATGGCCGCTGACCCCTTTCGGGAAACGGCCTTCGACTACGCAGAGGACGTCACGAAGGGATCACCAAGGCCTGTTGACGCAGCGCGCCAGGGACGAGAGCGCAAGCTCCGTCAACAATCCGAGACCGTACGTAAGCTTCTTCTGGCTATGAGCGAAGAGCCACGAGTGGCGCTGGTCAAAATAGCGGACCGGCTCCATAATCTGCGGACCATGGGCAAGATGCTCCCGAGCCAGCGTGAGGCAAAAGCCCGCGAGACCCTGGATATCTACGCACCGCTCGCGGGCCGTATCGGACTCTATCTCATCAAGTCGGAATTAGAGGATCGCGCCTTCTTCTTACTGGATCAAGACACGTATACACGAGTAGAGGCGATACTCAAGCAAGAAGCCGAGATCCACTCCGATTGGGCCGCGCGGCTATGCACGCGCACTGAAGCGGAGCTCGCCGCACAGGGCATACAGGCCTGCATGAACTGGCGACTAAAGCATCCCTATCGCAGCTTCCGAGAAGCGGCAGATAACGGCATGGAAATCAGTGAGCTGCACGATCTCATCGCGTTCCGCATCCTGGTGAATTCGCGGGATGACTGTTATCAGGCACTTCGGGTTATCCACTCACTGGGGCACCCCTTCAGCGATCGAATACGAGACTATATCGCCAAGCCAAAAGACAATGGCTATCAATCGCTGCATACCGCGGTCTTTGCCATGGACGGGCGTATGGCCCAGTTTCATATCCGCACTCACCGCATGCACCGGGCAGCTCAACATGGGCTCGCTACGTACTGGCTTGAGCAAGCCGCCAGGGGTGAGCGTGTAGACGAGCAAGCGCCGATCCGCGTCGATCAGGTGCTGGGCTGGGTCAAGAAGTTGTCCGCATGGCATGAAGAATTGTCTTTGAATGCCAGACAATACCTGGATACGGTACAAGACGATTTCTTGAATGAGCAGGTAGTGGTGACTACCCCCAAAGGCGAACCCATCGAGCTACCGGAAGGATCAACGGTGCTTGACTTCGCCTATCGCATCCACACGGAGATTGGAGATCATACCTCAGGCGCTCAGATTCGCACGAATAACAGCGACGGTATCCTGGTTTCCCGCTACATGCCGGCGAGTTACGTGCTGCAACGAGGCGATATTGTTCGAGTAATGACCGTGCCTGAGACTCATCCCAATGCCGATTGGCTTGACATCGCTCGGACGCGCTACGCACGGGAGCGCATCGCCCGTGCGCTTCGCCAACAGCAGCGCTCGGCGGCAGAAGTTGAGCGCACTCGTCATCGTGATATCTCCGGCCAGCCTGACTCGCCCACAGACGCCACCACGCTGTTGCATCCGTCTGGCAAGCCCGCCCGGGTGGACCTGGCACGATGCTGCTATCCCTGTCCGGGGGATCCTATTATAGGGTTAGTCCGAACACGTAACGCAATCACTATTCATAGAAGCTGCTGCCATACTTTGGCACGAATCCTGAAACGACGCGAAGAGAGTTGGATAGAGACGGCGCCGTATCCCCCCAGTATTTCGGTTAGCTGGCTTGTGATACGGCATTTGCCATATAGAGTACACTTATTGATAGGCGGCGAGGATCATGAGGGTCTGATGCATGAGCTATCCACCTGGGCCAAGGGCATGGGACTCAATATATCGGGTACAAGAGCCGACGCGAACCAGTCGCGGTATAAAGCCGCGGTAACGCTGACCCTGGATATTCCTCCCGGCATACAGGACAGCCTCACCATGCTGACTCACCGTCTGCAGCGCACTATCCCAAGCATAACCAGTATCCAGCGGGACTTATACAAGGGCTGCGAGCCGACCCATGCTGAATGAGATAAATCAGGCCAATCAGGGGGCAACAACGCCGGGCGGTAACCCGCAGGCGCTCATACTATCCGCCGACGAGTCCAGGCTACTGCAGGCAGTCGCAACCTACCTACCTCAGGAAGACACGCTGCGTGTTCGCCGAGTACTCGAGTACGCTCATACACTTCGTGAATCGCAGCATGTGATTGCCGAGACGCCAGTACGGGCAAAGCCGACTGACGGCACCAGGCAATCGGTGAAGCCCGAGCCGTCTAGCAAGATCGTCTCTTTGTCTCAGGATGCCAGTTATGTCATCGGTGTTGGGCAGACTCTAGCCGATTCCATCCACATCGATCCCATAAGTCTCGCCGCCGTGCTTCTCTATCAGGCGGTAGAGAGCAGGCAGGCAACACTGGAAGAGATACGCAATGGGCTGGGTGGTGATTTCGGCGAAGCGGTGGCGCAGACGCTTGCCAACATCGCGCTCTTCGACACATTGCAGCGTCCCGCCGAAACATTGCGCCGCTCCGCTGCCTCCGCTGGACCCCCGGTCTCTTCGGAGACCGGCCGCAGCCGCGGTCGTGAGCGCCAGCGCCAGCAAGACGCTGAGAGCTTGCGTAAAATGTTTGTCGCCATGATCGAGGATCCGCGAGTCGCGGTCTTCAAGATTGCCGATCAGCTTCGACTGATGCGTCTGGTACATAAAGCGGCCGACTACTGGCATTCGGCAGCGGACAGACGGGCGAAGGAGACGGAACTAGTAGGAGCCCTCGGCGATCCTCCTTCCTGGACCGAAGATGAATGCCGCATGGCTGCCAGGGAGACGCGCGATATCTATGCGCCGCTGGCCGGACGGCTGGGCATGGGACATGTCGAAGGTGAACTGGACGATTTGGCATTTGCCGTGCTGGAACCTGACGACTATGCCTGGCTCAGCAATGAGGTGACCAATTATATCGCGGAGCGCGGATCCTATGTCGAGCGTGTCTGCGAGATCCTCCGGATGGAAATGCGCTCGATCGGTCTGAATGCCGATGTTTCAGGACGAGTCAAGCACCTTGCCAGCATCTATCGGAAAGTGCAACGACTGGGTACCCACGATCTCTCCACTCTCTACGATATACTGGCTTTTAGAATTATTGTTCCGAGTACGGCAGACTGTTACATGGCCCTTGGGCACGTGCACGCAATCTGGAAGCCGATGGATGGCCGCATAAAGGATTTCATCGCCAACCCTAAGTCCAATGGCTACCAATCCCTTCACACGACCGTTTTTTGTCTCGATGACCGGCTGGCTGAGATCCAGATACGCACCAGGAAGATGCACGAGCAGGCCGAGTACGGCGTAGCGATGCACTGGTATTACAAAGATGTGGGTGACAGCGCTTCCGCTCAGGCGAGATCACTGCAAGACTGGGTAGCGCAGGCCCAGGAATGGCAACAGGAATTGCAGGCCGCGACTCGAGGTAGCGCTGAGAGTGCGCTTGAAGCAGTTAAAGATAATGTCCTGACCAAGGAGCAGATATTTGTCTTTACTCCTGCCGGAGACGTCAAGGAGCTCCCCGCCGGAGCCACCCCTCTTGACTTCGCCTATCTGGTACATACCGACGTCGGAAACCATGTCGCTGGAGTCCGCATCCTGACTACCGATAATAACGGGCGGCTGGTGAAGAAGCTGGTACCTCTCGATTACGAGCTCAAGAGCGGCGAAGTAATCGAAATCATCAAGCGCAAAGATTCCCACCCCACTCGAGACTGGCTGCGAGTAGCACGCACGAAGAGCGCACGTGACAAGATTGCCCGCTATCTTAAGGCGCATGAGCGTGACATCGACCTGGAAATCGGCCGCGAACGACTTGACCGAGAGCTGCATGGGCTAGGTCTGCGCAAGGGTTTCGAGGAGCTGAGTGAGGATGATTTGGACTGGCTGGTTAGCGCATTCGCGCAGCCGGACCTTGATGTTCTTCTGGCCGCCATCGGCGGCGACAAGCTGCGGGTATCGAAGGTAGTGGAGAAAGTTCGCGAGCGACTCATGCCGCCCGCAGCGAGCGTAAGCGAGGCCGCACCGGTTGATAAGTCGGCAGAAGACCTAACAGCCGAGGAACAGATCGGCGCCAACGTAGCCGGCCTTTCCGGCCTTCTCACCCGGCTGGCCACTTGCTGCAATCCACTTCCTACCGACAATTTGGTAGGGTATATTACCCGCGGACGCGGGGTGGTTATCCATCGGGCCGATTGCGCGAATTTGGCTCATCTGATCGCCAAAGAGCCGGGGCGTGCCGTTGCGGTCGAGTGGCCGTTAAGCTCTCGCGGGCACGAACATTTCCGAGCCTCGATAGTTGTGGAAGCGCGTGACCGCACCGGACTACTGGCAGACGTCACCGGTATTATCACCAATATGCGAATTAACATGATCCGCACGACCACCGCGACGAAGTCCAGCAAGGCCACTATTACCGCGGTGCTCGAGCTCAGTCGCCCGGAGCAACTCGGTGAGGTGCTGCAGGCATTACGAGAGGTATCCGGCGTGCTATCGGCGGAACGCCGGCGCAGTAATCAACAAGAGACGTCCGGCAAAGCTCGTGCCCGTCGTCTAGACGGCTAGGATGCCACTCAATGCGCCGCTTCCGATTCACGAGCCTCGGCAAGGAGGCGCTCGAAGCTGTTAAAGCGCTGGGGAGCGATTTTACCTAGTGCCAGTAATTCGCGCAGCGCGCAGCCTTCCTCCCCCTCTGAGTGGTCGCAGTTCTCATACCTGCAGCCATCCGAGTACGGTCGCAACTCGACAAAAGAGGAGATCAACTCCTTTGAAGGCACATTCCACAAGGAAAGCTCGCGGATGCCAGCAGAGTCAGCGAGCCACCCACCGTCCTCAAGCGGAAGCAGTCGCACGCTGGTGGTGGTGTGGCGACCTTTGCCAGTAGCGTCACTGATCTCGCCGGTGCGTAGCTCAGCCCCTGGCAGCAGCACATTAATCAGCGATGACTTCCCTACTCCCGACGGCCCGGTCAACAGCGAGGTGCGCCCCTGTAGGCGGGCGAGCAATGCCGGAATACCCCGCCTGGTCGCCGCGCTGGTATAAAGTAAGTGGTAGCCGAGATCCTGGTAGAGCGCAACCTCATGGGCGATCTCAGTGGGCACCTCCAGGTCAATCTTATTGAAGCAGATCGTTACATCGGTACCGGCATGCTCGCAGAGCGCAAGGTAGCGGTCCAGCATACCAAAGTGAGGAGTTGGCTCCCGAACCGCAAACACAAGCACGGCATGGTCCAAGTTTGCCAGCATAACCTGTTCGCCGCCGGATCCACTCCGAGCACGAGATAACGAGTTGCGCCGAGGAAGCACTTCCTCGATGATCCCCTGGCCCGCGCCGAGCCGATTGAACCGCACCCAGTCGCCGGGAGCGATAACGACCTGACTCGGACTGCCAATGTGGTCCCCATGTAGACGAGATTTTCGCAAGCGGCCGCGAATTGTGCAGAGAGTGATTTCGCCTGAGCGGGCGACCTCAAAGAAGCCGTGAGCAATGGCTACCACCAACCCGTCCACCGGAGTAGGCTTGCCAGCAGGCATGAGCTCCATTGTCGCTGATGCCTGCTCGGGCTTCTGACCACTGTCTGCCGCGTCTGCCATGCGCATTCCCCCTGCTGTCTCCAATTTTGCCTTGCCTCGCCGGCAACACCTCTGTGGGAGAGGTATCTGTCACGCTAGAGCGTATACGCCAGGGGGAGGCTTCGTCAAGCAGCGGCACAAACCTGGCCCGGAGATGATATAAACCTAAGAGTACATTCGGTTGTTCGGTCATCCTTGCAGTGTTGCTTCTGTCTAGTTAGTGAGGGCGTGTGCAGCAGACAATTACCGGGAGGCCGTTGGCCGCCATCGACGTGGGCGCCAACACCATTCATCTCGTCATTGCCCGCGTGACACGTGACGGCCGGGATCTCGACTATATAGACGATGAGCTTGATCTCGTTCGTCTCGGCGCGGATGCCGCCGCCGGACGGCCCATTGGCCCTGAGCGCATGGAGCGAGCGCTGAGTACGATACGTAGTCAAGTGGCGAAGGCGCACAGTCACCATGTCGAAACTATTCTTGGAATCGGCACTGAAGGAGTTCGGGCAGCCGAGAACGGCCGAGAGCTTATCCTGCGAGTGCTGCAGGATACTGGAGTAAGTATTGAGCTGGTAACCGGCGATCAAGAGGCCGCTTTGACTTTTTGGGGAGCGACGAGCGGGCTCAAGCAGATACCTGAGCGCCGCGCGGTGCTCGATCTCGGGGGCGGTAGCCTTGAATTGGTAGCTGGAGTGGGTAGCCGTATCGAATGGCGAACCTCGCTGCCGCTTGGCTCCGGAGCGATGCACGACCGCTATGCGGCGTCGGATCCCAATACCAATGAAGAGCTGGACGCGATAAAGGTCGAAGTTCGCCGTGCGGTAAGCGCTGTCCATCCCCCAATCCCCGTTGGAGAGGTGATAGTCAGCGGCGGTACCGCCACCACTCTGACATGGCTGGCCAGCAAGGTCCTTGAGGGCGCGGAAGAGGTCATGCGGTCCCGAGAGGGCGCGGAAGCGTCCGGCGGCACTCGCCGCGTTAACGCGCTCACACGCGAGCGTATGGAATGGCTTCGCGCATTGATCCAGGCCCAGCCCGCGTTGGATCTCGCGAGACGCTACCAGATAGAACCGAGTCGGGCCGAGCTCCTGGGCGCGGGCGCGGCAATATTGATCGCCGTCATGGAGCAGCTGGAGGCAGCTACGCTTCGGGTACGCAAGCGTGGCATCCGGGAAGGTGCGCTGCTTGCGTACGCGCATACTGGAGACCGCTGGCTGGAGGTCGCGCGTAGCGGCGCCGGATGGTGATCCATGACGGCGATCAATATTGCCGCTACGCGCGAGAGATGCCCACACGATCAGCTCAACTGGTTAATAGAGAATAATTGGCGAGCCGTCCGGTACCCAGTTGTACACCCAGCCCATGTCGTCTTCGGGGAAATTAACGCAGCCATGAGAGCCGCCGTTGAAGGCCAGCGGATCCCAATGAGGTAGATTCGAGCCCGGGCCGAATTTATACCGCCACCAGGCGTCGTGCAAGAAGTAGCCGCCAGCCGCATAGCGAATGCCGTAATTGACAGGCGTCGGCGCGTACCAGAGCGCCGAGCCCTGTGGATCGCCCGACTTGAACAAGATGTGGTATTCATGATCGATAGCGTAATGGATACCCGGCGGAGAGGGAGCCTCCGGTCGGCCAGTGGTCACGTAAGACCAGAAGATCAATTTACCGTTCTCATAGAAGCGCGCCGTCTGTTCGCGAAGCGAGACGATAACCACGCGACCCGTCATAACACCATACTGCTGCATCAGGCTGAGGTCAGTAGCGTGAGGCTCCCAGGGAGGCGTAGGATCGTTCAAGTTATCCGCCAGAGCACGAAGGTTGCTCAGCATGATGTTCGTTTCATCATCGGCGTTCTGGAAGTCGGAGACGGTCACGGCTGCCTCGGTATCGCCCAGCGGGCTCCCGTAGTCGCCGGGGTTACCAATACCTACCTGCGGATTCGCGTACTCGTAGGCATCGAGTGGGTTGCGCGTCTGGACAATATTGATGAGGGTTTCCAGCTGCTTGAGGTCATAGAAGGATTCCCCACGCACCAACGGCAGCGTCATCGCGTTAGTCTGGCTGTCGACGACCTGCGAGAACGTGAGATAGTCCGCCAGCGTCTTGGCATTGGCCAGCGTCTTCGCGTCGCCGGTATACTCCTGCTCGAAAGTGCTGGCAGCTGAATTCTGACCATACTGGCGGAGCAGATCGATACGCGCCTGAAATTCGTCTAGAAGCGTGGAGCCGATATAGGGAAGACTTTCGGTTTGGTCGGCCATCAACTGGTTGATCTGGCCGTCGATTATCGTACCCAGAACCAGGTATTTCGAGGCTGGAGCCGCGGCGGCAAAGAGAGTCAGATCACTTTGATATTCAATCTCCGCCAGCTGAGAGTTGATGCCGGCGTTATGGACCGCCTGCAGCACCGACTCAAAAGTGTGCAGCTTCTGGTAAGCGGGCCACAGCGCACTCAATGCGGCGGTCTGTGCCTGAACAGTGGCATCGATGTTGGCAAACTGCCCAGCTGTCTTCGCGGTGGCGAAGTCTTTGGTGGCTTCATCAAATCTGGCTTGGTAGGCGTTTATCTGGCTGAAGCCCTGGTTACGTCGCTCGGAGAGAATCTGGCTGAGCGCCTGTATGTCCTGCCCAGTCTGTTGTTGTAATACCTGGGGGGCGGTCTGTTCAATGCCGATGAGTTCGGTATAGAGTAAGTTGTAATTCGAGCTGGCGTCCTTATAGTTATAGTTGAAGCCGCCGGAACCGGAGGCAACTTTGTTCTCCTGATTCTGGATGGGCAGTAGAAGCGAGTTCGGTATGCCGAGGTCGTGATTTGCATGAACCAGCTCGTGGTCGAGTCTGGCCTTGCTTTGCGAAGCAGCGGTCTGATCGCTGCCCGATCCACAGGAAGCCAGCATCATACTCAACAAGACCAGGGCGGTTGCCAGCAAGAAGAAGAGTGGTACGCCACGCTTCACCGTCCGCGCATTTCCATTTCCCCCATCCTCGCCAGTGCCAACCCAAGTGCTCCACATAGCTGGGGTCTACCTGCCTTCCAAAAGGTCAACGCGACGAATTGATCTCTCCAGGACAACACTACAGGACAGTACCGGGCCAACGGATTCCCGCTACCTACTAGATACACGTTCTCAGGCAAGCGTGGGTAACATGAGAAACGGCAAGCCCAGCCAAAAGAACTGCCGGAGGCCCCAGTCGAAGATCAAGAGAGCTGGCTAGAGTCCATTCAGGCCGCCCAATCCGCCGAGATTTCCCAGTCCGCCAAGCTGGCGCAATTGTTTCATACGACCGCGCCCACCCATATTTTTCTGCATGCCCATGACCTGCTTCATCATCTTCTGCGCATCTTTGAACTGGGCAAGCAATTGATTGACATCTTGTGGGGTAGTGCCACTGCCGCGAGCAATACGCCGCTTCCGGCTGCCGTTGATAATGTCGGGGTTGTGACGCTCCTCGCCCGTCATCGACAGGATGATGGCTTCGGCTACCTTGAGCTCCTTGCCGTCTTCCAGGGCAGCTTTCATTTGCGGGTCCTTTAACGCCTTGCCCATACCAGGAATCATCTCCAGCAGCTGGGACATCGACCCCATTTTGCGTACCTGGCGCATTTGCTGCAGGAAGTCTTCCAGATCGAATGAGGCATTGGCCATTTTCTTCTGCAGCTGCAGCGCTTGTTTCTCGTCGATCTGCTCGCGAGCTCGCTCGATGAGCGTCATGACATCGCCCATGCCAAGAATACGCGTGGCCAGTCGGTCAGGATAAAACGGCTCCAGCGCATCAGTCTTCTCACCAGTCCCCATGAACTTGATGGGTACGCCAGTCACCTGCCGCACCGAGAGCGCCGCGCCGCCGCGCGCGTCTCCATCCATCTTGGTGAGAATGAGGCCAGTCAGGCCTACCTTCTGGTTGAACTCCTCGGCGACTCTGACCGCATCCTGTCCGGTCATGGCATCTACCACCAGCAATGCTTCCTGAGGCTGTGTTCGCTGCCGAATTGTCGCGACTTCCTGCATCAGTGTGTCGTCGATATGCAGGCGCCCGGCGGTATCAATAATCAAGACTGTCAACGCCTGCTCGCGTGCCCACTTGACCGACCGCTCCGCGATATCCACCGGCTTGTTGCCCGCGGCTTCGGCGTATACCGGGATATCCAGCTGACGGCCCAGCTGTTGCAGCTGCTGCACTGCGGCCGGCCGCTGCATGTCGGCGGCTACCATACCGACTTTTTGTCCATTTTTGCGGAAGTAAGCGGCCAGCTTAGCGGTATGGGTTGTTTTACCAGAGCCCTGCAAGCCGACCATTAGCAGAATCGTCGGCGGTGAACCAGCAAACTCGATCTTCGAGGCTTCAGGACTGTCGCCGCCCAGCATCTCCACCAGCTCGTCGTGCACGATGCCGATGATTTGCTGCGCGGGAGTCAGGCTGTCCAGCACCTCGGCACCAAGCGCGCGCTCCTGAACTTTAGCAACGAACCCTTTGACGAGCTTAAAATTAACGTCAGCTTCCAGCAGCGCTTGCCGTACCTCGCGCATGGCATCGGCAACATCCTTTTCGCTGATTTTGCCTTTGCCGCGCAGGCGGTCAAAGATGCCATCGAGCCGCTGCGTAAGACTTTCAAACATATGAGACCCCTCTCTCGAGAGTAGATAGAATAGCATAGTCCATGATTGTATAGTATACCATCCCAAACGAGCGAGCCCGGATACGCGCTGGTATCGCGTACTTACCAGGCCGACCTGGCCAAGCATGGACTGTTCGACTGGCTATCCGGCAAGTGTGTGAAACCGCGCTCTTGCCGCCCAGATTTTGCACAGTATTTACGATCGAGCGGAGACAGTGTGCTCATAACAAGAGATACTATGCAGGTGACGTACGCATAATTGCTTATAAGGAGCCAGGGAGACACATGCGAAAGGTATGGCACCAGCTAGCTCGCCAATCCGCGTCGAGCGGACTCTTCGCCGCTTGCACCTGTATTCTTCTCGGCCTGCTCGTGGCCGGCTGCGGCAGCACCGCCAGCGCCAAGAGCGCGGTGGCAGCGACTGTGACCCCAACTTGTCCACCAGTAGTCCCGACGAAATCGATCACTGGATCGGTGAAAAGCGTTTCGAGCGGCTCATTTACAGTGACCACGGCCGCGGGCGCCAGCGCAACCGTACATCTCACCTCCAACACTCTCATTACACACCAGATAGTGGCCACGGTCGCCTCCCTCACGACTGGACAGACGGTGGAGGTGAGCACCGATAGTAGCGGCGTCACGGCGCTGCGGGTAGTGGTGATTGGAACGTCCGGCGGTGGCGGTACGGGAACGCGACGTTTCGGCGGCAGCGGAACCCCAACTGCGGGCCGTAACGCCAGCTGTTTCCGCAGAGGGGCGGGATCGGGATTTGCACCGGGCGCGGGAGCGTTCTCTGGCTTACGCGGCACACTCAGCAGCGTCACTAGCAACCAACTGGTTCTTACTGATTCGAATGGTCAAAGCTATACGGTGGCCGTTACCTCGTCCACGGTTATTACCTCACTCGGTAAGGCCACAGCAAGTGACTTGGTCCCAGGCGATCCGGTGACGGCCAGTGGTCCGGCGACTAGTGATGGAATCACCGCGCGCACCCTCCTAATTGGACTGCCCCCTACGTCAAACTCGTAGGAGAGATCCGCCCACGCCAGTGACCCACGTCTCGCCTATATAGGCGAGACGTGGGTCACTGGCGACCAGATTGGCACACAAGTTGCTGCGTTGCTGATCAGTAGAAGCGATCAGCAGCTACATACGGAAAAACCGCAAGGAATTGTGTCTTCAGGTGCTAGCGAGTACGCCTTCTGGCTTTGACTCGTTTCCATCTGGTGCACCAACCAGTCGGTAGAATTCCGCCAGGGCATGGAGATGCCGATCCCACAAGCCAGCGAACGTACAGGAGCCCTTTTGATCGCCGCTACCGCCGACTTGGCGCCGGGCATGGATGACTTGATTTCGGCGCCAATCTGGACAAGTGAAGGAGAATAGCAATGAATCCCGACAAGCCTAAAAATGCTGGAAACAACGATGTACCAGTGGAACCGGCAACGCCTCTCTATGGGCAGCAGTACTCCGTCGCCGGAGCCGGGTTACCCACGGATGTCGCTACTGGCGACGAGTATGCACAGAGCAATCCAGGGGCGGATACCGGCTCCGGCGGCACCGGAGTTGACCTTAGTCATCCTGCTGACACGGTGCGTACCGCTCTGGATCAGGCGCAGCAACGCGCTGGGGACGCGGTAGACCAACTTCGCTCCCAAGCAGGGGACGCGGTAGACCAGCTCCGGGCTCAAGCCGGTGATACGGTGGACAAGATCAAGGTGAGGGCCAACGATCAACTGGACTCTCAATTGACTCAGGCAGGAGTCAGCCTCGCGAGCGTAGCCAGCGCCGTCGATACGATTAGCGAGCAGCTGCGCCAAGGCAATCAGGAAATGCTCGCCACCTACGCCGATCGGGCCGCTGGACAGGTGGATCAGATGGCGTCCTATCTACGCCAGAGCGATCCGAATAAGGTCCTGCGTGACATCGAGGATTTCGCCCGACGTGAGCCTGCCCTGTTCTTGGCGGGGGCTTTCGCCGTCGGATTGTTGAGCACCCGTTTCTTGAAGAGCTCGAGCAGCCAGACTGAGAACCGCGGGAATGGTTAGCCTGAAGTCATACCCCTGAATAATTGCGCGTAACGAAGACGAGGAACGACGATGGCGACGCAACAAGAAGATAGCTCGCTTGGTGATTTGCTGGCGCAGCTAGTCTTGGAAATGAACACGCTGATTCAGCGTGAACTCGATCTCGCGCGCGTCGAGATGAGCCAAAAAGGTGCCCAGATGGCTCGGGGCGCAGGACTGCTAGCAGTGGGAGGCGCACTCGCTTACGCCGGTCTTCTGGCCCTACTGGCGGCTGGAATTACCGCGCTCGTACAGTATGCCGGGCTCACCGTATGGGAGGCAGCGCTGGCGGTAGGTGCCGCTGCCCTCGTAGTCGGTCTATTCATGACCATGCGGGGTCGACACGCGCTGCGCATTCAGAGTTTGGCTCCGCGAAAAACCCTACAGACACTCAAAGACAACGCCGAATGGGCAACCAAACGTGGCGGGCGGTAGGTTGGACATCGCCAACAGTGATCATGCACACCATGGTCAGAGAGATTGAAGGAGACAGCACATGGACGATATTCGCAACGACATTGGCCAGATTCGAACCCAGATGGATACCACTCTCAGAGCTATTCAGGACCGTGTGAGTCCAGAACATTTGGTGGAGCAGGCGCGCGGGGCAGTCACTGAAGTCACCCAGGGCACGGTTGGCGACATCGCACAGAGCACCAAAGACGCCGCGACCAATTTAGGGTCGTCGGCGCTGAATCTGATGCGCGATCATCCCATTCCAGTAGCCCTGGTAGGTCTAGGTGTGGGCTGGCTGCTGACGGCAAGATCCCAGGCTGTACCCTTGGCGCAGCAGCAAGTCACCGAGGTTCGTGAGCAGATCGGGGGCGCGGTAGGTGATGCCGCCGGTCGGGTGCAGGAGAGCGCGGCACAGGTCGGCGCTCAGGCGGGAACGCTGGCAAGTCGGTCCGGAAACGCGTTACAGCAGGCAATGCACGACAATCCCCTGGCAATTGGTGCGGCCGCTCTCGCCGTTGGCGCGGTGGTCGCACTGGCGGTACCGCAGACACAGCAGGAGCATCAGCTCCTGGGACCGACGCGAGACCGCTTGGTGTCCAAAGCTCAGGAGACCGCGCAGGAGATGGCGGATCGTGCACAGGCCGCCGTAGCGGAGACTTCCCAGAAGGTGCAGCGAGTCGCCCAGGAGACGCGAGACGCCGCGCAACGTAGCGCGGAGCGCGAAGGCTTGCTCTAATTCTTCTCGAGATACTCGAGCACCCTCTGGGCATGCCCTTCAGGTTTCACCTGCTGCCAGACATGGCCTATCTTGCCGTCGGCACGGACATAGAAAGTAGTTCGCGCGGTAGACATATATTTCTTGCCGTACATGCTTCTCTCAACCCAGACGCCGTACTGCCGCGATACGGTTCCGTCTTCGTCTGAGAGCAGGGTGAACGGCAAGCCGTATTTGTTGGCGAACTTTTGGTGCGACCTGAGGCTGTCTCGGCTAATGCCCAGTACAACGACGCCTTGCTCGGTCAGCTCTTGCCATGTATCCCGGAAGCTGCAGGCCTCGGTGGTGCACCCAGGAGTATCGTCCTTAGGGTAAAAATAAAGAATCACCCGCTTGCCCAGCAGGTCGTGGAGCTGGACCGTATCTCCGGTACTACTAGGCATGCTGAAATCAGGGGCGATTTCACCCGACACTGGAACCCGACTGCCGCCCTGCTCTGGCTCTGCCATGTCTTCTCTGCCTTTCCATACGCATGTGCCTCTATACAACTGGAGATAAATGTTAGCAATTACACACTAATGAAGCGTAAAGAGGCTGGTGGCGCTGATATCGACGTGATTGAGCAAGACGCCGAAGGCAACCGTGAGCGCAATGATGCCGAAAACCGCCAGCGCCATGACGAAATTTACCGACGCCGGCATACCCAGCCTATCGCGTTTGGCCGGCTCGACAGCGAACATACGCCAGAGCACATTCACGTAGTAGACAATGGCAATCGCACTATTGAGCAGACCCAACACCACCAGCCAGGTCAACCCTGATCCTTCTTGCCAGGCGGCAAAAAAGATGAAGAGCTTGCTGAGAAATCCGGCCTGTGGTGGGATGCCGGCTAGAGAAAGGAGGCAGAGCCCCAGCCCGGCGGCGATCCATGGACTTCGGCGTCCCAGGCCGTCGAAGTCGCGTATCGATTCTTTCCCAGTAGCGTCTGCCAGCCCAACAATGCCGGCGAACGCGCCGATGTTGGTTACGACATACACCGCCAAGAACGCGAGCAAACCGAGTGTACCGGCGGCGGTGTTGTGTATCATGACCGCCGCGAGTCCCACCAGGAGGTACCCGGCCTGGCCGATGCTGCTATAGGCCATCATGCGCTTGATATTGCTCTGCAATAAGGCGACGACATTTCCGAGCGTCATAGTGACCGCGGCGACAATGGCCACCATCACCCAGAGATCCTGACCGCTGACCGCGGCGACACCACCGAAAACGAAGATGCGCAAGAGCGCGGCAAAGCCAGCCGCCTTGGAGCCGACCGAGAAGAACAAAGTCGCCGGAGTTGGAGCGCCTTCGTAGATATCAGGGGCCCACATATGGAACGGTACCGCTGAGATCTTGAAGCCCAGGCCCGCGAAGATAAATATCGCTCCCGCCAGGAGCATCAGATTGCCGCCTAGGATACCGTTCTTTGGGTTGGTGATCGCCGCCGTAATGGCCGAGAGATCAGTAGTGCCCGCCACTCCGTAGAGTAACGCCATGCCGTATAGCAGAATAGCGGACGACATGGCGCCGAGCAGCACATACTTTACCGCCGCCTCCGCCGACCGCGTGTCGGTGCGCGAGAGTCCGGCCAGTATGTAAAGTGGTATGCTGGTAAGCTCGAGCGAGATATAAATGGAGATGAGCTCACCGGTGCTGCCCATCAGCATCATTCCGGCCAGGGAAAAGATCATGACGGCGAAGAACTCGCCTGGTGTAACGCGCAGGTACTTCTCGATATAGCCGAGCGAGAGCAACATCACGCCAAATCCGACCACCAAGAAGAGAAAGTCAAAGAAGAGGCCATACTGATCGACCACCAGCATCCCGAAGAAGCCGGTAGTTGGACGATTGCTCTCGAAGAGATTGGTTGCCAGCGAGATGGTAAAGAATGTGGGAACCAGCAGCCCGATGATGGCAACCACCGAGGTTATCCGTCTTCGCTTGGTAACTAGATCGACTCCCAGCACCAGAATGCCAAGCAGCACCATACTCAGCTGCGGCGAGAGTAGCCAGATCTGCTCGATACTGATTTGTGAAACCACTTTGCCCCCTTCCTCTCGCTCAGCGGAATGTCAGTGTCTGCACGGTTCCGATTATTTGATTGACACTTGGGGTGATGACATTCACTATCACCGCCGGATACACGCCAACGAAGAAAATGATCACCGCAAGCGTCGCCAGCGGTAGGAACTCGGCGACCGTATTAATGTCGGTGAGCCTGGCCCAGCGTATGTTGAGCGGCCCATAGAATGCACGCCGCAGCATCCAGAGTAGGTAGCCTGCCGTCAGTACAACGCCGAAGACGCAGAGTATAGTCGGTACCGGCAATGTCGCAAACGAACCGGTAAAGACCAGGTACTCAGCCACGAATCCCGCTAAAGCCGGTAGTCCGAGTGAAGCGAAACAGGCGATGGAGTGGAGAGTGATCTCTCTAGGCATACGCGCCGCGATCCCACCGAAGATGTCGATATCGCGGGTATGCGCTTTGTCGTAGACCACGCCAACCCCAAAGAACAGCATGCCGGTTATAGCGCCGTGAGTAAACATCTGCAAAGTCGCACCGGTCAGCGCTGCCTGCCGGAAGCTTGCCATACTCGCTGCGGTGGCGCCAGTGCGAGTCGAGGTCACCGCTGCGGCGGCAGCCACGCCCAGGAGCACATATCCCATATGGCTGACGCTGGAGTAGGCGATCATCTTCTTCATGTCCTTCTGGACCATCGAAGCGCCCGCTCCCCACAGGACATTAATTGCCGCAAACGCGCCCAGGACGGGAGCAAATTGCAACGCTCCGTGGGGGACAAAGTCCAGACAGATGCGGATCAGCCCGTAGGCGCCCATCTTTAGCAGCACACCCGCGAGCAGCACGCTGACAGCGGTAGGCGCCTCAGTATGCGCATCCGGGAGCCACGTGTGCAGCGGCCACATAGGAATCTTCACCGCAAACCCGGTAAAGAGCAGCAAGAACAACACCAGCGGCAGCGAGACCACCGCTCCAAATATCGGCAAATTCCCGCTGATCTGCGATCCCACGCTCGAGTAATATTGGTAGGTGGCACTCCGCTCGCCGGTCTGGACATAGATCAGGAAAATACCTGCCAGCGTGATGGACGAACCCACCAGGGTGTAAATCAAGAACTTCCACGCGGCGTATTCGCGTCGCTGCCCACCCCAGATTCCAATCAACAGGAACATGGGGATCAACTCGACCTCCCAGAATAGAATGAAGAGGAAGAGATCGAAGGAAGCAAAGACTCCCATGACGCCAGTCTCGAGAAAGAGAAGCATGGCCAGATAAAACTTGGGACGATTGTCAACACGCCAGGAGCCTACCACGGCCAGGAACGTGAGCAGACCATTGAGAATGATCATCGGCATGCTGAGGCCGTCGGTGCCCAGCGCGTAATTGACCTGGAAGTGGAACGTACCAATATAGGTGTTGATCCAGGAATGGCTGACAAACCAGGCGGGATTCTCCACGTTGCCGAAGCCCTGCCCATTTATGATCAGTCCGAGATAGAGCCAGAGACTCAACGCGAAGACTATAAAAGTGCCGGCCGCGGCAAAAGGCTTGAGGGCACCCAAAGCGCTATTTGGCCAGATTAGCACGATCAACGCAAAGAGCGCGGGCAGGAAAACAATGAGTGTAAGCAGCATGTCTGTCGTTTCCTTTCCTTCGCTACTTGCCGATTACGCCGGTGGCAAAGAAGACGATCAGGAGAATAATCATCGCCCCACCAAAGATCGCCGCCCCATAATTCTGGAGCCTGCCCGTCTCGCTGCGTCTTGTCACATTACCCAGCGCTCGTACCGCGTTGGCCGATCCGTTGACGATACCATCGATGACATAGGCATCAAAGAGCGCGGTGAGATTTGCGAGACCCAGCACCACATACTTGATGATGAGCGAGTACAGATCATCCAGGTAATATTTGTTGTAGAGCACCGCATGGATGCCGGCCCCGATGGGATTGCTGACCAGGGCTCGGGCGGGGACGACCTCGAGGCCATACATCAGCCAGGCCAGAGCGATGCCTACGACCCCGCTACCAACTCCCGCGAGGGTAACCAGATCTGCCGTCGGCATGGTCGCGAAGCTGACATTGACTCCGCCGTTCAGGAACCAGGCAAAGCCTTGATTCAAGCCGACAAAGCCCAACAGACCAATGACGATGGTAGCGCCGGCGAGCAGTATGATCGGACCGGTCATCGACAGCGGCGACTCATGCGGGTGCGCATCTCCACGGTACTGCGCGGCACCACCCCAGAGACCTCCGATAGCGCCTCCCTTGCCGCCGAAGGTGAGGAAGAAGAGACGGAACATGTAGAAAGCCGTCAGAAATGCGGTGAAGAGGGTGAGGCCGAAGATGATGTAGTTACCTTGTGACAGCGCGGTACCGATAATTGGGTCTTTGCTCCAGAACCCAGAAAAAGGTGGTATGCCGGAAATCGCCAGGTTAGCCACTAGAAAACATAGGGCGGTAATGGGCATAAACCGGGCGAGCCCGCCCATCTTGCGCATATCCTGGTCGCCGTGCGGATTTTGCGCGCTGACCAGACCATGGATCACACAGCCTGAGCCCAGGAAGAGCAGCGCCTTGAAGAAGGCGTGAGTAAACAGATGGTACATACCAATGGTATTGGTTGGGGCCACGGCGAGGCCGGCAAACATATACCCGAGCTGGCTAATGGTCGAATAAGCCAGAACGCCTTTAATGTCGAATCGAGTAAGGGCTATGGTCGCGGCAAAGAAGGCGGTGAAGGCACCTACATAGCCGACGACCTGAAGCGCCACCGGCCCCGCCGCAGCGGCATATATCGGGAAGAGCCGGGCCACCAGATAGACGCCGGCGGCCACCATGGTAGCCGCATGGATCAGCGCACTTACCGGCGTCGGTCCAGCCATAGCATCAGGCAACCAAACATGTAACGGGAATTGCGCCGACTTTCCGATAGCCCCGCAGAAGACCAGGATCATCGCGATGGTAACGGCGGTCTTGTCCGCGTGAAGCGTGGCGGTATTGAGCTGTACGAAATCAAAGGTGCCGGTCTGAACAAACAGGATGAGGATACCAATCATAAAGCCGAAGTCGCCGAGGCGAGTGGTGACAAAAGCCTTCAGCTGGGCAGGCGGGGGATACGGCTCCTCTGACCCGGGAGGCGGGGGAGAATGATAGAACCAGAAGCCGATCAACAAATACGATGAGAGGCCTACCAATTCCCAGCCAATAAAGAGCACCAGGAAGTTGGCCCCCAGCACCAAGATCAGCATCGAGAGAGTAAACAGCGCCAGCTCGATAAAGAAGCGGCCATAGCCGGGATCGCCCGCCAGGTATCCAGTTGAGTAGATATGCACCAGCAAAGAGACGCTGGTGACCACTATCAGCATGATGATGGTGAGCGAGTCCACGCGGAAGTTTATAGCGTAGACCAGATTACCGATATCAAACCAGTTGTACAGCGGTATGAAGCGGCCGGCCTGCAGCAGCCTGGTACCACCTGGTCCAACCGCTGGATTCTGAATGAACTCGATGAGCAGCGCAATGGTGAACGCGAATGCCCCAAGGAGCGCGGCGATGCCGATCCAGCTGCATACACGGGCCCAGAGTGGAGTTGGGCCGCCGTGGTCCGCATGAGCACTAGTATCCAGTGCGTGGTCACCCTGCGCACTATGACTCTCATGATGTCCAGCAAGCTGGGCGCTTTCTTCATCGCTCTCGCCTTCGCCGGCCAGCCCCTGCGGCGACGATCTGAAGAAGCGCATTACTATATAAATGAGGAGTTCAAGCGTGAGAGCAGCAAGGACTAACCCAGGCACCAGCCAGGCATAATCTACAAGGATCATTCTCCAGCTCCGTAGGCATCAGGAGGCACGCCGGAGCGCGCACAGGAACGTGGTATGCGTTGCGCTTCTCGTTGTCTGTCGCCATCGGGGCGCTACCACCGCATCAAGTTGATCTCGCCGACATCGACGGTGTTTCGCCGCCGGTAAATCGCTATGATCATTGCCAGCGCCACCGAAGCCTCGGCGGCGGCAACCGTAATAATGAATACCGCAAACACCTGTCCGGTTAGCAGGTTGCCGCGACTGGACTGATGTAGAAACGAAGAAGCAAACGCCACCAAAGTGATGTTGACGGCATTGAGCATGATCTCTATGCTCATCAAGATAGAGACCGCATTGCGCTTGCTAAGCGCACCGTACAGGCCAATGCAGAAGACGACTGCCCCCAGCACGAGGAATGCCTGCAGATTGACATCCATTGCGCCCTTACTCCCCTCACTCCCCTTCACGCCCAATCATGATCGCGCCGACAATAGCCACGAGCAATACTACCGACGCAATTTCAAAAGGCAGTATGTAGCTGTAACTGAACGGGCTGTACAACAGCTGGCCCAGCCGCACGACCGTGCCTCCGGCGGCTCCGGCGTTTGCCAGGTTGACCGACGAGGTAGGGCTCCCGACCACCATCACGCTGTGCCCTACGGCGTAGATAATGCCCCCACCAAGCAGGATGCAGATGAGAGCGGCCAGCCACCACTGCGTACTGACTGGATTGCTATTTCGCGACATGCTGTGCTGTGTAAGCATGATGGCAAAAAGGATAAGAATCGTTACCGCGCCGGCATAAATGAGAACCTGCACAATCGCGATGAACTCGGCGTTCAGCAGAATGTAGATACCGGCGGCGGCGGCAAATACTACGATCAGCGCCAGCGCAGCATGTACGATATTGCGCTCTAGCACCACTGCAAGCGAAGAACCTACCAGAACAATGGCTATGATCCAGAACGCAACGGTACCAATATCTACAGTCATAACGCCTTTCCTCCCAGCCAGACGAGCGGCACGAGGTTCTCCGCTACATGGGCGAGGTGAGAATACCCGGAAAACATGCGGCCCTGGCGCAGTCCGCCATCGCTTATTGTAACACTCCGTGTCAATTTGGCAACGCCAACAACCGGCTTGTACACAGGGTCCGGGCCTCACGTCCAGACGCATACGCCGCCAAAGATGCGCCACTAGTAAGACGACGTGAGCGCCTACCCGGCATCACCCGCCGCTAATCTAGTACCCACAGCCTATAGTCGGCAGATGAGATATGAAACGTGCTACACTGGCGCGGGATAGCTCCCAGTCTGGTTAGTGCTACCCCCTTGCTTTGATTCGTGTAAATCAGTAGAGGAGACTCGTATGTCAGCGACAAGCACCTTATTTCATCTTCTGGGCGCCCTACGCCGGGCCATCGGTCGCGTCATTCTCTTCGGTCTTCTGTTTCTTATCATCGGAATCGTCATTATCGAAGGTCTGGCCTTTATCATCGCACGCCCCGCCACTGGTGCGTACCAGCCCGCCGTCATCACGCACGTTACTGCCGCCATCGCCGGCATCATACTGGGTTACGCCGCCGCGTTGACGGTGATGGCGAGCGAGGCGATCCATATCCTGATCGATGCCATTCGCGACGTCGAGAAGGGCGTCTCCACGGAGGTCGGCGACGGGGTCAAGATTCTGGATCGCGTTATCGCGCTGGTTGAGAAGGCCTAGCTTTTCCGCACGCCTTCCGAAAGGCTCTCTCGCATCGAATCGTTATGGAGTCGTGGTAGTACTCTTATACACGTTGGAACCATGCGGCATGCGGCCGCATGGCCTGTACTACTAGTAAGCGGGCGGTGGCCACGTGGTTAGTTCTGGTTGGAATCCAGATGCCCTGAGCGGGACGCGGCTCGGGTCATGTATCCTGGAAGAGCCTCTGAGCCTGGGCGGCATGGGCGCCGTCTTCCTCGCCCGCCAGGAGCGGCCCCGTCGCTATGTCGCCGTCAAGGTCATCCATCGCCACCAGGCTCTCGACTCCGCCGCTTGGTCTCTGTTCCTCGCTCGCTTCCAGCGCGAGGCCGATGCCACCGCCTCCCTCGATCACGCCAACATTGTCCCCATCTACGAATTCGGCGAGACCGGCGACATCGCCTACCTGGTCATGCCCCACCTCCCCGACGGCTCGCTGGCTGCCCGCCTGGAACGAGAGGGACCGTTGCCTCTCCCACTGGTGTTCAGTGCGGTCGAGCAGGTGGCGGCGGCGCTCGACTATGCCCATGCACGGGGCATCGTTCATCGCGACGTCAAGCCCTCCAACATGCTGCTGCACCCTGACGGTCGCATCCTGCTCGCCGATTTCGGCATCGCTCGTCCCCTCGACCTCCCCGATCTCACCGACACCGGATCCCTGGCCACCCCCGCACGCGGCGGAGACAGCTCTCTGACCCAGGCGGGATCATCTATGGGCACTCCCGAGTTCATGGCGCCGGAACAGGTCCGCGGAGGTCCGATCACCCCGGCCACCGATACCTATGCGCTGGGTATCTCCACCTACGAGCTTCTGGGAGGGCAGACTCCATTTGGAGGCGGCGATGTCGCCGCTGTTCTCCGGCGTCAATTGATATCGCCTCCGCGGCCGTTACGCGCTCTCCGGCCGGACGTATCGCCGAAGGTCGAGGAGGTTATCTTCTGGGCGCTCGCCAAGGATCCCACCGACCGGCCAGCATCCTCTGGGGACTTCGCGAAAGCGCTGCGCTCCGCCACCCGTAAGAACACGCTCATCGGGGGGGCCCTCTGGATCGCGGCCAGGGGCCGCTAGAGCCATTAGGCCCACGCGGCCCGCTGTCACCTAATGGGCCTAATGCATCGCCCGGAACCGGAGGCTATGCACGGTATCCTGAGCCGACCATGGCGCTGCCGCGATCCGCACTGACAGGCCAGCCGGTTGACGAGCCGGACGGCGCCATCGATCGACCTCGCTCAGACGATACCATGGCTACCATTGGACCGGGAGGCATGAGTACCGATTATGTACTCAGCTACGGTGCCGGAGGCGGCGGGACGGCGGGGCCGGCCTCGTACCGCAGTGGCCCGCTCCCCAGCGCGGACCCAATCGGCGAGTCGCCGTCTTTGCGATCAGCGGTCTCGTGGCGGCAATCGTAGCAGTCATCGTGCTGGGAGCACTGCTGGCAAACACGGTTCAATCTATGCTCAGCAGTCCCAATGGGCAAGGTACCAGCTTACCGGCCGCGGCAACCAGTCCGCATACCGCTACGCCGCTCCCTTCACCGACTGTAACGCCCAGCCCGACTCCGGTCACCACCTGGCTCGTGGCCAATCCCACCCAGATCGACCTTACCTGCCATGGGTCGAAGACGATCACGGTAACCAACCAGGGTCCGGAAGCGGTCTCCTGGTCAGCCTCGAGCAGCTCTTTCTTTGTTGCAGTCTCGCCGGAAAGTGGATCCTTGCCAGCAGGCAAAAGTGTACGGCTTAGCGTCAGTATCCGCTTTGGCCGGCGCCCTTGCTCCCTCGAACGGAATAATTACTATAGCCGCGGAAGGAAATGAGCAGGCGGGCCAGCCGGCTGCTGTTAGCTTCAGTACCACGAGCTGTAAGGCGGGATAGCTTGCGGCTAGCCGCCGGAGCTCCGCAGCGAGGCCAGATCGAATCCGGTGTCCGCCAGACGCTCGACGTTTTCCCCAACCAGCGCGGAGTCGGCAATAAGCTCGCGCAGCAGATCCATCTGGGCATCGTCGTTGACCATGAGCGCCGCGCGTAGCACACGATCCGCTACATAGAGGGCGGTGAATTGATCGCCGGCCATGTTCCCCCGTATGACGATCTGCGCCTCGCTGGATGGATATCCCAGCATGTTAAGCGAGAGATTGAACTGGTCGGAGAAGAAGTACGGGACGTGCCGGTATGGCTCGTCGCCTCCAACCATATTGGCGGCGGCAGCCTGGGCCGAAGCTATTGCGTTATCCCAGTGTTCGAAGTGCATGCGCCCTACGATCGGGTCGGGATACGCGGCGACATCGCCGGCCGCGAAGACTCCGGCGGCGCTGCATTCCAGTCGCTCGGTGACCACGATACCGTGTTTCTCGTCTAGCTCCAACCCCGCTTTCCTGGCAAGCTCGGTATTGAGTTGGATGCCGACCCCAACTATGGCCATTTCGCAGGGTATTTCCTCGGTAGTGCCTGGGGCGTTGGCAGACTCAATTCGTACCGCCGCGAGGCCGCCATCCGAATCGGCCACAAATTCTTTGGCGGTGAAACCGTAGCGAAGCGTTGCGCCACGACGGGAAAACTGGCTTTGAAAGTACTCCGAGAGCGGAGCGGAGACCATGGCCGGCCAGGCGCGAGGCATCGGCTCTACGATAGTAACGCTCGCGCCTTTGGTGAGGGCGCTTGCGGCGGTTTCGAGCCCAATGAAGCCAGACCCCACCACCACCACCTGCTTGCCTGGCGCAAGCTGCATGCGAATCTCCTCGGCATCGTTCAGCGTACGTAATACCTGAACCCCAGGCAGCTCCATTCCCGGCACATTCAGCCGCCTGGCGCGCCCACCAGTCGCAAGCAGCAGCATGCCATAATGTATGGCGGTGCCATCGCTGAGCACCACCACTTTGCCAGTAGTATCTAAAGCGGTTACAGCCACGCCTGTGCGAAGCTCGATATGCTGCTCTGTGTACCACGTCGGCAATTGAACATATACACCGCCCTCGCCATAGATCCCCTCACGGTCGATCTCCCCGCGAAGATATTCCTTGGAAAGAGGGGGCCGGTGATAGGGACGATGATCATCCTCGCTAACCAGCATGATGGCACCGGTGGGGTCTTTCTTGCGCAGTTCTTCGGCGGCGGTTGCCGCCGCCAGGCCGCCGCCGACCAGGAGGTAGTCCACTACTCTCTCACTACTTGCCGTACCCATACAGGATTCCGCCTTCCCTGCTCGAGCTTTCTCTAGCGTTATGAGCGTTTCATGATTGGCCGACGCCGGTCATCAAGAGCCCAAGCCGTTCCTCCGACGTGTCGGGCGACTCGACGCCGACAATACGACCTTCATACATTACCACGATCCGATCGGAGAGAGAACGAACTTCCTCCAGCTCGGCGGAGACCAGCAATATCGCGGCGCCGCTATCGCGCTCAGCTATCAGTTGGCGGTGGATAAATTCTATGGCGCCGATATCGACGCCGCGCGTAGGTTGCGCCGCAAGAAGCACCTTCGGCTTGCTGGATAATTCACGTGCAATCACTACCTTCTGCTGGTTCCCGCCGGAGAGCGCGCGAGCCGAGGTCTCGGGGCCCGGTACACGTATGTCGAAGCGCTGGATGAGCTGGACCGCCCAGTCGCGTATGCCAGCCAGACGAAGCAGCGCTCCTCGCCAGGAAAAGGCAGCGTCGCGCTGGTGGCCAAAAATCAAGTTGTCGGAAACGCTGTAGTCCAGTATGAGTCCGCTCTCTCGACGGTCTTCCGGGATATGCGCCAAGCCAGCTAGCCGTGCCCGATGTGCGCCGATATTAGTAATGTCCTGGTCACCGACCCAGACCCGGCCACCAGTAATTGGCCGGGTTCCGGCTAAAGCCTCGATTAACTCGCTCTGGCCATTTCCCTCGACTCCGGCTATGCCCAAAATCTCGCGGCTGCGCACTTCCAAGCTGACATCTCGCACTGCCGCAATATTCTGTTCCGAGTTAACCGTCATATGCTCAACACGGAGTAGCGGTTCACCAGGTCGGGCGGGCGTTTTTTCAACTCGCAACAACACCTCGCGGCCCACCATCATGCGAGCGATTTCTTGCTGGCTAGTCTCTTTGGTGACAAGCCGGCCTGCTACCTTACCTCGCCGGAGGACCGTAACGTTGTCGGAGATTTCCAGAACTTCGCGCAGTTTATGGGTAATGAAAATGATGGTCTTGCCGCGATCTACCAGGCCGCGCAATACCACAAACAGATCGGTGGTCTCCTGAGGCGTCAGCACGCCGGTCGGCTCATCGAGTATGAGAATGTCGGCGCCGCGATAGAGCACCTTCAAAATCTCCACGCGTTGTTGTAGGCCTACGGGTAGATCTCTCGTGCGAGCACCTGGGTCAATCGCTAGTCCATATTGGGCGGAGAGCTGGCGGATGTCGGCATTAGCCGTGGCTCGATCGTAGACGTCGACGGTACGCACCGGCTCCCGGCCCAGGACAATGTTCTCGCCGACGGTCAGCGGCGGGATAAGCATGAAGTGCTGGTGTACCATGCCAATGCCGAGCGCGATGGCGTCTCTGGGCCCCGAGATATGAGCCAGCTTGCCGTTGACGAACATCTCGCCACTATCAGGACGCAGCAAGCCGTACAGGATGTTCATCAGGGTAGTCTTACCGGCACCATTCTCTCCAACCAGCGCGTGAATCTCGCCCCTACGTACGGTGAAACTGACATCGTCATTGGCAATCACTCCCGGCCATGACTTCCGGATATGGCGCATATCCACCGCAAACTCGCCGTCTTGCATTGGTGTCAACTCTTGGCGTCTCCGGGGCTGTCGAGCTCATCGTCGTTCTACTCCACCATCTAGTCCGCTAGTCCGAACCGGGCACATAGGGCTGGCCGTCTGCGGCCGGCGGAATACTCCTGCCAACCACTCCAGCCAGCACCAAGAGCGTCAGGATGTAGGGCAACATACTCAGCAGATCGCGTGACACGTTCAAACTCGAATTGTCGGCTACGACGGCCGAGCCCAGACCAAATATCAAACAGGCGATGAATGCTCCGACCGGTGTCCACTTGCCGAAAATCATCGCTGCCAGGGCAATGTACCCGCGACCTTCGGTCATATTCGGGTTGAAGAGGTTAGTGATACCAATGGAAAGGAAAGCGCCGGCCAGGCCGGAGAGAACGCCGCTGGCAATAACTGAGCCGTACCGTATTGCATATACATTGATACCAGCGGTGTCGGCCGCCTGCGGGTGCTCACCAACCGAACGAATGCGTAGGCCCAGGCGAGTGCGGAAGAGCATGAAATTCACCGCGACCAGCAGGAAGAGCCCAACGTAGACGATCACATTCTGCTGAAAAAGTACCTGTCCAAAGAACGGGATCCGCGAAAGGAGAGGAATCTGCACGTAGGGCAGCTGCAATTTCGACGGCAATGGGTTGAACCCTTGAAAGTTCGTGATCTTATTATCAAGGAAGGCCGTGAGTCCAAGGGCAAAAATATTGATGGCGACTCCACTGATAATCTGATTGGCGCGGAAACGTATGCAAATGACGCCGTGTATCAATGCCATGAGTCCCCCGGCAATCATCGCCGCCAGGGTGGCCATCCAGGGATTGCCGAATGCCGACGCCGCCACCACTGCGGTGAAGGCTCCGGTGAGCATCATACCTTCCATGGCGATATTGACGACTCCGCTGCGCTCGGAAATGACTCCGCCAAGTGCCGGTAGCAGCAGCAGCACACCCGATTCCAGCGTTAGCTGCCACAGAGACGGCGATATCAGTAGGTGAAGTATCTGCCCGATCAGTACCATAGATTAGGATCCCCTTTTCGGCCGCGATCTCTCAAGCGGTGTCGCTCACTTTAGCCGGCTGCGTACTGCTCTCCAGCTCGGCAGCGATAGTACTTCCCGGAGGTAACTCCTCGTCTAACGGGATTCGGCGCTGGCGGGGCCACGGAATTTTCAGGGTGCGCAGGAAATTGGCCGCCAGGCTGAAGAGGATGAGCGCTTCGATGACATCTACCAGATTCTGGGAGACGTTCGCATTGGCCTCCATAACCGGGCCGGCGACCCGTAATGCCGCCAACAGGAACGCTGAGAGAACGATGCCGATGGCGGCTCCCTGTCCAAGCAAGGCCACCGCAATAGCGTCAAAGCCGGTGCTGTCGGTCGCGTACCGAATAGTAAGATTATGGCTGAGCCCTGCAATTTCGACGCCGCCGGCCAGTCCTGAAAAAGCTCCGGCAATCAGCATGGTTATGATCACCGAGCGCCGAAAGCTTATGCCGGCGTAGCGAGAAGCTCGCTGATTCTGGCCGACCGCACGCAGCTCGTACCCAAGTACCGTGCGCCGCAAGATCACATAGAACAGTCCAGCCATCACGAAGGCAAGGAGGATGCCGGTGTGAGCCTGGTAGACGGCAGCGGGCTGGCCAAAGAAGGTTCCCGATCCTGAGATAAAGCGGGGTAATTGCGCTCCAGCCCCAATGGGAGCGGAAATCTCTGGCTGACCCGCCAGCTGCATGGGGCCGCCCCGCAGGAGGTAATAGAGGAAGTTGAAGGCGATATAATTAAGCATGATGGTAGTAACGACTTCATGAGCCCCAGTAAAGGCCTTTAGAAATCCTGCGATTCCACCCCAGACCATTCCCGCCAGCGTCCCGGCGACCAGCACGGCCGGCGCCAGCAAAAAGCCCGGCCAGGCGGCAAAGTGAATTCCTACCGCCGCGGCAGCTATTGCGCCCAGGGTCAGCTGACCCTGGGCCCCGATATTAAACAGGCCGCCGCGGAAGGCGAGCGCGACTGAGCAGCCGGTGAAAATCAAAGGGGTGGCGAAGACAATAGTATTGGAGAGTTGGAAAGCCGGAGTAATGGAGCCGTACGTGCTTCCGGTACAGAAAAGACCGGCTCCTCCACAGAACAGTCCTTGGAAAGCCAGGACTGGATCGCCACCCGTTATGACCACGAAAATTGCGCCGACCAGAAAGGCGAAGATAACCGAAACAACAGGTAAGCCTATGTGGCTGGTCACGTATCTCGCCCAACGTACCGGTACTTCCGCGAGCGATCGCCGGGCCGCACTGCCCGGCTTGGTAGGCGCCTGTGGTGCAGCCATAATGGTGCTCCTCAAGAGGTCTTAAGCACGGATACGATACGAGCTATGACAGAAGAACCGGAGCTGCCGGTTGGCAACCCCGGTTCTTCTGTACTCGCCTACCAGGTGCGAGTAGTGGGAGGGGTGAGCTGGCCGCTCTTGATCTCGCCCTCGACCTTCGTCACCTCGGCCACGATGTCCGAGCTGAGGGTGATGTTACCGGGAGCGTAGCCGACGCCACCATTTTGCAACGTGAATTCAGGCTCATTGGCGCCCGCGAACTTGCCGTGGACTTCGTCTGAGATAGCCAGAAAAGTCGCGGTGTCTACCCGCTTGACGGCGCTTGCTATCACATTGTTGGCGTCAGCCTTCTGGTCGGTGTCGACACCAATGCCGTAGACCCCGGCGGTGTCGGCGGCCTGAAGCGCCCCCAGCCCGCAGCCTCCGGCGACCTGGAAGACGATGTCCGATCCCTGGCCGATTTGGCTCTGCGCGACCGCTTTGCACTTCGTAGGATCGCTGAAGTCCTGCGAATAGCCGACGACGACTTTGACACTCGGGTCTTCCATCTGGGCGGCCCACTTGTAGCCGGCGATGTAGCGGTCAACTGGAGGTATGCTCACGCCGCCTACCGCACTGATGATACCCTTGTGAAGCTTGGTCGTTCCGCTCTTCTCAAGCATGCCGGAGATGACGCCTACCAGCGCTCCGGCCTCCTGCTCGTGGAAGAGCAGCGGCTCCACGTTGGGAAGGGTAATGCTGTTGCCGTTGGCATCGCTGGGGGTAGAGTCAATGAGGGCGAAGTGGACGCTAGGATATTGTTTGGCGACCGTCCCAACCGCCTGTGCCATGAGGAAGCCTACGGCGATAACGAGATTGTAGCCCTGAGAGGCAAAGCTAGTGATATTTGGTACATAGTCAGCATCGCTGGTAGATTCTTTGACGCTACCCTTCACATTCGAGAAGGTATGCTCTGCATTCATCAGACCTACATAAGCAAGATGATTGAACCCTTTGTCGTTAAGTCCGCCGGTGTCGGTTACCAATCCAACTTTGATCGTCGGAGCTGGCGTGTTCGCGCTGCCGCCAGTACTGCTGGAGCCGCAGGCACTCACCGCCGGCACCAATATCAACATCAACAAGCCTAGGGTTAAGAATGGCACCTGGGTGCGCTTCATTGATCTCCCCCTTCTTCTGGCCCCATTGGCAGATAGATCGCTTCGTGAAGCCCAAAAAATAATGTTACCACTATAGCAGCCAAACAAGTCCTGTGCAAGAGCTTGTGGGCCTTGAACTACATTACGTCACAACTCAAGCGTTTCTCACGACCAAAGCATCTGACGAGGAAACGGAACTCTCGATGCGAGGGCTAGGAAGCGGTAGGAGTAGGGAGTGGTATGCTCGCTCCAAACGAGATGCTGTCGATGTACCAGCTTCCGCTCGACTGCACCAGGTGCAGAGTCTGCAGCTGACCGCTATTGTGGTCTCCACGACGCGTTACCAGAGCCACCACTACCGCGGTGTTGTTTTTTGTCAGGCTGCTCTGGATAGGGAAGTCCTGGATGATGCCGTCCACCCGGTCGAAGCCGCTGTAAAGGTCCACAAAGTCATCCTGCGATAGGTGGGCTTTGGCACCAGCGGATAAGTAACTGTACGCCTGGTCATAGTTGGTCTCGTGAAGCGCACTGTAAAATTCCTGCGCGGTGTTGTCGGGATCGGAGAACCCGGTCTGCACTACCGTGTTTGCCCAGACAACCGCTGCCGTGCCCAGCACACATGTCAACAGGGCCACTACCACGCCGGCAATAATAAGAGAGCGTGCCGTCAAGCGTTTTGACCGTGGCTGATTCACCGGGTTACGGTTGCTGGACTCCGATAGGCGTCGCATCGTCAGACTGATATCGGGCCGGGCTACCAGGTCACGCCGCCGCTGCTCCAAGAGCTCCGCCAGTTCGGCACGATGTTTCGGATCGTTCATGGTGGTTTTGCCCCAAACTTCGTACTTCGTTGTTGCTTCGGCGCGGGTATCGTCGCCACTATACGCTTTCATGCTCGCAAACGCAACGCAATTGGTACCTGTAATGGCGCCGGCCCTCTTGTCTGCGGTCCAGAGTATGCCGCCACCGGTAATATGGCGAGGTATACTACCAAGAGGTACCTAAATCACTATGAAGACAGCATCACCAGCATCGCTTTCCGAGATCATAAAAGAGAATGCCTATCAGATCGGTTTTGATCTGGCCCGCGTCACCACCGCAGAGCCTCTTCCCGAGACCGAAACCTGTATAAGCGAGCGCATTGCCGCGGGCTATTTCGAGGGCATGGATTGGTTCTCGCGTGAGCGGGCAACAGTTTCCTGCAATCCGCACGCTCTTCTTCCGGGAGCGCGCTCTGTCATCTCGCTGGCCACGTTCTACCTCACCGATGCCGAGCGTGACCTGACCCGCCCCGGCGAACCGCACGGACGCGTTTCTTGTTACGCGTGGGGTGAGGATTACCATACGGTCATCCGCCGCCGGCTCGATATGCTCGCGGATTTCATAAAAGGGCTTACGGCCGCTCCCACAGCAGAGAAATGCATTGTATTCGTGGATACGGGCCGTATGGTCGATCGTGCGATTGCCGAACGCTCTGGACTCGGCTGGTACGGTAAGAACACTAACATCCTTACCAAGGGCTGGGGATCCTGGGTCTTCCTCTCCGAGATCGTAACTAGCCTGGACCTTGTGCCCGATATGCCAATTTCGACCAACTGCGGACACTGTGATGTATGCTTGCGCGCATGCCCAACCAACGCCTTCATTGCACCTTATGTGCTAGACAGCCGGCGCTGCATTTCCTATCTCACCATCGAGCTGCGCGGCAGCATCCCAATCGAGCTGCGCCCGCTCATCGGCACGCACATCTTTGGCTGTGACATCTGCCAGGAGGTCTGCCCGGTGAACTTGCTCGCGGAAAAGCGCCTTCGGGCGGGAAGTGACCACGACAACGCAGGAACCGGACGCCCAGTCCGAGCCAGATTGGAATTTGCGCCGAAGCGTGATATTGGGGCCAGCCCGGCACTTCTGCCGCTTCTCGACCTCGATGAAGAGGAATTCCGGCAACGCTTTAAAAACAGTCCTATCAAACGCGCCAAGCGGCGCGGGTTGCTACGAAACGTCTGTGTGGCGCTCGGCAATATCGGCGACCCAGTGGCGGTACCGGCACTCATCAAAGCTCTCTCCGATCGGGAGGCCCTGGTAAGAGGGCACGCCGCCTGGGCGCTCGGCCGTATCGGCGGCCGGGAAGCCCAGGCGGCTCTAGAAACGGCGCAAGCTGCAGATGAGGACGCGGCGGTTCGGACGGAAGCTCGCTATGCTCTGGCTCTCTCCGGTGACGCAGCAAGAGAACGAACTTCTCGATGATAAGATACCTATGCACAGGGATTTGGCATATGCGTCTCATCCATAGCAAGGTGCCAGGGAGGTACCAGACATGAAGGTAGGGGGCCTGGCGATACCTGCCTCTGCGAGTCCGCAGCCGAGCCTGCTTACGACGGCTCTCGCTTTTGGGCTGGCCGCCGTGGTTGGAGCGCTCTTCTGCTCACTTGTATTGGCCATATGCTTGCACTGGCACATCGTCTCGCCACCCAGACGCCATCACATCCACAATCACCTGGTTCCGCGCCTGGGTGGTATCGGCATATTCCTAGCGTTTCTCCTGGTCTCGCTGCTACTGTTTCGGCCGGTAAACGGCTATGAGCTGCATGTCTATATCGGACTCATTGCCGCCGCAAGCCTAACCATTGTCGTCATGGCCTATGATGACATTCGTGGCCTGTCTCCGCTGCCCAGGCTAATCATGCAATCAATAGCCGCCTTTATTGCTATGTTTCCGGCCGGAAGCCAGGGTACGCTTATTCAGGTGCTCCACAACCCACTGCTAATCACCAACCAGGGCCAGGTGCCGCTCAATCTGTTGCTGGCAGTGCCTTTCACCTGGTTCTGGATCGTGGGCATGATGAATACCATCAACTGGATCGACGGCATTGACGGGCTGGCCGGCGGCGTTGTAGTCATAACGGCTCTCGTCATGGCGGCCATAAGCTGGTTACTCGGCCAGCCGGCAGCGGCCTTGCTCTGCGCGGTCCTGGCAGGCGCAACTCTCGGATTTCTTCCTTTCAACTGGCATCCCGCCCGGCTATTTATGGGAGACAGCGGCGCGATGTTTCTGGGACTCACGCTTGCGATACTGGCCAATGTGGGAGGAGCAAAGTTGGCAACTATGCTGCTCTTGCTCGGCCTTCCGATCTTAGACACCGCGCGGGTTATCGTCTCTCGCGTTCGCCACGGCCGATCGCCGCTGCACTTCGATCTCACCCATCTTCATCACCGCCTGCTGGTTGGAGGACTGAGTCAGCGCCAGATCGTGCTGCTTTTCTACAGTATGACCACGTTCTTCGGTGCGGTGGCGATACTGGGCGCGTATCTGCAAACTCGAGCTGGACTATGGAGTGTGCGGCTCCATCTCTGGAACCGGTTCTATCTATCGGTGAGCGAGGTACCTACGCTTGCCGGACTCGGGCTGGCGCTGCTGATTTCGTCGATCATCTGGCGCTATGCCTCCTACCGCCGGCGTCGTTCCGGCTTACCTCCGGGAGCCTCATCGGCATTTCTCAGGTTGGGAACCACACATACGCCAAACAGCAACCCATCTGGACCTACGCCGCCGCACACGGTAGTTCCGTCGCGCTAACGAGTGCAAAGCGACCAGCTACACAATTGCTACGTCGTCACAATTGCTACGTTGTCACATTCATCGATGGAAATAGTGTATGCGTGCCGACCGTCTCTTATCCATCTTGTTGCTGCTTCAGGTTCACCGTAGAATAACGGCGAGAGAGCTGGCCAAGCGGCTGGAGGTCTCGGAGCGCACTATTCACCGCGATATGGCGGCACTGGGCATCTCCGGCGTTCCGGTACGCGGAGAGCGTGGCAATGGCGGAGGTTGGATGCTGTTGGAGTCGTACCAGACCAACCTCACCGGACTCGGCGAAACCGAGATTCAGGCGCTCTTCCTCTCCAAGCCTGCCCGCCTGCTGGCAGATCTCGGCCTTTCTTCCGCCGGTGAAGCGGCGCTGATAAAGTTGATAGCGGCCATGCCGGCTTACTTCCGCAAGACCGCTGAAGAGATGCGCCAGCGTGTTTTCGTCGATACCGCGGGCTGGCGCCAGGAGGCCGAGCCACATCCGTGTTTGGGCACGCTGCAAGAGGCGGTTTGGAATGGGTGTAAGGTTCGCTTCACCTACCCGCGGGGCGATGGGCTGATTGAGCGCGTGGCTGATCCACTTGGACTGGTAGCCAAGGGTAGCGCCTGGTATCTGGTGGCAATGGTAGATGGCGAGATTCGCACCTACCGCGTCTCTCGAATACAAAGTGTCGCCAAGTTGGAGGAAATATGCGTTCGGCCCTCCGATTTCGACCTTGCCTCATATTGGGAAAAATCGTCCAGCGAGTTTCGCGCGGGTCTACCTCGGTATGCGGCACGACTCCGATTTTCGGCCGAGGAGGCAGGCCACGTGGGCTCGGTCAGCATTTACGCGCAGATTGAGCAAGAGGACCCTCCAGATCAGGAGGGCTTTGTTACCCGGCTTATGCGCTTCGAGACTGAGCGTGCCGCCTGTGCCTTCGTTCTCGGGTTCGCTGGCAAGGTGCAAGTGCTGGAACCGCTTCAGTTGCGCGAGCGAGTACTCCAAATGGCAAGGGATATCTTATCAGGCCAGCTCACGGTTTCAGGCGGGAATTGAAGTTCCAGCCGAGCGTGTAGAGAGCCTGGGGGTGACGGCGAGAGAAAGCGGTCGATAGCTCTCACGGCGGCACAAATTGTGCTTCTCTGCAATACGGTTTGCCAAAGAGGCAGGCGACAGCACCCGTACTCTTCCTCCGTAAACGTGAGAAAGGGATTACTAATGTCGAATTCACCCGACTGGCAAGGTCTGGACGATCTCACGCAACCACCAGGTTTCTTCCAGGTCCGCAAGCCCATACCCACGCATAGTCCCGCAGCGCCGGTGGGCGAGCTCAGCATGGGGATGTTTCTCGCGCCCGAGAATCGCACCTATCTCAGCCTCGCACTCGGCAACCTGATCGCGCTGATAGCTTTCTTTATGCCCTTCTTTACCGTCTCGACCGTGGTATCTGGTACGCCGACGTTTTTGAACATACCCCTCGCTGAAGCCAGTCCACTGCCGACTGCGGGGTCGGATGCCGCCAACGGCTTTCCTTTGCTCTGGCTGATCCTGTTGATCGCGGTCGTCGACATTACCGTTGCGGCTATCCTCGTGCTGGATAGTGGCACACCGCGGAGCCTGGTGACGCCGATTGTCGGGTCCATTGTCTTCCTGATTTCTGGACTGACCGGTTTCGCGGTGCTTATTGGTTCGCTCTTCCGAGCCAAGAGCGACATCGCATCGGCAAGTGCGGTGTTGAATGCGCACCCGAGCAGTCACTACTACCTTATCCTGGGTATTGGACCGGGATTTTGGCTCTGCCTGCTAGCCATGCTCTGCGTCGCTACACTTGGCGGCATCGCGCTGCGCCGGGCGTGGTAAGACCCGGCGCTAGGCGCTAGTGCTCGCGAATCTCGTTGAAGGTCGCATCGAAATGGCGCATCTGAATTTGGGTAAAGTCAGAATTGGCAAGAGTCGGCGCCACGACTCGTGACGGCGAGCCATGTACTGTGGTGCTGGCGACACGAGCGCGAAGCCACTCTGACAGCGCCATGTTGGCGGCACGCCGGCAAGCATTCTCGATATCAGCTCCGGAGAAGCCGTCGGTACGTTTGGCCAGCGTGTCAATGCTGACGTTGGACGCGACTGGGCGTCCGCGCAGGTGAATAGCGAATATCGCCTTGCGCGCCTCGCGGTCGGGCATTGGCAGCTCGATCAGGATATCGATGCGTCCGGACCGCAATATGGCTGTGTCGACCAGCTCGGGCCGGTTGGTCGCGGCAACTACCACTACCCCGCGCCGTGCTTCGATGCCGTCCAACTCGGTAAGCAGCTGTCCAATAATCCGGTCGGAAATCCCAGCGAAATTGGATCCTCGTGATGGCGCCAGCGCGTCGAGCTCGTCAAAAAAGAGTACACAGGGTGCTACCTGGCGAGCGCGCTGGAAGAGCTCCCTCACGCCTCGTTCAGACTCACCCACCCACTTTGATAGCAGCTCGGGCCCCTTGACTGAGATAAAGTTGGCCTGGCAGGCGGTGGCCAGTGCGCGCGCGATCAGGGTTTTGCCGGTTCCGGGTGGGCCGGCGAGCAGGACTCCACGCGACGGATCGAGGTTCATGGACGCATAGATATCAGGATATCGCAGTGGCCATTCAATGGTCTCGGTGAGCGTACGCTTCACATCCGCCAGACCTCCGACGTCTTCCCAGGTGGTGCGAGTCAGCTCCACTGCGACCTCGCGAGACGCGGAAGGCTCTATGCCCTTAAGCGCCTCCAGGAAGTCGTCCATGGTAACGGTGAGAGACAGCAAGCTTTCAGTTGGAATGCTGGCGCTCGTCAACACCGCGCGCGGAAATGTTCGCCGCAAGGCTGCCATCGCCGATTCCCGGCAGAGCGCCGCTAGATCGGCTCCGACGAACCCTGGAGTAATACGGGCGATCTCCGGCACATCAACATCATGAGCAAGCGGCATGTCACGGCTGTGTATCCGCAGAATCTCGACCCGGCCGGTGAGGTCGGGCGCGTGCAGACTGATCTCGCGGTCAAAACGGCCGGGCCGGCGCAGCGCCGGATCGAGAGCGTCCTGGCGATTGGTCGCGCCGACGACTATGACCTGGCCGCGGGCGCGCAGGCCATCCATGAGGGTGAGAAGCTGACCAACCACCCGTTTCTCAACTTCGCCCCAGACCTCAGAGCGTTTGGGAGCGATGGCGTCGATCTCGTCTAAGAAAATGACGCTGGGAGCAGATTTTTGTGCATCGGCAAAGACTCGGCGCAGCTGAGCTTCGCTTTCGCCGTAGAACTTGTCGATAATCTCCGGCCCACTGATGCTGAAAAAGCGGGCGCTGCTTTCTGAGGCTACCGCTCGGGCAATCAGAGTCTTACCGGTTCCCGGCGGACCGTAGAGCAAAACGCCCTTGGGGGCGTCGATACCCAGACGATCAAAGAGCTCAGGGTGTTTCAGCGGCAGCTCGATCAGCTCACGCACATGCTGCAATTCGCGGCCGAGACCGCCGACATCCTCATATGTCACCTCGCTGATGCGGGGAACCGACATGGCTCCGCGAGCCTGGATCCGCAGACTAGTCCCTACTTCCAGCGTTACCGTGCTGGCTGGGTTGGTCGCTAGCACCTGAAATTCGCGAGCTGAGAGCCCAAGACCAGGAACGCGAACCAGATCGCCGGCAATAATAGCCATACCTTTGAGCGAGCGAGCTACATGACGCAGCTCGGTGTCACTGAGAGTGAGGGCTCCGGCAACAGGCACCAGTGCGGCACTGATGGCCGGTTGAGCAGGGCTTGCCTTCACCCAGACAAGATCCCCCAGGGCTGCTCCGGCATTCTGCCGCACCAGCCCTTCCATTGCCAGTGTCTGTTCGCCTCCGGACCCAGTATCCGCTCCCATCCCGGACTGAACCTGCCCCTGATCTTCAGGCCAGGGGTATATGCGCGCCACTGTAGCGCGCGCGCCCTGTATCACCACCACATCACCGGCAACGCATTCGAGTGCGTCCAGCGTCGCTGGACCCGCATAGGCCACGCCACGCGGCACTCCTATGCCCTCGATCGCCGTCAACTGTACGGTAGTCGTCGTCTTTATCTGATCTTCAGCGGTACTCATGACCTTTGATACGCGGCAGGTGAGTCCAATGTTGTAGCTGGACCCCGAGTAGCCTACTCCCGTGCCAGTTGCTCGAGGGCTCGCACCACATGTTCAGCCGTCGGATAGAAAGCCATCTCCTCTGGACCGTCGTAGGGGGCGGCCGGTGCGGCAACTGCCGAGATGAATTGCGGCGCGTTGTCCAGCTGCCAGAAGAAATTCTCGGCGATCCAGGAATGGATGTGTCGTCCAAAACTGGTGAAGTCGGCCTCTTCAGTGACCACAATGGCTCGATTGGTCTGCAGTATCGAGGCGCGGATGGCTTCCTCGTCAAAAGGCATGAGCGTACGCAGATCAATCACATCCACTGCACCACCCTGCTGCCGAACGAACCGTGTGGCGGCGATAGCGGATTCGACCAGCATCATGCCCCAACTGACGATGGTGGCGAGCGGGGCGCCCTGTCCTATTCGGATGGTACGCGCCTTTCCGATCGGTAGCGTATAGTAGCCGTCGGGCACATTCCAGTAGCGTGCCAACTCCGGAACCGGATCACCGCCCTTGTGAACACGCGGTATGTCGGCGCGGTAGAGCCGGCCACGTTCCAGGAAAATGACTGGTGACTTGGAGAGTGAGGACTGGATGAGCAGTCCCTTGGCATCATAGGGTGTAGCGGGGCACAGTACGATCAACCCCGGCACATTGGTAAACCATTGCTCGCCGGCGTTGGAATGGCCAAATGCGCCTCCGCCCGAGCCACTGTCGGAGATGGGGCCACCGCCGCCAGATCCGGATTTCATGCGGAGCAGCATCGGACAGTTCCAGTCACCGAAGGACTGGTAGTAGATGCGAGCGGCCAGGCGTATTGTCTGGGTGGCCGATTGGTGATAATCCACGAACTGGATCTCGCCGCAGCGAGCTTTGTCGTCGGCCATGCCGCATCCGGCGGCGATGCCGGCGATCAGCTGCTCGTTGAGGGCGCTGGATAGAGCGGTTCCTGGATACTCCTTCACTAGCTTCGTCGTGGCATTGAAGACGCCTCCAGTAGGGCTGCCGACGTCCTGTCCAAAGACAAAGAAGCCAGGATCTCGCTTCACGATCTCCACCAAGGCGTCGTTGATAGCCTCGACCATCATGGTTTCTTTGCCTGAAGGGTTGGCGCTCTCGCCGATTCCAGCTTCGGGCCGATAGGCAGGAATGTCGATGACCCGTTCGGTAACTCGCTCACCCGGGTACCTCCGGCTCGGCCAACACGTCAGCTTCGGCGGCATCCACTCGCGCCTTGGCCTCATCCCGCATCCTGGGAATATCACCTTCAGAAATGAGCCCGCGTTCGACCAATTGCACACCCAGTCGCTTCACCGGATCTTTGGTACGTGCCGTCTCCTCGATCTCCTCGCGAGTGCGGTACCGCCTTATGTCGGTGCTGCTGGAATGGGCATCGAGCAGGCCGAGGTGCAGGTGCATGAACGCAGGTCCTTCACCGGCCCGCAGCCGCGCTATCAGCTCGGAGGCCGCATTAAAGGTTGCCAACGCATCGACGCCGTCGACGTCCATCGCGATGGCATCCATAGCGCGGACCTGGGCGGTCAGGTCTCCAGCCCATTGTGCCTGTTGCTCGGTCATGATAGCCCAGTGGTTATTGGCAACCACTATCAGCACCGGCAGCTTGTTCACAGTGGCCTGGCGAAGCAGCACGTTGAAATCGTTGGTAGCGGCGCCGCCGTCGCCGGTGAAGAAGGTAATGACACGCCCGCTACCGTCTCGCTTGAATGCCCAGCCGACCCCGCCGGCAAAGGGCGCCAGGCCGCCGACTTCGCTAAACCCCGGCAGCACGTGGTACTTGCGGCTGCTGTAATGCGACGGCATATTTCGGCCGCTGCACATGGGGTCGGTTACCCGCGAGTAGGCGGCGCGCAGGACGGTATGCACGTCTCCGGTGCGCTGAAGCCAGCCCGCCAGGTCGCGGTAGTAAAACGAGAGCCAGTCCTCGCCTTCCATGGCTGCCACAATTGCGGCGACCGACTCGTGCCCGGCGCAGCCGATATAAAACGGGAACTTGCCCTGTACTTTGCGGGCCTTAAGCACATCGTTTATGGTGCGCGCCAGCACCATCGTGCGATAGAGCTCTACTGGATCCAGTGTGCGGGCGCCAGTGCCCGCCGCAGGCGCAATGACCTTCGCCGTCATGTCGTGCGTACCTCCCCTGGGACTTCACTTAGTGTGCCGCTACTGCGCCGTGCTTTCCTCGCACTCGCCATCCCAGACATTATACATTAGGGGGCTGGCTGCAGCGCAACCAATGAACGGCGGGCAGACCTGAGAAGGAGAGGAGTGGCGAGCGCGTCAGTTGGCGACGATCTGGATCGAGCCAGGAGAGTTGGGAACGACCCGGGTATTGCCGCCCTGATAGGTAATCGTGCAGGTCCCTGACTGCACGCCAGTGAAGCTGTTACAGATCTGGAGCGCAGTCGCGTCCGGCTTCCCTTCAATTGCTATTTTCAGATTCGTCTGTGCCTGGCTGCCGGATCGCCAGTCGTAGCTGGCAGTGCCGCTATCCGAGCACTGGATGTTGGTATAGCCGTTCGATCCGTTCCAGTTCCCTCCGCTGGGTGAGCAGGTAGAGGGGCCGGACGACCAATACCAGTATCCCGCTGGCAGAAGCGCCTTCAGCCGCGCTGACGCCACCCCTTCCGCGTCGGAGGCGAGAAAGCCGTAGGCGGAGTAGCTGTCGGTCACCGTACCGGTCACGCTGCCGCCCGAGTGCCCAACAGCGGGATTACAGGAAGTTCCGGCTACCGTGACGCTGCTCTGCACATTGACTTTCCCGCTTCCCCATTGGTTGGCTGCGGCGATGGCGTTGTCCTTGGCCGGGGTGTAGGCGTTTGACAAGGCGTAGTCGCAGTCGCCCTGAGTTGGATAATAGTATCCCTGTGTCGAGGTCCAGCCTGTATTAGAGAAATTGGCCCACAGCGTCTCGGTACCATCTAAGCCATCCGAGCGGGTCGCAGCATTGGTGCCGTTTATGGTGCCATTGGGGAATGGGTACTGGGTGGTGTCATAGGTGCAGCTCCCTAAATTCTCGGACATGCTAGAAGTCCCGGAAAAGGGAGCTATGTAGATTGAACACCCCCATGAGCCTTGATACACCTCGAGATTACCACCGCCCCATATTTTGTACGGGACGCAATAGACTGGACCGGTAAAGCAATCCTCTAGAGTCATGCTCAAGTTAAATTTACCGCCCACCTGAGTCGACTGATATCCAGACACATATTGCTTAAAGTACGACCCCGTTGCCGTATCACTTTTTGACTGCACCCCGAAATCGCATCCGGACGGGCAAGATGTCATGGTTCCATTCGATGAGAGGTTCTGGGAGGGCACCGAGGTAAATGAGACAGTCGCGCCGGTCGGCAGTACCGTCGTCGTTGACGTCGGCACCGGCGTCGCGGTAGGTACTGGCGTCGCAGTCGGTCTTGGTGTCGGAGTTGGAGCGGCGGTGGCTGCAGGCGGTGGAGTCGCGGTAGCTCGGGCCGCCGCCGTGGGTACCGCCGTCGGCGTAGGGGACGACCCGGAACCCGGTGTTGGCCTGCCGGCCTGATGGGTCGGCACGGGTGTTGGCGTGACCGGCGGAGGCGTCCCTTGAATAATCAAAGGAATGTTAGAGGCCAGGCGGCTGAATTGTTGCCCGAGCTTAAAGCCAAAACCGGGCCACAGTATGGTCGGCTGGAAGAGCAGCAGAGCCGATCCTACTATCAGAATCACGGCCGTGCCAGCGAGCGCCAGAGTCATCGCTCGCGCCTGCCGCTCCGTGCGCTCTGTCCGGGTCCGTGGCAAGAGGCCGGAGCCGTAGAACCGCTGCCGCGCTCCGGTAGGCCTTCCGGATGACCTGCCTAGAAGCGCCGACTCAACCGCTCCCCGAAAGTTGCGAGTCGTAGTCTCCGGCAATGCCGCCGGACGTCCATCAGGGGTCGAAGAAATAGGGTGTGCTCGAAGCTCATTGAAGCGCTCTATAGGAGTGGTAGTCTGCCTCTTGCCGGGAGAGTAAGGCGGAGTCGGGGTGCGGCCCATCGGCTGAGTGGGCGTATTGCCTTGTCCATCGGTTGGCGGCTGATATCGATCCACCGTAACTGACTCCTCTGCCTTGATACGCCAGACTGCTCGCAACCTATTTTACGGTATTCAACTGCTCTAGGCAAGCTCCCGGCCCGTTTGTGGAGGTCAAGAGGAACTGGCTTCCATCCAGGCGTACAACGCAGCTGTATAGTCTGCGAAAGCGCTTCGCTGTTCTGAAGTCATTTGGGCTCCATAGCGTTGCTCATACCAATGGAGATACTCGACATCGCCAGGCAGGCCATACAGTAACGAAATGCCTCGCAGTCCAGTGGTGTGGATAGTCTCACTCCAAGCGCGGTCCCATGCCATATAAGAAGCAGTCAGGGCGCTAAACGCTTCTTTTGCCGCGGTATCCTCAATTTCGAACCAGCTCGTCATACCGCCAGACGTCTTGAGTAGATACCGAAGTACTTCGGTATCAGAGAACGGTCCCGTACGTCGAGCCAAGCGCACCTGACGGACTGCCGGCAGATTCCTGCGCGCCTGCTCGAGAACTCGTCGCAGCCTGTCCTCGTCGCCTGAAAGCTGGAGGCCGGTGGCGGAGACTTCAATTGTGCCGTAGGCAACGTCTTGCAGACCCTCGGGCCGAGACTCGCGATATCCCAGAGTGATCTTCATAGTCTGCTCCTGTGTCTCCCGATATAGTGCGCGGTAGCGTAGGCGCCTGCGCTGCCCCGTACATAGGTCACCCTCTGCGCCACCTCTTGTCAGTCGTGCCGATTACGGGTGTGATTGCCCCAAATAGGGAGAATCATAATAGATATCTGGACCCCCCAGACGTTCCAGATCTCCTATGGTAGGGTTTGGCAATTGTTGCAGCTGCTGGATAACGGCCATCCGGCTCTGCACCTCTGCGGCTACACTGCCCCCCTTATACTTCTCGGCCTCCGCTATGATCTGCGCGTACTGACTAGAAAAATCCTGCAGCGCCGACTGAGAAAGCGGAAAGTCACGGTACGTCCCCCATGACCCCTGATATCCCAAACTTGGAAAGTCGCCGAGGCTCCCATCATACGCGGTGGTTGGAGACGAAAACGCCTCCCCGTAGTCGATGCTGCGTAGAGTTGTGCCATCCCATAGGAAATTGCCGGGGTTCCGGTCGCTTTCGCCAGTCACATACGAGAGAAGAAACATGCGCGAACGTGTCTCCACCGGAACTTGAGCAAATATAGCCGCATAGTCGGCTGGTGATTCGCTTGCCAGGTCATGTCCCGGAGCAAAAGGAGCCACGGAAAAAGCTTTGCCTTGACGCTCTGCCGCATATATGGGTAGCGTATCATTCTGCAAGCCAACCTTGGCTGCAATCGAACGGACCGCAAGTTCATTGCGAAGGTAAAGCTCGGGAACCTGCTTGGCCATAAACGTACCCGGCACTCCGGGAAAGCGCACCTCGTACAGGTCCCAGCTACTCTGGGCGGGATGCGGAACAAGGCCAGCCGCCGCAAACTCGTCCTGAGTAAACGGCGGTGTATCTACTCCTACCGGGGGCGCCTTGAACGCATCCATGGTGGAGAGAGCGGCTGGCCCGCCCGGCGCGATTGCACTACCGGCAAGCAGTGCGTCCAATGCTGCTGGAGCATTCGCAAACGGGCCCGACATTCCGCCGCTTAGAGCGGTGAGTTCCTGAGTCAGTGATTCTAGGTTGGAAATGTGCGGACGTAGCGCTCTAGCAACCTCAAACACCGCGTCAGCATACAGGCGCGCGATCACTAGCGCCGCTGACTGGTATATGGTGGGGACAAGCTCGGGCTGTCCCGCAGCAATGGCATCGGTTGCCTCGCTGGTGGCTTCTGCTTCCACCGGAGGAACATCCGTCGCCTGGATTGCAATCTCCTGGAGCGAGAGCTGCTCCAAGAGTTGAGCAATGGCGGCGATATCACCTTCGCAAGTCGTGAGGATGGTATCTACCCGGTTAGAAATGGCCGATAGTTGTTGATTGGTATAGCTTTGTGTCTGGGCAATCTGTTGCAGGATAGTGGACGTAACTTGCTGATTCATCGTCGCGGTTTGACTCGCCAGGTTAGTCAGCTGTAGAGCGGACTGAGCCAATCCCTGCGGATCAAAGGGCGGACCAGGAGGCATGAATGGCGACAGAGAAGTCACTATCTCACATCCCTATCCGAGAGAGGTCGGCGACACTCAAATTGTGAGCGTGGGTTTTCAGTCCACTTCCGGTTTGATCGACCACCCGCCCCAGCTCTTCAAAGAAAACCTGAGATTGAGTCGAAAGCTCGCTGAGGCAGCTCACCAGAGAAAGTACCGCATCATACATCTCAGGATGGATGTCACTCATCATCGAGGTGTTCAAGATTGCCGCATAGGCTTCCAGAGATTGTTGCTGCAAGAGCGGGATTTCACTTGTTTGACTGATGAGCTCGTCTCCTCTGGCCGCCGTCTGTGTCGTGTTGATGTCAAGACCATCCTCTGCCGGCATGTGCATGCCCTCCGCTTGCCTCTACGCGTCTCAACTTCCGTTAATTCGGTATCGACCATCTGCTCTATACTCTCGTCGTGCTAGGTATCTGGGCTACCTTCCGCTGCTCGTATTCGCCTCCGATTCAGCGACTATAGGCGCAACATAGGCGGTCTGTATTAGAGTAGTTCGCTGATTGCGGCGTACCAGGTAGCCACGGCCGGGGGGAAGCTCAGCAGCGCGCTGGTTGCTGAGTAATGGGCCTTCCTGGGGATCTCCGCTCATGATGAGTCCGGGCGAGCCCATCTCCTTGAGCCGCTGGAAAACTGGCTCGAAAGCTGCACGTGAGGTACCACCTACCTGGCGGGCCAGAATGAGATGGAATCCGACATCACGTGCTAGCAACAGATTCTCTACCAGGGGAGAAAGAGGATTACCAGAAGGCGTCACGATGGATTCGTAATCATCGACAAACAGGAAGTGGTGAGGCCCGGTCCAACGCTGGGGTGAGCGGAGCTCCTCTATAGTCAGCTGGCTGCTGGAGAGGGTGCGCTCGGCTAGCACGGCGCGAATTCGCTCCACACTATCTTTGACCATAGGCGGCGTGCAGGCATACGCAAATATGTGAGGGCTCTGCACCATATCAAGTAACATTCTGCGATAGTCCACGATGGCTATTTGCACCTGCTCGGGTGTGTAACGCTGCATAAGGCCGAGCATCCAGGCGCGGAGCAGAGTGGTCTTGCCGCACTCTGAGTCACCCAGCACCAGGAAGTGAGGAGAGCCGGTCATGAGATCCATATAAACCGGATCAAGACGCAGTTCCTCTAGCCCAAGCGGTACGCCGGAGTGTGGATCTCGTCCGGGAATCGGAAGATCAGTCGCATGCACGAGCGGCGGCAGCATACGGATGGGCGGGGCGGCCGGGCCGTTCCAGGCCGCCCGTGCATCCTGTACGAATTGCTCGATTGCTTGCGCAATTGGGGCGCCTTCGGCTTCGCCATCGCCGTCTAGGCGAGGTAGCGCAATCTGGAATTGTGTGCCGCCCTTCAGAACGCCACGGCCGGGAGGTGCACCAGTAAGCGAGAGCGCCGCCGCTTTACCCATCTCCGAATCCAGTGGATCGTTGACACGCAGCTCAAGTCGGGTGCCAATATTGTCTCGCAGCTTGGGGCGTACGTCGGCCCAGCGGCTACTGGTTATCACGACGTGCACTCCATAGGTGAGGCCGGCGGCGATGATCTCGGCTAGATCGTTATCTATGCCCTCGAACTCATGCAGGAGCTGGGCAAGATCGTCGATGATGAGAAATACGTCGCCAAACGGAGTATCGGCTAGATCGCCGGCGAGCCTGCGCTCGCGGAAGGTGACCATGCTATCGATGCGATGCTCACGGAAGAGAAACTCGCGCTCCTGCATGATGGTTCGCATCTGGTTGACGGTTCGACGGACTTTATCACGCTCCGATTTGCCGGCGACACCACCGACGTGAGGTGCGGATTCCAGGCTTCTAAGAAGACCGCCGCCAAAATCTATGGCATACAGTTGTACGTCGCGTGGACTATGAGTCGCAATAAACGACGCCATGAGGGTACGCAGGAATGTACTTTTCCCGGTCTGAGGTGCCCCAATCAAGACCAGATGCCCTCCCGCACCGGAAAAATTCAGAAGCAGAGGATCTTGGCGCTGCTCGCTCGGCTTGTCTACCAGTCCGACGGGTGTCTGGAGTATTCCGTAGGGCGGCATCGCTGGAGCGCTCGTCGTATCAGGAGATTGGCCGCTCTTGTAGCCGAGAACCTGATCGAGTGTGATGGCGGTCCCGAGAGGCGGCAGCCAAACCTGGTGCACGCGATCGGCCTCCGCGGCCGCCTGCTCTCTTAACGTAGCTATGACGACATCCATCTCGGTTTGTAGGCTCTCGCCGGCGATTGGTTGGTCATTGGTCCTGGCAGTCAGAGTGGACGCCGGCTGGAACGAAATGAGCTTGCCGGTGCTGGAAAATTGGCGAATCTGCAAGGGAGCCGCCGCGCGAGCCTCCGGCGGAACAAACGGCGTTGAGATCAGGGCACTTTTGAAGAGCTGATAGACATCAGTATCGACCTTGAAATACCCGACGCCCGGATAGGAAGGGAGATAGAACGCGTCGGGGGTGCCAATGACCTGTTTACTCTCCTGCGCGTTAAAGGTTCGCAAGCAAATGCGATAGCGAAGATGACCTTCCAGCCCTTGTATACGGCCTTCACCCAGGCGCTGGGTCGCCAGCAGCAGGTGCATGCCGAGGCTGCGCCCGACCCGGCCGATAGTCACAAACAATTCGAGGAAGTCGGGTCGGTTGGAGAGCAACTCAGCGAACTCGTCGATAACGATGACAAGATAGGGCATTGGCTCGAGATCGGGCGCTCCGCGCCATTTGATCTGATACTGCTTGATATTGTCCAGATTGCCGGCCTCGCGCAGCATCCGTTGACGCCGTTCCTGCTCACCGAAGAGCGCTGCGCGCATACGGTCAACAAGGGTGAGATCGCTTTGAAGGTTAGAGATCATTCCCGCGGCATGCGGCAGGTTGGCAAGGTCGGCAAAGGCCGCTCCGCCTTTGAAGTCGGCGAAGATAAAGTTTAAGGTCTCCGGATCATGGGTAAGCGCAAGACTGGTCACGATGGTGCGAAGCAACTCGCTCTTTCCCGAGCCGGTGGCGCCGATCAGTAAGCCGTGTACTCCCAGACCGCCGTCTGCCGCTTCCTTTAAGTCGATGAAGAGTGCCTCGCCGTTGGCGCGTAGACCAATTGGCACTCGGAGCAAATCCGCGCGGCTCCGCGGTTTCCAGAGGGTACGGATATCAATTGAGTCGGCGGCAGGAACATTCAGGAGCCCAAGCAGCGGCGCATCTTCAGAGAGATCGCGCTGCACGCCTTTCTCGCTCACGATCAGCGGCGCCAGGCCACGGGCGATACGTTCACATGCCGCAACGTCCGCCCCGTCAGGGTGAACGGCTTCAATACGCCGGCCGCCCTTGGCGGTCTCTTCGTAGTGCAGGAATCCTATATCAGATATTTCAATACGGGCATGCAGAATGGACGGCTCCAGTCGCCGTTCCCGCACCAAATAGATAATGGTGACACCCAGCGACGCGGCTTCGTGGTAGAGGGCTTCCATAGCCGGTAGCCGCGCTACTTGGCTAGCCGGCGTGTAGTCATCCAGAATCATGATGATATGTTGTTGCGGGGCGGGAGACGATGAGCCGCTGTGCGCGGCCTCTATCAGGCGCCGGTGATGCTCGAGTTCGGGCATGAGCTGATCGCTCATGAGATGCTCAAAGTCTTCGGGAGTGTCGGCAAGCAATGCCAGCGGCTCGGGCGCGCCTTTCTTCACCGTTTTTGACTGATGTAACCTATGTGTATGAGGCAGCCACTTGAGCCAGCTCCATTCCTCAGTTGCTTCCGGCGGAAAATAGGCCATGATGCGCAGGTCTTCCGGCGCATGGAATGCCGCAATATTGCAGAGCATCGACCGGAGCAGGCTTCGGGTCACGCTTAAGTTCCCAGTGACGGCCAGTGATCCAGATGATCTGATTGGTATAACTACCGGTGAATCGGGTAGCTGCTCATATTTGGAGATCAGCGCCTGTGCCCGCGCCACCATCGCCGGATCATGCTCCGCCATTGGATTCGAGCCAAGGTCAACCCGTAGGCGACAACACAGGGGCGTTGCGCTGGTTCCTATTCGCACATCTAAAAAATCGGAGTCGGCCGGACGGCGCTCCCAGATATACTCGCGCTGGCCAACCCAGGATTCAACCGTGGGCAGAGCTGGATATAAGCGAGTATTGGCAGCACGCTGAAGCTGCATAATATTGTCTAAGCGCGAGCTCTGCTGCGCTAGATAGCGTTGATACTTGGCTCGGTCGTTCTTCTTTTTGTCGCGAGCCCCACTTCTCTGTTGCACCTGCATCATGACGCCTGAGAGTACCGAAATCAGCATCATAGCCCCAATGCCTACGAACATGAGGGGGCTCGATCGCATACCAGCGCCGGCGAACGCAAAAAACAGCACCGACCCGAGAGCGCCGAACAGCGGCATAAGGAGCTGCAGGAATCTCATCGGTGACTTCTGCGTCGGTGCCAGGGCCGGCGGCGGAACAATCACGATGTCGTCATGCGGCAGAGGGTCTGGGTAAGTACGTGCCGGCCGATGAAATAGTATGCCGTGCATCTCGGTCTGCTGTCTCCTTAACACGCCTCAAATGCAAGCCCACCCGTGATCGCGGGGATTCCGGGAACGTCTACCGAGAATTCTAGGATAGTAAGCCTTCTCTGTTCCAACGAATGCCGATCCCGCCGGTATCATCAACCTGGGGTACCGGTTGGGTAGAAGCCGGCGTGGTCGGAACGGCGTAGAGATGTTGAGTCCACGCGCCAGCATCTTGAAATAACAGCACGGAGCCGTCCACAATGCCGGCGTCTATGAGCGTCCCCATGGGCGGCAGGGGAGTGCCATCTATCGGTCCAAGCCCCCACTGCTCTGGGCCTCCAGATATATATCCCGCAAGCCGGCTCGCCGACACTTCAATCAGCAAGGGAAACAAATCAGCGACAGGAATATCTCCCGGCATGTCCAGGTCAATCGTTGCGTCAGGTCCACGCACCGTAACTAATACTGTTGGCATACGAGGAGTTAGGCGCCTCCAGTATCGGCGGCCTGCAACCCATTAGCCCACGCCGTCAATTGGCTGTTGAGGGCTTCGAGATTTGCTCGCGAGTTCGTAAGATCTTGCGAGAACGCTTCCACATCTGTCTCTAGGGTGCCTACGCCCTCACTCAACGTTGTCGTTGAGCTATTCAAGTTCTGAGTAGCGGTCCCTACCTGCCCCAACTCCTGATTGACCTGGGTCGTGGCGCTTTTCCACTCTGTGAGTTGCGTGTCGAGGTTATTCAGGCTGGTATTGAAGGTGGTAATGTCAGCTTGTATAGTCGAAGCGCCCCGGCTCTGCGCGGCCTCTTCGAATTGTTGCAGTGCAGCTCGCATGGTATCGATGCTGGTCCCGACCTGGCCTTGCGCGGTCTGGAAACGAGCTAGGCTCTCCTGTATCTGCTGCTCGGCTTGGCTGAGCTTTGCCATGGCTTCCTGGTAGCTCTGCAGTCCCTGAGCGAGCGCTTGCCGACTGTTTATAAGCTCTTGGTCGGTTGCCTGGATGTTTGGCGCGGTTGCCTCCAAGTCCTGGAGCGCTTGATTTAGCTGTCTGCTTGCGTTGGCAACACCTTCGTAGTCGACCCGGATTCCAGTCATGGTCTAACCTCCTGAAAGCTACCAGTGGTTGTCAGCTCTGCACCAATCCTAACACTCGCATGGAAGTGATCAAGTGGCTTGGCATTTGATGCAGACCCATTCCTCCCAGGCGACAGCCTAGCAGAATTAGAATTTCTTGTCAAGAGACGCCAATAACGCTCAGATCTGCGCACTTACCAGTGGAGCACTGAAAGTAAGAGGCAATCGAGCGCGCTACGTTGACGGTGCCCAGTACATGTGCTAGTTTGTTTTAAGGAGATGAGAAGGGTACCCCGCTTGCTGTCCTCTGTGGAGCATACTGTGGAAGGCGGATAAGTACATGGGCCAGAATTCAGATTATGTACTTGGAGATAACCAGTCGGAGCGCGAGTCACTATCCGGGTCTTACACGACGCTTTCCAACAATCTTAACGATATGTGCAACGAGTTTGTCCAGCAGCACAATGCGCTGGCAACTTCAGGACTCTGGGAAAGCCCCGCGTTTGATGGCAACCGGGTAGCAGCCGGAAGCAATCTCGGAAGTACGAATTTCGGAACCTTTGCGACAACGCTCCGCCAATGGCAGCAGCACATGGTTGATGCCCTGAGCTCGATCTCCAGCAGTGTCATCAACCAGGGCAATCTCGTGCAGGCCGCCGACAATATAGGTGGTCTGCCGGGTGGTGGATTGCCAGGGGTGGTTGCCAGGTGGTGGATCGCCGGTAAGTCTTCCACCGATTTCAACGCCTCCCCCAATCTCTTCGGATCCTATCCCCGGCGGAGACACACCACCTCCGCCAGTCGACACGTCAATTCCACCGATCGGCGGACTGGGAAATGATCCTACTGCTGGAGGAGGACTGGCTGGAGGCACGGGACTTGGTGCCGCAGCAGGACTAGGCGGTGCGGGATTCTCCATGGCGAATGCGCTCACAACGTCAGGTGTCGATCCCTTCCCCGAGCCCAAGAACATGGGCGATATCGCCCGCGAAATCATCCGTAAACAAGATGGCAACAACCATTACTTGCTGATCACGCGCTTTGGCCAGCACGATCAGAATAACTGGCTGGTAACCATCCCCGATGTCGGAACCAATAATTCGATACAGGACCCTGGCGACCCCGGCACCAAGATCTCGTCTCCAGTAGGCAGCCCTGGCGTAGCGCCTTCGTCCGGCGGCTCGGCTAGCACGGCGACTCCAACCCCAAGCTCAAGCTCCACTGCGACGATTCCGCTAGCTTCGGGAGCTGGTACACCGAGCAGCGACCCCAACTCCTATCTCAATAACTCCCAGAACGCTCAGCTCGAATTCAGAGGGCAAGTGTCACCGTATGGTGAGTTCGTAGCCCAGGCGGTTCAGCAGTACTGTTCGCCGACGCCGCCGGATGCGCCGACTTCTCCGGCCCACCCGGCCATGCTCTGGCTCGCCGGTCATGGACTTGGCGGTATGGCAGCCCAGAATCTCGCTGCCAAAGCGCCCTTCCCCGGTGATAATCCGGCTACCGGCCATACCCATATCGTCAAGGGGGTCATCGGATTCGGCTCTCCCGTCGTAGGGGCTGATGCCAAAGGAGTCGACTATGATCTCTATGACATCCCCGGCGACAGAGTCGGCGACATACCGGTTAATTCTGGGGTCAATGATCAGCGTACGGCGTCAATCCACCAGCTCACGAATCCTTTTCTGAGTCCTCCCTGGCAGTCCACCAACCCAAACGGCAACGATTATGTCAAGAATCCGACAGATCCCGCGACCATCCATAGTGGGTACGCCGATTCCAGCGAGCTGACCAAAGCACAGTTACCGTTCCAAATCAGCGGTAAAGGCGTGACATGGGGGCCGACGTATGTCATTCCTATCCCGCAGACGCTGGCAGGTACGACCCATGGCGCGAGTACCGGTCCTGCTCACAGTGTATCAAGCGCGATCGCCGGCGGAGCTGAAAGCCTGAGCGCAGGTGCGATCGGTGCACTGGGTGCGACGATTCTTGCCGGCGGGGGTATCGCCGCGCTGGCATATGCCAAGACTAAAGACTCTGATGAGGAGGACGTAGCAGACGAGGAAGATAAGCCGAAGAGCAAGAATGGCTGAGGCAATGGGGGAGATGGGGCCGATCACAGGCGAGTATTCGGCCCCGCCCATACTAGGCCGCTGTAGTAACCCCACCACTACCCTTGGCGGTCTGCGCCAGCTGGTCCCAGTTCTGAGTTTGCGTGGTCAGCAGAGACTGAGCGGAATCGAGATCGGACATCACCTGCGCTTCTAGGGCATTGAGTCGGTCTCGCACCACATTGAATCTGGCATCGTTATCGAAAAATGGGATGATCGATACGAGTTGATAGCGGACGTCAAAAGTGGCGGTGCCCGAGAGCAGCTCCCTCACCCATTCCTGCACTCCGCTTTCGCCGCCAAAAATTCTGTCCACCAGCCAATGTCCTACGTGCTCACCGGTGGCGTCGTCGGCGAGGCTGAGCAGTCCACCAGCCGCAAAGCCCACTATCCCACCCACAATAGTCCCGCCTACTGGAATGACACTACCGACTATCGCTCCTACAGCGCCAAGCCCCACCGCATCGATCTCCGCGGCGAGCTCATCGTAGAGCTGCGAGCCAAGAGTACCAGACGCCTGCCTAATTATCGTTTCCCGCTGCGAGGTGTAGGTGTCTAAACTACTGTTGACGTACTGCATGGTCTCGCTGATGTCGCTCAGCATTTGCATCATCGGAGAGACTACCTGGTCCTGGTGGTTCTGTGCCCAGACCCCTTCCAATCCTCCCGGCTGAAATACCGCGGAAATGTGATTGTTCGCGGTGTTCTTGTAATCGGTGAGGTTGGTCTGGAAAAGCGTTTGCAGGTTCGAATTGAATTGGCTGATGATGCCGAAAGCTGGACAACTCATTGCATTCGACAAGCTCGGGGCTGAACTGGCATCGTTATTTGCCAGTGGAAATTGATCCATTGGTTCTGCTCCTCCCCGGCGCCATTTCCGCGTACTCGCAGTTGATACGTATAAGACAGCTACCCATCAGAGTGGCCCCCATAAGTGTGGCAAATACACCGAGCGATGTCAAGATCACGCGCGATCCACCTATCTTTAGTTTCCTGCCCCATTCAGCTGCGCAAGCACCGTCTGCCACTCTGATGTATTCGAGTCGGAGTAGCTTCCCGCCGCCCAGATAGAAGACGTCGCTCCGCCACTCGAGGATACGGCTACTGTTGCATTGCTGAAGCCGTTCCAGTCAGCGCTCACCGCCGCCACCTGATCCGCGCTCTCCAGGAATCCAGCGCCACGACCCTGACCCATGCTACCCGGTGGATCGCTATGCAGGCGACTGGTATAGATGATATCCGGCCCCAACACGGCTGAAGATGCTTCGGCGGTCAGCACCAGGTCGCCGACGGTGGTAACCGCCACTGCGGGGGAGTAGAGATAGGCCCCCGCAAAGCCGAAGATATTGGCCTCTGCCAGTTGTGCCGAGACAGATGCCCTGCCGCCGGCGTCGCCCACCTTCGGCACGATGTCAAGCCAGTAAACGGCGGAGCGCATCTGGTCATCGCCGGTCCAGTTGACCGCGGTAGTAAAAGTGGCATAGAGGTGCCCGTGTACCACGTAGGCACCGCCAACACGGGCATCTCCACTGTCGACGAGACTGGATGCCCCCCGCTGGACCGCTGCCGGAGGGTCGGCGTAGGAATACGGTAGAGTCACGGTGGCCCGGGCGATGGCAACTCCGTCCTGGGAAGCGGCACTGTCGGTATGGATGATTGCCCAAACCATGACTTGATTCGATAGATGCCCATCGTCCACATACCCGGCGTCCGTGCTGACAAACCAAGCCATTGATTCGCCAGAATCCTCTACCGCTGGAGTAAGGGTCATGGACGGCCGTTTCTGCTGGTCCTTATATCCCCAGAACCGGTAGAGCGTCGTCGCCGTAGCCCCCAGGAACTTCTGGCGCGGTAGCATCCAAACCACCGATCCGAGGAACGGGCCATGCGCGCCACACCCAAAACTATTGCCGGTAATATAGAATGCGGACAAATCCGCACCGATCTGCGGATAATCCGCCCAGGAGCAATTGCCAAACCCAGTAACTGGGGACATGTTGGTGCTGAATTGATAGATCTGCCAACGCGAGAGCGGATCACCGCTCTGGCTGATGGCGATATCAAAGTAGTCGTGGCTTACGCTAGCTGAGTCTGCAGTGGTTTCATTGATGACAAAGAGCCACTTGTGGCTAGCAACGTCGAAGAAGATGCGGCCTTGTCCCAGAAGGTCACCGTCCCGCAATACTGGCCGAAACAAGGCGGCGGCACCAAATCGCCCGTCGTTTGAGGGTGTGGCAAAATCCTCAACCAGAAATGCGCCGTCTACCAGTTCGACAAGAAACGCATCACTTGCAGCAACCGAGGCGTCTACTGGGGTAGCCATACCAACGTCGCTCTGGGCAAGACCGGGAATGGTTTGCGTGACCCCCGCGAAGGCATCTGGATCGCCCAGCGAAGCAGCGGGAGGCGGCAGAGGTCCAGCCTGCGAAATTGCCTGCAGGCCGGAGAGCCTCACTATCCCGGCATCCGTCCCAATCTGCGACACCGGTAGCGTCGATTGTGACTCGGGCACCTGGCCGCTTGCTAAGGGTGTAAGTCCCGAAACATCGGTGCTGCCGGACTTCAGAATGCGCACCACGTGCTGATCTCCCGCACTGGGCGAGAAAGCGCGCTGCCAGAGGTTTACCCCCACTCCGGTTAGGAGAGTAAGCACCAGCACAGCTGCCACACCAATCACGAGAGAGCGCCGCTTAATCGGGACTCGTACCCACCGCTGTTCCGCTCGAAACTGGCGGGGAAGCGGCGCTCCCGGAGCATCTGGATTCGAGCCTTGTCTTAGTGACCTCAGCGTCGGCGCATTTCCAAAGCTTGGAGTAGACTCCGGTGGCACACTGGAACTCCCCCCGTAGGCAGGGGATTCAAGAGCGTCTCTCACAGTATCAGTTGGAGCGCTACTCATTGCCCAGGTCGACGGCTGCGTAGGCGTCATTCCTTGCGAGATGTGAGGCGCCAGCTGCGTAACCAAGGTACTGGGTGTGCTTCCGCCGGCTGCCGGTACCGGCGATGGAGCAGGAGGCCACACGGCAGAAGGTACTGGCGATGCCGAGTTTAATGCGCTTCTTAACGCTCGAGAAAAGTCTACAATCTCGGGGAATCGGTCACTAGGTTCTTTGGAGAGCGCGCGCAGTAGTACAGTATTGACGGCTGGCGGCAGTTTCGAATTGATCCGAGTAAGAGGTAGTGGCTGCACTGAAAGGTGCTGTTGATATAACTCAGCTATGTTGCCATCAAAGACCGGGCGCCCGGTTAATAAGAGATAGGCGATACATGCAAGCGCATACTGGTCAGACGCTGGGACTGGGTGCCCCAGATATTGTTCGGGGGCACTATAGAGCGGCGTGCCGAGTGTCGATGTTCCTTCCGCCACCGCCGCAAGAAACCGTGCCAGTCCAAAATCGGAGAGCAGTACATAGTACCGACCCGGCACGTACTCCTGCCCAGCCCCCGCGTTGGCAGAGCCCGACAATTGGTCTTGTCGGAGAAGCCTAATAAGCAGATTGCCCGGTTTGACGTCGCGATGGACAATGCCCTGGTCATGCGCATGTTGCAGCGCTTCCGCGGTCTGACTCATGAGGTCGGCGACCAGAAGAGGTGACAGCGGGAGGCTGAGCTGATGTAGCGGGCCAGGTGAGATCATATCAGCAAGCGAACCGGTGGGCACGTACGCCATGATGAGAAAGTGAAGGCTATCCTGCTCACCATAATCGTAGACAGGAAGGATGTGCGGGTGGTCAAGCGCGGCGATAACCCGAGCTTCCTGCCGCGACTGCCGGTCGAGTTGTTGACTCGCATCGCCATCGTCTTGGCCTGAGCTGCCACTGACCACTTTGACGGCAACCTGGCGTCCAAGGGCAGATTGCTCGGCAAGGTAGACCTCGCTCATGCCGCCCCCCAGGCGCCGTAGGATACGACAGTTGCCCAGGTCGGTCCCCTCGAGTCCCGTCATGAAAGATTTCCCTCGCTTCGACAATAATTGACCAGAGGCCAGCATCAAGAAAATTCTGCAGACACCGGGTGCTCGCGCACCTGTAGTAAGCAGACGGCCCAATTCCCTAGTTCCGGGCACTCGGAGAGGTCATGGGAGGCCCAGGCGTCGTCGAAAAGCTGCAACGCCGGCGGACAGATCTCCCAAATAGCGTCGCGCATCGCCTGCCACTGAGGTGGTCCGACTTCTTGCAGCTCACTTGGCACAAACAAAGACTCGGCGCCATCCGGCACCAGCGCCCTTACCCCTGGATCCCACCACGAAAGCATCTCGGCCAGTAAAATAGCGCCGGAGAAGCGATCACCTTCGGGGCGCCAGTAGCCGGTAGAATCCATATGACGATGCTGATAACCGGGCGTACCCATGCTCTGCTGGCCGGATCTAGCTGTCCCCGATATGTACAGGTTCTCGATGTCCAGCAGCTCGACGGTCCAATCAGGCAAGCAGATCACATTCCCACTTGCGATATCGGTGTGAGCCAGGTGATGTGCCTCGAGTTCCCAGAGCACTTGAGCGGTAGCCGTGGCGAGGCTGGAAGCGGCTTCTCGACTGTACTGCTCGCTGGCGGCCGGGTCAGCGAGCAGTCCTGCCCAGCTACGTCCCAAGATCCAGGGCATCAACACCGCATACTCGAGCTGTGGATAACAAGCGATAAATTCAGGAGCGGACTCCGAGGTCAAGCACAAGCGATTTCCCAGCAGTAAACCAGGCAAGTGCGCGTAGGGCGCCAGTGCGGCAACCGAGCGGGCGACGTGCTCGCCGCGATATTGCGGCTTGAGCGCTTTCAGCGCCCATAGCTCCCCCGTCTGCAAGTCCTGAAGCTGGTAGACAAGCGCCTCGCCTCCCTCTATGACAAACACTTCGTCCATGTCGGCGCTAAATATCGGATGTGGCATGAATCCGTAGGAAGATGTCCCTATGGTTACTGACATACCTAAATGTGGGTGAAATTCAGCCACGAAGACACGGACCTTTCAATGGTTAGAAAGCATAGAAGCATCTATCCGCCATTGTACATCAAGCACTGTCACGTCATCGTTGGTCGGCAGGTGAAGTTGGTCAAGCACCAGGTCTCTGAGCTGTTGGTCGCCAAGCTCAGCGATCGATTGGCCGAAGCGGTTAGCTCCGTCAGTATGCACAATTACTCGATGAAGACTATCCAACGTAGCGATAAAAAGGTGGGGAGTACCGCAGACGCCTCGCGCGGTGGACCATGCCGCGTGTTCGTCGGCCATATAGCCGGTATTGACCTCGTCTCGGTCATTTTGGAATACCGCGACTTTTACGTTACCCATCCAGCAGAGCAAGATGTGCACACGGCTATCCAACCCGTCCAGCGGTGGATTGCCCTGTGAACGCCGTCCACCAGCGCATTCTATGCGCCCGGCGCAGAAGACGGTTTCACCGCCGTGGGACGTGCGTAACTCCTCAAGCACCTCTTGGACGAGGGGGCTCGGCGCTGGCGACACACGCAGCCGAGACAGCTCGGCTTGACCAGTAATGGCCCAGCCGGCAAGGGAGGTCGAGAGCGATTGGCTGAGACTAGCGATCTCGTGAGGCTGAAATTGAATAGTACGGAGGCTCTGAAGCCATCCCACCAGGTGTCTCCCCAGGTAATTGGCGGCAAACCCGCCCATGTACGAGCTGCCGACTCCATCACAGACACTGAAAACGAGCGATCTCTCCTCCGAGTCAACGACGAGTCTCGCATAGTCCTGATTGGGCAGCGATTGGGTTCTTGATTCCTGGCACTTCGAAGATAGTAAGCGCAGAGTAGCGAAGTCGACGCCCGTGCGTAGAAAACGATCGTTATTCTGGTCGGATTCGAGCACGAGCGGCATGGGGTTGGTCGCTGTCTCATTGGCATCATTGTGCATACCGTGCTCCCACTGCCGCGCCACTTTACTTGAGTTGGGTAGCTGCGGTAATCACAAATGCTAGACGAACCAGATCGCTGTTGGCCCCAGGGAAGAAGAGCGCCGCTCCCGATTGCAGGTGGTAGCCATAATTGTTGATGTTCTGTCGATAGGTTTCAGGGAGTCGAGAAGACAGGTTCCAGAGGTAACGCGCATAATCGTCAACCAATTCGTTTTCGCGTAATACACCCGCCCACTGCTCCCAGTTGTGCACTGGCCTGCGGAGCATGTTGTCGGCAACGTACACATTCTCTACCAGCACGTTACCGTCGCCGACTGCCATAGCCTGAATACGACCGATAACCGGGGCTGGATCGGTTGTCGTGAAGACGCCGTCGGTAAGATGGCAGACCAAAGGCGCCGGGCTGTGATGAAATTGCGGAAGACTCTCTTTTAACAGCTCTTCTACCTTCTCAAATCCTGCCGCGGTGTCGGTGACTCCTCCGGCGCTAAGCTCGGGAACCCCGGTTCGAAGTAGTTCAGGAAGATCTCGGATACCACCCAGCACGTCGATAACCTTGGTACTATACGCAAATATGGCAAGCTTATATCGCCTCTGCACGACACCATCTCGCATCGAGCGGCGAACCATATCTTTGATAGTGGCGCGCAAAGCCTTATTCACCATATCAATCCTGGTGACTTCGCCGCAGGGTTCATTCATGGAATCGCTCGCATCAATCAAGTAGACAATAAGCGCGGGTGTGAGAGTAGTCGCAGGTTGGGTATACATGATACTAATTTGTCCTTCCAGGCTGGACTTGCCAGAGAAGTGTCTGCCAGTAAGCGGTCTTCATACCCAGGTAAGGACCAGCGCCCCATACTATGCTGCTTTGATTGCCGGTGGCGGGACTAGCACTGGCGCCTATATAGTCACTCCAGTGAGACCCCGCATAGGGAACTACTGGAGCTCCTCCCAGAGCCACCAGGACCTGCCCGTTACCTCCCAGCTGATCGACTGGGTCGGTACTCCGCCGGGTGATAGAGACAAAGCTGGGATAAAAAGCAGCAGAAGACGCTTCGACGAAAAGCGCCAGGTCGCCGGGCAGAGTTGGAATGAGCGCGGGGTCAAATGTGTAATCGCCGGTAAATCCATAGATGCCTTGCTGGGCCACCGTGATTGTAACTGGTGATTTGCTGGCCCGTCCTGGGAGCGTCGGCACAAGATCGAGCCAATAGATTCCAGAACGCGTTGCCGCATCACCAGCCCAGTTGACCGCGGTTGTAAAAGCGCCATACAGATGTCCAGCGGAAAAGTACAGCTGAGCAAACCTCGCATCATCATTGGTTAAGCGAGTAGAGCTGCCCTTCTGAACGGCCATTGGAGGGTCGGCGTAGGCACGTGGGAGTTTTACGACGACTCCGACGAGCGAAGGCAAATTACCAGAATTTACCGCAGCCGGGTTGGTAATGGCCCAGACGATGATAGTATTTGACGTTTGCCCCTCGTCCACATAACCGGCGTCGTTACTGATCAGCCACTCGGTATTTTCGGTACCATTATTTTGAGCGGGAATCACTCCCAGTGCCGGATTTTTCTGCAGATTGGCGAATCCGGACAGGATGTAGACGGGGCTGCCGACCGAGGCCCTACCAGTGGCAAACACCCTCTTTGGCAGATCATAGACGACGCTTCCCAAGAAGGGAGTACCAGTTGAGGTGGCAAAAAGATTGCCAGTAATGTAGAAAGCCTGACTGTCATTGCCGATTTGTGGATCGTCGGCCCAATCCTCGGGAGCCGTCGCATCCTCGGCGCCGTGTAGAGACGTGCTGAATTGATATACTGACCACCCGGTCGTTGGCTGGTCCGTATCACTGATCGCGACATCGAAGAAACCAGCGCTCACCACCCCATTCCGGGTACGCAACTCATTCATGACACTCACCCAGAGACCACTCGCGCTATCAAAAAAGACGCGCGGCTCCCCCAGGGTGTCGCCCGCTTGAAGGACCGGCTTGAAGAGACTGGCGGCGGCAATCTGCAAATGCGTGGAGTGCGCGACGTCCAATCCCTCGATCTGAAAGGCGCCGTCCACCGCTTCGACGACGAATTGCCTGTCACTGGCGAGTGAGACATCTAATGGTGCCGGCGCTGCCACCACTGATTGCCCGAGGCCAGTGAGTGACTCGGCAGGCAGCTTGCCAGGCACCGCTCCGGCGAGAGCCGACGGCGCTGGACCCAGCGAAGGTAAGACCGGAAGGGCGGAGAGGTGATCCGCTGCCTGCGCCTGCGCCGCCGCCTCAGATTGAGTCCACCGTAAACGCACTGCCACATCGGATGATGTACTGGCTGTTCCATGGTCAAGGACAGGCAGTTGTTCAAGGTCGATCTTACCGGCACCCGTAATCCTCACCATATCGTCATGAGTTACAGTCGGGGAATGGAGGCGCTGTGCCAAAGTCAATCCGACGCTGCCCAGCAAGATGATCACCAGCAGAATAGCGGACCCGATAACCAGCCGGCGGCCGGCCGGGTTTCGCCAGCGAGACCTCCCGGTTGGCCGAGAAGGAATAGTAGCACCCGGTGCGTCAGAATATATATGCGTCGCCACCGCCCCAGTGGGGCTGCGCGGTGGGATTGGCTGCTCAGGAAGAAGGGACGGGAGCGCTTGGCTCCCTTGTGGCCGCGACAGCCGCGGCTCAGGTAGTGCAGCGGGTATGCCATCGGCATGCTGGGTAGGCCGCAGAGCCGGTGGTGTCGCCACCGGATGCGGCGACTGCTCCGGCGCCTGCCGAGCAGATGGCGAGACATTGGCACGCATAGCAAGCGGTCGACTTGCGAGCGACGCCGGCCTGATGGTCGCTTCGAGAGCCTGCGCAAAATCCAGAATGCGTGGAAAACGCTGCTCTGGGGACTTCGCGAGGGCGCGTAATAAAGGGGTATCCACCGCCGGTGGGAGTAGGGCATTGACTTGTGTTGCCGGACGTGGCGTTACGCTGAGATGCTGATGGTACAGTTCTGCGACGGTGCCGCTGAATACTGGCTTGCCAGCAAGCAGCAGGTAAGCCACACAGGCCAGTGCATATTGGTCGGTCGCTGGAACCGGACGGCCATGGTACTGTTCGGGGGCGTTGTAGAGTGGTGTGCCCGTGGTTGCAGTTCCTTCCGCAAGCTCGGTAAGTAACCGGGCCAGCCCAAAATCCGCCAGCAACACATGTATTCGAGGTGATTCCAGAGCTTCACTCAAGGTACGTCGCTCAGATGTGCCGGTCGACCTGGGAGAGAGGAGGTGTATTAGGAGGTTACCCGGTTTCACATCGCGGTGAATGATTCCATGATCATGCGCAAATTGCAGCGCTTCTGCGCTCTCGGTGATGATCTCGGCAACAAACAGGGGGGGAAGCGGCAGATGTAGTCGCTGTGATGGCCCGGGTGACAGCAGGTCGGCCAGCGATCCGTCGGGCACGTAAGCCATGACCAAAAATCGGATATGCCCTTCCTCGCCGTAATCATATAGCGGGAGGATGTGAGGATGATCCAGCGAGGCAATGGCGCGCGCTTCCTGCATGAACTGCCGTACCTGACGAGCCTTCGCCTCGGCATCGGTCTGAATCGACTCCTCTCCACGCATGACCTTGATGACGACCAACCTTCCCAGAGAGGTTTGCTCGGCAAGGTACACGTCTCCCATGCCGCCGCCGCCAATTCGCCGAAGTATGTGGTAGTTTCCCACTCGTGCACCGTCGAGCTCAGCCATCTGGTCTCCTTTCGAAAGTTCGACATTCGACGCCAGGTACCTCCACAACAGAATCAAGTGTAGCGCACATCAGCGGCAAATGCGCGGCGCCAGCCGCAGCCCATGCCAGGAGTCCTGTTGATGTTTGATTGCTCTTGCAAGATAGGATAGAATGGGACGCGGGCAGAATGCTCTATGACTACCTGACTTAGAATCACTGACGGCTATGGAGATTGAGCAAAAGGAATCCTTCCGGATTTCGGGTGATTGTGATGTTCTAGTCAGGAGGAGATAGCGGTGCAGACGGAGCAACAGGATCGCCGCTCGTATCAGTGGATATGGGACCTTCTGCTGTGGACACTGCTTCTGGTCATACTTCTGCCGGTGGTGTTTGCATTACGTCAACTACCTTGGTCGCAACATCTGGCCGGCTGGGTTATCCCCGTCATTGCGCTGATCGGCGCGACCATTGGATTCGTCCTCAGTCAATTTTCATTGTTGTCTCGATGGTGGTGGGCATCCCTGCTCGCGGCGCCGGCAATTGGGGCGGCGGTGAGCCTGGGCGCAGTGATCGTGTCGCATTCAATCAGCGCCGGTCCGGCACCAGCTGGAACGGTGCTGATTGGCGCCTATACCACGGCGCTCACCTCCGCTCTGCCTTGGCTGGCGTTCCGGGCGCGGCAGGTCTGGCTCTGTGTAGCGCTGGTATGGATCACTTTTGTCGGCGCATGGGGTGTGAAGCTCTCCGCGCAGCAAATCTGGCTTTTGATATTTATCTTAGGATTGTCTCTACTGTTCTTGGGCCTCTGCCACTTACGTGAGGAGGTGCGTCTCTGGGACGCCTCGAAGCTGCAACGTCTCGGACCGGTTCTCTGGCCTTCGGCCCGCTCCATCTTACTGTTGAGTCTGCTGGTAGCATTGGTTGGCCTGGTTCCCCTCAGTAGCGCCCAATTGGCAGCGGTAAGCCAAATCTGGAGCCGCTCACTGCTCGCTCAAGGAGGTCCGCTTACCTATACGGCACCAAACGGCACGCCGGTTGCAGAGCTTGGCGCTCCTCTTGCCTTGAACGCTCCCAATGTTGGGGGAAATCAGATCATCCTGAGCTATGAGATACTCTCAGGACCGCAAACTACGGCGACTTTGACGTCATTGCCTCCGATGCTTGGCGCTACGTTGGATACGTTCGGCGGCCAGTCCTGGCAGCAGAGCTCCCACACCATAACTGTTCCACTTGCCGCCAGTCTCACACAGCCCAGTGGCGCCCAGTTGCTGGAAGCACGTATCACGGCCAACAAATTGCCAAAGGCTGGCAACGGGTCGTTTCTCATCGGCTTTGACCAGCCACTGGGCTTCTCGCTGCCCGTGCGGACGGCGATCCTGGATAGCAACGCTCCTGGTATTCTGAGTATTGCCAGCTGGCAGACAATCGCCAATACGGCAAAATCCGTGAGCTACACGGAAAGCTCGGCAGTACTACCTGACAATGCAACTGGATCCGGGACGTTACCAGCTGCGCTTGTCCAATACATGACTATGACGCCGGATTACCTTACGGCGGAACTGCGCAGTATCGCCCGATCCTGGGTCGGTAGCGCCACAACTCCTACCGAGCAGGCTCACGCACTGCTCAGCGCCTTCCAGAAGCAGATGACACTCGATCCCAACGCCGAAGCGCCGGCGGAAGTAAATCCGGTGCAGTGGTCTCTCCAAAACCGGCGGGGCAACGTTCTACTCTGGACAACCGACTACATTTTGCTTGGGCGTTCCATTGGTTTACCCATGAGGCTGGCGGAAGGGTATCTTCCGGGCTCCTATGATGCGAAGCTCAATACGATAGTCGTGCGTGCGAGTGACGCTACCGTCTGGGCACAGCTTGCAATACCAGGCATGGGGTGGTCGGATCTTTTTCCCGCGAGCACGACAGAGCCACGCTTGATACCAAGCAAAATCATTTACAAGAGCGCGCCAGCACCAACACCGACTCCCGACGTGACACCACAACCCACCGCAGCGGCGGCGCGACAAAACCCTGGATCTCACAGCCAGAACGGCAGACCAGCAAGTGGTTTCTGGAGTCCAGTTTTGATCGGAGTCGCGCTGGCAGTCGCAGTAGTCATCCTGGGATTGTTTGCCGCACTGGCCTCCTGGAGATGGTCTCGCTTTGGGAGTGAGCTACCGCCTATAGTGCGGTTCTTTCTTCGCTTGAGAGTGCTGGCACGGCTGGCGGGTATCCGATTGCGGCCAAGTGACACGGCTACACAGGCCACCATTAAAGTGACCGCGTACGTGCCTGACCAGGCCGGCACACTCTTCAGCCTCAACACCACCTACGAGCGTATGCGCTACGCGGCACCCGCCGCCCAGCAAGGCATCGGAAGCGTTCTGATTGAGCTGCATAATCAATGGCAGCATCTGCAGAACGCTTTCGTTCGCTTGATCGTGACACGAGCGTGGCGTAATCCGCGCGAGCCAAGCCAGTGATTTCGCATAAGGGCGGAGCCGTCGGACTATGGAACAAGAAGAAGTACGCAATCAATACTTCCCGAATATTGAGAAGTGAGGACTCGCCAGATGGAACAGCAAGAGATACTCCATGCCAAACGTCTGCTTGAAACGATCGAAGAGGCGCTTGCCAACGTCGTGATCGACCAGGCAACCGCCATTCGGCAGACGCTCCTGGCGGTGGTATGTGGTGGACATGTGCTGATCGAGGACGTGCCTGGCGTAGGCAAAACCACGCTGGCGCGAGCGCTGGCGCAAGTACTTGGTCTAGACTTCCGGCGCGTACAAGGTACGCCCGATCGCCTACCAGCCGAAATAACCGGCTCGTCGGTCTGGAACGCGCAGCTCGGAGAATTCCGCTTTGTGCCCGGTCCAATCTTTGGACAGTGCATCCTATTCGACGAGCTCAACCGAGCCCCGGCGAAGACGCAAGCAGCTTTACTCGAAGCAATGGAGGAAGGCCAAATTACCGCTGACGGCGTTGCCCATCAGCTGCCGCGCCCGTTCCTGGTACTGGCAACCCAGAATCCAATCGAATTGGAAGGCACTTTCCCTCTGCCTGAGGCCGCGCTTGATCGGTTTTTCGTGCGAGTGAATATGGGCTACCCTTCGACAGAAGGAGAAAAACGACTCCTGCATAGCTGGTCAGCGCCCGCCTGGCGCATGGATGCGGCCGCGCAGACGCAGACTTTACAGCCGCTGATCGGTCCCCGCGAGATTTTCCATCTACGTCAACAGATCGCCCAGGTGTACTTCAGTTCCGATACCGAAGACTACCTGCTGGCACTATTAAGTGCAACGCGAAACCATCCGGACATCCTACTCGGCCTCAGCCCCCGCGCGGGATTGGCGATAAAGCTGGCCTCGCAAGCATGGGCGGTCTTGGGAGGAAATGAGCACGTACGGCCCGATGATATACAGCAGGTATTCGTCCCAGTCGCAGCACATCGTCTGGTCCTGCATCCCGAGGCCGATCTGCGGCGGAAAATGGGCTCCGGCATACTGCAAGAGATCCTGGCGGAGACGCCTGTCAAAGGTTCATGGGCGGCCGCGACCGCGAGCTCCGGCAGCAGGTAAACGCAGGAACGTGAAATGGTAGGTACTCATGCGCGGATGGCAAACGGTTGTCCTGGCACTGCTGGCGGGAACGATTGGGCTGGCAACTGGAAGTCGTCCGGTAGAAATTGCAGCGGTCGCGCTTGCAACCTTACTCTTCATTGGCATTGGTTACCGGATATTGCTCGTTGGAGACGTCGCTGGGACCCGAGAAATAAGCGATTCGACTATTTCCTGGGGTGAAGTGCTTACCCAGAAGATTACCCTAACGAATCGCGCCCGGCTAACGATCCCAGCAATCCGCATTACTGACCAGAGTACGCTACCCGAGCATCCTCGTGGCTATGTCACCGCGTTACAGGCTAAACGCACCATCACCTGGGAGATTGATATACCGTGTCAGATGCGAGGCCGCTACCAGCTTGGCCCGGTTGAGGCCCACATGAGTGACCCTCTGGGAATGTTTCCGGTACGCAAATCAGTAGGCAAAGTCGCTTCACTTCTGGTATTGCCGCGTTGGGTACCCTTGAAGCGAACCGCGTTAAAACTCGACGGCTTTTTGGCTGGTGAGGCTCGAGGCAAACGGCGGGGCGAATCACCACCATCGGTGGTAAGCATTCGAGACTACAACCCAGGTGATAGCGTTTCGGCCATCCATTGGCCCGCCAGCGCACGCAGCGGCCAGCTCATGACCAAGCTCTTTGATCCGGAAATCCAAACCACACTCTGGCTAGCCCTGGACCTAGACGGACCAGTGGCTCCCGATAACGAAGAGTTATTGGTTGTTATAGCCACGTCTCTGGGAATATACGCTCTTCACCAGGGAAACTTGCGTGTAGGGCTCGTCGTTAGCGGCGATGTCCCGGTTATCATGCCGTCAGAGCGTGGGAAGCGACATCAATATCTACTGCAAGAGTTGTTGGCGGAGTCGCGTGCGGGAGATAAAGCGAAGCTAGCCGAGCAGTTCAGCCAGGTAGAGCGCCAGATTGGTCCTGGGCAGGTAGTAACTCTGGTCACCTCGCATGGTCCAGAGGCGCGAGGGGAGTGGCTACAACACTTGCTCCGACGAGGTGTAGCCGTCCGAGTCGTCCAGTCAACGCCAGGCGATGGTGTGGATCACAGCTCTGTCTGGCCCGTTCCTAGTGTACATGTGCCAATGAGTATGCTTGACCTTGATCAACAGAGCGCGCTCATCTCGCGATTGGAAGGCCGGGATCACAGCACTCGAGCCTAGCGTTCTAGCATTCGGTGCCATCGAATATCCATAGTGCCAGGCAGCACATGCGTTGTATACGCATGCGGATCAACAACGGGGTGTCAATCTTTCAACTGCAAATACAAGTACCGCGCGCCTAAAACAAGAGCAAAGAGTCCTGACATCGCCAGCGCGTACCACAAACTCTGAACTCCAGCTATGACCAATACGAGGATGGCAAGAGACGCGACGATGAGCGCCGGGAGGTAGCGCGGGCTGTAGAGCAGCCGCCAGGCAGTAAGCATGATCAGCACATAGGTCAAGAGAAAGTTGCCGCTGGCAAGCTGTATATACGTCTCGATTGGCACACGCAATACAATCTGGACGGCCATGCTAATGGTCCAGGCACCACCCAGCGCCAGAGCTGCTCGTGGCAGCGAGTTGGTCTTGGGGTCGACGTGTTCCAGCGCACGAGGCAGCACCCCCTCACGGGCCATGGCATAGATCAATCGGGTAGCACTGCGCGTCCAGGTGAACATGAGGAATACCAGCAATACCAGCGCGACGACCGATGCGACAAAGGCGCCCCCGCTACCAAGCGACAGGCGCGCCAAGTCGACCAACGATGCGTTGCTGGTTGCGATCACCGAACGACTCAAGCCGCCCACGACCGTGAGTCCGAGCAGGACAAACAAGATACCTACCGCGGCCACCGCGGCGCCTAGCGATTTGACCAACGTGCGCGGGTCGGCGAATTCCTCGCCGGAGAAGGCGGCATTCTCCCACCCGACAAATGCGAAAAAACAGATGAGACTGGTTGATTCAATGCCGGTGAGGCTATAGCCCGATACATTGGTAAGCCGGGCCAGCGAAATATGCGGTATCGCGAGGAGAAGCGCCGCCGTGATGGCGGCCAGGCAGGCGAAGAATCCCCACCGCTGCAGGCGCATGATCTGAGTCACGTCAAAGCAATTGCCTACTATCAGAGCTGCCAGCACACCGGCGGCGACCACTTCATGCCCTTGCTGGGAAAGCGGTACCAGGGTACCCAGATAATCGCTGAAGATCAGCGCGGCGGCTGGGCCACCAACCAGGACTGCGGCGAGATAGAGCGTACCGGTGAGCCAACCCATGCGCCGACCCAGCCCATGACCTATAAAGGTGATGACGCCTCCTGCGGATGGATAGCGCGCGCCCAACTCCGCCATGATGCGAGCCAGGGGGTATGAGACCCCCGCTAGAACGGCCCAGATTAGGATAGACCATGGTCCGGCGAGACGGGCGGCAATGGATGGCAGCACGATGAGACTCTGCCCAAGAACGGCGCTGGTATACAGAACGAAACCATCGCTTAACGACAGGTGCTTGCGTAACCCTTGTCCGGTCACTGCGGCCATACCATAATCTCCTCCACGACAGACGGCGATGTGCAATACTATGATAATAAAGAGCAGTCCGAATTGGAACAGCCTTTCAAAAGTACTTTGTCCAATTCTTCCTGGAAGAGAAAGGAAAGATGTCGAGTGACTAACGATACTGAGAAGCTGCTTGACGACACCAGCTGGGAGCTGCTGCGCGCCTTGCAGCAGAATGCCCGCAGTTCTTACGCGGAGCTCGGCCGGCTAGTGGGACTGACGCCCCCGGCGGTGGCCGACCGTATTCGCCGCTTGGAAGCGGCGGGAGTCATTACTGGCTACCATGCCGCGATAGATCCCACCAAACTGGGTCTTGGACTCACCGCGATCATTCGGTTCCAGGCGGGCCAAGAGCCGTTCGAGCGCATCTACCCCGTACTCCTGTCGTGTCCCGAAATCATCGAATGCCACCGCGTGACCGGGGGCGATTGTATGACCTTAACAGCGGTGGTTTCCTGCGTAGAACACCTGCAGGGGTTGATCGCCACGCTCAGTCTTTACGGCTCGACGAATACTTCAATCGTGACACAATCTTACGTTCGTCCCCTGAAGTTACCTCCCAGGCGCAAAATACATCAAAGCGCGTCTCCCGTTCCCGTTTGGGCCAATGATTAGGATACACCTCTACACGCAGCCCAGTTGCCGCTAGGAGCAGACGCCTATCCTCGTAGGGAAACCCACGAACAGTCTCTGCGGTTACAATCTCTCGGATCGGATTACGCTCGTAGATGCCCTTGAGTCTCGCGGTGGCCCACTCGTTCTCAGCGTTGAACTTGTCCAGATTCTCTCTGGCATCGGCGTACTCCTGCTCTAGCCGGTGTATCTGCTCGTTCAGGTCCTCGGCGTCTTGGATGAATTGTTGAGCTACTTCTAACTCTTCTCGCTTCTCCTTTAGCTGTGCCTCGAAGCCTTCCGCCATCGACACCAGAGCCTGAATCTTGTCCACGCCAAGCTGTTTGAGCATGAGTTCTGTGAGCCGTTCTCGACGCATGAGTATATAGGCCAAGGACTCGTATACCTTCTGATCGAGATGGTGTGCTCGAATAGGGCTCGCGCATGAGAAATTGGGAAAGGACAGAGAGGATTTACAGTAAGACGACTCAACTCGACTTACTCTGAAAATGAGATGTCGCGTCTGCAGCAGGTCCCCAACATGCGCTCATTGTCATCGGCGGGGGATATCACTCTCACCCGTAGGCTGTATCAAAGAACCAAGATCGGTAAGACACGCTGCTCCTATTCACTCAATTGAGTCGCCGTCGCACCCACCACACGGTCACGCCCAGCGCCAGGACGGAGATGGCTAGGTAGATGCCCGTCTCGATCCACTGGAAGGTCCAGAACCGGTTCGCGGGTTGGTAGGCAAGGTAGTTGCCGCGGTACCCCTCGTCCTTGGCGCATTGTAGGGGGGACTGTGCAGTGGCGGAGTTGCAGCGGATGCCGTTGGTCCGGTTCCCCTGAGCATCCAGAAAGCCACTGCCAATCTGCCAATCTTCTCTCCCCAGGGTGATCGGCGGATGGTCTTGACCAAGCGACAGATCGTTACCTTGCGTGAACGGCCACGTCACGACGACCTGCGGCTGATAGTTGGGACGCAGATTGAACTCAACGATGATGCGGATCCCTACCAGCAGGGCGATCGTAACAAAGATCGCCAGGACCGTCCGGCGGGTCAGCGCCCCTGCCGCAATGCCCACGGCGAGAGCCATCAGCGAGGATGCCAGAAACACTGGCCCGGTAAAGTCGAAGGTCACCTGGTTGAACTTGCCAATGAGCAGATCAAAGGGGTGGTACCACCAGTTCATCAGGGCGAACAGGACTGCTGAAGCGAGAAGTCCAGCGCCCAGTACCAGAGCCAGGGTCACGATCAGCCAGCGGGTGCGGGTGACGCTCTGCATCCACAGCAGCAGACGAGTGCGCTGCTCATATTCCCGTGCCACAAGTGGCGCCCCCACCATGACGCCAAGCAGAATCGGCAGCACGAGCAGAGCCAAGGCGAAGGGGATGAACGGGCCATATTGGTTGAGGAACTGTTGGGCCAGGAATGCACAGGGCCCGCTGGTTCCGGAATCCGGGTGCTGCGCCAGACAGGCGCCCAGCCCACTATCGTGCAGCGTGTGGCCTATGGCCAGACCGGTAATCAGCAAATAGACGCCGCCTGTGACCAGCACACCCAGGGCGAAGAGTCCTTCCGTGCGATGTTGACGCCAGGTGAGCCAGATCATTGGATGACCTCCATTCCCTGCTGCTGCACCCCTGTGGAGTGCGAGGATGGTGCGCTCTCCTGCACCTGCTGGCCGAGATAGGCCAGCACAATATCTTCCAGGGACACGTCCTGCACCTCCCACGATGGGTCGAAGATTGGACCGTTGCTTCGCACCAGCAAGGTCGTCTGCCGGTCGGTGTGGCTTGCCTCGATGACCGTATGCACGCTGGCAACCGCCGTCTCATCCTGCCGTGGGCCGATCAGCAGCTTGTGCGTCTGGGTGATCTCCCCGATGTCGCCCATCAACTGGACATGCGCGGCAGAGAGGATGATGAGATAGTCGCAGACCCGCTCCAGATCGCCGATGATGTGCGAGGAGAGTAGCACCGTCATGCCGCTCTCCGCCACCGCGTCCATCAGCGTACGCAAGAACTCGCGGCGGGCCAGTGGATCCAGGCTGGACAGCGGCTCATCGAGTAGCAGCAGATCCGGGCGCTTGGCCAATGCCAGCACCAGCGCCACCTGGGCTTGCTGCCCTCCGGACAGCTTGCCGGAAGGCCGATTGAGGGGGATACCCAGCTTGTGGATGCGCGCCCGTCCCAGCGCATCATCCCAGCGGGGATTGAGCTTGCGGCCGAAGGTCAGCAGGTCCGCGACGCTGAGGCTCAGGTAGAGGGGATGATCCTGCGCAAGCAGGCCCAGGCGCGGCAGCGTCTCGTGAGGCTGCTTGAGGGGGGAGCAACCAAAGACCTGCACAGTGCCGGCGGTGGGTTCCAGGATGCCGGCGGACAGATGCAGCAGGGTCGTCTTGCCAGCGCCATTGGGACCGACGAGGGCTACCACACGTCCGGTGGGCAGCGCAAGCGTGCAGTCTTGCAGTGCCCAGGTCCGCCCGTAGCGCTTACTCAGGTGGGTCGTCTGCAGGGGGATGCTCATGCAGTTTCCTCCTTCTGGGTGTCTTGAAAGGTGCGAAAGGTGGACATGAAGAGTGCCAGCACACTTTCACCGTCCAGGCCCGCCTCTGACGCGCTTTGTAACCAGCGCACCAGGCTGCGGCGGAGCGTCGCATGGCTGGCCAGCGACGTGCTGGCCAGGGTTTTCTGCACAAACGTGCCCTGTCCCGGGCGGCTCTCGACTAATCCCTCGCGCTCCAGGTCGCGATAGGCCTTGAGCACGGTGTTGGGGTTGATGGTGATCTGGGCGACGACCTCACGTACGGTGGGAAGCTGGTCGCCCACCTCCAGCAAGCCCAGGCGCAAGGCGTGCTTGACCTGCTGCACGATCTGCAGGTAGGAGGGCACGCCCGAATGGCTGTCCAGGTGAAACTCGATCATCTTGCCTCCTCCACCTCGCTGTGCAGATATCACACTAAATAGCTAATACTATAGCACAATAATAGGCAACGCCTAGTGTCTTGTCAAGAGGGAGGGGCCAGCCAGGAGAGGCTTTGTCAGAGAGCGTGTGACGAGCATGGTCGCACGTTCTCGAGGGTTACCGCCTTGCCGATGGAATTCGGTGGAGACATGGGGTTGTCTCGTAACGGGCTGGGTAAGGTAAAATAGCCTTCACGGCGGGAGATGATGCGATCTCAGCTCGATGCTGTGCCGAGGCGTTCCCTCTCTGGAATCGCCTGGCATCGCTGGTCTTTTGAGAACATGCCCGCGGAAATATGGTGCTCGTGCAGGGTGAGTTGGCATCTATGTCGCAATGTTTTCCCACATCTCGTTCGCACTCTGACGTGGTTTTATTGCCGCGTGCGGCACGTGCGCAGGTGGCTCATGTGGATTGGTCAATGGCAGGGGAGTGCAGATCAGCCAAGCTGCGTAGCTATAGACGGAAAAACAGTGCGACATTCTGTTGACCGGAAGCGGGAGCAATCGCCGCTGCACGTGGTGAGTGCGTGGGCAAGTGAGCACCGGCTGGTTTTGGGTCAGGTGGCCGTAGACAGCAAATCGAATGAGATAACCGCCATTCCTGATCTCTTGCGCCAGGTAAAGTCAGATGGCGATATTTCCACAGAAAAGCGGCTCTTTATTTCCAGCACTTCAGCGGATGATTCTCGGCTGGCATCAGCAATTCGCCAGCACTGGTCCATTGAAAACAGTCTGCATTGGGTGTTGGATGTCACCTTTCACGAAGATGCTTCCAGGGTTCGGGAACGCAATGCGTGTCAAAATCTCGCCCTTCGGCAGAAAAATAGCCTTGAATCTCCTGCTAAACGGTGCTACCAAAGGCAGTCTACATGGACGGCGAAAGCAAACCGCTTGGAATAATTTTATGGCTCAATTGCTCACCTGAGTCTCATGCGTGAACCCTGCTGGTGACATGACCAAAGAAACTAGCTCGTCGGATTTTCACCGGGCCGGCGCATGTACCACTCGCAAAAATCGGTGCAGCGCCCCGCCTGGTCGAAGCGAAGCAGAAAGAGATTCTGCCACTCCGCCTTCACGCTGACGCCATCGGCTTCAAAATACACACTTCGACCTCTGGCCGCCGCCTGGTCACCCTGTATGAGAACCGTCTGGTAGTGGGCGTCATAGGTTCCGGGTGGGTCGCGCTGTTCCAACCACGACGTCACTACCGCTTCTCGGCCGGTCACCGGGTCATCATAGGGATGATAACGGTACGTGACATCATGACTGAAGAGATTACCTATGGCCACTGGGTCGTACGATTTCCAGGCGGCTACGTAAGCGGTAAGCCAGGCATCAACCGTCGCCTGATTCGTACCTTCGGCATTGCTCGCTATGTTGTCCGGCATTGTTTCTTCACTTTCTTACGCATTCGTCTCGCGCGGTGCGGCGGCTGCCGGGTAGACAGCTACGCGCCGCTTGGGCTCCGACATGTAGACGTGCACCATGATGCGAAATAAACAAACGGCGCCAGCCACATGCCTATGTGATAGCATATTCCTCTGGACGACGAGGGCGGCGCGGAAATTGCATCCCGGCTTTTCGGGATCATGGATAGTGAGAACATACCCACACAGAGAGGATCTGTAGAGATGATTGCGGCCATGTTTCGCGTGAAGGTGCCGGAGCAAGCACTCCAGGCGTTTGAGCAGAGCTGGGCCGGTCGTGCCGGTCTGGTAGATCAGATGCCGGGCTTTCGCGGGCTAGAAGTGCTCCGGGATGAGCAAGAAGCGGGAAGCTATATCGTACTTACTCATTGGGAGAAGCGGGAAGACTTTGACCAGTGGGCCAGCAGCCCTGCATTTACCGCTGGACACATGCGGTCCGGGGAGACCGGCGCTTCCGGCGGCGGCGTGAGCTTCTACGAGGTGCTTCCCAGCTAGGATAGGTTGCCTCACTGTCGACCGAATACGCCCTGCAGGGGCAGCTGCCGGCTAGGTTGCCGGCATGCTGTCCAGGGATTGTGGCGCAACGTCCCTGACCAACGTCTGGGCCAGCTCGCCTACCAGGTCATAGCGTCCGTAGGACGGCAGAAGATAGCATCCCTGTATCCAGCCGCGCGCACGAGCGGTGGTGATGATTTCGTAGGCCAGCTCGATACCGACGTCTCTCCCTCGATCGCCCGCATCTCGCATGCGCTGACGCACGTCTTCCGGGATACTGATACCGGGCACTTCGTTGTGCAAGTATTCGGCGTGTTTCGAGCTGTGCAGGGGTACCATGCCCAAAATAAGCGGCACATCGACTGGCCCGAACAGGTCAAAGAAGCGCTCAAGCGGCGCCAGTGAATAGATCGCCTGGGTCATCACGTACTGGGCTCCCGCCTCCAGTTTGTGGCGAAAACGGCCCAGCTCCAGCTCCGTCTCAGTGACCGGCTGGGGCTCACTTGAAGGCAATTTCGGTTCCGACGTTTCCTGTGTCGCCGGCATCCCAGACAACTTCCCTCGCGCCTGTTCACGGTCGACATCAATGAGCTGGTCCTCCATATTAAGGTTGAGCGCGGCTCCGACAAAGAACCCGGCCTGGGCGCCAAGAGCGGCACCGGCGGCATCCTGTCCCGTGTTCATGGCTTTCAGAATCTTGATGAGACCCACCGAGTCCACATCCCATACTCCAGTGAGATTGGGATAATTTCCGGCCCGTACCGGATCACCAGTCAGAGCCAGCACATTATGAATTCCTAGGGCATGGGCACCTAAAAGGTCGGACTGAAGTGCCATCAGGTTCCGATCTCGAGTGGTCAGGTGGACAATGGTCTCAAGATCCAGGTGGTCCTGAAGTAGCCGGGCAAGAGCCAGACAGCTCATTCGCACCCGCGCCATGGGGCTATCGGCGATGTTGACGAACTGCACCCCCATATTTTTGAGCATGGCCGCGCCATCGATAATCTTGCGCGGATTGAGCCCTTTGGGTGGATCGAGCTCAATGCTCACCACAAACTGGTGGGACTCGAGCTGGCGCTGCAGACTTGACTTGCTGATACTCTCGGGCTCGGCATGTCTCTCGCCAGGACGCATGTGCTCCGCCGCAGCGATTCGTGCCGCCGCGGGCCGGTCGATAGGAGCTCCGACCGACACAGTAGTGACTGGCGTCGGCAAATAGCTGGCGAGCGCCTCACGCATCGCGGCGATATGGGCTGGAGTCGTGCCGCAGCACCCTCCGATCAAGTGCACGCCGGCGTCCGCGAAACGGCGAGCATAGTCAGCGAAATAGCTCGGGGTAGAGCCGAAAAGGAATCGATTCTCTACCCGCGTCGGCATCCCGGCGTTCGGTTGAGCGGAGAACCACAAAGGACCCCGAGAAACGTCGGGACCAGCACCGGCTATACCAGCTATCATCTCCAGCGCAGCATCCAGCGTACCGGCCGGCCCAAGGCTGCAATTCGTGCCGATAACATCCACTCCCAGAGGCAGCCAGAGCCACTGCCACTTCGGCCGGAGTAAAGCCGGAGGCCGATTCGCCATCTTCGCTAAAGGTCATCTGGGCGACCAAGGGGAAATTGCCCACTTCGCGGGCCGCCAGTACCGCCTCTCGCAATTCGAACAGGTTGGAGAAGGTCTCCAAAATAATCAGATCGACACCACCCTCTAGCAGGGCGGTAATCTGTTCGAGGAAGAGCGACCGAAGCTTAGGCTGCGAAGGACCCGCCTCAATATTGAGCAGCCCCGACGGCCCCACTGCGCCCGCAATGAATACCGGCTGCCCCGATACCTCGCGCGCCTCACGCGCCAGCTGCGCCGCTCTGCGATTGATGGCGGTCACCTGATCGCCTAGCCCGTATTCGGCCAGTTTGGCCGAATTGGCGCCGAAAGTATTGGTTTCGATGATCTCCGCTCCGGCGTCGATATACTCGCGATGAATCTGCTCGACCAGGGTGGGGTCAGTGAGTACCAGCTCGTCAAACGAGCGACCATGCAATATGCTTTCAGGCGCACGGGCGTATAGCATAGTTCCCATAGCGCCATCGCAGAGCACCGGACCTTTTTCGAGACGCTCGAGAAATGGTTCGCTCATAAAACCCTCTTCTGCAGGACCAGAATGAAAAAGACTTAGTTCGCCGGCTCAAATAGGCTGCGTGCCAGTACCGTTTGCTTCAACAGCAAGAGATTGGTCAGCTGCCCGACTCCCCCAGGGACCGGAGTAATCGCTCCAGCAACCCGAGACACGCTAGCGAAGTCGACGTCGCCGACAATGGAGCCGTCAGGTGCAATGTTTATACCGACGTCAATAACCGTCGCACCCGGCTGAATCATATCACCGTTCACAAGGCCAGGACTGCCAGCGGCAACCACCAGTATGTCGGCCTGGCGGGTCCAATAGGCCAGGTCTCGGGTATAGATGTGGCAGACGGTGACGGTCGCATCCCGGTGCAGCAACATGAATGCAAGCGGCTTTCCAACTACGTTGCTGGCCCCCACTACTACCGCTCGCCTCCCACCTAACTCGATACCCGCCCGGTCGAGCACTTCGAGAACCGCCGCGCTTGTAGACGGCACAAAAGTGGGAAGGTGAAGAAAGAGGTTTCCGGCGCTTCGTATGCTGATGCCATCGACGTCTTTGCGCGGATCAATTGTCTCGGCTACAGTGCGCTGGGAGAGTTCCGGCGGCAGCGGCAGCTCAATCAAGATGCCCTGTACCTCGTCATCGGCGTTGAGCGCCTGGATTTCATGTCGTAATCCAGAGTCAGTGAGCGTATCCGGAAATTCGAGTACCTGAGTGAGGACCCCAACCTGTGCTGAGATGCGCACCAGCGATTGGGTATAGATCGTGGAGGCCCGGTCGGCGGTTCCTACTCGCAGAATCGCAAGCTGAGCCGGACTTCCATGGCGAGCAGCGTCTACAGCCGCTAGTGTGGCGATATCCGCACGCAGCGCTTCGGCAATGTGGCGCCCATCCAGTACTCGTGCCCCCACGCCCATGCCGCCCTCTCTTCCTTACCCGGTAACTGCGGTACCACTCACTTCATAAGTGGACTGTCTCTCGCACCTCTATAGGGGTCTATAGGGGTCTCTATATGGTTATACGGTTCCCAGTTCCTCGCCCACTAGGCGCATGACTCTCCTCCGAACCGCCGCCGCCGCTCGAGTATAGCGGGCAACCTGCTCCTGCGCCTGCTCAGCCGCGCCTTTGTCTCGCATGAGAGTGATGTTCGCGAGCACATTGAGCCCAGCCGCGCGTACCGCCGCTTCTGCCAGAAGCGCTGAGCATCCGGCGTCACTGGCGAGTCTACGATTCCCCTGCTGGGCTACCAGCAGCGCTAAATCCAGCACACGACAACATCGCTCCATCATGGCCAGCGGAGCGCGCATGGCAAGGAGCAGCGCCTCCTGAATCGCGCGAGCTCGCTCTACCTCTTCCGCCTCAGTGGCCTTTGGCAAGCCGTAGGCCGCCGTCACCGGCAAGAAACCGTGTGCGTCCTCGTCCACCAGCAGCAGCAGCTCGCTCCGCAGGCCCTCCGCTTGCACAGTGACGGCACGCATCTCGTTCTCACTGTGTGCATAGGCAGCCCGGCCAACCGTGAACTGCGCTACCATCTCGGCAAGTGCAGCGGCCAAAGCCCCGACGACCGCTGCAGCCGCTCCGCCCCCTGGAGCTGGGCTGGCAGAGCCCAACTCCTCCATAAAGTGGCCTAAATTCTGCTCCGACGCTGCTGACACAATTCATTTCCCTCTAGCTAGGACACTTAGATACCCAACGTGCTCGAGGACGCGTATCGAGGCGAGCGATACACCTTCGTCGCCTGTTCGAAGGCGTAGGCCAAGGCGAGCAGACGGGGTTCGCTAAAGGCGCGACCCATAAAGGTTATCCCGACCGGCAGGCCAAAAGAATACCCAGCGGGAACGGTGACGGCGGGATAGCCCGCTAGAGCAGCAGGCTGAGAGGACCCACCGGAGCTGTAGTCGCCATCGACAAGATCGATCTTCCATGGCGGACTGCCGGTCGGCATCATCAGCGCGTCCAATTGGTGCTCCGCCATGACGGCGTCTATACCGTCCTGTCGCGCCATTCTCAGGTTTTGCGCCAGCGCCTCCAGATACTCCGGCTCGCTGAGGGGGCCTTTGTCCAGAGCCTGCTCGAGAATTTCTTGGCCGAAGTACGGCATCTCCTCTTCGCGGTGCGCGGAATTGAACTCGATAAGCTCGGCCAGCGAATGCACCAGGGCCTCTGATGGAAGGGCCGCCAGATAGTCGCCCAGGTCAGCCTTGAATTCATACAACAGGACGGTGAGCTCACTACCCGCGGTTTGCATGGACTTAGCGGTGGGAATATTCGCCGGATCGATGATCTCCGCGCCGAGCGCTCGCAGATGTTCGATTGCAGCTTCGGCTACCCTGTCGCTCTTATCGCTATAGCCGAAGAAGGTCTCACGGGCAATGCCGATGCGAGCTCCTTTGAGAGCGCTGGCGTCGAGAACGCCAGTAAAGCTCACGGAAAGCGGCCCGGTCTGCGTGGCAATATCACGCGGATCCGGTCCTGCGATTGCCTCAAGTACCAGCGCAACATCGGTCACGCAGCGTCCCAGTGGACCTACTGTATCCTGACTATGTGCAATCGGTATGATACCTGAGCGGCTAACCATTCCTACCGTAGGCTTCAGACCAACCACTCCATTGGCCGCGGCTGGGCAGAGAATCGATCCATCGGTCTCGGTCCCGATCGACACCGCGCAGAGAGCCGCCGCCGCCGCGGCCGCCGACCCAGAGCTTGAGCCGCACGGAGTACGGTCCAAGGCGTGGGGATTGCGAGCCTGTCCACCCCGGGCGCTCCAACCGCTGGAGGAGTGACTGGAGCGAAAGTTGGCCCACTCGCTCATGTTGGCTTTACCAAGCACTATGGCGCCAGCAGCACGTAGCCTCTCAGCTACGAACGAGTCACGCCTGGGAAAGCTCCCCAGGAGCGCCAGCGATCCAGCAGTAGTGTGGGTGCGGTCGGCGGTTTCGATATTGTCTTTGAGGAGAATAGGGATGCCGTGCAGTGGGCCCCGCGGACCTCCGGCAACGCGTTCGCGATCCAGAGCCGCGGCGATTTCCAGGGCATCGGGATTGATCTCGATTATTGCCCTGAGCTCGGGGCCGTGCCGGTCTAACGCCTCAATTCGCTCGAGATATTTCCGAACCAGCTGCACTGCACTGAGCTCGCCTCGGGCCATTTGGGTCTGCAACTGGGGGATGGTCGCGGATTCTAAGTCGCTGTGGGGAATGTCGAGTCCAGTCATGTGCCAGCTTCCTCCTAGATATACGTTTGGGATCAAGGCCCGTTCAGCTAAGCACCATACTACGCCTGGTCATCGCTCCGACGCAACGGTTTCCTGGGCGGCGGAGTCCGGTGCTGCTGGACGAGCTGCCGGCTAACTTCCGCCGCGTAGAGCTGCCCGCAGGCGGCGGCAATATCATCGCCACGCTCAGCTCGTACGCTATTGCTCACACCACCCATGGTAAGTACCGCTCGAAAATTCCGTATCACGTCACCGCTCGGGGGAGTATAGCCAGCGCTGGTGGCATTCACTGGTATCAGGTTGACGTGGCAGAGCTGCCGTAGCGGCGAGAGAAGCGCCGCTAGCTCACGGGCATGCTCAAGCCGATCGTTTACACCGGCCAACAGGACGTACTCAAAGGTGACCTGGCGATTGGTCTGCTTCGCGTAGCTAATGCAGGCTTCCATCAGCTCAGCTACGCCGTATTTGCGTGTAACCGGCATGGTACGCAGTCGCATCTTGTCACTCGGCGCATGCAGAGAAATGGCTAGATTCACCTGGAGCGGCTCGGTGGCTAGCCGTAGTATACCGGGCACCAGACCGACCGTGGAGACGGTCATATGTCGCGCGCCGATATGAAGCCCCTCCGGCATGTTTAAAATGCGCAGAGCCTTGAGAGTATTGTCGTAGTTGTGAAGCGGCTCGCCCATGCCCATAAATACCAGATTGGTCACGTGATCGATGCTCTCACCGCTCGGAGCGCGCCACGGGGTCGCACGCAGTAAACGCGCAAAGTACACTACCTGCGAGACTATCTCGCCAGCGGTAAGATGGCGAAAAAATCCCATACGCCCGGTGGCGCAGAAAGTACAGCCATAGGCACAGCCCGCCTGGGTGGAGACACAAACGGTCGCGCGAGCCCGCCCTTCGGGGCTCGCTGGATACAGCATGAGTACCGTCTCGATAAGACGTCCGTCCGAGAGCTCGAGAAGCAGCTTACGGGTGCGGCCATCCGCCGCGGTCGCCGCGGCACGAACTTGCGGCCCCGCGATAGTAGCTAGCGTATCGAGCTGAGACCGCAGCGCGGCAGGCAGCGTCCTCATAGAAGCAAAATCAGGAGCTAGGGATTGATACATCCAGGCGGCCAGCTGCCGCGCCCGATACAAAGGCTCTCCAAGCTCAGCCATCCAATCGCTGAGCTCGGTAGAGCTGAAACCAAATAAATCAGTGTGTGTCATAGAGTGTTTGTAGTCAGTATGCTCTTTGTAGAAGCTTCGCCGCAGAGTGCCTCAAGAACCAAGTAGCGCCCCGGCCAGTTCTGGATGCCCCCGTAGCACTTCAGCCGAAGGCAGCGCGCGTTTTCCCGGTAATTGTATCACGTCGAGCGCGAGGGAACCGGCGCCGCAGACACAGGCAAGCGAGCGATCTCTCGCGCCCGAGCCGATGAGAAAGCATGTTCCGGGCGGGAGAGATTCCGATAGCTCTCGGCGTTCCTTCTCGGGTGAGAGAACATGCGCTTTGAGCACTTTGAGCAGCTGGCCGTTCCAGGTAGAGTATGCTCCCGGCCATGGAAAGTATGCCCGCACCGCCCGCTCAAGCGCCACCGCGGCGTTGTTCCAGCCAAGCAGACCATCTTCCTTGGTGAGGACGTGTGTTAGCGTTGCTCGGCTGGGATCCTGCGGCTCCGGTACAATCGCACCAAGCAGCCAGAGTGGCAGAGTCTCCACCAGCGTTTCCGCCCCCAACACTGCCAGCCGCTCGAAAAGACTTCCCGCGGTGCTATCCGAGCCGATATGGGTCGCCCGGCGGGCCAGTACCGGCCCAGTATCCAGCCCTTCATCCATCAGCATGATGGTCACTCCGGTTTCGCGATCTCCCGCCAGAATAGCAGCTGGTATGGGCGACGCTCCTCGATGGCGAGGAAGAAGGGAAGCGTGCACATTAAGGCAGCCATACCTGGGAAGCTCGAGCACTTCACGGGGGAGTATCTGTCCAAAGGCGGCGACGACTATTAGGTCAGGAGCCAGCTCTCTCATGAGCCGCTGGGCATCGGGGCGACGTAAGGATCCCGGCTGAAACAGGCCGATCCCTTGCTCGAGCGCGTATCGCTTGACGGGCGAGATACCTTTCTCACGACCGCGACCAGTTACCGTATCGGGTCGGGTAACCACTCCGGCAATACGCAGGCCTCCCGGCCAAAGCTGTCCCGGTGAGGCGCGCTCCACCAGGGCACGAAGAGATGACACGGCAAATTCCGGCGTACCCATAAAGACTACCGCTAGCGGATTCTCCCGCGCCAAGTTGTTCTCGCCTGTGAGTGGCTTCTCGCCGGCCAGGTCAGCTGGTTCCATCAATACTCCGCTGTTTACCGATACCCAATTGCCCAGGCTATGGTTTCGTCGGGATCGCCGCCAGGCATGTCTCTAGATTTGCCTCTCCAGAGTATACTGCAATTCACAGTGAAATCATGCCTGCATCACCAGGCACGGCTGCCTGGTCGCGCGGTTTCTCTTACTAGAAAGACTGGGGTACGCGTTGTCATCACCCAGGGAACTGTCTATTGATCGCGAGTCCCTGCTCAAGCAAGCGCGCCGCGCCGCCTTAGCAGCATATGCACCTTACTCCCATTTTCGGGTCGGCGCGGCAGTGGTGGTGGAGACTGGTAATGGATTACACGTGGTAACGGGCGCCAACATCGAGAACGGCTCCTTTGGCCTAACCCTCTGCGCGGAACGCGTTGCCCTCGCGGAGGCGCATATGCTGGCCGCCATAACTAACGACGGAACAGCACAATCGCCGGCGGTCTCCAAAATCACTCGGATCGCCGTCGCTTGCATCGACGTTCCCACGGACGCACCCAGCTGGCGGAGGTCACCATGCGGCGCCTGTCGCCAATGGATGGTAGAACTGGCGCCCAATGCCGTCATCTACGTAGACGGCATCGAGAAGGACCTTCGCCTCGACGACCTTCTGCCGTATGCCTTTCGGTTGGACGAGGAGAACGGATAGCCGCCTTGCGCGGGGACAGCCGGCGGGGCGAGGCGAGCCTAGTTCCCATAGCAGGTAAGCTGTCACGACTGCGTCGACTTTTTTAGCGCCTTGAGATAAGTCTCGGCGTCGGTAATGTTGGCGGTGGCATAACTGGTCAGCGCAATCGGCAGTGACCGGATATTAGTGTGCCAGCTGGCCACCGTGTTACGCAGCCCGGTAAGCGCGGCGACATTGATATGTAAGCCACCGAGTATGTTGGTAGCGGCGTTGAGACTTGCCAGCAGAACCGCCAGGGCATCTCCACCAATAATCGAGACAAGTTGAGCTAGCGGCAATACTATCACTTGCACCGCCGCTTTGGTAATTTCAGCGGCTCGAATAGCGTCGTCCAATGAGACGCTTTCCAGGGATTGAAGCTCATGAGCCAATGCCTGATGGGCCGTGTTCTCAGCGCTTTGCTCGACATCCGTCACTATCTTTGGCCCGGCAAGCACGGCAACGCCGCATGCTCCGGCCGCGATTACCGCGGCCAGTGCCGCGCGCCGGCCGACAACTCCGGACTTTGCAGTGGTTGGCGCTTTTTCGTCTGTGTGCCTTTCGTCTATGCCCATTTGATAGTCCTTTCTAAAGAGCCACTCCTGTTTGCCCGGCTTCTTCGCTATCATCCACTGCCAATCAGTTAGCAAATTCTATGCCCTTTTACGCCTTCTTGTCTCCCGGCTTCAATTAGAGTGGCTTGCCGGTTGCACGCCTGCTAACGCAGGCACCACCGGCAATCACCAATGTACGCACTACTATCGCCAGGGTGTGCCCAAAGTCTCGCGGCCTCCGACAAAGGGCCGAAGCGCTTCAGGTACGCGGATAGTTCCGTTCGCCTGCTGGTGGTTTTCCACGATGGCGATAATGGTACGCACCGAGGCCAGAGCGGTATTGTTGAGCGTGTGGGCGTAGTGAACAACTCCATCGCTGTCCCGATACCGAAGGTCGACGCGGCGCGCCTGATAGTCGTGGAAGTATGAATCGGAGTGTGTCTCGCGATAGCGCCCTTCCGAAGGTATCCAGCTCTCGATATCGTAGCCTTTTACTTTGGCGTCACCCAGATCGCCGGTGCAGATGTTAATCACCCGATAGGGCAGCTCGAGTTCTTGGACCAGCTGCTCGGCGTTTCGGAGCAGCTCCTCGTGCCAGCGCACCGACTCTTCGTGGTCTGCGCGGCAGATGACGTACTGCTCCACCTTCTCAAATTGGTGCACCCGCATAATCCCCTTGGTGTCCTTACCATAGGTGCCAGCCTCACGGCGAAAGCATGGCGACCAGGCCACATAGCGCGTCGGTAGGTCCGCTTCCCGAAGTATCTCGCCGCTGTGCATGCCGGTAATGGGCACCTCGGCGGTTCCCACCAGGAAGAGCTCGTCGTCTGGCAACGCATAGGTCTGATCGCGTCCGCGTGGGAACTGACCATTCCCGATAAAGCAGAACTCCTTCGCCATCGCCGGTACACTGAGGGCCGTAAATCCCAACCGGGTAACGCGCTCCAGTGCGAATTGGAGCAGTCCAAGCTCCAGCAGCACGGCGTCGCCTTTGAGGATATAGCTTCGCGAGCCTGCCACCTTGACGCCGCGCTCGAGATCGAGCAAGTTCGACTCTCGCATGAGTGTGATATGGTCCAGCGGCTGAAAGTCGAAGGTGCGTGGCTGACCCACTCGCTTTATCTCGACATTGTCCTCCTCCCCCCGACCCTCCGGAACCGAGGCATCGGGGATATTCGGAACCAGCAGCAAGAGCTCATGGAGAGCGGCGTCCAGCGCGCGCTCGCGCGGCTCCAGCTCTTTGAGGATAGCGGCAATTTCGCGGCCCCGGACAATGTAGCCTTGACGCGCCTCTTGGTCGCTCCCGGCGTCACGTATGGCCTTCGACAGTCGGTTCTGTTCCGCCCGCAGCTCTTCGGCCTGTCTTCGGGTTTCCCGAAGCTCCTGGTCGATCGCCAGCAAGGCATCGACATCGACCGCGGTGTTACGTCGCCGGGCGACGTCTTTGATGAGGTCGGGATTCTCGCGGATAAACGCTAGATCGAGCATAGATAAGTCCTCCAGGAATCCGTACGGCGAATTCAGGTCTACAAATAAACAGGCGAGCGCCACCGTCACAAAGGACGGAGGGCGCTCGCTTCCCGTGGTGCCACCTTAATTCGCCGCCAGGAACCATCGATTCCGCATGTTTCCCTGGGCCTCCATGACCAGTTAACGCCGGGTCAAAACGTCCCAACTTCTGTAGCGACCGAGTGAAATTATCGGCGCTGGTTCGTTGGAAGGCATGCGAGGGGATTTCAGCAAGGCTGGGCACTGCGTCGCATCGTCCCGCAGCTTTCTGTAGCCAGCCAGCGCTTACTTATCTTGCTATCTGCCGCTATATACTTGTCCTTCCATCTTACTCATTCCAGGTGGGCAACGTCAAGGTAGTGGCGGCTACAAGCAGGTCAAGCATCTACATCAAAGCGTGAGATACGAGTAGTATGTAAGCGAGGAAGCCATGTCACGGACCCCACCTCCACCCGAGGGTCAAATCTCCACGAGTGTAGCAGCAAACGGACTATTGCAAGCCGAGTCCCGGCACGTTCCTGGTCAGCGTTACTCGCTCGTTAGTCACATACGGGCACAGTTCTATGGCCGTCGAACGCTTTTTATCGAGGCATTGTTCGCTTTACTCTTGCTTGGCGCCGTCTTCGGGGGCGATATACTCTTCCTCGAGACCCATTTTACCGAAGGTCTGGAGCCGGCGCTGCTCGACACCCTCAAGCTGCTGATCTTGCAATATACCCCACCCAATGCCCTACCCAGCAACCAAAGTGGGTCCGTCGAGGCATTGATTATTTTCAACATCCTCTTCTCGCTACTCTTTATCCAGGGCGTCCTCAATACGCTGCGGGCATTGCTCAGTCGGAGGAGTCCTGAGGTCCAGCAGCTCGGTCTGGCATCTACGTGTAGTGATCATGTGATCGTATGCGGGCTAGGGCGCATGGGGCAACGGGTCACAACACGTCTGGTCGAAGCCGGCACTCAAGCGGTGGTTGTCGAGAGCGACTTTCACAGCGAGCTGGTTCCGCGAGCTCTTGAGATGCACGTCCCCGTAGTTGTGGGCGAGGCTCAGGAAGCCAAGATACTGCACAGCGCCGGACTCGGGAGGGCCTGCGCGGTGATCGCCTGTATCGACGGCGATTTAGTCGATGTCGAGATTGCCCTGGCGGCACGGGCGGAACGCAATGACATCCGAGTCATTCTACGCGCCTTCAATGAGGAATTTGACCGCGACCTTGAGCGCAGCTTCGGCGAGCATACAGCGTTCAGCGCCTCGGCGCTGGCCGCTCCCACATTTGCCGCCGCCCTTCTCAATCGCGACATCGACCACGTTTTACCGCTAGGAGGTGAGCTCCTGGGCATCTCGCAGTTCCAGATTTCCTCGCAGGTAAAGATTCTCGGATCTCTGCAATCGTTGGAAGATCTCTATAACATACGAGTCGTTTATCAGAGCGATAGCGGAGGGCGCCCAATCAGATACAATCCTAAGCATGTTCTGGCAAGCGGTGAAGCGCTGACGGTTATCGGGCAGATTCGCTCGCTGGAGGCTCTGCATGGGGCAGGTTTGATTTCCGAGTCAAGCTCTTTCTATCCCACGCCAATCACTCCGACGCCGGACCGAAACCGCCTCGTCATCGCCGGTTTCGGAAAGGTGGGCTATCGGGTGGTCCGGTGGCTGTCCCAGTCACAGTTACCCATCACCGTGATCTATAAAGACGAGGACGACGAGCATGCCGCCTTTATTCAACAGGTCGCCGACATGCCCAACGTAGAATTTATCAAAGGCGACGCGCGCGATATCAACGTGCTCAGGCGAGCCGGCGTGGGACAGGCTCTGGCAGTTGCTGCCGTCACTTCCGACGATCTGACGAACCTGCAATTTGGTCTGGAGGCTCGCCGGCTACGTGCGGACGTGCATGTGGTACTACGCGTTTTCAATGAGGCATTGGCCCAGAAGCTTCCCTTCCTGTTTGGCATTCATACGGCGTTCAGCACCTCCGATCTGTCGAGCACCACACTGGCGGCGGCGGCAATGATCGGCGGCATCAGCCATGCCTTCCCTGGCCCCAAAGAGCTTTTTGCGCTCGAGGAGCGAGCCGTAGGCAAGCAGGATCGCCTCTCAAGCGAGCGAATCGGCTCGCTGCGCAAACAACAGGTGCACATCATTCGACTGCGACGCGCGGGAGCCGAAACCTTTTTCCCGTCCGCCGACACCACTCTTACCCCGGGAGACGAGGTGGCGCTGGTAGCTCCGCTGCCGGCCATAGTACGCATGCGCGGGCAGTAAAATCTCAACCCTTCCCGCCTGGAAGTTCGCTTGACATGTGCGGTTCTGGCAACGTACACTACGTGCCGGCGGCCACTGGCTCTGATACCTCAGCTGCCGGCTACGCGCCCCCATCGTCTAGCGGCCTAGGACATCACCCTTTCAAGGTGGTTCGAATCCCTCGAGACGTCTGGTCCCTCAATTATTCAGGCCTGGTAGCAGCCATGGGAAGATACCGCACCCGTCGAAGGTCAAGACTCCCCCATATGTTGCTGGACATGGCCTGGACGGAATTGTTGCTGGCAAAAGACTACCCCCCCTTTCAGCCCAGCGCCGGACGGAAGTGATACGCGAGTTCATTCAGTGGGCAAGTGAGCAGGGCATCACCCAAGTTGACGACGTGACAGCGGGCATTGTGCGCCGCTACATCGCCTACTTACGGGAACGGCCCAACTCACGCTATGGCGGCAAGCTCTCAGGCGAGACACAACACAGCCGGGCAAGCATCATTCGCATGTGCTTCATTAGCATCTGCACACTACGTTCTCGTACCCGCCGCAATTGATACGTGGGCTGCTCTCGGCATGAACGGCTTGCTGGAGACAGCGCAGGCTATGCGCGGCCTGATGGGTTCCGGTGTCGAAGTAGTCGGATGTCTTCTCACTCGGTTTCGCCCCGGTCCGGTTAAGGCTGATGATTTGGTAAAGTTTGAGTTGGATTTGACCATTAACCATGTCCGCCTGTTCGAGACCAGGATTCGCCACGATGACCGACTTGAAGGGCGCAATAAAGATGCTCACAAAGGGAAGTTATTCGGAGTTCTGGAGTTCGCCAAGCAAAAGGGTACCGGAGCGACGGACTACCAGGCAGCACTTGAGGAGTTGATGAAGTATGTCCACCATAACTGACCAAAAGCCTCCAACTGTCGCACAAAGAACGGCTCAGGCAGCAGAGAAATCTGCTCGCTACCTTGATTTGCCAGATGCCAAGCTGCTGGGAGCCGTGCTTGCTGAGGTGGCCGCTGATGAACTGCGTCACAATCGCACCTTCGCAGACCGAGTACAAGCAGCGTATCAGGCAGCCGCACCCAAGCCGAAACAACCAAGGCCAAAGACGACTACATCGAAGGCAAGTAAACCGAAAGTGACACTGGTACCCATCAATGATGTCGGCCCGCATATGATTGACATTGCCGGAGTGGTGGACCCGTTCTACCTGTACGAGGTATTCGGCGCGAAGCAGTTGCCGCTCGCACTCGATAATTTTAGCAAGGGGAAGCTGCTTGACGAAGTCGTGCCCATTGTCCTGAAGCGGCATCCTGGGCCACTGCCAGCCAAGAGTGCAACCAAGCAGAGCGTCATCGCCTTCATCGTCCAGCGTGTCGTGAACGATTAGCAAAGGGGGCAAATCTAGCCCTTGCACATTGGAATACAGTCTGGCCTGGCTCTTGAGACAACGCACTGCGCCGTTTCAAGATTGCTCGATATACCCGCCGGTCATGAATCGCTGCATCCCGGAGTAATCAGAGGGCGATTGGCATGAACCGTGCCTGGTGACCTATGGCGGCAGGTAGGGTAGCAAGATGGAAAAGAGTTGATAAGAGAGGGTTTTTAAGAGGCAAGTACCGCCGATTTTCTGTCAACAAGGATCAGCACTGAAGCATCACCCCTTTTGCAGTGCCGCTGTGCAGACTTCGTCTTGCTTCGCACTTCGACAGCATTTTTCCGTTTGCAAAACTCCGCTTGCGTCATCTGGACGCACCAGCCCATCACTCGACCTGCCTGACTCATGCAACGTATAGTTGTCGTAGCATCCAGCCCACAGTCGCCTACACGTTGTTTCCAGGGTAGCTGTCACTCGGATCTCGCTGGCGTATCAGGTAGCACACTACACTCCAGGACCGCTTGCCATTGTCTTACCCAGTGCCGCTTTGAATGCTCTGCCGAGCGCCTGACGCAGTAGGTTGAGGCCGTGTTCATCCATCTTGTACTTTATCCAACGCATGTGCTGCAGGTCGAAGGGAACCCACTTTTTGTCCTGCGTAATTAGAATGGCGCAATGGCCGATGACATGTGCCAGCCCTAGTTCGTAGAAGACATTCGGATTCATATTGGTGAGGTCGGCAATCACGATTCGCGCCTCCATCAACGACTGCCGGACTTGTTCCATAACACCGCCCGGCTGCATGATTTCGTCAGCCCGCTGGCATTCTAACCCAGCACGAGTCGCAGCAGGCACGATAGCCTCATCATAGACCAGACGGAGCTCATCGGCGAAGGGCATAAGGACAAAACACAAATTTTCATTGCGGATGAACGGACCAAGTGGAAACAGCGAGATGGGGTGAATCTCTACCTTTACTGGACCTTCTGTAGCATTTGTTGTAGTAGTTGAGGCTGGAAGTGGCCTGCCTGCAGAAGCTGTGGTGGACGGGTCCTCAAGCTCATCGTCCACGACCACATGAGCCGACGTAGTGCCTGCGACCGGCGACTGCGCGCGAACATACCGAGCTCGGTCCAATTCTCCAGTGTCGTTGGTCAGGACAAAGTCGAGCGGCACGTGAGCTGCAAGGTCAGACTCAACTCCGAACGTCACGGTACCTGGTCCGGAACATTCTGTTTCTTCGTCTTTTGCTCCAGCGTGCTTGAGAATAACGTAACCTGGAAACAGGCTGAGTCCACCCACCGTGACGTTGAACCTAGTCCCGCGTTTACGGACTTCGCGAATCCAGCCATCACCATCTTCCACTCGAATCTCGACTTCGTCTTGGTCCTGGTAGCTGCCGTACGTGACGTCAGACTCCCCATGAATCAATTTGGCACGGGCATCACGCAAATTTTCGAAATGGCCTTGCCCCTTTGCAAAGAGCGAGTCATAATCACCTTGATGGAAGAGGGTAGCGTCCTTGACAGTGTATGAGAAGTCGTAATGTGGCCAAGGAAGCGTCGCATAGCCATCTGGATGCTTACTGTTCAGGCGCCAACTAGATGCCTCTTTGGTCAACAATTCCGGTAGGCGGAAACGCAGTACCAAGCTGCCCCTGCTCAATTCGCAGCTCTCTGGATGCGCAAACCAGTCTTGTACGAGTTGTGACTCTACCTTGTCGGCAAGGAACAGAGCTTGGCCAGGAAACTTGCGCAGAAAGGATGGAGGAGTATATCCACTCTCAGCGAATATACTGCTGGGGTTTGCCAACCAATTCTTTGGGAAAACGTCAATAACAAGGCTTCTAGTGAGCCATGTGTCTCCATATGCTGGGGTCAAGGCCAACCGTAGGTGCCAGTGGGGTGCTAGCTTGACGCACCGTTCAAGGAGGTCTGAGATAGACAGCTGCGTAGGTAACTTCATAGCATCGTAGGTGACCTCCACCTAAGAATGGTGAGAGTGGATGTGCACCAGCATGATACTACAATCGGCGACAGGTTCGTACACGGGCCAGCAGATTTATGTTTGATGTAGCTCGGATCTGATGCTGCAAGATTACTCGCACAGCCCTTAGTTGGACCCACCAAGCGTCTTAGCTGCTATCCGCAATGCTGGGTAGGAAGACGTCAGCCTGGTTCCTGTGGTCATCGAAGCTCGCCCAGTGAGCACACGCATGCGGTTCTACCTAGTCATGAAGCGCCCCATTAAGGGAGAAGTGGTCGACGCATTGCCAGAACTTCGCCGGGTGACGGATGGCTAGTAGCAAGCGAGCATAGATACCACAAATAGTTTTGACTGCGTGTCTGCCCATGGCTACCGGGCAAAGAAACGCTGCGTAATCGTGGCGATGAAGGTAATTTCGATAAGCAACCCAACAATGGCATCGCCGGCGGCTAGCCTGGCCAGGTTATCGCTGAGACCAATGCCCGTCGTAAAGAACCCTCGTCCGTGGAAGCTGCTTATGGACAGCACCAGGGCTTCATCCCACCCACATAGCGTTGACTTACCTCACTGGCGTCCTGCCAGGAGCACCGTCGTCCGGGCAACGTTCTGTAGCGCTTCCTCCTGGGTCGGATGCGGCCTGATCGGGTCCCCGTTCGGGTGCTTCAGGAGCTTCTCGATGAAGGCGATCTTGTCGGTCGCAAGTGGTGTCAGGTCTATCTGCTTCAACGAGGTGCTCGAGCTGCTGCTCCATCATCTCTTCGAGGTGCGCGATCCGGCGAATGTAAGTGGCATCCCTGCCGGTTTGGCCGAACATGTAGGTGCCGACCAGCCACTCCACCATGATGGCAAGCCAGGAAGCGAAGTAATTCCAGACGTCACCGTGGCCGATGAAGATGACGATGGTCGTGAGATTGAAGGCAAGAAGGAACCAGGGAGTCCGGAGTGCCGCCTGCACCTGGCGGGTGTAGTACTCGAGCTGGGTCAGCTCGTCGCCGGTTACGGGATCGTGGAAGCTCTTGCTCATGTGCATCTCACTGGTTGTTTAGCCGGTAGTGGTCTCTCAAATTACACTGGATGCGAGTTCAGCAAGAGCTTGCGCGCAGAGCACGTCATGTCTACGGCCATAAGCGAAGCGTAAAGAAGAGATAAGGGCGCATAGCACTGCATAGCTACGGCAGTTTGAATCTACGAATTACTGCATTGCATCGAAAAAAGCAAAGAGAGAGATTGTTAGAGACAGCAGCATTTGCTATATTTCCCCTTGGTACATGCGATTGATTGAAAGGGGCCATTTCCTCCGATGAAAAGAACTGCGCTTGGTATTCCGGTTCTACTCCTGATGGTTGGGCTCGCGCTCTTTGGCTGCGACAACCGGCCGGTGCCCCCTCCGCCACCCATTCCCGCTACCACTGTGCAGATGGCTACTACCAGCTTTGTGCAAACTACCCGAACCATCAAGGCCGGCCAAGCCCTACTCTTCAGCGATACTGTAGATGGCGGCGGTTTGCATATCATCTGCCTCGGCCATGACCAGCAGTGCGACACAAATGCCCAGGGACCCTCAGCCTTGATGATTCCAGGGTTCACCATCAACCCGGGCACCACCAAAGCTGTGGTCTTTCCGACGGCGGGTACCTACCAGATCACCTGCACGGTACACTCGAATATGAACCTGACAGTCACGGTACAGTAATTACGCTAGGAAGGTCGTGCAGAGCACGCCATATCTCCGGCATAAGCGAAGCGTTATCATGGTGTTTCGTGCATAAGCACGTCTAACTGCTGTACCTCTCCCCGCCGATACGAAATAGACTATAAATGGGTCAGTCCCAGGAAAGCCTCCCCTTGCGGGGCGTCTGCTGGGGTATCATTGGGTGACAAGAGAGTTGTAATATCGTCACCAACGGGAGGACACCAAGTGTCGATTGGGCCAGTCATAGCGGTCTTCGTCACCGCATTTGTCGTCGTCATCGCCGTCTTCATTGTGGCGAGGTCGCGGCAGCAACATTAGCTGATGCCTTGCAGAGCTGCGAGATCAGGTCGCATGTCGTGGGTGTTTGCCGCTGTCTGTGCTCCGGTAATGCAGGCGTTGATGGCGTTGAGGTTCGCGATGTGTTGGATGACCTCAGTCTGATCAGTTGTAGCGGAATACCCAAGAGCAGCCATGTCAGCAGCTGTGCCACAGTTGGTCTGCCACTGGTAGATCCGCTTCTCCAGCCACGCCAAGAACTGTCCAATCTGGTTCGCGTCAGCAGCGACCTGCAGATTGATCAGCGCGGGATTGATGCTATTACCGGCCAATTGACTCTCCTCTATACTTATAGGCCCCGGTTGTTTAGGCGGCACAGCCGGGAAAGCCTCCCGCTTAACGGGCGTCTGCTACTTGACTCCGAGGACGCGAGCGAGATCGTTCGGAGAGATGAGGTGGAGGTTGTCTTCGAATTTGCCGAGTAACTTGCCAGCTCCACCATGGACCATGAAATCAGCGGCGAGGTCGGAGCAGTCGTAGTTTTTGGGCTCACCAACGTACATCTTCAAGCCCATGATGCGAAGCACCTGGTCAACGATGTCTTCCTTGCCGTAGGGGTTGCCGAGCTGCTGCTGGAGCCAGGTCAGGCCCTGCCGCCTAAATAGCGGTTCCATCCTAACGACAGGAGAAGAATTGGCGAGCGAGGGATTTTTGAGAGGCAAGTACCGTCGCGTCGCGCAGCCGCAGGGCTCGGGCCGAAGCGTCACCAACATCCACGCATCTGGAACACGCGCCCGCCCGCCTACGCTTACCTCATGCGCCCTTGCAACAGCGTCGCTGCTCATCAGCCGTGATCTCTTGCTACCGTGCACTGTATAGCACTGTCACACCCCATGAAATCAGCATTATCACGCAGATAGTATGCCCTGTGACGCATGCTTGCTTAGCACTTTCATCCGACTATTACGCTTCCCTAGGAGCTGCACTGCTCCGCATGCCGTGTATCCTCCCGCACAGGCACACATGCCCACTCTACAGACGCACGTCAACGCGTGGGTGCTCTTCTCGTCTTCGCCTCTGCCCTTCATCTGGTGTGGGTAGACGTCCGTGATCTGGCAACAGTTCCGCAACGCGCCCCCGCTTTACATATGTGCATCAACAGATCTACGTGCGTGTGCCTCTACCACTTCTGGCGGAAGACTTCCCGGTGTGCTTCTTCCCACGGCTACCAGTCAACGTTGGTCTCGGGTCCTAGGAAGACGTCCCATCCGACTTGGGCTTACGCGGGGCGCGCTCGCGCAGGAGTTCGAGACTTCCAAAGACAACATCACGACCAAGTTCAACGCGACCGCGATGCCTGGCACGACCGCCAACTCACTGATGACGGCCCAGGTTCAGAACACCGTTTCGAGCTACACTAGCTAAAAGCACCAGCCAGAGTCCTGCCCCAATGATGCCGACCCACCCCAGCACAGCGGCCATATGAGCGGCGATACCAGCAACGTACTCAGCATGTGGGAAGCTGTTGGGAAAACAGCCATGGCCGAAACAAAAGTTACTGATTGTGTCCCAGAAGACATAGGTATTATGCAGACCAGGAATGGCACTGGCGATACCGATGCTGGCGGCCAGCGGCACCACCGCACTTAGACGAGCCCACCAGGGGAGATGCCGTACCCACCCGACCACAAAGGTGAGCAGAGCCAACGCCAACAGAGCGACCGCCAAGACCTCCAGGATCTTGATCCACATCAGCAGCGGTGCCACCCCCCACCAGGTAGGCGTCTCGTTCAACCAATCCATGCTTGCGCCTCCTTGGCTTCTTTGGCCTCTCGAAGCAACAGAGATCCCGAGCTAGAGCCAATGGACGCTGGGCTGTAGTGGGAACATCCGTGTAGGCAGGATACCACCAAGCGGGCAAGTAACAAAACTATGCTCCGCACTTGTACGAGTTTTTGTGAGTCGGTATCGGGCTGCTCTTCGTCATTGGGACGCGGGGTGGCCCCTTTGTGCTGTAAAGGATTCGATTGTATGGACGAGCAGTTCCTGTTTCAGGAGATCAAAGCGACTGGTATGGCACACTTCGGGCGCAGCATCATTGGTGCAGCCAGGGGATCGGAAGACAAGCAGGCTGAATCGACGCAACAACCCGAGCCGACTGGACCAGGTTTGCCAGTTGTGGCGAGGCTGCCCCCAGAGGTCGACGAGACCGACGAGGATACAGACCGCGTAACCAAGCTGCCGACACGTACGTCGCAGTTACCAGCAGCCGCTAGGGCATCACGAACCGATAGCTTGCGCAAGCAGGCTTTCGGGATTTTGGAGCGAGATCCAGAGCTGAGTGTGAACCAGCTTGCCAAAGCGCTCGGGTGCAGATGGGGCAGGGCTGACCTGTTGAAACGCGAGTGGATGCGAAGTCAGCAATCTGGCAAGTTAGCGCTCTAGTGAGAGGTGTCTGCGCCGGCCAGACGGTCGAGCCGGGAAGGGAGTGGTCAAGGTGAACGTGTGGCCATAGGGGGCTGCACTGGGAGGTAGACTCTTGGTGTGGCCCCTTTTGCATGCCCTCGTATGAAGCGATACTGGACGGACTACACCACAAGTTGACATAACTTGAGCTGTTACCCTACCCCCTCGTCCCCATCCGTTGTGATGTCCAGATCGAAACACACAGAGATGAGCAAGCAGCCGGAGGTACACGAGGAGACCTAGCCTACACCAGACGTCACACCCCAGAAAAGGACATCTACCCACCCCCACAGCGAGAAATGCCCGCTAGCGCGTCCCAGAGCCGAATCTGACGGTTTTGCTTGTCTGGACGTATGATTTTTTACCTCTTTGCCGGTTGCACAAGCTCTACAGTCATCCTAGACGCAAGCTCTGCAGCACACCGCCTGACCTCCCACCGTCTACCGTTCCTGATTGTCTCCAACCAAGCTGACAGCCAAAGGGAGCGAGCCAGGAAGGCGAGCGTTCTCTGCGCGCTTCTTTCCGCGCTTCCTGCGCGGACCTACCCCTGTTAGCAACCTAGACGCAAACACCGCAACAGACTCACCCGCTGTACACAGTCTACTTGATTGATAGTAGTACAAACGTTTAAGCTAGCGGCGCAGGGTCATTTCGTTATGGTGATGTTGAGCAGATCCAGCACAGGCGGGATGAATTGAGTGAGGATGGCTAGAAATGAGAGGTTAAATCCGAGACCCATAGAAGTTTTGGATCGGCATTCCCATCTTCTCGTGCAACGCGTCGAGAATGAACTTTCCATCGAGCTTGACTCCGTAAATGGCTACGTGAAAGACCGGGATAACCACCGGGATGTCAAACACCGACGCATCCCACCCTGGGCAGCCTGCCTGCCCGTAATAGACCTGGGTGGGCACACCCAGGGTAGCGAATTGGAACTGGTAACGATAGACTACGGCTCCAGTCGCACAGCTGCCACCACCGAGCGATACGCTCGTACCTCCATCCAGCTGATCCTGCACATTATGCACCAGCCCCAAATCGGTAATTGTCTTGTCGTAAATCTTCACATCGGGTACGGGATGTTGACCATCCAGTAACATCAGTTGGTGCGACCATACGGTGATGTCCAGTGACGTTGCCCCACGGGTGACCACGGCAAACCCGCCGCCGACTAGTATGACTAGTACAACCAGTACTACCACTAGCCGATGCTGTCCTAGCATCGCCTGCACTCGTTGTCGCATCATACGGTCGTACCTCTCAACCTACTAAGAAAACAAACGACATCATATGCCAAACGAGGCGAGCGCTGCAATTTCTTTCAGCCGTAGATATGATGTGCTCTTGCACGCCACAAAAGAGGACCCTAGCCAGAAGCCAGAGTCCCGACGGAAGTCCCCACGCAGCTCCAGAGGAGTTCCTGACACGTTACGGCCACTTCTCGAGGAGTTCTCGCTACCTTCTGCGACGTTTACCCGAACCTACCCCGAAGTTCCCCATCACCCACCGTCAACTCGCGCCGAAGTTTCCGTATCGGGGGTGAAACGGTACGACTGGACGCAGGGCTGTTGCAGCGCGTATACTGAGGGACGGGTCTTGATGTAGTGACGGGTGCCAGGGTCAAGACTCCCCACGTTAAACCGAGCTGACTGGTATGCCGCCAAAGCCTGAATTATTCAGGGTTTCTGCCCCCATCGTCTAGCGGCCTAGGACATCACCCTTTCAAGGTGGAGACCGCGGGTTCGAATCCCGCTGGGGGTACCATGTGTGGGGATA
>CAWENW010000019.1:0-36569 GCA_963810535.1 uncultured Chloroflexia bacterium
TGGCAATGGTGCGATCGGCGAGTCCGGCAATGGCGGCGTCATGGGTGACGATCAGCATCGTCAGACCCAGACTGGTGTTCAACCGGCGCAGTAAAGAGAAGACCTCGCCGGCGGTGGTCGAATCAAGCTCTCCGGTGGGCTCGTCCGCGAGGAGCAGCGAAGGGAAGTTAGCCAGAGCCACCGCTATTCCACCGCGTTGCTGCTCGCCACCAGAGAGCTGATATGACTTCTTGTTTAGCATGTGACCCAGGCCGACCTGCTCGAGCAAGTCTCTTGAGCGCCGGACTCGCTTGCCGGAAGGCACGCCCGCGAGCGCCTGCGGCATGGAGACGTTTTCCAGCAATGTGAGTTCTGGCAGGAGATTACGCCCACTCTGCTGCCAGACATGTCCGACCTCTAAGCAGCGATACCGGGTGCGCTGCTCCTCAGTCATGTGGGTTAGATCGTTGCCGGAGACATAGCAGCGTCCAGCGCTTGGAGCGTCTAGTCCCCCTATGACATTCAGCAGCGTGCTCTTTCCCGATCCGCTCGCTCCTACCAGCGCGACCATCTCGCCGCGTCTTACTTCGAGATCCAGCCCCTGCAGTGCCACCACCTCGATATCGTCTACTTTGTAGATTTTCACCAAATTGTCACAAACCATAAGGGCATCCGGTGTACCTTGCAACGGTTGCAGCAGGTGCATCATTCCCATAATCGGATATCTCCTACTTCAGCACTTCGCCAGGCTGGATTCCAAATTCAAAAAGCAACAGCAGTCCCCGTGACTTCCCCCTGATCCTGGGGAGTGCTGTAACAGAGCTAGTCATCATTCAGACGCAGTGCCTGCCCGATCGAAGCCCGAGCTACGACACTGGTCATTACCGCGATGGACATCAGGCAGATCACTATCAGGATGCCAAGCGCCAGTCCCAGGAGCGGCAGCGGGTAGATCGCATGCACAGGAGGGACATTCAGGTTGGCGGCATCGAATGTGCTGGGATTGGCAATACCGTTGGCAATCACGAGCACGGGCAGAACCAGAATTGAGAGCACTATTCCGATAGCGACTCCCAGCACTATCGAGAGGGTATAGACGATGCCCTGCTCAAAAAGCAGCACTCTGGCCAGTTGTCTGGGTTCGCCGCCGAGTGCGCGAAGCAACGCAAAGTTCGCGAGCCGGTTACGCGCGCTCAGCCATGAAGCTATCAATACTCCCAAGAGCGCCAGGAGAAGAGCGGTGGCGGCGCCAATGTATAGGGTACCGAAGAGGTCGACGATCAGCGGATTGGTCTGTGTCTGCGTGATAAGCGCGCGCCGATCTTCTAGCTCGTCGACCGCCAGCGGGCCGTTCTTTAGCGCGGCTCGAACCGAGGCCAGCGACGGGGTATCACCGAGGGTACGTAGCCAGATGGTGTTCGGTGCCGGCGCTGACTGCCGAGTGTCCAGGCGGTAGACTGCCGTGTAGGTCTGGTAGTCTACCAAAAGCCCCCCAGAGCCGCTGCCGGCATTCTGCAAGGTGGGGTCATCATAGAGGGTTGGGACATTAGTAACCACCGCCAGCACCACGAAGTGCATGGTATCATTTCCACTGTAGCCGCTCGGCTGCAAGGTAAAGTGGCTGCTGGATGTAACCTGTAGAGCGCTTGCCAATGCCTGGTCTATCACTGCCGGTACGTCGTCGTCGGCAATTGTGGTGGACCGCTCGGCGCTGAGACGGCTTGCCAGGGCGGTAGCTGAGCCACCCTGGTTGGGCCAGATGACGGTTCGACCGTAACTGCTGGAATCGGCGGCGATAATATGCACCTGCAAGCTACTAGTTGGAGTATTTTCGGCAAAGTCGTCGACATATGCGGCGCTCGCCGATGTGACACCAGCAATGTGCCCGTAGCGGCTGCTGAGGTCGGCCACCGACGAGTCGGTGCAGCCTCACCTGGCCGCTAAAATCAGCACCAACCGCAAACGCCGAGACATCAAGAGTTCGCTGATACTGTGACGCTGAAAAGATCAAAGTAAACAGGGCGAAGGCGGTGGACAGCGCCAGCAGCAGAGTCATACGGCTGGCCTGTCGCGGGGACCGGGCCATCTGGACGATAGCGAGCATTGGAGCGGTGCTGCGACTCCTGGAAGTAAGCTTTACTCCAAGGCTGAGCAATGAGGGGAAGAAGCGCAGAAAAAGCAGCGCGGCGCCCAGCAGCAGGAAGATCGGTGCCACCAGCGCCAGAGGTGAAAGCAGGATGCGCACCTCGGCCGGTACCCGGCTTACCGCAAAGGAGTAGAGGCTGTACCCTACCAGGGCGATTACTGCGAAGATGATATCCAGGTTGAGTCGCTGCCAGAACGGCTGGCGATTAGTACGGGCGGAGTCACGTCGTAACCCCACAATGGTAAGGTTGGCGGCCCGATAGGTGGAGATGATCATAGCGAAGAAAGCGCAAATGACGGCCGCCAGCGCATACCAGCGTAGTCCCCAGGCGGCCTGTGCCGGTTGGCCGAGAACTATCTGCAGCGCGCCGTGCTGCTGGCTGCCGAGCGCCTGGCCCGCGACAAAGTCTACCAGTATGAAGGCCAGAATTGGTCCAGCCACCAACGCCAGCAGGCAGACACAGGTGGTCTGCAGCGTCATCGAGCGGAAGATGAGTCCACGCGGCGCGCCACGGCTGCGCAGCACCGCAATCGCCTCCGCCTGGCGCTCCACCAGCAAATTGATCATCAGACTGATAAAAAGCAATATCAGGCCGAACACCTGCAAGAGCAGGAGAGTCACCGGAACCTGAGCGATAATGATCTGCACAGTGAACAGTGTAATGTCTTCGAGCAGGCTGGTAGGTGGCCCGTCGGGTGAGTAACCGTCAATGCCGGTTAGGTTGTTCAGTAGTGTGTTCACGCGCTGTGACAGATCGCCCACATTGTTGCTGGTCACGTGAGAGAGATCGATCGTATAGTACCAGTTGAATGGCGAGAGACCTGGAAAGACAGTATTGGACCCGATATTGAAGCTCGCCTGTACTCTCGACAGCGCGGAAAACATTGCCTGGTTCGAGGCAACTGCGAGAATCATCCCGGCAGGGCCGCCAAGCTTGCCGACTACACCAGCGGACCCACCGGATCCGATAGAACGCGTCCCAAAATACAGACCAGAGTTAAAGACGGGATCGTTGCTCTGCTTGACGGTGTAGATTCCACTGACCAGCAATGGAATCGAGGGAGGAACCCCGTTGGATTGCCCAAATTGGGGAAGATTTGCGCTGATGAGCGTACCAACTGGAGCATTGAGGCTACTAGCCATGCTCTGTGTCAACATAATCTCGAGGGCCTGCGAGCTAGCCTGAGGGGTCCTGCCGCTTAGGAGCGAGACATGCTGCAGCATAGAGTCAGAGTCGATACCCACGATCTGTAAAGGGTAGGTGTTGTTCCCTGCCTGCTGGCCGGTAGCGGTTGATGTAGGAGATGACGAGCCACCGGGAGTGATAGTGAGTTCACTAAGGCTTATCGAGAATGTTGGGTTTTGGGTAATATAGCTCCCCATGTCGTGGTGTACTAGCTCATCGATTTGCCGCTGCTCCTGCTGAGCCTGCGCGGCGCTGGTCAGATCGTTGTTCGTCTGTACCGTCAGGTGGCTAGCGCCAGGATCGCTTTGCAGAACGCCGCGGAGTCCAGCACTCAAGGCGATCTCCGAGAAGAGCGGAACCGCGCAGACCAGCATCACGGCGGCAACGGTACCCAGCCCGGTGAGGAGCAACATCCGCCAGGTCTGGCGCAACCGCCACACTGCGAGTGTAATCGTCGTGAAGACCAGATTCTTTCGGTGCCGCGAAGGCAGCCGTGCCGGTATAGGTGGTACGCTGGTCGACTCTGTCATCCGAAACCCTTCCTCGTCCAAAAAGATCCACTCTTCGGTGTCTATTCTTTATTAACGTCTGTACCTTGGCTTTTAAGGCGTGGTCACCTAGCCCAAATTGCCTTCCCCTCCAGTAGAGCGAGTTCCCTGGCTCCCAGGGTAATGGCTTCAAAATGACATGAACTGGCAGCTTGACAGGACTGTTATCGTGTACGGGAACGTTAGCCAGCCAGTGCTGTATGCTTAAATGTAGCGGGAGCTCGGCCCATGCCGCGGTTCCGGCAGCGACGTAAAAGCGCCAGTTTCACCCGGGAGACCTCGTGTATGAAATCAGCTCCGTTCGAGTATCACGCGCCCACCACGGTCGATGAGGCAATCTCTCTTTTGGCCAGGTATGGAGATGACGCCAAGCTTATTGCCGGTGGCCAGAGTCTAGTGCCGCTTCTGGCCCTGCGGCTAGCCCAACCTTCCGTGCTGATCGACTTGAATGGAGTACGTGAGCTGGACTACATCCGCAATGACGTCGGCTCTGTGAGTATCGGCTCAATGACCCGCCACCGTTCCTTAGAGCGATCCGAGATGCTGCGTACAAGATGTCCTTTAATCCCTGCTGCCGTCGCCTGGATCGGGCACCAGCAGATTCGCAACCGAGGCACGATCGGTGGCAGCCTGGCTCACGCCGACCCTGCCGCAGAGCTTCCGGCAGTGGCGAGCGCGCTCGATGCCGCCTTCACCGTCACCAGCGCAAATGGAACCAGGCGCACGGTGCCAGCCTCCGACTTCTTTCTCGACGCGTTGACGACCGCGCTGGGTCCAGACGAGTTGCTCACCGAGGTAACTTTTCCTGCGCTCCCACAGGATTCCAGCTGGGCTTTTACCGAGGTGGCCCGCAGGCATGGCGACTTCGCTCTGGTCGGAGTAGCCGCGACAATCGCTGTCGATGGCTCAGGCATTTGCACCGACGCGCACATCGCCCTCTTCGGGGTGGGCGCGACACCGATACGGCCCCGCAGCGCAGAGCAGGCACTCCTCCACCAGCAGATCGGCGAAGTGTCAATTGCCCTTGCCTCGGCGCAAGTCGTGCACGACATTGATCCAGGCGACGATATTCATGCGAGCGCCGCCTACCGAAGCTACGTCGCGACCAACCTGGTGCAAAGCACGCTTACCGAGGCGGCGCAGCGCGCGCAGCCTCGCATTTCATCGCCGAAAGAGGCAGACTGCTAATGACCGCACAGAAATATGCGCTCGAAGTCATGGTCAATGGCCAATCTCGCGAGGGCAATGTGGAAGCCAGACGGACCCTGGCGGATTTTCTTCGCGATGACCTGGGTCTCACTGGAACCCACCTCGGTTGCGAGCACGGCGTCTGCGGTGCGTGTACCGTACTGCTGAACGGCGAGGCAGTTCGGTCTTGTCTCCTGTTCGCCATACAGGTAAACGGGCAGGCGGTAACGACCATCGAAGGGCTGGCGGGCGGCGGTACGTTGCACCCGGTCCAGGAAGCCTTCTGGGAATGTCACGGCATGCAGTGTGGGTTTTGTACACCGGGCTTCGTAATGTCAGTCTACGCCTTCCTCAAAGAAAATCCTGATCCGGCAGGACGAAGACATTCGCCCGGCGCTTTCGGGCAACCTATGTCGTTGCACTGGTTACCAGAGTATCGTCGATGCGGTACGTCTCGCGGCTATCAAGCTGCGTGAGTCCCGAGATCCAAACCCTAATCCTGATGCGGCTCCGGGGCCTGCTAGGGCCTGATGCGACGCATGACCCATTGCCGGAAGAGGGAAGAATCTATGGCAGCGACTATAGGCAGTTTGATCGGCGCCAGCGTCAAGCGTGTCGAGGATCCCCGTTTCCTAACCGGACAGGGACATTATATTGACGATTTTACGTTTCCCGGCACGCTCCATGCGGCTTTCTTGCGCAGCCCGTATGCCCATGCCCGTATCAACAGTGTTGATACAGGCGCGGCACGCGCTCTACCGGGCGTTGTCGCTGTCTTTACTTCGGAAGATTTTGCCGGAGTGATCAATCCCATCGTGGTAGATGCTTCTCTGCCCGGTTGCAAGTCGCTTCCACATACCGCTCTGGCCATGGGGAAGGTACGCTTCGTCGGCGATCTCGTCGCGGTAGTGGTGGCGGAAAATCGCTACATCGCGGAAGACGCTTTGGATTTGATACAGGTAGACTATGACCCGCTTCCTCCAGTCCCAAACAGCAGGGTCGCACTTGATCCCTCCAGCGCTCCCCTCTACGAAGACGTTGGAGACAATATTGCCTATCAGAATACGTTTCGAAATGGCGACGTCAACGGCGCTTTCGGCTCTGCCGATCGGGTGATTCGCGAGAGTTTTCGCCAGCACCGCTACATCAATGTGCCAATGGAAACCCGAGGGGGACTAGCAGTCTACGAGGCGGCCAGCGGCGATCTGACCTATTATGCGGCCAGCCAGGCACCGCATGCTATGCGCTTCTTTCTCGGCATGCAGCTGAGTCTGCCAAGCAATCACGTCCGGGTCATCGCTCCAGACATCGGGGGAGCGTTTGGGCTCAAGTATGGCATCTACCGTGAAGATATGCTGGTGGCGGCGGCGGCTATGAAGATCGGGCGCCCAGTCAAGTGGATTGAAGACCGCCGCGAGAATCTCACCGCGGGCGGGCACGCGCGCGAGGAAGATCTGAGTGTCGAGGCGGCGGTAAAGAACGACGGTACCATTTTGGGGCTAAAAGTCGCCATGGTTCTGGACGCTGGAGCCTATCCGGTGCTGCCTATCAATCCAGCGCTGTTTACCGCTATCGTGCGCACGGTGCTGCCCGGGCCCTATCGTTTTCCAGCCTACCAGTTCAACTCTACCGTCGCGCTGACCAATAAGGCGCCCTATATCGCCTACCGTGGCCCATGGGCGGTGGAGAGCTGGGTACGCGAGGTGCTCATCGATATCATCGCTAAAGAGCTTGGGCTCGAACCCATCGACGTGCGCCATATCAATATGCTCACCAGAGGAAGAGCAGCCTTACAAAATTGCGTCCGGAGTCACTATTGATCGAGTCAGCGCTCGGGAAACTCTGGATCGCGCGTTGGAATTGATCGACCTCCCGGCGGTGCATGAGGAGCAGCGGCGACAGCGTGCCGCGGGGCGGCTGGTCGGATTTGGCCTGGCTACTTTTATCGAGCCTGCTCCGGGTGGAGCTGCTTACATGGCGGATCAGGGACAGCAGAGCAAGGAAATGGCGACGGTCAGGATCGAGCCCGACGGACGCGTCACGGTCTTTACAGCACAGTCACCACATGGCCAGGGCCACGAGACTACCCTCGCGCAGGTAGTGGCAAGCGAGCTGGGAGTTCCCCTCGATGCGGTGAAAGTCGTGCATGGCGACACTCTGGTCACCCCATTCAGCTTGAGCGGAACCGGGGGAAGCCGTGCGGCGACGTTCGCAAGCGGCGCCGCGTTGTTCGCCGCACGTGAAGTTCGCGAGAAGGTGCTGCAGGTCGCGGCGGCGATGATGGAGGCTAATCCGATGGACCTGGAGCTCACGGGCGGAATGGTCGGCGTACAGGGCGTGCCACAAAAAGCTATTCCGCTGGCACGAGTTGCTATGCTGGTGTATGCCGCGCCTGGCCAACTGCCTCCGGGGTCACCTACCGAGCTGGTGGCGACCTTTGCCTACGACGGGGGCGAAGGTGGCTTTTCTCAGGCCACCCATTGTTGCTGGGTGGAGATCGATCGGCAGACAGGAAAGATAAATATTACCCGCTATCTCGTGGTTGAAGACTGCGGCACCATGATCAATCCCGCGGTCGTCGAGGGACAGGTGCGGGGCGGTACCGCCCAGGGCATCGGCGGGGTACTCTACGAGCATGCAATCTACGATGAGAATGCCCAGTTCCTGACCGGAACATTCATGGATTACTTGGTGCCGACTGCGATGGAAATCCCACCTATCGAGATCGAGCACCTGGAGACTCCGGCGATCAGTCCAGTGAATTTTCGGGGAGTAGGTGAAGGTGGAGCAATCTGCGCGCCGCCGGCGATCACCAATGCGGTTTCCGATGCGCTCGGCGTCAAAATTACCGAGCAACCGCTGACGCCGACGCGCATCCTGGAGCTCTTGGGAGCCATCCCGGTAAAGAACTGATAGGCAGGTCGACTACCGCAGCATCATTTTTCGGACTTGACCCAGAAGTTGCTCAGAAACCAGGTCGAAGGGCTCCATACTTCCTTCGGCTCGGCTGAGTACGACAGCGCCTTCGCTCGCGGAGACAAGCGTCGCGGCAAATTGGGCCGCGTCTCGCGAGGTGAGACCCCCTTCTTCCAGAAGCTCCGCCAGCTTTCTTCGCCAGTCCCGAAAGATCGCGCCGGCGTGCTGTAAGAGGTCTTGGGAGTCGGTCGCCACCGTCACCGCGAGCACAGCGCAGCCCGCTCCCAAATGAGACCGCACGAGAATCTCGTGCCAGATGCCAAGGAAAAATGCTGTGATCTCCTCTGCGTTCGCACCATCCTTCGTGTCAAGCGCAGCCAGGGCGCGGGCCCCGGCGAGGTCGACTGCGGAATGGATGAGCTGGTCCTTGCCCCCGGGGAAGTGATGATAGAGCGATCCGCGAGGAGTTCCAGTCAGCTCCAGCAGTTCGGAGAATGATGTTGCTTGCAGCCCATGCTGCGCGAGCAGGAGCACCGCACCTTCAATCATGCGTACCCGAACGTCGCGCGTCATATTCCCCCCCTTGACTATGACGGTTATCATAGTCTACATTCTGCTCAGATATGTATGATGACATACATACTAATACCCATGGTACCATTTTAGCAGAGGAGTCACGCTATGCCCATGATCGACGTATATGCCCGAGCAGACCTCTTCCCAGCCGGCACCGACCGGCAGCTCGGTGAAGAGCTTACTGCCGCTGTGCTTCGCGCGGAAGGAGTGGCTAACCCTGGTTCCTTCCATCTCGACAACACCGCTGCCTACATCCACCGAATGGATCCAGTCGCGGTCAATACCGCCTCGTCCGGTGCCGCTCGCACCGTTCGTGTCCAGGTCATCACTCCTCCGGCAGCTCTCTCTCGAGACGGACAGAAGCAACTGGTCAAGGAGATCACCGAGATCGTCACCAAGATCTCGGCAGACCCAACCCAGGCTTCCCGCACATGGGTGCTCCTCACCGAAGCCGTCGAAGGTGGGTGGGGTCTGTTTGGAACGGCCTTTGGAAAGGAAGAGTTCGCCGCTGCCGCCAAAGCTGCCGCCCAGAAATCGGCCGGTGGGATTTAGATGATCTGCAAGAGAGTGGCGACGCTTTTTCTCTCGGTCGCGAACACAGCGAGCGCTGCTCTCTACCTACGAGAAAAGTCTAGCGTTCATAATCGAAGACACGCTGGCGCTACTGTCTCCGTAGCAGTATGCTGTTATCTACAAGGCAGCTCGGGTTCGAGATGTGGCATCCTAAAGCGGACGGGGCTCTCGGCTTTGTGAGATACTGCCTCCGCGGTAGGGGACCAGTCTGCGCCGAGATGAGAACGCCGGGCGCACAGTTGAGATGTACACTTCGAGAAGCAAGGAGCAGGCGATGAGCATTGGCCCTCAACTACCAACCGATGGGCTTGAATCATCACCACTGAAAATCCTGTTCCTCAGCGCTGAAGTTGCTCCACTTGCCAAGGTCGGCGGCTTGGCGGATGTGGCTGGCGCTTTGCCCAAAGCTCTCAAACACCTCGGGCACGACGTGCGCGTCATACTTCCCCGGTATGGCAGTATTCCGAACGATTTCCTGGTTTCCCCCGTCATCCAATCCTTGACTGTGCCGCTGAGACTGCCGTTCTCACAGGTATCGGTCCATGAAGGGAGATTGAACGAGACTATCCCGCTCTACGTGATTGGCAGTCCCCATTACTTCGATCGGGATCGTATCTATGGCTATCCCGACGACGGCGAGCGTTTCCTCCTCTTTTGCCGCGCGGCTCTTGAAGCTGTCAAGCGGCTTGGCTGGTCTCCGGATATCATTCACTGCAATGACTGGCATACGGCTATCGTCCCTGATTGGCTGCACACACTGTATAAGGACGACACCTTCTTTGCCCAAACCGCCTCCGTCTACACGATACACACGCTAGCTTTTCAAGGCACCTTTGGGTACGATCTCCTGCAAACAGCTGAGGTAACCGAGCCGGACTTTCGCTGGCTCTATCCCAGTGCCGCCAAACTGCCCGATGTTCTCAATCTAGCGGCGCGCGGGATACACTTTGCCGAGCGCGTCACTACAGTCAGCCCGACCTATGCTCAGGAAATCCTCACTGACGATCAGGGGGTCGGCCTGGCCCCGCTCCTGCGAGCGCGAGCGCGTTCCGGGATGCTCTCGGGAATCCTCAACGGGATAGATACTGAAGAGTACAACCCAACTACCGATCCTGGACTCCCAGCGTCTCTTCGCTACGACAGTGACCACCTCGACAGGCGCGTCGCACTGAAGGCTGCGCTTCAGCGGGAAGTAGGCTTTCGGCCGATCCAGTCCACGCCTGTTTTAGGCATGGTCTCGCGCCTGACAGAGCAGAAAGGGATTGATCTGCTCAATGATGTCATGGCTGAGCTTATGGCTCTCGGATCTCAGCTGGTAGTGCTGGGGAATGGAACCGAAGAGTACCAGAAGATGGTCAACGGTTGGCATGAGCGGTATCCTCGGCACGTGTACGTGGACCACACGTTCAATGAGCCCTTAGCTCGGCTGATTTATGCGGGAAGCGATCTCTTTTTGATGCCTTCGAGGTTCGAACCATGCGGGCTCGCTCAAATGATTGCCATGCGCTACGGCAGTATTCCAATCGTTCATAGCACTGGGGGACTCGCTGACACGGTGCAGGATTGTGACACCGACAGCCCAGACCGGCAATGGGTTCAGCTTTCGCGACTACACCGGCGCCGCATTCTCAGGAGCAATCAAGCGAGCTCTGCATGTCCTCAAGTCTTCGCCCGACGACTGGCGCCATCTGGTGATGCGTGCCATGTCGGCAGATTTCTCCTGGGAGACGCCTGCCGCGCAATATCTGGCGTTGTATCGCCAGATAGCCAGCTAGTTCGCCTGGCCGTGGTTGTCAGGATAGGGGTAAATCGTTAGAGGAGAGATCAGTGGGTGACGTAAGCAGGCCGGACGAGTTGGTGACGATGCTCCAGGGCGTCGGGCGGTGGATACTTGCAGGTGGAGGAGTCAAGTAAGATTACTCCCCGAATGCATCGCATCAGGCTGAAAGGGGAAGCGTTTGGAGCGGGTAACTACCGCCCCGGACAGGATGTGATGCTCTGGGTGGCTGCAGATGACGGACGGATGCTTTATCGGCGGTATACCATCCGACATTTCGACCGTGAGATGGAGTCTCTTGAGCTCAATATCTTCGAACATGGCATGGGGGGGCCGGGGGAGCACTGGGCGAAAACGGTTCGACCCGGCAATGTCGTTGAGGTGGTTGGCCCGCGCGGGAAGATCTCCCTGGTCGCGGCCCCCTGGCATGTGTTTATCGGAGACGAGACATATCTGCCAGCGACCCTTGCGATGCTGGAGGCGTTGCCCGCAGGGACACCAGCCTGGGCTTTTCTCGAAGTGTCCGGTTCCCAGGAGGAGCAGCCGTGGCGGAGAGCAGAGACGTGCGCCTCACGTGGATCCATCGCGGTGAGGCTGCTCCTGGCGATCCTGCAGGTCTGGTAGCGGCGGTGGAGTCGGCGGGGCTGCCGACGTCTCCTGGTCATGCCTATATCGGGGCAGAGCTGCAGGCCGCCAGAGCATTGCGGGGCTCCCTGGAGGCTCGCGGCTTCGGAGGCACCCAGATCTCGTCCAAGGCGTACTGGGGGCGTGGACGAGCAAACGCCAATATTGGAGAACCAAAGGAACAAGACGTGAGCAAGGAATAAGTGGCCACTTAGTGGGTCTGCGCTCCGTTCCCGAGGTAGCAGGAGTGGGAGCGCACATGTGTATACGCGTCGTTGCCGCAGGAGGTACCTCCTGCGGCAACGAGATTCAGCCCCCGGTCCTCCTCCTGAGCGCCGAATGGCAAGGTAAACCAGAATGTGGCCCCCTGTCCCGGCGCGCTCTCGACTCCCACCCGCCCCCGATGTCGCTCGATTATCATGCGGCAAATATACAGTCCGAGTCCCAGTCCAACCCCACTGTCGCTCTGCGCCGCAATCCCCTTGGCCCGTTGGAAGAGCTCCCAGATGCGTTCCTGTTCATCCGCTGGCACCCCTGGCCCCTGGTCGCGCACCCAGACCCGAGCCTGCCCCCCCACCACATCCATGCCCACCGCCACTGGGCGGTCCTCTGGTGAATATTTGAGTGCGTTGGTCAGGAAGTTGGTCACCACCTGCCCGATACGGTCGGCATCGGCCATGATGGGTACGCGCCCATCAGCTGGGGACTGGAAGGTGAGCAAATGTGCCGGGTTTGTCTGGCGCTGCTCTTCCACCGCCTCGCCCACGATGACCGCCAGATTGGTAGATTTCAGGTGGAGATCTAACCGGCCTACCCGAGCACGTGAGACATCCAGCAAATCGTTCACCAGCCGGTCCAGGCGAGCAGTCTGGTGCTCAGCCTGCGCTAGCTGGTCCTGGAAAGGAGCAAGGTCCTGAGCCCTGTCAGGCTCCAACTGGATCATGCGCCGAAGGCGCCGCTCACCCAGTTGCACCGCGAGCTTGAGACTGGTTAAAGGTGTTTTGAGTTCGTGTCCGGCCATACCCAGGAACGTACCCATCTGTGTCTGGGTCTCGCGCAGCGCCAGCTCGGTCGCCCGCGCCTCTTCCCGTTCGCGCACCAAACGCTCGCGCTCCAGTACCAGTGCCCCCAGCCGTGCCACCGCTCTGGTCACCGCCGTCTCCTGGTAGCGGGTAACATCAGAATTCAGCCGATTCTCCTCCAACCTCAGCACTCCAACCAGGGTATCGCCCATGCGCATCGGAACCAGTAGCGAAGTCATCTCAGTAAAGAGCGGATGCCACCGGTGGGATTGCTCTGTCCGCTCGATCAGCCCTGACTCACCCGATCGCAGCCTGGCAGCTAGGCTGGGAGTGAGGCGTTCTTCCAGACGGAAAGGTCGTTCCCAACTGGCCCACCACTGGCGCTCTTGCTCAGGGGAAAGGCCGACTACGATGATCGGCGTGAGCCGCTCGGTGATTGGTTCCACGGCCACTATGCTCACATACTGCAATCCCAGCACGCTGCGCGTGAGCTCTGCCAGGCGTCGCACCACCACTGGCGGCACAGGGTCTCCCTCGGAGGAGGCCCGATACGGCTCGCCGAAGGTAGCTTCGCTGGTCTCTTCTTGCGGATGCACCAGGGCTTCTGCCATCGCCAGCAGCGCCTCGAGCGCGGCGTGGGACTGGTGCTCCAGGCGGCGCTGCTCGGTCACATCACGGATGACGAGTACACTACCCAGCAATTGGCCTGTCTCGTCTCGGATAGGGGCACCCGTCCCGTTGACCCAAATCTCGCGGCCCGCACGCGTCCGGACTATCACATCGACGCTCTGCTCGTTGGTCAAGACCTCGCCACTGAGGATGCGCGCAAGGGGGTCCTCGCCATCGATGAGGCGCTGCCCTGCGGGAGTGTAGGCCACAAAGCCGGACATTTCTTCCAGTTGAGGGAGCGTCCACCCCGTCGGGTCCTGCTCCAGACCCAGAAGGTTTCGATATGCCTGATTCATATGCAGCACTCGACCCTGGCAGTCCGTCACGACCACCCCATCCGCGATGCTCTCAAAAATAGTTTCAAGCTGCGCGGCGTGCTCGGCCACTCTCCGCTCCAGGCACCGCCGGTCGGTCACATCGCGCGCAACTCCCACCACTCCGGTGATGGCTCCGTCGACATCGCGCAGGGACCGCCCGGTCATGCTGAAGGAGACCGTGCGCCCGTCGGGTGTCTGCAGGCGATCTTCAGCGGTTTGAGCGCCGGTGAGGACCTCCCCACGCAAAAGACGAGACAGGGCCAGGTCTTCTGGCGGGATACGCTGGCCCGCTGAGTCAACTGTGCCATGCCGGACGGCCCGCTCCTTCCAGGGGAGGGAGGCAAACTCTGGGTGCGCCTCAAAGATCGCCTCCAGATCCCTGGCACCCCCCGCCGGCGCGCGCTCGGCCTGTGGCAGAAAGGTCGCAGGCGCTTGCTCGCGAAAGATCTGTCGCCAGCGATACAACGTAGAGGGAGAGATTCCCACTCGTCGGCAGATGTCCCGATACGACTGATCACGCTGGAAACTTTCTAGTACCGTATGCACTTTAAATCCGGGGGTGTATTGTTTAGGTTTCCGGTCCATTGTGAAGACTTCCTCTCCTATACCGGCCATACCGTGGTCGGTGGGGCCCGGCTCGAGTAGGAGTTGCATCCGTACACTGCCTCGGCGATTGGCTGTGATCATCTATAAGTGTCAGGCAATACATCGATTGTTTGTCCTCTCTTTTAAAGGCGTGCCATCTGCGGCTTTGGCAAGGATAATGCAGCAGTTGGTCTGGGCAGATGACCGATTATCGGGCGAGAATGGTCCATCTATCTGAATTGATGGGTGGGCGCTGGCTCGGAGATCTTATGCCTAGTATAGGTTCACCCACACTCGCGCGCATCGGACGAAGAGAGGATGTCACCTAGTCCTTCTGGACGAAGAGGGAGGGGGTGTGGAGGGAGAAGCGTAGATGGCTATTCGCGTACTCATCGCTGACGACCATAGTGTGGTCCGTGAAGGGTTGCGCATGTTCCTGCGGCTGGACCCAGAAGTAGAGGTGGCAGGAGAGGCGGCCGACGGAGACGAGGCGGTGCGTCTGGCCCGGCAGCTCCGGCCAGATGTTGTGCTGATGGACCTACTGATGCCGGTAATGGACGGCATTGCGGCAACGGCGGCCATCCGGCGGGAGTTACCTGAGACAGAGGTTCTGGCGCTCACTAGCGTGCTGGAAGACGAGACAGTGATTGGCGCGGTCCGTGCCGGTGCCATCGGCTACGTACTCAAGGATACACGGGCAGAGGCATTGTGCCAGGCGATTAAAGCTGCTGCCGCCGGCCAGGTACAGCTGACGCCACAGGCGGCGGCTCGACTCATGCAGGCGGTGAGTGCTCCGGAACATCCCGAGTCGCTGACCACCCGAGAGACTGAGGTTCTGCGGCTGCTGGCCCAGGGTGCCGCAAATAAGCAGATTGCCCAGCAATTGCATATTAGCGAGAATACGGTCAGAAGCCATGTCAGCACCATCCTGCGTAAACTCGGCGTGCAAAGTCGCACTCAAGCCACACTCTACGCCGTCCGCAGCGGGTTGGTCGCAAGCACCACTCCAAAAACTGCCGGATGCTAGAGCGCGGTTTCCCCGCAGCCGGCGACCCAGCGGAGGCCTTTTCAAGAAGCCAGAACCCAGCTCATTCGTGTCAGAGCTGAAAGGGTGAGTACGATGAATCGGGAGTTGCCAGAGACACTCTTGCACTTGTTCGATCAGATAAGTGCCGATCCTGAGACGGTTCCACTCGTGCCAGTCGAGTCCTGGCCGGAGGGCTCGCAGGAATGGCGTATGCTCGCCAGTTTTCGCAGCATGCTGGGCATTCTTCAGCAGAGCAAGCAAGATGCGCTGGGGAGAGAGGAGCGCTGCGCGCAGGTGCTGCAACAAGCCAACGTTGGCCTCTGGGACTGGGATTTGCGTACTGATCACGTCTATTACTCGCCGAGCTGGAAGCGTATGCTCGGCTATGCAGAGGATGAGATCACTTCACATCTCGAGGAGTGGCACAAGCGGATTCATCCCGACGATTTGCAGCGTGCGCTGACAACACTGCAAGCGCACCTGGATGGGCCGCCAGCTACCTGTGTGTGTGAACACCGCCTGCGACACAAGGATGGGTCGTACCGTTGGGTACTCGCTCGTGGCATCTCTCTCTGCGACGCAACTGGCAAGCCCTATCGTATGATCGGCTCTCATGCCGATATCACCGACTACAAGCACGTTGAGGAGCAATTGCGCGAACGGGAAGAACAATATCGCAGCATCTTTGAAGCGACCAGCGATGGAATGGTGATCAGAACTCTGGATGGCGTGGCCGTCGAGGCCAATCTGGCAGCATGCCGAATGCATGGTTACGATTATGAGGAGTTTCTCGGCCTCCCGCGCATCGCGATCGTCCACCCGGACTCTTACCCGGCTGCGGCAGCGTTTTGGCAAGCGATCCAGGCAAGAGGTAACTTCTCCTCCAGGGCAGTTGATCTGCGCAAAGATGGCACACCTTTCCCGGTGGAGGTTCACGGCACCACCTTCACCTACAAAGGCCAGCCCCATACCCTATCGGTCATCCGTGACATCACCGAGCAAGTGCAGGCGTATCAGTTGCTGGAGCAGCGGGTGGAAGAGCGCACCCACGAGTTATCCACGCTACTGGAGGTATCGCACACGGTGGCTTCCACCCTCGAACTGCGACCCTTACTGGGTCTGATCCTCGACCAACTCAAGGCCGTCATCAATTACAGTGGTGCCTTTATCAGCATTATTACAGATGGAGAGGCGGCCATCGTGGACTATCGCGGAGAGCGGCCCAGAGAACTCCTGCTTGGTCATCGCTTTTCGCTGAACCAGGCCGACCAGATTATGGTGATCCTCCAACGCCGGGAGCCCATCATCATCGGCGATACGCAAGAGGACACACCCCTCGCCCAGGCCTGGCGGCGCATAGTGGGCGCGATGCCCACGCCGAATTATAGATACCAGCCTGCTTCCTCAATGGCGGTCCCGCTGATGCCCAAAGAGCAGGTGATCGGAATCTTGGCGCTAAGTGCGGAGGAACCCAGTTATTTCACTCCGCACCATGCCGCGCTGGCGCTGGCCTTTGCCAATCAGGCGGCAATAGCACTGGAAAATGCCCAGTTGTATGAGCAGGCGCACGAGTGGGCAGCGCTCGAGGAGCGTCAGCGCCTGGCGCGGGAACTGCACGACTCAGTTTCCCAGGCCCTTTACGGTATTGCGCTTGGGACACACACTGCACGGACCCTGCTCGACCGGGATCCGCACGAGGTTGCCGAGCCGCTAAACTATGTGCTTTCCTTGGCGGAAGCAGCTCAGGTGGAGATGCGAGCGCTGATCTTCGAGTTGCGCCCTGAGTCGCTGGAGCGGGAGGGGCTGGTGGGCGCACTTGCTCAGCAGGCGGCTGCAGTACAGGCCCGACACCACCTGGCTGTAACCACTACCTTCTGCGAAGAGCCTGCTCTGCCTCTCAAAACCAAACAGGAGCTGTACCGCATCGCACAAGAAGCCTTGCAGAATACGGTCAAACATGCGCACGCCAATTCAGTAGAGCTGCGACTGAGCGAAACGGAGGCGGCGTTGCTCCTGGATGTATGCGACGACGGTCTGGGGTTTGATCCATCCAGCTCGTTCCCTGGTCATTTGGGTCTGCAGTCGATGCGCGAGCGGGTCTCTGGACTCGGGGGAACTCTCCAGATCCAGAGTGCACCGGCAGCAGGGACATGCATCTTCGCTCGAATCCCCTGCCATGGCTAGGGATTAATGATGTCGCACGCCAATAACTCTCAGTCTACTTAGGTTGATGACATTCAATACCTGGTTCACCCGTGCCTCAGGCGCTATCGCTCCTCCCCAGATGAGGTACTGACGATGACTTGATCTAGTACCCAACAAGCGCCGGCGCCTCGCCTCTGCCTAGTGCCTGAAACCGAAGCTCGGTCGTGTCACAGCGCCCTCAGAAGCGGAGGAGACCGAGGCGGCATATTTGGCGAAGACGCCGGTGGTGTAGCGTGGCGCAGGCTCGGTCCACTCCGACAAACGAGCCGCGATCTCAGCGTCGGAAAGCTCGACGTCGAGACGGCGCCCCTCGACGTCGATGACGACTCCGTCTCCCTCACGCAGTGCGGCTATGGGACCACCGTGCGCCGCCTCAGGTGCGACGTGACCGACCATCAAGCCACGCGTCCCGCCGCTGAACCGGCCATCGGTGATCATCGCCACTGTCTCACCCAGACCGGCGCCGACGATCGCACCGGTGACTCCTAGCATCTCCCGCATGCCCGGCCCGCCCCGCGGCCCTTCGTAGCGGATCACAACCACATCGCCCGCCTCGATTTGACCACTGGTCACCGCAGTCATGGCATCTTCCTCGCAATCGAAGATCCGCGCCGGTCCACGATGGTAGGGACGCTCGTGGCCGGCGATCTTGACCACGCACCCGTCGGGAGCGAGGTTGCCCTTGAGGATAACCAGGCCACCGGTGGGCTTGACGGGATCGGAAAGCGGGCGCAGGACATTCTGTCCCGGCGTCTCCTGCGCCTCGGCTGCCTCTTCGCCGAGAGTCCGCCCGCTTGGGGTCATCTGCGTTCCGTCGGCCAGTCCAGCGGTCACCAGCCGCTGAGCCAGCAGCTGTATCCCACCGGCACGATCCAAGTCGACCGCCACATACCGTCCGCCGGGCTTCAGGTCGGCGAGCAGGGGTGTACGCGTGCTGATCGCATCAAAATCGTCGATGGAGAGCGGGACACTGGCTTCTCGGGCCATGGCGAGCAGGTGCAGTACAGCGTTGGTGGACCCTCCCGACGCGGCCACCCCGGCAATCGCATTCTCGAACGACTTCCGGGTCAGGGTGTCGCGGGGTAGTGCGCCACGACGCAGGAGATCCATGACGAGGTGGCCACAGCGCACAGCCACCTCGTCTTTGCGCGGGTCGGTTGCTGGAGCGCTTGCCGTGCCTATCGGCGAGAGGCCGAGCAGCTCCAGGGCCATCGCCATCGTGTTCGCGGTATATTGGCCGCCGCATGCACCCGCCCCAGGACAGGCAACATTCTCCAGCTCGCGCAGGTCGTCATCGCTCATCGTGCCCGCCACATTGGCTCCTACCGCTTCGTAGACGTCGACGATGGTAACGTCTCGCCCCTTGAACCTCCCCGGCGCGATAGAGCCGCCGTACAGAATGAGGCTGGGCACGTTCAGCCGGATAAGCGCCATCGCGGCGCCCGGGATAGTCTTGTCGCACCCGACTAGCGCCACGATGGCGTCGAACATGTAGCCGCGGCCGGCCAGCTCGATGGAATCGGCGATGACCTCGCGGCTGATCAGCGAGGCTTTCATGCCCTCCGTGCCCATCGTCACACCATCGCTGATAGCGATGGTGTTGAACTCCATCGGCGTGCCGCCGGCCGCCCGTATCCCCTCCTTGACCTTCGCGGCCAGGCGACGCAGATGGAAGTTACAGGGCATCGTCTCGATCCAGGTGTTGGCTACGCCGATGATCGGGCGCGCCAGATCGTCATCCGTGTAGCCAATGCCTTTCAGCATGGCCCGCGCGCCTGCGCGGTCTCGCCCATTGGTGATTGTGTGGCTGCGGTGCTTGAGGTCGAGCGGCATGGTTTCCTCCAGACGTCTCTGCTCTGAGTAATGGTGAGCCGGCAGTTTACTGCTGCCGGCATCGCGGTTTCTCGTCTCTCAATAGACCGGCGTGCACCACGAGGCGTAGGCCGGATCGTCGCCCCGGACCGCTCGCAGGTAACGGCGCTGCAGCTCCATCGTCAGGGGACCCGGCTCGCCCGTGCCGATGCGCCGCCCATCGACTCTGGTCACAGGGGAGATCTGGACGCCGGTACCGGTGAAAAAGATTTCGTCCGCATCGTACAGCTCGGTGCGGTCGATGCCCCGCTCACAGGTTCGCACACCCAGGTCGCGCTCGGCCATCTCCATCACGCAGGCGCGGGTGATGCCCTCCAGGATATCGTCGGCGGTGCACGGCGTGTGGAGCTGACCATTACGTACGAGGAAGAGATTGCATGAGCTGCCCTCCGAGACACGACCAGCCTCCGTCAGCAAGATCGTCTCGTCGAAGCCCGCTGCGGCCGCATCGTCGATGGCGAGCGAGCTGTTCACATAGACACCGGTGGTCTTGGCCCGCACCGGCATGGCGTTGCCACTGACGCGGCGCCAGGAGGAGACGCACACGTTGAGCCCAGCGCTAATGTCGACGTAGTTGCCCATGGGGAACGCGAAGATCGTGAGTGTATCGTCCAGGCTGCTGATTGTCAGCTTGATGGTGCGGGAGGACTTATAGGCCAGTGGCCGGACGTAGACGTCCTGCCGGAAGTTTTGCCGGCGCAGGAGCTCGAGTGTGATGTCGTGGAGCGCGTCGACCGATTCGCTCTCTTGGATCTTGAGCATACGACGCGAATTGGCGAAGCGCTTGTAATGCTCGCGCAGCTTCAAGACGTAGAGCTGGCCTGCCGTCTCGTTCCAGTGAGGCGCGGATGCCCTCGAAGCATCAGTGCCATAGTTAAGGCAGTGAGTCGCCACGTAGTGTGCCACACTCATGGACACGGTGGGCATGAGCAAGTAGGCCAATCCTTCGTCGGCGGCGACGGTTGGAATGTGCGGGGCGGTCGCGTTGCTCGTTGCCTCCGGGTCACCGGCGCGTGGAGTGATCTGTTGGACCATGTTCGACTCCTCAATCTGACGATGTAGCGGCCGTGTTGGATGCAGACGATAGCTTTCCAGTCGCACGCAGCTTCTCGCGCGTGGCGGCGATCAGGCCGCCCGCGGCGATAATTCGCAGGATGGACTCAGGATACGACTGCGCCTGGAAGGTTTCACCGGTTGTGACGTCCTCAATGCGGCCACTTTCCAGTACGACCTGAAGCGTGTCGCCAGAGCGTATTGCGTCAACGGCCGCGGCGCACTCTAGGATGGGCAGGCCGATGTTGATAGCATTGCGAAAAAAGATGCGGGCGAAGGACGACGCAATGACGACAGCTACGCCCGCGCCCTTGATGGCAAGGGGAGCATGCTCCCGCGAGGAGCCACAGCCGAAATTCTGCCCCGCCACCAGCACATCGCCTGGACGCACGGCGGTGGCAAAGCTTGTGTCGAGATCCTCCAGGCAGTGTTTGCCCAGCTCGACGGGATCGGAGGTGAGGAGATAGCGCGCGGGAATAATCACGTCCGTATCGACGTTGTCACCCAGGACCCAGGCGCGTCCCCCGTGGGTCGACAGCTCACTGCCGCCACCGCCATTGTCCCCCTCTGCTCGCCTAGTTGCTCTCGTCATACGACCACCTCCTCGCGCACAATCTCGGCGGGGCTGGCGACCCGTCCCAGGATCGCCGACGCGGCGGCCACGGCAGGACTGGCGAGGTAGACCTCGGCATCTCGATGACCCATGCGACCGCGGAAGTTGCGATTGCTAGTCGAGACAGCCCGCTCTCCGGGGCCGAGCACGCCCATGTACCCGCCCAGGCACGGACCGCAACCCGGCGTCGAGATAACGGCTTCGGCGTCTTGGAAGACCTCGATCAGTCCCTCGCGAAGCGCCTGGCGCTCAACCTCGACGGAGCCGGGGATGACGATGCAGCGAATGTCAGGGTGGATCTTGTGCCCGCGCAAGATGCCGGCTACCACGCGCAGGTCCTCGATGCGGTTGTTGGTGCAGGAGCCGATGAAGACCTGGTCGATAGGCTTGCGGTCCACCTGGCTGACTGGCTTAATGTTGGATGGCTCGAATGGGCAGGCCACCATGGGCTCCATCGTCGAGACGTCGAACTCAAACGTCTGGGTATAGCGCGCGTCAGGATCGCTGGCGATCACTTCGTATGGCCATTTCGCCCGCGGCTCGAGATAAGCCAGGGTCTGCTCGTCCACGGGGAAAAGGCCAGCTTTGGCGCCAGCTTCGATCGCCATGTTGGCCATCGTCAGCCGCCCTTCGACGCTCAAGCCGGTGACGGCCTCTCCGGTGAACTCCATTGCGCTGTAACGCGCACCGTCCACACCGATGGCGCCGATGGTCTGGAGGATCATATCCTTCGCGCTGACCCAGGGCTGGCGCTTACCATAGTAAACAAACTTCATGGTTGCCGGCACGCGCATCCAGACCTCGCCGGTCGCGAGCGCCACCGCGATATCCGTCGAGCCCATGCCGGTGGCGAAGCAACCCAGAGCGCCATAGGTGCACGTGTGCGAATCGCCACCCACTACGACCTGGCCTGGAACTACCAGGCCCTGCTCGGGCAGCACCACATGCTCGATGCCGCCGCGTCCGATCTCGTAGTAGACCGTCCCCTGCGCACGGGCAAATTTGCGCATAATACTGGCTTGCTGTGCCGACTGAATATCCTTGGCCGGCGTGAAGTGGCTCGAGACGAAGACCACGCGCGCTGGGTCGAATACCCTTTCCACCCCAATCTTCTCGAATTCCTTGATGGCCAATGGTGCGGTGATGTCGTTGGCCATCACCAGGTCAACCTGCACGTCAATGAGCTCGCCAGCCTCCACGGTTGCTTTGCCGGCGTGCCGGGCGAGGATCTTCTCTGCCATCGTGAAGCCCACCAGTTCCTCCTTTCACGTGGCGACAGTTCACAGCCGCCGCCATTATCGTATATGCGGTCACGCCTTGGCAGACTGGGCGAGAGGGACCTCGCGTACAGCCTCGGCAATGTGGCGCAGGACATCGTCGTCGGCAAGCTTGTGCTGATCGACGTGTGCGAGAAACGCCTCGTAGGCGCGCTGGAGCTCCTCCCGGCGCAGGCGATACCCTAGCACGCGGAGGCGCGCATCGAAGCCGTGCCGTCCTGAGTGCTTGCCCAGCACCAGCCTGGACTGAGTCCAGCCCACCGAGCGCGGCTCCATGATCTCGTAGGTGCCGCGGTGTTTGAGCATGCCGTCCTGGTGGATGCCGGCTTCGTGGGCGAACGCATTCGCCCCCACGATTGCCTTGTTCGGAGGTACAGGTATGCCAGTAATGCTACTCACGAGTTGGCTGGTTGGCACCAAGTGCTCCGTCACGATGCCGGTGGTACACCCGCCGAAGGCATCGGCGCGCGTGCGTAGCGCCATCACGACCTCTTCGAGTGAGGTGTTGCCCGCACGCTCGCCCAATCCATTGATGGTTACCTCGATCTGGCTGGCGCCGGCCGCGATAGCGGCGAGCGTATTAGCGGTGGCCATGCCTAGGTCGTCGTGACAGTGGGCGCTGATGGTCACCGCCTCGATGCCCGGTACGGTCGCACGGAGGTGGGTGATCAATGCGCTGAACTCATTGGGTGTAGTATAGCCTACGGTGTCGGGGACGTTAACCACCGAGGCGCCGGCGTCGATGGCGGCGGCGTAGACCAGGCTCAGGTAATCCCAATCGCTGCGTGTGGCATCCTCGGCTGAGAACTCGATGACCGGGAACCCACGGCGGGCGTAGGCGACCATCTCCCCCACCTGGGCCAGCACCTCCTCGCGGGTCTTGCCGAGCTTGTGTTTCAGGTGCAGGTCGGAAGTGGCGATGAAGACATGCAGGACCGGATGTTCCGCGTCGCCCAGTGCCTCATAACAGGCATCGATGTCGGCGCGATTGGCACGGGCTAGCGCCGCCACTGCCGTGCCGCGGGTGCGACGGGCGATCTCGCGTACGGCGGCCAGGTCGCCTGGCGACGCTGCGGGGAAACCGGCCTCGATGACGTCGACGCGGAGGCGCACAAGCTGCTCGGCTACCTGGAGTTTCTCGTCGAAAGTCATGCTAGCCCCAGGTGACTGCTCGCCGTCGCGCAACGTCGTATCGAAGATGCCGATGTGACGCCCTGGCCGGTTGTAAGGGGCTTTCCACTCCTGCTCGCGCGACTCGCTCGGCGGCACCGCGTTGGCAGCGACCAGTGCTCCGATCGAATCAACGTCCTCGTGGTCGAAGTACTCATATTCATTCATTATGAAAATGCTCCTTTGTCACTCGTATCACTCGCGGTATTTCCTCGAAATGGCGCCGGCATGCTAGCGCCCAACGGCACCAGAGGTGGTGGGCTGGGCTGCGGGCGCCTGGTCGGCAGCGGCGTCGGCGCGCGGCTGCAGCCAGGGCATCATCGCGCGCAGCTCGCGGCCAACCTTCTCGATCGGGTGCTCCCGATTGGCGCGCCGCATCGCATTGAAGCTGGGACGGCCAGCCTGATTCTCGAGAATCCAGCGCGTGGCGAAGCTGCCGTCCTGGATGTCGCTCAGGATGCTGCGCATGGTCTCGCGCACCCGATCGTCAACGAGGCGTGGACCAGCGGTGTAGTCGCCATATTCGGCGGTATCGCTGACTGAATAGCGCATATAGCTCATGCCGCCCTGGTACATGAGGTCCACGATCAGCTTCATCTCGTGCATACACTCAAAGTAGGCGAGCTCGGGTTGGTATCCCGCGGCGACGAGAGTCTCGAAACCAGCCTTGATCAGCGCTGTGATGCCCCCGCAGAGCACACTCTGCTCGCCGAACAGGTCCGTCTCGGTTTCTTCGGCGAAAGTGGTGCGCAGCACGCCAGCGCGAGTGCTGCCGAGGGCGCGGGCGTAGCTGAGGGTGAGCTGCTCGGCCTCACCCGTGACGTCCTGATACACCGCCCACAACGAGGGCACGCCCGCGCCCTCCTGGTAGATGGTGCGCACCATGTGGCCGGGGCTCTTGGGGGCGACCATCGCTACGTCGATGTCTTTGGGTGGGTTCACCTGGCTATAATGGATGGCGAACCCGTGCGCGAACATGAGCATCTTGCCGGGAGCCAGGCCTGGCCGGATGTCACGCTCGTAAATCTCGCGGTGGTACTGGTCGGGAAGCAGTATCATGATCACATCGGCGGCGGCGGTGGCCTCAGCGACGGAGCGGACCGCCAAGCCCTCGCGCTCCGCCTTTGCCCAGCTTGAGCTGCCCTGGTAGAGTCCAACGGTGACATCACAGCCGCTGTCGCGTAGGTTCAGCGCGTGGGCGTGGCCCTGGCTGCCATAACCAACGATTGCGATGCTCTTCTGCTTTATCGCGTCCGCGTCGGCATCCGCGTCGTAGTATATCTTTGCCATGAGTGTTGTCTCCTTTTGTCTGCCCTATGTTGGGCCCGAAATATGGTCGATAGGCTCAGTGCCATGTGGTCAGTGCGCTCCAGCGGGCGCGTTATCCTGCCGTCGGCGTGGCCTCCTTCCCCTGATCCCGTTGATCGTCGCCTCGGCGCATGGCCACCCGACCCGTGCGCGCCAGCTCGCGAATCCCGAGCGGACGTAGGAGGCGCAGCAGATTTTCGATCGTCTCGTGCGGACCGCTGACTTCCAGGGTCACGGAGGTGTCCGTGACGCCCACAGGACGCGCCGCAAAGAGATGCGCCAGGTCGACGATTTCGCGGCGCGTCTGCGCGTCACAGGCAACGCGTATCAGGGCGAGCTCGCGCAGTAGCACCTCCCCGTCCGTCGACGACGTGGGCATGGCGGCGGCCCAGCGCACGTCAACCAGCTTGCGCAGATGCGCGACAGTATGCTCGGCCACCGCGCGGGTGCTCGTGAGGCCGATAGTGACGCCCATGACCCCTGGCTCCTCGGTCGCCGCGACACTGACTGTGGAGAAGCCCGGCGCCCGGCGGCGCAGCACGCCGAGCACCGTTCGATCGCACCCGCCTGGTCGCTCACCAGGAGCGCCAGCACGTGCTGCTCTTCCGCTTTAGGGGAGTCCCCGCTTGCCGGATCAGCCACGGTGCCCTCCCGCGGACTGTGCGCGTTCGATCATCTCAAGGTTGCTCTTGCCGGGCACAACCATCGGAAACACGTTTGCTTCTGACTCGACCACGAAGTCGATGAGGACGGGTCCAGAGGCTGCCATGGCGCGCTCGACCGTGGCATCCACATCTGCGGCCCGCAGGACCTGGAACCCAATTATGTGATAGGCCTCCGCTAATTTGACGTAGTCCGGCCCGGTGAGCCGGGTCTCGGAGTAGTTGCGCTGGTGGAAGAACTCCTGCCATTGACGTACCATGCCAAGGTAGCCGTTGTTGATGATGGCCACCTTGATAGGCAGGTTCAGGTCGGCGAGCGTTGCCAGCTCTTGTATGTTCATCTGGATGCCGCCGTCGCCGGCTATGACCCAGACGGGATCGGCGGTACGGCCTAACGCGGCGCCGATCGCGGCCGGGAGAGCAAATCCCATCGTACCGAGCCCGCCGGACGTGAGGTGGCTGTTGGGCTGGTCATACCCATAGAAACGGGCAGCCCACATCTGATGCTGGCCGACATCGGTCACGATCAGGGCCTGCCCTCCGGTGGCACGCCGTATGGCACTGAGAATGTCTCTCGGCTGGGGCAGCGCATCAGGGTCACGGTCGGCCGAGTGAGATGGCGTTTCATCTCCCTTCGTCTCATCTTTCGCTTGGTCATTCCAGGCGTGGATCGTTCTCATCCAGGCGGAGTGGCTGGCAGGGGTAATCTGGGATGCGAGGGCTTGCAGCGCGACTTGAGCGTCTGCCACGATGGGTACCGTCGGCATGAATACCTTGCCCATCTCCGCCGGGTCGATGTCGATGTGAATGATGCGGGCGTGCGGCGCGAACTGACTCACGTCGCCAGTGACACGGTCATCGAAGCGCATGCCAACGGCTACTAGCACGTCGGCTGCGTGAATGGCCAGATTGACCTCCACGGGCCCATGCATACCTGGCATGCCGAGGGCTAGCGGGTGCGACTCGGGAAATGCGCTGATACCAAGGAGCGTCGTGATCACCGGGATGTCAGCCGCTCCGCGAACGCGCGAAGCTCGGCATAGGCTCGGAGAGGATGACGCCGTGACCAGCGAGTATGAGTGGACACTCCGAAGTGTCAATGAGGCCAGCGGCGCGCTGTATGGCTCCAGGCAGGTCCGCAGTTAGCGTTGGCCGGTGGACTGGATAGGGACGATACGGCGCGGGAGCGCTGGTCGAAGTCTGCTGCACGTCCTTGGGGACATCGATCAGGACGGGACCAGGGCGGCCGCAGCGGGCGATGGCAAATGCCTCATGGACGGTGGCGGCTAGCTCTTCAACGGACGCACCAGGAAACAGTGTTTGGTGATCGGCTGCGTGACGCCGATGATGTCCGTTTCCTGGAACGCATCGGTGCCGATGAAACGGCGGGCCACCTGGCCAGTGATAGCGACCACCGGTGTAGAGTCCATGAAGGCGGTTGCCAGTCCGGTGACCAAGTTCGTCGCGCCGGGACCGCTAGTGGCGACACACACGCCCACGCGGCCGGTGGCACGGGCATAGCCATCGGCCGCGTGGGCGGCTGCCTGCTGCGTGACGTACCAAGACGTGGCGCAATGACGAGGCGGTCAGCGCATCATAAAACGGCATGATCGCCCCGCCTGGGTATCCGAACAGGACCTCTGCACCTTCCTGCTCCAGTGCATCGCACAGAATGCGTGCGCCTGTCTTCTGGATGGGCTCGGCAGCTTGGTCGGGGGGCGACACCGCGCCATGAGCGCTGGACGGGCGTAGTGCGTGACCATCGACAATGGATGTGGACATACACCTTCTCCTTGAGCACAACTGTGGCTTTCCGATGACGAAGGAATAAGGACAAAAAAAGAGGGCTTCCGCATGGGAAGCCCTCTACAGGGAACCTTCGTTGGAACGGTCGAGCGTCAGCGCTCTACCTATCCTCCCACTATCGCGTCGATGTTGAGCTTCTCTGGCTGCCCCGCCACGTCGCTTGCGAGCAACACAGCGGGGCCCCGTAGGATGAGAAGCGCGCCAAGAATCGCCGCTACGGCGGACGCGGGTAGGATAGTGCGAGAAAGGCTACTGGGGGAGGAGTAATCAGCCAGGCGTGCTTCAAGCGCGGAGACGCGGCGCACCGCGAACGTTGCGGTGGAGGTCGCTGTACGCTCGATACGTCGCATGCCTGTTCTCCTGGAGTGCACGACACAAAATCAGGGGTGGCTTTGGCCACCCCTGTGTGTCTGGAACAGGAGCATACCTGATGATCTCTGCAATGTCAACCCCAAAAATTTCCTTCACACTGCCACCACATACGGGAAGTCTTTGCCCCGCAGAGACTTGGATACAGATGGCGTCAGCGGGGCCAAATCGCAAGCGAGGATCATGCTTCAGACATCAATCTCCCGAATCACCACTCGTCAACTCAGCAGTCCAGGTACCGGCATCCCCCTGTGAGGATGCGACATCTCCGCTCAGTTTCCCCGACGTCTTATCGTACTGACCCGTAAAGGTAAGCGTGGTTTTGTGGTCGACACTAACTGAGACGAAGGAGACCTGAATGGGCGTCGTCTGCGTCACGGTGCCGGTGAGTGAGAAATTTGACTGCGCACCCGTATCTTCCACGAGCTGAAGCTGGCCACCAAGTGTCTCGTGGGCTTGCGTCATGACAATGGTCATCTCATCCTGTGTACCAGCGGTGGTGTCATTATATTCCCCTTGATAGGAACCACTGATATTCAGCGGCTGATTCCCCGAGAACAGCGAGAGTCGAGGAAAAAAGAGAGAGAGGGGTACAGCACAGAGCAGAGCGGTGCAGAAGAAGATTATAGTAACGACCAGCGATATTTGTACGAAACTTTCTACCTTACCTACTTTATGGATAGGTTCCTTGTGGATAGGTTCCTGACTCGTCATATAGTGCCCTCGCTGTCCCGAGCATCATCGTCCGGATCCAGAACCTGGCAGCTGTTATCAACTTCCGATGTGGAAAGCCACACGGGCAGGCGCTATTTGGGCGTGACATAACCAACGGGTCTTGCAGCGAGCGAGCAGCGGAAAGAATTCCACCCCACTATAGCACATTGGTTTACGGCGAGGTGTGACCATCGCTTAAGCGGAAGAAATGTCACGCCGATGCGGATGACGATTTTAGCTGCCCGCGCTCAGCTGGACGTAGCCGGTTCCAGAGCCATCGAACTCCCTCCGCTAGCACGAAGGTGCCGAAGGCCAGCGTCGTGATGAGAAAGCTATAGGGTGCGTGCACATAGAACGCCAGGACCAATCCCACCCAGACAAAACCCAGCGAGAGGCTAGCAGATAGGACGATCGCTGCGTAGGGGCGCGTGCAGATATCGCGGGCGAGGGCCGCCGGCGTTACCAAAAGCGTCAAGATCAGCAAGGCCCCCACTGCTTCGGTGGCCTCACTCACGCTCAGCGCGACCAGGATCAGGAACACAATGCCAAGCGCCTGCACTGGCACGCCCTTTGCAGCGGCTACCTCCGGATCGAGCGACGCGAAGAGCAGCGGACGGGCAATAATCAGCATCACGAGCGTGATCCCGATCCCGACGAGCGTCATGAACAGCGCCGTAGAGGCATCTAGCCCGACAATCGTGCCGAAGAGCGTGTTCACGCCGACCGAGATGGTATGCGTCGCCGTGCCCTGGAGTCCCCCCGCGATATAGATGCTGAGGAACAACACTCCTAAACCCAGGACCCAGGCGGAGACGACGCCAATCTCGGTGTCGCGCGGCCGTACCCGCCCGCTCAGCGCGCCGATGAGCAGCGCGACCAGGATTGTCCCGCCAAACAGTCCCGCGAGGAAGTTAAGGTTGAAGAGCGTGGCGCCCAGCACGCAGGCGAAGGCCACATGGGACAATTGCTCCCCAGCAAAGACCTGCTGGCGTAGCACGATGAAATAGCCCACTATGCCCGCCATGATGGCGACGGCGGTGCCGGCAAGAAAGGCCGTGCGCATGAAGTCGACGCTCAGCATGACCTGGAAGTCTTGAATCAGGTTGAGTGAAAAGGGATGAGTCACAGCTGTTACACTAAGGATACTCATGGGGCGGCCTCCAGCTCGGAAGGCCCCCGGCCGGAAGATCCAAAGAGCACCGGCCTGCGCAACGTCAACAGACGCACCAAGAGATAGCCGCCAAAGGCGAAGCTTGTGATGTATATGCTCACCGGATAGGGCTGGACATAGGCCACCACGAGTCCTCCCCAGGTGAAGAGCAGAGCCAGAAGAACCGCGAGCCCCAGGTTGATCGCCGGACGCGCGGTGATACGCTCCGCGACGGCGGCGGGGGTAATGAGCAGCGCAAAGATCAATAGGACCCCGATGACCTGCACCGCCACCGCCACCGCCACCGCCAGGATTAGCATGAAGATCAGCGAGAGCGCGCCCACTGGAACGCCGCGCGCTTCGGCGACCTCCGCATCCAGACTCGCGAACAAAAGCGGGCGATAAATCGCCGCCAGTGCGAGCAGCGCAACCAGGCTCGCGCCGACGACCAGGTCGACATCCCCTTGACTTACGCCCAGGATCTGACCAAAGAGGATAGCATAGGCGTTTTCGGCATAGCCGTGATAGAGAAAGATGAAGAGCGTACCCAGACCCAGGCTCCAGGCCAGGAGGGAACCGATGACCACGTCACGGTTCTGCAGACGCTTGCCGAACATCCCGATCCCTAACGCGCCGGCTCCCGTAAACAGGAGCAAGCCCAGGGTCGCGGGCAGAGAGACCAGCACCGCCCAGGCGGCGCCGGCAAAGCCGATGTTGGCTAGTGCGTGGCTGGCAAACGACAGGTGGCGCAGCACGACAAAATAGCCCGCCGCGCCCGCGATGAGAGCGATGAATGTGCCGGCCAGGAACGCATTCTGCGTGAACTGGTATTGGAAGAGGATCTGCCAATCGGCGACCAGATTCCAGGAGTAGGGCGTGGGCGCCGAGGCGAATACGATAAGTACACCAGGCATCTGAGGTGGCCTTTCTGGCAGGGAGCTTTAGTGGAGTTGCCCTTCCGCTTCCAGTCCGACGACAAAGACGTGTCCCTGGCTATCGTGCAAAACCTCGATTGGGCTGTTATACAGGTTACTCAGGCTCTCGGTCGTTAGAATCGAGTCGGGCGTACCGGCGACGACCCGCCCACGAGCCACATACACCATCCGGTCCAGTACGCCAAGCAGCGGATTGAGATCATGCGAGACAAGAATCACCGTCATGCCGCGCTCGCGCGCCAGCCGGGCTACGAGCTGCGAGATCGCCTGCTGATTGCGCAGGTCGAGGCTCGCCAGCGGCTCGTCCAGGAGGACTAATCGCGGATTTCCGACTAGAGCTTGCGCTAACAACAAGCGCTGCTGTTCCCCGCCGGAGAGCTGGTTGATCGGCCGATCGGCATAGGGAGTCGCCTCTACCGCCTCGATCGCCTGCTGCACGCGCTCGCGAGCCGCATGGTGCCCGGGTAGGGGAAGTGCGAACCCAAATCGGTGCCCCTCGAGGCCAAGCCGCACGAAATCACGTCCCCGAACGGCGAGATCCGAATCCAGAGTACGTCGCTGAGGCACATACCCGATATCGGCACGACCCCGCCGAGGGACGCGATCGAAGACCCGCACCTCACCGGCGCTCGGTCGTACCATGCCGAGCAGCAGCTTGAGCAATGTGGATTTCCCAGACCCATTGGGGCCGAGCACCGTGATAAATTCTCCTGCCTGCACGGTGAAGGTGGCCCGGGACCAAATGGTTCTGCCACCATGCTCTACGGCCGCCTCTGTCAGCGCGACGACCTCTGGCGCTCCGTCGTGGCCATCCTGGGCAGGTGGGGGCGCCGCTGGGTTCGTCAGGCTCATACTGCTGCTGGTCATAACGTTCTCCCTACTGCCCAAGTACCTGGGCATTCAGCGCGTTTTGCAATTGCAAGAGCTGCCCGACTTGCCAATCCTGGAAGCTCACATCGGGAGGCTGAATGGTCTCAGAGACCGAGACCAAAGGAATCCCTTGCGCGGCGGCCAGCGCTTTCAGGTGATCAGTCACCGGGGTGACGGTTTGTACATTATAGACCAGCACTGTGATCTGTTTTTGCTGAATCTGCTGCTCAAAGGTGACCACAGTATCCGCAGGCGGATCATTGCCCTCGGCGACCGCCTGCATGAACTCAGGTGGCGATATGAGATCGAGGCCGAGATAATTGGCCATATAGACGAAGATGCTCTCGGTGGCGCCGACTTTGCGGCCGGCAAACTTGGCTTTGATCTCATTCAGGCGCTGATGATAGGGGGCCAGAGCCGTCTCGAAGGCCTGACGCTCATTGGTGAAATAGGTGCTGTCCTTCGGATCGAGCGACCGGTAGTCTTTAGTGATCTGATTGGCAACTAGCTCCACATAGTTGGGGTTGTACCACATGTGGGGATTGTCCCCATCTTTCTTCCCCAGGAGAGTCGCCACAGTGAAGACCTTGCGGCCGCTAACCGGATTGGCCGTGACAAGCTGCTGCCCCCAGTCGTCATAGCCGGCGCCATTAAGGATAACGTACTGCGCCTGCGCAAACGCGCGCGCATCGTTGTTGTTGCTTTCATATTGATGGGGGTCGGCGTTGGGATCGCTGACGACGCTCGTGACTGAGACGTGCGAGCCACCTAATTGGGCGGCAATGCTGCCCCAGAAGTTCTCGCCGGCAACCACATTTAACACAGTGCTCGAGGTTCTGGTAGCAGACGTGCCGCTACAGCCAGCTAGACCGAGTGACATCAGTATGAGTGAGCCGATGAAGCCGACGAGTACCGGCGATAGACGGCGAGGGGCCATGAAACCAGTCTCCTCACAGGGTATTCCGCCATTTTTCCACGCTTGAGCCAGTGCTCAGGACAACTGCCCGGAGTATGTGATATAGTATATCACTGATATGGGATATCAATACCTGGCAGCGAGAGGATACCATACACTGATACGTGGTGTCAATAGCTGGGGGGAGTAGGCAAGAGCAACAACTATGACCTTTTCACCTGATATCAGCGCTCCCCAGATGGTTGCCGCCCTGGAGCACGCTGGCTTACGTTCCACCCGTCCACGCAGCGCCATCATTGAACAAATCGTCGAGTGGGCGACAGAGGGCAAGGATTTTTGCAGTGAGGAGCTGTGGCACGCCTCCCAGCAGCGCGCTCCATGGATCGGCCGCGCCACCGCCTTCCGCACGGTTGAGCTGCTCACGGCGCTTGGTTTTCTCGACCAGGTGACCTTTGCCGATGGGAGCACACGCTACCATCCGGTGCAGCCGGGGACGCATCACCACCACTTGACCTGCGCACAGTGTCACCGGATCGTCTCGATAGATGATTGCCTTCCCGTGCAGCTGCTGGAGACGGTTGAACGCCAATCAGGTTTTGCCATCTCGGGTCACCGGGTGGAACTCTTTGGGCGCTGCCCTAGCTGCCAGGCACAGGACGCGGGAATCAAGAGCTAGCTCACCAGGGTAGCGGATGCGCTCGTCTCTCATCGTCACCTCAGTAGACTTACGGATCGATTCTCCATACTTCTACCGGTGGACGCGCCGGTGGTGTCTAGCATATGCTACACATATGCCATCAAGAGTGAAGGGGCGGTCTTTCTAACCGGGTAGAAAGGAAAACACAGCTGGAGGTGATCGCATGGCATATCCGTCTTCACGAGACCCCAGGTTGATCTTCTCGGTAAGAAAGACCATCTGGCTCATCTTCTGTGCCGCGCTGGTACTGGCGCTGGCACTGCCTCTCGCAACGCTGGTACACCAACGATGGGTAACGCTCCAGGCTCATGCCACGGTCTGGCCAGCCCAGCCGCAGGTCGGCGCCACCACGCATCTTATCGTGTCGTTCGCCGATACCACTGATCAGGCGGCGGTGGGCGGCCCCTGGGCACAGCTCGTGGCCACCTGGACTATGCCGGCGATGGAGATGGGTGCCCACCAGGCTAGGGTGCAAGGCGCTCAGAACGGCAATGGAACCTTTGTCGTCCCTCTCCAGCTGGATATGGCCGGCCGCTGGTCGGTGCAGGTGAGCTTGCAGACTCCAGGAAGGCCGCCATGGCATGGTACAGTCATCATCATCGCACTGCCCGGTACGGTATCACCAGCGGCAGCCGCTACCTGACGAGGCGGTAGTGAGGATCAGACTTGTATGAACCTATCTTCATTCCGCAAGCGAGCTAGGCCGCGGCAGGCTGGATACTGCTTGAGAGTTGCCCAGTGGCTCAATCAACTCTCAACCTTTGAAAAAGTCATCATTGCCAACAGCGTCATCATTGTTCTGGATACACTTGCTGGTTGGTGGATCACAGAGCACAACCCGATGACTTATCACTACATAATCGACACGTCGTTCATCGTGCTGGCTGTACTACTCGGTCTCTTCGTCAATTTCCTGTTTCTGCGCGCGGCGTTTGCTCCGTTGCATAGCCTACTGGTGACCATACGGGCAGTGGAGTACGGCGATCTGGATGCCCGGGTCGCGCTGGATCATACCGATGCCGATGTCGGGGTTCTGGCACGCGCCTTCAATGCTATGCTCGACCAGCTGGCGCGCAGCCGAAACGAAGTAGCTGCCCGCGTACTGCGCGCTCAAGAGGAAGAACGGCGAAGACTGGCGTTGGAGCTGCACGACCAAACTGGCCAGAGTCTTACCGCGCTGTTGCTGCATGCGGAGGCTATCGGCCAGAGGCTGGCCGGAGAAAGGGGCGAATCGGCCCAAAAGGCGCGGCAGCAGGCTGAGCATTTGAGTCTGCTGGCGCAACAAACCCTAGCCGAGGTACAGGCGCTCTCTCGCCAGCTGCGTCCGGCAGTGCTGGACGACCTGGGTCTTCCGGCGGCACTCCGCTGGCTGGCGGAAGACGCCAGAGCGCGTCTGGGAGTCGAGCTACGAGTCGTCACTATCGGAGCCGAGCGCCTTCCCAGCGACGTTGAAACGGCGCTATTCCGAATTGCTCAAGAAGGTCTCACCAATGCGGTCAGGCATGGTCACGCGACGTACGCAGGCTGTCTCTTGCGACAATCTGCCGAGCACGTAACTCTAGTATTTGCCGACAATGGGCAAGGATTTGATCCAACGGAATCATCCCTGCGCTCTCCTCAGCAGGAGGGATCTGGCGGGCTCGGACTCGAAGGCATGCGGGCGCGGATTCGACCACTTGGTGGCAGCCTCATGGTCCGGTCCCGACCAGGGCACGGTTGCTGGATACGTGCTACTGTACCGCTTACGCCAGTCGCCGAGAGTCTCGAGTGGTGCGTGAAAGGGCGCGTGGCGTCAGAGAGGAGAAGCGGTACCGGTGAGTGATACAGAATCGTACATCGGCGGCACCATCACCGTTCTATTGGCCGACGATCATGACATTTTGCGGGATGGTCTCAAAGCGCTGCTCTCCATGGCCAGCGATATCGAGGTGGTTGGTGAGGCGCGCACGGGGCGGGAAGCGGTGGAGAAATCCGAGCTGCTCTTCCCCGACGTCATATTGATGGATATCAGCATGCCGGAGCTGGACGGCATGGAAGCATGCCGTCGCATTCGCGCACAGTTGCCTGAGTCACGCGTGCTGTTTCTCACCATGCATGAGGCTGAGGAATATTTTTTCCGCGCGCTTCGGGTTGGCGCCTCCGGGTACGTCATCAAGCGCACTGCCGCCGCCGATCTGCTCGCCGCTGTGCGGGCGGTGGCCCGTGGAGAATCGTTCCTGTCCCCCAGTATGGCTCGCGCCCTCGTTGACGACTACGCTGAACGAGATGTGGATCACTCATCACCCAGTGCTGCACCCCTGGATCCAGCAGGTACACCCGACACGGCTGATACCTATGCGTCGCTTACCAGCCGAGAACGGGAGGTATTGCAGCTAGTGGGCGAAGGCCATACCAACCAGGAGATCGCTGACCGCTTGCATGTCAGCATCAAGACTGTTCAATCGCATCGCGCGGCGGTGATGATGAAGCTGCGGCTACGTGACGTGACCCACCTGGTACGTTATGCGGTTCGTCGGGGCATCGTCGATCCGGAACTTTGAACAGTTACGCCGTCGTAGTTCACCCTGAACTACGACAGGAACTCTCGGTACCGTATTTCTTGAGCCACAGAACAGAGCCCGGGTGAGTCTAGGCGCGCTGTACCGTGTTGGATTCACCGTCCGCCGGGGCCCGCTGGGCGGCTCGCCAGCCGCTCGAGGCATCGGTGCCGGCACAACCTGGCCGGTAGGTTGGTCGGCGCGGCCATACCCCGAGGGCTATCACGATCAACAACAGTCCAGAATTGAAATCGGTCGCCATGCCGGTAAAGATCATGCCGAAGGCCTGGGTGAAGTACCAGATGAGCACGCTCATGACGATCGACGCGATCAGGGCAGGGCGCACGTAGCGATCCCCAGGCAGGGCCAGCACGATTCCCAGCCCCAGAAACACCAGGATCAGCAGGATGTTCAGCGGCACCTCGATGTTGGCAGTGGCGTTGCCCAGCGCAGTCAGCACAGGATCAACCACAACACCGTTCAGTCCCCCTGCCCCGACCATGCCGCTTATGGCTCCGGAGATCTGTCCCGACTGCCACCAGTAGGGCTGCAGCTGGAGCAATGCCATGAAGAACCAGAAGGCGGAGAGCACATAGCGCAGGCCCCGCCGGCTGAGCAAGCCATCGTCGCTGCTCACCGGTACTGAACCGGCGAGGATCGGCTGCTGGCCAGGCGTGCGCGGCCAGACGGCCAGGCCAATCAGCGGATAGAGCAACACCGCCCCAGGCGCGCCGGTAAGGGCGCTGGCAGTGCCGGTAAGCAGCATGCTCATGCCTTCGCCGCCGAACCAGACGATCAGCGCCCAGAAAAAGGAGGCAATCACCAGCTCTTGACCCAGCGGTCCGACAGGAAGAGAAAGCCGAGGCCGATCAGAATCTGCACGATGGCGATAAGCAGGTTGACTGCGGTAAGATTGTTGGTGATCGTATTGACGATAAATTGCAAGGTCGACTCGAGGAATCCGGGCTGGCCCTGCAGTATCGGCTTCATGATGCCGTTGATCATGTTCCCGGTGAACATCTGTGGCTGCAACTGCAAGAGGCCGTCGATGAGCCAGATGACACCGAGGACTCGCTGCAGACCTCTACGAGAAAGTAGCATGAAGATCTGGTATCCTTTCAACGCCTTTTCAGGAGAACCCATACCCAAGATAATGCTGGTCCTGTTGCTCCTCTGAGAGGGGATCGCTCGCTGCCCAGATGCCGCGCTCATTGGGGCGGATCTCACGGTGTGACTATAGGGCTGCGCGTCTTCCTTGTCTATGGGGACAATTCCCTATTCC
>CAWENW010000020.1:0-50284 GCA_963810535.1 uncultured Chloroflexia bacterium
TTTCGAGCAATTCCCGAGAGCCATTGTGCCCGCTTCTCCGGGTCACGCAGACCGTCAAGATGTCGCCAGGCCTCCAACAACGTTTCCTGAGCGAGATCCTCGGCAGCCTCGCCGCTTCCGGTGATAGTGGCACAGAGGTGCACCAGCCTAGCCCGCTCCTGTGACGAGATGAAGCTATCTACCATGTCTATGTACTGAGTCATCAGTGTCCTGTCTCTCTCATTGTTGTGAAGTATAGCTTTTCACTGATGACATGTCGCGGTGAGGTGCCACAATATAACGCCCGCGAGGAGCAAACGTGGCTGCTGATTTTGGATATCACAAACAGATCACAGATGTCGCCTCCCGCCTGGTGCGGCCTTGTAGTTTGTCGATCCACAGGGTATACTACAAAAACCAGAACGAACCGACACGGACAGTGCCGCTCACGTAACGGGACCTTTCCTTCGAGTATCGTTCCTCGAAGAGGAGGCGGTGAGTAGTTCCCCAACGTGACCATGTTAAGGGGAACATGCCAAGACCAAATCAGACTTGGGACCGCAACCCAGTTTGACGAGGCACGCGCCGCAGGACAGGTAGTGAAGAACATCACCCCTGACTGCGGCACTTTTGTGTGCGGCACTTTTGTGCCCTCGGTGTACCTAGTCCACGATCTCGCCACAGGTGACATTGGCCACTGTACCTGTCATCGCGCTGGCCCGATCGGACGCCATCAGCGCCGCCACGTTCGCTACTTCGGCAAGCATCGGCAGCCGCTTCAGCAGCGTGCTTTGGGCCAGTTCGGCCCCGAATGCCTCCCCGGTCATGCCGCGCTGCGCACCGTGCGCTTCATAGACCTCGTCCATTCCAGGCGTGTCTGGAGAGCCTGCGGATCGCAGGCACACGACCCGAATACCCAACGGCCCCAGTTCTCCCGCCAGCTGTCGACACAGACCCTCGATTGCCGCACCCATCACCCCGAATGGGCCCACGTTGGGAATCACTGCGCGGGCGGGTGTGGCGGTGATCGCGAGGATCACGCCCGAACTTTTCTCGATCATGCGCCGCGCCGCTGCCGTGGTAGTCAAGAACTGCGTCCGCATGACATTAGCGATCGGCAGGGTGAAGTCCTCGAGCCCCAGCTCGACCAGTGGCGTGCCCTGGTTGTGTCCTATCGAGATAGCGTTGAAGGAAATATCAAGACTCCCCGCCTTGTTGACCAGATCATCCAGATGCTTCTCGACGCTTGGCTCGTCAAGTGCGTCAACCTGCGCTGTCTCGGCCACGCCGCCGGACCGGGAGATGTCCAGAGCTACCACCTCGAGTGGTGCCAGGGAACGGCCGGCAAGAAAGACTCGCGCCCCCTCGCGGGCGAATGCGCGGGCGACTGCACCACCGATGGCTCCTCCTCCGTAGATGACTGCATTCTTCTTCTCGAGCAACATGGCTATCCTCCAGATGTCTCGATTTCCGCGCAGGTGGGGGAAGTTGAATTCTTCAACTTCCCCCACCTGCTCACGCATGTTGTGCCTTATGCATTGTACCAGTTAGGTATGACTTGATGACTCGACCGGCAGGTGCTACCCGAAGGATCAACGATTCTCGGCGCCACGTCCTCAGATCGCCTGGCTGGTGCCGGTGTGCCAGTTTACCTGAGGACATGAGCCGCTGGACACGCCAGCCGTTAGTGGGCAGTCATGTATATCTGCTGCCAGGAAGACAACGGGATGGAGCCAAGCGAATTGAACTCCAAGTTATGCACGTAGGTCGGCACGTTATACTCGGTTGCCTGCTGGTAGAGTGGGATCCAGGCTCCCGCGTTCACCAGCAGCTGCTCCGCCTGGTTGTACTCCTGCGCTCGCGTGGTCGGGTTGAGATCGGTGTCAGCCTGCGCCATCAGGGTGTTGGCTTGCGGCACATTCACGAAACCAACGTTGTTGATCGACACCGCCGAGAACTGCAGCGAGAGCCAGTCCTGTGGATCGGGGTAGTCCGCCGACCAGCCAATCGCAAAGAACTGCGGAGGCGTTGAGCTGTAGATCTGCTGAATCATGGTGTTGAAGTCAATAAACTGCGCCTTTATTGGATACTGTGGGAATGCCGTCTGCCACATCACCACCATGGCCTGGGTCAAGGTCTCGGCGGTTGGCGTATTGTCGTTTAGGACAGTAACCTGCGGGCACTTGCTGAACTGTCCACTACACTTGTCGTTGGCGTACGCCTGCATCAGCGCCGTCGCCTTAGCCACGTTACCAGTTAGATTGCTGGTGCCGTCCGGGCCGGTCAGAGTGGAATCGAAGCCATACATCCCCTGCGGCACAATATGGTTCGATGCCACATCTCGTCCCTGGAGGACCTGGTTGGCCAGCACGGTTTTGTTCAGCGCCAGATCAAAGGCCTGCCGCACCCGCACATCGTCGAAGGGTGCCTGCTTCCAGTTGGGCTGGAGATACTCGATGGCCAGGTAGGGGACCACATGGTAGTCGGCGCGCGCCTTGGCAGCCTTGAAATCGGAGGCTGGAGGCGGTTGTGGCCCCAGATCCAGGTTACCCTGGAGGTAGGTGGCATAGGCGGCGTCACCGGTCTGGTAAATCTTGAAGTCCACCTCGCGAAGCTTGGGCTGGGTGCCCCAGAAGCCGGGATTGGCGGCCAGATCCAGATTGCCCGTGTGATCCCAGAGCTTGACATTGTACAGATTGCCGCCGAACCCAGCCAGATGGTTGGTCCAGTCTTTGTTCCCGTACTTGCTGATCAGCTGCTCCGGCTGGGCATCGGAAATCGGGTAGGTAATTGCATCCAGGAAATAGGGTGCGGGAGCATTGAGCTTGATGACCAGCGTCTCGTTGTCAGGCACCATGAGCGAGTCCCCGATCAGCGACCCAATCTTGCCTTTGACGCTCACCCCATCCGAGCCGCAGGCCTCGGTCGAGAAGGCCTGGGCATCCTTGATTGGGTACAGATAGTAGGTGAGTGGTGAGGCGGTACAAGGACTCAGCGCGCGGTTGATGGAGTAGGCGAAGGTGTTGGCGTCGATGGGAGTGCCATCGGTCCACTTCATCCCTGGCCGTACCTTGAACGTGTAGGTGTTGGCGGCGGCATCATAGGTCGGCATCGCCGTCGCTGCCCACGGCGTGGGCGTGCTATTGGCATCCAGAACCAACAATGCCGGATAGACAAGGGCTACCGGCACAGCTGAGTAGAAATCCTGGGTCTTGGCTGGATCCATGGTCGCGATATCGATGCTGTTAGGAACGAGCGGGTTGCGGAAGATCTGCTGTGATGGCGGCAGGACATTGCTCGCCGCGCTGCTACTGCATCCGGCTGCCGTAAGCGCCAGTATGCCCAGGATCGCCAGCAAGCCTGCTAGGTTGAGTTTACGTGAATCACTGCACATACATTCTCCTATGTAAGGTGGATGGAAAGAGACGTGTTTGGCGTTGGCTCGGTCTATGCTCGACGCCAGGGTAATCCCCGGCACCAAGGGGGACTCGATACGGTCCCCAGGAGCACCCAAATCGAGGACGCACAGAACGTAGTACGGTACGTTTCCCGTTACTCCCAGGTGGTCGCCAGACCTGGGAATGAGGCGACCACACTGCATGCGCCGCGAGTGTTTCCAAGAGTCAGATCGGGTGGTGCCTGATGAGTCTGGAGAGAGATAGTCAGACCTCTCATGGCACTCTGACTCACTTGTGGGCATGTCAGGTTCGGCCTCGCCGTTTTCACTGTGCGAGGGGACGAAGCAGGGAGTCACTGGGTACCTGGTGGTATGCTACTGCGTTCCCTCGCCGCCGTCTTGTCCTCCCCTGCGATTTTGTTCAAAACCTGCTCAGCTGAGACATTCCCGCCGATAGGCCGCTGGGGTCACGTTCAGCGCCCGCTTGAAGACCCGCGTCAAGTAGCTCTGGTCCGCAAATCCACTCTCGACGGCCACTTGGGCCAGAGACAGCTTGCTCGATTTGAGTAGACGCTGCGCGTGCGCTAGGCGCTCTCGACGCACGCACTGGTGGGGGGTTTCCCCGGTCGTCTGTCGGAAGAGGCGGGCAAAGTGATAGGGACTGAAACCAGTTTGTTGCGCCAATACCTCCAGGGTAAGGTCCTGGCTGGAATGGTCCCGAATGTAGGCGGTCACGCGGTGCAGCTGCTGCGCAGTCAAGGTGTGCGAGGGTTCTTCGGTGGCGGCGGCGACCTTGCCCGCAGACGTGTGGTGGCGCAAGAGCTGGAGTATGAGCATCTGGGTGGCACATTGGGCGAAGAGTTTTCCAGTTGGAGCCCCCTCCTCCAGCTCACGCCACAGCGCCAAGGCAATCTGCGTGAGGAGAGGATCTCGAAAGGGACCCTGCCCTACCACCGTGAGCCTGGTCGCGTCGCCACCGGCCAGTTCCTCGACGGTGCGGACCAGCAGGTCACGGCCGAGGTGGAGCTGGAAGGAGTAGGAAGATGAGGGGGAGAGACTTCTCCACCGCATCTCATAGGGCACATTGGTGCCTGCGGCAAGGTTCAGATCTCCTGGATGGAAAGTTGTGCACTCCCAGGAGGAGTGGGCACGCACCTCCCGCCCCTCCACCCGCACCGCCCCGCCGGTAGTGAGCACGAGCGCTATATCGGTCTCCGCTGGCTTAACGTACCCCTCCATCTCCGGAAGCTCGTGGAAAGCCTCTGCCCGCAGGCCGCCCCACCCGGCCTCTGCACTGGAGAGGTAGGGGAGCAAGGACGGAGGTGGTTGGGTGGGTGGGCGCATACGTTGGTGTGCCTTTCTTGGCCTGCCGGTGCGGACCGCAGTCCGGTGCTGTCACGTCGACAGGTACTCTTGGTCGACAGGCACGCTTGTTCTACTCTTTCGCTTAGTAAGCATGACGGCATACCTGCCCAGGTATTTACTCAAAGCAGCGCTGTGCCATGGCGCTCTCATCCGGGGGCCGTCACCTAGCGCGCTGCTTCACGACTGATGTGCAATCCATGAGTGTTCCCAGGATTATCCTAGCGAACGGGAGGGCACAAAACTTCCTCCATCTTGCTCTCTTGGGGAACTCTTCTATTGCAACTCCCCTATCACCAGAGCGGCAGCTCGTGCAGGCACCTCGAGCTGCCCGCTGTCCTCCACCTCGGGCGGGAGCAAGGCAACCAGATGCAGGTCGGCTCGGCGGCGAGCCGTGACAACGGTCTTCACCAGCGCGGGCGGCACTACCAGATACCCCAGGCGCAGACAGGGAAAGAGCGCTTTGCTGGCCTTTGGCCCAACGCGATCCAAAATAGCCGGGATCTTCCATCCAGACCGCATCACCGGCGTGCAAGAGCACTCGGGCAATCTGATCCAGACCTTGCTGCGAGTCTGAGGTCACGATGGCTTGCTCTGCGGTACACCGAACTCCCCAGGCCACCCCGAGATATGCGGCAATCGCCTCGCGCAGGGGCTGGTATCCAGCCGCGTCCTGGTAGCCAAATAGCTCCTTCCAGGAACGGCGATAGCAGTGAGCAAGCAACTGCTGCCAAATCGTGTGGGGAATGGCGATTAGCGCTGGTTGCCCAACGATGCAGTACGACAGCCGCCAGGTATCCCTGGTTCAGTGTGCCGTGATGAAGACGCCCGGCCAGTCGACATCCTCCATGACGAGCAGTTCATTGAGCGCGAAGCCCTGCACCCAGGGGCGCAGACGCAAGGCTCGCGTCTCCTGTGCGTAGGGAATCCAGGGAACGAGGTCTACCATATCCTGCTCGAGCGTGTTGTACTCACTCATACGTGCAGCTTGGTTCTGCTCTTGATCCGCCCGATCCATGAGCGTATCCAGGTGCGCGTCATGGACATCCGAGAAATTGTTGCCGGTTCCAGTTTCGAACTGGAGCGAAATCCAGTCCTGTGGATCGGGATAGTCGGCTAGCCAGCCAATCTGCCACATCTGGGCTGGATTGACAAGATTACCAGAGCTGTCCCGCTGATTGATGTCGTTTTCCACACCAGTCAAGTCGCCTGCATCAGCAATTTGCACGTTCAACTCCAGCACCTGGCTCCAGATCCGGGTAGCAATCTGCGCGATTTCATTCTGGGAAGCATCATCGCCGGCACCAGCAACCAGCTTGATCGGCAGGGACGACGCGCCATGGTCAATATACGGACAGTAGCTTTGCGTATCGCCGCCTGCCTGGCAATCCTGCTGCGCTGCTTGTAGCAAGGAGAGAGCTTTTTGCTGGTTCCCGGTCACTGACTCCGTGCCATCCGGACCCATCAGCAGTGGGTCGTAGCCAGGATTACCCTCGGGCACGATATGGTTGGTGGGAACAGCGCCCCCATTGAAGACGCGGTCCACCAGGTATTGCTTGTTTAGCGCCAGATCGAAAGCCTGGCGGATCCGCACATCGGTGAAGGGTGCGACAGCAAAGTTGAGACCGAAGTAGTCGGTGGTGAGACTGGGTACTGCGTGGAAGTCGCTATTGCTCTCGGCCAGGCTGTAGATATCAGGCGGCACATCGGTATAGTCGTACTCGCCAAGTGTGTGATAATTCGTGTACTCGGTATCCTTGCTTGCCAGGAACGGCCGGTCTACCTCGGTCAACGTGAGGTGCTTGCCCCAGGCGCGCTCCCAGTAGGGATTGGGAACCAGCTTGAGATCTCTGCCCGAGGTAGAGGATTTTACCATGAATGGACCGGAGCAGCCACCTTGGCTAAGATGGTCTACCCAGGTGCCGCCAGGGTACTTATTCACAAGCGATTGCTCCACTGGATACGATACCGGATCGGAGAGCGCTTCTAGAAAATAGGCAGCCGGGTGCGTCAAGCGAATGATGAGCGTGTGCGAATCGACTACCTCCAACCCCTTACCCGGCCCAATGAGGTGCAGGTTGACTGATTGAGTCCCGGAAAGTGCAGGATTGCCTTTCTCGGCTGCTCCCTGAATTTCACTCAGGTAGGTCGATCCCAGAGCAAAGCAACTGGAATTTTGGCCGTAGGTGGCCGCGTCGTCGAGACCGCACACGCCACTGTTATTGGCCAGTGTCCGATCCAGACTGTAGGCAAAATCTGCAGCAGTTATCGGCGTTCCATCGCTAAAGTAGAGGTTAGGACGCAGATGGAAGGTGTAGATGGTGCCTGCCGGGTCTATCGTCCAACTGCTCGCTGCATCAGGGATGACGTTGAGCGTGGCGCTATCCAGTGTGACCAGGCCGGAGTAGAGCATATCAATGGTGGAAGCGTCGATGTAGTTCGCCACCACCGCTGGATCGAAGACCGCTATATGTGTCGTGGGGTTCTGGACCGCCGTCGCATTGATATAGGGCCAAGTAAATGTTTGGCTCCGTGCCAATCCTGGCGAATCGTTACTACTGGTGGCGCAAGCCGCCGGCACCAGCGCAAGCAACGCAGCGAGCGCTGGCAACGCCCGTGCAGCGGCCTGTGTTGCTGCACGGGCGTTGCCGCTTGTGCCGCCATGTTTCATGCATCCCGCTCCTCAACACGTAGTGGGCCGATAGGTTCGATGAAAACGGCGCCAGGGATCACTTGAGGTCCTCATAGATCTCAGGCATAGGGAGTCACTGGGTGCCTGGTGGTATGCTACTGCGTTCCCTCGCCGCCGTCTTGTCCTCCCCTGCGATTTTGTTCAAAACCTGCTCAGCTGAGACATTCCCGCCGATAGGCCGCTGGGGTCACGTTCAGCGCCCGCTTGAAGACCCGCGTCAAGTAGCTCTGGTCCGCAAATCCACTCTCGACGGCCACTTCGGCCAGAGACAGCTTGCTCGATTTGAGTAGACGCTGCGCGTGCGCCAGGCGCTCTCGACGCACGCACTGGTGGGGGGTTTCCCCGGTCGTGTGTCGGAAGAGGCGGGCAAAGTGATAGGGACTGAAACCAGTTTGTTGCGCCAATACCTCCAGGGTCAGGTCCTGGCTGGAATGGTCCCGAATGTAGGCGGTCACGCGGTGCAGCTGCTGCGCAGTCAAGGTGTGCGAGGGTTCTTCGGTCGCGGCGGCGACCTCGCCCGCAGACGTGTGGTGGCGCAAGAGCTGGAGTATGAGCATCTGGGTGGCACATTGGGCGAAGAGTTTTCCAGTTGGAGCCCCCTCCTCCAGCTCGCGCCACAGCGCCAAGGCAATCTGCGTGAGGAGAGGATCTTGAAAGGCCCCCTGCTCCACCAGCATGAGGTGGGTCGCGTCGCCACCGGCCAGCTCCTCGACGGTGCGGACCAGCAGATCACGGCTAATGTGCAGGTCGAACTCGGTGGTAGGCGTGGAGGAGAGGCTTCTCCATCGCACCTCATACGGCAGGTTGGTGCCGGTTGCCAGCATCAGATCTCCCGGATGGAGGTCCACCGACATCCAGGAAGACTGGGCACGGACCTCCCTCTTCTCCGCCCGCAGCTCCCCACCCGTAAAGAGCGTGAGCGTAATATCGGTCTCCGGCGGCGGCATGTATCCTTCCGTCTCCAATGGCAGGCAGAAAGCCTCTGCCAGCAGGCCGCCCCAGCCGGCCGCTGAACTGGAGAGGTAGGGCAGCACCGAAGGCAACGGAATAGTAGGTGGGCGCATAGGTTGCTCTTCCTTTCTTCGCCAGGTAGCCGGGGTCCAGACTCTCTCGCGGGTATCACTGGCTGCTCGTGTAGAGGAGGAGCGCTCGGTGGCCCATCCCTCTTCTGTAGCATGACGGAGCACCGACACACTCATTTACTTACATCACTTCTCGTATCTTGCTCTTTTGCGGCGATTGTCCCCGCTGCAGTGTTGTCCCAACCATCCTGCCCTATGGCGCATAAACATTGGGAATACATAGTGAGCACTCCAGGCAACGCTTAGGAGCCCCAGCAGTCCACATCCCTCACCGCGGCCAGAGCCAAACCTATGTGCTATAGTGGGGCATAATTGCTTCTGCTGCCCGCCTGGTTAAAGACGCGCCCGTCGGCCGAGTCCGACTCAACAGAGGGAGGTCGTGGCATTGGATGGATTCATCCCTGGACTGGAACTCAATCGGCTCTTCTTTGAGGAGATCGTTCGCCCGCTCCTTGCGGTGCACTTTCCAGACCTTATCTACTCCTCCGCCCTGATCGGCTACGGTTCGGACGTGCTCGGCTACGATACCGAGCTCTCGACTGACCATGAGTGGGGACCGCGTCTCTGGCTCTTCCTGGATGAGAGCGATGATGCCGCGTTCTACCAGGTTGGAAATGCACTTGATGAGACCTTCCAACATCACCTGCCCACCACATTCCGGGGCTACTCTACCAATTTCTCCGCTCCCGATGCGGCCGGTGGCCGAGTTCGCCGGATGGAGCCGGTGGCGCCAGGTGATGCACCAAGCATCAATCACCACATCGATATATGGAGCGTCGACGAGTTCTTGCGCTGGGAGCTCGGCGTCGACACGGTCGATCACCTGGGTGTGGGTGACTGGCTGACGTTTCCTGAACTCAAGCTGCTTGAAGTGACGGCTGGGGCAGTGTATTACGACGGGTTGGGACGGTTGGCATCGCTGCGAGAGCGGCTGGCCTACTACCCCCGCGACATCTGGCTCTATCGGCTGGCAGCTCAGTGGCAACGCATCTCTCAGGAGGAGGCGTTCGTCGGGCGCTGCGGGGATGTGGGCGACGAGCTCGGGTCCCGACTGATAGCCGCGCGCCTGGTGCATGATCTCATTCTGCTGTGTTTCCTCCTGGAGCGGCAGTATGCTCCCTACAGCAAGTGGCTGGGCACCGCCTTCGGACGCTTGGCCCTTGCCGAACGCGTGGGGCCGCGGCTCTCATCTGTCCTCACTGCCTCCACCTGGCAGGAGCGCGAGCAGCATCTCGCTCAGGTCTACGAGTTTGTGGCGCGGGCACAGAACGCTCTCAGTCTCGCGGAGCCGCAAGATGCAAACTCCCGACTGTACTATGGAGGACGCCCGTACCGCGTGATCCATGCCGAGCGTTTCGTTGCTGCGCTCATTGCGGCCATCAAGGACCCAGACGTGCTGCGGATGATACCAAACTTTGGTCTGGCGGGTGCGGTGGACCAGTGGGTTGACAGTACCGATATCCTGCAGCACGCCGCCAAGTCTCGCCAGGTCGGTACTCTCCTCGACGAGTGAGCATGCTGTTCCCTTGCGTGTTGATGTGTATATGTACGAAGACAATGATAGCCGTCACTCGACATCGAAGTTCATGTGAAGTAGTTCAAAATGGAGGCCATGTGTGATTCAACCGCCCAACCAGCAGAATCAGCGGGCGCCGCGCCATAGCTTCTGGCGGCGGAATCTCATCTGGATCATCCTACTGGCAGCGCCGTTCGTCGTCCCAGGAGGCATTTTTCTGCTCTCGCAAGCCAATTCGACTTCATCAAGAGCCGAGCCGATCAGCTATCCATTGTTTATTTCCGAGGTGAAGGACCACAACGTCGTCTCGGTGACATTGGATACGAACTCGGTGACTGGCACGTTCAAGACTCCAGTAGCCTCCGACGAAGGCAGTGGAAGCAGCACCACATTCACGACCACCGTACCAAGCCTGAACGAAAATACCGTCAGCACGCTCCTCCAGTACGGAGTGAAGACCACCGCCGTCAGCGACAATAATAGCGTCTGGTTGACGCTGCTGCTGCAGTGGGTTCCGTGCGTGCTGCCGATGGTGATAATCTATCTAATCATTCTCGGATGCCTCGCACTCTATTTCCATGGGCGACCCCGGCCACTTGCTCATCGTACTCCAGCATGATTTCGCGCTGTATCGCCGCGGAAGGTAATCCACGTACTCTTCTGCCCGTCGCCAGCGGCCATGCGATACAATGACTGCAATCACACATCAGTAGAGATATGGCATGTCAAAGCAATTGGCACCCGCGACGCTGCGGCAAGCTGGTAAGCCCTACAGCTGCTCAACGGGGAGAACTGGATGCACGACGATATTGGGCATATCCCCGATTCTGAGAAAGCCGGACTTCGCGTGCGGCTGCTCGGGCTTCCCGATGCGCGAGTCGGCGAGTCTGGTCTTATCCCGAGCGACCAGAAGGCGCAGGCACTGCTCTACTATCTGGCAGCGTCTGGCCAGGCCGTCTCTCGCGATCACCTGGCAACCCTCCTCTGGAGCGAATCACCCGAAAGCAACGCGCGCCACTCGCTGCGCTCCAGTCTCTATCATCTGCGCCAAGATCTAGATACCGAGAGCGCCGCAACACTTCTCGTAACGAGAAATCAAGTGCAGCTGCAACTTCGCCAAGATGCCTGCGACGTGCTGAGCTTCCGCCGTCTGATAGCGGCGAATGGAGCTCGAGAGTTGGCAGAGGCGGTCGTACTGTATCGTGGTCCACTGCTCGATGGCTTCTCCGCACTCAATGCTCCTGTTTTCGAAGACTGGCTGCGCTCCGAGCGAGCCACTCTCAGCCGGACCTACGTCGATGCTTTAGCGCGTCTGGCGGCGTGGGCTGAGTCGCGTGAGGACTGGTCCGAAGCCATCTCGTATGTCCAGCGGATTGTTCGCGAAGATGAGTTAGACGAGGCGGCTCAGCAGCACCTGATGCGGCTCTACATTCAGAGTGGAGCTAACGTACAGGCACTACGCCAGTATCAGCGGATTCGAAGTCGAGCTTCAGCACGAGTTGGGATTGGCGCCGTCCTCTGAGACGCAAGCGATGTTTCAATGGGCTTTGCGGCCGTCGCGTCACAGGGCACCGGCCACTGTCATGGTGGAATCCCCAAATGAAACGATCGAATCGGGGCGACATGTTGGTGAATGGGCGTCGGCGTTCGTGGGACGCGACCACCTCCTCACACAGCTCCTGGCGCTCGCTCGAGGAGCGAGTGTGGGCCACGGAGGGACCGTGCTTCTTTATGGCGAGACTGGCATGGGCAAGACGCGTCTGCTGATCGAATTGGAAGATCCACTCGCAGCCCAGTCGCCTCCATGGACCGTGCTGCACGGTTCCTGCTCACCATTTGACGATCTTATCTCGTTCGGGCCGTTTTATGATGCCTTGCAAAGCGCCGTGTCAGGTGACCTGTCCGATCTGCTCGCTATCGACCACGGAAATACCCGCGAAGAGGTAGCCATGGTATCGTGGCGTGTCTTGCAGGCGCTACGCTTGCTGGCGCAGGGCGGGCCGCTGCTGCTAGCCATTGACGATCTGCACTGGGCTAACAGCTCCACGCTCCACTTGTTCGGATTTCTGGCGATGCACCTGCGCAACCTGCCGATCTTGCTGGTGGGCACGGTCGAGCGCGTCGATGCAATTCCCGCCCTCCAGCCCCTCCTCGCATTGGGGCGCGCCCATGGCAACGTCCACTTCGTGCCCGTTGGGCCACTGGCCGCTGATTCCGTGGTCGCGTGGCTCCATGGACTGGGCCTCAGCCCAGATGTGGCGCCCTCGCTCGCCGAGTGGCTGCAGAAGCAATCTGGTGGCAGCCCCTTCATGCTTGGAGAGATCCTGGCGCAGTTACGCGCCGACTCAATTCTCATGCCAAGCGACATCGGCTGGCACCTGAACGAAGGGAGATGGCTGCGCCGCCGTGTTTCATTCATGCTGCCTGAAACAACGTACGATCTGGTCTCCTGGCGCCTGGACTCGCTTCCACCGGACGGGCTTCACCTGCTCGACGTGCTGGCAGTGGCGGGCCAGCCGCTTCCCTTCGCGCTGCTCCACGATTTCCTCGACGTCGTAGGCGACTCCTCGCTGCGGACAGTGGAAGATTTGCTGGGCAGAGGGCTACTCATAGAGGCCGCCGACGAGGTGCTGGCCTTGCCGCACCATGTGCTGCGTCAGATTGTCCTTTCGCGCATGAGCCACCTGCGACGACGCATGTTGCATCGCCAACTGCTAGAAGCAATTGAGAGGTGTTCTGCACTTCAGTCCCGCTTCCCCTTGCGCCAGGTAGCCTTACATGCCGTAGAGGCCGAAGACGTCGAGCGTGCCCGGCGCTACGGCCTGCAAGTGCTCGATGACCTGTTGCTCGACACACCCAGCTCGGAGATGCTCGACTTCGCGCGGCGGTTGCATGACCTGCTGGCACCTACTGCCTCGCTCGCTGAGATGCTGCGCCTCACGAGCGCACTTGGCCAATTGCATCAAGCGCTTGGCCAGTTCGAAGCCGCCGCGCGCTGGTATCGTGAAAGACTTGAGGTCGCTCGCTCGTCTGGCAGGATGTCTGCTCAAGTCACCGTCCACTTTGAGATGGGCGAGCTTGCCCTCATTACCAGCGACTACCTGGCGGCAACTCAGGCGGCGCAAGCTGGTCTGGTGCTCTGCCAGACCGGTAATGATACTGCCGATGCTGAATTAGCTAGTCGCGGGTACCGGCTGCTCGGCGCAGCCCTGGCGATGGAGGGGCAAGATCTAACTGCAGCCGAGCGCTACCTGCGCCAGGCTGCCGAAACCTGTCGCCACGCTGGCAGCTCTGACGACCTGTGTGCAATCTTCTTCGAGCTAGGCAACGTGGCCGCGCAGCGCGGCGATCTCGTCCATGCCCTCGACTACTATGATGAAGCCGGGCACACCGCGGACGTCGCGCAGGTTTACTACTACCACGCGCTCGCCCACAACAATTTCGCGTACCATAGCTTGCTTCTTGGTCGGCTTGATTCGGCGCAGACGGCAGCGGCACAGGGATTGCGGGTGGCCGAAGCGCATGAGCTGGTCGGGGCGTTGCCGTATCTCTACAGCACAATGGGAGAGATTCGTCTCTATCTGGCCGATTGGGCGCGGGCGGCGGATTGGTTCGACCGCGGTCTCACCCTCGCGGACGAGTTAGGCAACTTGGAGCGTCAGGTAGGCCACCGCGCGGGACTGGCACAGGCGGCCCGTGGCGCAGGCAACTCTGCAAAAGCAATTGAGCTGCTCCAAGAAGCCGACACGCTTATCGCTGGCCAGGGACATGAGCACTTGCACACGCGCATCCAGCTCTGGCTGGCTGAGACCTGGCTGCAGCGAGGTAAGGTGGCCGAGGCCAGGCCCTATCTCGACGCAGCTCTGGCCAAAGCGAGAACCCAGGAGCGCACGCTCTTACTTATCCAGAGCGAGCGGCTGCATGCGTGCCTGCTGGCTCAAAGTGACAGGTGGTCCGAGGCAGATGCACTCTTTGCCAGAGCGGTCGACTTGGCGAGCGAGATCAACCTTCGGCTGGAAATCGCACGAACCCAGGCGGCATGGGGCAAGGCCGCATTGCGCACAATATCGTCTTCTCAGCGAGGGCATGACCTCCTGGCCGCCGCGCAGGCGACTTTTGACGCGCTCTCCGCCCGCGCCGACATTCAAGCACTGGACTTGGCGCTCAAGCGACGTTGACGCTGCGATGACGTTCGGGTGCCGCTGCATCCGTATACTGACCAGTGAGACAGTGCATGGGCACGTGCTGTTCTGCACATCGGCCAACTTCCGTGCACGCGGGCACCTCGCACCCATCAGGCGGCGCACCGCATCTGTGTCGAGGCGGGGGACTATAATGTGGAAGACCGCGGTTACCTCACGCTCTGATGCGCCTGCCGAGGAGAGATGCCTATGACCGCCAAGTTAATGAGCATGTCGGACGCCATCGCAGAACACGTCCGCGACGGTCTCTCGGTGGCGATCGAGGGCTTTACTGGGACCATCTGCTCCGCCGCTGGGCATGAGATCATCCGCCAGCGTCGCCGCGATCTGACGCTGATTCGCATGACACCTGACATCATTTACGACCAGATGGTGGCCGCAGGTGTAGCGCACAAGCTCGTGTTCAGCTACATGGGCAATCCCGGCGTCGGGCCGCTACATTCTATCCGCCGCGCGGTGGAGCACGGTATTCCTGCACCGCTGGAGATCGAGGAGTATTCGCATTACGGCATGGTCGGGCGCTATATGGCAGGTGCGATGCGGTTGCCGTTCTTCCCACTTCGCAGCTACCTCGGCTCCGATCTACCGCGGGCCAACGAGCGCATCAAGTGGGTGGAGAGTCCCTACGGCGACGGCCGCATCGCGGTGGTGCCGCCGCTCAACCCTTCCGTAGCGATTCTCCATGCTCAGCGCGCTGACGCCAGTGGTAACACGCACCTCTGGGGCCTTCTCGGCGTGCAGAAGGAGGTCGCCTTCGCCGCCGAGAAGGTGATCGTCGTCGTTGAGGAGATCGTGGACGAGGCAGTGATCCGCAGCGATCCCAACCGCACGCTGATCCCCAGCCTGGTCGTGGACGCGGTCGTGCTGTCGCCTTTCGGCGCGCACCCGTCCTACGTTCAAGGGTACTACGACCGAGATAACGCCTTCTATCTCGAATGGGACGCGCTATCACGCGACCGGGCGCAGACTGAGGCCTGGTTAGATGAGTGGGTATACGGCCTCGCCGACCACGCCGCGTATTTGGAGAAACTCGGCCAGCAGCGGCTGGACGGGCTGCGGCCCGGTGCAGCACCCGCGGGCCCCATCGATTACGGAGCATACAAGTGAACATCACCGATGCTGCCAGCGGCCGGGACTACACCGCCAACGAGATGATGATCGTCACTGCCGCACGGGCGCTGGCCGGCGTGCGCACGGTCTTCGTCGGCGTGGGTCTGCCAAACATAGCCTGTAACCTGGCGCGCCGCACGGTCGCCCACGAGCTTGAGCTGATCTACGAGTCCGGCGTCTACGGGGCGCGGCCCGCTCGCCTGCCGCTCTCTATCGGCGATCCCACGCTGATCACGGGCGCTACCTCAGTAGTCTCGATGTCCGACCTGTTTGGCCTCTATCTGCAAGGCGGCCGCGTCGAGGTCGGGCTGCTCGGCGGCGCGCAGATCGACCGCTACGGTAACCTCAACACCAGCGTCATCGGCGAGTACGCATCTCCCAAGGCACGCCTGCCAGGTAGTGGCGGCGCCTGCGAGATAGCGATCAATGCCCAGCGTATTTTCTATATCATGCGACTCAAGAAGCGCGCCTTCGTCGAGCGGCTTGACTTCCGTACCAGTCCGGGCTACCTTGATGGTGGCGAGGCGCGACAGCGGCTCGGCATGCCGGGCGGGGGACCAAAGCTGGTAGTTACCGATAAATCCATCTTCGATTTCGCGGCGGCCAACAACGAGATGCGCCTCATCTCACTCTATCCCGGGGTCACGCTGGACGAGGTGCGCGCCGAGATCGGCTGGGACGTGCGGGTCGCCGAGACGCTAGTCGACGTTCAGCCGCCGACCGGCGACGAGTTACGAATCATCCGGGTCGATCTCAAGGTGGCGAGTGCCCAGCAAGCGGAATAGGTGTATCCAACCAAGGAGTAGCGACGATGGCTGACTCTGCCTACAATATTGACGGGCCGCACCGAGGGCAGCGTGTAGTGGCCGCTGGAGAGCCTCTGGCCAGCGCACACTTTGCGATGGTGATGGTTCATGGACGCGGCGCCGATGCCCAGGATATCCTATCGTTGGCATCCTACTTTGCGCGGACGGGATTCGCCTATCTCGCGCCCGAGGCGTCGGGGAATACGTGGTATCCCAATAGCTTCCTCGCGCCCATCGCCAGCAACGAGCCGGACCTCTCCTCGGCGCTCGCCCTGATCGACGCAATATTTGCCCAGATCGCGGCGGCTGGCATTCCTGCCGAGCGCACGGTGCTGTTGGGCTTCTCGCAGGGAGCGTGTCTCTCATTGGAATATGCCGCACGCCATGCCAAGCGCTACGGCGCCGTAGTCGGCCTCAGCGGCGGACTCATCGGCCCAGACGGCACCGCGCGCGACTACCCAGGCTCGCTGGCGGGCACGCCGGTCTTCCTCGGGTGCAGCGATGTCGATCCGCATGTTCCCAAGACGCGGGTGGATCTGTCGGCAGAGATACTGCAGCGCCTAGGTGGTGAGGTGACCAAGCGCATCTATCCGAATATGGGCCACACCGTCGAGCAAGACGAGATCGACTTCGTTCATGAGATGATAGCCTTACTCCCCATCTAACTCGACACATTACTCCTACCTGCGGATGCCTTGGTTTTGTCTTCGTCACCGCACTGGCGGTAGCCGGATGGAGACGTCAGCTCTGTTGCCCTATCGGTTGAATGTTACGAGCGCTATGGCCGGTTATGCTTTCGACGACCTCAAACTTCACCGGGGTGCCCGCTCTGATGGTGCGATATCCCTGGCCGGGAAGAGCAGTAAAATGAAAGAACACATCCTCGCTTTCGCTCTCTACCGCGATCATGCCAATACCGGCATTGAGATCAAACCAACGGATCGTGCCTTCGGCCACCGGCAGGCCATTTGCGCCCAGAGGTGGTGGGCCCGCAGCCCATTGTTGTTGCGGAATGCGAATTTTCAGTACTTCCGGTGTCTGGTAGGCTTCGTAGCGATAATCGGAGCGGTTTTTCATGATGGCACGCAAATCAAGTCGCAGTTCCTCGTTGGTAGGGCGACCGACAAAATACCACCCGTTGTAGATGGCATGGATGCCCAGGTCTGGCCGCAGCACAAACGTATACGGTTGCGCGCGATAGGCATACTCGCCTTCCGTCTCATCAAGGATGTTAATTTGTCTGATGATGGTGCGGTCTTCATCAGACAGGAAACTCCACTCCGCTCCTAGACCGGCGCGAAACGCAGCTTGGACCAGCGGCGGGTCGACACTGACTGTAACGAGCTTGGCATAGTTCACCCCTAGCTCGTGTTGAAACTCCACCAACTGTCGCATCTGCTGCTGATCTCGCGGACAGAAGAACCCGCGATAAAAGACAACTATCAGTGGATTGCCATCCAGAAATCCCAGGCGCGTGTCAAGGATACTTGGTTTCGTAAGTTGTGAGAGCTGTGTCACCTCACTCTGGTGATTTGGCAATGCCAGGGTCGGGAAACTGGTCGTTAACCCGAAGATTGGTGGTCACAGGTATCATCTCCCGGTAGTCGATCGTTAAAGCGATATTAGCTTGAGTAAAACCTTGATTAAGGATGAAACGTGGTGGGCAGGCCTCTCGTCACACTAGATGGTGCGCCGACGTTGCGCATCCACTAGGTTGGCGAGATTAGGAATCAGCCGTGTCCACCAAGCGGTGTCAGACACGGTCCGCATCGGGCTGGAGATAACGAGTGCTGGATCAACAAGTGGAGACTGGCGCGGTCGGTTACGCGCCCTCCCTCTCTCTACCCGTTTACCCGCATGGAGACAGCAAGCCGCTCCTTCGCGGGTGGCTGCATGCCGCAGCCGCATGTGTTGCCGCGCTACTGATCGTCGTTATTATAAGGCAGACCTGGGGGCACGCACCCCGCACGCTGGCACTTCTCATCTTTGCAGGCAGCTCATTTGAGCTCTATAGCGTCAGCGCCATATTCCATATCTGGCCGTGGCGCGCTCCGCGCTACTATCTAATGCGAACCCTCGACCACTGCAGCATCTTCGTGGCTATAGCCGGAAGTTATACGCCGCTGGGCCTGGCTCTTCTTGACGGTTGGCTCCGCACGCTGCTACTTTCCGCGGTGTGGCTGCTCGCGGTGTTTGGCATCCTGGTCAAGATGTTCCACCCACATATGTCACGCTGGCTGAGCACCAGCCTATACGTCGGCCTCGGATGGGTAGTGGCGCTTGCCCTACCAGCTTTCTGGACCAGACTTCCAGGCACGGCGGTGGCATTGCTGGCGCTTGGCGGCCTCTTTTATACCATCGGCGCGATGGTATACGCCTGGCGTCAGCCCAACCCGTTTCCTCGAGTATTCGGCTTCCATGAGCTTTTCCATCTTCTGGTCATCGCCGGAGCCGTAGCTATCGGGGCGGTGATCTGGCTTTGGATCGCTCCGTTGTTGTGAGGCATGACTACGTCACGCCCGAAGACGGTCCGTTACTCGGACATTAAGTCCAGCCAGTAGTCGGCTCGCTCCAGCAGTTCTTCATCGCTGTCCCATGCCCGCCGCTCCCATTCCTCGCGACAGTTGACAATCGGCTTACCGCAGGCGGCGGCGCAGCGCAATAGGTGCTCGGCGCTACGACTCTGGTTGTCTACCCGCCATTCCAGAACAATATGCGCCGCCATCGCTATATAGGCGTTGCGCCAGAAAAGCTCCCAGTATTGACCGCGCTGTTCGGGAAGAGATTGATCCCACGCCAGTTTCCAGGTGGGCGTAAGGTGCGCTCCAGGTCCGACCGGAACGTAAAATCGCTGGCACTGCTCCGGGTAGTAAAGATTGCGATGGAATTGGGGAGATAGGTATAGCAGAAGGTTCTGCCCATCTCTCACACGCGCGGCGCCTTCCTCGGCCGCCAGCTCGGCTCCCTGTTTTGTTCCCCCCGAGACAACGATGTGGCCACTCTCGCAGGTGAAGGTTGCCAGTTGTTCGAGGCTGTGGAACGCCAGTTTGTCGATACGCTGAGATCCTACAATGGCTACACAGAGCTGGATGGAAGAGACCATCGTGCTACAACTCCGGAAAGAAGACGCAACTACTAATGATAGTGCATTATACCAGAGGCGCAAAGTGCTCTGGGAAAAGAATCTCTCCCACCTGCAGTTCAGCGGAAGTGACGGGGAATGCGCTTCTTCCAGGCGGTTGGTAGAATCACGTCAATTGCATCATCTACCGTCACGATACCCAGCATAGTACCATCCTCATCCACAATCGGAAGCGCTACCAGATCTTCATCGGCGACCAGGCGCGCCACATCACGCTCGTTATCGTAAGGATGCGCGATACTGGCCGGTGGGCGCATTACATCACGGATAGGTGTATCGGGATCCGAGAGCAGAAGCTGGCGTAGCTCCACAACGCCCAGTAACCGACCTTCAGCCTCGAGGGGAAGCGGCCCGTGCTCAGTCGTAATCACCGCGGGGGCGGCACGCGGCCCTGGCCTGCCCCTCGGCCGAGAGATCACTCGGCGCCGTACCGGTGCTATCCGCCGGAGACTCCTCCGCAGCGACGACGTAGATCTCGGGGAGCGAGCTCGGAAGCGGATCTTCCTCGTCTTTAACCGCGGCTCGGGAGCGCGTTCGCATGGCGGCGATGATTTCTCCCACGCTCGCCCAATCCGGCACCGAGACATAATCAGTAGTCATGATGCCGCCAGCGCTTGTTTCAGGATATCCCAGCAGCTCCTGGACATCCTCCGCGTCTTCGCGGTCCATGCGGCCCAGGAGATCGGCAGCTTCTTCCCGTGATACACCTTGCAGCGCATCGGTGGCTTCGTCCGGCTCCATTTCTTCGAGGACATCGGCGGCGCGCTCGGGATCCATGGCCCGCAGAATCTGAGCCTGGCGCTCGTCTTCCATTTCCTCTAGGGTATCAGCCGCCAGCTCTTCATCCATGTTTTCAAGCAGATCGGCACTTTGTTGCGGCGTCAGCTGATCCATGAGCTCGGCAAGATCAGTTGGATGGAGGATGTTCAGGCGTTCGCGCGGCACTCGTAGCTGCAGGGCACTGCCGACTCCCGCTTCGGTCACTGGAATTACGGCAGCCCAGTCGATGAGTGGGGCTTTGGCCCCTCGCTCTCGGCCGAGTAGCGCGGCGATCTGCTCAGTGAGCAGCTTGCCGGCAGGTAGCTGGCGCACCAGCGCGCCAAAGCTCACATCTACCGCCACAAGACGCCACTCACCACTACGCTCGGCCAGGTCGAGATCATTGATGCGGACGATACGGCGCCCTTCTACATCCACCACTTGACGGTCGAAGAGACCACCACGCAGAACGATTTCTCCTTCGCGCTTGGCAAAGCGCTGCAGATTGACTGCCGGCGTGTCGAGCTCTGCTCCCGATTCACTCAGACTTCGCACTTTATCCCAGGGGATAAAGACGTCACGACTGCCGTGCGGCGCCCGCATTCGCGCTACCAGTCCAATCACCGGGGGATAGACGTCGAGCGCCGCAATGTCCTCAGCTTCATTGGAAGGGATTCGAACCACCAGATCCTCCAACCTGGCTACCTCCTCGCCACGGGGATCTCGAATCGGCTTGCCGAGCAAATCAGTCAACGCGGTCATATCGTCTCTCCCCTCCCGTACATGCTTTCCGTGTGCTCGCCGGTCTCCCTGCTCTCCTGCATCACACCACATTCACCTGGTCGCATCAGCACTGGGCCTGCACTTTTAGTTAGGATCGGTCACTGCGGAATCTGCACGCCGACAAGCTGCAAGACGGTAGTAATGACCAGCGCAGCCGAGAGCAACGACAGCAGAACTGTGGTCGCGTAGGCCACGATGTTCTCGGTGCGCCGGTTGACATATTTGCCCATGATGGTCGGATTGTTTACCAGCTGAAGAATATAGACGAGAATGATGGGCAGTAAGATTCCGTTGATCACCTGCACGATGATCAACAGCTGGATGAGCGGGAGACCGGGTATCAGCGCCACCGCCACGCCAAATAGCAACATACCGGTGAAGATGCCGTTAAATATGGGAGCATCGTGGATAGAGTAGGAGACCCCCCGCTCAAAGCCGAAGGATTCGCTAATGGCATAGGACGTCGACAGTGGCACTACCGCGGCGGCCAACATGGAGGCCCCAAGCAACCCCACCGCGAAGATATACACTGCGTTCTTGCCCAGAAACGGCTGGAGCGCCATCGCCGCCTGCTTAGCCGTGTTGATCTGCACGCCAGCTCCATGGCTGCCCGCGAAGATCGCGGCGCCGGTCGCGATGATGATAAACGCCGAGATGAGATTGCTAAAGACTGCGCTGAGATAGGCATCGGCTCGCTCTCGCCCATACTCGCGCATATCGACGCCCTTCTCTGCCACCGCCGCCTGGATGTAGACTTGCATGTAGGGAGTAATGGTAGTGCCGATAGTACCTACGATAAGCAGGAGATATAAGCCGAGGTGGCTATGTGGAAAGGAGGGCACTAGCGTATCACGGAGCACCAGGCCCCACTGCGGCCGCGCCATAATCGCGGCGATTGGATAGGCAAAGAAGGCAAAGGTCATGGCCAGGAAGATCTTTTCGACTCGCTCATAGGATCCGCGAGTCACCAGCAGCCAGATGACCACCGCGGCCAACGGCACGGTAATGTACTTGGGAATATTGAAAAGTTCCGATGCGGCAGCCACGCCCGCGAACTCGGAAATGGTAATGAGCGCATTGGCCAAGAGGAGCGTGAACATGGCAAACGCGGCTCCCCGAACTCCGAAATGCTCGCGTATCAGGTCGGACAGCCCCTCACCAGTCACCGCGCCCATGCGAGCGCACATCTCTTGGACTACCGCCAAGCTGACGGTAATGATGACCATGATCCAGAGCAATCCATAGCCATACTGCGCGCCCACCGTCGAATAGGTGGCAATTCCGCCGGCATCGTTGCCCGCGTTGGCGGCAACCAGGCCGGGACCAAAAAGGCTCAGGTAAGCCAGGGGCTGTGCCCAGCGGCCCACACGCCACCGACGGAGCACATGTACGCTTCTTTTCTGGCTGGGCGTCATCGGAGTTTGTGTGTTGGGTGCTGACACACGAAAATGCCTTTTACTTCCTATCGTACACGCACGCACCTAAGCATAACATATGCCATGCTGCGCCGATCAACACCTGGACCAACCAAGAGCTTGCTCAGATTCCCTGCTTGCGGCGGACGGCAGTCTCGCGTACACTAAAGGTGCTATGTCTATACTCGTCGTTGACCAAGTCAGCAAATCATACGGCGCCGAGCTCATCTTGGAGGGCGCCGCTTTTCGTGTGGAGCCGCACGACCGGATCGGTCTGGTGGGAATGAACGGCTCCGGCAAGACGACTTTACTCAAATTGCTTGCCGGTAAGCTTACTCCCGATCATGGAAGTATCACCTATCAGCAGGGCGTCACCGCCGGCTATCTCCCGCAGATTGCCGACCTGCATCCGACACGCTCGCTCTATGACGAGATGTTGTCGGTCTTCGCCGACGTCCAGGCATGGGAGCTAGAACTCGCGCGCCTGGGGAGCGAGCTTGGCGATAGCACCTTGTTGGAGCAGCCCGAGATCTACAATCGAATCCTTTCGCGCTATGCCGAGCTACAGGAGAAAGTTGAGCGTGCCGGCGGATACACTATCGAGCCCAGCATTCGCCGGGTTCTGGATGGCCTGGGTTTTACGCGTGAGCAGCAGTCGGCGCCCGCCAGCTTCCTGAGCGGCGGCCAGCAGACTCGTGCCGCGCTCGGCAAGCTCCTGCTCCAGGAACCGGATGTGCTGCTACTGGACGAACCGACCAACCACCTGGATCTTGACGCTCTGGAGTGGCTGGAGGGGTATCTCAGCTCTTGGCACAGCGCTTTGATCGTGGTATCTCACGACCGCTACTTCCTGGACCGCGTGACCACACGAACTATCGAGATCGCAGGTCACCACGTGGAAGACTATTCCGGGAACTATACCAAGTACGTCCAGCTTCGTTCCGAGCGGCTGGCTCGCTGGGCTAAAGAATACACCGAGCAGCAAGAATATATTGCTCGGACGGAAGATTTCATCCGCCGCTACAAGGCGGGACAGCGCAGCAAGGAGGCCCGTGGGCGCCAGACATTGCTTGACCGAATGGAGCGCATAGAGCGACCGCCCTCCGACCAGACACTCAAGTTTAAGATCGGCACGCAGGTCGAGTCGGGCCAGATCGTGCTGGCTACTGACGGGCTGGTGGTTGGGTATCCGACCAGGTCTGGAGGCGCTCCGCTCTCTGTGGCTCTGCCGCCCACCAGCATTGCGCGCGGGGAGCGAGTAGGGCTGCTTGGCCCTAACGGTACCGGCAAGACGACACTGCTCCGCACGATAGTCGGCCAAATCGGGCCGAAAGAAGGCTCGGTACGGCTGGGACACAACGTCCAGATGGGATATTATGCGCAGACCCATGAAGGGCTTGACATGCACGCGACCCTGGTCGATGAGATCCGTCGAAGCAGCCATCTGAGCGAGGAAGGCGCCCGAAGCTACCTTGGTCGCTTTCTCTTCAGCGGCGACGATGCATGGAAGACGGTCGGCTCATTGAGCGGCGGCGAGCGAAGCAGGGTCGCACTGGCCAAGCTGACCCTGCAGGGGGCCAACTTCCTGGTGCTGGACGAGCCAACCAACCATCTTGATTTGCCGGCACGCCAGGTACTGGAGGAGATCCTGGCCGACTACGACGGCACCATACTCTTCGTCTCGCACGACCGCTATTTTATGGATGCGCTGGCCACCCGGCTTTGGGTGTTAGCCGATGGCGCCATTGACGTCTTCGACGGCAACTATACGACGTATCGGCTACGAAACAGCGGGGCTGGGGGTACCGCGCCAACCAATCAGAAGCGATCCGCAACGATCGGCTCCGAGACGTCCAGCAGGCGCCCAAGAGCCATGGAGCCAATTCCGACCAGCAGTCGCACCGCTGGGCAGGTGGAGAACGAGATAGCTGGTCTCGAAGCCCACATCGACGAGCTCGAGACGCTGCTTACCCTGGCAAGCACCGAGGCCGACGTAGCGCGCATCAGCAATCTGGGGGACGAATACCAGGAGACCAAGCTGAGGTTGGATGCGCTCTACGAAGAGTGGCAGGAGCTGGCGGGATAGACTGCCGGCAAGAGTTGTAATCGGCAAGACCGGAGGAGCGACATGACCTATATTCTCGGCATTACCGGAAACATCGCCAGCGGCAAGACCACCGTCGGTCTGATGTTGCTGCAGCTGGGCGCGCAGGAGTATATAGACGCCGACCGGGTCGTCCACGAACTCTACCTGCCCGGCAGGCCCCTGGTGGCCGAGCTAACCGCCACCTTTGGCCCCGATATCCTGGACGAGGCCGGCGGAGTGGATCGCGGCGTATTGGGAAGTATGGTCTTTGCGCAGCCCGAGAAGCTTCGCCGGCTTGAGTCTCTGGTGCATCCCGCCGTTCAAGCCGAGCTGCTCGCGAGACTGCGCCAGGTCAACCAGCGGGGACCGGACGCGGTCGTCGTATTCGACGCGGTCAAGCTGGTAGAGTCCGGCTATGGGCAGCTATTGCACGCGCTCTGGCTGGTGACGTGCCCGCCTGACATACAGCTCGACCGATTGATCAGGTTGCGTGGTCTGGACAGAGAGGCGGCCGAGCTCCGATTGCAAGCCCAGCCGGACCCGGAGCCGAAACGCGCTCTGGCTGACGAGGTCATCGAAAACAGCGGTGACCTCGAGGCGCTATATGAGCAGGTGAGCACGGCCTGGAAACGCTTTGCCGGTAGCATTCAGGCGGCGGAGGCATAGCCATGTCGGTACCGAACAAGCAAACTACCGGAAGACGGACCAAGATCGTCTGTACGCTTGGTCCGGCGAGCGAGTCTCCCGAGCGAATCGAGGCCCTGCTGCTCGCTGGAATGAATGTCGCCCGCGTCAACTTCTCGCACGGCACTCACGCCGAGCACGCCATGGTCATACAGCGAGTGCGGGAGATCGCTGCCCGGCTTGGGCAACCGATAGCTATCTTGCAAGATCTTCAGGGGCCCAAGATTCGCACCGGGGCGCTTGGCAATGGGGTGCCAGTGGAGCTGCGCGCGGGGCAGCGATTTGTGCTAACCACCGACGATATTTCCGGAAGCGCCGCGCGAGTGTCCACGACCTATCTGCAGCTGCCTCAGGATGTTCATGCCGGCGACCTGATCTTGCTATCGGATGGAGAAATTCAGTTGAGAGTTGAACAGACGACGGATACCGAAGTCGTCTGTGTGGTCATCAACGGCGGTATGCTGGCAGAGCACCAGGGCATCAATCTTCCGGGTGTGGCGGTAAGCGCGCCCGCTCTTACCGCGAAAGATCGAGATGACCTGCGCTTCGGCATCTCGCAACGGGTAGACTACGTGGCCCTGAGCTTCGTGCGCCGTCCGAGCGACATCACCGAAGCCAAGGACTTGATCGCCCAGAACACAGCTATGGCGAGTGGCGACCCAGCGCATCTTGGTCTCGGCGCTATTCCGGTCATCGCGAAGCTGGAGAAGCCGGAGGCCATCGAGCGGCTGGACGAAATCCTCCAGGTTGCCGACGGCATCATGGTGGCCAGGGGAGATCTAGGGGTCGAGATGCCGCTGGAAGACGTTCCCTTGATACAGAAGCGGGTCATAGCGCAGGCGAACGCCGCCGGTCTGCCGGTAATTACGGCGACGCAGATGCTCGAGTCGATGATTCATAATCCGCGTCCCACCCGGGCTGAAGCCAGCGACGTAGCCAATGCCATTCTCGACGGCACCGACGCGGTAATGTTAAGCGCGGAGACCGCGATTGGCGAGTACCCGGTGGAGACCGTGCGGGTCATGGCGCGTATCGCCCAGGCTACTGAAGGGCATTTTCCCCAGCCTCCTCAGGTGAACGAGCGGTCTCACTCGAATTCGGGAATTGCTCACGCGGTTAGCTCCGCCGCGCACACACTGTCCGACCAGGCAGGATGCGGCCTCATTGCAGTTTTTACCCAGAGCGGCATGTCAGCCCGGTTAATCTCCAAAGAGCGCCCCGGGGCACCTATCGTCGCGTACACACCCAATGAAACCGTCTATCGCCGGCTGGCGCTGTGGTGGGGCGTCACCGCACGCATGAGCCGCCTCGCCGGAAGCACCGAAGAGTTAATCGCCTGGGTGGACGATCAGCTGCAGAAGGAGGGGCTGGCCTCCCCCGGAACGCCAGTGGTCATGATGGGCGGCATGCCTGTCGCCAACCGATCTCACACCAATTTCATCAAATTGCATGTGATTGGTGGAGATTGATAGGGATTGATTGCTCACTGGTTCCGGCGTGGAGATGAACTCACGTCGGAACCAGGATTGCGCCGCCGCTAGCGCTTCTCCACTGGAACGAAGACCAGACCCTGTGGACCAGTATATTCAGACTGCGGCCGAATCAAGCGGTTGCCTATGAGCTGCTCGAGAACATGGGCGCTCCAGCCGGCTACGCGGCTCACCGCAAAGGTAGTCGGGAAAAGGTCTCGAGGCAGTCCAACCGAGTTGAGAACGGTGGCCGAATAGAACTCAACATTCGTGTAGAGACGGTTCTCGGGCTTGCGGCGATTTAACTCAGCAATGGCATACTCTTCGGTGCCGCTTGCCAGCGCGAAGAACTCCGGGCTAGAGGCCTGCCTGGCCATCACGCGCAGTATCTCGGCGCGCGGATCGGTGGTACGGTAAACCCGGTGTCCAAACCCCATCAGTTTCCCATGCGAATTGAGCGCGTTGTCGATCCATGGCTTGATATTGGAGACGGTGCCGATATTGTCCAGCATATCCATGACCAGCGACGGCGCCCCGCCATGCAACGGGCCCTTGAGCGCGCCGATACCGCCGACGATACAGGAGGTCAGGTCGGATTCGGTGGAGGCGATTACCCGAGCGGTGAAGGTCGAGGCATTCATGCCGTGATCGGCCAATAGCACGAGGTAGGTGTCCAGGCTGTCTACATGATTTTGCGGCGGGCGCTCACCAGTCAGCATATAGAGGTAGTTGGCGGCATGGCCGAGCGCCGGGTCGGGCGGAACCAGGTCGCGTCCGCTTCTCAGCCGTTGGAAGCCGGCTACGATGGTTGGAAACAGGGACGTCATAGTAACCGACTGATCGTAGGTCGGCGCGCCACCGATGGGCAGCGCGGCGCCGGTTGCCGAGACTACCGTCCGCAGCACATCCATGGGATCGCTCTCTTTGGGGAGCGCGCGCAGGGCAAGCTCGGCGGGGCGCGGCAATGACCGGCGTCCGGCCATCGCCGTCCGAAGTGCCGCCAGCTCATCAGCGTTTGGCAAGCGCCCCTTCCAGAGCAGATAGCAGACTTCTTCATAGGTTGCTTTGGAGGCCAGCTGATTGATTTCATAGCCCCGGTATACGAGGCGGCCCTCTTCACCGAAGACATGGCTGATATCGGTGGCCGTGACAACCACTCCATCGAGCCCCTTTGCTGCGATCATGGTCTTCCTCCCTTTTTGGGGACGCCCAGTCTGCGCGATCTGGTCCGGACGCCCCGCTCCGACGTACGGATGCACCGGCATGTGCATTCACTCTCGTTCCTGACTATACTTGATTTATATTGATTTGTCTATACCCAGCTGAGACATCATTAGTGGCGGATTATTGACGGAAACGCCAGAACATCTTATACTGGCGGGTAAGTAGAAGGACACCATCCGAGGTGGCAGCGATCCGCACCACTTTGTGTCTGGACCCGCCGCTGGAGGCTTTCATGATCGTGACGGATGGCGAGGAGTTCCTGACCGCCCAGGAAGCCTGCGCAGTCTTGGATATCAAACCGGCAACGCTTTATGCCTATGTGAGTCGCGGCTTGCTCAGCAGCTACCGCCAGGGCATCAAGCGCATGCGTCTCTATCGCCGCGAGGAAGTTGAGCGACTGACCCGGCTGCACGGCCCAGTCGACCGGGTAGAATCGGCTCCCAAGGAGGTAAACGGCGTAGATGACCAGGGCAAGGCCGAGCCATGGATACCCTATGTCTGAGACGGTAGCTCGGCGAGTCCAGGGTCCCTTCTGCCCGCCTGGCAGGCTGTTGCTAGGTACATATCATGTGCCGCTTCTCGCAAACTAGCTCCCACCACCGGCAAGACCGGTCCTCATTGACGCCTTAGCGTAGTGCGGTTTATTATGACAGCTACAGGCTCATCTGACTGATACGATCGACACTGCTGACTCCGCCGTCCACATAAGCATATCGAAGACGGGATGTGAGGCAGGGCATGTTGATCCTCCCGTCCGTCGCAGCCACACCGTCTGTGAGTGGCCGACGTAGCTTGCGGACGCCGTTTCGAGGATGTTGGTCTGCTTGGGAAAGGCCGGAAGGGATGGATATGGGGGCGACCGCAGAATACAACATTTCCTTTCCCAGTGCGGGCCGTCCACCGCTGCTGCTTGAAGGAGCGCTGACCGGCCCGGCGGAGGGGAACGCGGCAGGCACGGGCCGGCGGGCTGGAGCCATCCTATGCCACCCACAGCCCGCTACCAGTTCCATGGACGATCCGCTGCTGCGAAGGTTGGCGGTTTCGCTCGCTTCGGCTGGACTGATAGCGCTTCGCTTCAATTTCCGCGGCGTCGCCAGGAGCCAGGGTCAACAGACGGACGGTCGCCTGGAACCGCTTGATATCGCCGGTGCGGTAGACTACCTGATCTCGCAGTCACAGATCAATCCGGAGAAGCTGTGTTTAGTTGGCCATGCGTTTGGAGCTTATATGGCGCTTGCCTACGCCACTCACGACAGTCGGGTGCGCACAGTGGTGGCGATCAGCCCCCCTCTACTCCGGGTCACGCCGGATCTGGGCATGTTTGACCGTCCCAAGCTATTTCTGACCGGTGAGTATGATGAAGTATCGCCGCGCTATAAGCTGGAGCCGTGGATCGAGCGGCTCCCAAATCGGCGCCTGAACATCGTCTCTGGCGCGCGCCACCTTATGCGCGGGTATGAGGACGTCGCAGCCTCCAGCGTCACCAGCTATCTGGCGCGCTGGGCGGCAACACCGGGTATCTAATCCTGATACCCATATCTCTGGACCAATTCTTGAGATGGCCATCGGTTCTTGCCGCCGGCCACAGCTGTATGAAAGGTGAGCGCGCTTACCACCTGCCTGCCTGCGAGGCGTGTGCGGTAGCCTGTCCATTCTATGGGGATACAAACATCGAACCCGCTTGTCGTGCAGAGCGATCGAACCTTGCTGCTAGAGGTGGACCACCCTCTATATGCGGAGACGCGTGACGCGTTGGCCCAGTTCGCTGAGCTTGAGAAATCGCCCGAGCACATCCATACCTATCGGCTAACGGCTCTTTCTCTGTGGAATGCGGCTGCCGCTGGGCTGGACTCCGCCACGGTCATTTCAATGCTCACTCGCTTTAGCAAGTATGAGCTTCCGCCGGTCGTTATCTCCGACGTGCGCGATTACATGGGTCGCTACGGCAAGCTGGAGCTTAGCCGGCGGGGTGGTGAGCTGATTCTGACCACCGACGACCCCATCCTGATTGCCGAAGTTGCCCGCCAGAAACGTATGCAACCCTACATCATACGGCAAAGCGACCCCACGACTCTGGTGGTGGATCCGGCCAGGAGAGGGCACGTCAAGCAGGCTCTAGTATCCATCGGTTACCCGGCGAAAGACTTGGCCGGCTACACCGACGGCACTCATCTGGCGGTGGCGCGTCGCGACGTCACAGTTTCCCACCAGCCGTTTGTCATGCGCCCCTATCAGGAAGAGGCGGTGGACGCATTCTATGTTGGTGGAACGGTAAGCGGCGGCAGCGGCGTAGTCGTACTGCCGTGCGGGGCGGGGAAGACCATCGTCGGCATCGGCGCTCTGGCGGCCATACAACGCGCGACGTTGATTCTGACTCCCAATACCGTGGCCGTTCGCCAGTGGATCTCTGAGCTTCTCGATAAGACGACACTCACTCCGGCGGAGGTAGGCGAGTATACCGGCGAGCGGAAAGATATTCGGCCGGTAACCGTCACTACCTATCAGATCCTGACCTACCGGCAGAGCGAAGATGGCGAGTTTCCCCATTTCGGCCTGGTAACTGGGCACGACTGGGGACTCATCATCTATGACGAGGTGCACCTGCTGCCGGCTCCCGTCTTCCGGCTGACCGCCGAGATTCAGGCTCGCCGAAGGCTCGGGCTCACTGCTACTCTGGTTAGGGAAGATGGACGCGAAGCCGATGTATTCGGTCTAATCGGACCCAAGCGCTTCGATGTGCCCTGGCGCGAACTGGAGCGGCAGGGCTGGATCGCTACCGCTGAATGCCACGAGATACGGGTGGCGCTGCCCGACGACGATCGCATGCCCTACGCGCTGGCCGAGGAACGCGAGAAGTACCGCATGGCAGCCGAAAACCCGGTGAAGACCCGAGTGGTTCAGGAGTTGCTCGCCCGCCACTCCCAAGATCAGGTGCTCATCATCGGGCAGTACCTCGATCAGCTTAAGATGCTGGCTACGATGCTCGATGCGCCACTTCTCACCGGACGCACCAATGTGAATCAGCGCGAGAAGCTCTATGATCAGTTCCGACGAGGACAAATCAAGCGTCTCGTAGTCAGTAAGGTCGCCAACTTTGCTATAGACTTGCCGGACGCCAATGTGGCCATACAAGTGTCGGGCACATTCGGCTCGCGCCAGGAAGAGGCCCAACGCCTGGGCCGGATCCTACGACCCAAATCAGACGGGCGACCCGCCCACTTTTATACGATCGTCACCCGCGATACTCGCGACCAGGACTTCTCGGCCAATCGGCAGCTTTTCCTCACCGAGCAGGGCTATCGCTATACAATTGAGGACGCCGAGGATACCGGGCTGCTCGCCGGTACCGCGGCGACTAAACCTTCTCACCACCAAACTGGCCCGATAACACGCTCCCGGCGACCGAAGGTACCGGTCCGTAACTGACAGGCTCCGCTCTGCCCGGCACCACCGCTGGATTCGGTAGCGCACCTCTGTGAAAATGGTATACTTAAGCCTAGTACACCGGCAGGAAGACGCCCTCTTGGTATACTGGATATCTGATGCCCGACAAGGCGAGCCTTGCTCGAGATAGGTGGCAGCGCTATGGATTATGTCGACATGCAGGAGGTCCCCGACCTCGAAAACGCAATTCTCATTGGAGCTTTCGCAGGTTGGAACGACGCTGCCAGCGCCGCTACCTGGGCAATAAAATTCTTGATAAACCAGTGGGAAGCGACTCCATTTGCTGAGATTGAGCCGGAGAACTTCTTCGATTTCAGCGAGACTCGCCCCCGCATCCGAATATCTAACGGAGCTATTCGGCGGTTGAGCTGGCCGGCCAATCGCTTCTACGTGCATCGCGCCGACCACACTGATCCCAATAAGCAAAATCGCGATATCGTGCTGTTCCTGGGTGAGGAACCGCAGCAACGCTGGAAAACGTTCTCACAGACCATGCTGGACGTCTGCCGCCAATGCCAGGTAGAAGAGATGGTCTTTCTAGGCGCCCTCGTGGGTGAGGTCCCCCATACTGCGCCGGTACAGATCATAGGCACAGCCAGCGAAGCAGCCATCTTGCGAAAGATGGAGCGAAGCGGCATCGAGCGCGCCAATTATGAAGGCTCGACCGGCATTCTTACCGTAGTCCAAGACGCGGCGCGGCGTGGAGATTTCCGCACCGCCAGCCTCTGGGGCACCGCCCCCCATTACGTCTCGGCGACACCGAACCTGCCAGTCTCCGAGGCATTGCTGGATAAGCTGGATACCCTCTACCATTTCGAGCTCCACCTTCACGACCTTTCCCGCGCGGCCAGACGATTCACCGCTCGGGTGACCTCGCTGGTCGCCGATGATCCCGAAGTCGCAGCCTACGTCCACGAGCTTGAGCAACGCTCTCCAGTAGACGGCAACTCAGGGTCACTGCTCGCGCTTGGAGACGCCTCAGGCGTTCACCACATCCCTCAAGACGGCGGCTTGCCCAGCCCCGAGCAAGCTATCGAAGACGTCGAGAATTGGCTGCGCCGCTTCCGGGGCGATAGCGAACATGAGTCCTAGATATCTGTTCGATTTGGTTACCTGGCGGATTGGTTACCCGTCCAAAATTAGTGGATTGTCCAACTGGTAGACTAAAGTACGGTCACTCCTGGCAATACCTGTGCAAGTAACAAGTAATAGGTAGCAGCGAGTCGACTGGATATACATACCCATCGTGCTTACTTACACTGAATACTGACTCTCCAGCATTTCTCATACAGACCCGCTTGCGGAGGTACCCCCGTGTCCATAGATAACTCTGCCCGCCGGCCCAGTAACGCCGGCACATCGCCTAAGCGAAGTCCCGCCGGCTCTCAAGCAACCGCGGAAACCGCACCCGCTGAGCCTGCCCCAACTACCCGCGACTGGGAGCGCCGAGAGCGCCGAGAGCGCCCCTGGCTGCGCATTCATCTGCGCCAACGCCTCACGCTCATTCGCGAGAAAGTCATAGAGGAACACCACCAGAGGAGGCATCGCCGGCAGGAAGGCTTTCACTGGTACGAGCGAGAGTGGGGCAGCCGACTATGGGCAAGACAGCTGGGGATTTCGTCACGCACTCTCATCACGACCGCGCTCGTCGTTCTAGCCAGCTTCTTCGTCTTCGTCATCGCCGCCCGAGCGGCCAGCCGGGCAACCGTGCCGGCCCTGCCGCGCGCCAGCCAGAACGCAAACCCGATCATCATTGCGCAGGCTACTAGTACCAGCACGCTCGTGTCTGCAGGGCCGGCGTATTCGGTAGGGGTGTGGGTCTCAACCATGTCGCCTCCCTCCGCCGGCTCGATCCAGGTCTACGTAAGCGTGACTTCGAATGCTCCGAGCGCAAATATGGCGATTAAAAATGTGCCGGTGCAAGTGTCCGCGTCTGTAGGCGTTGCTCGGAGCAACCAGCCGAGAGGGAACGGGGGCAATGTCTCCACCACGGATGCCAACGGTTTGGCGACCTTTACCCTCTTCTATAATGCGTCACCGGGTTCGCCTATATACCTTTTCGCGACCACAACCATAGCCGGTAAGCAGTATAATTCGACCACTGTATTCGTCCCGAGATAGCCGAGCGTGTGGCGTCACGTCGAAGCACGGCTGGTCTCCGATCTCTTCTACTCGTCGATCTCAACCTTGAGCAGGCCGTCCTCGACCCAGACAGGAAATGTCTCTTCAGGCTCGGTCGCCGGAAGACAGAGCGCCGCTCCCGTGCGTATGTCGAACTGCGCACCATGAAGGGCGCACTCGACGGTGTAGTCGTCGACCATGTCGCCATCCGACAGGGAGAATTCTTCGTGTGTGCAGGTGTCGCCTATGGCATATAGCTCGCCGTGTACGTTGAAAATGGCGATTGGGATGCCTTTGGCAACTACCCGTAACGCCTCACCCGGTTTGGCGTCTTCCTCTCGCCCAACAACCACTTGCGTTGCCATGTCGCTCTTGTAACTCTCTCTCTACAGATCGGGCATCTTAGCACCCGGTTGGCGGCGCGTCGCCAGTCAACCGGGCACCAGCTACCAGTACTTACTCAGCGTCCAACACGCTGACCCGTTCTTGTATTTCCTGTCGCACCGCCTCACGCAATCCGATAATCGGCACCTGCTCGATGAGGGGGTCGACAAAACCTTCGACGATGAGATGGGTGGCGTCGATGCGAGACAGACCACGGCACATGAGATAGAAGAGCTGATCTTCATCGACTTTTCCGACCGTGGCTCCATGGCTACACCCGATAATGTCGTTGGCACCGATCTCGAGATTGGGTATGGAATCGGCGCGCGCGCCTTTGCTAAGCAGCAGATTGCGGTTCTGCTGATAGGCGGCGGTCTGCTTGCCTTCAGGGGTTACTCGGATCAGCCCAGAAAATACCGAACGCGACCGATCGGTGAGCACTCCCTTGAAGAGCAGGTCGCTAGTGCCGGCGGCGGCGCGATGGTCCTGCAAAGTGTACCGGTCCAAATGCTGCCGACCGTCCTCGACGTAGAGTCCGAGCAACTTGGCGCTCGCACCGTTACCCTGCAAGATGGCTTCGACCCGCCCTTTGGAGAGACGGCTCCCGAGCTCAATGGTCTGCAAGGTGATGCTGCAATCCCGGTTAAGCAGCACTCGCTCGGTATGAAAGTCGAGAGCCGACTTGCCCCATCGCTGTACGCCGACATAGTGCAAATTCGATCCATCCTTTAGGATGATCTCGGTCACCCGGCTGCTAAATCCGGCCAGCTCGGTAAGCGGTGAGATAAAGTCTTCGGCAAAGGTGGCCTGGCTGCCCTCGTCTAGCACTATCAAGGTATGGGCCAGGCTGGTGGTGCCCTCCATGCTGGCTGAAACGATGGTCCGTAGCGGCAGCTCTACCGCTACTCCCTTGGGAACATAGAGGAAGGTGCCGCTGTCCCAGAAGGCGCCATGCAACGCGGCAAACTTGCTGTCGCCTGCTGGCACGCACTCGGTCATGAAATATTGGCGCACGAGTTCGGGATGCTTGCGGACGGCGCTGGCTAGATCGGTAAAGATGACGCCTCGAGCGGCCAGCTCGTCCGCAAGACGATACTCCACCGGGCGCCCGTCATGGATGCCCAAGAATCCACCGAAATTCTCGTTGCGCTCGGCCGGTGGAAGCAGTGTACCCTCCGGCTGCCGCCAGTCGCTGTCCAGCACGACATCTTCCAGATGGATATCTCGAATGTTGGTTCGCCGCCACTCTTCATCCTGCTGTGTCGGCATAGGAAGCGACTCGTATGTCTTCCATGCTTCCTGTCTTCGCTGCGCCATCCAATCCGGCTCAGCGCGACGCTCTATCAGTTCGGCCATCGCGTCTTCGGTAAAGCCTCTCCTGGCCGTGGGGGCAGTCATAGTTGGTCGGCTCTCTTTCGTTCGTTCATCGGTTCATCGCTCTTTGCATAGTGCGGAGCAGTTGTTAGATAGAATAGAGTAGTTAGTTCGCTGGATAAATTGGATAAAGTCGCGCTCTACGCCACATGGCTGGCGCCTGCGGATCGTCCGGTACCACTCATGGCGTTGGGCGGAGCTGCGACCTGACCAGGCCGCAGCTCCGCCCAACGTGTTGGTTAGCGCCTGGCTGGCGGCTTAACCCACCGACCCCGTCATCTCGAGCTGGATCAGACGGTTGAGCTCGACGGCGTATTCGAGCGGCAGCTCCTTGGCTATCGGCTCGATAAACCCGCTGACGATCATCGTGTAGGCCTCGCCCTCGGTCAGCCCACGGCTCATCAAGTAGAAGAGCTGCTCTTCGCCGATCTTAGAGACGGTAGCCTCATGGCCTACCTCGACGTCCTCTTCCTCGATCTCGATGTACGGATAGGTGTCAGTCCGACTCTTCTCATCCAACAACAGCGCATCGCACCGTACATTGGACTTAACGTTGGTCGCGCCCTTGTTGACCTTGAGCAGACCACGGTAGCTAGACCTTCCGCTCCCCTTGGAGATCGACTTGGAGATGATCTGCGAAGAGGTATTAGGCGCGACGTGCACCACTTTGCCGCCGGCATCCTGGTGCTGTCCATCGGAGGCGAACGCTACCGACAGTACCTCGCCACGCGCGTGCTCGCCCATAAGCCAGACCGCCGGGTACTTCATCGTCAATTTGGAGCCTAAATTGCCGTCGACCCACTCCATAGTGGCGTTCTCATACGCCATGGCTCGCTTGGTCACCAGGTTGTAGACATTCTTGGACCAGTTCTGGATGGTGGTATACCGTACCCGCGCGTTACGGTGCACGATGATCTCCACCACCGCACTGTGCAAGCTATCTGAAGTGTAGGTCGGCGCCGTGCAGCCCTCCACATAATGCACATAGCTGTCTTCGTCGGCGATGATGAGCGTGCGTTCGAACTGCCCCATATTCTGCGCGTTGATGCGGAAATATGCCTGCAGTGGAATGTCGACTCGGACGCCTTTAGGAACATAGATGAAGCTGCCGCCGCTCCAGACCGCGCTATTCAATGCCGCGAACTTGTTGTCATTGGGCGGGATAACGGTTGCGAAGTACTTGCGGAACAATTCTTCATGCTCGCGCAGCCCGGTATTGGGATCCACAAAGATGACGCCCAGCTTCTCGAGGTCCTCGCGTACCTTATGGTAGATGACCTCAGATTCATACTGAGCCCCAACTCCCGCCAAATATTTGCGCTCGGCTTCAGGAATGCCCAGCTGCTCAAACGTATCCTTGATCTCGGCGGGGAGGTCATCCCAGGTCTTGCCAGCTTCCTGGGTTGGCTTGATGTAGTAGAAGATATTCTCGAAGTCAATACCGCTGAGGTCGCCACCCCAGGTCGGCATCGGCTTCTTGAGGAAGGTATCGAGGCTCTTGTGACGGAAATCTCGCATCCACTGGGCCTCGCCCTTCATTTGCGAGATTTCCTCGACGATGTCATGCGAAAGGCCCCTTTTGGCCTTGAAGATATAGTTTTCAGGCTTGCTAAAGCCCCACTTGTATTGCTCCAAATCGGAGCCGACTTCCGTCTCCGTGCTCATGCGAATTCCTCCAGCTAACTCCGGCTTGTAGGGCGGTGTGATGAATACGTCATGCAGTTATCAGTCCCTGGCCGGTGCATCGAGGACGGCCCATGGGTCTTACGCTTGCCACTCGCAAGGCGCATCCCGTGCGCACCCACTGGAGTGGGCGCGCCGTCCAATTCCGACTTGTACACTCGGATATAGTATGCCACGCCACAGGGACCTTGGTCAAGAGTTACACGAGTTCATACTTCTCTCAACCTCAGGTTATCGGTTATCATGTGTAATGGGCATGAGCGGTTGTCCAGATGCGACAGTAGAGTTTTGCCTGGTCCAGAGAGAGAGTGAGGCTACGGCCGTGACTCAACAGATCGTAGTCGTGATACTGTTCGCCTACCTTATTGGTTCCATTCCGTTCTCGCAGCTCATCAGCAGATGGCGCACTGGCCACAATCTGCGCGAAGTGGGTGAGGGCAACGTCGGCAGTCGAAACGTCTGGCATGTGGTAGGGCCGAGCTGGGGACTGAGCGCAGCTCTGCTCGATTGCCTCAAGGGCTACACTGTCTACCGGGTGTCCAGCCTGATCGTGCCTCCCGCCGGCGCGCTGATGGCCGGTGTAGCCGTCGTGCTTGGTCATCAGTTTCCCATTTTCTTACGCGGGCGAGGTGGAAAGGGCTTGGCTACCGCCCTCGGAGTGCTCATCGCTTTAACACCATTATCTTCCCTGTGCGCACTGGTCGTTCTGGTATTTGGTTTCGTCCTCTTTCGTGACTTCAATCCCAGCATCGTTATCGGCGTTATCGCGATCATTCTATTGCCAGCGCTGCTTCGTGAGCCGTTGTGGGTCTCGGGCTACACACTCTTGCTGGCCATACTGGCGGGACTGAAAAAAGTGCTCGATGCGCCGCATGAGAGTCGGGTGTGGCGGGATCACCCGTGGCAGGACGGAGCGGCCACACCCGGCTGGCAGGATACGATGAGCGATACCTCCGACCCAACGTCGTCGAATTCGTCGCCGGAGGGCGGCCACTCCAACTGATTCCTGGCCACGAGACCATCCGTAGCAAAAGACAAGGCAATGGGTATGCTTATCGTTTCTCTCTACCAAGCGATCATCACCGCTGTTCTAGTGGGTTTATTCGTCAATACCACGAACAATCTGCGGCTGCTGCGGACCTCTAATCCACCTGCGCTTATCGAAGAAGCTGGGCCGCTGGTCTCTATTCTGGTGCCGGCGCGTAACGAAGCCCGGTCTATAGCAGCATGCGTTGAAGCGCTGGCGCGCCAGGACTACTCCCGATGCGAGATTCTAGTGCTGGATGATCAGAGCGAGGACGATACCGCGGCAATTGTCACCGAGCTGGCTGGGCGCTACGGCAATGTGCGCCTGTTGCGCGGGCGCCCTCTTCCTGACGGCTGGCACGGAAAGGCCTTCGCCTGCGCGCAGCTCGCCCGGGCAGCATCTGGAGACTGGCTCCTCTTCGTCGACGCCGATACCCGGCTTGAGCCGCAGTGTGTTCGGATCGCGCTCTACCAAGCGCAACAACGCAGAGCCGATCTCCTGACCATGATGCCGCGGATTCTCGCCGGAACCCTGGGAGAAGCACTGCTCCTGCCCATCATTCCGCTGACGTTCGTTGCGTTTCTGCCGCTTGGTCTGGTCTCCGATCACCCTTCACCTCTCTTCGCTGGAGCATTGGGCCCGTTTCTCCTGTTTCGGCGAGACATGTATCTGCAGATCGGTGGGCATGCATCGGTCCGAACCGATATCGTCGAGGATATGCAATTGAGTCGGCTCGTCAAGCGACATCGAGGCCGGGTAGTTTGGATCGACGGCACCAGCCTGATGAGCGTGCGCTTTTACCATGGGTTCGCTGAAGCGTGGCGTGGCTTAGCCAAGAGCGCGTTCGCCGCTATCGACTACTCGCTGCCGGGACTCCTACTCGGAATTCCACTCTGTATCGCAGTATTCTTTGGTCCCTACTTTCTGCTTCTAGCCGGATTGCTCCGGGGGCCAGTCTGGTTGAGCTGGGTAGCCGGGTTGCAGATCGCGCTGCTGTGGACTTCTCAGCTGTTGCTCACGCGGCGGTTCCACTTGCCGCCCGTCACACTGCTGCTGCAGGCGGGGACCATACTTGCCATCTTCGGTACCACCCTGTATTCAGCTGTACAGACCGAGCTTGGTCAGGGAGTGGAATGGAAAGGAAGGACCTACCAGTTTGACGGGTTACGCCGTGATACTGCACCCAGCTGGACGAGCGGACTAGCGCTGACGCGACTGCTTGCGGCGGCGCTCCTGATCGCATCCGGCTGGCTTAGTCGACCGGTCGGCCAGGCGGAAGCCCTCGTGCTGCTCGGCTGGACGGCCGCCGTGATCGAGAACCATCTGAACAAGCGCGTCTCCGCCTGGGTTACCGTAGCAGATGCGGCTTCCGGCATTGGCAGCCTCGTCTACTTACAGCTGAGCGGGCAGCTTGCCGTTTGGCTAGCGCTGCTCTGTCTGCTGGCCGTCTTGGTCTGCGCACGCTGGTTCACCGTCCCGGTGGCCGCCGGCGCCGCCTCGGTCTTGTACGGCGGGATGGTGCTCATTACGGGGCAAATTTATGCACCCAACACGGTGCTGCTGGCATGGTGCGCCCTACTTGCCGCGGCGAGTGCCCGCTCGGTTGTCCAGACGGTGATTCCCTGGCTGCAGCGGCATGCCGGGCTATGAGCGGGATGCCGGCGGTGCACACAGGTACCATCCTAAAGTATCGTTGGCTGGCTCATGCGGCGTTCCGAGAGTTACAATGGGTCTTGGGCAGCCAGGCGTAGCTTGGTTGCGAACATCCATCACATGCGGCGCAGAGACTGCGCATCTACTGGCGTCGGCCGACAATTATCCACGCAATCGCGGCGGGGGATGCCCTTTTTCGGTACATTCCTGATCAGGCCGTGGTGACGCTGTGGTCACGATCGGCAACAGGCGCCTGACTCAACCAGATGAAACGGGGCGGAGCACAGAATGGGTTGGAGTGACCTGATCGGCAGGCAACTTGGCCAATACGCCATTGTCGACGAGCTTGGCCGGGGAGGGTCATCGCGCGTCTACCGCGCGCAGAACCTGGAACTCATGCGAGAAGTGGCGATCAAGGTCATCTTCAACGACGCGGAGGATCGGGTTGGATTCGTCAGGCGCTTTGAGCGCGAAGTACAGGCAATTGCCCAGCTCGACCATCCCAATATCGTAGCCGTCTACGACCGCGGTGAGACCGCTGATCTGGTTTACTTGGTCATGCAGTGCGTAACCGGAGGCACACTGCGCCAGCGGTGCGGGCGCCCAATTCCGGTCGCCGAAGCCTGTGGCGCCATGGTTCAGATGTGCCATGCTCTCCACCATGCCCACCAGCATGGCATCATCCATCGGGACGTCAAGCCGTCCAACATGCTGATCGACTCCACCGATCCGCGGTATCTCCTACTCACCGACTTCGGTATTGCCAAGCTTCAAGGAATGCTGGGGCTGACCAAGTCGGGTACGACAATCGGCACTCCCGAGTACATGTCGCCCGAGCAGTCCGAAGGGAAGGACATCGACCAGCGAACCGACGTCTACGCGCTGGGCTGTGTCCTGTTTGAATTGCTCGCCGGGCGGCCGCCGTTCGTCGGATCCACCGCGGTTTCGGTGCTCTACCAGCAAGTTCACCTGCGCCCACCTCATCTGCGTGCATTCAACTCCGAGGTACCACGCGAACTCGGGCGCATCATCGAGCAGGCGCTTGCCAAACATCCCGAAGAACGGTTTGGAACCGCGGCGATGCTGGCCGAAGCCTTGCTCCCCTATGCCGAAGGCAGCCTGCCACAGCTTCCGAATGAGTTACAACGTGTGCCCACCGGCCAGGGCGGGTCCGGACGTCTCTCCGGACCACTCTCGGGGCCATTACGATTCGACGGCGCAATCGCTGCCGCGGGGTCGGGCGCCCTTCCCGGATCCGGCTCCTTAGCGGCGCTGCCGATCTCGGCACCATCGCCGATCTCGGCACCATCGCCGATCTCGCCGATTGGCGACGATGCCAGGATGGTTTTACCACCGGTAGATACCTATCGGACGCCGGCAGGCGGGTCGGGAGAACTGGCCACACCTACGGACGATAGCTGGCGGGGGCTGGGTTCCGACGGTCTCGACGCTCTGTTCCCAGGCGACATTGAGAGTGGGTCCAGCAACGAAGCGCGAATCGACACCATCGTCAATACCCCTACTGTGGACGAGATGCCGCGGTTTTCTCCGCCGGTAGCGCCCCCACGCCCAGCCGTGGCGCGGGAGCCTAGCCGCTCGATTCCGCTGCCGGCTTTCCGGCTGCCATCTAAACCTACCCGACCCCTGAGCATGCCGCTGACAGCGAGTGGGCGACTGGACATCGAGGCCCTGATGGCGCAGATCGAAGCCCAGGGACAGAGTAGCCTGGTGCTGGAAGACATGAATAGCGCCGAGGTGCCACACTACTCGCCGCCCCTGCCGCCTCCGATCGCACCGCAGGCACCGTCACCGGAGAATGACGGCACTCCATCTTACGGAGGTCGATTGGGTGTCTCAGATCCCGCGATTGCCAACTATGATACCGACAAGATGCCGGTATTACCTGCCGAGCCGACACACCAAGCCGGGAGCGGAACCGCGCCGAGCTGGTTGGATCAGGGCCGAAGGAGAAGTCTGCCCCTCGGGTCGGCGATCGCGGCGACCATATGCCTGCTGCTGCTTGCTGGAGTGCTCATCAGCGTTTTTGTCCTTAACTCACACCCGAACGCCCATCGGGTTACGAGAGTGTCAGCTACCGCCACTCCCACGCTGACTCCGCAGCCCAGCCCAACCGCTACCTCCACAACCGCGGCGACAGCGACGGTGAATCCGCAGGTCGCGCTGAACAAGGAGGCGGCAGCGGCGTTTAACTCGGTGATTCTCTCGGCGTTTGCCGACGATTCCTGTTCGAGCGGCAACCAATCACGGCAGTTTAGCCCGGGCCAGAAAATCTATATCGACCTCTGTACTAGCGGCGGCCCATTTCCCGGTCCGGTCACCGTGACCATTCGTCAGGGCGGAGTCGACGTCTATGTCGTAGTAAGAAATGTGTACTTGAGTCCGAACTCCGGCTACTATTTCTATCGATATGGACTCGGCAGCGGTAGCTACGACATGGTCGTAACCATGCCGGTAAATGGCACGATCGCCGTCGCACGTGACCTGTCATTTACCGTTGGCTAAACCTGCGGCTCAGGACGGCTTGAGATTTACCACGGTGACGCCGTCTCCGCCTTCCTTGGCCTCGGCGGACGCGAAGGACTTGACCAGCGGGTGATGGGAGAGGTCCTCCCGGATAGCCTGACGCAGAGCGCCGGTTCCCTTTCCGTGTAGCAGGCGGACAAATGGCATGCCTGCGAGAAAGGCGTCGTTCAGATAGCGATCCACCTCTGGGAGTACCTCCTCCACCCGGCGCCCGCGCACGTCTAGCTGCGTCTCCGGCGCGGCAGCCAGATCCAGCACCGGCAATGAAACTAGCCAGGGCGTCTGAGAGTTTTCCGCCGTCCGCTTCTCACGACGGCTGAGTCGCTCGATATCGCTTGCTCGCACTCGCATCTTGAGCGGCCCCAGCTGAACTTCGACTTCGCCACGCGTATCGGGCAGCGACAGCAGCTCACCACGCGAATCCATGGTACGTACTCTGACAATATCGCCAATCTGCAGCGGTCCGCTCTCTCCACCTTCGAAAGCCAAGGCGCCAGCCTCGGCAGCCTGATCGCCGCGCCGAGATCTTGCTCGCGGCACGGGCGCATTATCCTCTTGCAACTCACGTGCCCTGGACCGTAGCGCGCTAAGACGTTCGGGTGTGATGCGAGGTCGCTGCATCTCCACGCGGATATGGGCGAGCTCGGATTGCAGCGATTCCACCTGATGACGCGCCTCGGTTCGAGCCTGGTTGAGAATGTTCTCGTGCTCCTCCTCAAACTCGGCGCGGCGGCGCTCCAGCTCGCGACGAAGGTGCTCGGCCTCGGCGCGCTCCATGCTCAGGCGGTAGCGTTCGTCGGCAACCGCCTGCCGGTCGGCCTGCAGGCCTTCCAACAGACTCTCCATTTCCACGCCGGCACTGCCCAGAAACTCGCGTGCACGAGCGATGATCTCCTCACCCAAGCCCAAACGTCGGGCTATCGCCAGCGCGTTGCTTCTCCCCGGCAAGCCTATGCTCAACCGATAGGTCGGCGAAAGGGTTTCTACATCGAACTCGACTGAGGCATTGGCTACACCGGGCTCCTCATGAGCAAAGGCCTTCAATTCCGAGTAGTGCGTGGTGGCGACGGTTGCTATGTCTCGCGCCAGCAGATGGGTGAGAATAGCGCGAGCCAAAGCTGACCCCTCGCTCGGGTCAGTACCGGCTCCCAGCTCGTCCAGGAGTACGAGCGTATCGGGCCCCGCCTCACGTAGTATCTCGATGATGCGGCTAAGATGTGAGGAGAATGTGCTGAGACTCTGCTCGATGCTCTGCTCATCGCCGATATCGGCGAAGACATTGCGATAGACGGGAAGAACTGACTCCGGATCGGCAGGGACATGCAATCCAGCTTGCGCCATCAGGCAGAGAAGCCCGACGGTTTTCAAGGCAACCGTCTTGCCGCCGGTGTTGGGTCCGGTGATGACGACCATAGTGAAGTCCTCACCCAGACGAAAATCGATAGGCACTACCTTGCCGGTGAGCAATGGATGCCGGGCCCGGCGCAGGTCCAGCTTGCCATCCAGATTAACACGAGGCTCACTTGCATTGATGAGACTGGCGAAACGAGCTTTGGCCAGGTGCAGGTCGATCTCAGCCAGCAGCTCCACCGCCAGATTTACATAAGGGCCATCCTCAGCCACCTTCTCCGCCAGATCCAGCAAGATCCGCTCAATCTCCTCCCGCTCAGCCAGCTGCAGCTCGCGTAGACGATTGTTCATCTCGACGATGACCAGCGGTTCCACAAAAACTGTCGCGCCGCTGCCCGACTGATCGTGCACGATACCGCGCACCTGCCCGCGCGCCTCAGCTCGGACCGGCAACACGTAGCGATCAGAGCGCATGGTTATGATCGGCTCCTGTAGCGCCGAGCGGAACTCATTGACGAGTGTGCCTAGCCTATCCTGCAACCGCTGCTGCGCCCCACGAATCTCGCTGCGAAGACGGCGCAGCTCCGGCGAAGCGGAATCGAGAACTTCGCCCTCCTCACTGATGCTTTCGGCGATACGGTTCTCCAGAGCCGGGCGAGCCGGTAGATCGGTTGCCAGCGACTTGAGCAGCGGCAGATTCTCCTCCGCTCGCCCAATGGCTTTGCCCATGAAAGCGGAGGAGCGCATGGTCACCAGCACATCGATGAGTTCACTTGGAGTGAGCATGGCTCCCCGTTGCGCCACCAGGACGGCCGGGCGCACGTCTTTGGCACCCCGTATCCCGATATCGGGTCGGAGGTCCAGGAGCAGGCGGGCCTCACTGGTATAAGCCAGGGCACGCACCACCTCGCCTGCGTCTTCACTGGGCAGCAGAGCGTGCGCCAGAGCTTTGCTGGCGGAAAAGGAGGCCTCACTGGCCAGTCGCTCAATTATCTTCGGGTATTCAAGGGTTACCAGACTCTTCTGGTGCATCTACGGCAGATTTCCATTCATAATATGCGTAGTTGTGTCGGCAGCCCACGCGAGGCTTGATCAACACCACTGTAACCTACGTTGCTAGTGTTTCGGTATCAGATTTCTTACCCAGGGCCCGCCGAAATAGCCGGCATGTGTTTGACACTACGTGGTCAGCCCGGCTTGCTCGCGGTACAGATCACTGCCACCCAGAAAGACGAGCGCACCAATTCAACTGACATACCAAGCTGGGCGGATTGCAAGCGGTCCCGCAAGAGCGCGCCGGAAGATCCCGCGGTAGTCGCCGTGGCGAAGTCACTGGCGGTCCGGCCACTGCTGCTCCGACCGCCGTAGACCAGGTGTGCCAGAGTCACCAGCGGCAGCAGCAAGAAATTGGCGGGAAGCAGTGTAGCTCCCAGTACTATGATCAGCTTACCCGATGGGGCAAGGACGCGCGAAATTTCCGCCAAAGTCAGCGGATCGTAGATATAATCAGTAGGAAAGGTACTGACTACAGAGTCGAATGACGCGTCGGGGAAGTCCAGGCGCTGGGCCACTCCTTGCGTCATTGACACCGTGTCCTGAAGATGATGACGGCGCAAGCGTCTCCTCGTTACAGCTACCATCTGCGACGAGCGCTCTACAGCGGAGCACGAATAGCCCGCTTGAGCCAAGTCGATCAAGAGATTTCCAGGCCCGCAGCCAATCTCCAGCACACGCGTCCCGTACAGTCGGGGCAGCACCAACCGCTGCCACTGCCGCCATTGACCGGCGAAGGGCAGAGTGCTCGCCAACCAGTACAACCATGGATTAGCATAGAGCACTTCGAAAAGCATGCGCACGACGCGCCACCGCACCGAGACCCGCTCGGAAGCCACCACTCCACCTGCCAGTCAAGACGGTAGCCCTGAAGCATAGCCAACCTGAGTAGCGGCCATCCCATCCGGCGGATGGGATGGCCGTCTACCTCGGATAGCCGTTCAGGGCTACATAGGAAGCAAAACGAATATCGCGCGCAGCGCCAACCGGTTACCGGGCGAGAGCGAGCTCTTCGCTGGGAACCAGTATGTCGTCTACGATGCCATACTCTTTCGCCATGTCCGCCGTCATGTAGAAATTACGGTCGGAGTCGGATTTGATGCGAGACATTTCCTGGCCGGTATGCTTGACCAGGATCTCGTAGATGGTAGTACGCAACCGGACGATTTCTTTCGCGGTGATCTCGATATCGGTGGCTTGACCCTCAGCACCGCCCAACGGTTGGTGGATAAGGATAGTCGAATTCGGGAGCGCGTACCGCTTGCTTTTGGCGCCGCCGGCGAGCAAAACCGCCGCCATGCTCATCGCCATACCCATGCAGAACGTGGCAATATCCGGCTTGAGATACTGCATGGTATCATAGATTGCCAGTCCGGCATAGACACTGCCGCCTGGGCTGTTGAGATAGATACTAATGTCCTTCGAGGCATCCTCACTCTGAAGGAACAGCAACTGGGCTATAACCAGATTCGCTACAGTGTCGTCTATCGGAGTTCCGATAAAAATTATGCGCTCCTTGAGCAGCCGTGAATAGATATCCATGTGCCGCTCGCCGCGCGGTGATTGCTCGATGACCATCGGCATGGTCAGATCCCGGGGTGAGGTGATGATACCCTCATGCGCCGGCTTTACGAGCCGCGTTGATGGATCGAGCATTTCAAACTTAGATTGCATACATTGCTCCTTAGGTCTACGAAGCCGGGCCGGAGAGCCAGCCTCGCCAGAGCGCACGGTTCAGGTGCCGTTGTGTCAAAAGACTGGGCAATTCTGCCGCGGCTAGTACTCAATACGATAGCCTACAGCTATGGCTGGTGTCAAACAAAACGAAGATAGCGATATTCATTCTCAGGCCGCGACAATGCAAGGCAACGTCTCAGGCACGACGGCGAGCATACATGTTTTGCGAAGGTATAGTCACCTCTTCCAGCTCAGGATAGCGTAGCGCGCTCAGGTATCCACCGTATACGCATCCCGTATCTAGATCCAATGTGCGGTTTACCCAGCGGAGCTCGGATACGACGTTATGACCGTAGACGATGTAGGGAGCTTCACGGCGTTGGTACGCTCCATCTGGATCCGCCGTGCCGCGCGTGGAACCGACGATGGACTGACACTCAGCATCGCCGGTCGGCACGTGGCGGCGCGCCGCCCAATCCCGGCGCAGTGGCTTGCCGGCAGCCGAGTAGCCCTCGACCTCACCATACAGGCAGTACGATGCCACCTCACCATTCCAGGAGCCAATCATGCGGTCGCGAATTCCTCCATGGGTCACCACCAGCCGGCCGTCATCCAGGATGAGATATCCAGGAGCTCGCTCAAATAACCCGCGAATTCTGGCCTGGACATTCTCGCGTCTGCTCTCGGGCAACGCCTGTAGCTCCGCGATGGTCTGGAGCAGACCATACTCAGTTCGTACCTGCTTACCGCGTAAATGGCGGAGCAGCCGAGCATCGTGATTTCCCAGCACCAGAAGCGCGTGGCCGTCCTCATGCATAGAGAGCACTATCTCCATGACTGGGAGGCTGCCTAGTCCACGATCAACGAGGTCACCTACAAAGACCACCCGCCGGCCGGCCGGGTGGACGTATCCCGATCCTGATCGAACATAGCCGAGTTGCGAAAACAGACTACGCAGCTCATCAATACAGCCGTGCACATCACCGACGATATCAAAAGGAGGCTGATCCTCCGCCGGAAGGATGCCCAACGCGCGCAGGCGCGACACCTCACTCACGACCCATTCACTGTCTTCCCTGTCGCAGGGACACTAGAGACGCTAGTCGTCCCTGACCGCTAACGCTCGGCCTTCTGCAATTGCGGCATTCAGCAAGCTTCCTTTAGTCGTTTCATACTATGGTAGCGTAGCGTGCGGGCACGCCACACTATCACAAAACATACACTCCAGTTTATCACAATTCGACGCCGGCTGCATGGGGTCAGCTCGTAGAGCATCAGGCTTCCCGCACTGTGACTCCGAGAATCTCCGGGGCTCGTCGCCGCAAGACCGGAGCTATGAGACGGGTCGCGCCCTGATAGAGTCCGATGCTGAATAGCAACGCCAGCGGCACTGAGATAAGAAACCACTCGTTGTGGTCGGCCAGCACCGGCAAGAGCAGGGCGACAGCGATAGGTATGAGAAGGATGGCTACAACTACCAGCACCACCATCTGCAGAACACCTCTCAAGCAGCCATTTTCGCCCGCTAGTGAGCTGGTATCGCCCATCCGCATCTGCCTCCAGCGGATCGGAAGCAATACTGAGGTGACATTCCCACAAGCCATGACCAGCAGCACCGCCGCGAGACCGCCGCACAACGTCAGTGGAATAAACGACCAGCCACCAGTCAGCGCCGCCTTGGCGATCGAAAGCACCGCAATGAATACCATCGCGAAGCTGCCGGCAAACAGATTCTTGCCGAAGAGTATATCTAGGGAACGTACTGGGAACAGAAAGAGGGTCTGTAGTCCCTGGCGATCCATCCCCAGGGAGTTCTGCGTCAGGGTCTGTGTGACCAGGAGCGCCGGCACGATCGCCAGCAGCACCGAGGCATCGCCGGCAAGCAAGCTCGGCACTCCGAAATTGCTCGGTTGAGCGGCCGATCCACCCGAGAAGATATTGGGAAAGAGAATGAGCACTATAAGGAACAGGGTACTTAACAGTTGCGCCTTCAGCTGAGGATCGCGCCACAGGTAGCGGGCGTCTTTCCAGGCAATCGCTCGGGCGGCGCTCGAGACTGGGGTCCAGCCCCGGCGCGAGGTAGCCGAGCGAGCTGGCTCTGCGGTCCTCGCGGGCGCTACCGCAGCCCCAGTAGCCACACTGGTGCTGTTTACCACCTGCCGGCGCCGGCGCGCAGCTCCTCCACCAGCGGACTCAGCGGTAGTGATGCCGCGGTCCAGCACCCAAGCCCACAAAACCAGCACGATAGGCACGAGCAGAAGCGAAGCCGATAGCCATGCCAGCGCAGTGGCATATTGACCATTGCCGGCCAAAACAATGGCCTGCGCGGCCATACCGGGTGGTGTCCAGCGCAGGTACAACTCAACCGAATGGAGCGCCGGAGGCGGCGCTCCATTCGTCGCCGATATCGCCGAAATAAGATGCCCCAGGACTTCACCGCTGAACGAGCAGGCGACGCCGAAGAGCGCAAAGACCAGTATGGTGATGTCGCGGTATCGCCTCGTGCGCAGCAGCCCCATCAGCACCGCCAGTGTCAGCTGGCTGAGACTGACGGTGTGAATGTAGGCGGCTATAAGGGCTACCGCGGTTATCGCCAGCGCGACCGGCGTATTGTGCCAGGCAAGCAGTATAGCCGCGTAAAAAAAGAGGATGAAGAGTGTACTTATGTCTAAGAGTGTCGCCAGGACAAGAGCCACCATCTGCTCTCCACGGGTGAGTGGATAGATCTGGAGCTTGGTAACATCTAATCCCTCGTTCAGCGTATAGAAGAGGAGCGGCAGCACCGCCCAGATCAGGTATAGGCCGGACATCACCAGAAAGAGGAGGGCGGCCGCCGAATCGGCCGGCAGGCTTTCATAGGCCGCCAGCGATGCGAACGCCAGGCCCCCCAGCACCGGCACTAGAAATATCAGCATAAACACCAGGCCCACGACGCGGCCAGTGTTACGGGTGTAGCCGCGCAAAGTAAGCTTCCAGCGCAGCCAGAGCAGCGTCCGCACGTGCCGGGGATGGATCGCGAAGCTGATTGCGGTGGGGCGGCGGAGAGGCTTGGACCTAGGCTTTTGGCTGGTTTCGGTGCCAGCTATTCCAGCCATTCGAGCCCTCCTTCGCGAGTGTCGGCGCCGACCAGGTGGAGAAAGATGTCTTCCAATGTCTGGTTCTCGGCCCCTGATGCGCTGGCACGGGCCCTGAGATCGGCTAAGGTTCCTTCGGCCACCAGGACGCCATTCTGGATGATGCCAACTCTGGTGCAGAGCCTCTCCACCACTTCCATGATGTGAGAGCTGAAAAAGATGGTCGTTCCGCTGGCAGTCAAATCCTGCAGGATGTTGCGAATGACGCGTGAGCTCACCGGATCGATACCCTCAAACGGCTCGTCCAGGAACAGCACCTCCGGCCGGTGAATCAGCGCACAAGCCAGCGCCACTTTCTTGCGCATGCCGACCGAGTAATCGACGACGAGCTTGTTCGCATCATCGGCCAGCGTAAGCACATTCAGCAGCGACTCAGCACGGTAGCGTATCTCATCTTTGGGGAGGTCGTAGAGCCTGCCGGCGAATTCAATCAGCTCGCGGCCAGTAAGTCGCTCATAGAGATTGAGTTGCTCAGGCAAGACTCCTATGGCGCCTTTAGCCCGCAGAGGCTCACGCCACATGTCGATGTTGCCGATATAGGCGGTTCCGCTACTTGGTCGCAGCAGACCGACCATCATTTTGATGGTGGTAGATTTGCCCGCGCCGTTCGGACCAAGGAAGCCGAAGAATTCGCCGCGCTTGACCACCAGATTTAATCCATTGACCGCCATCTTCGTCCCGAATGTCTTGGTCAGCCCCCACGTAGCGACGGCGCTTCCAGGCGGAGGAAAACTTATCTGCTCAGCGCCGGTCGGCACGTAGGCGTTGCTCAAAACTGGAGCCGGGTGCACCTGCCGCGCGTCCAATGGTGCCGGCATGTCGCTGTTCGCCATCTATCATCATGCCCTTATCACTTGCTACGACATCGCTCTCTGTCTCTGCCAGAATTGTACCAGCTATCGCCACAGTTCCGCGTGGCATCAGTGTATGCGTGCCTGAAATGAATATGCCGGAAGCGCCGACGCTTACTGGGCGCGTGTTTCGCCTGCCTTGTATCGGCATTGCGCATATGGTAGACTACGGTTGCGGGATGGCACAAGCCAATGCCAGTAACCGCGAGCCCCCATAGCTCAGCGGATAGAGCACCGGCCTCCGGAGCCGGGTGCGGGCGTTCGAGTCGCCCTGGGGGCAC
>CAWENW010000021.1:0-109661 GCA_963810535.1 uncultured Chloroflexia bacterium
GCAATCTCGCAAGCGCTAGACGAATACTTCAATCAGATAACAATTCTGATGATCTGTTCGATGCTGAATCGAGTAAACTATCTGATCTCTTGGAAATCGAATGGCGAAAGGTGGATCAATCCAATGATCACGAAGTTTTGATTCTTGGTTTGCTCAGCGCCATCCTGGAGACATTACTATTGTCAGAGATTGCTCAAAATCTTCCAAATTGACATCAATGAAATCGGTAAACTCATCCAAAAGTTAAGATTTATAACAGTAAGCACCAATAATGAGGTGCACTTCGTTTCCGATTCTTTTAGAAGGTATGCTGCGTCAAAATTGAAACATATCAAACAGCAAGTTATATCAACTCTGATAGATTACATGTTTGATGATCCGGATAGCGATTTAGCACTAAAACAGCTACCCAGTTACCTTGAGGCAATTGATCGCTGGGATGAGTTAATTAACTATTTGTCTGCAGAACACTTTAATGAACTTTTGCAACATTCACAATCTCTCGCTCCGTTGAGTCGTATGGCGCAGCAAGGAATCCGTGCGGCATTAGAGCGACGTATAGATAGTTCACTATTTCGTTTTAGCATGCAAAGATCACAGATGATCGCATTGCGTGGTGCTGACGTATGGAGTTCCGAAATAGAGGCCAGGATAGTATTGGATGACTATACTTCAGCTCTGAATCTCTCACAGAGTGCCCCACTAAAGGAGGACAGACTACATTTGCTCGCGATTATTGCAAGGCTCAAACGACAACAAAAACTATCTCCTGAGCCAGAATTGCTAGAGCAAATACGCTTACTCTACAATGAAATTGAAATCCCAGAACTTAAGGAGAGAGCTATTGATATTGCTACAGATCTTATGTTTTCGTGTCCAGACCTAGCAATCGAGCTAGTAGAAAAGACAACAGGCACTGAACATGACGAATTCGCTCTTGACAGAGCATCGCTCGCCTAGCACCCGTAGCTTCGCTAATAGAGAACGGCGAAAATGAGCACGAAGAAATCTATGGGACGTATTTCACGGATACATGGCACAGCAGCTCGCCGCCTTTCAGCGGCAGCACGGTTGTTATTCAATGATTACTCAGCTGTAAACGTAATTGCTCAGATTAGCGGATTCGACAACGCAGGTGACAAGCTGTTTCTACTACGCCAATGGACACTCAGAAATAGAAGCGAACCGGATGCTGGAGAAGTAATCAGCTACGGATTAGACCTCATGCTGAAAACTACTGCTTATGTCCCAAATGCTCACGACGTGCGCGAGTTACTCACCCCTTTGCCATATTTACAGGACTACGAGATGGTGGCCAAACTGATCCAAGAATAGATGGTCAACGAGGAACATTGGAAGCCAGTGGCCCTACCACAGATTTTGTGAGAATCCAGATATCAGCGGCACAGGCACAAAGCAAGTATGATACGCTTGCTGCTGCCAGCCGCATGGAAGACGTTTACTTAATGGTTAGTGACCTAACTGACATACTGGTAAAGGCTGAATGCCTAGCTTATTTAGTTGCAGCTATACCTCGCATGCCATCAGAAAGTACGGGAGATATCCATTATGCTCTTGATGAAATGCAGACTGATATAAATCATCTCCTGGAATCAGCAGCAGATCATTATTATGTCTCAAAATTATTCAAGCACTTGCTCACACACAGCCTACTCTAGCATTAAGTACTGCTCTCGCAGCCAATACTGAGGTTCGGAGAGACCAAGCCTTGCTGACCCTTTTGAACGCACTTTTGGATGTACCGGTAGCCGATCTCAACATATGGGCAATATCAGAAGTCACAACCAAACTTCAGCAGACTGTATCAGTAGGCCAAGCTATTGAACGCATCATTGATCGCCTAGCTAACGAACCTAAACTAGAAGAAACTGTTATTGACGGATTTTTCCCTTTTATGATGCGCGGCACCGACATCCAATCAGTAGATGCCAGGTGCAAAGCATTATGCCAATCGTATTCTATTCTGCTCCTTAACAAACCTGATAAGTATGTTGACCAGGCTAGCAGCTTACTACAGCAATTAGATGAGGCCTGCCGGAGTCTTGATGTAGGATGGAAACGGTTGGAGACCGATTCAAATAGTTAAGCTACTGGCTGTTTCTTCACTGAATACAGCACAAGATTACCTTGCGCTCACAGAAAAATTCCGGAATGAAATCATGTTAGATGCTAGTACGTTGGCCGGGAGTTTGCCTTGACGAGTTTGCGTCTTGTGATTCATTCTTACACAGGTCTCCTGCCTCAAAACATTGCGACCGACCAAGATTTAAAAACTATTGATCAACTCATTTGTCGCATTCCCTCTTATGGTGAACAAGCCGCAGCATGGGCAGATTTAGCACTTCGCTGCCCGCCTTCAGGGACAAGATAGTCTGTGTAACCAAATCGTCACTGAGCATGTAAGACCGGCCTTCTCAAACATTCCAATCCAAGATGGTGAGCACCGTCTTTCGATTGCTGCGTTTGTTGCTCCTGCCCTTTTCTGCGAACATCGCCGCACCACATTTGAATTGATAGAGCGATTGCCACAACCCTTTCACGATTTTGCCTACCAAGCGATATGTCAATTTATACTTAGCAGACGACCTCCATTTGATCCGTATGATAGCATCCCGCAGCAGGCTTATAAGGTTACAATTAATGAACTTGTAGATATCTGTGAAATCATGGAGCAAATAGAGCATGATGGCCTCATATTCAGTCTTATCAAAGATATTGTCAACACCATGACTGATCCGTCATCTAAACATCTATATTCCAATGCTTCTCAGAAGCTCGATATTGCCGCACGTCTAGAGTTTTTAGTAGCGAATAAGTTACCCAACATGAAGTATATACAACATGATGGCTACAAAATAGCGTCTAACGCTTATATTGCCCGCTTGAAGAATGTTAATGTAGATGCATGGGAAAAATTTGCTGCGCAGGCAAGAGCCATTCCTAACCTTGCTGATCGTGCGTATGTACTTGCCGTCATGACTGGGCTCCTACCTACGAGCTGCGAAAGCGAGTGACTAAAGAAGCTACAGCTATTATTGGTCGGATTCCTGCAGACTTTGAGAGAGCTACTCATTATGAAATTCTGGCTTCGCATCTTTCCCGTGTAGATGTTCAGGATTTCAAAGCATGCATTAAGTTAGCAGTCCCTTCGCTCTCGCAAAATAGCACAGACAAAGACTGTACGCGAATCCGCCGCAGAATTGTTGATCTAGCTTATTCTATCAATCCCGAATTCGCGGCTACAATCGTTGAATTTTGTAATGCCGATCAAGCAAGGAAAGAAGTTCAACGCCGGTTAGCAGTACTCAGTCTCAAAACAAGAATGGTTTCGAATGGAGTTGATAAGTCAATATCTCAGACAGATGACGTGGTGGATGCCTCATGGCTTTTATCGGGAGCGTTGCGATCCGGAAGAGTCAGCACTCTTGCACCCGAAGAGATACGCCAGTACTTAAAAATAGCAGGATCGAAAACCCTTATAGAAGCATATCCGATCTACTCGTGGTTTATAGAAAATGCAATCGTACGTTTTTCAAAGACTGACCAGGCACGTACATACCTTCGCCCATTATTTGATGCTATCTCACTTGGTGCACAGTTTTCCTCCTCTTTTAGTTGCGAGATATTCTAAGGAATTAGATTCTTCTAGAGGGTTGGGGAATACAGATTCAATTTCTATGAGCTCGGTTGTACGTCCAGGAGAAAGAGCCAATGTTCTGACACATATGCAACAGTGGTTGGAAATAAACCTTGGTGATTATCTTAAGATTAGTGATCCATATTTCACGCCGAACGATCTGGAAATTTTGAAGCTCGTCCAATCGATAAATCCATCATGTCGAGTTTATATACTCGCAAGTAAGAAAGGTCATGATAAAGTCTCACTGCCTTGGGATAGCGCTTACAAATCTCAATGGCGTTGATCTATCTTCAGAATCCTCCTTTAACGCAAATCGTAATCGCTGGGATCCAAAGTAATGGTCTTTCGCCAATCCATCAACGGTGGTGGCTAACAGAAGGTGCTGGATTACGCATAGGCACATCTATTAACTCGCTAGGTTACAGCAGGATATCAGAAATATCTATCTTAACCACGCAAGAATTTCAAGAGAGAGAACAGGACGTCAATCAGTATCTCTTAACCCTAAGAAGGGACTTTGCGTCGGAGAGATTGGACTATGTTTCTTTCACTTTGTAAATGACCTCAATAATCGTTCTATTAATGCGATCTCATATTTGAAGACCTGTTATGTTCACGATGCTACCTATAATCTCTGGCCAGCATCATCCACCTAGTTGCTCATCAACAATGCTGGCAGAGAAGAACCTAAAAGCAAAAGTTCCAAGATGACAAAGTACTGAGTATAAGAATACTCAGATTGACCTGCTCCCCGGTGTGTGCCCAGGGATAATAAGAGTTAAATCAAGCGAACTGTGTTTGAAAATAGATGCTTGGTGGCTGTTGGTTCAAGGCACTGTGCGGTCGTTGGGTGTTGTAGTCCTCCCTCCAGGCGGCGATGATCTGCCGGGCATGAGGCAGGCTGGTGAACCAGTGCAGGTTCAGGCATTCATCGCGGAATTTGCCGTTGAAGCTCTCCACATGGCCATTCTGGGTCGGTTTGCCGGGGTCAATAAAGTCCAAGACCACCTGGTGGGCATAGGCCCAGGCATCCGAGCCCGTCCGGCAAACTCCGGTCCGTTGTCAAGCGTGATCTGCTTGGGCATCCCATACCAGTTCACGAGCTGATCCAGTACTCGCAGCACCCGTAGTCCAGGCAACGACGTATCGACCTCGATGGCCAGGCATTCGCGGGTCGCCAGATCCAAGACATTCAGCGTGCGAAACCGGCGCCCATCGCCCAGGACGTCTTGCATGAAATCCATGGCCCACACCTCCCGTGGTCCGAGACCTGTCAACACGGTTTCCCGCGGCGTCACTGCCACCTGCTTGCGTTTGCGCCGGCGGACGCTTGAGCCCTTCGAGCCGATACAGGCGATAGATCCGTTTGTGATTGATCACTCCGAGCTCGCGCTGCAGCAGCACATGCAGCCGCCGATAGCCCCAACGTGGCCGCTCGCGGCCAAGATCGCGCAAGCGCTCGCGAATCTGCGGCTCATCCGGACATACCCGGAACCGATAGCGCATCGTGCTCCGATGAGCGCCACCAGACGGCAGGCGCGGCGCTGAGAGAAGCAGTAGGTCGTTTGCAGGTAGCCCACGGCGCGTCGACGTGCCGTGGGCGTCACCAGTTTTTTGCGGTGATATCCTTGAGGCCTGGTTATCCAGGGTCAAGTCGGCGACCACCTGCTTGAGCTTGCGATTCTCGTCTTCCAGCTGCCGCAATCGCCGCAGTTGGTTGACCTCCAGGCCGCCGTACTGGGCTTTCCAGCGGTAGTACGTCGCATCGCTGATCCCTTCCTCCCGACAGACGTCGGCCAGCGGCTGACCTTTCTCGACCCGTCGCAGGATCCCAATGATCCGCTCCTCGCTAAACCGACTCTTGCGCATGTGCGCTCCCTTCTCTCGAAGAGATTTTCTCACATCCGCCGGGTACCTTCTTTGGGAGCAGGTCAGTCAGACCTTCCACCACGATTCACAACAACACAAGAGCGTGGTACACCAAATCCTATTACTCGCCGACTACGTGCTGGGAAAAAGTAGCATCCACGCGAAACGAAACATCCAACGACGATGAACCTCTTGTTACCCACTTGCTCTTAGCATTTGCAGATGCTGTCGCCCCCTATATCGCAAAACCTACCTCAGAATCCCTTATGTACAGACAAATCTCCCGACTGGAGGCACTCGGTCCACGCATCGCCTTGTGTGATCCAGATGAAAATCTTGAAACGGCATCGATGCCGGCGCTTGTTCAGCTTGCGAGTCACATCCCTGCTGGTTGTTTCGATGCAACACGCAATCCTCACTGCATCGACGTTGCTTCAGATTTACGGACATATAGCGCAAAACCACTACACTATCAAAAACTTATCCAGGAGGCCAATTCAGCACAACGGGACTTGACCAAACTTTCAAATACAGTTGCAGACTACGCCGGAATCAATTCGCTCTGGCATATCCCAACCGTCGTAAACGCATTCACCCTCTATCTCGTCAAATCCCAGAAACCTTTACCCGATCCTCTTGATACCGAAGTTATAAAGCACAGACAGCAAGAACTACACGGCTATCAATACCTTGCTATCAGCGCTACCATGTTCATCATATCTGACCACCTCCGCCGTCTGAATCCCATACAATCAATACGGCCATCGCAAAGAGATCTTTATCTCGCTACACAGCAATACATCCTTACTGATGCTGACAAGCTTCTTGCTACTCTTGAGAGCATGATCTGCCAGTGGGAAGCTGCCACTTCACTATAGACTACTACCCCACTATGTGCCGCTCATTCTCGTATCCTCACTACATCTGCAGCACATTCCGCATATTCCTATAACTACGCATGCAACCTCGTCAAACACGATGTCATATTCTTGACATCCCAATCAGCACTCATTACACTAGTTTAAAGCTGAACAAAAAGAACAATATCCATGTTAAAACTCATTGAGTATTTTTTCGAGTTTCCTATCAAGGTACTTGAGCTGATTTTCGGAGGGAAAGACTAACATATCCTTATCACCTGACACCCAAGCAATCTCACAAAACTACTGCGCTTACCTACTCACTTCTTCAAAAAGTATTGACACGCAGTCAAGTATCGATATTATTATCTCTATGATAGTTCGAGATTCCAAGGAGTAAACAAGTAGATCCCCAGTGCGAAGAAGTAGAAATTGATTATTGGGAAGAACTCACTCCTCCCAAAAAAGCAGGTAAAGCATCACCATGGGATGAACTCCTTTCATTGGTTGAAGAAGGAAAAACCATGCGTACTTTGGTCAAAGTAGACAAGCAGAAGAAAGGTGCACGTATCAGTATTTCCAGACGTGCCCGAAGTCGAGGCTTCAAAGTTGACTTTCGAGAAGATACTGGGGCAATCAAGCTTGGCTTGTCATTCGAAGAAGTAACGAATCACTCAAACCCAAGCTACCAGAACTTCCAAAGCTCCGAAATCTACAGAAATATCTCTTGAGTCTGCAACACCACCTACTGGTAAAAAACGTGGTAGGAAGCCAAAGAACTCTGTACCAGAAGATCAGATGGAATCCGCGGAGGTTTAGAGCTTTCTACATTGACAGAGTGGTGAGAATATCGCCACTCTGTTCATTTTTTTCCTTCACAGACTTGTGATATCGATGCTACACTGGTATGTGCATTGCTGTGCCCAATATGCCAGAGCAGATACGACCACAACAACTCTCCTTATTTGATACTCCATCCTTTGAACCAGCACAACCTTCAGAACTACCCCAGCCGTCACAGAATATTTATCACCAGATGATTGAACGCGGCATCTCAGCTCCTTTTTGAACAGATGCAACAGGGACAAACTGATGCCATTAAAGATTTCTTACGTTTCTCTGCACATTTTCGAGAATACTCCACAGGAAACCAACTCCTCATTGCTGCCCAATGCCCCAATGCTACCAAAGTTGCAAGCTTAAAGATATGGAACGAGTTAGGATATCACATTCGCGAAGGGCAAAAATCCATTAAAGTTCTTGCACCATCACGCCGTAAAAGAAGGCGGGAACAAGTTATAACCTCACAAGATGATGGATCCGAAGTAGTCGAACTAACGCTTGCAACGATCCTCAAGTTTGTTCCGGTGCCTGTTTTTGATGCCAGTCAACTTGTCGAAATAGAGGAACGGCCACTCCCAGAGTTTTTTCATCCTATCGGAGAAGGCTATGAAGAACATGTTGCACAGCTCACACTATGTGCCCAAGCTGCAGCATTTCACGTCATCTATGCCTTAACAGATAACGCCAAGCAACATATCAATGCACCAGCTCCCCAAGGATACCTCACATCAGATAACTACATTGTGATCCGTCGTGATCTTGATTCCACAAACAGGTTTCTCACCCTCACACATGAGTATGGACATGGGCTGCATCGACATTTACCCAGAGGTATGAGGGGAAAAGTCGCAGAATGCCAAGCTGAAGCAACTGCTTTTCTTGTTGTATACAACTACGGCATTGAAAGTCCTTTCTCATCAGACTATCTCCAAAACTGGGGAAACACACTGTCAGACTTTCTTGCTGAGCTTGATGAAGTACAAGCAGTTGCCACCCGCATTATGACTGAGCTGGATGCACGACATTCACTCCACGATCCCATTTTCGAGCTTAAGATGCAACGCCGTACTGCTCGAGCACAAAAGGCTCCCAATACATCCTCCAGGAAGAGACGATCAAAACACACAAAACGCACATAGCCGGTATATCCGGTCAATTTCATGACTGTTTGTTAACCGAGGGCGACCACGCGCCGCTCGCGATTCGCCCGACTGGCACCGGTTTCCTGAATTTACCAACAGTATCGTATACTGGTTTGTACCTTTCCCCACGAATCCCATATATTTCGTCGCGACCTTGGCAGCTCATGCAGTAAATGTTCGCTATTGCTAGGAGCAGGTTAATGGCAGTTCATCTCGATGATGACACAGCTCAGCGGTTTGGACCCTTTTCCTTTCTCCGACTATTGCCAAAATGCACCAGCTGACTCCGGATGATTTTGAACTCTTTGTCGCCCATATTTTTACCTGCGCCGGATATGATGTTGAGCGTATGGGGCAAATCAAATATCCCGAGGGCCCAGGAGTAGATCTGGATATCTACACACTGACAGAACAACGCAAAAACAGACGTCTTGTTGCCCGTGTAGAGGTCCGACGATATGCTGCAGATCGGTTTATTTCCCTCCAGCAAACACGGGAGTTTGTTGGTACTTTGGAGATTGCCGGTGGTAATATGCCCGGCTACTTGGTGACCACCAGTGATTTTGCCGCGAATGCGTATCAGGTGCAAAAGGATCTGAATGGCAGAGTTCATCTCATCAATGGGGACAGATTGCTGCGGTATATCGCCTATGTTGGTGGTTCCCTATATGCTGACGACCAAGGCATTCGACGCACCCCATGGCCAGTATCACCTGATTGGCTGTTTACCGCAGACGATGTCATTCGTCAGACTCACCGGCAATCTACCATCCTCACCGTCGCGAATAACAAAGGTGGAATAGGCAAAACCACGGCAGCTTTAAATTTCGGCTTTGCTCTGGCTCAAACCGGCAAACGTGTACTTCTTGTTGATATGGATGGGCAGTCCAGTTTAACTCTTGCACTTCCTCCTGAGGCGGATGGTCCTGAACCCAAAGGCACACCTCCACCAACCCACAAACGCTTTATCTCAGAGTTCTTTTCGGGACACAGCCCTGACCTAGCACAACTGGTACAACCAACGCGCTTTGACAACATTTCCATACTGGCAGCGAATAGTGACCTGCACAGAATGGACAGCGGTGGGAGTGCTCATCCAAAGAAAGAACTGGCTTTTGTTGAAGCATTGCACAATGTGGATGCATCTGACGATTCCAGCTCTAAGGATTCGGAACCTTTTGACTGGATTATCATTGACACTCCACCGGCCCAATCCTTTTACACTCGTGCGGCTCTGGCAGCATCAGATTTCGTTCTGATCCCTATTACTGTCGAGGCATTTGCAGCCAGAGGGATTGCCCGTCTATTGGACACTGCTCATGCGATGCGAGGATTGATGGGAAAAGGGGTCAACGTGTTGGGGGTTGCCCTCACGAACTGGAAGCCCGTTCCAGCCGCCCAGAAAGATAAATGGGCAGCGCTGCAAGTTGCCCTACAAAGAGAAAATCTTCCGTTGCTCAAACGGGCCATTCCCCATGATGAGAAGATCGACATGGCCCATTTGACTACTTTGCGGGGTGGCACCAAAAGCTTGTTTAAAATTGGCAACAAGTTAACTCCCGCAGCTGAGGCATATATCGACTTACTTGGCGAAGTAAAGGAGAGTATCAATGGCAAGCGCAATCAAAGCAACTAAGACTTTATCTGTGCCAGCTCGTGGGGTAGAGGCAGTTTGGAGAGCAGTGGAAATTTTGCGGGTCAATGACCCGAAACGACTAGCTGAAGCAATGCTGGAAATTGCCAGCGATGAACTGATGCGTAACACCCGCTTTTTGCAACGAGTCGGTGCTCAGTATGATGCACTTGCTCCAGCTCCCAAAGCTTCACCTAAACCAAAAGCGAAGCAACTTAAAGCTCCACTGCTAGATCTAGTGCCACGTAAACATATTCCTGGCAGAGAGTTCGATATCAGTGCACCACCAGATCCGTATTTCCTTAATGAGCTCTTTGGCATCGACCAATTGCCTGTAGCCTTAAAAGAGTACACCGTTCCAGCCTTAAGGATCGCAGTTGCAATGATTCAGGAACGGCGACCTGGCACCAAACCCACGGGGACTTCCAAAGCTGCGATCATCGAGTATGTCCTTGAATACGTGGCTTCCTAATCCGCTTGGCTGTCACACGAAAGTTCAAACTGCTGAAAGGCGGAATAACCCTTATAGCCTGCAGTCAGGACAGCTTGCCTGTGACCCCCAAGTTGACCCTACCCAGACGAACTACGATGATAGCTGATAACAAACAGCATGCCCCAATCCTGAATACATCCAGGATCAGGGCATGCTCACGACTGATGACGAACAGACGCTAAAGGTCTTCTAAACCGGTCATCAGGGAAGGTAGAGATGCGCGTAGAAACGCACAATAGATAGCACCTGCTGCAAATCACCCGCCGTCAGCACCATCTTTCTCAGTGTCCAATTTGGACTTCACCTGAGCACGCAAGCGGCTCTGCAGTGCGCCTTTTGCTCGCGCGTCTTGTAACAACCTACCTATATTCCACTGGTGTCGTTGGGCGATAATTTGCCATTCGCCGCCGACGTATCCCGAAATCGTCATGGTCAACCGGAACCCGTCAAGGATATCGAGCGCGACTATTGTTGTTCGTTTGTCGGCCAGTTTTGCTCCCTGTTGTGCTTGGGTTACTGCGCTAGCTAGTAGTACCTTCCATACCGAATCCATAGATTGAGCCAGGCCAATAACGGAGGGCACCAGCGATTCGTTCGGACGAAAAACTGGGTGCCATGTCGATACGAAGGTGCTGATGGTCTGGACTGGTGCCATCATCTAGGCGCTCAATGAGCACTGGAGCAAGGTAGCCGCAAGCCTTAAGTCGCACATCAGCCATCGCATTTTGTGCTTCCCAGTGCAGATGGGCATGCCTCGCAGTTTTTTCGGCAGACTAGAGACTGCCTGTATGATCGTAATTATTGTAACGAGGTTGCTAAGAAACTGAAACAGATCCACAGCTTGTCCCTTTGGTACTATCGGGACTGCAGTGCGCCCCGGTACCCGTCAACGTCGTCCTGCAATTCAGGGATAACTGAACCATAGTTCTCAAGCGAGGATACCATGCTATTAGACACCATTTTTGACGACCGAGTGGACAACACTGTTATTGTGAATGCCAGAAAGGATACTGGCTCCGGGCTCCTACTCATGCCATACTTGGCAAAGCATACCCTGAGATTCGACTGCCACGTGCTAGAGCGAACGCCTTCAGGCGAGGTCATCAAGTCTAACTATGAGAGCATAAACAGAAGTGAAGACTTTAGTCGATGGAATGCGCTGGCAGGCAAGTATGGCCTGTCTCGCAGCGGTTGGATGTGTGCTATACCCGCGACGACGTGAATACGCCAGACTGGCCACCTATACATATCCTTGAGGCGTATTTCGATGGCACTGTCTAGGTTGCAGTTGCAACCTGTTGCCAGGGTCCAACATCGGCCCTATGCCAGTCTCCAAAGACTGCCGCACATCCGCTAGGCCCCGACTCCGGGAGCAGGCAGAGTTGACACCAATTTTGACACCAACGCCAGCGATAAGCGACGATATTCCACGGTACTGTACGACACGCAAAAAGTGAGAGCCCTGAATTTCAGGGCTCTCGATGGCTAAACAAAATAATTTGGTGGAGATGGGGGAGAGTCGAACTCCCCGTCCAAACAAGCGATTGAAACGATATGCTACAGGCTTATCCGACGTTTTTATGACGCGCCTGCGACCCCCATCGGCGGGGTTAGCAAGTGCCTGCTCGCTGGATCTTGGTAACCGCTAGCGTGCTGTCCCAGTTACCACAGCCTGACTTTGTTACGCCCGTGACCGACCCATCAGGCGGAGGTCGGGCGGACGCGCGTCACTGGTTTTTAGGCAGCGAGAGCGAACTGCTCAGTTTTGTTGGCAGTTATATTTTTTGCCGGTTGTTTAACGAGAGTGCGTACCGGCACCTCGACCTGCGAACGTTTCCTTCTCCTGTCTGTCGAAACCCGACATCCCCAGGATGATCGCCTAAACGATCAGACCAGTAGTATACCACTTTTCCGACTCATCAGCAAGGAGACGTGTTCACCGATTGGGGCGGATGCGGCCTGCGACTGTGCCAGTCGGTGACTCGCTGGTAGGCATGACCTAGCCGCAGGAGCGTAGGCTCGCCGAAATGGCCGGCAACCAGCTGCATGCCAACCGGTAGACCGGAGCTCGTAAATCCGCACGGAACGGATAGTGCCGGCTGGCCAGTGAGATTAAAGGGGAAGGTATACCGGAGCGCGTAGCCGGCCGGCTCTTCGACTCCATTATATATTGCTGGCTCGTTTATACGATCGACGCGGCGTGCCGGCTCGGGCAATGTAGGTGTCAAAAGCGCATCAACCGCGGCGAGGACGGCGCGCATGCCCGAGGCGAAATCGCGTCGGGCTCGCTGAGCCACAATATAATCCCTCGCCGAGTATACACTACCCCCAAGTATCGCCTCATAGATATCAGGCTGATAGAGCGTAGACCTTGCATCAAGCCAGCCCTGCTCAGCGTGAAAGGTGTAGGCCTCGGGCCTCTGGATACCGCGGTACACCGTGAACATCTCATCGATTGAGGATGGTATATCCACCTCTACTATGATTGCTCCAAGTCCCGAGAGCACCTGTGCGGCTGAACGTACCAGCTGCTCTACCTCAGGGTCGAGATTGCGGTAGAAATACTGGTTGGGAATTCCAATGCGGGTTCCGGAAACCGCCTCGGCCGGCTCGCGCTGCCTCGCCAGTGCAGCGTTAAAATTCAGGAGAGGCACATCCACACTGTCGGCGTCACGCGGATCATACCCGGCAAGCGTGTCCAGCAAGAGGGCACAGTCTTCGACTGACCGCGCGATTGGGCCCACATGGTCAAGCGACCAGCTTAAGGGGACGATGCCGAAACGGCTCAATAGCCCAAAGGTAGGCTTGAGGCCAGTAACGCCGCATGCCGCGGCCGGGATGCGAATCGAGCCGCCGGTATCGGTACCGAGAGCTGCCAGGCACTCCCCAGCGGCGACCGCAGCGGCCGAACCGCCGCTACTGCCTCCAGGTATATGTGCAGTGTTCCAGGGATTGCGAGTGGGAGGAGTAGTCGTCCCATACGCGAACTCGTGAGTGTTGGTCTTGCACAGCGCGATACCGCCCGCGTCGCGCAACTGGACAACTACGGTGGCGTCCTGCTCTGGTACAAAGTCAGCCAGCACGCGTGAGCCGGCGGTTGTCCGTACACCGCGTGTCTCGATAAGATCTTTGATACCAAGAGGAATCCCTAGCAGGGAGCGTCGAGATCTCCCGCTAGCGAGCTCATGATCCGCCGACGCCGCCTCGGCCGTGGCCGAAGCCGCCAGCACCGTGACACACGCCTGAATCACCGGTTCCCATACCTCGATCTGGCGAAGGCAACGGCGGACCAGCTCGGTAGCAGAGGTCTGACCTGTAGCCAACAGCTCCCTGGCTTCCACTATGGAAGCAGGCGCCGACCTGTCAGCGATTGCACTGAGTTCATCCGCCATCTGCTCCCGGACCTCTTCCTGCCGTACCGTTCTCTGGTACAAGGCCAAAGCATTCTCCCGACGTAGTCTAATGCCGGTCGCCGAACGTCTTACGGCGAGCTTCTGGGATTTGCTTGCCACCGTAGGGACGTCCCGTGCCCTTTCGTCCAGTTGACGGCGAACGCCGTACTGGTCCTTTGAGCCGCTCGCCGCGTGGGAATGCGCGGCGTCCAATGTCGCGCTGGTCGCGGGTAAATGACCGATCGTCGAGTAGTTCATCCGGGCCCGATCCATCAGGCAGCGCTACGGTCGCGCGAGGATCGCGCCCTCGTATCGTGGTGTGATTGAGCGCTGCGATAACCTTATCTCCGGCCCCCTGCGGAACCTCAACGAATGCGAAGGTATCGTAAAGATCGATATCACCGATGAGGTCGCCAGGCACTCCAGCCTCGTTGGCGATGGCACCGACAAGGTCGGCGGGCCGTACACCATCCCGCCGTCCCACCCGCAAAAAGAGCCGCACCACGGCGGAATCTGCTTCGGCACCGCGTGGGCGACGTCCCCGTGCCCCAGTATCGCCCCGACGGTTCAACGATGCCACCTCGGCCTCAGCTCCAGGCTCCTGCCCGGTATCTTTGGACTCTTGCGCCGATGGGGCGACAATTGCCGAAAGCCAGGTTTCGCTGCGACCCGGGCGCTTGGCGTCGAGAGCCTGTGCCGCCATCTTAAAGGCCGCCGCCGCCAGCTCAGTTGGATCGTGTGACCCCGAGAGGTCCTCGACTAATGCGAGAAAAGTGTCCAACTCGCCGGCATCCAGAATGCTCAGCACGTCTTCCCGAAACGCGGCCCGCCGGCGGGCCGCGACATCCGCTTGAGTAGGCACTCGCAGACGCTGGAGACGCCGATGTATCGCTTGCTCGATAAAGCGCAGGTGGCGCACTTCCCGAGGAGTTACCAGTGTCAAGGCCTCGCCCTCGCGTCCAGCTCGTCCGGTTCGACCGATGCGATGTACGTATGATTCGGCATCCATCGGGAGATCATAGTTGATGACATGGCTCACATCGGGAATATCAAGCCCGCGTGCCGCCACATCGGTGGCGACTAAAAGCTGAGTATGCCCCTTACGAAAGCGATCGAGGACTCGCTCGCGCTGCGCCTGGTTGATCTCGCCGTGAATCGCCTGGGCCAGATAGCCTAGTCCATTGAGCTGCTCGGCGACCGCATCAGCGTCCCGGCGTGTACGCACAAACACTATTGCGGAATCGGGTTGCTCAAGGTCTAGCACTCGCGCCAGGGCCTCCGGTTTGGCGTGACCGGCCACCTCATAGTAAACTTGCCGGACCTGTGGCGCTACTGCTTCACGGGTGGCCACGCTAATACGTGTAGGGTCGTGCATATATTGTTCGGCGAGTCGGGCGATGCGGGGTGGTATCGTAGCTGAGAACAGCGCGCTTTGATGGGTGGCCGGGAGCTGGGCGAGAATCGCCTCGATGTCTTCGATAAAGCCCATACTAAGCATTTCATCGGCCTCATCCAAGACCACAGTGCCGACAGCGCTAAGGTCAAGCGTTTTGCGTCCCAGGTGATCCAGGAGACGCCCCGGAGTGCCTACCACCACTTGGATGCCTCGGGCAAGCGCCCGAAGTTGGCGTTCATACGGCTGGCCGCCATAAATCGGCAGCGTTACGATCTCACGATATTGACCCAGGAGATGAAGCGCCTCGGAGACCTGAATCGCCAGCTCACGTGTGGGTACGACAACCAGGGCTTGCGGATGTAGCTCATCCTCGTCGAGGCGTTCCACGATCGGCAGTCCGTAGGCTGCGGTCTTGCCGGTGCCGGTAGGTGCTTGGGCGATGACGTCACGTCCAGCCAGCAAGATCGCTATTGTTTGCTCCTGAATTGGTGTGGGCGCAGTATAGCCAAGGCTACCAATGGCTTTCATGCTGCTTTCGCTAAGGCCGAGTGCCATGAAACGCGACAGCCCTTCGGCCACTACCGCGTCCTCTTCGATTGAGCTCTTACTGGCTGGAGCTGCCTGGCTCTCGCCCAATTTCTCATCCCGCATTTTGTATCGTATCCCAACCTGTAGACTACTTAAGCGCCTTGCCGCGGATCCTTCGCGTTCACGCCGCGTGTCCGCCGGCATTCCTGGCCACCTCTTATGGTGGCAGGAATTGAATACTGAAGACTACTAGAGAAGTGCCTGCCCAACAGCTTACTGTATCCTATTGCGGGGGAATGTGCAAACTGCAAACGTCATTATAGCCTCCGGCCCGGGCATTTTATCCGACTCCTTTGGTGATGAGGGTGGCTGCCGTCGAGCCATATCGCCGTCTGCTACCAGTTTGCCGGTAGCGAGCTCAAAATGAGGGTGTCTAGGATCGTGAGCGCCCACCAGGCGAAGAGCAACGCAATCCAGAACCCTACATCAATCACCATGAATGTTGTGCGCGGAATTCGCTTGGCGATTGGGTTCAGCATGGGGTCGGTAACCCGGTTGAAAAACACCGCGACAGGATTGCCAGGCGACATTAACGAGAATGATACGATCCAGGAAATAATGACGCGGACAAGCAGAGCAAGCCGGAGCAGAAGAAAAAACAGGTTGATGAGTCCATGAATAGTAAACAAGTCAACCACTCGTGCTGCGCCTTTCGCCTGTACATGCCCAGTTATTCAACAATATCTACCCGCGACCACTGACCCATGTCGGTAGCTGTGACTACCTCGACCACATTGCGGCCAAGCAGCCGTTTCTGCCGGACCCTGACGACTCGTACGTCGCGCAGATCCGGCAGCGTCGTGACGTGCCGCTGTACTACTTGCCCAAGAGGCCGCGCCACCATCATGCCTGCCACTGAGCTGGCGAGTGCTGATGCCAGACGCATGCGAGACCGTAGAGTTGCCAGGGCCAGGAAAGAGCCCACCACTGCCAGAGATGTACCCACGGCGAGATTCGTCCCGCAGTTGGGGTGTATCGCAAGTTCGACTTCGCCGGCTCGCAGACGCGCCAGCGCTTCGTCGCAGGCCTGTTGAACCCAGCTCGGATCGAGATCTGCATAGATAGTAAATCCATGGGAGGTGGACCGGGCGCCGCAGGCCAGTTCAGGCTTCGTACGTGAGAGGATGGTAACGGTCGCGTGCTCAAGCGCATGGTTCTGTCGTATACGGCGCCCAAAGAGAACATCTCCCGGTTCCATCGTTGTCAACTCCTCTTAGCAGCGCGGATCACGATATACCACAGCTACTGTCATTGTACTCTAATTTCCGAGGGCGTCGCCGCGTGTTCTTGAGCTTGGTGCTGGTGGGCGCAGCCCAAAGAGTGCGCGTCCAATTCGCACGATAGTAGCGCCTTCCTCGATAGCGACCTCGAAGTCGTCGCTCATCCCCATTGAGAGCTCGTTCCAGCATTCGTCTAAGCGCGGCAGAGCACGACTTTTGAGTTGCTCGCGTAATTCGCGCATTTTGCGGAAGATTGGCCGTACTTGTTCGGGGTCGTCCGTCAAAGGGGCAACAGTCATAAGCCCTTCAGGCCGTATGTTGGAGAGCGATGCAATTGCTTCAGCAGCGGCCAGAAGCTGGTCTGGAGCCAGCCCTGATTTATTTGTTTCACCGGCAACGTTAACTTCCAGCAAAATGGGCAGAACACGCCCTTGCTGCTCCATGGCTCGGTTGAGAAATTCAGCCAGCCGCAGACTGTCCACGCTTTCGATGCGCTGGAAGAGACTGGTCGCCCGCATCGCTTTATTGGTTTGAAGATGCCCGATCAGCTCCCAATGTATGCCTGCTAAAGGAAGAGCCGGTATTTTGCTTTGCGCCTCCTGTACGCGATTTTCTCCGAAAACCGCGAATCCGAGGTCGAAGGCGGCATGTATAGAATCAATGTCCACCGTTTTGGAGACGGCTATAATAGTGACCGAGCCAGTTACCCGTCCGCTCCGTTCGGTTGCCAGAGCTACACGAAGCCGTACTTGGTCGGCTCGCGCTGCCAGCGTGTCTGGATCCGGCATTGCTTCTTCTTCCCCTAAAGTACCTGCAGTCCAGCCACATGTCGTGCCCCTCCCTCGCTGGGACATAGACCAATAGCCACGGCGAAGCGACCGCTGGGCCAGGGCTCGCGACGATGGGAGTAGAATAAATCAGTTCGACATCCGGTGCAATAGCCCGATGCTTCAATGTGCTCCGCCCGAATGCCTGATGCCAGCAATTGCCGGTAGTTCGAAACCGCTATATCCAGAAAGAGGCCGGTGGCGCGTCTGTGTTCCGGTACTCTTTCAACAAATTCTGCGCATTCCCAAGCAAGAGCGTGCTGGGCAAATGCTCCACGGACCTTTTCATCGACTTCGTAGCAACAGGCCCCAATAGCCGGCCCCAGACCGGCAAGCAACTTGCCTGGCTGTGAATCGAATTGCGTTGCCATAGCTTGTATCGCCTTGGAGACCACTCCTGCGGCGGTGCCACGCCATCCGGCGTGCACCAGAGCTACCGCTTGATGCTCGGGATCGACAAGCAGCACTGGAGCGCAGTCACCATACGCCCAGCAGAGTGCGAACCCTGGTTGATCGGTAAGCATAATATCCGCCGGGATAGTTCGCAGCCTTCTACGAAACGGGTCCAACCAATTTTCTGACCACTCATTCGAGGATTCGCGCCGGACCAGAGCCACGTCGGCTCCATGAACCGGTTTTGTCGCCACCAATGGCAAGGTAATGGCTGAGACAATAGCGGCCATATTACGTGCCACTGTGTCTGGGTTGTCCCCGGTTACCGCACTGGCGTTCAGCCCGGTAAAGTGGCCGTCACTAAATCCCCTTCGCCTCGTAAAGACCGCATGGACAATACCAGGTACAGCGGCGAGGTGCTCGAACTGTAAATACTCACACCGTTCTGTCTGCCGCTCGATCACGCTCACACCTCGCCGATTCTTTAGTGCTCTGTTTTGGTCTGTTCTGTCCTACTGCCGAGCGCCGCCGAATTCTTGGCACGCTAACCAACCTATGTGGTGGCGGCAGTAGCAATTGTAGCACGCGGGCAGCCGCTGTCTGGTCCTAGCGTGAGGGACGAGGCGGCCTATCTACCTACCCAGATTTGCGATATGCTGACGCCATCAGTTTCGCTTCGGGGGCCTGATAGCATGATATCCACGAAGTGAAAGCGACATACCTGCATAGAGGAGCGAGAGTTCTATGGCGAATATCGCGATAATCGGCAGTGGAGCCTGGGGCACGACGCTGGCTCGCCAGATAGCGCTCGAACACATACAGCAGGCGCAGACTCGAGGCGCCGGCCCGAGCGAACCAATTGGCGAAGTCGCCCTCTGGGAGCACATTCCAGAGCGTGCCAGAGAAATGCAATGGGGGCGAGAGAACCGCAGCTATCTGCCCGGTTTTCCTCTTCCCGCCAATATTCGAGTCACCTCCGACATCGCCGATGCTGCTGAGGGCTGCGATATCGTTCTGGTGGTTACCCCGGCTCAGCGCGTACGAGAGAATGTACGAGCGCTACGCCCAATTCTCATGCCCGGTGCCATAATAGTTTGCGGCAGTAAAGGTATTGAGCTGGACACGCACTTGCGAATGACGGAAGTCATCGGCGAAGAAGCACCCAGCGGTACTATTGCGGCAACTCTCAGCGGACCGAACTTGGCCGGAGAGATTGCCCGCGGGCTTCCCGCCGCCGCCGTCGTTGCCGCCTCCGACGTGCAAGCCGCGGAGCGGGTGCGCGCCGCTTTGTCGACTAGAAGCTTTCGACTCTATACCAGTCAGGATGTCGTCGGCGTCGAACTTGGAGGTGCGCTGAAGAACATCATTGCCATTGGTATTGGCATCAGCGACGGGCTCAACTATGGCGACAACGCCAAGGCTTCACTAATGACCAGAGCATTGACCGAGATAGCTCGCCTGGCGCTCGCCGCGGGCGCTAATCCTCTTACCCTCGCAGGTCTTGCTGGACTCGGAGATTTGATTGCCACCTGCAGCAGCCCGCTCAGTCGGAACCGCGCTCTGGGACTCGAGCTGGCCGCGGGGCGTAGTCTGGCGGAGGTGCTGGCGGAGCGCCGGACTGTTGCCGAAGGAGTAACTACCACGCGGGCGGCACTGCAAATGGCCGACGGAGCTTGGGGTGGAGCTTCCCATTACTGCGGAGATCGCCAGCGTGCTGTTTGAAGGAAAGCCAGTGCGCGAAGCCGTCACATCACTGATGATCCGTGACCCCAAATCGGAGCTGGCTGGGTTTGGCGATGATAGAGGAGGATAGCGACACTGCCGGTAATATTGCCAGCAGTGTCGCCTCCGGTCACCCGACTAGCGGATCGCGGGAATGCTTTCTTCTCGCCTTGTCGCTTTAGCAGCGTCGGAAGTAACTGGGTCAGCGCACTGGCCGCGAATCATCCAGACTCGGCAAAGAGCGTTCTTCAACACGTAATCTACCGTGCCGCCGAGCTCGAAATGGCCGCCTATACCAAGCTGATAGGGCAGGCCTACTACCAGCAACGAGCAGTTGTGAGCCACAGCTTCATCGACCAGGCTCTGGCCAAAATTACGGGATTGAATAATTTCGGGCTGAACATTCACATGTAATTGCTCAGCAATCACTGTCGCACGATCCAAAGCCTCATTGGCCGCCTGAGTCTCCTCAGGCATCTCGGCATCCAGCGCCAGCTTACGAGGAACCTCGATACCATAGACAATGTAGACGTTGACCTTCTTGGATTTGGCCACCGTACAGGCGAGCGAGACCACCTCATCATCAACAGTTTTGCCGCTTATCGCGACAAGTACATTACGTTTGGTCTGGGTATGTTGCCGCTCGCCTGTATCGGCAATGGGCAGCATATCCGGCTTAGGCGTGTTCCCGTTAGACTGGGTCAAGTCCAGGTGTTGGCCGTCAATTACTTTGGCCGCCCGCCCGGTTGGAAATCCCAGCCGTCCAAAGAGCCCCACAGCCCTATCCTCCTGAAGTTATCGCCCGCATCTGCGCGGACGACCTTTCAATGTATAGAACGCGACGTATCGCAACAAAAAGGGTACTAGAACCGGCGGCACATTATGCCGGGCGCGCCCAAGCGCGCCTTTTGCCATCCCAGCACCCCTGCGCCGCGAGTCATGTTGTACGGCGCATACTTTACAATAACAAGTATGATTATCATCCATCAGCCCCCGAGGGAACATGCTGAAGGACGCCACATAGCCTCTTGGACTCTGTCGCATATAAGTATAACATAATAAATCTAGACTGTCCCAAAAGATAGGTGACTGGTGCCAACGGATAAGCCAAATGCATGGGCTCATTGCTTACCTCCCGCTGCACTGCTACAATGAACATATGTTTTGGCGTGAGAGATACGGCGTAGGGGGATGCTAGCCGCCGGTATGATCCGGGTAAAACTATGGAGACCACAGACAGAACGAATAGGCTTGGCGAGAGCAAAGAGCAGGACGAGTGGACTAGCCCAGGCGTGAGCGTGCGTAAGCGCTGGCTGACTGGCCTAGGAGTCGCGCTCACCTCCGTCGTGTTTTTCTTCATCGCTCACTCTGAGGGCGCGTCGATGCTGGTAAGCACAGTGATCGGCGTCATTTTTATTGGTTGCTTTGTATGGTACTTAGTAGCCGTCGCTCCGACTCCCTTTGCTATTACCGTCAACGATACCGATCTCGTCCGCACCGAGCGGGGCGCGCCGTCGGTGGATATCCCGTGGGCTAGCGTGGCCAAAGTCAAAGAGGAGCATTTCAAGAACGGCACCTCGGTAAGCCTCACCGTGTACAAGAGGGTGGGTGAGCGAGGTCTGCATCGCGCGTGGGTCGTGTATCGCGACGACTTGTCCGGTTTTGATGCTTTGGTAGCATCGATGCGAGATCATATGCCCAAGGATAGCCCCTGGTACCGCGAACAGGTACATGACTGACGTGGCGGATAGTGAGTAGGCGAACCAAGCCATAGCTGGAGAGGACTGGCCAACCATGGGAGTACGTGATCTACCGTTCTGGGCGCGCTTCGCCAGTCTCATGGCTGACATGGGCATGGATACCCTGGGTGCCAAGAGGTGCGCAGTTAAAGGTCACAAGTGGCGTGACGTCGAAATGGTCGTGCTACGCAAGGACGGCGGCGTGGATCAATATGCCCGAGGTGCAGCGCAGCGCTGTCTTCGCTGCGGGGAAGTACAGCAGAAACTTCCGGCATGAACGTCGTCGAGTTGATCGGCCGCAAGCGCACTGGCAAAGTTCTTTCTGCTGATGAGGTCGCGTGGCTGGTACAATCGTATACCAGCGGAGAGGTAGCTGACTATCAAATGGCCGCCTTTCTAATGGCAGTCGTTTGTCGAGGCATGACCCGGTCCGAAACTGTCGCGTTGACCGCGTCCATGCTGCGCTCTGGTGAACAGCTGCGCATTCGTGACCATATCAGCCCGGTGGCCGATAAGCACAGCACCGGTGGCGTCGGTGACAAGGTAACTCTCGCGGTTGCGCCTCTGGTGGCGGCCTGTGGTCTTCCAGTGGCCAAGATGACCGGCCGTGGGCTTGGCCACACCGGTGGCACGGTTGATAAGCTTGAATCCATCACGGGCTTGCGTACCGAGCTCAGTCCCACTACTTTTCTGCGAGTGCTCAAGAGGCACAGTCTGGCGCTCTCAGCCCAGTCCGCGAAGCTAGCTCCAGCCGACGGCAAGATGTATGCGTTGCGAGACGTAACCGGCACTGTTGAGAGCATCCCCCTGATTGCCGCGAGTATCATGAGTAAGAAATTGGCGGTGGGACCATCTCACTTGCTACTCGACGTGAAAGTTGGCTCTGGCGCGTTCATGAAAACGGAGTCCGAGGCGCGCCGGCTAGCACAGACCATGGTACGCATCGGCACTGATGCCGGCGTCAGGACACAGGCGATCCTGTCCTCGATGGAAGAGCCACTTGGGCATGCCGTCGGCAATGCTCTGGAGGTCGCTGAGGCGATCGATGTTCTCACGGGTGCCGGGCCCTCTGACATCACCGAGATTTGTCTGCATGAAGCCGCCACATTGCTCGCCATGGCCGGAATAGTATCGAGCTCAGAAGAAGGCCACGCGCGCGCGCAGCGGGCGATAAGCGACGGATGTGGACTTGAAAAACTCGCTCAGGTGGTCGCTGCCCAGGGCGGCGACGCGCGTCAGATTGAAGATACCTCGCGCCTACCTCGCGCTCCGGAGCGCGAACTGCTGCGAGCCCGGGAAAGTGGGTACATCAGCGGTATACAGGCCGGACCTATCGGCATGGCCTCAGTTCACCTCGGGGCTGGCCGGCAACGCAAGGGTGATCCAATCGACCATGCCGTCGGCTTGGTGCTTCTGGCCAAGGTAGGCGATTATGTCGAGGCGGGGTCTCCACTGATAGAGGTACATGCCCGCTCCCAGGATCAGGTGCGTGCGGTACGCGAGGAGATTCTGAGTGCCTACACCTGGAGCATGGTGGCTCCCGCCGCACGTGCTCCTTTGATCCTGGGAAGTGTCGACTAGGCCGCATGAGCTCTCCGGCCGGATGTCGAAGGGCTCTGGCCGTGTGAGCACCACGGCCTTCCTGCTACATGACGCTGCCGCCACGCCGCGTGCGCGGGCTCATCGAGATGAAAATCGCGCCGAGTATGAACCCGGCAACTAGTCCGCCGATGTGGTCGGCGACGCCTATGCCAGCTGCGGTAAAACCGAAGATCAGGTTCAAGAGCAGCCAGAATATCCACTGCCCGATCAGCGCATTCGCCGCCGGCCCTAGCGCCTGTCGCCGCACAAACAGAAAGGCTCCAAACGCTCCGAAAATGGCGAATATGGCGCCCGACGCACCCAGAGACGGTGCGGAAGGGGTCGCAATTGCCTGTACTGCGCCTGCCAAGAGGCCGCCTACCAGGTAGATCACCAGATACCGCCGAGCCCCAAAAATACGCTCGGTGAGCACTCCGACAAAGTAGAGCGACAGCATATTCACACCGACATGTATGATGCTCTCGTGCAGAAACATGGCGGTGAAGAGCCGGTAGACCTGCCAGGGCTGCTGTGCGATCAGATAACCCTGCTGCACGCCGAAGGTATATACAGGATTGCCGATAGAGACTAGCGCACCAGTGGTGGAGTTCACCAAATACCCATTGGGCAGCGGCGAGAAGAGATTATTGGCAAGCACGGCGCATACCAGATAGACCAGCACGTTGATAGCGATCAGCGTATAGGTGACCACCGGTACGCCGTAGACCGCCGCGCGTGCGCGAGCCATCTGCCGCTCGGCCGGGGAACGCTGCGACCAGGGTCTTTGGTAGGGCATGCGACCGGTGTCGGGAGGTTGTGAGACTAGGGCCACCGCCGGCGAGACCGGGGTTACGGCAGGATAGAGCTTCTTGAGATCTTGGCTACCCGAGAGCCGGGAAGCCTTAGCCTCAGCTAGAGCGGCATCCCCATTGCGACCCAATTGTCTGAGACAGTAGCCGCGTAATGCATGAGCATACGCACGCCCGGGGTCAAGTGTCTCGACACGCTCCAGCTCGAAGACAGCGGCCTCGTACTGCCGATCCAGTACCAAGAGGATGGCACGCGCCAGTGCGCCGTCGGCGCTGTTGGGAGACAGATCCAGCACGTGCCGGCAGGCGATGCCCACAATGTCATAGGCACCAAGCGCTAGGTTGGTCTCGGCTACCCCCAGATGGGCGCGAGCCGACGATTGATCGAGTTCGACTGCGCGTGAAAAGGCGGCGCCGGCCTCGGTGACCTGCCCATGCAGCAGCAGAGAATTCCCCTGCTCAAGGAGGGCGGCTACATCGGTCGTCATCTGCTGGTCCATACAAATTACCCCACCTCGCCGGACGAACTGAGTGGCGAGAAAAACGAGAGAACGATCAATTTCTTAGAGAGCGAAGGATGGGTCCTTACTGTCCCTATAATCTATAGCACTGATATAACCTATATTACATGTAGCGCTGCTGCGATGTTGCAAATATCGCGCTAAAGACAGCGGATAAGTACCGAGCAAGCGTCTTTGTAAGCTACCGTGACCAGCGGCGGCGATACCTGGACTTCTTTCTACCTTCCATAGAACGTCTACCGTGTGGTATTCATCATGTGAGACAGGGCGATTGCGCATGCCCAGAGCAGAGCAGAATGGAGTAGGACCAGAGTGGAAGAGCATATGCACGTTCGAGACAAGCTGTATATCGGCGGTGAATGGGTAGCCTCCACCGGCAACGAGAAGGCTGAGGTTATTAACGCGACCACCGAAGAGGTTATGGGAGTCGTGCCTCGGGGAACGAAGCAAGATGTGGAGCGTGCCGTGCAGGCGGCAAGAGCCGCGTTTAAGATCTGGTCAGAGACCCCTCCAGAGGAGCGCGCGATATGTCTGCAGCGAATCGCCGATGGACTCGCGGCCAATTCGGCAAAGATCGCGACGGTCATCTCCCAGGAGATGGGTATGCCCTATCGGCTTGCGCAGATTATCCAGGTAGGCTTACCGACGACTACTTTCGGGTCGATGCCGGGACTACTCAAGGATGCACTGGTGGAGGAAGAGGTTGGTAATTCGGTGATAGTTCGTGAGCCGGTTGGGGTCGTCGCCTGCATCACGCCATGGAATTATCCCCTGCATCAGATAGCCGCCAAGGTCGCTCCAGCGCTTGCCGCCGGCTGTACGGTTGTTCTCAAGCCAAGCGAGGTGGCGCCGCTCAATGCGTTCATGCTGGCGGACATTATAGACCAGGCCGGTCTTCCGCCTGGGGCCTTTAATTTGGTCTCAGGTCAAGGAAGCGTTGTCGGTGAGAGCATGGCCTCTCATCCGGATGTGGATATGGTTTCCTTCACCGGGTCGACGAAGGCTGGTCGCCGCGTAAGCCAACTGGCAGCGCAGAGTGTCAAGCGAGTAGCGATGGAGCTGGGCGGCAAGTCACCGAATGTCATTCTTGCCGACGCCGACTTCAAGAGCGCGGTTAGGGATGCGGTCGGTAAGTGTTTCCTCAATTCCGGGCAGACCTGTAGCGCGCTCACTCGCATGATTGTTCCTCGCTCGCGGCTCGCCGAGATCGAGGAGCTGGCAGTCGCGGCCGCGGCGGGCTGGGTTCCGGGAGACCCGATGGTTAAAGGCACGACGCTAGGTCCGCTAGTATCGGCGGAGCAACGCGAGACGGTGCGAGCATATATCGCGACAGGGATCCAGGAAGGTGCCCGACTGCTCACCGGCGGAGTCGAATCTCCGGCCGATCTGGAGAAAGGATACTTCGTGCTGCCGACCATTTTTTCCGATGTTGCCCCCCAGATGACCATTGCGCAGGAAGAAATTTTTGGACCGGTATTGGCCATCCTTCCGTATGAAGACGAGGAAGATGCGATCCGAATAGCCAATGACACCATGTATGGATTGGCTGGCGGAGTCTGGTCGGGTAGCGTCGAACATGCCAAGCGTGTAGCACGCCGACTTCGTACCGGACAAGTCGAGATCAATGGCGGGGCATTCAATGCGCTGGCTCCATTTGGTGGATACAAACAATCAGGGCATGGGCGGGAACTCGGCAAATATGGGCTGGAGGAATTCCTTCAGGTAAAAGCGATGCAGTTGCCGTAACCCGCGTTTCGATGGAGGGACGTGTATGTCTGCGAGCTCACCCACATTTCTCGGTCTGGTTGTCGATCAGCGGGATAGTCAGGTGGTTTCTTCCATACAGACGCTCGACGTCGGCCAGCTTCCCGCCGGCGACGTGCTCATCTCGGTGCTCTACTCCAGTCTCAATTACAAAGATGCGCTGGCCCTCACTGGCAGAAACAAAGTAATTCGCAGTTACCCTATGGTGCCTGGCATCGACCTGGTCGGTGTCGTTCTGGAGTCTGAATCGCCGGAATGGCACGCCGGCGATCATGTCATTCTGACCGGATGGGGCGTAGGCGAGAACCGCTTTGGCGGCTATGCGGAGATGGCACGAGTCAAAGGTGAATGGCTGGTCGCTCTTCCTGATGGAATGGAGCCTCATATCGCTATGGCGCTTGGCACGGCGGGCTTTACCGCCATGCTTTCGCTTATGGCGCTGGAGGAACACGGTTTTGCGCCAAAAGATTTGGAGGCGTTGGTGACCGGCGCCTGCGGCGGTGTAGGCAGCATGGCGACTGCCATATTGGCACGAAGCGGGTACCGGGTCACCGCCGCTACCGGGCGGGCTGACCAGAGAGCGTACTTAGAGAAGTTAGGGGCAGCTGAGATCCTCGACCGATCTCAGTTGTCGAACCCTACCGGCGGTCCACTAGGCTCGACACGGTGGGGTGGAGCAATTGATAGCGTAGGCGGTGATACGCTTGCAGGAGTGCTGCGCACGTTGGCGCCCGGTGCCAGTGTGGCGGCCTGTGGGAATGTAGCAGGGTTCGCTCTGAATACAACCGTACTGCCATTTATCCTGCGAGGCGTTAACCTACTCGGTATCAACTCGCTTGATTCTCCCATAGAACGGCGGCGTCTGGCGTGGAACCGGCTCGCTCAAGTACTGCCGGCGGACCTTATCATCGAGACAATGCGTATTGTGGGACTCAGCGAGCTGCCGTCGCTTGCCCAAGAGATTTTAGAAGGCGGCATACGTGGACGAATCGTTGTGAACGTGCAAGCGCGCTGAATCCTGGCGAATTAGCCTTAGCCTATCAGATTCCAGGGGCCGGAGCTGCCACTTCCTCGGGGGCGAGCTACTCTGCCTTCCGTCTCAAGCTTATACAGATGGGCGGTAAGGGAGAGTGCGGCCATCGCGTGCAGCCCCGGATCCACATCCGCATAGATGTGCTCTACCAACGCATCCAGCGCTGCCGGCCCTTCCGCTAATCTTGATAGCACTTGCTGCTCGCGTTCATATCGATGCGACACATAGTCACGTAGGCGCTCGCGCGGGTCGGTAATGGTCGGACCGTGTCCTGGGAAGATAATCTTAGGATCTACCTCGATGAGCCGCTGCAAAGAGGTGAGATAGTCCGTTAGATTTCCCTCGGGGGGCGCTATGACCACGGTGCCGCTACCTGCCAACAGGTCCCCGGCAAAGACCGCCTCGCGGTCCCCCAGTAAGAAGCAAAGATGGTCGAAGCGGTGTCCAGGAGTATGCAACACCTGCAGGCGGCGACTACCGACTTTGATCAGCTCTCCGTCCGCCAGCAATTCGTCGACATAAGGCATCCCCTCTCTGCTCCACGCTAGAATAGGGGCGCCGGTTAATTCACGCAGCCGAACCGCACCTTCGGCATGGTCCGGGTGGCCATGAGTAATGAGAACGGCAGATACCTTGCCACCGGCCTCTTGCACGATCCGCCGCAGATGTTCGTCGATGTTAGGTCCAGGATCAATGACCACTGCCGTGTTGTCTGGCTCGTGAATCACAAAAGAATTGGTTCCTGGACCCGTCATCAGCGAGGGATTCGGCGCTAGAATCGATGAGACTCCCGGCGGCAATACACTCCTTATCATTTCCTCTTCTGCCATTGGCTGAGCTCTTTCATGCCTTTGCGTGTTCGCGGCCCTCGTACATGATTACGCGTGCGGGTCTCGAATCACGATGACCTGTTGACCGCGGTACTCGATTACATGTGGCTGCACAGTGGGTAGTGGCCCAGTAGCGAATTGCCGTTCTACCGAAGCGATAGTGCCAAGGTTGGCAAGTGCCTCCAGCTGGCGAATGGTGGCGTAGACGAGTGGGAATTGTCCCCTCCTGGAAGCGAGAGAGTGCCTCGTCTGGGCGAATCCATACGCCCTCGGTTGTTTCCAATCGATCGTGCTCGGCAGCTTGCTCGCTAGGCATGGTGGTAAAGAAAAAGTGGGTATCAAACCTTCGCGGAAATGCACCCGGGCGGTAGAGCATCCACTGTGGGACGGCGTTCACGTCTCCTGGACGTAAAATTGGAGGGAGTGACGCAACATAGAGCTGCCACCGCTCATCCGACCATACCTGGCCACTCTGTGGCGAATCGTTCATTTCACGCTCCCGCCGTAATGGCTGCTCAGGCTATCATACACTCGTCTCATCTACGTTCGATATCAAGAGAACTAGAACGAGACTTGAGAGGTATTGATTAGCTTGCGAAAGCGACTGAGCAGCTGAACGCGCAACTTGAAAAATTCGGGGTCCACCGGCTTCACCAGATAGTCGTCGGCACCCGCCTGGAATGCGCTGATTTTGTCGCGCACTCCCGAACGATTGGTAATGACCATGAGGAGTACGTGGCGCCACGCCGGAGTCGAGTGAATCTGGGTGATAAAGTCCACCCCATTGACATCAGGGAGATCCATTTCAGTGATAATCAAGCTGGGAACGTGCAAGGAGATGGCACCGAGCGCGGCATGGGCGGAGGAGACAATGGCTACCGCGCTGAGATTCGTCAAGGTGTGTGACAGTCTCTCAGCGTTACTCTGGTCAGGCTCAACGAAGAGCACCGACATCTGAGGCAACTGGACTGGTTGGTAGCTTGTAGGAAGTCGTGAGCTCCGATTGTTGTCTTCAGACTTCATCGATGTATTCGGCACGCGAGTCCCTGCCCGAAGGCATAGGAGGAGGTGCCGCCTCCCTTTTGTGAGTTGCACATATCACCCTAAGGAGGGTGAGCGCCGGTCAAAGTCTCTTCGATAGAAGCGGGCGACAGAAGAGGTTTGTTTGACCTACACTAGGACGCGTGAAGCCACCTCATACGCCCCCATAGTACTACCGCTTCTCCTTGTCTTGCCTGCCGTGCCCTCGGACAGCCAAATCGCTGGCAGAGAAATGCGTAGCGGCCATGTAGAATGGCACAGGCCTCCCCGCCGCTCTAGCGCCCGATGCCTGCGTTCGTAACATCGAGCCGAATGTGACGGATCCAAAAAAATAGTATGGCTGCAATTCCTAACTACGCTTACTTTATCATAGCGCTCGGTTCTGAACAATAAGCGATTGCCAGTTCGAACTTTTTTGCTAGCCTGGCAACGAGATTCCGAAGCAGCGTGTACGTCATACCCATCGATGCTTTAGATGAGTCAGTCACCTCCGACTCAAGCCAGGAACCTCCGCGCCCAGATTCGGTGATATACTAGTCAACTGGTGCACCTATCCGGTGGTTCATTTACCGCGGGTGAGACACATGAGAATACCCTGGCGAACGTACGTCGTGCAGCTACGAAGAACATACCCAGCCTGACATCTATGCTAGTCATGCGTAGAGAAGATCGGGCAAGTCCCAGACGGGCAAGGGTAGTCATTTTAGGGTAATCGTTGGATCCAGACTACACAAAGGAAAACATGTCCGAGTATGCAAGCACTAAATGAATCGACTGAAGGCACGATGCGAGTTCGCACCGATATACGAAATGTCGCCATCATCGCGCACGTAGATCACGGCAAGACTACTCTGGTAGACGGCCTGCTCAAACAGGGAAAGGTCTTTCGTGAGAATCAACAAGTCGGCGAGCTCATCATGGACTCCAATGACTTGGAGCGCGAGCGTGGTATTACAATTCTGGCCAAGAATACCGCGATTACCTACAAAGGCATCAAGATCAATATTATAGACACGCCCGGGCATGCCGATTTTGGAGGGGAAGTCGAGCGGGTCCTCAATATGGCTGACGGCTGCCTGTTACTAGTTGATGCCGTTGAAGGACCCATGCCGCAGACGCGGTTCGTCCTCAGAAAGCCTTTGAGCTAGGATTGAAGCCAATCCTGGTCATTAACAAAATCGATCGCCGCGATGCGCGCATCAGCCAGGTCTTATCGTGGACGCAAGACCTTTTTCTCGAGCTGGCAACCCGGGACGATCAGCTGGACTTTCCCGTCGTGTATACGATTGCGCGCATGGGTGTCGCTCGGTTACACCCGGACGACTCCAATATGGATCTGGAACCGCTTTTTGCCACAATCGTAGACCACGTTCCTGCGCCAGTCGTGGATGCAGACGGACCATTCCAGTTACTGGTGACGGCGCTTGACTACGATGACTATAAGGGCAAGTATGCTATCGGACGTATTACTCGTGGCCGCGTTCGTCCGAATATGCCAGTCGCCGCAATTACGCGATTTGGAGATGTAAGCCGTGGGCGGATCGGATTGGTATACACCTATCAAGGACTGGGCAGGGTGGAGGTTGATGAGGCGTCGGCCGGAGATATCGTCGCGCTGACCGGCATTGGGAACGCCGGTATCAGCGATACACTGACCGACATCGACCGGCCGGAACCACTGCCCAGCATATCCATTGACGAACCAACACTGAAGATGACTTTTTCGGTCAATACTAGCCCTTTCTCCGGACGTGAGGGTAAATTCAGCACATCTCGCCAGCTGCGCGCGCGACTCTACCGGGAGCTGGAGACCAACGTGAGTCTGCGGGTACAGGACGGCAGTTCACCCGACGAATTCGTTGTCTGCGGGCGTGGCGAGCTCCATCTGGCGGTCCTTATCGAAACCATGCGGCGAGAGGGATATGAGCTGCAGGTGTCGCGTGCCGAGGTCATTACTCATGATGTAGACGGCAAGGTGCTCGAGCCGGTAGAGCGCCTGGTAATCGACACGCGTGAGCAGTATATTGGAGCGGTCAGCGAGACACTGGCGCTTCGAAAGGCCCGCATGGTGGACATGGTCAACGACGGCAGCGGCAATGTGCGTCTCGAGTATGATATACCTACCCGGGGCCTCATAGGTTTTCGCAATTCGTTTCTGACTCTCACGCAGGGCAACGGCGCGATGTCGAGCTTATTGATCGGGCACGAGCCTTGGCAGGGTTCTATCGGATCATCGCGTAACGGCGCTCTCATCGCGTCCGAAGCCGGTGTCGCGGTCACCTATGGATTGAACAATGCCCAATTGCGGGGACAGACCTTTATCGAACCCAGCACTCCAGTATACGAGGGTATGATCGTGGGTCTCAACCAACGCCCGGCTGATCTGGCGGTAAACGTCTGCAAAGAGAAGAAAATGACCAATGTCCGGTCATCGACCTCAGACATTGCTGTTCGTTTGACGCCCGCAGTCAAGCTGAGTCTTGAACAGTCGCTAGATTTTATCAATGCCGACGAATTAGTTGAAGTCACGCCCAAGAACATACGACTGCGAAAGCGCCTACTCACGCAGCACGAGCGTGCGCGCTCCGCAGACGCAAAGGTCTAGGCTTTCCTCGATTGCTTGACCCGTGCGCCCTCAGGTGCCCAAGGCCCAGAGCACAGAGCTGTCCCACCTGGGACCTACTTCTGGAGAGGCGATCTCGATTTTGGCGTGTCCTACACCGTAGCGTCGAAGGTGCTCATGAACCTGAGCTCGCGCCAGCGCTGGAGTGTTGTTGGTTCGGCTCAGGTGGGCCAGCCAAACCCACCTCGGTCCCTCGTCAAGAATGCTGGCAAGAGCCTCTCCCGCTTGTTGATTGGACAGGTGACCGGTTGAGCTCAAGATTCGCCGCTTGAGATGGAGGGGATATGGGCCTGCCAGGAGCCGTTCACGGTCATGATTAGCTTCAATTATAACCAGGTGTGCCTCACGCATGGCCTCAATTACCGGCTGTCTGGTCTCTCCAGTATCGGTGACTATGCAGACCTTCCATGCGGAAGTAGAAATCAAGAAGCCGCAGGGAGCGGCCGCGTCATGTGAGGTAGGGAAGCTGCGTATGATCAAAGTTCCGACTTCCGCGGTCTCTCCCACACGCAAGCTCCGCTGCGGGACATCGCAGTCGACCTGAGCATATCGAGGCGTCGGCTGGCGGAGGAGAGCTTTCAGGGTAGCTGGATCAGAGATCAGGGGTATCTTGTGCTCGGCTGCGAACGCCAGCGCGCCGCAGGCATGATCGCTGTGCTCATGGGTCAGTAAAACAGCCTGTATCGCGGAGGGCGCAATGTCCACCTGATGCAGGCGCCTGCTCAACGTCCGCGCAGAGAAGCCAGCGTCTATCAGCACGGTCGTCTCGCCCGACTGGATAACCACAGCATTGCCGCTACTGCCGCTGCCCAATGATACGACCCGCAAGCGTCACCTCAACACAAACTATGTTCTGGTTACCGTAAAGCAGAGACTTTCACTGGGAAATCATGCCCAAAGTCCTACTAGTCCAAGTGTAGCAGAACCGCCGCGTTGCCCCCAAGGGCCAGCCTTAGAGTCTCCTGATCCAGGCCTGACTGGCAGACATAGCCCATCATACGCTTCTGGCTGATCAACGGGTAGTCACTTCCCCAGAGAATCTTATGGGCTCCGGTGATACGCGCGACCACTGGGAAAATGTCTGGCTCATAGAGATAGAGTGACGCAGCCGAGTCATACCACAGATTGGCCGCCTCCTTACGCACCTCCGGCATCAATTCATAGAACGGAAAGCCCCCTCCAAAGTGAGCCGCCACCACACGTAAGCCCGGAAAGGCCCGAATGAACGTCTCCAACTCACTCGGTGTAACGTCGCCCTTGCCACGATACAGGTGCCCAGCTGGTTCGCTGCCATGGGTCAAAGCAAACATTTGAAGGTGGATCGCCGCTTCCACGAGAGGCGCCAATAGTTCGGTATCGGAGAGCCGATAGCCTTGTCCATGCGGCATGAGCTCGCCAAATCCGGGCATACCGGCTCTCCTGCATCGCTCCAGCTCAGCTACCGCGAGTGGGCCGGCTAGCGGCTGCACTCCCGCAAGCCCGATGATACGGCCCGGATAATCCTGCATTGCTTGTACCAGGTAGCTGTTGCACATCTCGCACAGGCCGGCATCTCGCCAGCCGAATGAGCAGGCAACCGCCACATCAACGCCTTCTGCGTCCATGGAAGCTATCAGGTCATCAGCTGTCGCCATCTTTGCCCGGGGATCGCCGTAGAGCTCTGCGAACCAGGAATCCCGATCCGTGTAGGTATGCCGGTCGGCAATAATCTCTGGAGGAAACACGTGGGTATGAAAATCGACGATCATAGGTTGCCTTATTGGATATTTTGTTCTAAAATAGACTTGTAAGCACCACCATCTCCGCTCGAGTGTCTGAGCCGACGTGGGTTGCTCCGGCAGACAGTATATCAAACTGGAACCGAGACTGCGCAGTCTTGAGACCGAGGAGACGAGATAACGAAAATCTTGGGTAAAGCAGAGAGCTGGGATATGGTATACTTTTGGCTAGTCGTAGCTGCGGGCGGCTGAAAGGGATAGGTCTCAGCCGGCGGGTAGCGCCACCACCGAGGCATCTCATTTCCAGCTGCGGTACAATAGGGACAGTATGTTGCACTACCGGCATCTTCGCAATCGAGCTGGCAACGGCTGCGAACGAGCGCGATGCCTCGGAGCTTTGGCGTCCTCTCTAGATGGAGCAACAGGTAATACCGGTCTAGAGAGTGGAAAGTGATGCTCTACCGAATGGAAGTTATAAAAGTTTCGCCCCGCGGGTATTGCTACGGAGTCGTCGATGCAATGAAGCTGGCGCGACAGGCGGCCAAAGATCCTTCCCTGCCGCGTCCGCTGTACATAGTAGGGCTCATAGTTCACAATCGCTTCGCAGTCGAGGAATTATCGGAGCTCGGAATTACAACTCTTGATGGCCCGGATCGCGCCACCATCCTCGAGCAGGTAAAGGAAGGTACTGTTATATTTACCGCGCACGGTGTCTCGCCCCGTGTAAAGCAGCATGCAATCGAGCGTGGTCTGCATGTGCTGGATGCCACGTGTCCGGACGTGAGTAGGACGCATGAGCTTGTGAAGGAGTACACTGCGCAAGGTTACAAGACCATCTATATTGGCAAGAAAGGCCACCCCGAGCCGGAAGGCGTGGTTGGCGAAGCGCCGGACAGCATATATCTAGTGGAATCCTCGGCAGATCTTGATGATCTTCCGGACTGGCTGGCAAACTACCCACGTCTCTTACTCACTACTCAGACGACTCTGAGCAAGTGGGATACTGCCCGCTTGACGCAAGAGATAGAGCGGCAATATCCCCAAGTTGAGGTGCACAACGAAATCTGTCTGGCCACCCAGCTGCGACAGGAGGCCGTCGCGAGAGACGCACAAGGTGCGGATTTGACCATAGTGGTGGGCGATCCGCGAAGTAACAACACCGGCCGTCTGGTGCAGGTAGCCGAAGAGTTGGCGGGCAGCCCAGCAATTCGCATCGAAAGTCTGGAAGATCTCGCTCCGGAAGTACTTGCTGGAAAAAAGCGTGTCGCGATTACTTCGGGAACGTCAACTCCATCTCAGCTAACCCGGGAGGTTATCCAGTTTGTTGAGAATTTTGGCGCTCACACCCGCTTCTTTCCTTCCTAAAGAAGCGGTGGCCGACTGATGTGCAAAGCCGCGCGGAGTCGAGCTGCTTGGGTATGCGATAGCCCGACGGCCGGTGCCGGAGCTCTGGGGACTCCAACCAATCGTGAGTCTGCTGTGGAGGAGTAGGTAATGGGCGGTGCATCAAGTAACCTCATGAGCAGGGAATCGATCTACCCGTGAACGAGAGGTTGCTCATATGGGAGAAGGTGCGCTACTCAGCCTCGGAGGTAGCCGTTTATGAAGAGTCTGTCCACGATCCTGTCGGAACAACCCCTGGTGGTTCTTCGCTCGCAGTCCCAATGGTGGGGCGTGGAAGAACCGGAGCATGACACCCAGGAAGCTCGCCAGCAGCTGGAACGCTCAATGCGCGACACTATCGCGGCGCGCTTTGTTTGGGAGCGACTCGGCGAGAACGAGCGGAGAGTGCTCTTCGCGGTTGTCGGCCCTTCGGCGCGTAACTGGTGTCTCTTTGAGATGATTCCTGAGCGCGCCCGACTCTCACAGGCCGAAGCCGACGCGGCGCTGGCGAGCCTCATTGAGCAGCATCTCGTCTTTAGCGAGATTGCCAAAGTGCAAGGCGGCGACTTAATCGGACAGCGCGCTACTTTCTATGGCTATACTTTGCCCCGCAATCCTCAGGCTGAGGTGGAGGAAAAGCTCATCGCGTATGTGCCTACCGAGTTGTCGACTGCCCTGTATGCGACTGGACGCGAGCACTTTGTGCCTCTAGCCGATCGATCCGACAAAACGTTGGATGAGTTGCTGATGCCGTACCGTCAGGGTGACCTGGATCAAATTGGACGTCGCTTTGGGCTGACTCTACAGGCGTATTACTCGCGAAATGAGGTCCGTACGGCCATCGCTGAAAACCTCTCGCAGGCCGAAGCGGTGCGTTATGCGCTCACTCAAATCGAGCCTCGACTGCGAAACCTCTATGAATGGCTGCGTAGACGCGGTGGACGTGCCACAACCAGCTCTATTCGTGCCGCTATGAAGTTGGATGGCTCGCAGCTGGCGGCGGTATTGCACGCTATGGAGGAGTACGCATTGGCTTTTGACACTTTCAGCGAAGGCCGGCGCATACTCTTCATTCCCAAGGAAACTCTGGCGAATCTCAATAGCTCAGAGGAGCATCCTCCGGCCGAAGTCGGCCTGCAGGCTGAGCTGGACGCTCCACCAGCCGTACAACCCGCCGATACCACATTCTTGTGGGATCTGGCAGTCATTGCGTCTGTCGCTCACCAGAATGACGTGGAATTGACCCGGTCGGGGTCGTTGCCTAAGCGAGTGGCCGTACGCATTTTGCCGATGTTGGTCGGTCCGCGGGCCCACCAGAATGAAGAAGACGCACTTGCCTATGTCGAGCTGCTCAAGCAAGAGGCAGTGGAGATGGGTCTGGTAGTAGCGCCGCCTTCGACCTCCAAGTCGCGGGGACGCCTTGGTCCTGGTGCGAAGGTGGAATCGTGGGGCAAGCACGATCTGGTCATGCAGGCGCGACGGCTCTTCCGTCGCTGGCCGGCTGACCGCTGGTGGATAGACCAGCCAGGAGCGAGCTACCAGGAGTGGATGACTTTCTACATCGAAACGCCGGTCGTGCGTGAAGTGGTGCAGAAGCTCCTTCGTGAATGCCAACCAGGCGTCTGGTACACCCTGACATCGTTCCGGGGGACGCTGCAGGGCGACAATCCGTATGTGCTGCGTCCTTCTCAGCGCTATGCCGGTGAAGCTGGCTTCAAATTGGCAGGAGACCTCCGTCGGCAGTGGGACAACACGGATGGTGAGATTATCACCGGTATATTTCGTTCGACTCTCGCTGAGCTGGGAATCGTTGCTCTCGGCTACTATCGGGACACGGTTCCGAGTGCCCATGAAAACGTCAATCCCGACGCGTTCATGCTCACTGAGCTCGGCGCGGAAGTGCTTACCAGTGATCTCACCGCCAGCCAGCAGCCGTCCAGCAAGGCCGTGGTAGTGCAACCCAATTTCCAAGTGCTGTTGATGGAACCGTATATGCCGGCGCTCTACTGGCTGGTGCGGTTTGGCATCTTGGAGCAAATCGGTCGAGTCAGTCGATTTACCTTGACCCGCGAGGCTCTGGCTCGCGGCCTCAAGCAAGGTGTGACTATTGACGACGCCATTGATTTTCTTGAGCGACACAGCCAGAAGCCACTTCCGCAAAATGTGGTCTACACCCTTCGGGATTGGGCTCGCCAAAGCAAAGAGTCAACTCATGGTGCCGGCGCACCACGCTTGATTGAAGCCCCTAGCGAGGCACTGGCTGGGGAATTGGTAGCCTCACCCAAGCTACGCGCATTTCGCTTGCACCGTGTGGGTCCACGAGTAGTCGCGGTACCGCCCGAAACCAGTGTGCGTGAGCTCTGGCATGCGCTGGAACGCCTTGGATATGCAACGCTGCTGGGGGGTGTCGAAGATATCGTGGCTGCTGCCACCACCTCCCTCAAGCCGAGCCGCCGACGTCGTAGCACCCCTGCGGTGAAAGGTGCCTGAGCGGGGTCAGGACAGGTGGATCCCATCTGGCAAGGCGTTCCCTTGCCAGATGGTGACGGCTAGAATCACTCTGTACGGTTCCGTCGCAAGCTCTCCAGGTGGGCTTTCACCAGCGGCCACTCATCGGCTGTGATACTGTACATCACCGTGTCACGCTGGTACCCGTCGGCCAAGATCCTCTCCTTTCGCAATATGCCCTCCCGCACCGCCCCGATCCGCTCGATGGCGCGCTGTGAGCGTAGGTTGCGACTATCGGTCTTCAACGCCACCCGAATAGCGCCCAGAGATTCGAACGCGTGCCGGAGCAGAAGATATTTGCACTCGGTATTGACGGCGGTACGGCGAGCCGGCGCAGCCAGCCAGGTCCAACCTATCTCCAACCCATGATTTTCATGCGAAATATTGAGGTAGCGAGTTGAGCCAAGCAGCTCGCCGGTCTGGACATCGCGAATGGCAAAAGCTAGCTGGCCTTGCGACTCCGCAGCCTCGATCCAGCCCATAAGTGATTGAATCGATTGGCTCGGATCGAACGGCATGTAGGTCCAAATGTCCGCATCCAGGCTCGCTTGAAACAGACCTTCAGCGTGCTCCCGCCGGAGTGGTTCCAGCCGAACCACATCGCTCGTGAGCGTCACCGGCTCGACAGTCATCACCATTGTGCCCTCACCTCTCTCACTATAGGTTAGAACCGGCACCCTGTTTTGTGTCGGCTCGCCAGCGCTAGACTACAGGCAATGTGGTCTTGCAGCAAGTGCCACTATAGGGCCCGAGCGGTAAGGCCATTGACCTTGGCGATGGTGATGTCGGCCTACTTCTAGTCCGCGGCACCCAGCGAACCGGCGAGATTTCTGTACAATGCTATAGTGTTATGGGAATCGGAGGCGCATCTCTTGCTGCTCGTTGGCGTTTTTTCCGAATATCTGTATAGATGTGGCAAATAGGCATAGGAGAGAAATAGGTATGCGACAGTGAGAAGCAGCTCGCATCCTGAACCGCAGACAATCGCCCCAGTAGGGTCAACCGTCAGCTGGGGCGCCTCTGTGATGCAACGGCTTCCTCCACAGGCACGCCGCTATGTGCAGGAGCTTCATCGAATTCACCGCCGTATTGCCCCGGCACTCCCCATTCTGGTAGTGGCCATGATGATGCTGCTCATGGCGGTGGCGTATTTCAACGAGCAACACTACTATACCAAGCAAGGATATGCGGCGATTGCCGGCTTTGCCGACATTGGCTGGCACTCGGGAGACCACCTCGGACTTGGCGACCTGGTGGTGAAGAACAATCCGGTGGGATTTGACGGCCAGTTCTTCTATTACATCGCGCTCGATCCCAAGCAGCCTCTCCTCTGTGGCGAGCGTCCTCGTCCATCTAACTGTGCGCTTGACATCGCTTTTGGAGAAGTTCGGGCCGAGCGAATCTTATATCCGTATACCGCCGGTCTTTTAACACTGGGAATGCCCCATCTGGTGCCATACTCACTGCTGTTCGTAAACCTGATTGCCATATTGCTGACCAGCTGGCTGGTCGCTATATTGGCGATTGAAGCGGGAGCGTCGCGTTGGATGGGGGCCGCCGCCGGCTTGTTCTGCGGCGAAGTTCTGGGCATGCTCCGAGACCTTGCCGATCCGTTTGCGGTATTCTGGGTGGTGCTGGCGGTGTATCTCCTGCGAAAAGAGCGCTACCTGCTAAGCGCGCTGGCAGTAGGAGCGGCGCTCCTGTCTCGCGAGCAGCTGATTCTTACGCTTCCGCTCTTGTTTTTGCCTCTCCTGGCCAAACGCCGCTGGTCCACGTTGGCAATCGGGCTGCTTATTGGACTCGGGCCGTTCTTTATCTGGCAGATCGTCCTTCGCGCTGTGTGGGGCCGCTGGGCGCTTACGACCGGCGATACTGCGGGCGCCGGCGTTGCCGGCGGGGTGAACTGGATCCCCTTTTATGGCCTGTGGACTGAGCACGCGCGGGCAGATTTCGGATTAATCGTTGCGTTTGTAGTGATACCGCTGCTGCTGGCAGTGGTCATTGCCGTGCAGCACATCTGGCGTTACGGTCCGGCACATCTTCTGCACGATCCAGTCCCAGCGTTAATTATTCTCTATACGTTTCTGCTGAGCCTCACATCTGGAATTCTTTGGCAGGACATGTGGACACCCGGACGCCTGTCTGACCTGGCGGTGGTGCTCGGAGTCATAGTAGTAAGCGGATTGCCAAAGCCGTCGCTGCGTGTCTCCTATGCGACATTGCTCTCGATCAGCTCGCTGGCGCCCATTATCCTGGTTATTCGCTAGGGCCTCCCCCGCCCGGGGTTACGTGCGTAGACGAGCGGTTACGTTGGGAAAAATGTACGTGTGCAGATATAGACTAGTACAGAATGGATCAGGACCATGCATATCCTGATTGGGAAAGGCGAGGAAGTCGGGCAGCAGGAGCTCGCAGCCGTTGCGTGGCTCGAAGAAATCGGTATGCTGATCTATGGCCCAGGCGCCGAGGAGGTTGCCGAGGTGATGGAGCGTGACTACCGGCGCTGGTACGACCCGTCAGAAGGCGGCCATTGGCTGACGCTCGACGACGAGGAACTCGTCCGCAGCCTGCTTTTTCGACTTCCCAGACCCCAATGGTGGGCAGTTGAGGTGACTGGCTCTGGTGAGCTCCTCCCCCAGACACCGTACGACCCCAATGGAACCATTTGGCGCCAGCTTGCGAGTGACGATCGTGCCGCGGCTACCCAGGCGGCACTGACACTTCTGCGCGCACACTTCCATGACCCCAATGTGCAGACGCTGTTGACCTGGATCGAAGGGGAGAAGGATGAGGCCCTCTATCACTTCATAGGATTGAGTCCAGTGGCGAAGCGACCGCAGAAAATCGTGGTCTACCGAGTCAGGACCGGGGACTGGCACGCGGAATTAGAGGATTCCCCACGTTAGGAGGTATACTTGAAACATATACATTCGTCACCTTGGTGAAGAAGCTGGGCTCGCGGGTAAGCTTTGCGACCCGGGCGCGTGGATCGTGTAACCACTCATAGAGAGGTAGAAGGGCGACGCAAATGCGAGAGGTAGTTATCGTTGAGGCTGTACGCACACCAGTAGGCAGGCGCAATGGTTCGCTCAAAGATACTCATCCAGTGGTGCTCGCCGCCATAGCGCTTCGTGAACTAGTACGGCGTGCGGGAATAGATCCGGCGGTAGTCGAAGACGTTGTCATGGGCTGCGTCAGCCAGGTGGGTGAGCAAGGGCTCAATATTGCGCGCAATGCGGTGCTGCAAGCCGGTTTTCCTGTAGAGGTTCCGGCAACCACGGTGGACCGCCAATGCGGCTCGGGCCAGCAAGCAATCCACTTCGCCGCTAACCTCATCCAGGCGGGCGTCTGCGATGTAACTATCGCCGGTGGCATTGAGAGCATGTCGCGTCTTCCAATTGGCTCCAACATTGCCACCGGCGGCAAACCATTTCCCGACTCGCTTCTCGAGGTCTATCCTATGGTTCATCAGGGTCTTTCGGCCGAAATGATAGCCGAAAAGTGGGATATCTCACGCGAAGAGATGGACGCTTTCGGCTTGCGCAGCCATCAACTGGCCGCCGCGGCGCAAGACCACGGAGCCTTTGACGCCGAGATTACGCCGGTGCCTCTAACTGACGCGACGCTGTTCTCAAGTGATGAGGGGGTGCGACGCGATACCACACTGGAGAAGCTGGCAGGATTGGCACCAGCTTTCAAGCCAGATGGGAGGATTACGGCCGGCAGCAGCAGCCAGATTAGTGATGGGGCGGCCGCGGTTCTGCTTATGAGCATGGAGCGGGCAAACGCGATGGGCCTACGGCCACGCGCCCGGATTGTGGCGCAGGCAACGGTTGGCGTTGACCCAGTTATGATGCTTACCGGCCCGATTCCTGCGACTCGTGCGGTGCTGGGAAAGGCGGGGATCGACAAAGAAAGTGTAGATCTTTTCGAAGTCAATGAGGCTTTTGCCTCAGTCGTCCTGGCTTGGCAGCGCGAGCTCGATCCCGACATGGCAAAGGTGAATGTCAACGGTGGCGCAATAGCGCTTGGTCATCCCTTGGGAGCCTCTGGCGCTCGGCTCATGGTGACACTTCTGAACTCGCTCGAGCAACGCGAGTTGCGCTATGGCCTGCAGACAATGTGTTGCGGCGGAGGTCTGGGTACCGCCACAATCATAGAGCGTCTCTGAGCAGACGCTCGGCCCGGGCGCCAGAGGACAGTGCAACGGAGGAATGTTTCGTACCGTATAACAGGGGATCGTACTAAGCGGTCTGCTGCATACATCATGACGCTAAGAACTGGAATGACGTTACCGATGTAGAGTTGCTGCCGAATGGGCAGCCAAAGGTACCATCATGACGCACCACACAGGTAGACATGCAATGTGGCCTGGCTCACTCCGGAGTGAGCGTCGTGTGCGAACCAGTATCTACCTGCCGCACCTTACGGTTGCGGATGGTGAGTGGCTCGCTAAAACTTTGCCGGCGCTACAGCGTAATGCTCGGCCGGAGCCGCAGGCTGTGCAGATAGAGGATGTCGCCCTCCGTTACCGGTCAGGACGACTCGGGATTGCCGACGCGCTCGACGCCACTGCGGCACTCCTCGCGCCCCTGGCCACTGCCGGCGCCTCCATCGAACATCGCGGCGAATGGTATATCTCCGACGACAACGACGATGATCGCAGCGAATTATTCGAGACTGAACAGCCAACTCCGCTCTCCGATATGCCGCGAGAAGACTTGCTGGTGAGCGCTCGGTTCGTGGTGGACGCTGCCGCTACTGATGCCGGAGCTGCCGCCCTGTACTGGGCGGTATTGGGACTGACCAGCTTCAGCTGAGTTTAATATCGCTACGGTGTTTCGCGGATGTGGCCCGGCAACGGGACAATCCGTGCTACAGGGTATCCGGCGGGAACAAATCTCGCTCGCGCAGATGGCTGACGTCGTTGAGAGCAAAGAGCATGTGCCGTTGTCCCTTTATGCGCACTACTGAGATCGAGGTGTTGGCGGCGGGGAAAAAGTAATCGCGCTCGATGCCGAGTACTCCCGCAAGATACGCGTTAATTGCGCCTCCATGGCTTACCACCACAACTCTCTGACTGGGATGTTCTAGCGCAATTCTCTCAACGGCTTCAGTTACCCTCCGGCGCAGCTCTCCCGATGGCTCGCTACCGGGAATACTTGACCATTTTCCCGACGACACCGCCACCTCGGCGATTTCACGAAGTCGATCGCGCAGCAAGCGAGCCACCTCTTCTCGGCTGGTATCCGTTCCGGGCGCGACCCCGATCGGTCCCAACGCCACTTCGCGGAGCTCACTGTCTATCTGTACCCCGTGACCGCTGACTTGGGCTATTGCCTCAGCTGTCTGCCGGGCTCGGCCCAGTGGACTGGAGTAGATAGCCCCAAGGGATATGGCTCGAAACCTTTCCGCCAGTGCTTGCGCTTGGCGGCGTCCAAGGTCGCTCAAGCCCTGCTCGTCATACCCCTGGCCAACAACCTCAGCTGCGTCGGGTAGAGCGTCCCCATGTCTAATCAGGTAGATTTCAGTCGCACCGCGCCTGAGACTCAAGAAAGGGTCGACCTCTAACTCCGTTGTTGCGGACGGCTCCAACGTTGATACGGCGGCAGTCTCCCCCTGATTCATTTCACCTATCCTATCATTGTAGGGGAACCGCTGTTCCCGAGATTTTTCATGTGACGCCCGGACCTAGGTAAATCGCACCTCTCCCCGGCACACAGCCAGAGCGCGGCGAGCCAGTGCTGGAACGCCCTCGCCCAACTGGGCGAAAAATGGATCATCGGTGGTACCGGCGAGGTGCCGTGAATAACTGCCTTCAAGCAAAATAGCCAGTTTCCAGGTTGCCAGAGCGGTATAAAATGGCACATGGTCCATTCTACGTCCGGTGCGCTCCGCATACTGAGCCACTAATTCCACCCGCGAACAGAATCCGGGCATCGAAGTGACGGTCCAGGCGGACTCGTTTAGCTCGGGCTCTGGATCCTGCGCTTCCCGCCAGAAAGACAGCAAATAGCCTAGATCCGCCAGCGGATCTCCAATGGTCGCCATTTCCCAGTCAAGAATCGCGAGAATGCGCGCCGGCGCATCTGGGGCATACACAGCGTTGTCGAGGCGATAGTCTCCATGTACGATTGTGGCCGGACCTGACTCGGGTAGGTGTTCCTGCAGCCAGATGGTTACCGTATCCAAATCTGGGGTTGGACGCGTGCGTGATGAGTCTAGCTGACTGCTCCACCGGCGAACCTGTCTTTCTAGGTACCCGGTCGGCTTTCCGAAATCTTGTAGGCCGACCCGGGCCCAATCGACGGCGTGTAAGTCGGCGAGGCGGTCAACCAATTCCAGGCCCAGTCCCCAACGTGCGGAGAGATTGTCCGAAAATGCGGGCGGCAGACTCTCCCGGATGACCACCCCCGGAACCCTCTGCATCAGATAGAAGGGCGCTCCGATAACTCCGCTGTCCTGGCAAAGAAGCACCGGCTGCGGCACCGGCACGTTTGTATCCTTCAAGGCTTGCAACACTCGATATTCGCGAACCACATCATGCGCAGTAGGGAGTAACGGGCCACGTGGGGGACGCCGCAGCACCCATTGCTCCGCTGCACGGGTGACGTAGAACGTTTCGTTGGAGTGCCCTCCGCGGATGCGCTCGATCATTAGCGCATCCGAAGGCGCACTGCTATCGGGAAGCTGGCTTGCTAAGTAGTCTCCCAGGGCAACAGGGTCAACCAACGGGGATAAGCTGCTCATCGCGGGCCTCCAATCGGACGTAAGGAAAGACTGGCTTCGCGAGTTATCGCTGATCGTTAACTCGTGGTCGGCAAGGCTCCGATTAGCTATGAATTAGAACGTCGCTTACGTCCGCCACGCTTGGCTGAAGTCGCCTGCGGCCACTGGCGGTGAAACTGTGTCACCTGTTGAAATGCGTCGGCGATGCGCAACAGACGAGCCTCCTCAAAGGCCGGAGCCAGCAATTGCAAGCCGACCGGGAGGCCTTCGCTGAAGCCGCACGGGATTGAGATACCCGGAATTCCGGCGAGATTGGCGGGAATAGTGAATACGTCGTTGAGGTACATGGCGTAGGGATCGGACATCTTGGCCCCGAGCTTAAATGCGACAGTGGGCGAGGTGGGTCCGGCCAACACATCAAAATGCTCGAACGCCCGGTCGAAATCGCGCTTGATGAGTGTGCGCATTTTCTCAGCTTTCAAGTAATAGGCGTCGTAGTATCCTGATGAGAGCGCATAGGTGCCCAGCATGATGCGGCGCTTTACCTCCGCTCCAAAGCCCTGTGCCCTGGTCTTCGAGACGAAATCTATAAGATCTTCGGCTCCGTCACGAGCCGCGAAGCCATACTTGACTCCATCGTAGCGGGCAAGGTTGGCGCTGGCTTCGGCGGGTGCGATGATGTAATAAGCAGCGACTCCGTATCGAGTATGGGGGAGCGAGCACGCACCCACTTCCGCGCCTTGCGCTTTCAAGGTCGCGATAGCCTCATCCACAGCCTGCCGAACCCCCGGCTCAACACCTTCCGCAAAAAATTCGTCCGGCACGCCGACCCGTAGGCCGGAGAGATCGCCAGTAAGCTGCGACTCATAGTCCGGGACTGGGACGTCGACCGAAGTGGAGTCGAATGGATCATGTCCCGCGATAGCTCGCAGCACTATGGCCGCATCTCGCGCCGAACGCGTCAACGGTCCTATTTGGTCCAGCGAGGAGGCAAAAGCTATCAACCCAAAGCGAGAAACTCGCCCGTACGTTGGCTTGAGCGCAACAGTATTGGTCAAGGCACCTGGTTGGCGAACTGAACCACCAGTATCGGAGCCCAGCGCCGCCATCGCCTCGCCCGCTGCCACCGCGGCGGCGGAGCCGCCGCTGCTGCCTCCTGGGACTCGTTCCAAGTCCCAGGGGTTACGCGTGGGAAAAAACGCGGAATTCTCAGTGGAAGACCCCATCGCAAACTCATCCATGTTGGTCTTACCGATGAAGATGGCCCGTTCTTGCCGAAGCCGCGTGATGACTGTGGCATCGTAAGGGGGCACGAAGTATTCCAGCATGCGGGATGAACATGTGGTAGGAGTTCCACGAGTGCAGAGATTGTCCTTTATGGCCATCGGAATACCGGCCAATGGACCCAGCGGCGTCCCCTCATGTCTCTGCTGGTCGACGCGTTCGGCAGCTTGCAGCGCCTGATCGTCCATGGATGTCACAAAAGCGCGTATATTGCCTTCGACTTCCGCCAGACGTTCCTGATGGGCGCGGGTGAGCTCGACTGCTGAGATTTCGCGCCGGCGTAGCAAGTCACTTGCCTCACTGATGGTGAGTTCCCAAAGCTCAGGCACAAAACCACTCCTGTCGCCGTTTACTCGCGTACCGCACGAACACGGATGTACGAACCCTCGTGGGACGGGGCGTTTTCGATGAGTGTCTTTACGTCGGGCCAGGGGAATATCTGGTCTGGCCGAAGTACGTTTTCGAGAGGAAGAATATGTGCAGTGGCCGGTACCTGACTGGTATCAGCTTCACCGAGTACATTGATATGCTCGAGAATCGCTGATAGCTGCTCACGCATGAGCTCGCGCTCCGACGGCGTTAGTGCCAGTCGGGCCAGGAGAGCTACATGATCTACCGTCTCACCGTCAATACTCATCCGCTGTCTCACTTCCGGTCTATGCTCGTAATTCGAGGGTGCCGGCCATGCCGGCTCGTCTATCGTCGTATCTCAAAGCCGCTAAAGGAACCGCTGGCGGAGTGCCAGTGGAGGTCTAGCCAGTCAACTTCGGCTTCCGCCGGTCCCCGCCGTAGGCGCGCAAGATACACTTCAAGGTCGCTGCGACCACCTTCCGCGACCACTTCTACGGTGCCATCCGATTGGTTGCGTGCATAGCCGGACAGACCGAGCCGGAGCGCTTCGCGACGTGAGAAATAGCGGAAGCCGACTCCCTGTACCGCTCCATGCACTACCGCCCGTAGCTGAACCCAGCCGGAGGGCACCTCTTCAGTCATTGTAACACCTCGGGTCGTCTTGCGACGATGCCGCACTCGCCAGCTACACCCGCTCGCCATTCGGCGAATCAGGATGGATTAGGTGAGGGCGAATTTGATCATAGGTGTGCCTGAGATAAGCGGGCATGACTTTGGTATCGGCCAGAACCGGCATGAAGTTGGTATCCCCATTCCAGCGAGGCACGATATGCAGGTGAACATGATCAGTAATGCCGGCTCCTGCAACTGCCCCTTGATTGATACCCATATTGAAACCATGTGGCGCGAGCGCCTCTCGTACCGCGGCGAGGCAACGCTGCGCGGTCGTCATGATATCCGTCAGTGTTGGTGGGTCGAGCTGTTCGATGGTGGGTACATGCTGATAGGGGGCGATCATGAGGTGGCCGTTGTTATAAGGGTAGATATTCATCAGCACGAAGCAGAGATCGCTTCGGTACAGCAGGAGATTTTCTTCATCACGCCGCTCGGCGGGCTTGGTGCAGAAGATACATCCTTCATCCTTCTCCTTGCCGGATTCGATGTATGCCATACGCCATGGAGCCCAAAGATGGTTCATAGCCGCGGACCCTTCCAGATGGAACGCCATCAACATGTAACGATATATACGGCTTCATGGGGCGCGATGCGTGCCAATTTTCCCCTCGCGCCTTCACCGCGCGGCTACAACGAAGAAGCCAAGCAAAAAAGCTAGTAAAAAGAGCGCCGCGCATAAAACCACGACCACTCCCATGCCAGGTGTCGAAAGTAGGGATATAGCCTTTGCCGGTGACGTCACTCGGGCTTTCGACTGGGGCTGGGTCACGTCGTGCTCCAGCCATTCCGCTGCGTCGGGCTGGTTATAGGCCTCGGGCGCGGGGTCGGACCGGGACGGAAGCCGAAGCTTAGGTAGTCCGGGCGGCTCTTCGGTGGCCACTCTTGTCGGCGCCCCTTGCCACTCAGTGGTAGAGGTACCAGGTGTGTGATTGGAGCCTCCGACCCTCGCGCTTTCGGCACGACCCGCGTATCGCCAAGGCCGTGCCGATCCCTGTGTGTCCGCGGTGGACCACGAAGCCGCTTGGGCCAGTGCTCCGCGTGCCGCCCGCAACGCGGGCGGCGTTAGCTCAGACTGTGGGGTACGCGCGCCGGCCAGCGCTTGGGCCTCCAGCTCAAGCGCAAGAGTCAATGACTCGGCGTCCCTAATTGGCCGGGGATGATACGGCCGTAGACAGCGCCACACCAGATCCTGTACTGGACCTGGAACGTCCACCCGGAATGCTCCGACTTTGGCGAAATCACCCGTATCTCCAGGCGACGTCGTACTGGTTCGGAGCATCTGAAACAGGAGTAGACCTATCGCTCGCACATCGCTGTCGGGAGACGCGGGAGCATCGGTGAAAGTGACCACTGTACCCATTCCGTCCACGTCGCCACCCTCATCGTCGGCCGGCAGGGCTTGAATCACGCCGTTCAAGTACTCAGTATCGGGCGGCAACGAAAAGTTGTTGAGATGTACCTGGGCTCTTCTATCCACCAGCACCGCTACTGGAGTCAAATCCCCATGTACCACGCCATGAGTGTGAGCATAGGCGAGCACACGCGCAAGCTGCAGAGCCAGATCTAGAGATCGCTCGGAGGGTATACCTGCGCCAAGGTATATGTCCAAGGGCTTGGCGCTGACCGCTTCCTGCACGAGGAATAACCCATCTTCATGCATAAGAGCATCGTAGGTAGCGACAACTGCGGGATGGGTCAGCCCTCCTGTGACTTGCAAGGCGCGCTGGTAGGCTTCTGTATGCCGAGGAGGTACAGCTTTGACAACTATTGGCCGCTGTAGGACCGTGTCCTGCCCACGATAGATCCTGCTCAGCGCGCCACTCGCCATTGCGTCGCCTAGCTGGTATCTCCCGGCTAGAAGTAAGCCGGAATGACTTTGTTGTGGTGTCAAGACACTCTCCACCCCGCATGCGCGAGAATGCTCGCTATCTCTTCTATTCCGATTGCCGCTGTCCCGACTTTCGCATTACGAATTATGCCACGCGACTTCTTGGGTATGCCAGGAAGGGCCACTCGGGTAGAGGACTCGTGTACACGGCTGTGCCAAGAGACCGGCTCGCATGACGGACGCATGCTCGCTGGACGTGCTTACGGAGTGGTTACATGGGTCATGGACACGAGGTCATGGGCGCCTTGCAACGACGCCGAATGTCCAGGCAAGCTCCGACGCACTTCAGGCAATGGAACAGTATTGTTGAGAAGGCGGACGAGTCTCTCGCGCAGCGGTGCCAGGAACGTCTCGCCGCACTCGGCAACTGAGCCGCCAATCACAACTACCTGGGGAGAAAGAAGCAACGCGGCATTGGCAATCGCCAGCGCCAGTGCGTCCAGCGCCTGCGCGACAATGTTGCCAGCGATGGCATCGCCGTCGGCTGCCAGCGTGATCACTTGCGCGGCAGTGAGGGCCTCGGCTCTACCTTTGGTGAGGGCGAGAATGGCGCCAAGGCTCGTGTCGTCATCGGAAGCTCGTCCAATCATCAGACGAACCAGCGATTGAGCTGACGCCACCGACGCGAGATGTCCATACCCTCCGCAGCGACAGACAAAGCGGCTGTCTGTTACGGTACTGTGCCCGAACTGCTCCTCAGTCTCGGAGTGTCTAATGAGAAACTGCCCATTCTTAATAACGGCCGCGGAGACCTCACGCCCCAGGTGTATGTAGAGCAATGTAATAGAGATTGGAGATAGGCCGCCATGACTATACTCATGCCAGGCGGAGGCGTTAACAGCGGTTTCGAGGGTGAGAGACACAGCTTCGGTAGTGTTTGGTCCAGTGCCGGAAAGCGCTTCGGTAAGCGCACGAGCAAGCGGGAAGCCGCTCCAGCCGGCATTCTGGCGGAGCTGCAAGACACGCTGCTGGTCACGGTCGACCCGTCCCCAGAACGCAATACCTATTCGGAGCGGCGGCTGCGGCCGCTGGGATCCGAGACTACCAGGCACGAGATCGGAAACTGTCCGTCTGATAAGGTCACCCAGGAGAGGCAGCGTTTCTGCTGGTGAAGCTGGTCGTTCAAGTCGCTGGTGGAGCAAGCGAGAGCCATCGGGTGTCTCCACGTACGTGGCCAGACGAGTTCCACTCTCGGCGATCTCAAGGCCGATAGTTGATGCCCCGCCGACATTGCCGCGACTAACCATACGCCGATCACTTTCTTGGCGCTGTGAGATACGATGGCATGGAGTGAGGCATTTTCCTCTGTCCTCTCTTTATCATAACCGTTATGTAGCTGGAGATGTAGAACCATATGCCCAGAAGCGACTTCGAAGAGCTCGCCGAATTGCCGCCGGACGTCGAAACCGCACTCGGAGAACGGGGCATAACCACGTCGGATGAGGTAGAGTTGCGCCGTCTATTGGAGCGCCATGCTCCGAGTTATAACTTGTTTCGACTCTCACCCGCGGCATCGCGGCGGTGGAAGTGCCGATACCGGATTCTCCTGGAGGCCGGCTACTGCGACGGTATGAGCGCAGCGGAGGCTTATGCTCGCGCGCTGCTGCTGTTGCTGTCGCGAGCATAGTTCGCTACCTGTTTTTTGCCGGAGATCAGGTGGTAGAGGTCAAAGTGCGCGGTAGCGGCAGCTTGCCAGGTGAAGTGCTGGGCACGGGTGTACCCATCCAGGATAAGCCGAGCTCGTAGTTCGTCGTCAGCACAAATCGAGACCAGAGCGTCTCGCAAAGTGTCCGTGTCCTCCGGGTCAACCAGGAAGGCGGCGTTCCCGGCGACCTCCGGCAGCGCACCACCGGTACTGCAAATAACCGGTGTGCCGCAGGCCATGGCTTCGATGACCGGCAAGCCGAAGCCTTCGTAAATCGATGGCATAACCAACGCGGCAGCGGCATGATAGAGAATTGCCAGCTCCTCGTTCGGAATATAGCCGAGAAGGCGAATCCGGTCGACAACGTCTTCACGCCGCTGCAGAGCGGCCATGATTCCCTGATAGTGCCAGCCTCGGCGCCCGGCGAAGACTAGGGCGCGTGGACCTCCAGGCTGGCAAGTGGCTGCTGCAAAGGCATCAATCAACCGGGCGTAGTTCTTACGCGGCTCCAATGTGCCTACTGCCAGGATAAAGGGGTCGGCCAGCTCATACGTATGCCGCAGCTCATGTACAGCCGCCGGATCGGCTTCCAGCGTGAAGAGGCTATCTACACCAGGATAGATGACTCTAATCCGCTCCGAGGGAACCTGGAGCCGCTCTACAAGGTCGTCGGCGGTCCGTTGGGAGACGGCGATGACGTGATCGGCCTCCTGGAGCGCACGCGGCACCTCAGAGCAGAGATAGTCTACGATTCCCGGCTGAGCGTAGCCGGGATAGAGGAGGTAGGCAAGGTCATGAATGGTGACGACACGCCTGGCTCTAAGAGCTGGAGGCAGAACGAAATCCGGACCGTGTATGAGGTCGGGCCATCCCATTAGGGGCTCCGCCGGCAGCGGAACGTGCAGCTTATGCCATAGCCTTGTCAGATTGCGATGTCCCACGCCCCAAACCAGCAGTCGCGCCTTTGGGGCTTTCGGTAGCCGGAATCCACTCGGCGGCGATTGACTGCTGAACAGGACGAGACCATCCTCCTCCGGCGCATGCTCGAGCAGCGCCTGTACCAGTCCCCGGGTGTACCTGCCTATGCCTGCGGGTTCGGTAATGGCGGACGTGTAGTCAATGGCGATGCGCATATGAATGTGAGTTCCCTGCAGATTCTTCCGGTTCTCTGTGCCCTCGTACCTATGATAGGCGTCTGCTAAGGATACTACAGCGCTTTTCGGCAGGGTGACCACGTGGTAGACTGGGCACAGGCAACGGCGCGCTGGCGATGGAGGAGATTTGCTTCCGCCGGTCTGTGGTGTCCCGAGTATGCATGGTTTCGCTCTGGTATCTCTGGCTAGCTAGTAGGTGAAGTGCTATGGGAGTTCGGGTCGGCGATCTAGAGCCACGCCAGCTGGAGCGTCTACGCCGGGAGATCATTGAGACGCTGGCCGCGAACTTCGCCTATCCACCTTTCTTCGACTTCCGGTCTAATCGCATGGTAGTGCGCCCAGTTGACCGGGCCAAGCGCGGCGAAATCGAGCAGTTCGTACACACGGTGAATTTCAGCTCACTTGATCGTACTGAAGTAAGTGCGCCAGAGCTTCGCCGGTTCATCGCGCGGCTGTTCCAGCACTACGTGGAAGTCAACACGACTTTTGCCCGACCTCGTTTTGTGCGCTTCTTGCCCGGTATGCGCGCTCACGCGGCGCGCACCGCCTCGCAGCTCCAGCGAAGTCTCATCGGGTACCTCGAGCAGAACTCTCCATCGTTCGGTGCGGTCAGACCACAGCCGAGCTGGTCGGGAACGCTTCACCCCCAGTCGCTGGAACAGGAGGAAACCGAACATAATACTCGAGTCTTACAGGCCACGCTCTTGCGGCGCGCTGGCGACGCTCCTGGTCCGTACGTACCCCTTGGCCAGCGCGGTGCGGGAGCTACGCCGCGTTGGAGGGCGGAGGTGTCTGAGGCGACCGTGCCGGTGACCGCCATGCAGCCGCCTTCGAGCCAGCCATATAGTCCGTCTGCCTCCAGCTCCGTCCGCAATATTCCCGGTGACCTCATACAGTTATATGGCGAGTATCTGAGCGATATGCAGCCCGAAGTCTACTCTCAGCCGGCCCAGAGCAAGAATCCACGAATGCCGCGAAGCCAGGAGGCGCGACCTGCCAACGGCCACCAGCCACAAGACCGCTACGGGGTACAAAGCGGCATCTCACCCATGACTCCGTACGGCGTCACTTTTCCCGAAGATGCTCGCAGCGATAAGCTCATCTTCTGGCAGTTGCGTTATCAACTGGAAGCGTACATACGCCGGGCAACTCGCAGCTACGGAGTTATGCCAGAGAACGGTGAACCATTCGGCGTATTGGACGCTCTGCGTCGGTCAGGCTTTGTTGATGAGGCCGATCTGCGGATCGCTGAAGGAATTCTAGCCCTAACCGATAAGGTTACTGCGTCTGGTTCGGCAACGCTGGAAGATTACCGTCAGGCGTTCATGCTCTACCTGCTGTATCATCGGAGCCATCTCGGAGGGTAGCCTACCCGACCGGAAGTCTGCTCGCCAGCCAGATCGGCTGATTTCTCGTTGCGGCAATATGGATGTGGACGCTGTATAATCATGTGCAAGCACCTATCGGCACTAGTCCGCCTGCATGCTACTGAGGCTGTCTGTATTGATCAACGAGAGATGAGGCCAACGATGACAACCGATACCACATGCGACCGCCGGGCGGCGATTGCTGAACGCCGTGCCACCTATGAAGCCGACGTCATCCGTGCGCTGCTTGAAGAGTCTACCGCCGAGCGCGAAGAGAGGCTCGAGCTCGTTCGCCTCGCCGAAGAGATGATCTGCCGGGTATTTCAGCTGGACGTCGAGTCTGCCGGGGGATGAGCCGGCGCCGGAAAGAAGGAGGCGCCGTCCGGGGATGCCGCATCCTGTTCTAGGCCAGGGTGAAATTACATTCTGGCATCCAGTAGAGTTTGGTTGTGTCTACTGGGTCAATTTCGCCTATCCACAGTTGCCCGCTGGAGTTTCGGAGCGACGGATTCTCGATTGGCATCCGGCTCTCGTTATCTCCAGCACCGCGTTTTGCAAATACGCCGGTGCGCTCAATGTCTTGCCACTCACAAGCTATCGGGCGAAAGTGCGCCCCTACCATCACGTGTTACTCAAGGAGGACTATCCGCAATTGGACGGCGATAGTCTGGTCAAAACCGAGCTCACCTATCCGGTGCTACGCAGTTCTTTGCCAGATCAGCACTATATCTGCCGTCTGCGAGATTCGGATCTAGCCACGATAATGGCCAAGCTGGCAGACGCCCTCTGTATTACCGCGTACTTCGAATTGGGCGGCCAAAAGTGAGGTGGGGGGCAATTGACGGATCAATCTGCGACCAGCGAAGATTCCGCAAGTGATGCGGTCCGGCGGCGACTTAGAGCACTCCCATCGGTAGACGACGTACTTGGTTACCTTTCCGGCCGCGACCGGGTTCCCCAGCCCGTAGCAGTTCAAGCTGCCCGTGATGCGCTTGCCGAGGCTCGAGCCACGATAAGGTCCGGCGGCGAGGTGGACGAGCAGTCGATCTGCAGTCGAGCCGAAACGTTGGTCCTAGACCGCCTTCGGCCGCACTTGCGTTCGATCATCAACGCCACTGGCGTTATAGTCAGTACGAATCTGGGGCGGGCTCCGCTTGGCGCTGCCGCAGTCTCGGCGTTGTCCACAATTGCCGAAGGCTACTCCAACTTAGAGTACGATACCCTGGCAGGCACACGTGGATCTCGTCAGACGGCGGTACGCGATCTCCTCTGTGGCCTCACCGGAGCTGAAGACGCATTAGTGGTCAACAACAACGCGGCCGCTCTTCTGGTAACTCTCGCAGCGCTGGCGGCAGACCATGAAGTCGTGGTCTCGCGCGGCCAGCTGGTTGAAATTGGGGGAGGATTCCGTATTCCGGACGTGATGCGGCAGAGCGGCGCGCGTATGGTTGAGGTGGGTACCACCAACCGTACTCGGATCGGTGATTTTGCCGAGGCGGTCACCCCTGAGACAGCTATCTTGCTGATGGTGCATCCTAGCAACTTTCGCATGATCGGGTTTACCCAGTCGCCGAATCTCTCCCAGATGGCGGAACTGGCGCATGAGCGTGGCCTGTTGCTGGTACATGATGTAGGAAGCGGCTGTTTGCTGGACACTGCTCGGTGGGGACTGATGCATGAGCCAATGCCCCAGGAGAGTCTCCGGGAGGGCGCCGACATCGTGTGTTTCTCGGCAGACAAGCTGCTGGGCGGACCGCAGGCTGGCATAATCGTCGGGCGCCAGGTCTGTTTGCGCCGGATTGCCGGGCACCCGCTCATGCGAGCCGTGCGAAGTGACAAGCTGACATTGGCCGCGCTTTCAGCCACGCTGGGACTGTACCGAGATGGCGTGGCCGAGCGCGAGCTCCCCATATGGCGGTCAATTTCGGCTCCGATAGACATGCTGCGCCAGCGGGCCGAGCGGTGGGCCGAGTTGCTGTGTAGCTGGGGGTACACGGCTGCGGCCGCGAGCGACTTTTCCACTATTGGTGGAGGATCCCTCCCCGGTGAGACGCTGCCGACAGTTGTCTGTGCCCTGGAGCTAGCGGGAAGCGCCGCCGATGACGCGGCCCGGGAGCTACGCCAGGGATACCCTGGCGTCGTCGCCCGTGTTTCCCGAGATCGCGTGCTGCTGGATCCACGAACCGTGGCACCGAATGAGGATGAGCTCCTACTGCAAGCCCTCGCGCAGGTTCTGCGAACCCAAGCCGATAACTACCTGGCATAGCCACCACATTAATCCTTGACAACGTGCATGCGTGATGCTAGTATTAGTATACCGACTAGATAGTATGTAAATCATTCGCGGGGAGAAGTTGAGGGACTATGGCACTTTCAGTGACCGAAACACATGAACTGCACCTGACCGGTGTCCCCTCGTTGACTGTTCATAGCAACGCGGGTAATATCCACATTCATCCCGGGGACGAGACACGAATTCTCATAGTGGCTACCAAACGGGCACGCGGCTTTCTTAGCTCGGCGAGTGAATCTGATCTGGAGAAGTTGACCATAGATGTGCGCCAGAGCGCCAATGCTGTGGTTGTTGACGCTGTGGCGGATCGCTGGTCTCACTTCAAGCAGCTTACGGTGGATATCGATATCACGATGCCGGCCACGGTTGCTCAGCTCGAGCTCAGGCTCAACGCCGGCAACCTCGAGATCGAAGGCATTCGCGGCCCCGTTAAAGCCAAGGTCAACGCCGGCAACCTCGACGCTATGTCCGGTACGGTGCTGGGAGACAGCTCGCGCCTGGCCGCCAACGCTGGAAATGTAACGCTCCGTTGCGCCTTGGCGCCGGCCGCGTCTGTAGAAGCCGAGGTCAATGCCGGAAATCTGCGCGTGAGCGTGCCAAAGGAGACCGCCGTTTTTTTGGATGCCAGAACCCACGCGGGCAACGTAGAGATTTCGGGGTGGTCGGTCAACAGCACCCGTAACTTTGCCGGCGCCTCCGCTACCGGTCCACTGGCCCCCGAAGCCAAAGGCACTCTGACGCTTCGTTCCAATGCGGGCAATATCATGCTGTCGCCGGCAGGCACTCGTGAATAGTTAACAGAGATGACATGGTGGAGGTGAGGGGGTTCGAACCCCTGACCTCAGCATTGCGAACGCTGCGCTCTCCCAACTGAGCTACACCCCCATGCGGCCCCCAGTATAGCACGAGGCGGTTCGGCGTCGCAAGTGACGCCGCAGGCGGCACCTTCGGCCGGCAAGACCGGACTCCAGCTTCGTTGCCCGTCTCCGTTCAGAAACCTCACCCAAAGAATGGCTCAGGAGGAAGATACCACCTCCGCCCGCGAAGCGGCAAGCGGCGAACAGTGGTATCACTCTTGCGAAGGCATGGCCTAAGCTCGGTAAGAAGGCGTCCGAGCATCTAGGACCAAGTAAAACCGGACGGGCTAGTACCCTACCGTCCATCGTTACCGCCCCTGTAGCGTTTCGTCTGTCGCAATGAGACATCTATGCAGAAGGGGCGGATATCGCAGGTACCTTGGTCCGGCGAAGAGAGGTAAGGTTCTGGTGGAGTACGGAGTGAGCGAGTACACGCTGGTATTTCGGCGTATCAGAACAAAGAGGAATGGGCGTGCCGGCCGTTTCTGGGTAGTTGCCCGACCCACATATTATCATGCGAGCTTCGCCCCCCCGGTAGCGACACGACGCCATGGCCTGAGACCGGATCGCGCTATCGCACCGGTCTTCGTCGTTCCTATCTGTTCGACACTTGGCTTCGACAATTCGTCCTATGAGGCGTTTCTACTGTCGAGTGGCATTCTCGACGACGCCCTACGGCTGCTTTCGCGCATGCTGTTGCATAACCCTGATTCGGTGGAGACTACACGTAAGCGAATTCAATCGCTGATAATGGCAGCTGAGGTACAACACATTGTTGATGCCATGACTGCCTAGCCGCCCTCCGAGGAAAATGTCTGGGTTAGGAAGGATCTCACATGGGCGAGCAGGTTGGACTCCCGAGTGACCCGAGCTCGCTTCTTCACGAGGCACTGCAGGCACGACCACGCGGGCTCTTTACCGACATCGACGGCACGATAAGCCGAATCGCCCCATCTCCGGAGTCCGCCACCCTCCTTCCGGAAATGTCTTCACTCCTGGATGCGGCGCGCGCAAGCTTTGAAGTCGTGGCGGCGGTGTCGGGACGCGCCGCTCTGGATGCGGCACGCCTCGTAGGCAATCCGCATCTGCTGTACATCGGCAACCACGGATTTGAGACGTATGACCCCGAAACTGGAATGGTCGTGGTACCCAGTGTCGCACGTCCTCTAACTGCCGCGCTCGAAGAGCTGCTCGACGAGATCGGCCCGCAGCTCTCCCTGCAGTGGCCTGGACTTCGTATCGAACGCAAAGGAGTAACCGCAAGCATACATGTACGTGAAACCGAGCAGCCGGACGCCGCGGAGGAAGCGGTCTACCACAGCGTGCTCGACAGAGTCTCTCAGGCGAGCGGCATACAAGTCACCCGCGGGCGTATGGTAATTGAGCTACGGCCGGCTCTGGACATTGATAAAGGGAGCGCGGTCACCCAAGTCATTGTCGAGCGCATGTTACGCTCGGCGCTGTACATCGGCGACGATCTAACTGATGTTGCGGCGTTCCGCGCTCTCCGTCGGCTCCGCCAGGATGGTACGTGCAGAGGTGTCTCTGTTGCCATACACAGCGACGAGATGGTACCCGTCGTCGCCCGAGAGGCCGATCTGGTTCTTTCCAGTATCGATGAGGTTCCACCGTTTTTCCGCAGGTTGCTAGCAGAATAGAGAGCCCGATCAGAAAGTCCCCCACTCTTTGACCGGATGGCCCCATCTCCCTAGAATAGGGACGCAGGCGGTACGGTGATTGACCGATCTATGATGGATGGGTAATAGGTACACAATGGGGCGCGCAATACGGGATCTTCAGGTGGTGAGAGCTCGGCACTATCGATTTGGGGCTGCGGTTACCAGCCGGAGAGCCTGTGCCCACTCCTTTAGGATGGTCTTGTTGGCGGGAATCATCACGCTCTCTGCACTGGCGGGGTGTTCCAGCGCCTCGACGGTTAAGCAACTGCCGCTGCTCAAGCTACCGCCGAATCTTGCCACCAAACTTTCGGCCTACCATATCTACGTGAGCGACGTCGAGACCGGAGACGTGGCCGAGGTGGGCGTCTTCACCAGGCACGTCTCGGGGAGCGTTCACGGCGTGGGTCTCTCGCCGGACAATTCGATGCTCTTTGTTACCGACATACAAAACCACCGGCTCGACGCTTTCGATCTCGATGGCCGACAAAGCTTTGTCACTGCTTCGGGACCGGCCCATTCGGCGGAGACCGGCATCCTTCCTGTCCACATGGTCAGCAACGGCCACGTCATCTTTGTGAGCGATTACGGTCAGAACTCGGTCACCGTCATCAGCGCCACCACCTGGAAGCCTATCAAGACCATATCGGTGTGCAAAAATCCACACGGCATCGTGATGTCTCCAGACGGCCGCTTTGTCTATACGTCCTGTGTGGGTGGCCGCGCGGTCGCGGTCATAGACGTCGCCAGCCAGACGCTGGTAACCACTATCCAGACGCCGGTAGCTTCGCAGCCCTACGGGATAGCCATGAGCGCCGACGGCCGCTATGTCTACGCTAGCGACAACCTATCCGGACGGCTGCTGGTGCTCGATACCACCACCGACACTTATCTGCGCTCGGTTGGAATAGGCTCTCAGCCGATGCTGATGGCGCGCTCGCCCGACGGCCGGCGGCTCTATGTCTCCAATTTTGGGTCGCATACCGTCAGTGTGCTTGATATCGGCACCGACCCTGCCAGTCCTACAGTGCTGGCCGCTGTACCGGTCGCCGGCTATCCACACGGTCTGGCGGTCACCCCTGACGGCCGTTATGTGGTGACTGCCAATACGTATGGGGACACGCTCTCGGTGATCGATACGAGCACCAATATCGATATCGGCACGATTCACGGCGAGCAATATCCGAACGATGTCGTCATTACCGGATGACTCTCAGCTGGGTGATATGCCGAGTAGAGCGCATGCTAGCCAGAAGACTGCCATGCCGACAAACAGCCCTAGCCACAGTTGCTTGAACCGCAGCACAGCCGTGGTCGCAGCCGCTACTCCGATGAGTCTGGGAACTGTGTCAGAGTGTCCGGCGTTGAAATTGGTGGTCACTAATGCGGCGAAGACCGCCGCGGGTACATATGCCAGGAAGCGATTGAACCAGGACGGAAGCCTCTCCCTGCCGATCACAAAGCCAGAGATTCGGGTGCCGTACGTGACTACTGCGACCGCCAGTATCAGGCCCATATATCCATTGGGGTTCACTGGCTCACCTCCCGCTCGCCAGCTGAATCCGACGTTTCCAGGGTAGGAAAGCTAGCCGTCTTGTGGTCGAGGACGACACCGATACCGGCAGCAATCACCCCTGCGGCTAGCACGGCAACACCGCCAGCCACCACGCGGCCGACTACCAGGGCAACGACCACCGCGGACAGAGCGACGACCACATACCGCCAGTTTCGCAGGAGTGGCAGCAGCAGGGCCAGGAAGGCCAGTGGAAATACAAAGTCGAGGCCGATTCGATACGGGCTCGGCAACAGCGTGCCCAGCAGTGAGCCTGCCAGCGTCGCAGCGTTCCAGCTGATGAAGAGGCTGACTTCGGAGCCAAAGAAAAAGGCATCGCTTCCATTGCCGTCGAGAAATGCTTTGGTAGTCAGTCCATACGACTCATCGGTCATGAAGAAGGCGAGGACTCCACGAGGCGGACGGGTACGATCCCCTAACCATCGGCTAATCGAGAGTCCGTAGAGCATATGCCGCAGATTCAAAAGGAACGCCGTCAGGATGATAGGCAGCGGGAGAGCACCAGCCATCGCCAGCGTGACGGTGGTTAATTGAGAGGCGCCGGCAAACACCAACAGTGAGAGCGCCTGAGTTTCAATCAAGTTGAAGCCGCCGGTGTGCGCTACGATGGCAAAGGCGATGCCAAACGGCATCACTCCAGGCCAGAGCACCGTTGTCGTGAGAAAGCCGCGCCGGAAATCCGCACCGTACCCCGCGGATGTCGTCTGCCGTCTTCTGAACCGGTCCATACCAGCCGACCAATCTGCATTCCCACTCTCGGAAGTGAGCCATAACATCCCGATCTATGCCAAAATAGTACAGGAGGATTGTGGTGCCGTCACGTGAGCAAAGACGTGCTCTCCGGCTACCCTCCAGCCAATCCATGCGAAGAAAGGCGGCCTGCGTGACGACTGGTGAACCACAGGCTGAAATCCCAGGAAGGAGTCCGCTGCTGGTGCTGGTGGGACCTACAGCAACCGGCAAGACCAGGCTGGCTCTCGCGCTGGCGGAGCACTTGCCGCGCCGCACACGCGTCAAGCATATGGAGGCGGTATCAGCCGATTCGCGCCAAATCTATAAATGCATGGATATCGCCACCGCTAAGCCTTCCGCCGCCGACCAGAAGAGACTACCACATCACATGCTGGATATGGTAAATCCGGATGAGACCTATACGCTGGCGGAGTATCAGGCCGATGCCAACGCAGCTATCGCCGCTATCACCGCGGCCGGCGGCCTACCACTCCTCGTTGGCGGCACTGGCCTGTATATCCGCGCGGTAGTGGATGGGCTAGCAATTCCAGAGGTGCCTCCCAATCCCGCTCTGCGCTCCGAATTGGACGCAATTGCGGCTCAGGAAGGCCCGTCAGCGCTGTACGCGCTATTGGCGCGGCTCGATCCGGTAACTGCCGGCAGCATTGACTCGCGTAACACACGCCGTCTTATTCGCGCGCTGGAAGTCTTCCTGGCGACTGGGCGGTCTATCACGCTGCAGCAGGGTCGCCGTCCAACCCCCTATCAGCCTTTCTTGCTGGGTCTTACTTCCGAGCGGGCGGTACTCTTCCACAATGCCGATATGCGTATTGATCGCATGGTGGAGTGTGGGGTGGTGGAGGAGACTCGCCGATTGGTGACCCGCGGCTACGGCTTCGAACTGCCGTCCATGTCCAGTCTCGGATACAGAGAGTTGGGCGCCTATCTACGCGGTGAGATGTCGCTTGGCGCTGCGGTGGAACGATTCAAGATTTCCACTCACTCCTATACTCGGCGCCAGCTCACCTGGTTCCGGCCGGATGCTCGCATTACCTGGCTTGACGCCGCACTACCGCTCGAGACACTGGTGGAACGTTCGGCGGCACTGATCATACCGTGGTTATCCGGCTGGTCCTTCAATGCTCTATAATGCGTTCTTAAAGATAATGAAGACCATCTTCTCGTGTACGTTACGCGGCAATCTGGTAGTCTAGGGGGACCAGGCATGCCCAGTCGCTGGATTCGATATAGCGTAATTCTCGGCCTGCTCATGCTCTATCTCGCTCTTTGGGCTTTGGCAAGTCTTCAGATCACCAACGCCACCGATTTCGATGTCTTTTTCTTGCCATCAGCCAAGATCGCTCTCGCCGGACACCCGTTCGACATCTACAGCACACGCTACCAGGTGGTATACCCAAACGCCAACGGACCATTCGCTATGCTGCCGTTGACGCTGGTGGCCCTCCTTGCCGAAAAGCTCGGCATTATCAATGATTTTATCCGGTGCCGTATGCTGGTGGCAGTAGCGTTCGCGGTCTTCCCACTACTGCTCAGCCGAGAGGCGGTGCGGTCACTTGATCTGCTCTTGAAAACGCCATTGCACGGTTGGCGGCGCCTCTTGGCGTTTGGATTCTTTGCCCTCTGCCCGGAACTCTGGCACAGTGTCCTTGGGTATGGGCACATCGAGCAGCCGCTTATGCTGCTATTGGTGGTGGCCGGAGTACGTTCTCTTATGCTACGGCGGACCACGTGGGCCGGAGTTCTGCTCGGTCTGGCGCTCTTGACTCGGAGCTCAGCCATTCTCTACCTAGTGCCGCTGACTGCTCTGCTGCTGGCCGACCGGAAGTGGCGGGAAGCTCTGCGCTTCGCCGGCTCTGCTCTCGTGACTCTGGCGCTCGGCTTACTTCCCTTCGTGCTGGCCGACCGGAGTGATCTGACCTACTCGCTCTTGACCTTCCACGGACTTCTCCCAATCGGTGGAGGGTCTATCTGGGCAGTACTTGGTGCGACACCGCTGGGCAATCTCGGCTATCACTACGACAGCCTGTTTGTTGTGGGCGCCAGTCTGGTCTTGTCTCCGCTGCTCCTGTGGTGGTTTCGTAGGCTGCGTCTGGGTTCGGGCGATGTGTACGCTCTCCTTGCCGTCAGCGGGCTCTGTTTTCCACTTTTGCTCAAGACGCTATGGCCGTATTACTACCTGGATACGTACATGCTCTTGGCGCTGTGGTGGCTTTCCAGCGCCCGACCGCTGCCTAATGCGCGTGCGCGTCTGCGCTGGCTTTTGGGGGCAATTCTGCCGCTGTCGACGGTTCTTCTGGGCGAGCTCGCCGACTATGCATTGACGTCGAATTCGGGCGGTCTGGACGAAAGGGTGGAGTTTAGCGATGACGCTGCTTACATTCTCTCTGCTGCTGGCGACTATCGGTATTCTCTGGTACCGATCACGGTACCGGACCGAGCCTGGGCTGAGGGTGGAAACGGTGCCTGAATCCCGGGCTTCCGCGGTGCAGCTTCGAGCTTGAGGCGTAGATTGCTATCAACTGCGATCTTCGCTGGCATACGGTGGCCCGCAACCGCTGATACAATGCTGATACAATGACTCTGAAGGACGTTGTGCGTTTAAGAAGTTGCAGCAGGATACTACTAAAACGGGATACAGGATATCATCGATCAATGCCAGTACCACTACCATTACCAGACGACCTTGCCCCGACATCCTATCTCATGGATGAAGAGAATCGACAACTGTTTATAAGTTGGTCCGATGGGCACGAGAGTGTACATCCCTACGACTCGCTGCGACGATCCTGCCCCTGCGCCTGGTGCGCGGGAGAGGGTGCAGAAGCAGGAAGTGTGGGGGAAAGCACGGTTTTCACCGAGGAACAGACAACTCTGTACGAGCTGCAGCTGGTAGGACGCTACGGTGTTACCCCAGTATGGGGAGATGGGCACCGCACCGGTATCTACACGTTTACCCGGCTTCGTGCAAGCTGCGCGTGCAGTGAGTGCCGCTCGGCGCGCGATACCTAGCCGGCTGGCACGACTGGTACGCCACAAGCATGAACGAGGAAAGGGTGATTTCCTGTCGATGGCAAACGACGAAGCGACGATAGCGGCACAACCCCTGTGGCTGGCGCGAATTCAGATTACTCTCAAGCCGGTGGTGCTGGATCCCCAAGGCGACGCGGTGCTCCGCGGTCTGCATCACTTGGGATTTGCTGAGGTAACGTCAGTGCGGGCGGGTAAGTATCTTGGAAGTCGCGCTTGCGGCGCACAGCGAGGAAGCGGCGGCGCAAGCGGTCCGCCAGATGTGCGAGAAGCTCTTGGCAAACCCAGTAATTGAAGGGTATGATTTTTCACTAGAGGCTAGTCGCTAATTGGGGGCAATGTTCGCCCCGCTGCCACTAGCCTAACTGATGGTTGACCTTCGGGGCAGGGTGCAATCCCCGACCGGCGGTATGGCGGTAATACGCCGAGCCCGCGAGCTGCATCATATTCGCTTTGATCTCTAGCGGTTGCAGCGGGAGATTCGCGAAGTGTCTGCGGCAGACCCGGTGAGAGGCCGGAGCCGACGGTAAGAGTCCGGATGGAAGAAGGTCGAATCGCCATTTCCCTATCCTCGTGTATCTGGATAGGGGTGTGGTGTGTTCGCCTGCGTGCCGCCCCAGGTCGGAATACTCCGGTTGGGGCGGCTTTGTTTATGGGGGTACGATTTCTCCACCTCCCTTGAGGCCCGTCACCGCTTCCGGAGATTTTCGAAGGAGGCTTGCAGAACAGTATGGGTACTCATTCAGTCTCTCCGCCACGGCAATTGGAAGAGCAACTCTTTCTTGCTCCAGAGCAGATACCCTCCGTATTGGCTGGAGACGCCACGTTTGGAGACACGCGGGGCGGCCGGCGAGGGCAGAGGAGGAGGAACGCCTTCCTCGGGGTGTTGCCGGCCGCCGCGATCGGCGTCGTGGCACTGGGTATCTGGCAGATACTGGCGCAAACAGGCGCGGTGCTCTGCGCTTTTCCTGCCGGCCCCAGCCGAGGTGCTTCGCTCCTGGTGGCTGTTGCTGATCAGCCCAAATGACAGCCTGGCGGGTTATGTAGCCGTCACGATGCTCGAAAGTCTACTGGGTTGCGCACTGGGCATGGCAGTGGCCATTCCACTCGGATACGGTATCTCGCACAGCCGCCTGGTAGCTAGCGCTGCGCAACCCTACCTCGCCGCTAGCCAGGCTTTGCCTATCGTGGCTATCGCGCCGCTGATTGCGATCTGGCTTTCGTATGGACTTGCGCCGGAGATCATAATATGCGCACTGATCGTCTTCTTCCCCATGGTGATTACGACTGTTCTGGGGCTGCGCCTCTTAGACGGCGATATAGTGGATGCCGCTCGCGTGGCAGGAGCTAACCGCTGGGCACTGCTCCGCTATATCGAGTTACCTCTGGCTCTGCCAAGTGTCCTGGCGGGTCTGCGTGCCAGCTTGACGCTCTCCGTCACTGGCGCCGTCGTGGGTGAATTCGTCATCGGCGGTAAAGGACTGGGAGTATTATTGGTCGTTGAGATGCAGAACGGGAATTTGGCGGCTGAATTTGCGACGCTATTCACCTTGGCGGGGCTGGCAGCTCTTCTCTACGGCACAGTGCGGATTATCGAACGGCGAGTATCATATGCGGAAGGGGTTTCTACACCATGATTGATACGGTTCACACGCGTCCAGCTCGGCGGCTTTTCAGCTGGCTCGCTCCGGCTGTCACTGGGCTCACTTTGCTTGCGGTACTGTCGGGCTGCGGCTCGTCGACTACTAGCGGAGGTACTAGTTCCTTACACAGTCTGACCATCGGCCTTACCTACGTTCCCAACATACAGTTCGCGCCATTCTACGTCGCCGAGGCTCTTGGCTACTACAAAGCCGATGGACTGGCGGTGACGTTACGGCATCAGGGTGTGAGTGAAGGCGAGTTTAATGCGATTGCCGCCGGCCAGGAGGATGCCATCTTCGCTGGAGGGGATGAGGTGTTGCAGGCCGCGAGCCGGGGCATCTCGCTCACGTATGTGGCGGAGGTCTATACCCAGTATCCAGTCGCGGTGATAGTGCCGGCAGGATCGGCGATCCACTCGGCGGCCGATCTGCGCGGTCGCACTATCGGCATACCCGGTCTGTACGGAACCAGCTACATCGCGCTGCTGGCGCTCTTGCGCAGTGCCGGCCTCAGCCAGTCGGATGTGAACATCCAGGCGATCGGATATACCCAACCGGAAGCACTGATAGCACACAAGGTAGATGCGGTAGTCGATTACGTGAATGACAACCCAGCCCTGTTCAAGCAGCACAACTTCGCGACACGGACGCTGGGACTGCAGCAACCGATCGTTTCCGACGGCATCGCCATTCGAAATGGCGTGCTCAAGACGCGGCCAATCGATATCCGCGCGCTCATCAAGGCGACACTACAAGGCGTGGCATATACTATCGCCAACCCACAGAAGGCGGTCGAGTTGAGCGGCCAGTATATTCCCGGATTGAATGATCCCCAGACCTCAGCCGATGCGCTGGCGACTCTACAGGCCACGATTCCGCTCTGGCAGCGCTCTGACGGCAAACCGCTCGGATATACCGATCTCAGTCTGTGCCAGGCGATGAACACCTTCCTGCAGGGTCAGGGGCAATTGACACATCCAGTAGACGCAAGCACGCTGTGTACCAACGCCTATCTGCCGTCATAGCGCGTCCACTGGCTTGACAGCGCCGCTGCCAGGTGAGACAGTGCCAATGCTTGTTTATCGGGCCTAGCGAAACAAGTGGAGAGCCTCTGAATGAATCTCGGCAGTCTGAACGGCGAGAACTGGCGCCTGCTGACATCCAGCCAGGAACCTTTGAGGCGGCAACTGGCGCTCGGTGAGGCGCTTCTGGCAACCATGAGTGAAGGCTCGTTGCCGGTCGTACGCTGGTATGTGTCGGAACAGCCGGTCCTGGTGCTCGGCAACGGCCAACCGGCGGATGTAGTCGACAGTGCTGCCTGTCGGGAACGGAGTGTGGAGGTATTGCGCCGGACCTCGGGTGGCACGGCAGTGCTGCTCGACCGCTACGCGGTCAGTATGGAGGTGGCGCTCCCAATCGGGCATCCTCTGGCGGGCGGCGACATTGTCAGTAGCTATCGATGGATTGGAGAGCTCTGGGCGCAGACGTTGCGGGTGCTAGGGATCGGTCAGGCACGTTCCCTGCCCACCGCCGAGGTTCGAGCGATACCGAAGGTCGCGAAAGAGGATCCGGTGCGCCTGGCCTGCTATGGCACGCTATCGCCGTTTGAGCCAGTACTCGGTCAGAAGAAAGTCGTCGGATTGTCTCAGGTACGGCGTCGCAACGCTGTTCTCTATCAGGTGGGTGCTCACCTGGAGTGGCGACCTGAGACTTTGGCGGCGCTTCTGTCGCTGTCCAGCGAAGACCGCGGTGCTTTGGTATGTCGCCTGCGTGACCTAGCGGCCGGCATCGATGATCTGGCCGACCGCAGGGTGTCGTTTGGGGAGCTACGAGAGATCTTCCATACCCTGCTCGCAGCGCTACTCGACGTGTGCCTGGTCCGTGGCACCTGGACCGGGGCGGAGCGAGCCGCGGCTGATCAAATTGAGCTGGCTCGATTTCAGCCTCTCATCTCCGCTCCGGCATCCGGACGAGAGGGACCGCTTCCTCCGCGCTAAATGCGGTTGACTGTCTTACCCATTAACTTAGCGAAGAGCTTGTAGGCGTATTTGCGCAAAAAGTAGCGCTCAACACGCTTTGGGTTACCGCTGGTCAAGACTTCAGCCTCATAGACCGAGCTATCCACATGATGCGCCGCCCTCGCCGCCTTATGCTCCGCCGAAGCGGCATGCTTGAGCTCTTTGCCAACGGCGCTTCTCTGGCCTTCACTCTTCTGCGACGTCATACACCCTCCTCGCCGGTGGCGCGAACGCCTCCGCGGCCACGCTAGCCGTAGATATTGCCGGAACGCTTGGCATGGTAGACTGCCGTCCGGTATATTGTCAAAGCTGTCAGCCGATGGTACTGGGGCAAGGGCGTCACTATTTGGCGGCTTTGCCGCATGATGTTCTATAATCCATAGGTTGTGAGGAAATTTCCACACTACATTTTCACTTACGAACGAGGCTGCGCCTAGCGCTGCCAGCGACTATACAAACGGGATCAAGCGACCTTATGCCGAAACTGTATGGATGGGTGCGCGAAGTCGTGCCAGAGAGCCCAGCCGATCTAGCGGGATTACAATCGGGCGACCTGGTGCAGACTATCAATGGTAATCCGGTACGCGATCTGGTGGACTACCAGTTCTACATCTCGGATGAAGAGCTGCAGTTTGGTGTTGTGCGCAATGGGCGGACAATTGAGGTCCTGGTAGCCAAAGAGATCGACGAGGATCTAGGCATTCGGTTCGGCGAGGAGCCGGCTCCCTTTATTCGCATTTGCGCCAACAAATGTGTCTTCTGCTTCATCAAAGGGCTCCCCGAGCGCACCCGGTCCCTCCCCGGATTACCTCTTGGCATGCGCGATACGCTATACATCAAGGATGACGATTACCGATACAGTTTTCTATTCGGGAACTTCATAACGCTAACAAACTTGAAGGAAGCTGACTGGCAGCGCCTCGAGGAGCAGCGCCTGAGTCCAGTGTATGTCTCAGTGCATACCACTAATCCCGTCTTGCGTCGCAAGATGGTAGACGGCCCCAGATCTGGCGACATTATGGAGCAGCTGGAGCGTCTCGGCACACTTGGTATTGCCTGTCATACCCAGCTAGTACTCTGCCCAGGCATCAACGATGGAGATGAATTGGAGCGGAGCATAGCCGACCTGGCGAGGCTGCGACCAACCGTTGCCTCAATCTCAGTGGTTCCAGTAGGACTGACTAAGTATAACAATCTGCTCAAGGTTGGCGATCTTCCACCGATGCGCACCTACCAGCGGCATGAGGCGGAAGACGTGGTTCGGCGAGTCCAGAACTGGCAGAGGCAGTTTGCAGCCGAAAACCTCGGCGGGGCTGGTCTGCCATTTGTCTATCTGTCCGATGAGTGGTACTATCTCACCAAGCGCCCTTTCCCGCGGGCCCGGCATTACGGCGACTATGCCCAGCTCGACAATGGTGTCGGCATGACACGCAAGTTGCTCGATGACTGGCGTACAAGCAAGCGTGACATTCCCTCTTGTCCAGATCCAGCGCGCAAGGTGGCACTTATCACTGGGATCATAGCGAAGCCGGTGATTACCCGGCTAGCACGGGACATCCAGGCGTCTACCGGTTTGTCGGTTCGCGTCGTTCCAGTGACCAATCACTTCTTCGGACCGCTCGTCACCGCCGCTGGACTGCTCACCGGCCGCGATGTTCTGGATGAGATCGGCAGGATCTGTGGAGATTTTACGTCAGAGGATCTTATAATAGCGCCGCGTGTTATGCTAGATAATACCCAGAGCCGATTTCTTGACGATCTGACGGTGGAGGAGTTTCGGCGCCAGGTCGGGGCAAACGTGTTATTCGGCAAGACAGCGGCAGACCTGGTATCCGCGATTGCCACACTTGCCAGCGGATAGGTGGACTATCCATTTCATCTGGTTATATCCGTCGATAGACGGAATGTGAGCCACATTCTCGCGAGGATTAGGACTCATGCGGCCTCGAGTATCTTCCCATTTCGCGTCGGCGACAGCTCTGATTCTGCTCGCCCTGGCCCTGTGCTTGGGTGCGTGCGGAACGCAAGGTAATCCGCCCCCTCTGGGGAAGCAGGTGCGCGCCACGCTTACCCCGGTTTCCGGCGTCAGCGCTGGAAAAGCTGAGGCCAGCGTTCTGCTGACTCCGGTTAATGCGTTACACGTTACCGTATACTACCGCGGCAAAAAACTGCCGACCGTTGGTGCAAATACTCCCGCGCAGCTTCGAAAGAACAACTGTCTGGGTGCACTCGTTGCGCCCATAACAGTGGCAAGCACCGAAGGTGGTGAAATACCGGGGAGCGCCGTGCCCGGTGGATCCTCCACGCTGGCGAGCTTCGCCCCGAGTCCGAGCGGAGGAATGGACATATTGGTGCCATCAAGCGGCAACCTGTATGTGGTTGTGCTGAACCAGCCGGGTGACTCGACTGCCGACTATCTGGTTTGTGGTTCTCCCTTGTCTGGCCAGAACCAGTACTTTGACCTGTATCCTCCCCAGACTGGGAGTTCGGGGATCGCGTTGGGTACCGCTCTTATGACTCCCATCGTCGCTACGTTGCTGACGTTTACCATTACCCACGGGTCCTTCACTCCAGTAGGCTGGTCTATTCGCACCGGAAGCTGCACCGGTGCCATTGTGGGCAGTGGAGAGTTCGCCGGTGGGGCTACGAAACCAACCGGTGTAATCTATGAGCCCGTTGCTGCGCACACCTGGTGGATCAATCTCACGGGGCCCGGTGGCAGCACGCTTTGTGGCCCAGCGGCCCCGTAACGCCATCGCCGAAAGAGAGGGAGAGATGGGTACAGCGAACCTCGAGCGCAAGCGCCTCTTGCTGCTCGTCTCACCGACAACGTACCGGGCGAGCGCGTTTCTGGATGCTGCCGCAAAACTTGACGTCGAGGTCGTGCGCGGTATTGATGTTCCGCTGGGGCTCAGTGAGTGGTGGGATATTCCCCTGGCACTGGACTTCACTGATGTAGAGGGAGCAACCGCCGCGATTGTCCGGTATGCCGCCCAAAGGCCACTGGCGGCCATTGTCGCGATAGACGACACTGCGACGCTACTGGCAACCCGGGCCGCCGCCGCCTTAGGTCTTCCTCACAATCCTATAGCCGCGGCCGAAGCGGCGCGTGACAAAGGGATCATGCGCGAGTGCTTCGCGAGATTTCAGGTTCCGTCTCCAGTGTTTCGGAGATTCATGTTGACAGACGATCCTGTCCGGATTGCCGCCGAGGTGAATTACCCATGCGTTGTCAAGCCCTTGCGGCTCTCCGGTAGTCGAGGCGTGATTCGCGCCGACCAGCCCAGCGAACTCGTCGCGGCTCTTGGGCGAGTAAAGCGCCTGTTGCTGACTGACGGCAATCCGTTGTACGGCACGGAAATTCTCGTCGAGGACTTTATCCCCGGCTTCGAAGTCGCCCTGGAAGGGCTGCTCTCGGGAGGTAAGCTACGGACGCTCGCGCTCTTCGACAAGCCTGACCCACTGGATGGCCCTTTTTTTGAAGAGACGATCTACACAACTCCCTCTCGTCTCGACGAGGAAGTTCAAAGTGAGATTGCCGACTGCGCAGCTCGGGCTGCTCTGGCCATCGGCCTCCGAGATGGTCCGGTGCACGCCGAATTGCGGGTTAATCAGAGTGGACCATGGATGCTGGAGATCGCCGGGCGCTCAATAGGAGGTCTGTGCTCCACTATTTTGCAGTTTGGCACTGGTATGTGCCTCGAAGAACTGCTGCTGCGGCACTCCCTTGGGTTTGATGTGGATGCAATTGACCGGCAGAGTGGTGCGGCCGGCGTCATGATGATACCGATCCCCAAAAGCGGCTTACTCAAGAGCGTGAGCGGGATAGCGGAAGCGGCCGCCGTGTCCGGAGTAGATGGCGTCGAGATCACCGCCAAAGTCGGCGGTTCCATAGTCGCTCTACCCGAAGGCAGCAGTTACCTGGGATTCATTTTTGCTCACGCCGACGATCCGGCGACGGCGGAGGCGGCGCTGCGTGAAGCTCACCAGAGGCTGCATTTCGAGATCCGTCCAGCCCTAGACGTTTTGCAGGCGGCGTCGGTTTAGGCTGCCATGCTGCTGTCCGGTAGTGAACCCGGGCCCAGTCAAGCGCGGCGGCTATCCGGCCCCCATGCGCTCTCGGAGTGGGGCACGCGTATGGTAACCGACGTGCCTGGAACGCTCTGGCTTCGTACTGAGAGCGATCCACCAACTAAGGCTACGAGAGCACCATGGGTGAGCAGGCCGGTGCGCGTGCTACCGCTTAATGTAGTCGGCAGCTCCGAAGGTGGAGACGCGGCGTCGGTGGGAGAGCTGGTAGCCCTGGCCGCCTCACTCTGTAAGCCTACGCCGTCGTCGATGACGCGGATCAGCACACCGCGCGAGTCGGTCTCCAATTGCACTTGCAACCGGAGGCGGCGATGCATATCGCCGCCTCGTCCATGCCGGCCGGAGTTACGTATTGCCTCCAGCGCCGCCCCCAGGAGCAGATCGGCGACTATAGGCGGCAGTTTATCTGCGGCCATGCAGGCTTCGGGACTTGCCGACCATTCTACCTCGTCAAAGCTACCGCGAAACTCGCCGTCAAGCGAGGAGCGCAACACCGCAACCAGCCCATGTTCAATCCTACGGGGGTTGGCAGCCGGTGCCGCACGCATCAGTGTTGCCAGGTCGTGATGGACGTGACCAAGCTCGCCGAGAACGGCCTGGAGCTCGGCCTCGTCAGTCGGCGCAGCCGGCGTGAGCATCGCAATGCCTGCCGAATCCGGTCTGGCCAAGGTTGCGGCCGTAACTGACGTCGCTTCGACAGGAGGCTGGTGCACCCGGCCGCGCAACGCTTCTAGACGCAGCATGGCCAGGTGCAAACGAGGAAGCACATCATCGTGGAGCAGTCGGCGTGGCAGCGCGGCGCTCAGCTCTGCCTCCAACCCTCGTCGTCTCGCCAGAGAGACGATTGCCTGGGTGGCGGCGAACTCGCCTACTGCGTCCAGTATTCGCTGCCCGCATGCTCGTGCCATCTCCAGATCCGCGGACGTATAGCCAGCGCCATCCGTTCGTGATCCGAGTGCTAGATAGGCCACCACACCGCGTTCATCCATGACCGGCAACACCCACTCGCGTTCAGCCTGTGGCACAGTCGGCGTGTCGGGCGCGGCATAGGTAAATGTTCGATGCAGCCGTCCGGCCGTAAGCGAGAGGCGACCGTGTGAAGCGCCCAGCACATCTCTGCAGAGGCTGGTAAAAAGCGCCTCCACACTCTGCTCAACTTCTTCAGGCTCCGGTGTTAGCCAACTGGTATGGCCGGTAGCCAGGCTGGCGACGAAAGGCCGCAATTGGCCAAGCAGCCGATCGTGCTCGCTGTAGGACTGGCGAGTGAATAACGCGTATAGAGTAGTGGCGAGCGCAACCAGCAGGAGGAAATCCGGCAGCGCTTCCGACTCCAAAGCCGCCATGCCTGAGACGACGGCGCTGAGTATCAGCGCTACTGCGACCGTGCCGCGCCAGTGGCTCAGGAAGCCACGCTGTGGTAGACGCCGCTCCACCAGTACACCCTGACGTACCACCGCCCAACCGGCAAGGAGTATGAGCGTCGCCATGCTAAGCTGAATCAACAAGTCGGCGATGACGAGTATCACCGACACATGTCCCGGTGGGGTCTGGGGCAAGTCTACGGGGAGCGGCGTTTGTGGGACATTGCCGAGCATGGCATGCTCGGCCAGAGACGAGGCGATACCTATCAGCGCGATCACTCCGCCGACGCACATCATACAGATAGAGGCCAGAAGCAGGGCTGGGCGGGCTTGTATCCAGGCGTCAACTGGGTCCCAGAGCAGTACAGCGTCCGGAGAATTGCCAGGCATCACATACGTGCTACCCTTAACATCCGGCCGCAGCCTGCGTGCCGCAAGTGATGCCCAGGGGAGTCCGGCACAGGTCGTGACGTAAAGTACGAAGGAGAGTCCCAGCGCTGGCAGCGCAGGTGAAATCTGGATATCGGCCGGCGGAGGCTCATGCAGCCTCAAAACGGTTCCCAGCAGGCGAATGAAGTCGCCATAGTGCTCGATCGCTGGCCAGTTCACCACCACAAGAAGGGCAGATAGGCAGCCAAGAACGGCCACGGCAAAGAGTGCCGGCGCGCGCCATCTACGCATGGTGCCGGAGAGGCCAGCGTAATGCAATCCGGTTGCTAGCCAGAGAAACGGTGCGATAAAGCCAGGCACCCATGAAAGATGCCACCAGAAGTCAGTGGGTGAGGCGCCTCCAGGTAGCCCGGCGCCCACCACAGCCCCGTGGCAGAGAAAGAAGAGCGCCGCCATAAGTAAGCCCAGTCCACCGGTCCACGTGACCACACTGGAGCGATTGCCGATCAGCAACACCGTGAGTCCCAGCCAGAGGTACGTAATGAGACTAAACACCGACAACGCGATGGTTATTTGTGCTAGAGCAGTCTGTAGTGGAAGATCAGCAGGACCCACGTTACGGTTTCCCCTCGTTGTCTCCCTCGAAGAGGGGCACCCAGCCGTTCTTGCGATCGGGAACCAGAGCTCGACCAGCTTCATCCCATATAATCGGGCGATCGCGCAAATAGATGATCGTCGCCCGTGCGCGGGCGACTTTTTCGTCGGTAGTACTGTCGCTGAGGCGCCAGGCATCGTAGATGCGCCCATTGGTCCGGCTGACCGCGCGCGCGTCACGCAGGCCCAGTCGTTGCGCTATCTGCTCGTTGGTTAGTCCCTGGGCGACCAGCTCAGCAACATGTAGCTCATTTGGCTCCAATAGAGCCCGTGGAGAGGTAGCATCCCGCTCGCGCACTTCGTCAACACGATCCTCGATCTCGGGATCGATGAAACTCCGTCCGGCGACGGCATCTCGCAGGAGAGGTATCAGCATGGAAGGTAGCAGATAATTACTCTTGCGTACATACGCATAATGACTCAGGATCCCGGCGGCCCGAAACTCCCGAAAATAGCTGTCGTCGTCTTGGATCGAATAGAAGACCACTGGGAATCGCGGGCGTTCGCGGCGGATCGCCACCGCGGCCCCCACGCCGCTCTGGGCAGCCGCCCCCAGCTCGGGGTCGCGCAGTTCTACGTCCATCAACGCCACTTCCAATGCGCCGACATCCGATCCATAGGCCTCAACTGCGGCAATTGCCTCACGCGCTGTTGCGGCCTCAGCCACCACCTCTACCTCGCCAGTAGCTTCCAGTCCCTGGCGGAGTGCCTGGCGCACCGACTTGTGATCCTCGACCAGCAGCAGTTTAATCATAGCCCGTGCTCTTTGTGCTTCGCCATCCCGATAGAGTCCGCACGCGACGAATTGATACGATTGGAGAGACTATCGCACAAAAAGTGTAGCGTGTGGTAGGCTCTATATTGGTATGATACTATCACTTTTCAGGAGATTTGCATGAATCTGACTCCGGTACTGCCGATCGTAGTGGTTGTCTTCTTCTGGGCAGTCGTTTTTGTAGCGTGCTTCGTTTCTTTTACGCGCATGCTGCGGCAGCCCACCGAGCCTGAGTTGGACGCGGAGCACGAGCATACCGCAGTGGAGGAAGCCACGGAGGCACCAGTGCACTAGACACGGCCACAGGCTGCCCACGGAGATAGAAGGGAAGAGCGCTGTCAATGGCTATTACCTTGAAGTCGCGCAAGGAAATCGCCCTACTTCGGGATGCCGGGCGGATAGCCGCGGAGACCTACGAGGTATTGCGGCCTCATTTGGTGCCCGGGGTGAGCACCGCGGACCTTGATCGAATGGCCGAGGAGTTCATTCGCAAGAGCGGCGCGTTACCGATGTACAAGGGGTACGGTGCGCTGCGTGATCGGATGGGTAGGATGGTTCGACCACCATTTCCCGGTACCATTTGTGTGGCTATCAATGAGGCCATTTGCCATGGCATTCCAAGCTCGCAGCAAGTTCTCCACGAGGGCGATATCATCGGCATCGATATCGGTACCCTGTACAAAGGCTGGATTGGCGACACCTGCCGGACCTTTACCATCGGCGAGGTTGACCCAACGTCGTCAAAGTTGGTAGCTGTGGCCGAACGCTGTCTCGAGTTAGGTATCGAACAGGCGCAGCCTGGACATCATCTTGGCGACATCGGCGCGTCGATCCAGACCCATGCCGAATCCCAGGGGTTCTCAACCGTCCGCGAGCTGGCGGGGCACGGGGTTGGGCGTGCGCTCTGGGAAGAGCCGTCGGTGCTGCATTTCGGAAGAGCGGGCACCGGACTTCGCATCGAGGTCGGTATGGTTTTCACCATTGAGCCAATGATCAACGTCGGTAAGCCCGAGATTCGCACACTTGCAGATCATTGGACCATCGTCACCGCTGATGGAACCCGCTCGGCGCAATTTGAGCATTCAATGGCCATTACCGAACATGGGCCGGAGCTTCTCACCGTGTTGTGATCTCTGCTCAAGCCATCCAAGAAAGTGTTGCGTTATCCTGGTGCGCCTGCGTTAGGATAGTTAAGTGTGAGGCAAGCTGCCTCGCACCGGCGGCGTGAGCCAAGATCGTTTCCCCGTGCTCTAGATCGGATATAGAGAGGTTGACTCCAGTTATGTCTGTCCAGTTTGGCACTTTCGTTCCGCAAGGGTGGCGCATGGACCTGGTCGAGATACAGGATCCAGTTGAGAAGTATGAGGCTATGACCAGTGTAGCGAAGGCGGCCGACGCGCTACCAGGCTACGATTCAATCTGGGTGTTTGATCACTTCCATACTGTACCCACTCCCGAGCTAGAGACCACGTTCGAGTGTTGGACAATTACAGCGGCATTGGCCCGTGATACGACCAGGGTGAAGGTAGGGCAGATGGTGACCTGCCTTGGCTACCGAAACCCGGCGTTGCTAGCAAAGATCGCATCAACTGTGGACGTCCTCAGTCATGGGCGCCTGTATTGCGGTATCGGTGCCGGCTGGTACGAGCATGAGTGGCGGGCGTATGGGTACGGGTTCCCTTCGACGCGCGACCGCATGCGCGCGTTCCGCGAGGCCACACAGATCATGGTGAAAATGTGGACCGAGGACTATCCGGTCTTTCAAGGCGAGTATTACAGCATTGACCGACCCATCAACGAGCCCAAGGGTGTCCAGAAGCCGTATCCATCACTCTGGATCGGCGGCAGTGGCGAGCAGGTAACCTTGAAGCTAGTGGCGCAATATGGTAATGCCGCCAACATTGGCGGTGACCCGCAAACCATCACAGGCAAGCTTTCGGTGTTACGTGGCCACTGCGAAAGCGTGGGCAGAAACTATGACGATATCATTCGCTCGAGCAACGCTACCTTCTTCCTGGTCAAACCGGGCGAAGACCCGGAGAAGGCGGCGGAAAAGGCTTACAAGCCGATGGGGCTTAGCTTTGAGGCATTCGCCGCCAACGTCAGGATAGGCACACCAGATCAGATTCGTGCGCATATCCAGAGCCTCGTTGATGCTGGTGTCAACTATGTGATCACCTCGTTTCCTCGTGTCGCCTACGACCATGAACAATTGGAGTGGTTTGCCGAAGAGATCATTCCTCACTTCCAATAGTGCCGGAGTTGCCTCTCCGGACTGATTGGCGATGTTCACTGACCGTCTGTATCTCCACGTTCTCGGTGTGTAGGGCACCGACAGAGTAGCGAGCAGTCTAGCGTTGTGAGGGCGGCTTGAGCGCGATGAGAAAATAGCAGCACGCTGACAGCGCTACCGTACCTAAAGCAAGGAGAGGCAAGGAGAATACCGGACGGTCGTGAATCAGGCTGGAGACAGCCCATACGAGCACGTCTCCACAGCATAGACCAATGAGCAAGAGCAACCAATGCAGTAACATTCTCGGGCTGGAAAATGGACGATAGAGCACCTTAGAGGGTGTGGATTCCCTCGCTACCATTTCAAGCTGGTCTTCGATGGTGCCCGCGACCTCGTTCGGCTTCGTGCCGGCTCGCAACCCACTGATCAACATCTGTACCTGCTTCTCTACGCGAGCGAGGCGCAGTGTGTTGCCTGAGCTGATCCGAGGAGGCGGCATCGCTGTCGGTGGGTAGCTGGGACTAGTTACTGGCGCAAGAGAACTCTGTGACCACGCTTGCTGTTGCCAGGCCAGCGCTACAGCGCCGCTACACAATTCGACTACCAGATTTGATTGTTCCTGCCAGCCAAGTATGCTCTTGCGAAAGTACTGGACCATTCCGTCACCTTGCTCCGGCGCGGTAATATCCAGAAGCCGTTCATAGTGCTCATTCTCAAGCGGCCAATCATCCGGTGCCCAGGGATGCGTCAGTATGTACCACCGAAATCGAAGCACGACGCTCTGGCCGTTAGGCGCCATCAGGCGTGTGCCGTCATCTTTCCAGCCGGGCGGAATCCCCACCGTTCTACCCCTCGCGCGAACCACCGACCATCCACTCCTCCTCGGAGTTGGCTGGACGTGTTATTTATTGCACCAGGCTCCGAGTAGAAAGGATAGCAATCCACTTGCCAGAACGGGTACATCAGACGCCGGTTTGCGCATAACCAGCGTCAACAGTCTGCTTGATCGGACTGTGGGAGAGTTAGAAGTACTGTAGATACGGCGACCCCAGGCTTTTTCCGGTTACCAAGGTGTAGGCCGAGTCGAGCAGCACGTCGATATCAAAAGGCTTGGCAAGAAATGCCGCGCAGAACTTGGCCAGGTCGCCAAATGCAGACCGTACGTGGTAGGGAGACATGCCGCTTACGACCAGAAGATGAGATGGAACCCAAAGTGGTCGCTGTCTGAGACGGTCCAGTAAGCTCTTGCGAGAGGAGCCCTGGCGTACCCCAAGCCCGAGATCTAAAAGGAGCAGATCGTAAGGACGCTTCTTCCAGGTGGTTCGAAGCTCCTGTAGGCATTCAGCGGCGGTCGGGGCCGCGGCGACCTCGTAATGCAAGCGATTTTCCTCTTGCGTGAAGAGCATGTTGTAGAGCGCAGCGGTCTCGGGGTCATCCTCGGCGACTAACACGCGGTAGGTGGCACGTGTCTCGGCCGCAACCTTATGGGAAGTACAGGGCATTCCCCGATCCGCGAGCGCTACCTCCGAGAATGATACCAGAGATGCAGCGGACGAATTGGCGATGCTCACCGGCTGGGTAAACACCTCGCCGCGAATCAACCTATGAGTGGGTTTGGGAGAGTTCTCCGGCAATCGGAGCGACCCAAACATGGTGAGTGCCAGCTCGATCCGAGCCAGTCCGTCGCGGGTTGCCAGTGAAGATCCTCCTCGCCGTCTGCTCTGCCCTCCGTCGGCCATACGAAATAGGCGGGAAAGCGATGACTGACTTACCCCAATTAACTCCGCGAGCTCGGCCTGGGAGCAGCCGAGCCGCTGGCGCAGCCCGTCAAGCCGTGCAATCTCAGCCGCTCTGGCTCCCGTGCTTTCCGGCATATGGATGCCAGCGTAATCAGCATAGCCGGGTATGCCTGCGGTTTTTGGAAAGATAGATTTCCCCATCAAACGGGCAGTCATTGCCTGCGAACATCCTGGTCTGCCGCTTGCCATAGAGCCTCCCCCTGCCACATCATCGGCCGGAAGTGATCCAATCTCATCACACCCGGGCGTCGCACAAGCCTGCGGCCACCGCAGCGCACAACACGTTCCGCCCCGCCGTTGCTCTTGATCCAGCGAAAATCGGTTGGGCGCTTGCTTGACATATTGCGATTTGTCGCTCCATACTATGATACACTTTAAGTTCTGTCAATATGGGAAAAGGTCCCATAAAGTTCTCGCGGCTAGCGAGACCTCGCACGAGGCTTATCATGTGCCGGCTTGGTTGCTGTCGGCGAGGCATCCAAATCCGATGGATCACTCTCACGTTCTATATCTTTGATTTGCGCAAGCTGTAGCTGCAGAGATTTCTTCATTTGCGCGCGAATCGGCTCTGGAACATAGGTATAGCTATCTATAACTTGCATCTGTTCTTGCAGACGTTCGGCGGTGACTCCAACTGATGGTAGGAAATAGAAATCCTCTGGACTGAGGTAGCCAGCTTCCAACAGGACTTCGGTTGGATGCCGCCCGAGCGCCCGGGCAAGCTCTCGGCAGCTTTCCGGCGTCGGCAGCACTGGATTCTCGTTGCGAAGGTAGCGCCCCAGGCTTACTTCCTCGACTCGGGCGCCCATTGAGCTAGCGTAGCGGGCAAACTCGCTCACCAGATATCGATTGCCGCGACGCTGATAAAACTCCAGATCAACGAGCTGCTGCCGCAGCCATGTGCGAAAAGCAAAGCGACGCTGATCATCGCTGGTATATTTCATGGTGGTATCGCTCCATTGCCAAGAGTTGGAAGAACACTAAGAACTTCCACATCGCGGAAAGGCAGCCCACTCTCTCTGGAGCCACCTACTGGCATATGGCTGGCGTCCGCTGGTAATGTTGCCGCAGCCTATGATGCTGCGCACCTCATTTTGATATGCCAGCCCGTAGCATGATACTCTTGAATATACTGCAGTATACCACACCCTACTCGCATTATCAAGGCATCGTAAAAGATGTGACCGCCCGCTCCACGATAATCTACCTCACTCAAGCTAGTCCAGCACGATGCCCTGCTTGCGCGCGAGATAGACCAACTTTCCGGCCAGGTTATCCAGAACTTCTTCCCAGGTAAACTCGGCGGCGGTGCGCTTACCGGCAATGCAGATCTTTTCGCGCTCGTCGGGATGCTGCTGCATATGTAAGAGATACCCGACGATCTCGTCGGGGTCTTCGGTCTCGAGCGCGACGGCGTTCTCGAAGGAGACGGCATAATCTTCGCCGGTCGAGCCGGTAAAGGCGACTCCGCCGGCGGCCATGACTTCCAAACCAACCAGTCCGAATGGTTCATGACCGCTATTGGCTAAAGTGGCATCGGCTGCCGCGTAACATGTTCGCACGAACTCGGTGGGCACAAAGAATCGCAGGTTGTAGATGTCAGCTTCACCAGCGTCGTGCATTAATTGCAGACATTCCTCCATAGTTGGCTTGCGAGCTTCGATATTCCTGACCTCTAGGCCAAGCTGATGCGCAAGACCAAGTACTTCTCCTCCGTGAGGCTCGATACCACCGCGAATGACCATGGAGACAGGATGACCGCTATACTTAAGCCGGGCTACCGCTTCAACGGCCATCAGCCACCGCTTGTCGGGATCAAAACGGCCAATCTTAAACAAGAAGAACCTGTCGGAATTTCCATGCTGCATGATTGTTCGCAGTTGACTCTTCTGGTGTTCGTCGACTGGATCGAGATATCGGCTGGGGATGCCATTGGGAATTGCCAGCGGATTGATGCCATGCTCCCAGAGCCGGTGCTTCATATAGCGACTTACCGTCGTGATGGTCGAGCAGTAATTCAGCCGGCCCCAGTTGACACGGTACAGCGACATAAGGCTGTTGCAGTTCCACATCAACACCGCGCGATGGCGCACATTATGCCAGTGCAAAAGATCCGAGAGGCGACAGATGACTTCGGCGGTATGCCAATCCTCTCCAATTACGACGACCATCTTTCCCTGAGCGATCGCCGGTAAGGCAATCTCGGCGTACACGGTTTGAGGCACTGATTCGTTGTAATCGAACAGCTTATGTTCTTCTCCGTCGTAGACCCCGTTGGGGTAGTATTTGCTGATCCATTGTCCCCAGCGCTTCAGATGTAGATTCCCATTGACTCGCTGTTCGTTGCTCGGCTTATTGGGATCGCCGACGAAGATAAGGTGCGTCTCGTAACCCAGACCGGCAAGCGACTCAGTCAATTCGGTGACACGGGTTCCCAGCCCGCCCGCCGTCGAATAGACATCAGGGCCCTCAAAGCTGAGCGACACGAAGACGGTGTTTTCCGGCGATATACCTCCACGCCGCGTCGAGTGCTCAGGCTGGACTTCTGGGGGTAGGGCATGGTCCGTCACATCATCAGTCTGCATATTTATCACCGCTGCTTTCCTTGAAGCGGCACTGACGCGTCTACGAACTGCATGGGCCGTTTCAGTAGTGTATACCTCTGGTGTCTCTGCCATGCCCTGGCCGGTCTCGGCGCCAAGATCGCTACCCACTGCTCTATCATGGCTGAGCGAGCCAGATCGCCGCCTGCTATGGGAACCTTCTGTACCGTTCTGCACGGCAGCCGGCGCTATCGGCGCCGCGTGGTCGGTAGGCTGGTCTCCTTGCTCGTCACTCATCATTACCCTCATCTTTGTACTACCCGCCGAATACATCTGTCGTTCAGGAGAGACTCATCTCGCACGCCGCAGCAATATGTCAAGTATGTTTGGATAGGTGATGGTGCATTTCCCAGGCCACCCTGGCGGTGATCAGGCTCGCCCTCTCGCTCCTTCGCAGCTTAAGACGTTCCAGGGATGACCGTCGTCGCGCTTAGCAAATTATTGCTCTTCAGCCAGGCGGCATAGTCAGCAAGAGCCCGGCTCTTATCCGGCGCCATGATGACGTTGGCAGGGTTTAGACGGCGCGCGTCCACCAATCCGACCTCGTGAATGATTTCGCCAAACGGGTCCGGTTGATAGAAGGTAGCTACCCAGGTCGGCTGTCCGTAGATATCATAGAGCTGTACGTTGGACACCTGATAGGCGTGAGTGTTGCCTGGACTTCCGGAGAAGATAGCCTGTGCGGTCGCGCTTGTGCCCAACCCGCTGATTGGATAGAAGTAGCCGTTGCCACTCCGGGCGTTAAAAAGCACGATTCCGGTCTCGGCGTGCTTGCCTGAGCTTGATACCATCGGAACTAGCCAATCCGGCGAACCGCTCTTGGCAAAAGAGAGCTGCAAGTGATTTGGGTTGGTGTCCGACGGCATCTGCGCGCGGTCGCCGGAAGGATTAAACCAGGAGGCGGAGCTGTACGCGCCCCACCAATCAAGATACTCGATGACGGCAGTGGCCGGTATGATGCGATCGACCCAATACGGCGCCTGGCCAGGCGAGAATCGTTGAATCTCGCCGCTCTGCGGATCCACTACCAGCACACTGGTGACGATGTCGCCCGTAAATCCGCGAGTCGGAGCCATTTGTGACAGAGTGTAGTAGGGCCTCCATCTATCGTCTACCTCAAAGATCGGTTCGGATAGATTGTCACCGATATACCCACTCAGATACACATGCCTCACGAGATCCTGGTTAAAGAGAGCATCGGGCAGATACCGCAGGTGCAAACCAAGGTGAAGCTTGGGTGGGTCGGCGGGATTTTCGGCGTCGACGGCGACGAACCCCGGGCTCTCCCATTGTGCGAGACTGGCCCATACGTTGTTGGAGATCAACGGTGCGATCCAGTACAGATGTCCGTCAACAATCTCCAGTGAATATTCTTGTAGGTTCGTATGATACTTCGAGACAAGACTCGGACCTGCCGAGAGTGCTTGCTGGCCAAGATAGGCGGCCGCCCCATGCGACACTACAACAATGTGACTCATATCAGTTGATGGGAGAGGTGCACCCTGCGCCTCGGTTACGATGTGAGGGATTTTGGCGAGCGCCTGCGCATTGGCGTTGAACCAGGTCGTCGCAACCGTGATAGCGGCATTTCCAATCACAGCAAACACTATTACCAGCGCTGCGGCGATTGCACCGGCCATCCAACCGGTCGGCGGTGACGACGATTGCCCGCTCCTCTGCCCACTTAACGCCATGGGATCCGACGAACCTAGCGGCTGGGCATTGTCGCCTGCGGCTTTGCTAAGCGGCATTGGTCCGCCATTTACCACCGACCCGCGGTTGACGCGCTCAGTAAAGGAGTCGAGCGCTCGGCGAACCTGTATGAAGCTCGCGTCGAAGAATGCCAGCACACCTGAGAGAAACAACGGCGCAAGCAGCCATTGCCCTCCTAGATACGGCCCGGTAAGTGCCGGCTCGGCAAAGTAGAGGATGGCAAGCTCCAGACCGAGATTGAGGACCCAGAGCTTCCCTGCCCAGATGGCCATGGCGCGAAGCTCTGGGTTTCTGCCCCGTGCCGTCGCATAGACCAGAGCCACAAGTATCCCGACCACAAGGGTGGCGCCGAGAAGCGCCAGCCAGACAATAACCATTACCTTTTACCGTTCTTCACAACTTCGGTGCCTTGGCCCCAGAGAAGAATCCGCCGACAAGCCAGTTGTCGAGTGAGCTCTCGCCTGAGTCCGCTGTAAGTATAGACTGTGCTGAGGTGACTCATGGCATGACTTGCCGATGGAGTCCACAAACATCTCTCGCCATCTTGATGATACATCGATGGATATGCCACTATATAACAGGTTTACCAACCGACATCTTTTTATGAACCGAGCGGTGCCACCCCGCTCTCCCAGGAGAGAAATATGCCCCTCTATGAGTTTCGCTGCCGAGATTGCGGCAGCCGATTTGAAGTGCTGACCAGCTACCAGCAGTCGCTTGGCGAGATGCGTTGCACCGCCTGCCTTAGTCAGAACGTGCGCAAGCTGGTTCCTCTCGTCGCCAAGCGGGGTAAGTCCGGCGACGATTTTGACGGCAGTGATGATATGTACGGCATGGAGGACTCAGGCGATATGGATGACGATCCCGACGATCAGGTCTCCGGCTGTGGTTGCGGTGGCGCATGTAACTGCCTAAATTAGCTCAAGCATGTGCGAGCCCGCCAACGCGTTTGACTTCGTGACTCCACCAGGTAGCACGCTACTTCAAGCATACCAGAGGCGTGGCCGGGAATATGCCGCTCCTGGACGCAACGACGTCGGGGCGCGCATAATGCACACGTTGTCTCATCATCCGTGCCCACACTTTCCATACGGGCTGCGGTGCCAATGAGAACTACAAGACAGCACAAGAGGAGCCGGCATGCCGGGTGATCACCATTCTGAACAGCAGGCGTCGGACAGAAGGTTGGCCGATCCCAACGGGTTACGCGGACAGCGCGTGCTCGTTATGGGCCTTGGTCTCTTGGGAGGAGGAGTGGCGGCGGCGCGTTACGCGGTTGAGCACTCGGCACGCGAAGTGGTGGTAACCGACCTACGCTCGGAGGAGATACTGCAACCCAGCATCGAGAAGTTGACGGGATTGCCAATTCGTTACGTCCTGGGCCGTCATGACGACTCTGATTTTGCGCACGCCGATGTGGTAGTGCGCAATCCAGGAGTCCGGATTGATTCGCCGTACCTGGCAATTGCCCGCGCGGCTGGAGCTCGCATCGAGATGGAAATCACCTGGTTTTTTAGCGCCTGGCAGGGAAAGATCGCGGGTATTACCGGGACCCGCGGCAAAAGCACAACAACGATGTTGCTCTATAACATCATGAGCGAAGCCGGTCTAAAACCGTCACTTGGCGGCAATCTCGGCGGTATCGAGACACTGTCACTTCTCTCCCAGTCGGCACCCGACAAGTGGGTGGTGCTGGAACTCGGAAACTGGATGCTGGAAGGTCTTCATCCTATCCGTCGAAGCCCGAATCTAGCCATCTTTACCAACTTGCTTCCCGACCATCTCAACGCGTACCAGTCTATGGAGGAGTATGGTGAAGCGAAGTCAAGTATCTTCCGCTATCAAGGGCAGGGCGATACCGCTATTTTCAATCGCGACAACCCCTATACGCTAGCTTACGCGCAGATTGCTCCAGCTGAGCATGTCTGGCTCTATGCTCCGGCGGCGACTACATCGTGGCCTCGTGGTGTTCCCAGCGATGAGCGACTCTTCCTCTATCGCGACGACATACAGCTGCGTGGTGAACACAACCTGGCGAATGTGCAGGCGGCGACTCTTGCCGCAGAATTGCTGGAGATCGCTCCTAACATCATTCACCGAGCGGTGAGCCGCTTTCACGGCGTACCGCATCGGCTGGAGCCGGTTCGCGAAGTCGGCGGCATTCTCTATGTCAATGATAGCGCCAGCACCGCACCGGTGGCCGGCGTTGCCGCACTACGCAGCTTTACTCAGCCGATCGTTCTGATTGCGGGCGGGAACAGCAAGAATCTGGATATCAAGGAGTTCGCCGCCGAGATTGCCGCGCGCGTCAAGCATGTCGTCTTGCTTGCCGGCGATGCCTCGAGCGAGCTGGCGACCGCCATTCGCTCGGCGGCAGAGACGCAGGGCCGCGGGGATCTTGCTCAGGTACCGCTTGTTCCGCTGCAGAGTCTCGCAACGGCGCTAGAAGAGGCCAACCGCATAGCGGAACCTGGCGATGTCGTATTGCTCTCACCGGGCTTTACCAGCTTCGGTCTTTTCCTGAATGAATTCGACCGCGGCAACCAGTTCACAGAGTTGGTGCGCTCTCTGTAACCGTACCGGCCGTCTCCGACTCATCTGGTCAGCAACCGTACCAGCGGCGCCAGAGCTTTGGCCAGTTTCTCATGCTCGCCGGCGTCCCAATGTATTCCGTCGGTCTCGCTTGACGTGACGTACTGTGACGTGTCGAGGAATTCGCACTGATATTCATCGGCGATGCGTTGGTAGTAGGTTGCCACCTGCTTTGACTTGCTCTCGGCACCAATGAACGATTCGGCCCACTCCTCGGGAACAGAGCCAATTGGAGGTGGGGCGAGCAGTAGTATTTCGGGCGCCGTATTACCGGGACCAGCGGCGCTCTGCTGTATGATCTCGATGAGAACGCCCATACCTAATGAAATCTCGAGCGCTGACACATTATATCGGGACTGGATGTCGTTAGTGCCTAGCATCAAGATCACTAAATCTACCGGGCTATGGGAACGTAGGCATGGTGGCAGGTACTCTTTACCGCTCTTATTGGGCTCCAGCGGGTCATTAAATACGGTTGTTCGACCCGCCAACCCCTCTTCTACCACGTCATAGCCCAGACCCAGAGATTGCCGTAGCACGCCCGGCCAACGCTGGTCGCGAGCATAGCGCAGCCCGTTCTCAGGGTTCTGCCCCCATGTATTGGAGTCGCCGTAACAGAGGATGGTTTTCAACGTTACCAGTCCGACTTTCTACTCTGTTCTCTTCCGACTTGCCTGCAGGCACGGGGTCCAGGTACTGTATACTTGGTACGGAAGGGATCCCGGCGACAGGAGCATTCTCGCACCGATTATATCCCATTCTCCGCCTGGCGCCGCGCTCACCCATGTATATCTATCCGTACAATGCGAGGAATGTCGAGGATTGATTCGTGGATACCGGACACGTCGTCCTGAACCTTATTGCGTTGCTCATTATCATATCAGCACTGAGCGGGCTGTGCGGGCTGTTCGCCGGATTCATTCTCGCCCGGCAACGTGATCAGGTTCGGCGCCGCCTCATTGCCCCAGGACTTGCCTATCAACGTTATATCGCGGGCGTTTCCTTGCTTCGCCTCCTCCTGGTGGCGTTGATTGTGGTCTGCGTCATAATCAGCGCCAATGTGGTCTTGCTGAACAGCATAACACCAACCGATCCGTTCCCCGCGAACGTACGCTGGTACGCTGCTGGGTTGCTCCCGATTGTCTGGGTCTCCCTGGTGATATTCAGCGTCTCCGTCGAGACCACGACAGGGTCAGAGGCGTTGCAGCTGCTGGGAATAACTGCGACGGGCCAGCAGATACTCTGGTTTCGCTTGAGGACTGTGCTGCTCTCCCTTCCTCCCCTGGTACTGGTCGAAAGCATAGCTGTGTTGTGGCTGCTGAATCTGCCGGTCTGGCTCCTGGGAATATTTGTGCCGCTGCTGCTCGCGGTGACGTTGATGTCTTGGAGCCGCCGTTACCGCTGGCTTTTCCGCTCCCGACCAATCGAAGAGACGGAGTGGTCGGCATTGTCGCCCCGCATTCAGGCCTGGGCCCGGCTGGCCAAATTTCCCTACCACAAGACACGGGTGACTGCCAGCCAGACGATTGGAGTTCGAGACGGTAATGTCGGCGGTCTCTTTCATCGAACCCTGTACATTAGTGACACCTTGCTTCGCAACACCGATTGGCGCCAGCAAGACGCATTCGTGGCCTATCTATTCGCTTGGAACCGGCGCCGACGCCTGATGCTCACATTCAGCCTGGGAGCGTCTCTTGGTTTTCTCTCGGCAGCTCTAGTCGGACTGGTGGTGATCAGCTCACTCGAAGTCGTTGCGCCCGCGGCGGCGGCGATTGGCGCCATCGGTCTGGTGGCGCTGGTAGCGCTGTTACTACTGGTTCGAGTGCTTACCTTCGTGCGATTTTATCAGGGGAATAACCGTTTACCATTCTACTGCGACCGGTCGGCGGCTGATTTGACCGGTGACCCTATGGCGGTGATGGTTCTGCTTCATACCATCAACCAGATTACTGGCGGTTCCTTAGGGGTGGCCAATCCTTACTATATGCGATCAGGCAACACATTACTGCTGCAGCGAATGGGTCAACTCGACGGCTTTATGCGCCAACCCTGGCCGCGAGCGCCCTGGGCTTACCTGCCGGTACCGGCTATGGCGCCGGTCTACCTTGGACCTATGCTGCTCACCATCCCCTACCAACCGAGTGCGCCGGCGCCAGTTCCGTCAGGTCGCTATCCAGTCTCGCCGCCGCTGGTGCCTTCAATGCCTCCGACTACGCTCTGGCCGCGTGCCACGTAGGGCACGTGAACGAGGTGGCAAGCAAAAGAAAGAGGGGTATGAGAATGGCATCTCATACCCCTCGCAAGCTCAAGACCTATTCGCTACAGGTCGAGTGCCGCCGGTCGCGGCTTACCCAACACTATAATGCGTCTTGTGGTAAAACGTCATACCCTGGCCCAATACCTTTACCGGCTGCAGCTCCTTAAGCATGATGGGCTCCCCACACTTGGCGCAGACTCGGCTGGTAAGAATGTTCTGTTCATCGCGCTGACCCAGCGAGGCTCGCGCTGTCTTGGAAAGCTCGCCCTTCTTAGCCATCTTTTACATTACTCCTGAGTTCTCTATCGTAGTCTACTGTTGGTGCGGAGCGCAGTCGCCGCGTCCACACAGATATTCACCAGGAATGGGTGAGATACCGCTACAGTACCCTCTTAGTATATCACATCTCGGCGGGCATCGTCCGGCGTACGACGGCCAGAAGCATGTCGGATAGAGGGAGATTCTATCCCGCCAACGCGCTACCGATGAGCTCCTGCTCAGTACGTGGGCCAATAGCTCCGATGACGAGCGCGTCGAAAATGGGAATGCCGACCAGCAGGTCCGTGATGTTTTCTCGAGTCACAGCATCCACTGTCTCTTTGAGCTCCTGGATAGTGATCAGGCGGCGCTCAAACCACCACGATCGCATAAGTGCCGACATTCGGGCGCCCGAACTCTCTCCGCGCATGACCAGCTCGCTCTTGATCTGCACCTTTGCTCGCAGCAGCTCATCTTCGGTAACGCCTTCGCTCTGGAGCCGGCGCAGCTCATCGAGTATGACTTGTACCGTCTCAGGCGATTTCTCCGGAGTGGTACCAGCGTAAAGAAATTCGGCCCCAAAGTTTCCATTGGGAGCGAATATAGCCGAAACTGAGTAAACCAGACCACGTTTCTCGCGCACCTCGCGGAACAGTCGCGAGGTCATGCCGCCGCCGAAGATCTCGCTCACGACCAACGCGGCGTAGTAATTCGGATCTCCATACTTGGGGAACGGGAAAGCCATTCCTATGTGCTCCTGATTCCCTTCCTGCATCTCGATATTCACAGCCTGCCGGGGAGTGGGCTGCTGCGCCAGTGAGGCCGCGGGTGTACCCCGCCAGTCTCCAAAAAGTTCCGTTATCCGGTTTATGACATGCTCCCATTCGAAATTGCCGGCAATCGACAGCACGGCTCCGTCAGGCACGTAGTGTTCTTTCCAGAAATTCCGCAAGTCATCTGGAGTGAGGATAGCGACGGTCTCCGAAAGCCCCAGTGCTCTTCGCCCCAGATTGGTGCCGGAGTAGAAGCGCTCACGCACCAGGTCGAAGATGCGGCGCATCGGCTCGTCGTCGCGCCGCCGGATCTCCTGCAACTGCACGTTACGCATCTGCTCAAATTCACTCTCTGGAAATGTAGGGTGGCGTAGCACATCGGCCATGAGTTCGAGTGCACGGTCAAATCTGTTACCGACGATCTGAGCGGAGTAGCGGGCAAACTCGGTGCCGGTTTCGCCGCCTCTTCGAGCCCCAATGGCTTCGAAATCGTCGGTGAGCTGGCGAACGCTCCGGCTCTCTGTGCCCTGGAATACCATATCGGCAAGCAAATGAGTCAATCCTAGCTTCTCATCTGGTTCATCTTTGATGCCAGCGGCAAACTGCAAGCCAAAGGTTACCGACGCCAGGCTCGGCATACGCTGCCCGACAATTTGCATGCCATTATCTAAGGTATGCAAGAAATAGTTTGGCGCGAGTGTAGGAGATGGTGGCATGCTCATGAGAGTGTTCCTTTCGAGCGTCTTTGGTAACGGCCGTGACGGGCAGATTATAGCATAGTGCCCACAGATATCTGCCGATCCCCGTCAGCTCGGCAAGTTACGCACACGGGTTAGCTGGACTAACTGCCGACGTCTCCGGTCGAGGTTCCGGGGTTCTGCAATGTGATCATGGCGCTTGATTGCCCAACCAAAGGGTATGTGTGGCAGGTAACCAGCGTGCAGCCGGCCGAGTCACCGCCATACCAATCATAAGACTGGGACCGAGCGGCCACAGCGCGGCGGCGGCGGCGCGAAGCGTGCTGCCGGTAGTAATCACATCGTCAATCACGGCCACGCACGCTCCACCTAGGTACTGCGCGGTTCCCTGGGGTCCTAAGATAAAAGCGCCTTGCACGTTCTCGCGCCGCTCCTCTCGTGAAAGTCCAACTTGAGGTCTGGTGGAGCGACGCCGAGCCAGCGCTCGCGGTAGATAAAGCACATGCATGGTTTTGGCACAGCGCTTGGCTATCAAATCCGCCTGGTTGAATCCGCGCATTCGCTGACGCTTTGGTGCAAGCGGCACTGGAATCACCACATCGATCTTCCACAAGGGCTGATTTTGCAGATAGCGGGCCAGCATGTCGCCAAGCGGGCTAGCTACTTGGCGTCTACCTTGGTATTTCAGCGCATGTACCGCGGCCCGTGCGCTGCCCTCGTGCCAGGCGATCGCTCGCAACAGGGGCACTGCGTCCGCTGAATTCCAGCAATCTGTTCCGGCGCAGCCGGGACAAAGTGGCGGATGAGCAGAGAGTTCCACTGGCGGCTCCAGGCGAAGCGAGCGTCCACAGCGCCAGCATAGGGGACTGGCAGGTGCCGTCATTTTTCCTTGGCAACTCTGGCAGAATGCGGAGCCGGCACGTGACCACAACTGACACAACGCTGGGGAACACACTGGTTGAGCGTCAATCTCAGTAGCTGTACCAACAACTGACATAACTGCTCCTTGTCGATGATGGGAAGTACGGTTATGGGTCTGTGGAGCGTCTCATGGCGAGCCAGGCCGCAGTGGTGGACCGATACGGTGCAGAACGACTATCTTGTCGGTCTTGTAGGTAACAGTGCCGACCACGCTATATCGACCAGAAGCCATCATGTCGTGATAGATCTGTTGATCCTGGGCCTGAGACGCGAGCACCGCGTGCGGAATATCGAAAGCGGCGTACTCTGCGTTGAAGGACTGCGGATCTGGCAGGAGGTAGAGATCGTATCGATCGCTGAGATGAGGATCGAGGGTGTCGGTAGCGGCTACCGACGCCGAGTCAGGTATGTGGGAGAGGAGCGTGTCGACCGCCGCCTGATACGGAACTGGACCCGCGCCAGCGTTCCAGAAATTGAGCAACCGGTAATCGGCGGTCCCCAGATTCCAGTAGCACGTGATGACAAGCCAGATCATACCAGCGATCCTACCCACGCTGATGGGAGGGGCAACTGACCAAGCACAGATTGCCAGCCTGTCCAGAGTCGCGTCCAGAGGTCTCTTGTGTCTGGCTCTGAACCGGGACTGGTTGATTCCTCACCGATTGGTCCCTGCTTGCGTCGCAGTGCGCCGTAGACCGTCTCTACCCCGTAGACGGAAGCGGCCGAGAGAAACGCCACCAACATAGCGTTATACTGGAAGAATCCACTGTATTGTTCCGGATGTGTGCTAAAGAGGTTGACCGCGAGCTCCGGGAGCGCGCAGATGAACAGAGCTGGAGCAAAAATACCCAGTCCTCCGCCAGTGCGCAGCAGCATGGCAATGTAGCCGCGCCTGGGAGGGCTATTCCAGACGAAAGTAAGCACTAGCCAGGGATGCGTCACCAGGTTTTTCATGGCCTCTAGGGGGGTTGCTCCGGCCCACGCGTAGCGATACCAGTAGTTGTTGCCCGCGGAGATGCCACCATTGAAGTGCGGCAATATCACGAGGAAGCAGAGAAGCACCCACAGAGCGCTTGCGAAGGCCACCGCGCTGCCGAAGCGCGGCTTTCCGCATCGAAACGCGATGTAGAGTCCAATCGGGATCAGAGCCAGTGCGACATCCTCTTTGGTCATCGCGGCAAGGAAGGCTGCGGTCGTGAAAAGCACGTAGCGGCGGGAGTCAAGTGCCCAGATGGCAAGAAGAAGTAGTGGAGTGGCCAAGGCTACGGCATGGAAGTCCCAGAGAGCTTCGCCGAGGAGAGTCGGTGCCACCAGGTAGGCGCAAGTAAGGGCGGCGGTAGCGAGCGGTAACTCGGGGAGACGTCTTCGTCCAAGCAGAAAGAGCGGTATGGCTCCCAGTGCCAGTGCCGCGGTCTGGAGAATCAGAAGAGTCTCTGGGCCGGAGTGGATGAGATAGAAAAGCGCGACGACCAGCAAAATAGGTTCGACGTGAATTCCCAGGCGGGTTGGTGGCCCCTCCCAATCGGCACCTCGATTGGTAAAGCGGAAGAGATGGCCATGTAAGGTATTCCAGACCGCCTGATCCATATTGCCAAGGTCAAACGCGTCGGTATGGTATGACTGCTGTCGTACGACACTGTGCATGCCGACCAATACGCTAAACACAATGATCGACAGAAGGAGAACTACCCAGGCGAGTCGCCACCGTCCCGGCGTGCTGACGAGGTAGCGCCCGAGTCGCCTGAGCCAGTTGGATCTCGGCCACTGGCTTGGGGGCTCAAACGACGGGGTCTTTGGGACAGCCACTTCTGCCACGCCTGCTTACTGCCTTCGATCTAGATCGGCTTTACCCGCATCAATGCGTCGTTTTTTTGTACCAGTTGGCCGTTCTTGGCGAGTACAGTGGTTACGGTGCCGCTAACCTCGGCTTTCAACTCATTGAAGACTTTCATCGCCTCAATAATGCAGACGACCTGTCCTGCCTGAACTGTGCCGCCGATCTCGACAAACGGCCCTGAGGAAGGAGAGGGAGAGCTATAGTAGACGCCAGTCAGCGGCGCCAGCACTGCCACGGTAGGATCGGGAGCCGACGGAGCCTTGGCTGCTGGTCGGCCCAATCCCGCAGGCCGAGTTACGCGGGATCCGGCGGGGCGGCTGGGCGCCGACGACTTCCCCACCGTAGGCGCTGGCAGGGTCTCCTGCTCGGCATTTCCGCGCCGTATGCTGATTTTCGTGCCGCCCTCGGTGAGCTCTAAATGGCTGACGTCGCTTCCTTCCAAAGCTTCAGCCAAAGCCTTCACTCTGCCGACCAATGGTTGACGTTCCGTACACCGCCTCCTCGTGGCACTAGCCACCCGGCTCTATCTCACTTCACTAGCTGTATCTGCAAAACACGAGCACCGCGTTGTGACCGCCAAAACCCATAGAATTTGAGAGTACTACCTCCACTTTTTGCTCGCGGGCAGTATGCGGAATGTAATCGAGATCGCATGCAGGGTCAGGGTGGGTCAAATTTATAGTGGGTGTCAACACGTTATGATAGAGGCTGAGAACCGAGACTCCGGCCTCTATGCCTCCAGCAGCGCCAAGAGTATGGCCGATCATGGACTTGGTCGAGCTCACCGCCAGCTTGTATGCATGGTCACCGAACGCCGTCTTAATCGCCTCGGTCTCATTGCGATCATTCTCTTCAGTTGACGTGCCGTGCGCGTTAATGTATCCGACAGTTTCAGGGGTGATCTCACTCTTACGCAGCGCCCGGGTTATAGCACGAGCCAGACCAGCACCACCCGGCGCTGGAGCGGTGATGTGATACGCGTCGGCAGTCGACGCGTACCCGGCCAGCTCGGCATAGATACGCGCTCCTCGCTTACGCGCTTGCTCTTCTTCCTCGAGGAAGAGTATGCCGGCGCCGTCTCCCATGACGAAGCCGTCACGCTCGGCATCAAAGGGCCGGCTAGCGTGCTCGGGATCATCATTTCGGCGGGAGAGTGCCCGCATGTTGGCAAAGGCAGCGATACCCATAGGGGTAATGCCGGCTTCAGCGCCGCCCGCCACCATGGCAACCGCGTCGCCTCGCCGAATCATCTCCGCTGCTTCACCGATTGCATTGGCGCCTGTCGCACAGGCCGAGACCGTGGCAAAGTTTGGACCCCGCGCATTGATCTGCATTGAAACAAAACCGGCGGCAATGTCGGTGATGAACTCGGTAATGAAGAACGGGCTCACCCGATCCGGGCCCCGCTCGAAGAGGATGCGGAACTGTTCATGACACGATTGCAATCCGCCGATGCCTGACCCTATGATCACGCCGACATCATCCGCATTATCATCGGTAATGGTGAACTCGGCATCGGCAACCGCCTGCTTAGTTGCCGCGACGGCGTAATGGACAAAGCGATCGTTGCGTCGTGCCTCCTTGCGGTCGATATAGAGCAATGGATCAAAATTCTTGACTTCAGCGGCTATATGCACGTCCTGGTCGGCATGGTCGAATGTCGTAATGGTGTCTACTGCCGAGCGCCCATCACACAAAGCCTTCCATGTGCTAGATGTATCGCTGCCTACCGGAGATACCAAGCCGATGCCGGTTACTACGACTCGCTTAGACATAGATGTTCATACCCCGTGATCTACCTGCCAGCACTGTGCGCCTTCAGCCGTTGGTGTACCATCTAGCGGCTACTCTGTGCAAGGGCGGCGCTATGCTCAGCAATAAAGTTGGTGTAGGTCTCGCCGTTCTGGAAAATCGGGTTGTCGAGGAGCCGAAGATGGAACGGAATCGTCGTCGGCACTCCTTCGAGCACATATTCATTGAGTGCCCGACGTCCACGCGCGATAGCTTCATCGCGAGTGGGCGCCCAGACGATGAGCTTGGAAAGTAAGGAATCATAGTGTGGCGGTACCTGATACCCGCGGTACAGATGCGAGTCAACACGCACGCCGGGGCCGCTGGGCGGAAGGTACTCCGCTATTGTGCCGGTTTCCGGGCGGAAGTCCTGTGCTGGATCCTCGGCGGTAATTCGAAACTCAATGGCATGTCCGCGCAGCTCGACATCCGACTGGCGGATCGCAAGTGGCTCGCCGGCTGCCACACGTATCTGCGCTTGAACCAGATCGATGCCGGTAGTCAGCTCGGTAACCGGGTGCTCTACTTGCAAGCGCGTATTCATCTCCATGAAGTAGAAGTTGTTGTCTTCGTCCACCAGGAACTCAAGCGTTCCAACTCCACGGTAACCAACTTCTAGAACTGCTTCAATGGCGAGCTGGCCCATTTTTTTGCGAATCGCATCCGGCAGACCGGGACTGGGCGCCTCCTCTACCAGCTTCTGGTGACGGCGCTGCACTGAGCAGTTACGCTCGCCTAAATATACGCCTGCCCCGTAATTGTCGCAAAGGACTTGGATCTCGACATGCTTGGCCCGGCCCAAATACTTCTCGACGTAGAGCCCGTCGTCATGGAAAGCTTCCCGCACCTCACTCTGGGCCGTGGTGAAAATCGAGGTAAATTCTTCGGCGCGGCGTACCAGGCGGATGCCCCGCCCGCCTCCGCCAGCTGCCGCCTTGAGCATCAATGGGAATCCTACGCGGGCCGCCGCCGCCTCACCCTCACCTAGTGTGCGCAGCACATCGGTGCCGGGAAGCATCGGCAGGCCGGCGCGGGCCATAGCCTCACGGGCTTGCACCTTGTCCCCCATGGTGACCATGGCTTCCGGAGGCGGGCCAATAAACACGATCCCCACATCTCGACACACTTCGGCGAAGCTGGCGTTTTCCGATAAGAAGCCGTAACCCGGGTGGATTGCTTCACTTTCAGTCAGAAGCGCCGCGCTGATGAGGTTAGCGATATTGAGGTAACTCTTGCCGGTGGGGCCGGGACCGATACAAATGCGCTTGTCGGCCAGCCGAACGGGCAGTGAATCTCGGTCGGCCTCTGAGTAGGCAACCACTGTTTCTATGCCCATTTCACGACAGGCTCGCAGTATTCGCAGCGCAATCTCGCCACGATTGGCAATGAGAATCTGTTTGAACATCAATAAGGCCTCGCTGTATCACTGTGGGCGCATGCTTCGAATCCGGCGTGGGCAACGATAGGTTACCGGTGATGATGTGCCGAGAGATTCTAATGGCTGCACGAATCGGCGCCAATTATATCACGAAACCTTATAGAGTAGATAGCTTGGCGGCTGAAGACAGATCAGGTCGAAGGTCGCTATTCGAAGAGACCCTGGGAGGCAAGCTTCTGTTGCTGGGCATAGAGGTTGGTCCAAGTCCAGGCCAGCCGCTCATAGCAGCCGTCATGTGTGCGGGTTCCCGTGCCGGTTTCCCACGCCCACCAGCGAATACGCTCACCGCACACTTCACATTTAAAGCGGCCAAGACTCAGCCGTTGCTTGCGGGACGTGTAGAAGCGATTCATGGTACGTGTGTAGGACAGGAGCGGCACACCATGGTGTGTGACCGTCTTGGAGACTCCAACCAGCGAATGTTCCGGCTGCAACATCAGACCCTGCTCGTTATCTTGCCACTCTTCCCCGCCGTCGCCGTAGTCCGGAGCATAGTTCTCGTATCCATATTCGGGAGCTTCGCCGTAGCTTTCGTAGTTCTCGTCGTATTCGCCCCACTGACTGGAATTCTGCCTCTGACTTCGCATGGGTAACCCCTCTTCTCAGCCTGTCCGACCCGAGCACAGCCGGGTATTTTTGCGAGAAAAGTATAGCATACTGCTCCACTCTGCACTATAGTATTAGGATTATCGGTTGTAACTTGCTATTCTTTTACATGTCTACCGAATAGATGTCCTCTGCACGAAATGTGGAAAGAAGATTCATGACGACACAGCCAAAGGCGCTCCGCAAACGGCCGGATCAACAGAATGGGTCTAATGGTTCGCCGCTAATAAATGGGCCGCGAGCTCAGGAAACCGGCAAATGGGCGGTATTGGCGATCGTCGGTGTCGGCGTCTTTATGGCGACGCTGGATTCCTCGATAGTGAACATTAGTCTGCCCGCTATAGCCAGCTACTTTGGCGTGCCGCTCAATGGCGAGGTGGAATGGGTCATCATTGCCTATTTGGTCACGACGGCGGCAACCCTCCTTACTATCGGACGCCTGGCTGACATGATGGGCCGCAAGCCGATCTGGCTTGCGGGTCTCGTTATCTTCACTGCCGGATCCGCCATCTGCGGAGCGTCCCCGGCTCTATGGTTTCTGGTGGCTGCCCGCGCCTTTCAGGGGCTGGGAGGTGCCCTGCTCATGGCCATCAGTCCAGCAATGCTTACCCGGGCTTTTCCAGCTTCCGAACGCGGTCGCGCGCTGGGTCTCAACGCGGTCATCGTCGCATTGGGCGTCAGTACCGGACCAACTCTCGGAGGCATACTTACTACCCATTTTACCTGGCGCTCGGTATTCTACGTAAATGTGCCGGTAGGCATTATCGGCTTCATCGCCACCTTAGTGCTGCTACATGAGCCGAAGACAAGAGGTGCACTACGTCTGGATCCCCTGGGTGCCGCTCTCCTGGCAGTAGGGTTGGCATCGCTTACGGCCGGACTGTCATTCGGCCAGGAATGGGGTTGGACCTCGCCCATCGAAATTGTGGCAATCGTGATCGCGGTCGTCTCTCTGGTTGGGCTTGTGGCGGTGGAGTTGCGTGTAAGCGCTCCCGTAGTAGAGTTGCGCCTGCTGCGCAACCGTCTCTTTGCCTCTGCCAACATCAGCCTGATATTGAGCTTCCTCGCGCTTTTTGCGGTGAGCTTTATGCTGCCTTTCTATCTCGAAGAGCTTCGCGGTTACACCGCCGAAGAAGCCGGCTTTCTGCTGACGCCGCTCCCGCTGACTATTGCGGTGATCGCTCCGTTCAGTGGCTCACTGGCCGATCGGATCGGCACCCGCTGGCTGGCCTCCATTGGGCTGGCTATCGCCTGCGTAGGACTATTCCTCATCAGTCAGCTTAACGTTGAGTCAACACTCTTCGATATGATTTGGCGACTGGCTGTAATCGGTGTCGGACAGGGCTTGTTCCAGTCGCCAAACAACAGTGCCTTGATGGGAGCCGCCCCTCCAGGTCAACAGGGGAGCGCCGCTGGTTTTCTGGCCACCGGACGAGTCGTAGGCCAGAGCATTAGCGTGGCGCTGGCGGGAGCGATCTTTGCCAGCCTAGGCGGAGCAGTGGCCGGTGCTGTCCTGGCTACGGCTTCCCGCAGTGGGCCCAGTGCTCTCCACCCAGCGGCGGTCGCCTCATTGCAACAGACGTTCGTTGACGCGTTTCACACCACGTTTGTAATACTCGCGTGCGTCGCCGCCGTCGGCGTCTTTACTTCTCTGGTCCGCGGACTCAGAATCGGGCAAGCAGATGCGTCCCAGATGACCGGTGTACCCCGGCAAGGAGCAGAACCGGTCGTGAAGACATCAAGTATCATACGTCCTGCCTGGCTATCACCACACGTCCTGCTCGGCTTCTTGTTTCTCGTGTCGTTTTCTGCCGGCGTGGTTCTCTCGATCCTGGGGCCGACTGTGCCCGCAATGGCCGTTCATCTGGGTGTGCCTGAGCCGGCGCTTGGTATCGTCTTTACGGTGAATTTCCTGGTGGCCACCGCAACTACGGCCGGCACGGGGGCTTTCTTTCACCGTATCGGCAACCGGGTGCTCATTCCATCCGGCCTGGTGGTCATGAGCTTGGGGCTGCTGGCTGAGGGGACGTCGGCTACACTGGCCATGGTCGCCCTGGGAGCGGTTCTAGCTGGAGCCGGCACTGGTGTCATCAATGTCTGCGTAAACGCGGCCGCCGCCGAGATCTATTCGAATCGAAAAGAACGCGTCCTCACCTGGCTCAATATGTGCTTCGGGATAGGGGCATTCATGACGCCGCTTGCTGTCGAATTCAGCCTTACCCGGCTCGGGAGCTACCGCCCGGTCTTCCTGGCGGGTGCAGTGGTGTTGGCTGTTCCTCTCTTCCCATTGCTCCGTGGACTGCCGTCGCCGAAGCCTCCAGATATCTCTGCTCCGGCCGGGCACGTCATGGTGCTGTCGCTGCTGCGCTCGCGCAACATGCTTCTGCTCATGGCGATTGCTACATTGTATTTAGGTGCGGAGGTTGGGTTCGGTGGCTGGGTGGTGAGCATTGTCGCGGCAATGACGCGGCTCCCTTCGGTGAGCCTGGCACCGGCGGCTTCTGCGTTCTGGATCTGCCTGGCAGTTGGTGGCTTCCCGACGATCCTGCTGCTGCGCCGCGGAATCGCGCCGCGACGCTTGATCATAGTGGGAGCGCTGGCGGCAGCAGCTGAGTTTGTCCTCCTGATCTTCCTCGGCCAATCCGCGCTGCTCGCGATTGCCTGCTGCGCCCTCATCGGCCTGGCGTTCGCGCCGATTCTTCCGCTATCCGTCTCGTTGGCGGCCGGAATGGGCGAGAGCGACGGATCGGCGGGCATGCGGATGGCGGCTCTCTTCACTTCCGGTCAGGTGGGCGCGGCGGCTCTCCCGGCTGTACAAGGAATCTTGGTTGGACTGGGCGCGGCGGCGGCTCTCGGGTTAAGTGTGACCTGCGCACTGGCGATGGCCGCACTAGCCGTCGAAGTGAGGCCCGCCACGGATCCTGCTTACCTGACAGCGCCAGGCTCTAGAGGCGAAAACGTCTGGTACTATGCTGTAAAAAAAGACGGGTACTTAGGACGCGCAAGCTGGACCGGCCGTGTAGTCGCCTGGTCCGGCAAGCCGGGTAACGTACCTAGTAGTAGAAAGGATATGGCAGAGCCTCAATGAGCCAATCAAGACCTGCGTTAACCGACACTGGTTTTCCACCAGATTTTTGCTGGGGCGCGGCAACCGCAGCTTACCAGATCGAGGGCGCGGTTTCCGAGGATGGGCGTGGCGAAAGTATCTGGGATCGCTTCAGCCACACTCCCGGAAAGACGGCGAACGGTGAGACCGGCGATGTGGCCTGCGACCACTACCATCGCTGGCAGGAGGATGTCGAACTTCTCCAACGACTCAGCGTCAACGCCTATCGCTTCTCGATTGCCTGGCCTCGCATTCTGCCCGATGGGCGCGGCAAGCCAAACGCGGCCGGGCTGGACTTCTACGAGCGACTGGTGGACCGCTTGCTAGTTTCCGGAATCAGTCCTTTTGTAACGTTGTATCACTGGGACCTGCCACAGAGGCTGGAAGATCGTGGTGGCTGGCGCAACCGCGATACCGCCGGCTTTTTCTCCGACTATGCCGACATCGTCTCCCGAAGACTTGGTGACCGTGTCAGTCACTGGATCACCCTCAACGAGCCGCATGTCGTCGTCTTCGCCGGCCATGTAGACGGCCGGATGGCTCCTGGGCTGCGGGACCGCCAGCACATCGCGCCGGTGTCGCACCACCTGCTGCTGGCACACGGGCTTGCGGACGCCGCGATTCGCGCCCGGCTCCGAGAGGCCAGTGTGGGCATTACGCTGAACATATCGCATCTGGAGCCCAAGACCGACCGAGAGGAGGACGTCGCGGCCGCGCAACTCGCCGACGGACTGTATCACCGCTGGTACCTCGACGCTCTTTTTACCGGCACTTACCCCTCCGAGGTTACGAGTAAGCTAGATATATCCGAAGAACTTATCCGGCCTGGCGACATGCAAATTATCGCGGCACCGCTTGATTTCTTGGGCGTAAACTACTATTCGAGACTGATCATAAAAGCGGGCCGGCGGGGCTCTGTCTTGCCTGCTACCGTACCTCCGACGCGCGGCAAGCTGACCGAGATGGGGTGGGAAGTGTATCCCGAAGGCCTCTACAATGTCCTCACTCGTCTCGCCGACGAGTATCAAGTGGACAAGCTCTACATTACCGAGAATGGTGCCGCCTACCCGGACCAGGTGGACGAGACTGGCGCGGTGCATGATACCGACCGGACGCGCTACCTTAACTTGCACTTTGAGCAGGCGCGCCGTGCTCTCCTCGCCGGAGTGCCGCTCTATGGCTATTTTGCCTGGTCGTTGTTGGATAATTTCGAGTGGGCGCGCGGATACCGTCCGCGCTTTGGACTGGTGCATGTGGATTACCCGACCCAGCGGCGAACCATAAAGGACAGTGGCTACTTCGCCGGGCGCGTTGCCGCAACCAATGGTGGGGCACTTGACGAGTAGAGCACGGTGGCATGTGGCGCTACACGGTTCGCCTTACTTTTCAGCAGAGATGCGAAATGGCGAAGCAGGGTCGTCCAGCAGTTTCTGCATGAGGTACTCGCTCACATTGTCGCCCGGCAAGGTCGCCTCCCGCAGAAGCTGGTCGAGCTCCGGGCGGCTTAGGTCAGTGCTTGGATTCCAGCCGTACCGCTTGAGATCGACTCGGTCCTCCGCTGTAAACACAATTCCTTCAGCTTCGAGCAGCTGCCGCATACGCCCCTTCTGCCCGAACGCCCAGCTGCCGGTGAGCTCGCCTTTGCTGTTCAGCACTCGCTCCGCCGGCACATCGGAGCCTTTGGGCACAGCATTCATGATCCAACCGACCATCCGGGCGCCCCTCGGGTAGCCAATGGCGACTGCGAGGTTCCCATAGGTGGTAACTCGGCCGGGTGGGCAGGCTCGGACAAGAGCGTACACTCGTGCGGCCACCTGTGCCGCATCATTCCTGGATATCCCATCTTCCGCCATGTCAATTTTTCCTTTATTTGGAAGCCTTGCTCCCACATGAGCACCAATTTCCCCCCTAGTCTATAACACCGCGCGAGTGCGGGAGGTTGCGCCACCTGAGGTAATTGACAGCGAATTTCCCTGACTCGTACAATCAATCATGCCGAGCTGCGATATTGATGTCACCACCATGCTCATCATGGCCCGGCTGTAACGTCTAGCAGAGATAGGATCGACACGATCCTATACCACGCCTTTAGGATCATAATGGCCGAAGAACAAGTAGATCCCGCACCGCCCTCACCAGTACTGCACCAGCGGGGACTCTTACTGGCCATACGATTCTTGACAATCGTGCCGGTACCCGGCCCCAGAATGGTGGTCGACGCGGACTCTACCGCCTTCGCTGACATGTCGCCGGCATTGCCCTGGTTTCCGCTGGTTGGCGCTTTGATCGGCGCGGGGCTCTCGCTACTTGACTGGGTGCTGTCTCCAGTACTGTCCCTGCCTGTTCGAGACGCGGCACTGCTCGCCGTCTCGGCGCTGGTGACAGGCATGCTGCATCTGGATGGATTTGTCGATTGCTGCGACGCGCTACTGGGGGCACATTCAGTCGAACGCCGACTGGAGATTCTGAAAGATAGCCGCGTGGGCGCCTATGGTGCTATTGGAGCCGGTTTACTGCTGATTGCGCGATTTGCCGCGCTGGGAGAGATTCACGGCTCTGTGCGAGTGCTAGCGCTGGTCGCGGCGCCGCTCTTGGGACGTTGGGGCATTGTGTGTGCTCTCAGCTTCTTTCCCTATGCCAGACAGCACGGGCTTGGATCAGCATTCCGGCGACAGGTGCGCTACCTGATCGCCGCCAGTGGTGTCGCGTTGGTGCTCCTGGCGGTCGCAGCAGGTGTGGCTACGCTGCTGATGCAAGGCAGTGCGAAGTCGAGTTCGCCGGCGGCGATAACCTCAGGTCTCCTGGCGTTGATCGCGATCGTAGTTACGTTGGCTACAGCGGCATGGGCAAGCCGCCGTCTGGGTGGCGGCTTGACCGGCGACACCTATGGGGCGGTAAATGAGCTTGTAGAGGTAGCAGTACTCGCACTTACCCCATTCCTGGCCGGGCTCGTTTAATGGCGCTGGTGTTTCTACAAGCAAACAAGGAACGGCAAGCATGCGACTTTTGATCGTACGGCACGGCACAACCGATCATAACGCTCTGTCTCGTTACACCGGGCAGAGCGATATCGAGCTCAGTACGCTGGGGGAGTCGCAGGTTGAGGCACTGGGCCTGCGACTCGCCAGCGAGAGGCTTGATGTAATCATCTCCTCGGATCTCATCCGAGCCCGGCAAACTACCCACGCGGTCATGCGCCATCATCAGGTTCCCATTATCTTCGATCCGGATCTGCGAGAGATCTCCATGGGCGCCTGGGAAGGATTGACATACGCAGAGGTCTGGGAACGAGATCCCGTACGCGCCGCCGAGTGGCACTCGGATGCCCTAGACGTTGCTCCACCAGGCGGCGAGACCATTCTTGCGTTTCACGGACGTCTGGTGCGTGCCTTCGATCGTTGCCGGCAGAGTTATCCCGACGCCAGTGTGCTCTGGGTCACCCACGGTGGCGCCATTGGTGTTCTGCTCTGCCATCTGCTTGGCATGAATCTTAACCGCCGCTGGCAATTCCGTCGCGACAATGCCGCCATTAACGAGCTCGATGTTGGTATCGCCGGAGGCTCGGTCCACCAAACCAGCGGAACAGACTACTTTGCGATCGCCATGCGTCTCAACGATACCTGCCACCTGGAGAACATTCTCGAGGCGGGCGACGACCACAGCGTGGAGGCCAGGCAGGTACTCTAGCGTGGTCAGCTTCCTTTACATGCGCGACATGGCGTGGTATGCTGTTAGTGTAGCAACAGAAGAACTGACCTGTAAGAGCGAATGAGCGGGACGAGTATCCGGCTGCGACTGACAGCGAGAGATGGTCAACGGCTGAGAGCCATCTCCAGTTCCATCCGGCAAAAACCACCCGCCAGCTTGGCTCATGAAACATCTGGTAGCGACCTGTATAGTACATGTTCCAGAGGTCACCCTCCCAGACGAAGTAAGGGGCGACGGTAGGCACCGTTATCAGCCGGCAATAAGCATACGGCAGTCGTTAGTGGCCTCTTAGTGAGGAGCGACGGTGCTGTATGGAATGTGGGTGGAACCACGAGCGGCACTACGCGCCCCTTCGTCCCTGTTGGATGAAGGGGCATTTTTATGCCAGGCGCGCTTTATCGCGGCGAATCTGTGCTGTTTTTCCGGTTGTTGGATTGATGCCATCAATGCTTTGGTACTAGCGAGAGGTCGAAGGAATCCTATGCTTCGCTGCCATCCTGCGCTACAACTGATTGGAGAGGGAAGCCGCCGGCGCATGATCGCCGGCGGTATCACCACCTACCCGCACCCGTAGGGACATCGAGAGAGAAACGACGTGTGAGTGCGAGACACGCTCAGCTGCAGAAGCAGAGAAATGCGGGAGGATAGAGAAGATGGAAGCCATTGAAGAGCATAGCGAACGAAATAGCAACATGCAGGAAGGTCTAGAGCGCGACTTCGCCGGATATGATAAGTTCGTGCGGATCTTGGATCAGTCGGCCGTGCTGTTGGCTGCGGGAGATCTAGATCGTGCCGCGTTGCTGCTCGATGGGCTGGCCCAGCGAATTGCCATGGAGTGGTTTGCGCACCGGGAGGGACGGGTGCCCGACCTTGTCTATCTGCTTGCCCACTTAGACGAGCAGATGTCGCCGATTGCCTGGTGGTTACGTCTGGCGCTCCGAGCGCCTAATGCCGGAGCCCGATGGGTCAATTGCCGGCGGCTTGTTGACGAGATCGCGGGTCTTAGCTTGGCGGTGTCGGCTGTCGCTGGTCCAGAAAGGAAGGTTGCGGAGTATGTCGGTTGAAGAAGAGCTCAACCAATCAGTTGAGTACACGCCGCTGCAGCGCATGCGGCATAGCGCCGCCCATGTCATGGCGGAGGCGGTGCAAGAGCTGTTTCCTACCGCTCGCTTTGCCATCGGCCCCGCTATTGAAGACGGCTTCTATTATGATATGGAGCTGCCGCGGACGCTGACACCGGAGGACTTTCCGCCGATCGAGGAGCGCATGCGAAAGAGCATTGCCGCCGATTACCCGTTTGTGCAGAGCAAGTGGCCGCGAGATAAGGCCCTTAGTTACTTCCGGGAGCACGATCAGCCTTACAAGATAGAAATTATCGAGAATCTGCCAGATGCCGAAGTGGGAATCTATCAGCAGGGGCCGTTCCTGGATTTGTGTCGTGGTCCGCATGTCGACAGAACGTCTCAGATCGGCGCGATAAAGTTGCTGCGTGTAGCCGGCGCGTACTGGCGCGGCGATGAGCACCAGCCGATGCTACAACGGCTGTATGGCACCGCTTGGTCGTCGCAGGCCGAGCTGGACGAATATCTGGAGAGGCTTGAAGAAGCCCGGCGGCGCGACCACCGCAAGATCGGGAAAGATCTTGAGCTGTTCATGATCAGCGACGAGGTGGGAGCGGGATTGCCGATCTGGCTGCCTAAGGGAGCTACTGTTCGCCATCTGCTCGAAGACTATATCGTTGGGGTCGAACGGGCGAACGGCTACCAACACGTCTATACTCCACAGCTGGCTAAGCTTGATCTCTACAAGAGATCCGGGCATTGGGAGCACTATCATGATTCCATGTATCCGCCGATGAAGCTGGAGAGTGGTGAAGAGCTGGTGCTACGCCCCATGAATTGCCCTCATCATATCGAGGTGTACAAGTACGCGATGCGCTCGTATCGAGACCTGCCTATCCGTATCGCCGAGCTTGGGACCATGTATCGGCTGGAGAAGTCAGGTGAGCTGGCTGGCCTTTCCCGCGTGCGAGCCATGACACTCAACGACGCGCATATCTTCTGTACGCCGGATCAGATGCTGGAAGAATTTATCACAGTGGTGAAGCTGATCCAGGAGACGTATCGGGTGCTGGGCTTTACACAATACCGATACCGGCTGTCGCTGCGAGATCCGAACGACAAGGTCAACTTCGAAGATAATGAAGAGATGTGGCAACGATCCGAGGCGGCGCTACGTCAGGCTCTTGCGGAGCTGGGTCTCGACTACTATGTGGGAGTCGGCGACGCGGCGTTCTACGGTCCGAAGCTGGATGTGCAGGTGGCCAACGTACTGGGTAAGGACGAGACGATCTCGACGGTACAGATTGATTTTACATTGCCGGAGAAGTTCGATCTGGAATACATCGGCGAGGATGGACAAGCTCACCGGCCAGTCATGATTCACCGTGGCATTCTGTCTACAATGGAGCGGATTATGGCGTTCCTGATCGAGAACTATGCTGGTAACTTCCCAGTCTGGCTCGCACCGGTCCAGGCGGTGGTCATTCCCATCGCCGACCGTCACCAGAGCTTTGCTCGAAACATAGAAGAGCGGCTGCGGGCCGCTGGTCTACGCGGCGAGGTTGATCTACGGTCCGAGCGCATGAACGCCAAGGTGCGTGATGCGCAACTGCAGAAGATTCCCTATATGCTTGTAGTGGGCGATAAAGAAGAAGAGAACGGCTCGGTGGCGCTGCGATTGCGGACTAACGAGAACATTGGCGCGGTGCCTCTGGACCAGTTTATCTCAGTAGCCGCGAAGCAGAACGCCGATCGCAGCTTGGTGCTCTGGCCCGAAAGCGGGAAAAACCTAGAGGAATAATAAAATGGATAATCTACCGGAACACGGCTCATTCACCAATCGGCTCATTCACGAATCCAGTCCTTACCTGTTGCAACATGCGCATAATCCGGTAGATTGGTATCCCTGGGGGCCCGAGGCTTTTGAAGCGGCGCGCGCTTTGGACAAGCCTATTCTTCTGAGCGTCGGCTACAGCGCCTGCCATTGGTGTCATCGCCTTCGGGAAGAATCGTTTGAGGACGAGGACACCGCCTCGCTCATTAATCGGAACTTTGTCAGCATCAAAGTCGACCGTGAAGAGCGGCCGGACATCGATGCGCTCTACATGGACGCGGTACAGGCGCTTACCGGTAACGGCGGTTGGCCGATGACAGTGTTTCTTCTTCCGGATGGAGCCCCGTTCTTTGCGGGCACCTACTTTCCACCAACCGACCGATACGGAATGCCCAGCTTCACCAAAGTGTTGGACAGCATGGCTCACCTGTATCGGACTCGCCGGGATGATGTTGAGAAGCAGGCGGAAGAGTTTCGCCAGTTCTATAAGCGGCAGAGCGCCGTGAGTCTACGTCTAGCCGCTGGTTTGCCCGCTGGCGAGCACCAGGTCGATCCAGACGTCTTAGAGCAGGCCGCTGATCGGATGCTGGCAACGGTCGACGCGCTCGAAGGGGGATTTGGCCGCGCTCCAAAGTTCCCCCATCCTATGGGGCTTGAGTATCTGCTGAGGATGGAAGCGCGTGCGCGAGCCGGCCAGCTGACCGGAGACGAAGACGGTGAGCGGCGACTCCATTTACTCCGACTCACCCTGGATAAGATGGCTGCCGGTGGCATCTATGATCAGGTTGGAGGCGGCTTTCACCGGTATTCTACCGACGCCCATTGGCTGGTGCCCCATTTTGAGAAGATGCTGTATGACAATGCGCTGCTTGCCCTGGTGTATCTGCACGCCTGGCAGCTCACTCATGAGCCCTCCTACCGGCGAGTCTGCGAGGAAACTCTGGATTATGTGTTGCGCGAGATGACCGATCCAGAAGGCGGTTTTTATTCGACTCAGGATGCCGACAGTGACGGCGTCGAAGGCGCGTTCTACGTTTGGACGTCGGACGAGCTGCGGGATGCGTTAGGCGAAGCTGACGCGGCGCTGGCGGAGCGGATCTGGGGAGTAGTCCCGGGCGGGAATTTCGAAGGACACACGATCTTGCACATGGCGAAGACCCGGTCCGGTCTCGCCGCTGATCTGGGCACTCGTCCGCCGGAGCTGGATCTTATCATCGCCCGGTTGCGACGGCTGCTCTACGAGACGCGAGCCCGGCGTACCTGGCCCGGACGCGACGACAAGGTGCTCGCGGTATGGAATGGCTTTATGTTGCGGGCCATGGCTGAGGCTGGACGAATCCTCGACCGCGATGACTACCAAGACGCGGCGCGGAGAAACGTGGAGTTTCTCCGGGACCACATGATGGTGCAAGAACGCCTAATTCGCTCATGGCGGCAGGGGCGCGGTCAGGCGCGCGCCTACCTGGAAGACTATGCCGCGGTCGTCAACGGTCTGCTCAGCGCCTATGAGACCACTGGTGATGTCAGCATGGTCTCGTGGGCCAAGTCGCTAGCTGATACCTTTCTCGATCGCTTCTGGGATGAAGCCAGCGGTTCCTTCTTCGACACCGCTAGCGACCAGGAGGTCCTCATTGGGCGCCCGCGGGAGCTGACTGACAATGCAACACCGAGCGGCACCAGCCTGGCTGCCGAGGCACTCTTGCGCCTTACGGCGCTGCTGGGTGAAGGGCGATATCACGACTTCGCAGCTCGAATACTCGTTCCACTATCGGCGTCGATGGCTGACCAGCCGGGGGCATTTGGTCATTTCCTGTGCGCTCTGGACGATTACATTGGGCCGATGCAGGAAATAGCTGTGGTGGTCGCGCCTGAAGACGGAGGCTCTCGGCATTCCTCGCTCTCGCGTGCGCTGGCAGGTCGTTATTTGCCTCGAGCGGTTCTGGCAATCGGTCTTGCCGAGGATGGCGCCAGCGTTAGCCAGGATGTCGCCGATACTGTCACGCTTCTGCAAGGTCGCGGCCTCGTAGAAGGCAGAACCGCCGCATATGTCTGCCGTAATTTTGTTTGCCTTCAGCCGGTAACTACGAGCCGTGAACTTGATGATCTCGTATCACACTGACACGATTCGGCGCTCCAGTCGCCGGTCCAATCATCACTACCTGATGGGCACCAGATCGGGTCGATCTGGTGAGGGGTAGTAGCAGGCGGGCGCAAAGGCAGGAATCCGCTTCTCTTGCGGCCCTAGGAGTCCTGCTTCGGCAACGAAAAATCGCAAAATATGGTACAATTAATCAGTTGGTGGAGAGGTAAGATATTGGTTCTTGTGGATGTCATCACATCCAACTAGGAGTACAGATTTGTTGTTGGTGGAGACACTTTGCATCCCTCGCCGGCACGAGACGGCTGAGCTAAACCGACTGGCTCGCTGTGGTTCTTCCCCACTCATTCTACATCCACCACTCGTTCGTGACGTGTTCATTCGTGGCGCCCACCCGGTTGCTGATTTGGGGCCTTCCCCTGTCCGGCGCGGTTTTTTCGAGTGTCAAAAAGAATGAGCAGCAGAACGAATCTCAGGTGCCACCATCGGCAAGGTGGCGCTGCTTATAGCTGGATATCTTAATCGACTCGCCTGCCCAAGCAGGGCTTATGGATGCTCGGGATGCACACTGGAAGAAGTAAAGGCTGCACAGTATGTCAGTAGCACAGCGAAATGAGAAGACAACGAAAATTGATGAAAAGGGCTCTTCGTATACCGCAAAAGACATTGAGGTACTCGAAGGGCTTGAGCACGTGCGCAAGCGCCCTGGCATGTATATCGGCGGCACTGACATTCGCGGCCTGCATCACCTGGTGACCGAAGTAGTCGACAATAGCATCGATGAGGCAATGGCCGGCGTCTGCGACCAGATACTCATCGAGATCGGGGTGGACGGGTCGGTATCGGTTGAAGACAATGGACGCGGCATTCCGGTAGAGCCTCATCCCAAATTTCCCAATCGCTCGACACTCGAGATCGTGATGACGACTCTGGGAGCCGGCGGCAAATTTGGCGGCGACGGTTACAAGCAGGGATCTAGCGGCCTCCACGGCGTCGGCGTCTCGGCTGTCAATGCGCTTGCCGCGTACTGCCGTGTCGAGGTGAAGCGCGGCGGCAAGCTCTATGCTCAGGAGTACCGGTTCGGCAAGCCGGTAGAGCCGGTTAAAGCAGTAGGGCGCGCCGAAGGCGCTGGGACAAAGACCAAGTTTCTTCCAGATCTCTCAATCATGGAAACTGGTGACTTCCAGTTTGACACACTGGCGCAGCGCTTCCGCGAGATGGCATACCTCAATCGTGGGTTGACCATCAAGTTAGTGGACGAGCGTGACGGACGAGAGCAGGAGCGCTCCTTCTATTTCGACGGCGGCCTCAAGTCATTTGTGCGCCATCTGAACCTGAACCGCAACGTCCTCATGGCTCGGCCGATGCATATCGAGAAGAAGGTCGACAAGACCATAGTCGAGGTAGCCATACAATACAACGACGGCTACAGCGAGACGCTCTTCTCGTTTGCCAATGGTATCAACACCATAGATGGCGGCTCGCACGTGACCGGCTTCCGCGCCGCCCTAACTCGTACCCTGAATGAGTATGGGCGCAAGTCCGGCTACCTGAAGGAAGCCGACGCCAATCTGACTGGCGATGACGTGCGCGAGGGCCTTACCGCGGCAATTAGCGTCAAGCTGCCGGAGGCGCAGTTCGAGGGACAGACTAAAGGCAAGCTGAACAATGCCGATGTCCGTACCCAGGTGGAGAACGTGGTCACCGAGGCACTCCTCAAGTATCTGGAGGAGACGCCCGCCGAGGGCAGGCGCATCATCGAGAAGTGCCTGAATTCGGCACGTGCCCGTGATGCCGCTCGTAAGGCTCGCGACCTGGTTCGCCGCAAGGATTCCCTCGACTCTACGCTACCCGGTAAGCTGGCCGACTGTTCAGAGCGCCGTTCAGATCGCTGCGAGCTCTATCTTGTTGAGGGAGATTCGGCTGGTGGGAGTGCGAAGCAGGGGCGAGACCGTCATTTTCAGGCGATTCTCCCGCTACGAGGCAAGATCCTGAACGTCGAGCGGGCGCGGCTGGACCGTATGCTGGCCAGTGAGTCCATCAAGGATATCATCACGGCGCTTGGCACCGGAATCGGCGAGACGATCTCCTATGACAGGCTCCGCTACGGACGTGTGGTGCTCATGACTGACGCTGACGTAGATGGAAGCCATATCCGCACGCTGCTCTTGACGTTCTTCTTCCGTCATATGGAGCAGCTCATCATGGATGGCCGGCTCTACATCGCACAGCCGCCGCTGTACCGGATCCAGGTCGGCAAGCAGCGCCACTATGTCTTTAGCGACGCGGAGAAAGACGAGTTTATATCGCGACTAGGCGAGGGCAAGAATCCACCGGTCAACCGCTACAAAGGTCTGGGCGAGATGGATCCTGAAGAGCTCTGGGACACTACCATGAATCCCGCCACCCGAACTATCCTGCAAGTCACGGTGGAGGATGCCCTCAAAGCTAACGAGACCTTCTCGATGCTTATGGGAGATGAAGTGTTGCCGCGTAAGCGGTTTATCGAGGCTCACGCCAAGAACGTGAAGAATCTGGACGTCT
>CAWENW010000022.1:0-105073 GCA_963810535.1 uncultured Chloroflexia bacterium
TCCAATCTCTAGACACTCGGTCGCTGGAACTACGAAAGATGGAGCAGCTGGTGCGCAGCTACGCTCGACAGGTCATCCTCATCGCTACCTGCCGCAGCGAGGATGAGCTTCGCGTTCGGGCGCGTTTAGGCTGGCTCTTTGCCGAGTTGGAGACGGTGATGGTGCCGCTCTTCCCAATACAGGGGCCAGAGGCGGAACAGGTGATCCATGAGTTCCAGCAACAGGCGCTGAAGCGCATGAACGACTGGGACGGCACCATTGGGTCGCTGGTGCTCGGACTTTCGGCCAAGCGCCAATCCTACGCCGAGCTTGCTGCCGACCACGACCCGGCGGTGCGCGTGCTGCAAGCAATGAAGCTGCTTTCGCTAGCTGGCATAGAGACGCATACAACCCAGCGCTTGCGGATCATCTGTGCGCAGGTCTTTCGCCACTCGGATCTCGCGACGGAAGAAGCGTGGCAAGAAGCTGTGAGAGAGCTGATCGACAGGCAATTCGTAACCGAGAGCTTCAATGGCGAAGCACTGATCATTCGCAAAGATACCTACTTTGAGCGGGTTATCACCGATTACCCATCTCCCAACCGGCCGCAACAGCTCGAGCGCGACCTGGAGAAGGCGATGATGGCCATGATGGCGGTACCCGACGTTGAAGCCGTCTTCTATTTAAGTAATGCCCTCTACCGCCAGAAGCAGTACGAGCCATCGCTCTCCGGTTATAACTTCGTCCTCGACTCTGCGGACCGAGCGGCTCCGGTCGCTACCGCCGTGATCTGGCGTAACAAAGGTGCGGTTCTTCAGAGCTTGCACCGCTATGACGCGGCTCTTGCCGCCTATGACCAGGCGATCGCACTGGATGGCAATTATTCCTCGGCCTGGCGCAACCGCGCCGGTGTTCTGGATGAAATGGGGCACTATGACGATGCCCTCGTCGCCTACAATCATGCCCTCGCTATCGAACCAACCTACGCACAGGCATGGAACGGCAAAGGAAAGACCCTCTCGAGGCTCAATAATTTTCCCGAGGCAGTGGACGCATTCGAAAAGGCGATTGAGATAGATCCAAACTACGAATTCGCCTGGCGTAATCTCGGCGACGCACGGTCGAGTCTCGGGCTCCGTGAGGTGGCCCTTGCCGCCTATGACGAGGCACTCCGCATTAATTCAACGTACGTCTACGCCTTGAACGGCAAGGGGGTCGTGCTCCGGGAGCTGGGCCAGCTTGACCCGGCGCTGAAGGCATTCGACCGGGTCATCCAGTTGGACCCCAAAATGTACTACGCGTACAACGGCCGTGGGGCTACGCTGCGGGACATGGGACGGCTGGATGAAGCGCTGGACGCTCTCAACCACTGTGTGGCAATGAGTCCGGAATACCCCTCCGCCTGGAAGAACAAGGGCACCGTATTCAATGCCCTGAAGCGCTACGATGAGGCCATCCAGGCCTTTGACCGCGCTCTGTCCTTCAACGATAAATACTGCCCGGCATGGACCGGCCGAGGGATCGCGTTAGTGGCGAAAAAGCAGTACGGCGATGCACTCTCTGACTTCGATCGGGCCCTGTCGATTGACGACAAGTATCGCGATGCGCTTAAAGGCAAGATCGATGCCCTGCGCGGTCTAGGGCGGAACCCAGAGGCTAAGGAAGTTGAACGAGTACTCGCCAGCTTGAACACTATCGGTCAGAGACCCGACCCGCCAGATACCCCGGACGACAAGCAGAACCCTGAGGATCTGGTGCCGGAGCCGGCGCGGCAGCATAGCGAGCAGAAGGAGAGCGCATAGCGCGTTCTCTAGCAAATGGAGATACTCGCGGCCACGACCAAATAGTAGCTACCACTAGCGGTTTCCAGTGAATATCCATGCCAAAATCAAGTTGATAATGAAGGCAATGACAAGGGTAAATATGCCAACCACCACCGCACCGATATAGGTCGCGGCCACGCTTGCCTGGCTGAAGACGACCGAAATGATTAGGTAGATGATGCCGGCGACGATACCAGCAATGACGCTGCTGATCAGCGCTCGACCCACTCTTTGGCCACTCATTTTGCAGCATTCCTCCATTTTGGCGGTAACTCGTCTTTCGGTTACGGATGGGATTCCACACCGGAAGCGCCGGCTAGTCGCCTGACTCTTCCCGGAGTACTCTAGCACAACCGCACGAATACCGAAGACTGGTACCATGCTAACCTGATTTGCCAAGGCCGAAGGGCTGGAGTAGGATGGGCAGGAAGGGAGGGCAATATGGACATCCTGGCTCAGCTAGCACATGTTGTCCTTGGCTTCTTCCACGCATACGAGCTGCCGACCCTGTTTTTCGCCATTCTCATCGAGGAAGCGGGAGTCCCTATCCCCGTACCTGGCGATACTCTGGTTATGCTGGCCGGCGCCGACCCTCACACCAGCCTCGCACACGCCCTGCTGGTTATCGGCGCGTCCAGTCTCGCGGTGTTCCTTGGGTCTTCCACTTTGTACGCAATAGCGCGACGCGGCGGCCATGTCCTGCTGGTTAAATACGGAAAGTATGTCCATCTGCACGAGAATCGGATCGTTCGCCTACGAATCTGGCTCGAGCGTCGTGGCCGGATTGCCATCATCCTGGGCCGGCTCATTCCTGGGCTGCGTATTCCTACTACCGTGATGGCAGGTAGCAGCGGCGTAGCCTATCGCGAATACGCGGCAACCGCCGCCGTAGCCGCCGTCGTGTGGTCGAGCTTCTACTTTGTAGTTGGCGGGCTGCTTGGTCAAGCGGTCCCACTGGTCTGGGCCATCGCGGCAGATGTTCTTGACTACATCCCTCGCTGGCTGGTCATCCTTAGCCTGCTGGCCCTGATAATTGGGGGAGCGAGTGGCTGGCTGGTGGGTAAGCGATTACAACAGCGGGCTGCTGCAGGACGGCGATCCGCCAAATCCACTCCCTAGCGAGTAAGAGTGGTCGTAGCCGCTAATACTTGAAATCGTCGGCAAGAAAGTGCATCCACACCAGGGTGACCCCGAGTCCTCCCATGAGGGTGAAGAAAGCCACCGCGCCGCGCGTCCCCTCGTCGAGGCTGAGATCTTTGAACGGGTAGAGTAGCGCAAGAGAAAGCCAGCAAATCGTTGCCGACGCTGCCAGCCCAAGCTTGGTTGCCTGGCGCGGAGCTTTCCAGAAGAGCTGCACACCCAGCCAGATCAACGCCACGGCGAGAATAACACCCCAGCGAATCGAACCGGCCTGGACCACATCAAATGGCGTAATAGGTCCGGCAAGATAGTTGAACTGCAGGAACGGCAGCACAAAACTTAATACGAAAAGCAGCGAAAGCAGCGCGCTCACCAGCGGCTTGGCTGTACGTAAGGAACCCATGATACCACTATTCTCCTCCCTCGCCGGGAGACTTTGGACGGCTGCCGGTGAGGTGACGTGTATGGATGTGTTCTGATCAAGAGCGTAGACCAATCACCCGGCTACGCGAGGGAATACGAGTCTATTGTACCTGTGCTTTGGCATTCGTGCAAGCCGACATCAGTCCTACCCCACCGCACATACACTGCATCCAAAATGCCTCTTATCCAGCGGCAATAGTGTCGAATATCGGCAAATCGGTGAGGAAGCCGACTTTACTCGTGCCGGCCGGCGCAAAGACTTTGCCAGGATTGAGCAGCCCCAGCGGATCAAAGAGCTGTTTTATTGCGCCGAGCACCGCGAGGGTCTCGTCACCAACCGCATCCCGAAGAAACGCCCGCTTCAACGCGCCGATTCCATGCTCGCCGCTCAGAGTGCCGCCCAGCTCCAGTGAGGCCGCAAAGATTGCCGAAACTGCCTGCTCTACTTTTTCCATCTCGCCGGGAATCGCCCGATTGAACAGGATGGTCGGATGGAGATTGCCGTCACCGGCATGGCCAAAAACGGCAATCTCCAGACCTGCCGACTGCGCGATCTGGGATATACGCCGAACCATCTCGGGAATTTGGCTACGTGGCACAACGATGTCTTCACTGGTCTTGTTGGGATACCGGCGGGCCAACGCATCCGAGGCGGCACGGCGCGCAGTCCAGAGCTTCTCCCGATCGGCTGGATCTGTCGCAATCCGCACATCAAGAGCTCCGTGCCGCCTGCAGATTTCCCCAATCCTGCCGATTTCTTGGTTCACCACGTCCGGAAGAGAGCCGTCTTGCTCAATGAGCAGCATCGCACCGGCAGCGGATGGTAGTCCCAGGCCGCCCTCGTCTGCTACCGCCGCAAGAGTCACACGGTCCATGAGCTCGACCTTCTCCGGCAGCAGCCCGGCGCTTAGAATCGCCGTCACTGCTACGCTGGCATCCTCGAGATCAGCAAATGGAACTGCCGCGGCAGCATATGCCTGTGGGAGAGGAAGCATGCGAAGAATTATCTCGGTGATGATGCCCAGCGTTCCCTCTGAGCCTATGAAAAGCTGCAAGAGTTGATAGCCAGTCGCGTTCTTGAGGAGTTTTCCACCCAGTCTCAGCACTCGCCCATCCGCCAGCACAACGACAAGCCCAAGCACGTAGCTCTTGGTTACTCCATACTTGAGGCAGCGCGGCCCTCCGGCATCACAAGCCACATTGCCGCCCAGTGTACATCTCTCCCAGCTGGCGGGGTCGGGTGGATAGAAGAGGCCATGCGCCGCCGCCGCGCACTGTAGCTCGATATTTCGCACACCGGCCTGGACGGTGGCGGTGCTTGTTCCGGGATCGATCTCCAGGATCTGGTTCATACCGGCCAGATCCAGCACTAGGCCTCCATTTAAAGGAACAGGACCGCCGGTGAGGCTGGTGCCGCTCCCGCGCGGCACCACGGCAATATTCCAGCGACTAGCTATTTTCATCACGCGGCTGACTGCTTCAGTAGTTGATGGATGCGCGACCGCATCTGGTATACGTCCCGAGAATGACGCATCTGAGGCGTACGGCAACAGCTCCGCCACATCGTCATCAATTCGATCTGTGCCCAGAGCTTCGTCGAATTCAGCCAACACTTGCTGGGTTAACATTGCACCATCCTCGCATACTGTAATCGCTATGTATCTCTCTCCATGTCGCTTTCCCTGCGATTAGACGCTGCTTGACTTCATTCATGCGCCAGAGCCTGGGCAAGCTTGGGCAACGAGACATCATAGCGATACTGGACGCTGCGGTGGTCGTCGTCGAACTCCTCGTGCACATACTCAATGCCCCGCTCTCGAAGACGCCTAGCCATAAGCCGCGCGCCAAAGTGGAGCCCATATTCGTCACGGCGACCACAGTCTATGAAGAGTAACCGGAGACGGCGAAGGTTCTCACCATAACGATCCAGCAACTCTACTGGATCCCACTCCAGCCACCGCGTCCAAACCTCCGGAACTCGTGTGCAGGTCTCCAGGTCTACCGGGAGGGCAATTCCCAGCGGCGCGGAAGGATCAGAGGAGTAGCAAGCGGACATTGCGAGAATGTTCAGCGCGGGGATATCCGAGCCCTTCTTCTTGACCTGTGCCGCGAACTGGTTCCAAAACGGCTCGATGCCGCCGGCGGCGTTCACCACGTTACAGAACACCGGAAAGTCCGCGCCGTAACAGAGCTCGAAATACATGTCGCCGCTGTGACAGGCAAGCGCACCAAAAATCTCGGGATGCCGCATGCCCAGAATCATCGCTCCATAGCCACCGCTTGATTTGCCAAATACTCCACGTCCCTCGGGGGCCGCGATGGTACGGTAGTGCGCATCTATATACGGCATGATCTCTTGGATGACATAGTCCTCGTACCGGCCGGTCGCGCCGGAATTTATGTACTGGCTGCCACCGTAGCGGGTGAAGCAATCTGGGAGAACGAAAATCGCATGGGGCATACCGGCTGTGTAGAGTCGCTCCAACCGCTGGATCAGATTCGGCTGCCAGGGGTCCTCGTTGAGAAGTGATATTCCTTTTCCGGTAAATCCGGTCAGCGCTACAATTACCGGATATCGACGTCCTGACTCGGCATAATCCGGCGGCAGAAGCACGGGTAGGCGTCGATTCGCCGGATCGCCCAATGGGTTGCCGGAGAGCGCTTGACTCTCCAGAACCGGCATTTCCATAGAAATAGCAGGCATACCTTCATCTCCTCTCAGGCGATAGGGCAACGTGGATCGCGCCGCCAGCCACCGCAGCAAACTCTACTCAATTCGCTTACCGCATGAGCTGCCCTCGCCAAAACGGGCCTGTCGGTTAATGATGCAGTCCCAGCACCGCAACTACCAGTTCTACGGCTATTAATATTATTACCAACAACTCCAACAATGTGGTCCAGGTCTCCTGCGCCTCATCGTGTAAGAGCGAAGCCGTCTCACGCAGAACCGCCAGCGTTTCGTTGATGCTGGAGCGAAAAACCTCGACCCGGAGGATGGTGAGCGCCGCCGAGTAGACTCGATTCCAATAGATATCCTCGGTAACTTTGAGGGCATTTTCGACCCGCGCGTTGGTATCGGTAATGTCAGCTATAAGGCTGTATACCTCGCGACGAAAGCTATATGAGGACTGCACCCTCGCCCACACGGGCACGCTCCGGCGCACTATGCGCGGTGTAATTCGCGCCAGGTCATCTTCGGCGGTAGCGTCATAGGAACGAAATGCCAGCAGCTGGGCATTGGCAAACTCGAGCAGCAACGCGGCATCGTCGCGAGCGGCCGCGTCAGGTTCGATTACGATGGCAGCGCTCCAGGTCAGCAGTGTCAGATCGTCTGCGTAGTAACTGAGTGTGGTCGCGAGTGACGTGGCGAACGCGCTCAGCGGTCTCCGCTCCCCCAGCGCTGCCTGCAATAGTACCGGATTGCCCGCCAGCTGCGAGGCTTGAACTCCATCGCCCAGCCGCTCAACAAGCAAAATAGCATAATCCTCTGCCCTAATGACGTGGTTTGGACGTTCTAAAGCGGGCTGCAGCGTCTGCTGCAACGAATCTCGATGGAAATTGAAGGTATCCAACACCGATTGCGGATAGCCTTGCACGTTTGCCATCAGGTCGGTGATGCTCTCCCAGGTCTCCGGCTCGTCAAAGGGTATCACCATGCGAAATGCCAAGATGCCCAGATCATAGATGCGAGCGTGCAGGTACGCCCGCACTTCACGCTCTCCGATGAGCATGGTGTAGTCACCCATGCTTATCTCCAGAGGGAGCTGCCGAATCGCAATGCTGCCGCCACCCCGGCTGGCTACTGGCCGTACCCGGGCGCTAGGGGTGTCCATAGTCTGGAGAGCGCGTTCGAGGTCGATACTGTAGCTCACGTCATAGAGCTGGTAGAGATGCAGCGTGGCCCGCTCGAGTTGGGGTGGAATCATCTGGACCGCCACGATATTTCTCTGCCTTCCTCTGATATATTATACGATTATAGCACGACGGCCCTGCCTGCTTAGCTTCTGCAGTCCGCTTCAGGTGGGATACTCGACGCCGCCTCGACCACGTGCTAGAATGCGCTCTAGTTCTCCAATCGATGTTGCATCACTCGCCACCTGGCGTGCTGGTTAAAGGCTACTCCGCACTAGAAAGGCCCATTAGCGTGAATCAGCAAGGTGCACTAGTGCTAGCAACCACGAACCGGCATAAAATCGAAGAGTTCCACGCCATTTTACGACCCATTCCATATACGCTGGTGAGTCCAGAAGAACTAGGACTCCATGTACGCGTACAGGAGACGGGAACCACCTTCACCGAAAATGCTGTCCTCAAGGCTATTGCGTTCGCCGAAGCCGCCGGTCTGCCGGCGCTGGCCGATGACTCGGGACTTGAGATCGATGCACTGCATGGCGAGCCCGGTGTCTGGTCGGCACGCTTTGGCGGTGATGACATGCCTTACCCTGAGCGTTTTCGCCTGCTTTTTGAGCGGCTACACAACGTCCCGGAATCACTCCGCACCGCCAGATATCGCTGTGTAATTGCTATTGCTCTTCCGGCTCCACAGGGGCTCTTTGATCTCGCCTGCGGCACGCTTGAGGGTAGGATTGCCTTTGCCCCGGTGGGCAGCGCAGGATTTGGTTACGATCCCATCTTTGTGGTACCCGAGCTTGGCCGTACGGTAGCCGAGTTACCGGCGGAAGAAAAACATCGCATTAGTCATCGAGGGAAAGCCGGCGAGGCGGCTGCAGCTGCCCTAGCTCGGTTACAGGCTCTACATACCCGCAGCGCGGAAGCGCAAAGTCGTCTCGCGTAGGTGCGAGGCCAACACAATGATGGGAGCTTTCTTTGTCAGGGCAGTCGCCTCCGGTTCGTGTCGCCATTGACCTTGAAACCACCGGATTACACCCCGACCAGGACGCCATTATCGAGGTCGGCGCGCTCAAGTTCGCCGGCGGAAGCGTATTGGAGACGTTCGAATCGTTCGTCTCTCCGGGGCTGCCTATCCCCTACCGCGTGCAACGGCTGACCGGAATTACTTCGAGCCAGCTTAAGGACGCGCCCTCTCTCACTGCCTTGCTGTCACGACTACGCACCTTCATCGGGGAGCTCCCGCTCGTTGGTCACAGCGTCCCTTTCGACGCGGCATTTTTGCGGCGTGCCGGACTGGCACGCCGCAATCCGCTCATCGACACGTTCGAGCTCGCCTCCGCGCTCCTGCCTGACTTGCCCAGCTATAGCCTGGGGGCGGTGGGCAAATCGCTGGGAGTGAAGAGCCCCACTTACCATCGGGCGCTGGCAGATGCCCAGCTGTCCATGGAGGTCTTCCTTGCCCTCTTGAAGCGGCTGGAAGAATTGGACGCGAGCACCATCGAGGGACTAGGACGACTTGCCACTCCGCCTGACTGGACTCCATCCTACTTTGTGCGGGCGGCGGTACGCGAGCAACATACGAACTTTAGGAATTTAAACAACGGTATCTCCCTCTCCGGACTCGCATCATCCTCACTGGGTGACCAACTCGCCGCCAAGCTGGGTATGGACCCTGCCGTGCTTTCGCTAGCTATCACGCCAACTAGCCCAGTAGCACGTATGCGCCTGGTTCCCACCACCATGGATACCGCCGCCATTCCGGGGGAGACAACCGCCAGCGCCTATGACTGCAGCTCCTCGGGATCGCAAGTGTCCCCCGACACCCAGTCACAATCCCAGTTGGCGCTGGAGCGAACTGTCAGGCAGAATGTCGGCGAAGCTCTAGCCGCTGGAGGAGGACCACTGCTGCTTGAGCTGCAACACGACGGATCCGGCGCGGTCGCATGCCTGGCCAGCGCATTGACCTGGGCCAAAGAGCAGCCGAGTAGTGCGCTGCTGATAAGTGTAGCCGATCACGAAAATCTCAGCAGGCTGATTCAGCACAATCTTCCCCGCGCGCTTGAGGTCGCCAGCCTATCGCCAGATGCAGTCAGGATAACCGAAATAGCGGAGCGAGAGACGTACCTCTGCCTGCACCGCTGGTTTGGTATCGCTCGGATATCTCACAACAGCCAGTTGTCCCAGGAGATGGCTCGTGGCCTGGCAAAGCTCACCGTCTGGGCTGGACGGACCAAGACCGGAGCGCGCGGTGAAGTCGCACTTGCCGGTCCGGAACTGGTCGCCTGGGAACGGGTGCGCTCCGGCAAAGATTTCGCCGACTCTATGTCGAGCTGCACATATCGCCGCGACGGCTATTGTTTTGTGGCCCGGAGCCAAAAGGCCGCCGCAGAGGTACAAGTTATTCTCACCACGCACGCCGCCCTGGCCGCGCAATTGGTAGGAGCAGACGACCTGCTTCCAACCACTACCCGTGTTCTGGTGCTGGACGCCCATCTGCTTGAGGACGAGCTCCGTCGAGCCCGCAGCGCGGTGGTAGAGCAATCCGCTCTGAGTACCCTGTTGATTCAGCTGGCGGAACTCCATCCGGGCGGCAAGCGCGCCGGACTGTTGCATCTGGCGGCTGAGCAATTGGAAAATCGTGGCGGGGCACCTCATGGTCAAAACCGAGAAAAAGCCTGGTTTGCGCAGGTAGAACGAGCACAGCGTGGCCTTCCTCTCCTGTTTCAAGCACTGTACCACTTGCTTGGCGAAGCGCAGAGCGAGAACGGCAAAGGAAACCAAGCAAGTGAGGGCATGGAGCAGCGCATGCTGCGGCTCGATACCCACGTTCTGCGTCTTGCGGCCTGGGAGGAGGTGGCGCGCACATGGACCAGTCTAGATACCCAGTTGAGCGCGCTGCAGAAGCTCGTGCGTGAGGTCGCACTGCAGCTAGTAGCCACGCGTGGCAAGGGCGCGTCTATAGCAGGAGACGGCATTGCTACCGACCTCCTAGGCAGCGCACATCTGCTAGCGGAGCTACGGAGCGCAGTATCGGGCATTCTTAGTCTGCAGAGCCATGACACCAATATTGCCTGGATCCAGCTCCCATACCCAGGTTCGAATAGCATAAGCGAAAGCAGCGCCGGTCGAAGACCAACCGGACACTATCAACAACATGCAAGGCCGGTGCAGACGAACTCGTCTGCGCTTGGGCATGAGAATCAGCAATCTGCACCATCCCACGCAGAGCCGCCGGGCGCGGACGAGTCGCTGGACGCGGGGGGCGTCGGCACTGCCAAATCGCGCGCGGGCAGCGACACGCTGGAACCCAGCAGAGGCGCCGGTACTGCATACCGCTCCGGTTCAGGTCGGGCAATCTCTGGAACCTCTCTGGGCTGCGGAGCGCGGCCTTATCCTGGCCGCGCCGGCACTCGCGATAGCCGGAGACTTTACCTATGCATCCGGGTCGCTTGCGCTACCTTCAACAACTCAGACACTTAGCCCGGCAATGGATCGCAACGAACAAACGATACTTTGTCTACCTACCGACGTTTCTGAGCCCAATGCTCCTCACTATCAGCGCCATCTAGACGATATGTTGATTCGCCTCGCTACCACCCTGGAAGGTGATCTGGTGGTCGTTTTCCCGTCGCACGCGGCGCTACGGACCAGCGCTGCTAGCATCCGCCGAGCCCTGGAAAAGCAAGGTATACTGGTAATGGCACAAGGTCAGGACGGATCGGTACGCCAGCTTTGGCAAACCTTTCGCTCAGAGCCGCGCGTGGTGCTGCTGGGCGCGGGCGCTTTCTGGGACGGGGATACACCATTGGAGCGCCCACCGGCGTGTGTAGTCATTACACGGACGCCTTTTCCAGCACTCAGCGATCCTTTGGTGGCGGCACGTGCCGATGCCTGGAACGACCAGCAGAATCAGTTTCTGGTCCCACATGCGGCCCTCAAGCTGCGGCTGGCACTTGGTGGTCTGGCTTGGAGTCACTGGCGGCGTAATGCGGTAGTGCTCTTTGATCACCGTCTTCAGACTCGTAGTTATGGCCCAACTATATTGAGTACGCTTCCGCGGTGCCAACACTACCAAGAACCGGTGACACAAGTCATCGAGCGCATTGAGGAGTGGGTGATACGGCCCTAATCTTGCTTGGCGTGGTTGTATGGCGGCGACCACCTGATGATGTGTGTTGCTGATTATGTCAAAGCTTCAACACGTGCCACGAACTAAATTCTCCAGCGCCATTGCAACCTGGCAGGGAGTGAGGGAAGGTTGGCGGCAGCTGAGCTTCCGCCTCGGCGCCTACTGGCAATCCAGCCATTCCCGTACGCGCACGATTATCTTGCAAGCGGCGAGCATATGGATGGTCACACGTTTGCTCCTGGCGCTGGTGACGTACTTTGCCCTGACTCTCAGTAGCCATAGCAACAAGCAATTTTCGCCTCATGACCTGCTCTGGTCGTGGTACAAGTTCGATACGGTGTGGTATCTCAATATTTCACAGTACGGTTACTGGCAGCCTACGCTGGCCACAGCCGTGCGAGATCATGGGCAGATGCCGACCGCATTCTTCCCACTCTATCCACTGCTCATCAGCGTCCTTACCTACGTGCTAGGAAGTTCTTTTCGGCTGGCAGCCGCAGTGCTCATCAGCAACCTCGGTACACTGGCAGGTTTTATTGGGATAGGACTCTTTGCCGCAGCGGAGGACGGAGAGGAAGCCGCCGGGCGCACTATTCGGCTGGTTGCGGCCTATCCCCTGGCTTTCTTTCTTTGCGCCGCATACACCGAGGGAATTTTCTTGGCATTGGCCGTCTTCTGCCTATACTTTTCTCGCCGAGGTGTCTGGTACGGCGCGGCAGTCTGCGCTTTCCTGGCCACGCTGACGCGATTCACCGGCATTGTCTTGTTCTTGCCTATGGTATGGGAGTACGGTAATTGCCATGGCTGGTGGAAACGCGACTTCTGGGTAACTGGCGGCTGGCGGCGCTGGCTTTCTGGCCCGAAGCTTTTGGACGCGGCGCGAGTCATATTCGCAGTACCGCTTGGTCTGGGCCTCTATATGCTGTATTTGGGGGTGAGATTCGGAAACCCGCTCAGCTTCGCACAGGCGGAGGAAAAAGGCTGGCAGCACATGAACATGCCGCCGTGGCAATCGTTGCCGTCGGCGGTCTACCACTTGTTTACGACACCACCTTGGACCTACCAACAGGCACTCATCCTCCTCGATTTGATTCCGCTGCTGACCTTTACCATCATTACACTGGCCATGGTGCGACGGCAACCTGTCAGTTTCACCTTGTATCTTGTGGGGCTCTTGGCTCTCGTCATCATCTCGCCGGTTACCTGGACTCCGGATATTTTCGCATCCGCGGGACGCTACATGATCCCCGCGATACCGGTCTTCCTGTTGTTGGCCCGATGGAGCTCCCGTCGTCCAGGGCTTGATCTCTTCTTAATTGGGTGTTTCCTTCTCCAAGGGGCGATTCTCTCGATCTGGCTAACGACTCCCGCTTACATCACCTAAAGGACGAAGGACAAGTGGACAGAGTGGACAGAAATGAAGCGAGACTCGTACAATGCCGCATAAGATCGTTCCAGCAGCCAATGGCGACAGCATACGCAAGTGAGGGAGTGGGTGAATGAGTGACCTCGAAGTCGAGAAGCCGAACCACCGGCGTACGATCGCAGTATATCCAGGGACCTTTGATCCAGTGCACCGTGGACACTTAGATATTGCCAAGCGTGCAGCTCGTCTGGTAGATGAACTGGTAGTCGCGGTATATAAAACACCCAGCAAGAACCTCCTGTTTTCCACAGACGAGCGCGTGAGCTTCTGGCAAGAGGCAATCGTTGACGAGGGGTTGTCCAATGTCCGAGTCCAGCACTATGAGGGCTTAACAGTAGATTTTGCGCGAATTGTCGGAGCGCGGGCGACTGTACGTGGGCTGCGCGCGGTAACCGACTTCGAATACGAGTTCCAGCAAGCGCTGATGAACCGCAATCTGGCACCGGAGATCGAGACATTGATGATCGTCACCGCTCTGCCGCATCTCTTCATAAGCTCAAGTCTTCTGAAAGAGGTGGCGCGGCTGCATGGAGATCTTAACGGCATGGTTACCCAGGAAGTAGCGCGGGCGCTACGCGAACGCCTAGCATAATGATGAATACCGCGAGTCCTCATCCCGACGACCCCAATCAATCACACCCAGTAGCGGCGGATTGGGTCCTGACGGGCGCGAGCCGCCTGGTTACTTGCGCTCCCGGTGTCTGCTCCAGCGCAACCGGTCGGCTCGGCGTCATTGACCGAGGAGCGCTCGCTGCGCGTGCCGGTCACATTGTATGGGTGGGACCTGAAGACAAACTTGCTGCGGCTGTCGATCTGGCAGAGGTTGCTCCCAGCGCGCAATTCAGCGCTGGTGGCCTCGCCGTGTTACCAGGTTTCGTGGACTCCCATACTCATTTCCTCTTCGCCGGGGATCGCGCCGATGAGTTTGCGTTGCGCCACTCCGGCGTATCCTACGAGGAGGTGGCGAGACAAGGCGGCGGCATTATGAAAACGGTTCGTGAGACACGCGGCGCCACTGCCGAGACCCTGAGTGAGCTCGGGCGGCACCGGCTGGAAAGCTTCGCGATTCATGGTACTACGACCGTCGAAGGTAAGACCGGCTACGGCCTTGATCTAGCTACCGAGGAGCGCTGTCTTGACATCATGGAGGAACTGTCGAATAGGCCGGGATTGCCCACGGTGGTTCCTACTTTTCTGGGTGCCCATACTATTGCGCCCGAATATCGAGAATCTGCTCGCGGACGCGAACACTATATAGCCAGCATCTCCGAGGAGATGCTGCCCCGTTTCCGAGCCAGAGCACGCTTCTGCGACGTGTTCTGCGAGCGCACCGCATTCTCCGAGGATGAAGCAAGGACGATCCTGGGGCGGGCCCGAGATCTCGGTTACCAACTAAAGGTGCATGCGAATCAGCTTGGGCGAACCGGCGGGGCAGAGCTTGCCGCCGAGTTTGGCGCTGTCTCGGCAGACCACCTGGACTTTGCCACCGACGACGATCTAGCGGCGCTCGCTCAGGCTGGCGTAACCGCCACACTACTGCCTGGTTGTTCATTCACTCTCGGCACCCCATATCCAGAGTGGGCTCGCTTTCGTGAGGCTGGTTTGCACATTGCTTTGGCAACCGATTTCAATCCCGGTACCAGCTACTGCGAGAATATGCAGACTATGCTTGCTCTTGCTATCAATGTTATGGGAGCGACGCACGAGGAAGCGATTCTCGGCGCCACCATCGAGGGAGCACGGGCTCTGGCTCTCGAGCAAGAGGTAGGCAGCCTCAAGCCAGGGAAGCGCTGCGACCTAATTGTGCTGGCCAGCATGCATGAACGTGATCTCGGTTACCACTTTGGAGTCAATCTGGTTACTCAAACGGTGATCCGGGGCGTGCCGACCAGGATTGCGGGCTAGTCGCCGGCTACTTGCCGGCCCAATCTTGAAACGATGGTTTCAAGTGTGAGCCCATCGGCACTCGCGCAAGACGCATCCGAATTCTCCGAACCATAGCATTGGCCACCATGCGATCGACACCCTCCAGCTTCAATATAGCGTAAGACACATCAGGCAGTGGCTATCGAAGGTATACCTGGGTCTGCAAACTCAAAATCCCATCGCCGCCCATTAATCCTGAAGAAATCAGAGTTCGTTGGAAACATCTTCACTTTGATGCCCAGTGATCGCAAGATAACCCGCTTCTCTTCTCTGGTGAGTTTCTGTGCCTCGCTATACCGTGCTTCTTCTATCAGGATATCGAATACCTCTTGCTTAACGCGGTCTTGGCGGGGATGTGTACCAGCGCGGAACGCGGCTAGTGACCTCTCTAGGCTCTTTAACATGCTGGTGTGAGCGTCCTGGATGGTCTGGGTGGTGTTGACGTATGCTTGTGCCTCGATAGCCCGCTTCTCTAGCTTCTGGATGGTCTGATTTAGTCGTTGCAGCTCTGCGTGTTGCATGGCGTAGATTGTTTCGTCAGTCTCATGGTTCATTCTCTCAAATAGTCGGGAAGCTGTTGCGCGAAGCTCTGCCAGTTCCTTGTCTACGTTCCCCGCTTTTCTGGTCGCTTCCTGGTGTCTATCTGCTAGTATGGCCGTCCTACTCTTCACTAAGCGGTTGTACTTTTCCCCATCCTTTAGAATGTCTGAAACTGCCTCCCAGACCTCCCTATCTACTTTTTCAGCTTTAACGATGTAGCAGATACCTGGGCATGTTAGGCCACGTGTGTCAGGCAAGCCACTTCTGCGCGAACAGGTGTAGGACCAGTAGTGCTCGTTGCTGCCAGAGTGACGGAATCGGACCATAGGCGCACCACAGACCCCGCAAATGGACAGACCTTTGTTCAGCAGAGTTTCTTCAGGTACTTCATTTGTCCAATCGTGGTACCTGTTCTTTACCTGTGCCTGGACTCGGTTGAACTGCTCAACACTGACGATCTGTGGAATGGTGCGCGCTACCCTAACACCGTCATCTTCGGCACGTAGCAGTCTCTTAACCCGAGTCTTGTATTTACCGTCTGGTTGCTGCACTTTGGTCCGTGTTGTCTGGTATCGCCTAGTAGCATGTTCACCAGTGTAGGACCGCTCTCGCAGGATATCAGCCACCCGTAGGTTACTCCACAGCTCAATCACTTTCCTATTCGGGGAGAGCTGGCCGCGTTGAAAGAGTAGTTTACTGCTGGTAGGTGTGTGCTGATCGTTTAGCCAGCTCGCTATCTGTCTGGTGGACCATCCGCCGTCTGCCTTGTTGAAAATGTCTTGTATGACTGGAGCTGCCTCGGTATCGAGATGATACGTGCTCTTGTGGGAATCAGAGAACAGATAGCCGTACAGGGGGCTGGAGGTCACCAGGATTTTACCGCTCTCTACACGGCCATTGCGCCCCATCTCGGCACGTTGCCTGATAGTCTCCCATTCGTTCTCGGCGGACCAGGACTGTACCAAAAAGACTAACTTGCCGGTAGGTGTGTTGGGTACTAAACCATCTGTTGATACGGCAAGCTGTCCGCCTGCTTCTTTCACGTCTCCCCACATCTCCAGATTATTTTCCACAAAGCGTCCGGCGCGGTCTACCTTCCAGATTACCAGGATGTCTGCTCTATGCTCTCGAATCATTCTAAGAGCGGCTTGCATCCCATCTCGTTCTTCCAGCGAGTCATGACCAGTGAAGGTATCAGAGAATACTTCCACCACGTCATAATCGTTCTTCCTGCACCATTCCCGTTCGTCTTTTTCCTGCGCAGCGAGACTGTAACCGTCTTCCTGTGCTCTGGTTGAAACCCTCGTGTACAGTGCTGCGCGTCTCATGTGCTCTCTCCCCTTGATAAAAACAACGCCCAAGACCATTATAGGTAGCGTAGGGAACTATGGTCAAGACTCGAATTTTGGAATCGACCGGCGCACCACACCGCGCACGCACGAGACCTCTCCCCCATAGTGGCTTTCCCAGCAGGCAGCATAGGCTTATTTTCAGGGCTCACACAGCACAGAGCAGCAAAAACGACCATAGGGAATGAGGGATTAAACGTGAGAGAAATACGCTAATAATGTCGTGAAAATAGAGTCATATGAGGAGTTTACACCGTCCGTTGCAGGTTACACTTTTCGTTGTCAAATGAGCAGTTTTTACACCCTTTATTGTCAACGGAGCCGCTTGCAGCCTGGGTTTGTGGGTGATATCATAGGAGCATTGAGGCAAGGGGGTAAGCAATCGAGCATAGTGCCCAGTCAGACAGAGAGGTGTAGACATGATCCAACAGGCAGAGAAGTGGACGTTGAGGCGATTGGAGCAGTTTGGGAAGCAGGCAGCTAGAGAAGGGCTTGAGTGGAGGGGGTTGGTACCTGATCGGTATCACAGACTGGTGGATGCTATAGAGTTGCAGGAACTAGAGCGAATTGAGGCACGGGAGCAGAGACAGCTTGACGACGAATGCAACACCGCGTTCAACATGGCACTGAGGGATTTGGCGGACGGCAAGGCATCCCCAGAGATGGCAGGCAGACGTGCTAGGCGATGGGCGGGAGCGGGACATCCTGCGACGGAGAAGGTTTTTGCAGCATGGGTGCTGAGGTATACCGATATCTATACTGACGCGGCAACGGATGGTATGGGGTGGTGAGAGATGGCACAGTGGATGGAAACTGGCAGGCGGGTGGTGCTAGCTGCATTTCTGGAAGAGATGGTGGAGACGCTGCAGAAGGGCCACGAGCCGCAGTTCGATGAGGTAAACACGCTCTGGCAGCTTTACGCACTTCTCCGATCACCAGACAGCCCGAGAGACACAGTAACCACGCTAGCAAAGAATCTTCCAGTAAGACTCCAGCGGGATATCTTGAGAGAGGTGAGGGAACTGGATGAACCTGGGGCGGTAATGCTGGCGGAGATATTGAAGGGGCTGAGACCGGTCCGGATAGCGTAGGTGGAGGATGGTTCAGAGCCGGTGATAGAATGAGGAGCAGTCGGTTTTAGCTAAGGGAACGAGGTATGCAGGAACAGGCTAGTCCGAAGGTATTCATCGTTCACGGCCATTATCTGCGTCTACGCGATGAGGTGGCTGCATACCTAAAACAACTGGGTATTACGCCAATCGTTTTGCAAGAGGGAACAAACCAGAGCGATACCGTAATCGAAAAGCTTGAGCGGTACAGCGGTGATGTTTCCTACGCCATTGTCATCATGTCTCCTGACGACTTCGGAACAGACCGTATGGACCTGGCTCGGGCGGGGCGAGTAGTAGATGAGCTGCGCAGGTCTGTTACCACCCCAGTAGAGCTTGCCAGAGTCATGAAGGAGATGGAATTCGCATACTTGCAGCCACTGGCTACTCGGGCACGTCAAAATGTCATCCTCGAACTAGGGTACTTTATCGGAAAACTGGGTAGGAAACAGACATGCGTCATAGTTCAAGAGCCGCTCGGACTCATGAGATCGTTTCGTGCACACGCCGATGCCGGTACTGTCGATACAATTCTGTCCAGATTGCCTGGCCTAAGTGCGTGGGATTTTCCCTCCGATACTCAGGGACTGACTTTCATCAACTTTGACTTCTCAGACAGCTGGAAGACTGACCTTTGCCGGGAATTACTGACATCGGCAGGGAGAACTAAAGCCGTGGTAGACTTTCGGTATGGGAGCACCACAGAAGGCCGACTGGCGCGAGGAGCGGCGCAAGCGCGCCTGGGCCTTGAAGCAAGAGGGATGGCCGCAGAAGGACATTGCTACGGCGCTGGGTGTAAGTGCGGGGGCGGTGAGCCAGTGGCTCAAGCGCGCCCGTGAGGCGGGTGGCGTCGCGGGGCTGGCACGACGGCCGCCACCCGGCATGACGCCCCGGTTGAGCCAGGAGAAGCGGGCGCAGATCCCGGCGCTGTTAGCCCAGGGAGCAGAAGCACACGGGTTTCGCGGCGACGTGTGGACGGCCAAGCGGGTAGCCGAACTGATCCTGCGCACCTTTGGCGTGCGCTACCATCATGACCATGTCAGTCGGCTGCTCCGGCGCCTGAGGTGGAGTCGGCAGCAGCCAGTCGAGCGGGCGACGCAGCGCAACCAGGAAGCTATTCGGCAGTGGTACGAGCAGCGCTGGCCCGCCATCAAAAAAAAGCGGCCGACGAAGGATACACCATCGTCTGGGTAGACGAGTCCGGCTTCTATCTGCTGCCCTTGGCGGTGCGCACCTGGGCGCCACGCGGGCAGACGCCGCTCTTGAGGGTCAAGCTGACCCGCGACCACCTCGCGGCAATTGGTGGCTGTACCTTGGATGGCCGGCTGTTCATGCAAGTCCAGGAGGGTGCCTACAACTCGGCAGGGGTCGTGGGTTTCCTGCGTGTGCTGTTGCGCAAACTCCCGGGCAAGCTGCTGGTCATCTGGGACGGCTCACCGATCCATAAGAGCCGACCGATCCAGGACTTCCTCAAGCGCGGAGCGGCCAAACGGCTCCATTTGGAGCGCTTGCCGAGCTACGCGCCGGACCTCAATCCGGAGGAAGGCATCTGGAACTATCTGAAGCGCGTAGAGTTGGCCAATGTCTGCTGCCGCGATCTGAGAGAGCTGCGCACGCACGTGATCCGGGCACGTGAACGACTGCGCCACAAGCGCGAGATGATCCGCGCCTGTTCGCGCCAGTACGGATATGCCGCTTGAAGCCTGTGCCGCCTGAAGCCGACATGGACCAGGTGGCCAAAGGGGCGGATCGAGAGAGGAGCGAGCTAGGCCCCTGAGCGTCAATGGGTAGAATGCGACGGTGCTGCTCGTGAAGGAGACACTCGCCATTATCTACAGCACCCAGATCGTCGCTCAGTACGCTGTGAGAGCGACACCAACCAGACACAGAAGGCGGTCCATTGCGGCAGTGGAAGACCGTTTCCCCGTGCCGACGCTTGTCCCGACTCCGCAGATGCCCTTGTGGGATGAGAAGACCTGGGATGAGAAGACCTGGGATGAGAAGACCTGGGATGAGATCGAGTGGCGCATGGTCTCCTGTGCCCAGTCCTCCGCTCCACGACGGTGTAAGGTCATTCCCTCCTGCATACAGGCGCCACTCCTGCCTTCGCTGCCGCCACAATCCCTGCTTGCCTAGTTTGTCGGCCTCACCTTATCATTATCATTCGCCAGTCTTCGTCGGTTTTTCCATTCGGGGAGCAGTGCTGGAGGCTGTCTGCGTTGCCTGGTTTGCACGCGCTGCCACTAACTGCCTGATGTGCTGGGTGAACTCGTACTTGTTGGCGAAGATGCGGTCGCTGCAGAAGATATTGCGGCGGCGCAACTGGGGTGGCGTGGTCTGCTCTAGGTACAAACGCTTCTTGGGCGGCGGCGCTTTCTCATCGTCTCCTGTATCTCCAGTGTCGTCGGTACTTCCCGCGTCTGCGGTACCGACAACATACCAGGGTACGTCCAGGGTATAGCGTGGATCAGTCACCCATGCCGGTGGGGTTATCCCTTCGCGCGCTGATAAATAGTCCGCGACTGCGGCACAGAAGACGGCCCAACGCCAGCGTCGGTCACGCTCTCGAAGACGGAGTTTTCTCGGCGAGACGTTCAGAGCGGCGGCGAGCAGTGCAGATGGGCCACCAGGTGGCACCTCCTCGGCTATGAGCTGGGCCCGGTCCATGCGAGAGTAATCCCACCACTCATGGAAGAACTCGTTGAGGGCGACCCAAGGAGATGTCTGCGCAACAATCTCTGCATAGGCTCGTGCTAGGGTCTGGACAGAGCGTTGTGGATATTGGGGATTTGGGGCGTGTTGTGCTTGGTCTTGATTGTGAGTGGTCATTCCTGAAGATCCTGAGAACTCTACGCATCTACGGGAATAGCTGGTCCAAGGCCGTGTCAACGTCACTGGACTGCTTAATAGCGTCGTCCGTGACATACGTGTCGAGGATACGCCGGGCCTCGTCGCGCGTCCCAATGCCCAACTCCTGAGAGAGGGTACGGATATCTGCTTCGTCCTGTGTCCGATGTGCCAGCAACTTGAGAGCCAGGATGTAGGCTCGTTCAGGGACCAATACCTCTAATGGTCCATATACTCGCCATGGAGTCCCTGTCGGTGTTGGCCCAAAGTTACGTAAGGCATCTCCAATCACGTCGTTGATCCAGTTCGCCACCAGGCCATGCCGTGCGGCGACAGCACGCACCGCCGTTTGGAAGGGAACATACAAAGGCGAAGCACTGGGGTCAGGAATATCTTCCAACAGCACGTCAATATCGTTGGTGGTGGAACGATTGCCAAGCTGGGTCAGCATGTATGCGCCACCCACCATCAGGACACGTATCGGCTGCGCGATACCCGCGCGCTGTAACTCCTGTCCCAATTCGGCAAGATAGCTCTCGATGTCCTGTGCCGTCATCGCCATATGCGGCCACATCCTTCCTGTCATGCAATCCTCTCCGGCCCGTCTAGCCTCTTCAGTATCGCACAAGCAAGGGGGCGAATGCCTTAATTGTGACCCTCTACTGTCCGGCATTTAATGACGCGGTATCACCTACTTCTCGTTCGTTGTTTGGTTTAGTTGCTAATACCGAGATCAGTAACTGTTGCTCCTTCAGAAATCGCTGCCGCTCCTCCCTGATCTCTGGCTCAGTGCGCCATGGCTGGTTATGCTTCTTGGTCCAATAGTCGTTCCATGAGTCAAAGCCATCTGGAGCAGGTCGATTGCTGCCACCTTCTTCGCTGAGTTCATCACTCCATGTATCATCACTCGGCTGCTTGACCTCGTCCGCCATTGCCGTACCCTCCACGCTTTACTGCTCACTCGCCACAGTGTATCACCGGCAATCGGAGAAGAGGGCAAAGCGAGCTTTCAGCGTGGGCCTAGTTGCCTGTGATAGACTGTAGCTCAAGAGTCTCGCCTGCTTTAGCCAGTGTTGCCGCAGAGGTGCCGTATGAGTCAACCGCGCATCTTCGTCAGCTACAGCCGCAAAGACCGGGACATCACACAGCGCTTGGTTGCCGACTTGACCAAGGCAGGGGCAGAGGTGTGGGTGGACGTAGATAGTATCCAATCGGGCAACTTCATGCAGGCCATTGACCAAGCGCTTATGAAGTGTGATTGGATGGTCCTTGTCCTCAGCCCGAGCGCGTTAGAGTCCACGTATGTGTCCCAGGAGACCTATACAGCTCTGCATCGCGTCCAGCAAGGGTATATGAAGGGTGTCATCCCAGTGCTCGTGGCGGCATGCCAACCAGGCAGTATTCCGCCCCAATGGGATGTGCTGCAACGGTACGATGAGACCCAGGACTATGCTGCTGCTCTGGCTGGAGTGTTGCGCGCAATTGGTTTGTCACCAATGCCTGTATCAACTCTGGCAACCGCGCCTCAGCCACAGGCGATTGTTCTCCCACCTGACCGATTTCCCAAGCGACTGGCTGACCTTGGCTTCACTGCGCACTCCAACGATGGCGTTGAGTATATCCTGCCTCCGCTGCGTACTGTGCCTGCGGGATCGTTCCTCATGGGGTGCCATTTCTCACGTGATAACGAAGCATGTCCCGATGAGTTCTTCCTGGGATCAGACTGGGCCAGACGTGAATCGCCGCAGCACACAGTTACGCTGCCTGTATACGAGATTGCCCGCTTTCCAGTTACTGTTGCTGAGTACATGTGCTTCGTGGAAGCTGAACAGCCTGTGCCTAATGAATGGCAGCGGCAACTGGGCAGGCTCGATCATCCAGTCATCTACGTTTCCGGTGAGGACGCAACAGACTATGCAGATTGGCTCAGCGAATGTAGTGGTACAGCGTGGCGGCTGCCTACAGAAGCTGAATGGGAGAAAGCAGCACGTGGGACTGACGGTCGCATGTTTCCCTGGGGAGACAAGTTCGACAGTACACGATGCAACACCAGGGAAAGTGACATCTATACTACGACCCCAGTAGGAAGTTATGCCACTGGAGCTAGTCCATATGGAGTCGAGGATATGGCGGGCAATGTCTGGGAATGGACCAGCAGCCCGATGTTGGAATATCCCTACAGAGTGTTGAGTAAGGAAGATTCGAAGCATAGCTATAATCACGTACTACGTGGTGGCTCATGTAGATGGGATGCCAGCGAGGCATGTGTGACCACGCGCCGCCCCTATAAATATTCCGACCTGGGCGAGGGCTTTGGATTTCGTCTGGTGCGGGCATCATAGACAACCGAGCAGAATTGCTCTCAACCAAATCGCAGTCCTATCCTGCTGGCATATAGCAATAGAGCTGTGATCCAGGGCCAGTGATTGCCTCTAGCTTGCGGACGGTGATTTCCTTGCATCGTAACTGGGTGCATGATACCATTGATCCGTTGATTCTTTGTTCCACTACCGAGAGGTGCCCCGTGTTTGATAGCCATCACCGCTGTGCCCAAGAACCTGGTAAAGCTGGCGTGTCCTTTGAATATCGTGAACCTGATACGGATGCCCACACAGACACAATCGACACGCCCGTTCCCTGGAGTCCTTATGTTATTGATCTGTTCACCAGGGCACCATACGATGACCAGGCGGCAAGGGAGTGGAAAACAAGTAAAGCGGCGCGAGAGGCTGCGATGGAACTGCGTGGGTGGTTGCGGGCAAATACGAAGACGGTGCTAGATTCGCTGCGCTTCGATCCGCTTGAGAATGAGTTGTGGTGGCGGGGCTGCTGGTAAATAGCTGATTAAATCCCCCTCCTGAGATGCTCGCTTGCTGCGGGTTTTCGGGAAGGGGGATTTTCTTTGGCTAGTGGAAGTGGGGGTTGGTCGGTCTTGGGGGGTGTGGCACCTTGGGCTTCGGAATGGACACCTTAGTGCTACCTTTGCTCACCTTGATCTTGTCCTTGGTGGTGTACGCCATTACTTTGCCTTTACCACTTTTGCCATTACTGAAGAACCCGCTCATGACGTGCCTCCTGTCGAAATGGTGCAAACTCTTCTCACAGAGTACAAGCGGGCGTGGAGCAATTCAAGTGGTGTGCGTTATGAAGCAGTTTCATACCTTAATGGGCTAAGCATCCTGGGCCATTGAGCCTGTGGTGATCTATGCTTTAGGTTCCAGTGGATGGGGAATTTTTGTGGAAACGACCGCGTGCTCGGTCAGATGTGCCATACTTGAGCTAGCAGTACGAAAGTGGAGTGAGCGCCGTATGAATATCTGGCCGGTTCTCGTTGTGGGCACACCTATCGTGCTGGCCGTCCTCACGTGGTTGGACTTCACGCCGAATGGGCCGCGCCTGCTCGCTCACCTCAAGGCACGTATCCAAGCTCCGCGCAAAGAGCGTGAGGAATTGCGAAAGCAGGTCGAGGAATTGCGGAGGAGTCTTGATGACCAGGTGACGCATATCGTGGAGTTGAGAAAGATTAATGACCACAATTTGGGCCTGTATACACAGCTATCGGAGTGGGTGAGAGACCTGCAAGCGGATGTCATGGGCCTTTCAAGGCGGGTCGCTGATCTGGAGGTAGTTGTGAAGGAATCGGAGCTGGACGGCAAACCCCTGTATCGTACTCAGGAAGCGCAGCGCGTTCGACAGGCAGGGAAGGCTGCACTAAAGCGAGACGGTGATTAATTCGAGGCAGGAGCGATTTTGAGCGACGAGTACCGAGCCGCGCAGCCGGGCCAGGCCGCGCACAGAAGCACGACGAAACATCCACGCAAACGGTCAACGCGCAACACAACGCCGTGATACTTGCCTCCGCTGCTCTGTATCTGCCACCGTTGAACTACTCTGATCTTGCTACAACCGTTCAGACAAGCCACCACGCTTCACCAGAACGTCACTGCACTGCCTGTATCTTTCACGCGATAAATCTACACCAACCCTAGCCAGATTGTCACTACAGTGCGTCTCGCGTTACCCAAGAATGAAGGCAAAAAGATAGGGCCAACCAGCAGATGCCAGCCAGCCAGCCCTGAAATAATCAGCAGTCTACGCAGCTAAAAAGTCGGACCAGGTATATATCTGTACGGAACTGTAGGCAGATAATACCAGGACGGTAGAGCGAGGCAGCGTGGCTCCCAGTGCGGTTTAAATTTTGCATTGAAGGCCTCGAGCGATTGCAGCTGAAGGATGTTTCCAAACGCTTTTACCAGGCGACTCAGCCCCCGAACTGAGGCTAGGGACGAGAACGTCGAGAAATTGAGACTGACCTTGCTGACTCCCCTCTTTTTGAGCTCCCCGAGCACCTCAAGAAGAAGGTATTCCATGATAGCATTGGGCGCAGAGTGTAAACGTCGTGTTAGGTCCAACGAATAATAGCCTTCCCCGCCCGGTAGTAGCGTCAGGTACGCCTCCGGACTTCCGCTGGCATCGCTGGCCACAGCAACAAGACAATGATCATCTCCCGGAGTAGGAAAGCGACCGAGAGTCATACAACAGCCGTGCGTGAGTCCACCTCGCCGCGCGCGCCATTCTTGATCGATGCGATCAAGGGCGAGCAGCATACCACGGGGAACTATTGCCGCTCCAAGCACCGAGACAGAGTAGCCCCGCTTCGTAAGGGAACGCTGCGCCCAACGCATCTTCTTTCCGAGCAGATCAACGCTAAACTCGGTGAGATCGACTACGGCCTCCGTGCCGATATTGATGGTATGCATGCCGCACGCTCGAACCGCCTCGCACTCCTCCTCGGTGATCGCGGCGGCACAAGGAATCAAACGTTGAGTTCGGCAGAATGCCAGAAATGCGCGATATACATGCTCTCTACGATCGGGTGGCGCAAGAATAGCCCCGATTTGTATCGCGATTCGGCCGATCTGCCGATACGTGATCGCGCCTGCTGCTTGTGAGTCCACAAAGCGCAGGACATCGGAACGCTGCGCCAGGTAGGCAAGCGAGTTGCGCGAGGCACGGCCAAATCGCACATACAAGTCATCACTGTCATTACTGCTGGCGCGGGCGGGTATGACGGCACGCCACGAATATATGAGAAATGTCAGGAGTAAGAAGCCGGGAAGGATCAACTGCGACTCGCGAAACCATATATGTTCCAACTGTAGCTTGGCAGTCAGTATATGGACAAAGCGGTCCAGCTTCGGGACAGCATCGGCCACACGGTCGACAACGCTTCGCAATGTGCTTAACAGTGCCTCCCCCACCAGGTTATATGTCCAGAGGAATACAAGTAATGCCAATCCCAGCCTCGCCGCATCCACCGCCGTGTACCGCAACGGAATATCATCAAACTGGTCGCGGGACCGCCACAATATCAGAAGAAGTGCCGCATTTACGGCTGCCTCTTCGATGTCAAGGCCTTTGAGGATATTGGCCATCGCAGCTAACCCGGCGCATAACATCAGCAGATACGCCGCCCTCAGATGGCCTCCGGCAACTGGAGCAGACAGAATTAATATGCAAATGCCTAGGGCGAGCGTAGTAAACTCAGCGCCCTGAATGATTTGCCACGGCACCCAGCCAGCAAGCAGCTCGTAACGCATGGGCCAGACGGGCATGACCGTGGAAAGAACATTAACTAGCGCTACGCCACCATAGAGCAGCATTCTGCGCACTGTTTGCATGTTTCTCACTCACATACCGTCTATGAGTACAGCAAATGGTATGAGTGGAAGAAATTGGTCTGTTACTTCCTCAGCTCATCTACTACTCGCCGGCTACTTGCCAGCGAGCTCTTGGCGTCGACTGGATAGTTTGGCAAGTGTGTCGCGTGAAGTGCTCAGCGATGCCTGTTCTTTCTCAACCACGTCCGGACGGGCACGCGCGACAAAGTTTGGGTTGTCAAGCATGCTCTCCGAGCGCCGTATGGCCGAACGCGCTGCTTCAATCTGAGCGTCGAGGCGTGCCAACTCCTTCTCAACATCTAACATACCTGCGAGTGGGAGAAAGACCTCTACTCCACCGGCCACCAGGGCTACCGCCTGCTTGGGCTTGCTCGTCAGCTTGCGTTCGATACTGAGCGACTCGGTGCGCGCTAGTTGCTCGATCAGGATGGCCTGTCGCTGGAGAAGTGCGGACTTTGTGCCTCCAGCGACTATGGCTTTGATGTATCGCGCTGGCTCAACTCCCGCTTGCTTGCGAGCATCTCGAATTCGGGTGATGATCTCTTGCAGGAGCGCAAATTGCTCCTCAACTGTGGCGTCTACCCGTCGCTCCATGCCAGGTGATGATGCCGGCCAAGCCGCGATGATCAACGCCTCGCAATCACGGTATTCGTCCGGCACGGTCGCATACAGGTGCTGCCAGATCTCTTCGGTGACAAACGGCATGACAGGATGAAGCAGCCGCAACGCCAGATCCAGAACCGACCGTAAGATGTCAGCCGTGGTCTCTCTCTGCTCGGGGGAACGCAACTGCAGCTTGGCAATCTCGATGTACCAATCACAGTACTCCGACCAGAAAAATTCAAAGACTTCGCGTCCGGCCTCGCCAAACTGGTAATCATCCATCAGGCGCGTGACCTCCGCGGTCAGCCGCGCGGCCCGGCTGATGATCCAGCGGTCGGCCAAGGTCTTGGCGCGAAGTGCTGGGAGCGGCGGTATGGCGGTGGCAGCCTCCCTCGGTTTGGCTGATAACAAAACGGGAAGCATTCCAGAGTTTGTTGGCAAAATTGCGATTGCCGACGATACGATTCATGGCGAGATTGGTGTTATTCCCGGGTGTGCTGCTGGTCGTCAGCGTAAACCGTAGCGCATCAGTGCCGTACTGCTCGATGACGTCGATTGGGTCAATGCCGTTGCCGAATGATTTGCTCATTCTGCGGCCCTGCTCGTCCCGTACCAGGCCATGCAGATAAATGGTATGAAACGGTACAACTCCAAGAAAGTGGATACCCGCCATGACCATGCGAGCGACCCAGAAGAAAATGATATCGTACCCGGTCTCAAGGACGCTTGTGGGGTAATAGCGGCGGAGATCCGGAGTATCATCCGGCCAGCCGAGGGTGCTGAATGGCCAGAGCCACGAACTGAACCACGTATCGAGTACATCAGGGTCCTGGTGAATCGCATCGCTGTCGCAGTGCGAACAGAGCTCCGGATCTTCGCGCGCTACCGTGATTTCTCCACAGGTATCGCAGTACCATGCAGGGATACGATGCCCCCACCACAGCTGGCGAGAAATATTCCAGTCGCGAATATTCTCCAGCCACTCGTTGTATGTCTTGGTAAAGCGCTCCGGAACTATCCGCATTTGGCCATACTTCTGGGCACCAAGCGCCCCGGTGGCCAACGATGTCATCTTGACAAACCACTGCGTCGAGATCAACGGCTCGATGACGGTATGGCTGCGCTGGCAGTATCCCAGCGGAATCTCATAGTCTTCGGCCTTCACCAAGAGGCCTAGTCGTTCAAACTCGGCAATGATACCCGCGCGCGCGGCAAAACGGTCCTGTCCGGCAAAGGGCCCTGCCGCTTGCGTCATATTGCCGTCGAAGCCGATGACCTGAATTCGTTCTAGATTGTGGCGATTTCCGATTTCGAAATCGGTTGGATCATGGGCCGGTGTGATCTTGACGGCCCCAGTGCCGAATGCTACTTCGACGGCACTGTCGGCGATGATCGGGATCCGCCGCCCCATAATGGGCAAGATGGCATATCGACCAATCAAATCCTGGTATCGTTCATCCAGCGGGTTGACGGCCACGCCGCTATCTCCCAGTATCGTCTCCGGACGAGTGGTGGCTACAGTAATGGTGCGCTCTTCGGTCTCGCCCGGGGCTGGCTCCAACGGATAGCGAACATAATACAGCTTACCCGGAGTATTCTCGACCTCGACCTCCAGATCCGAGATCGAGCTCATGCAACTGGGACACCAATTGATGATGCGCTCGCCACGATAGGCCAGGCCCTCTTCGTAGAGGCGAACAAAGACCTCGCGAACCGCTCGAACCAGCCCATCGTCCAATGTAAACCGCTCGCGGTCCCAGTCACAAGAGACGCCGAGCCGGCGCAGCTGGTCCTGTATTCGATGCTTGTAGGCGTTGACCCACTCCCAGACCCGCCGCACAAAAGCTTCGCGCCCCATTTGGTAACGATCGGTGCCTTCTTTGGCGATCTCGCGCTCAACCACAGTCTGGGTTGCGATACCGGCATGATCCTCACCAGGAACCCAGAGCGTCTCATCACCAAGCATGCGATGATAACGGATCATGATGTCTTCGATGGTAAAAGTCAGCGCATGCCCTATATGCAGAGCACCAGTCACGTTGGGCGGTGGCATGCTGATAACAAACGGCCTGCGCGCCGAGTTGGGACGCGGCTTAAAGTAGCCGTTATGCTCCCACCACGAGTAGATCCTCTGCTCGGTTGTCTGGGGATCATAGACGGTGGGAATCTCGGATCGACGCTGACGCGAAGCTTCTGCTTCCGGTCGTGCTTCTCGTCTCGCTTTTTGCTCGGTTGCCATAAATGCTCCCTCTGTACAAGAAAAGGCCTTCCTCGCCAAGGACGAGGAAGGCCTCTCGTGGTGCCACCTTGCTTCGCGGGCATGCTTGCAACCGCCTCAGGTAAGCGCGCTAACGGTCGCTAACCGCGTAACGTTACACCTCGCCAGCTTCCCGGACGACGCTCACATTACGGGCAATTGGGCCACTTCAGCAATATCGCGCAGGAAGGAGCTTCCAGCCGCTGGCTCCCACTCTCTATCTGACGACTTCCTGCCTACTCATCCCAACCATCGCCTGACAATTCTGTAGACTGTAACGCACAGTTTACGACATACAACCATTGCTGTCAAGCGAGCACTATTGTCACCGAATACGATTGTAGCGTCACTTGTGCTGCGGGCCAGCTGCCAATTCTTCTGGCTGCGCTCGGCCTACCAGCTGTTCTGCTCCTGCCGCGGCCGGAGATATCACACTCACCGATCCTTTGGCGGGAGTCACCCACTTAGGAAGCTTGCCTTTTGTCGTGAGCCCGGCTACGCTACGGAAACTCACGAATACGATCAGCAGCATGCCCCAGTTGACTACCGCCGCAATTGCTACTCGCACCGGGAGCGAAACCGGAATCAGTAGCAGCCCGCCGGTAACCAGGATATTGACGAGCGTTAAAGGAATCAAAAAGAGCCACGCATAGCGCATCAACTGGTCGGCACGCAGCCGCGGCAGCGTGGCGCGCACCCAGAGAAAGACGAAGAGCAGTGCAAACATCTTCGAGAGGAAAATCGCCACACAGATGATGTTGAAAATCACCGCGCCCCACAGGGATCCAAAGTGGGTGGTCCAGAAGCCGATCGCCGCGCCGGGGAAGGACCAACCGCCCAGGAACAGGGCAGTCGCCACCGCGGACACAATAGTCATATTACCGTATTCACCAAGGAAGAACATGGCCCAGCGCAGACCACTATATTCCGTCAAATAGCCAGCTACCAGCTCAGACTCGGCTTCGGGGAGATCAAAGGGGGCCCGATTGGTCTCAGCCAGGCCGCAGATGAAGTAGATTATCAGACCCAGCGGCTGAAGCAGAGCAAACCAGAGCCAGGGAGCCTCCGGCCGCATCTGCGCTGCGATGATCTCGGTAAACGAAATAGAGCCGACACCGCACGTAGCCAGATCGGGATGAGCCCCAACGCAGCCGGGTGCAAACACGCTCGTCAGCATGACCACACCTACAAGAGAGAGGATCAGCGGCAGCTCGTAGGAGATCATCTGTGCGGTGGACCGCAGACCGCCGATCAGCGCGTATTTGTTGTTTGATCCCCAGCCAGCCATGAAGACGCCAATCACATCAATTGAGCTGAGCGCGATATAGTAGATAATTCCGGTCCCTAGGGCTGCGGCCGTCATATAAGGAGAGAACGGAATCACTACAAAGGCGGCGATGACCGGCGCAAAGAATACCATCGGCGCGACGCGAAAGATGACATTGTCGGTCGAGGTCGGTTTGAGGTCTTCCTTGAGCAACAGCTTCGCCACATCCATAATGGTTTGCAGGGTGCCGTGCGGTCCAACATGCAATGGACCATACCGATCCTGCATCCAGGCCTGCACCTTGCGCTCAAGATACACCAGCACAGTAGCCGCGCCCATGAGGAAGAGGAGCGAGAAAAGGAAGGTTGCCACGAAGTGGATGATATTTTGGACCAGATCACTCATACAGCGCCCCCAATCTACCGATCCACATCGCCAAGCACAATATCGATACTTCCAAGTATGGCAATCACATCGCCGATCTTGTGCCCTCGCAGCAACTCGGGCAGTACCTGGAGATTGACGAAGGACGGCCCGCGCAACTTGGCGCGATACGGATATTCGGATCCGTCGCTGATCATATAGATACTCTCCTCACCGCGCGCGCTCTCCACTGAGAAATAGGTCTCACCGCGCGGTGGTCGAAGCGCAATGGGAGAACGCACCGATATCGGACCGCCGGGAAGCTTGTCAAGCACTACCCGGCAGATCCGAACGCTCTCAGCCATCTCCATCATACGGATTCGGTAGCGCCCAAAGCAATCACCATCTTGGCGCAGCTGCATATTAACCGGTATCTCACGATAAGCGCCGTACGGGCGGTTGACCCGAACATCAAACGGCACACCCGACGCCCGCGCAACGGGTCCGGTAAGAGCATAGGCCAGAGCCTGCTGGGGATCGATGTAGCCGACCCCCTGGGTACGGGCCTCAAATATCTCGTTTCCGGTGAGCAGCTCGTCTAGCTCCGGCAAGCTGAGCTTTTCAAACTTGTCGAGGAAGCGTTCACAGGTCTCGAGCCAGCCCTTAGGAAAATCATAGAGCACGCCGCCGACTCGCATATAGTTGTGGGTGAAACGGTGGCCGCTGAGCGACTCGAAGAGATCGAGAATCTGCTCACGGTCGCGGAAGCACCAGAGCACCGGCGTGAACGCTCCCAGATCCAATCCGTACGTGCCGATGGCGACTAAGTGGCTGGCAATGCGCTCAAGCTCACCAACCAGTACCTCAATGTACTGAGCCCGTCGCGGAGGCTCGATGCCCATCAACTGCTCAACGGCTCCGGCGTAACAGGTCTCATTCAGCATCGGGCTCAGGTAGTCAGCATTGTCTATATAGCGGGGACCGGCCATGTATGGCCGGTCCTCGAAGATCTTCTCCATCCCCCGGTGCAAGTACCCTATGACTGGCGTACACTGGATCACGGTTTCGCCGTCGAGCACGAGAACTAGACGCAGTACTCCATGGGTAGAAGGGTGCTGCGGACCCATGTTGAGAATCATTTCCTCGCTACGGAATCCCGCAGCATTGACCTCGTACTCCGAGTCTATGTTCGTTGCCATCATCCACCTCTTTATGGGTCGTCGGTTCAAGCACCTGACGCGTCTTTATCGGGCGCCTCTGGTAGAGCATTGAGAGCATCTTCCGCCACCGGTACCACGCCTTGGCCCGTCTCCTTGAATACCGCAGCGCTGCCAAAAGTCAACTTGCCAGGATGTAGGCGCTCCTGCGCCCCCTGGCCCAGATGCTTATGGGTAATCGTTTCGATGTTGCGCTCGGGCTCTCGGCTCACCGCGCTCACCGCATCAACTTCAGTGGTAGCCGGATCATGCACCGTATGCGGTGTTGGCCGGAAGCTCTTGCGCAGTGGATATCCAAAGAAGTCGTCGTCCAATAAGATGCGCCGGAGATCTGGGTGTCCCTCAAAGATGATGCCGAAGAGGTCATAGGTCTCGCGCTCAAGCCAATTTGCCGATGGATAAATGCTCACCAGCGATGGCACACGCGGGTTTTCTAGCGGCACTTTGACCCGAATCTGGAGCAGCCAGTTATTACGGAGCGAACGGAAATGGTAAATCGACTCCAGATGATCCACCATATCCACGCCAGAGACACAGGTCATCATCTCGAAGCCTAGATTGTCCCTCAGCACACGCCCGATATCCAACAACTGGTCGGCAGGCACCTCAATCCCAATCGCGTCACCTGTGAGTCGGCGCTTAGGAATCGTCTGACCCCGAGAACGATCCAACTGGGAAAGCTGCTCGAGAAGCGCAGTGGAGGCTTTTTTGCTCGATGAAGAAAGCTCCGAACTGGTTGAAGGAGGCGAGACTAGATCCAACGGATGACTCCCTTCCGCCAGGCATATACCAAGCCTATCGCCAGCGTCAGTATGAAGAAGACGATCTCGACATATCCGAAGAGACCAAGCTGCTGGAAAATCACTGCCCAGGAGATAATGAAGACGATGTCTACGTCGAAGGCGACGAAGAGGAGCGCGAAAATATAGAAAGCCAGAGGATATTGCACCCAGGCAGAGCCGATAGGCGTTTCACCTGACTCATAGGTAGTGAGCTTGTCTTTGGCCGGCTGGCGCCGGAGGAGTAGTGCGTTGAGCACATCGGCAAAAGCCAGACCGCCCAGAACGAACGCACACCCGCCGAGGAAGAAAATTACGGCGATCAAATAGCCGGTTCCGATCACGTATACCTCCCAGGCATTGCAGCGCACTCACCTTCTGGTCGCAGTCCGCGGATTCCAGCTACCTCCGCTGGAGGGCGTCTGGATAGCGTGGTGAGCAGGTAACACCATATCCGCTAAGCTCGCGGATCCACCCAAGCAGCCACAGTGGCAACATTGCATGTGCGTATGGAGACGTTATGCGGTATGCTGTCGTCACCACCAACAGTGGACACGCGTGAATCGTCTCCAGTCGTTGCATTGCTAATGTCTAGCGCGTGAGGTAACAAGACAGCACATGTTGAAATGCGCCATCACCGATTATACCATAGCCCTATCCACTGGACAACGAGAGAGTAGGCAAATTTCACGGCCTTCTAGAGTGTAGTCTCGCATAACGCTAGTGAGGATGAGTCTATGGACCACGTGGACCCTGATACGCTGGAAGCTCTCAACGCGCTGTTACAGGATGTTCGAGCCAGTGTGGAGGTAGAAGTTGCGTTGTCCAACGGGGCGACAGAACGAGCCGAGCGCGAGACTCTGGTGGAATTTGGAATCGAGGAAGTCGGGTTCAGCTGCTCACTGCGCGAGTACCTGGAGACGGCTGAAGTGTTCGTCACTCGACATGTGAATGGGGTCGTTCTCACCATTATTGGTGCTGAACATTACGATGAACGGCTGCACGAATTCGCCATTCACCAGACAGCCAGCGGCCAGCGCGCTTTCCAGCTGAGTGCTGTGATAAACGACCCTATACTAACGCGCCTGCTGGGCGGCATTTATGACGCGCACGCTCGTAGTGCGCTCTGGAGCGAGCATCGTGCCAATCAGTTTGCCGATAGCAGGGCTCTTCAGTTCCGAACTGGCACCGAAGTACAAACCACCACTCATGAGAGTGGTGACCCAACCTCAACCGGACCGATACCTCCGTCCACATCACCGGCACTGGACACGCTGGACGGCCGAGATGCTGGTTGGGGGCACGACGAAAGAGCCGAGGATGACCCGAGGTGGGCAGGCAATTCCAACCGCCTGCCGTCCTCCTCAGATGCTTCGCCCATAGAGGATGAGTAAGCCTCTCGCTACACGAGAATTCTTACCCGTCTGACAAACGGTCGGCGAGCCCCAGCGTAGCGCCCTTCCAAGGAACGATCATAGAGTGGGTCTCCTGGCGCAAGACTGGTGAGTATGACCCGATCCGTCGGACTTCCTCTGGCATGAATATAGCGACGCGGATCTATCATCAAGCCGGTATGAGTGATCCTCCCGCTCTCGGCAAAGTAAATGAGATCACCGGCATGGAGGTCACTGCGGCCGACGATATGGTCGATGCCCTGGTACTGCTGGTCAGCGTCACGCGGAATTCGAACTCCGGCCGCACGCCAGCACAGTTGAGTTAGGCCGCTGCAGTCAATACCCTCTACCGTGATACCACCCCAGAGGTAGGGAACGCCGAGCAGCTGCTGTGCCAGTGTAACCGCTCCGTCCGGTCCAAGCTCGGGGTCGCGTGCATCAGCAAGATGGACATCCAGAGCCGAGCTATCCATCCAGCCACTTTCGCCGCCAGGTAGCCGCACTAATGTGCGCGGGCCGCTCGCTTGCCCAGATGCGCTAGCGGAGGGTAGATTGGTCGTTGTATATGCCCAATACCGTATGGTATCGCCGTCTTGCCCTGCGTATACTGGAGTGCGGGGCGGCAAGACCGTCGCCTTCCATTTCTCATGTCTAGCTACGTCGGCCAAGCTGGATGCTTCCACCCACCCCTCATAATCAGGAAGACGAATTCTCATCCATTCACGCCGTCCATCCGGATTGCCCTTCTGTGCCAGGCTATCCGAGTCGATACCCCCCTTACTGGAGGCTAGCGTGTGCTCGAGTACTTCAACGGGCGTATTCAGCAGAGCTTGGGTCACAACTTCGGAAGAGTCGTCGGGGTCGCGGTGCAGGCTGACCACCGCGGCCCGAATGGCAGCTTCCGGTGTAGATGACGTCATGGCGCTGACCTACCTTTTGGCCAATCAAACCGGCAAGACGATGCCGGATCCACTCGCGACTACATGATACCATCTCGACTATTTCCAGTTGCCATAAGGATAATTCTCTTTGGGATACCTACCAATGCGCAGTCGAGTTGCCCGCGGCGTCTTGCCATGCTACACTAATAAGGCCAAACTGGCCGACGTGCGCTTTCCGGAACTGACATCCGGCGGTGCCACCCGGCGACATATGTGGAAGATGCAGACCTGCAGGCACGTCGTTCGCAGTGAGGACCTTCTAGACAACTTCCAAAGAGGATAGATCGAGCATGCAGACAACAGTGACTGAGTTCGCGGAAGTGTTCAAGTTTCGTTTTGACGCCAAGGTCGAAGCCAGCGACGGGGAAGCCGGCAAAGTAGTGCGGGTGTTCGTTGACGGTCAGCGGCGAGTAGTCTCCCATGTTGGAGTACACGTCGGACTGCTGTTTGGAAAGCTCTATTACCTGCCGATCGACCTGGTTACCAACGCTACTGCCGACGTCGTCACTGTTTCAGTTCCGCTAGAAGAGTTTCAAAAGTTCGCAAATCGTCCAGGAGAAGTGGAACTTACTCACTCGACCAGCATAATGGCTGCTGGCAAGCGGATCGGACAACTGGTGCAGTTGACCATCAACCAGGAGACCCACATGCTGCGGCATCTGGTGATCGAGCGTGGTTCTCGCGACCTACTCGTTCCGGCCGCCGCCATCTCTAATGTGAATACTCGCCAGATAAGTGTGGATCTAGGCATGCCAGCCTCTCGCCTCACCTCCTTTCGCCCCGACGAGGAGCTGCGCCAAGAGGTCTATGACGCTATTTATGATTACCCGCGATTGCGTGTCGAGCTGAATGGCATTTCCATACATGCCATCGACGGGGTAGTCTGGCTGCGCGGCTACGTGTCGAACGATCTCAATCGACGTATGGTAGAAGATCAACTTCAAAATATTGCTGGGTTATCCGAGCTGCATAACGAGCTCATTACCGATACTGAGCTGGCGTCCGGCGTTTCTATGGCGCTAGCACATGATCCACGTACCGCCAACGAGCACATTGGCGTCTACCCCAAATTTGGCGACGTGCATTTGCGGGGACGTGCAACGCACAGTGAAGCGCGGCAGGCCGCAGGAGCGATCGCCGCGACGGTTCCTGGCGTCAAGCAGGTCGCCAATGAGCTCGGCATCGATCCCAATGCCGATGTCGTGCCGGTGCTTGCCGGCATCACCAACGAGGAAGATATGGTACCCGGCAGCTAAACGGGACACTACTGGCAGTTCTTGCTCGAGAACTGACAGGCTTGCGATCGAGGTATCCATCTGCTACCCTGAGAACGGGTATGATTGGCCAGCGTAGCGGGTTTGATCACTACTAGGTTACCTGAGGGGGACATATGGCTACACAACAGGAGACCGAGGCGTTTCTGCGTGGATGGCGCGCGGCGATGGAGGAAGTACTCTCGGTCTTGGCAACTGAGGCACATGAGTGGGAGGAAGAAGAACAAGAGGCCACCGCCTCCGGGGAATATAAACTGCCAGGTAGCTTTGCCCTGGAAGAGGTAAGCAGCAGCTTCAAAGGCCGGCATGACTTGCTAGCATGGATTACCCATAATGGGCCGGCAGCTGCACAGAAAGATGACCCCAACTTAGCCTCCGCCCTGGACGCCCTGGTCGAGAACCGTGCCAGCGACGACGACCGGGCGCTGTTGGGACTGGCCCGCCAGGGTGAGCAGAGTGAGCAGGGCGAGAAATAAACGAAGTAATCGGTTGCTTGCAGCAGGTGGCGGCCGGAAGCAGCGGTGACCACTACACGTGTATAAAGAGAGCAGATACGGCAACCATCGCCCAGACGGAACAGAGCTGCACTCCCTCCAACCAGGTAGATTCGCCGTCACGGCTGAGCAACATGAAGATGAAAGTAGAGCCGCCGAAGACAATGACCTCGATAGGACTAAAGACCAGATCGAGCTGATGGCCAGTAAAAATGCCTACCAGTACCAGAACAGGTACCACCAACAAGATCATCTGGATCGAAGCGCCCGCGGTGACCGCCATGGTAATCTCCATGCGATTTTCTCGCGCGGCGCCCACCGATCCGTAAAGCTCTACGACACCTGCCAGGACGGGAATAAGAATCAGACCAAGGAAGACATCGTAGTCATGAAGTGTGGCATTGAGGCTGACCAGCCTCTCGACTGACTGAGCAAACTCTTCCGACATCGAGGCAACTCCCGCGGTCGCTATCCCGAGTACCAGAATCGCGACCAGCCCGCGGACCAGCGGATGCCGGTGAAAAAAACCATGCGCACCGCTCTCGGCCCGCTTCCTCCGCCGCTGCTCTATCAGTCCTGCCCGTGCATATGTGGCCGAGGTCGACACTTCTTCGCTACTCGTCGGCTCAGCCAGGCCCGGCTCATCATGAAGTCGCTGCTCCGCTGAAAGCCGTTCGTCGGCAAATAGGGCTTGCGTATCGAGCTGTGCCGAGGTCGGGAAGGGATGCTCCAAACCATGTTTGGTATGCCGGGCCTGCGCTTTCTTCAATTGGTTTGCCAACCGACGCTGCTCGCGCTCGGATCGCCGCTGCCTTCGTTTCTCAACGAGGTTGTAACCCTCGCCCAGACGAAAGACCGCAAAGCCGATATAGGCTAGATAACTCAGCACCAGAACCACTGCTAAGAATCCTGAGAGCGGTATATCACCGGGAAGACGCGGTATGCTGGGATGCTTGGTGCTATTTGGCAAAAAGCTGGTGACAATGGTAGGAATACTCAAACCCACTACCGCCAGCGCAAAGACCGTCGAATATTCACTGGCATTCTCGGCATCGAATTTCATATGGCCATTGCGAAAACAGCCGAGGAGAGTCGACAACCCCAGGAACAGCAGCGAATTGCGAATAATCACGCCGGCTATTGAACCTTCGACGATCGCTTCTCCACCATTGGCCGTAAATGACAGCAATACCGCTAGTGCTATCGTCAGCTCAGCAACATTTCCAAACGTGGTGTGCAGTAGCCCCCCAATGAACGGGCCTAGCAATTCCGCCAACTCCTCGACAGCGCTCTCGACAAAGCCAGCTAGTGGAACAAGAGCTATGGCGGCGAGCGCGAATATAATGCCGTCGAAGACGCCGTCAGATAGGACCAAATTGCTGTGAACTTCTACCAGGTGACGTAGCTGCTCACTAAACAGGACCAGCGGGATCGCCAGTAACAGGATATTGATCTTGCGTGTGACGACAGCCCCTTCCAAAGCGGCCTCCCCTCATAGTCGTTCTCAAACAATGCCACTTGCCGGCTCCAGCCCACGACAGTGTACACTAAAGAGTCGCTTTGGCCAATCCAGCAGTTTTGCGGGCCTCCCTTATCTCGTCGGTGCGCACTATCCGGTCGCGTTCATTGCGCGCATGCTGAGCTGCACGCGACCACGGGCGACATCAACGCGGAGGACCCGCACCTGCACCACCTGCCCTACCGCTACCACGCTTAAGGGATCTTTCACGAAATGGTCGGCAAGCTCGGAGACATGTACAAGCCCGTCCTGCTTGACGCCGATATCCACAAATGCTCCAAAATCCACCACATTCCGCACCGTGCCCTGCAACTCCATGCCTTCACGCAGATCTTCGAGCTTGAGCACGTCATGGCGTAGGATCGGGGCGGGAAGGGTATCGCGCGGGTCCAGCCCCGGCTTCTCCAGGTTATCGAGAATATCGGCAAGGGTCGGTACACCTACCCCAAGTTCCTCAGCTAGATCGGCAACGCCGGCATTTTCCTCGGCAGCGCGGCCGGATATGGTGGTGAGCAGCCTCCAGGCGCGCACCCGCTCCGCTACCTTCTCACCGCCCGAATTTCCCGGGAGCCGCGGGAGCAGCTGGCGGGCAACTCGGTAGCTCTCCGGATGTATAAAGGTATTGTCGAGCGGTTCCGCACCGGCCACTACTTTGAGAAATCCTGCCGCCTGTACAAACGTTGCCGAACCCAGGCCCGGTACCTTCTTGAGTTGTTCGCGCGAGACAAAGCTGCCGTGCTCCTTGCGGTAAGCTACGACGTTTTCGGCAACACGGCGGGTAATGCCGGAGACGTACCGCAACAGCTGCACTGATGCCACGTTGACGTCGACACCGGCGAAATTGACGCAGGAGGTGACGACACGATCCAGCTCTTCCGCAAGCGCTGTCTGGTCGACATCGTGCTGGTACAATCCAACTCCTACGGCCTTGGGGTCGATCTTCACCAACTCGGCGAGCGGATCCTGCAACCGGCGAGCGATCGAGATAGTACCCCGCTCGGTGGCATCCAGATCTGGAAATTCCTGCCGCGCTACCTCCGAGGCGGAATACACCGATGCTCCTGCTTCATTGACCATCACATATCCAAGCGATCGGTTCCCTGATTGTTCCAGCTCGCCGATAATCTCGGCGGCAAGCTGCTCGGTTTCGCGCGAGGCAGTGCCGTTGCCTATTGCCAGAACACGAATATCGTGTCGAGCGGCTAAAGCTTTCAACACATCCTTCGCCTGCTGCCAACGATTGCTCGGCGCGTGTGGATAAATGGTCGTGGATTCGACAAACTTTCCCGTCTCGTCCACAACTGCTATCTTGCACCCGGTTCGATATCCTGGGTCAATGCCTAAGACGCGGATGCCCCGTAGCGGAGGCTGCAGCAGCAAGTTGCGCAGGTTGGCGGCGAAGACGCTGGTGGCGTGCTCCTCTGCCTGCCGAGTCAGCTGCGCACGCACTTCTCGCTCCAAGGCAGGGGCAAGTAGACGCTTGAAGCCGTCATTGATGGCGCTCGTGAGCTCAGCCGCGAACGGTGAGCGCGGGTCAGGACGATAAAAATTGTGAATCATCGGCTCGGCGCGCTCGGCCATTACCTCGACCGCGACGCGAATCACATCTTCGCGCTCGGCCCGATTCAAGGCCAGTGTACGGTGTGGCACCATACGAGTAACCGGCTCGGTGAAATCGTAGTACAGCCGGTAGACTCCCTTAGGATCCTTTTCGGCTACGTGCTCGGGATCAACCGTGAGCCTCGTCTTTACTACACCTTCTCTGACGAAGAGCTTGCGAATCTCACCGCGTACGCCCGAATCTTCCATAATGGTCTCGGCACAGATGTCGCGAGCGCCAGCGAGAGCCGCCGCCGCTGACTCTACTCCCAGCGTGGGATTCGCGAACCCTGTGGCGGCATCACTGGCAGAATCGTGCGTACGATCCTGGTGCAGTATAAGGTCGGCCAATGGCTGCAGACCTTTCTCACGGGCAACACTGGCACGAGTCTTCCTTTTTGGCCGATAGGGAAGATAGAGATCCTCGACCGCCTGGAGTGAGCCTGCGGCAATGACCGCTTCGGCTAGTGTTGCGGTGAGCCTGCCCTGCTCGGCGACAAGTCGCAGGACGTCGTGCCTGCGGGCATGCAGTGTACGCAGTGCCTCAGCACGATCGGCAATCGCCAGAATCTGCACTTCATCCAGGTTACCAGTCACTTCTTTGCGGTACCGAGCTATGAAAGGGACAGTGTTTCCGCCATCCAGCAGTTCCAGCGTACGCACTACCACCTCCGGCTTGACGTGGAGCTCGCCAGATAGAGCGCGTCCGACCGCATCGGTTGCGAGCGTCTCGGGAACGTTCAGGTCCGCCAGCGTAACGTATGTTGCGGCGGCAGAAGAGTCATTGGTGACGGCCACGCTTTTCGTTCCTCTCTTGTGGTTGCCGGGCTGGGGCAGCTACGCGTCGTCCTGGGCATCGCTCTGCCACAAGGGACGGTCCGTAGGCGATGGGACCGTCCTTCTCGACGAACATGTGTGCTACTATACAACGTATGCATTTCCCACGGTGCTTGCCAACCCGCATAGCATAGCCCATACTGAATGCAACCGCGCGCCGGCACGCGTGGGGGAAGCTGGACCTGAAACACCGTATCACCAGCTTCCACGCGAGGTGAATGCACCATGTCACAGATCCGAGATATCCGTAATGAAACTGTCGAGCAGCCTAGCCTGTTTTTCCCAGAGAAGATAGGGGAACCGGCCCAGGTAGGCGCCGGATCAGCTCCCATGGTCGCTATACCGGCGCTGACCCGTGAAGCAACGCTCGATGCTTGTGCTCTACCATACGCGGAGTATCTGCGGCGCACCGATCATTCTACCTATACGATTACATGCTTTCTCTCCGATCTGCGCATGTTTACTGAATTCACCGGCGGCACCATCAAGCTGACCCAACTGAGACAGAGCCATCTCACCGCATGGTTGGACCACCTCAAGTGGGACCGGGGTACCAAGCCAGCGCCAAAGACGATGGCGCGACGGCTGACATTTCTCAAGAATCTCTGTGGGTGGCTTACCAGTGAGGGTCTTCTTGCCGGCGATCCAGCGGCCAAACTTGCGCTCTCACGCCCTACACCGCCGCTGCCGGAACTCCTGTTTGCCGATGAGGTCGAACGACTCAGGCAAGCTGCCGCCGAAGACATACGGTGCCATCTGCTGGTGCTCCTGCTGCTGTCGACGGGCCTCAAGAAAGAGGAAGTCATGGGCTTACAGCTGCAGCATGTGGACATTTCAGATGACGAGCACCCCGCCATTGAGGTGCATTTCCCCGGGCAGGCAAAGCGCCGGCGCGAGCGACGCATGGAGCTGCCCGCCGAGTGGACCGGTGTCTACCAGAAGTATGTTGCCCGCTACCGGCCACGTGAATACGTGTTTGAGTGCACCGATAGAAATCTCAATTATGTGCTGGCAGCAGCCGTCAAGCGCGCGCGCATCGAGAAGAGAGTCACGCTTCAGTTACTACGCGACATATTCGCCGTAGAGCAACTGCGTATGGGGATTTCACTTGAAGCTCTGCGTGAGAAGCTTGGTCTCTCAGAAGAAGCCTGGTATGAAACCGCCGATAAGTATCGAAGACTTGCCTACCCGCTCTAGAGCGCCGCGCTGTTCCTGTAAGGAGTAAACTGATGCCCCTCACGCCCTCGCCGCTTATACCGGGATTATCTCCGCTGCCAAGCCCAGGTCAGCAACCTCCCAACCGCAGGGCGATTCGCGTTGGTGCACTACTGTCTTTGCTGGTGCTCATTGTAACGCTCGGCACAGGGCAGCTCTTGCTGCCTCGTATACTCTTCTTCGCGCCCGGACTGGAATCTCAGTCTAGTAGCAGTCTATCGGCCGGGCCCGCCGCCGCGATCTTCCAGGGCTTTGTCTATCCCTGGACCCGAGCTGAGTCCGGCGGCGGATATTCCACATCGGCATCGCTCGAAAACTTGCAATCCGAGGCCAAGATATTCCATATGAACTCGGTTATCATTCCAGTCGTCGCCGATATGCCGTATCGAAACGGCAGCACACTCTTCTGGCACTCCACCGATAAAGGGGATATCCACACGCTGCCAGACAGCGATTACCAGAACGCAATCAACGACGCCAAAGAGGCTGGACTGGTACCGATTCTGGAGCTGCGGGTCGAGCAGGAAGATCCGAATGACAATTCCAGCCAATTGTATAGTCCCCAACTGGTGGGTGAGTTCTGGTCCACATACCAGTCAACAGAAACTACCACACTCCCTGATACTGTCGGCACGTCTATTACCGTCGGGCCAACTGAGAAGCAATTCTTTGACAACTATGCCGAATTCGCCGTGCATTATGCCGAGATTTCACAGCAGAACCATCTTCCCTATTTCATCGTCGGATCTGATCTCACCTCGGTCTCGTACGACACTTCCGGTACTGACATCAAGAACGATCCGCAGGGTGTCGACCAGAATGTGCCGGGAGAGACTTGCCCGAACCCAACTGGGCGGCGCGACTGCGAGTGGCGCCATGTCATTCATGCGATACGCGAGAGCAGCTACGCCAATCTCTCCCATCACAAGTCGGAGCCCGGCGCAGGGTATACTGGCAAGCTGATCTATGAAGCAAGCTGGAACTCGGCCCCAGGGGCTCAGCCCACCGGCCCGACAACGCCTGAGTACAGCAGTATCGCCTGGTGGGACGCAGTGGACTACATCGGCGTCGACGCCGAATTCCCCCTTACCCAGGAGGGGGATGATGTACCTCCGAACAGCCTAGTGGCCGCCTGGAACGGGCAGAAGACGATATATGGTCCGTCTGCTTCGGGAGACATCGTCGATAATCTGGTAACTCTGGCTCAGAAGTTCCAGAAGCAGGTGGTGTTTACTACCGCCGGCTATGCCAGCGCCCAAGGGGCCAACACCGGGCAGGTGAACACCTTTACGGATCAAAACGAACAGCTTTTCGACATGCAGGCGCTACTCGAAACCTTCGCGGGGCAGAACTGGTGGGTGGGGGTCTTCTGGTACGCCGACTACCCTATCGCCCCCAGACAGAGCCAGCCGAACTGGAGCACCAGTAGCAACTGGGCAGGTAAAGCTGCCGGGAATTGGCTGGCGACACAGTACAAGTACAATCCGCTGCCCTAAAGTCGCCGAAGCTGACGACGCGGCGATCTCGGAGGGAGAGTTATGCGGGTATTCTGGATGCGAGGATAACGTATGCAATGCTACCACTGTGGTGCGACGGTGCGTCCAGGATCAAGACTGTGCTCCAACTGCGGCGCTCGGCTCGACACGCAACCGCGGGAGCCGCGATTTGCGCGGGGCTCCAAGGCCTCGTGGGAGGACGAGCCGGAGGAAAGTGGTAACGTAGACGATCGGAGCGCGCGGCGGCGCGCTCCTAACCCCTTAGATGACCCGCGTGCGCCGCGCTTTCTGCGGGAGCCGCCGCTATCTTCGCTTCGGCGGGGCGACCGGCAAGACAGCCGGCGCGACGGCGCGCGTACCGACGAATCCTGGGATGATTATCAGCAATCGCCCGGCCGAGGCAGATCGCCCGCGCGACCGGAGGGCCGTCACCCACGCGGCTACGACGAGGCGGCCGGCGCCGACAGTACCGAATATTCTGCCGAGCACCCAGACTACCCCACTAGTCGCGGCCGTGATCGGCGCGACGTCATATATGACTCACGTATGCCACGCTCTCGCGCTGCTGGCACTCCACTTGAGCGGGACGCCGGGCGCGGCTCACGGCGTAGCCAAGCACCATCTTCCTACGCAGGCGATGCTCGACGCGGCCAGCCACACGACGTCGGGGCCCGAGCGCGGGGGGGTGAGAGCCGAGAAGAGTACCATCCGCGCCAACCGCGAACTCGCGCGCCAGGCAAGAGTGCCACAGCTACGTCCTCGGCGCCTATTTCATCACGAAACAGGCGCTTTCTGGCCGTCTTTATCCCACTGGCCGTGATTCTCGCCATTGTGGCGTCGGGGTATGAGGTGTACCGCCATCCGGGGATTCTGTCGCAACTGCCGGGCGGGGCTACCAGCGGTGATGCTGCTCCTCCTTTTATTGCCTACACGCCTGGTCCGACTCCTACCGCTCCCAGCGGTTTCAGTGAATTCAAAAGCCCGCATTCTCAGTACGTGCTAGATTATCCAATGGGCTGGAGTACCTCCAACACGGCGACTGCCGGAAACAGCAGTTATGATTATGTGGACCAATTTACCCGCTCCTCGCCACTTGCCAGCTTCACCATTGAAGAAGACAGCGACTTCTCACCTTTAACTCGACCACAGATAATCCAGGCAGAGGTACATGGAGCTTCGGCCTCTGGCCGCACCTTCAAGCAAATCGCCGAACCAATAGATACCTTTGAAATAGGGGGGGAGCAATGGCTCCGGAGCGATTATATGGTAGTCGAGGCCGGGGGGGTATCGTTCCATATGGCTATTCTGGCCTGTCACCATCTTCAGCGTGGATATGCTATTGTGTTACTGAGTCTTCCAAATAACTTCAGCCAAGATACCCAGACCACTTTCGAACCAATATTGGACTCTCTTCATTTCACTGGATAGTCTGCCTTTTGGCTGGCTGCGACAATTGAGTAGGAATTGGGCATTCTCAGGCGTCATAGGGGAATGAAACCTCCGTTGGACGAAAGTGGAATCTGCCATATGACAAAAGAACACGATCTCATCGCGCCAGCCATTCCTTCCCCGGGTGGTTGCTGGGCCGAGCTGGGTTCCGGCACCGGCATATTCACCGCGGAACTGTATCAAATCATTGGGCCAAATGCGGAAATCTTCTCGGTCGATAAGAATCGCCATGCCCTGGAAAAGCAGCAACGAGTGTTCCAAACTCTCTATCCCGAGGCGCGCATTCACTTCCTGGCCGAAGATTTCACGGGCAAGCTAGATCTCCCCCCACTTGACGGCATTCTCATGGCCAACTCGCTGCACTTCGTCTCGTTCGACACGCAGCGACCCCTGGTTGCGCGTATCTGCTCCTACCTTAAGCCCAAAGGGACCTTGCTGATAGTCGAGTATGAGTCACACCATGGCAATCTCTGGGTACCCCATCCTATCACCTATGCGTCATTCGATTTTCTGGCCGGCGAAGCCGGCATGACTGATATACATCGTCTTGCCGCCATCCCTTCCAGCTTCATGGGTGAAATGTATTCGGCAATGGCGGTGCGACCTGGTTAGCAGCAGCAAGCCGCCTCCTCATGCCGCAGAGCGGTAAGACCCTGGTACACCGTACGTACCTTGTCTCCAATATGCTGCCAGCCGAAACGCTTCACCGACGGGCGCGCGTGTACTCTCATACGGGCAAGTGTCGCCGGATCGGAGAAAAGGCCGTCCAACCGCTCGGCAAAATATTCCGGGCAGCGCCAGCGCACGAGTAGCCCGTTCTCGCCGTCACGCACAATACTTGGCAGCCCACCTACCTGCGCTGCCACTACTGGCGTTCCACAGGCCAGCGCCTCTACGGCGGCCAGCCCGAAACTTTCGTAGCGTGAGGCTACCACTAGTGCATCGGCGGCGCGATAGTAGCGACAGAGTTCGGGCTGGGGCACCGCACCGGGAAAGATAACCCGCTCCTCTAGACCTAGCTCCACGGCACGAGCACGCAATCGCTCAACCTCTGGATCTCCGGCTGGATTGCCCCCCACGATAGTCAATCGCGCCGGAGTACGCATGAGCGCTACGCTGTCTAAGAGGAGATCGAGCCCTTTAATAGGATCAAGGCGCCCAACAAAGAGCAGCATAGGGGTGTTACCCGGCGCAATCTGCTCACGCGCCTGCAGACGTTGCGCAGTGGATCCCGGTGAAAAAGCTCGGAGGTCTACACCGCAGGGAATGATACTCAGGCGACCATAGGGCAGGCCGTAGAGATTATGCAGCTGTTCCCGTTCATGCTCGGTAGAAACGATTATCTGATCCACTGAGGCGGCAATGTGTCCTTCATGTTCGATACGTTGCGAGCTCAGCGAAACAGTGCTTGCCTCGCCCTCGCCATACTGCTGAGCTTTTAATCGCTCGACTGTGTGAAACATCGTAAGGTGGGGAACATCCCACGAGCGCGCCAGATTCAGCCCTGCAACCGCAGAGAGCCAATAGTGGCTATGAACGATGTCATAGCTGTGATCCTGCCGGTTGGCGAAGTTCTCTACGCGCCGAGTAAAGTCTTCGACATAGGCAAAGAGCTCAGATGGGGGTAGATTGACTTCGGGACCCGCGGGAATGTGAATCAAGCGGACACGTGGATTCAGCTGGACTGCTGGAGGAAGTGAGGGGTCGTTACGACGCGTAAATATGTCAACCTGCATGCCGCCAGTACCCAGTTCGCGCGCCAGTTCACGAATATAGACGTTCATCCCTCCGGCGTCACGGGTACGGCCAAGCTGCGCCAGTGGTGAGGTATGCAAGCTGATCATCGCTACCCTAAAGCTCATGATCGCACCTCACCCCTAGTATGGCCGCAAGACCCGCTGTCTCGCAGATACGCGGCCACCGTCCTTCACCGGCATTGGCCGCGCGGGTGTTAGGGGACAGCAAGCCCTGTCCCGTCATTACTAAATCGCGCATTGATCTCCTCTAGCGTTTTCCAAAAAATGTGAAAAGGCACAATGATCTTCGGCCAGCTACTCCTTTTTCCTGGTAGAAGGCAGCGAAACGATGGAATTCCTGTTACTTCCATAAGTGTACCTTACACTACACTATACTCAAAAACGAGGGCCTCTGCCAGCCGCGGGCTGGTAGCAAGCCAGCTCTTGCGCCATTGGTCTTCCCCGCTTGACGAGGCAAGTGGTGAACGCGATAATGACTGCGGGAGACAACCCCTATATAGCCCTGATTTGCCCGGATAGGCCCGACATGGGCCTTCACGTACATAGATTACGTATCCATTGCTTGTTGAGCGAGAAATCCAAGGGGCAAAATTTGGTAGGATGACGCGGGGGATGGCAGATGGGGCTCGGTGACAACCTTCGCAGTATCGAGGCGGAAATTGCCTCAGGCCGTCCAGAGCAGGCGCTCGCACTCTGCCTGGAGTTGCAAACCAGCTATCCCCGAGCACTGGCGTTACAGCGAGTGCTCGGAGAGACATACCTAGCGCTCCGTAAGCCGCGCGAGGCACTTGGGGCATTAGATCGTGCATTGGCCGGAAACCCTGAGGACGCACGCGCATGCTGCGCACGCGCCATAGTGCAGCAGATACATGGGGACGCCGCTTCCGCCCTCAGGTGGTATCGTCGCGCCTGCGATATTACTCCTGACGACCAGGTGCTACGAAGCGCATATCGTGAACTGGCCACTTCGCAGGGACAACCGGCTTACCGACCTACTCGACTGGGACTTGCCAGGCTTTATCTGCGCGGCGACCTCCTCTCACACGCGATCCGGGAATGGGAATCGCTCTTGTCGCTCGGTCCCGATTCGCTCGAAGTACAGGTAGGGCTGGCTGAGACCCTGTGGCGCGCTGGGCGTTTACAGCCCGCAGCCGACCGCTGTGAACACATTCTGAGCAATTCTCCCGCATGTGTAAAGGCAATCCTCATCCTGGCTATCATCGAGCATGACTCAGGTCATGAGGACGTAGCCGAGCGGCTGGTGCGCCGCACCTCCGATTTGGATCCCGATTGCCGCATTGGCCAACAGCTCTGCATGGATCGGCTCGCAGGCGGGGATCAGGCGCTGCAGGCACTATTGCTCAACCGTGACCCGTCTCCCACTGCCCGCATGGGATCAACATCTCAGCCCTTAACCAGCTCAAGTGGCGCCACCAGCGGGATGTTTACAAGGACTCATAAGACGTCTACTTCCCGACCGTTGCCGGAGCCGGACATGTTACGAAAGTCCGAAGCCAAATCGGCATCGTTCGGGGGTCCTGACACACAGTCAGGATCAGCCGTAACCGGGCGTGGCAATTCCCTTCCGGCTAACTTCCGCAGCATTTTCGCCGAAACCGAGTATATGCTCTGGGGAAAAGAGACCGATGACCTGAGCGAGATCTCGAGGATCTCGCAATCTGCGTCTAACGGCACCGTAGCTCCGGCGCAGGGCACGACCAGCAGAGAAGATCAGTTCGCACGCTCAAATGTCTTTGTACCACCAGTGTTGCGAGACCAGGGTGTCAACCTGGACGATACCGAAGCGCGCACGTCCATCAATTTTGTCAACTGGCTCCAGGCGCAGGGAGCGGTGCAGCAGGACGGTGTTCCGGTGCCCCACGTACCGGTTACTCGCCAGTTGCCCAGTCTAGACTATGCTGCACAGTACCCATCCGCCTCCGCAATCTCGCCTCGAGAGCCGGCTGAGCCGATCCCGCCTGCGCACTACACGCAACAGGACGCTCCTGTTGATGCTCCAACCTTGAGATACCAAGCTCAGCAAGTAGGCTGGCACGAGACTTCCGGGGAGTCCTCCGAGGAGGTCTCACGAGTACCCGCTGCGCAGTCAAATTCGGACGACTTGCGCAGGATGTTTGCTGAACTCGGGGCACCGACAGGAGCGCTGGCCGAGACTCCCCAGACATCTGAGATGTCCGAGATATCCGAGCCCGTGCTGCTACTCCCCGAGCAAGAAGCGGAGCCGTCGGGATATCCGGAACGTCTGGAGCGGGCAAGAGCGCGGCGCAACACGGGCCGGATCGACCAGGCTCTGTCGGATTACCGATTGGTGCTAAAGAATGCTCCCGATCTGCTTGCCGCTGTGATGGACGATCTCAATCAAAGTCTGGATGAGGCGCCGGACCATCCGGAGATACACCGTCTTCTAGGTGATGCGTATATCCGCCAGGGCAATTACCTGCAAGCACTGGAAGCCTACAATCGAGCAGTTGCCTTGACTCAGGCACAGGACGGCAACTAGCTATCTGCTGTGCCGACTCGGTAGCTGTTCTCCAATCGATCGAGACTCTCATGTATGACTGAACAAAATCGTACGATATACATAATACTTATGAGCAGACATGCAAGCTCTCACCGGCCAGGAGGAACCTCGTGGAAACCATCTTACAGCGACTCTTAGGAATCGATGGCGTCACTGGCGCTCTCCTGGTAGGCAAGGACGGGCTGGTGGTGGCAAGCACACTCGAGGGCGAGGATGAGGAATTCCTCGCCGCCATGGCAGCAGCTTCCTACGACGTGGCCGGACGTTATATCGCACAACTTGGAATCGGCGAGGTGCGGCACGCGCTGTACGAAACGGCCAGCGGCACCGTTCAGGTGACCGACAGCGGCCAGCTCCTCATTGTCGTGCGCTCCAATACCGCCGCCAACATGGGGCGCATCCGAATGGAGTGCACCCATGCGAGCCTCCGGCTCTCGGAGCAAATCGGCAGCTACTAGCGCTACCCATTCTGACCTATAAGTCGGTCCGGCAGACGGCCAGACCAGGGCTGTGCCGCCTCGATTTGGGTAGCCAGCGAGAGCAGAGCCCCCTCGCCAAGCGGCCTTCCAACTAGTTGAACCGCCAGCGGTAGTCCATCGTCTCCCTGGTACAGGGGCAGAGCCATGGCGGGCTGGCCAGTCAGATTGAAATGCGCCGTAAACGGCGAGAACTCAGCCGCCTTGTTGAACTCAGCGTCCGGATCGGCACCGGCAGTATTCAGCGCCCCAACCCGTAGCGGGCGCTGCCCCAATGCTGGAGTAAGCAGCATGTCAAATTGCCCCAAGAACATAACCAACGTACGCGCATAGTTTTGCAGCGCTGTGACGGCTTCCAACATCTGCGGCGCGCTATAGGAAATGCCTCTTTCATAGAACGCCCACGTCAGCGGTTCTACTAGCTCGGGGGACGGTTGGCGTCCGGATACGGAGGCGCCGAAGCGAACACCACCAGCAATACCAGACCCCCAGATGACCATGAATGTATCGTAAAGTTGAGGATTCTTCCAGCCCGGCGGAGTCAACTCGACAACTTCGTGTCCAAGCGAGATCAGCAGTTGCGCCGCATCGTGGGTGGCACGCACCGCAAGCGGATGCACCGGCGAATCCAGCGGCGACACCGTAGTCATGGCGATTCGTAGCCTGCCTGGTTCCTTAGCGGCCGCGCTGGCAAAGGAGGCGCTGGGAGGAGGCGCCCAGGTTGTGTCTCCGAGCTCATATCCGGAGAGCACGTCGAGAATGGCCGCGCTGTCGGCAACTGTGCGGGTGAGAATGCCGTTCGTCGAGAGAAAATCGTCGCCTTTATCGGGGCCCGAAGAGATGCGCCCGCGACTGGGCTTGAGCCCGAAAAGGCCACAGCAGGAGGATGGAATTCGGATCGAACCGGCGCCGTCGCTGCCCTGTGCAACCGGCAGAATACCGGCGGCAACAGCGGCGGCGGCGCCGCCCGACGAGCCGCCCGGTGTATGGTCGGTATTCCAGGGATTGCGGGTCACACCGAAGCGCTGCGGTTCGGTTACCGGTACGATACCGAATTCCGGCGCCGATGTTCGGCCGATGCTGATAAACCCCGCATCCCGCATTCGCCGGACGACGAACGCGTCGTAGTTGGGACGATAATCGCCGAAGAGCAGAGAACCCATTGTCTGCGGCTGGCCAGCTACAGCGTTCAGTTCCTTGATTGCGGTGGGGACGCCGGCGAATGGGCGTGGATCACCCGGCGCTACGTCATCGGCGGCGGCGAGAGCGGCCTCAGCGTCTACCAAGGTGAAGGCGTTGAGGTCACGGTTGGATTCGACGCGGCGCAAAGCTGCCTCTACCAAAGACCGTGATGTGACTTCGCCGGACCTGACAAGCGCAGCCAGCTCCTGCGCCGGCCGGGTAAGTAAGCTCTCGACAGCATCTGTCAACGTGCATCTCCTCTTCTCACCGCCCTTCACGGCGGAGCCACCAGTCATCTGGACTGGACAAAGCATAGCATACTCCCACTCCGCCACCTCATCATCTACCTTGTGGCTAAGGCCGCTCACATGCTAGACTGGCACAGGCGGAGCTATCCTAAGGCTACTTCGCTGTAGCAATGAAAGGGGAAGCGATGGCACTCCACGAACGCGGACAGCAGCTACGCAGCCACAATGGGCACTTCGAAATGGCCTCATTCGAGCTAAAATCTCAGGACAACGGCTACTGGATGTGGGTCTCCTGCGAGTTCGATGGACATCATGGTGGGCATTGGCTGGCGCCCGATCCAGAAAATACTGGACGAATAATACTTGCTTCCGACCCCTATTGCTGGCAAAACGCACACCAGGCTTACGAAGCACGCGACCGCTGGGAACAGCAAGAAGAGAGACGAGCGGCGAGAACTGGCAACCACGACGATTACCCGGCGAGAACATGAGCCTACTACTATCCGCCGGATTCATCTGCAAAGATCTTGCGTAAGAGGTACGGACACTCGAGAGGGGATGGTTTTGGACGAGCAACGTAGTACTTCGAATGAGCGCACCGAGAATGCAGGTTCCTTCGGTGACGCTCCGGCAGACAGCAGGCAGAAACCTATCTACGGCACACCCGCCTACGATATTCCTCCGCTGCAGCCGGAGAGCGGAGTTCCCGTAGATCCGCCACTTTCATCCGACGCAACCGATCCGGCATCACTGGGGACTGATATCGTAAATGAGAGCGGATCGGATGCCTGGTCATCCGCAGCGTCCGGCGCCTCTCCCGCAAGCGCCTATCGCCGTCTATGGAAACTATGCGGCACCGCCGCCCCCATTCCAGCCTCTCTATCTGCCGCAGCCAAGTCAGCCGCTCTATCCACTCGGGACTGCGGGCTATTCGGCCGGAGGGTATTTGCCTCCGCCCGGCTACATGCCTCCGGCTCCGATTTTGCCTCCCTCGCCTAACTACGGCAACTATGGCAGCTACGCACAGCCAGGTCCGCCGCCTGGAATGCTGATGGTGCCAACGACTCAGCCAGACCAATCCACGCGCACCGCGGCCATCATCGTTGAAGTTATACTGGATCTATTCGGCATTTACGGCGTTGGATGGCTGATTGCCGGCGAGACCACCACGGGGATCCTCCTCCTGGTTGGTTCGTTCATCTGGTGGGCCGTCGCGAGTATCGGCGTTTTATTCACCGTTGGCATCGGACTGATCTGCGTCTTGCCACTCAATATCGTCTTTCTCTTGCTCTCGGTTATATTGCTCTCACAGCGGACCGCGCCGCGCACGTACCCAAACTAGTTGCGCTTGAACCTGTCATGGCCGGCTGTCATCGCCATTCTTGCTGCGGATTGCCGGTCTGCCGGGAATTACGGACGCCCGGTTTGGAAGGCGGTAGCGGGTGTCCATTGTAGAGCGGATTCGGCAGAGGTTGCACCGGAGAGGTGGCACGCAGATACACGTCAAGCTGCTCCAATGGGAGAAAGTCTCCGTGATCGCGACCATAATAGGCCAGCAAAATGCGGCCATCCGGGCCAATGAGAAAATCCGCGGGCAATCTGCCGAATTCTCCGTCGAACCGAAAGATATTCCAGCCCCCCAAATGCCGGCGCTCGGCCTCAATGTACATATTGGCATGCACCACCATTCCCTTGAATACTCGCAATGGGGAGGATCGCAGCCCATAGGTTTCATACATATGACCGCCAAGGTCGGGTATCATGGGAAATGGATAGTTGAGCCGGTCGAGATAATGGCGCGTATTCTCGGCGGAGGACTCGATACAGGCAATGAAATAGAGTCCACGTCTCTTGTACGACTCCACCTGTTGCGAAAGGTGCCACATCCGTATGTTGCATACAGGGCAGACGGCAAAGCGATAGAACGAAACCAGGACACAGACACCGCGGTAATCTTCTAAAGCGATCCGATGTCCATACAGGTCCGTGACGACAAAGTCTGGGGCTTTCTGACCTACCAGTAGCTGCATATGCTTTTTTCCTGTACCTCGCCTCTCGAAATTTTACTTTCCTACAGAACTGCCGGACGAAGCGCGCCGTTGCCGACTCATCTGCCATTGCTTATCAAGTCGGCTGGTCTTTCGTCGGCGAGACGCATCGAAAGGACGCGAGAAATGCTATCACTCCCCATTGAGATGCCGTATATGGCATCAGCATGCGTCATTGTGACCCGGTTATGGGTAATGACGATGAACTGAGTTTGTTTGGCAAGCTGCACCAATATGTCGCAAAACCGCATGACGTTCGCTTCGTCCAGAGCGGCGTCCACCTCATCCAGCAAACAAAATGGGGGGGGATTGGTTTCCAGCAGCGCAAACAGGAGAGCAGCTGAGACCATAGCGCGCTCTCCGCCGGAAAGCAGCGAGAGATCCTGCACCTTCTTGCCCGGGATCTGCACGTAGACCTCAACGCCGCCGAAGCTGGAAGCCTTGGGGGCGGGTTGCACGCCCTCGGCGAGCGCAGTTTCATCATCGTCTTCGCTGCTTTGCAGCCGCCTGGGTGCGGTCAGCTCCAGTCTGGCGGCGCCTCCAGAGAAAAGCGTGACAAAGTGGCGCTGGAATCGCTGATTGACTACCTGAAAGGTTTCTTCGAACCGACGGCGCATGGTAACATCCAGTTCGCCTATGATGGTACGCAGATTCTGGGATGCCTGCTCCAGGTCCTGGATTTGCCCGTTCATAAAGTCATAGCGGATCTTGAGCTCTTCGTATGCCTGCGGAGCCTCGGGATCATAGCCGCCCAGGTGCTTCACCCGGTTACGTAGTTGATCGATCTGCCGCCGCAGACGTGCAGCTTCGTCAGGCGAAAGGAGAGGCTCATCCCGATCATCTGCCACGTCAGAAGGTGATAGCTCTGCAGCTTCGGCGATGTTGGAGAGTTCCTCACCCTCCAGCTCATCACTCATCTGCTGGAGCAACGCCGTAACAACATCACGCGCCTGCTGCGAGTCAATAACCCCGCGCCGGTATTCCACCTCCAGCCGCGCCAACTCCTCGCGCTGGCGGCTCTGGCCACGTTCAAGCTCGCTCATCTGCCGCTCCAGGTCGGCCTGCCCGGCATCGCGCTCTCGTAGCTGCTCGACCAGGCTCTCCACCTGGCCATGCAATTCCTGCAGACTGAGGCCCTCGGCGGCAGAGGTTTGCGCGAGCTCGGCGCGCTGCATCTCCACCGCTTCCAGTCGCTGGCGACGTCGATCCTGCTGGATTTCGAGCTCGCGAGATTGCCCCTGCAGCTGTTCGATTCGTTGGATAAGCGCCTTTGCCTCCTGCTCTTGAAGAGCTGTAGCGGTGCGTGCCGCGGCCAGCGCTTCCTGCGCACCGCGACTAGCAGCCTGTGTCTCATCGACGTCGGCCTGTATATCTTGCACGCGTTCATTGCTCTCGGCATGCTCGGCTTCATGCCCCAAAATCCGTACATGAAGCGCCGCAACCTCTTGCTCGATATCTCGAATCTCCGTTAAGAGCTGCTCCGCAACCGAGGTATTCACTTGCAGCTCGCTCTGAGCGCGCTCCTGCTCCCGTTGCATGCTGGCTACTGACTTGGCCAGCTCCTGCGCAAGCTCTTCGGTGTGAGCCAGCTCTTTACGCAACCCCTCACCGTCCTGCTTGCGCTCTTCCTGCTGCGCCATCATAATTGTCACCCGGTCGGTGAGTGTAGCAACCGCTCCGTCAAGGGCGGTGAGTTCCTCGGGCAACTGGCGTAACTCGCGCTCTCGCGCCAGAACACTGTTCGCGGATGCGGCATCACTGCCGGAGGCAATATGGGCGCCCGCGGTTCGTAACCAACGTCTGGGGTGAAGCGTGTCCCCATCTAACGTCACGACGGGAAACGGTGCCAGCATCTGCGGCCATAAGCGATCCGCCGATTCAAGGTCTCGGATGATATAGGTCGCGCCCAAAAGGCGAGCGACAAGCCCAGCAAGCTCGGCGTCGCATTCGACAAGATCGCATGCGTAGCCGAATGTCTCCATGTTGTCGGCCACTGGAGCTGCGCTGCTCTCAAGTGAAGAGGGAGGCGCATCTCCCATCCAGAGGATGTGCGCTCTCCCGGCTCGATTTTGGCGCAGCCACCGCGCGCAAAGAGACGCTTCGGCACGAGTGCGTACCACTAGTCCGTAGAGCAGGGGGCCGAAAGCGGCTTCGACCGCCAGCTCGAAACCAGATGGGACCCGTATCAATTCTGAAAGCACGCCAATAATCGGAGGATGATCAGAGCCAGTGGAGGCGGCTCGCAGCTTCTGGGCACCCTCGTCAGCTCCAAGCAGCGAACTCTTCCACTCGTTGAGCAGAGCCAGCCGATCCATACCGGCACGGCGGTTTCGCTCGACATCAGCGAGATCCGGCACGTGCGGCCTCAAGCTCTGACTGTCTGCCGGCGATCTCACGCAGGAGATCTTCTCGCCGGGCAACCAGCGACTCTACTTGGCGGCGAGCCTCGTCGAAGAGCTGTTGGCGTTCCTCGAGCTGGCGACCAGTAGTTTCCACCTTATGAAGCGCTTGAGCTACCGTTTCGTTGCGGGCCGACAGCACGTGATTCCGCTCACCGAGCTGGCGCTGAAGACGAGCCAGCTCTCCCTGAGATGCCGCCAGCTTTGCCTGCAGCTGGAGTGCATCACGCTGCGCCGCGCGCAACTGTGCTTCCTGGCGGTCCTGCTCCTGCCTTGTGGCGTGGAGTTGGCGCTCCATTTGCGCTGTATTCTGGGCACCGGACTGTACTTCGTCTTCAGCGCGCTGGAGCTGTACCTCGAGTGCTCCGACATGTGCCCGGACGGCATCGATGGCATCCTGCAGCTGTTCCTGCTCTTGTTGCAGATCTTGTGCCTGCTGCTCCAGGCTAACCATACGCTCCTCGGCTACAGCGAGCTGGCGCTCCATAACCTGCAAGCGGTTAGCGGCTGTGTCCCGCTCCCGACGGAGGCTGCTGCTTCCGGCGAGCAAAGACTCTCGCCGCTCGCGGAGCTCTGCTATGAGACCCTCGTCGACAGCCACTGCATCTTGCAATTTCTCCACGTTGCGAGCGAGTGCGCGCTCTGTAGCTTCGGCGTCTCTGCTCGCGGACTTTGCCATCGACCACTGGCGCTGGTACCAGGTACGTAAGAGCCGGCTCAGCTCTTCACGGACCATGATAAAGTCCTGCGCCCGGCGGGCCTGTTCGGCCAGAGGAGCAAGCCGCGGCTTGATTTCGCCAATAATATCGTAGAGTCGCATCAGATTAGCATGGGTAAGATTCAGCTTCTGCTCAGCCTCGTTACGCTGCGTCTGAAACTGTCGTATCCCGGCCGCATCCTCAAAAAGCCCGCGCCGCTCTTCGGCGCGCAGACTCAGTGCCTGATCTACCAGTCCTTGCCCAATAACGGTATAGGAGTCGTGTCCGATACGCGCCTGCGCTAGCAGCATGAGGACATCCTTGAGGCGCACACGCTGGCCGTTGATAAGGTATTCGCTCTCACCGGCTCGAAAGCTGCGTCGCGTAACGGTAACTTCATTAAATTCTGAGGGCAGCCAACTATTGCTGTTGTCCAGAACCAGTCCAACTTCAGCCATTTGGGAGGGAGACTTGCCTTGTCCCCCAGCAAAAATCACATCGTCGCTTCGCCGGCCTCGGAGCTGTCTCAAGCTTTGCTCACCAAGCACCCAGCGTATTCCGTCGGCAACGTTACTGTTGTGTACGATGAAGCCGGCCGCCACGAAATTGTGAGTAGTCGCGACGCAGAGATCATAGACCCACGGCTCAGGCGGAGTGATGCGCTCAAGGACTGCGATATCGTCCCAGGTAATGTCCGCAGCCTCGAGTCGATGTCCTACCAGATAGTCACTCTCGCCAGCGCCGGAGCCGGCTGTCTGTAGGCGCCGGTTATGGGCGCCAATGCATTCCTCGACTCCACGCTGCGCCGGCAGCGCCAGCCGTACTCCAATCCCCAGCTCATCCGCGCGCAGGGCGCGGAGATGGCTTCCGCTCTGGGTAAAGAATGGATGGTACGGCGTGGTAACCACCTGCCGCCCGGTTCGAGTCGTCACTCGCAGCAGAAACCGAGGGGCCGTACGGCGTACGAATGCCGTGACAAGACGGGCTTCGAGCCGAAGCGTCTGCGGGTTGAGGGAAAGCACCCGGACATGCGAGGGATTATCAAACGTCTGTGCTCCATCGCTTAGCATTTCGACCCGTGACGCTTCGCGAAGAGCGCTATTCACCAGCATTGCGATGGAAATCTCTTGCCCGTCGGCCAGGGTAACCAGGCTGGCGCCGTCCAGACACTTTCCCGATCCGTTAGGGCCGACGATAGCGGTAATTCCCGAGCTGTATTCAAGTATGGTACGTGGCGCGAAGCTCTTGAAGCCGTGCAATTCCAGCCGCTTGAGATACACCTGGTCGAAACCCCGTTCCTAAGTCGCAACACAAGAGCACCGCGTACCGATTGCACTCGAGCGTCTCGCCCGCAAACTTGTAATTAGACTATAGTATCAACGGCATCTTCGCGACCTGAGAAATGGTAGATTATGGCCCTCATGGGCTAGCGTGGGACGTATCACCGCGAGATACGCATGAGATACATGTCACAATCGAGGTATACGCGCTGCTACCCCAAATGTGGTATGATTGGTCCGTAACTCTGCGGGAGTAGCTCAGTTGGTAGAGTACCTGCCTTCCAAGCAGGGCGTCGCGGGTTCGAGTCCCGTCTCCCGCTCCAAAGACTATCGCTTCCAGGCAGAACTTCTCGCCTATTCGGGCTTCGTGCGAAACGAGCGGTAATAGGCTTTTTTCTATTTTGCATCAGAAGTTCACACCGGCTGTTTAATCCACAACTTTTGCGAGTCTGCATAGATCATGTCCGTACATATCCGTACTTGTGCGTATTTGTCTGGAGATGACCGCGCGGAGGTGGCTTCCCGCGCCGTTCTCCGTTAAAAAGAAGCAGGCTAAGCGTCTATACTAGTGTTTGTGGGGTACAGGATAGTGCTCTGCATTGGGTATCTCCAGATACTGCGAAGGGAAGAGGTGGGTTGATGGCTGGGAGGCCAGTCTTTATCTGCGCGTCGGTGGCGGACGCGGGTTATTATCAGGAATTGATCTCCGCTCTCGATGCGTGGGAAGTCCCACATCAGCAACTCAACGCAAGTTCAGATATGCTCGGTGCGCTTGATCCAGCAACGGTGAAGGCCATCGACGGGGCCCAGGTGTTTCTGCGCGTCTGCACCGCGCACACCCCCCAGTCGAATACGGTATATCTCGCCACGAGCTACTTCGAGAAGATTCTCCAGAGGAACCGGGGTAAGCGTCGGCTGGTGAATCTCATCCTCGATCCTGCCTATCCGGTGAGCGAGGAGGAGAAGAAGACCCTCTTCATCGCTACGCCGGGCAAGTCGCGACCGCTCTGGCTGGAGGAGTTGGCGATCTCGGTTGGTGCGGCTACGCTGGCACAGCAACTCAGCCGACGGGCGCTCTTCGGCATGGGCGTCGGCGCGGTGCTGACGGTCGCCTCGGCGAGCGTCGCGGGCACGTTGCTGGTGCAGCAATTCCAGCGCCAGCAACCACCTCCGCTGCCCGTGCAGGAGAGCATCTCAGGCAACCCGCGGTTCAACTACAGCTTCTACCAGGATGATCCAAAGTCGCCCAGCTTAGACGACGCAGCGCGGGTATTTCAGGATGGCGAGACCATCTTCGCCCAGCCCGCGCTTGCCTTCGACTCATTCCCGACGCAGATAGGTAAAGCGCCGTTTGTGCCCGATCCTACCGTCTATACTCTCTCGACGACGACTGGGAAGAAGGGGAAGATTCGTATCCCCGCTATGCCTGACTACGACAAATATGTGCAGAGCAAGCTGGTTGGAGCTGCCGATGGCATCCTGCTGGTCTATGCTCAGGATCCCAATTCCCCAGAACTCGCCCCAGAAGAGGAGAGCATCCTTCGAGGGGTGCGAGCCAGCGACGGCAAGCAGCTCTGGATGTTCAAGACCGCATTCGCAGGCACACCCACTATATGCGGGTGGCGTCGTCTACCTGGCGCTTCAGGATGTGACAAGCAGCGATAAGACCAGCATCAACTACGAGGTGTCGCTGAACGCCTTCAACCTGCATGATGGTTCGCGGCTCTGGCAGGCAACGGACTACGCAACCGATACCACATTGACTCCCACCGTCGCAGGTGGAAGGCTCTACATCGGCACATTTTTCGACCAGGATCACAATGTCTACTGCCTCGACACCAAGACCGGAAAGAAAGTCTGGAGCTACCTGACCGGCGGCGCTGTACTCGGCACACCTGCTGTCTTCAACGGAACGGTCTATGTCGGCTCAGAGGATAACACGCTCGTTGCGCTCGACGCCGATACCGGTAAGCTTCGCTGGCGATTCGAGAACACCGACACATTCTTCGCCGCCCCGCTGCTGCATGATGGCGTCGTCTATGCGCCATCACAGGATGGCTACATCTACGCGCTGGATGAGCGCACAGGCGCGTTGTTCTGGCGGGCCTCCGCACAGATTAGCGCTACCATCACCAGCACCAGCGCTTCCACGCTCACACAATCAGTCGTGATTTACCGCAACGTAGTCTTCGCGGTCAATGAAGACACGCTTTTTGCCTTCGATACGCGGCACGGCACAGCTGCGGTGGCGCTACACTCCAATCGCGGCTGATGGAGGGAAATTGAGCACACCCATCATTAGCAATGGACTGGTGGTCATTGGGGCAGAGAATCAGCATGTCTACGCCGTCAACCCCTGACGAACGACGGTAACGGTCGCTTCAGTTGATGGTGTGTTGTGAGGATGTAGGGAGTAGCTTGGCATGTTTGGCAACGGGAAAGTCTTCATCAGCCATACCCACGAAGATAATGCGGCGTGCGCCCCAGTGCTGGCCGCGCTCGACGCCTGGCAGGTAGATTACTGGTTCGATCTCGCGCAACTCTCCGCCGGACTGGAACTACTCGAACACATCCAGCGCGGACTACAGGATCGCGACATCTTCATCCGCATCTGCACCCCTGCCATGCTCGCCTCGAGGTGGACAGCTCAGGAGAAGATGCTCGCCCGCACGATGCGCGCGCCAAATCGTGGTCTGCGCCGGATGATCAACCTGATCGTCACGCCGGGCTATACCGTCCAGCCGGACGAGGTGAATGACATCACTATCGATACGACACGCCTGCCAGAGGTGGTCTGGATGCGGCAACTGCGCGAGGCGCTGGAGATTCCCTCACGCGATCGGCGGGTCAGCCGGCGGGCGGTGCTGGGCGTCGGCATCACCTCGCTGGCGGCGCTCGGTGGCCTCGGCCTCGCCGGCAGGCTGCTCTTCTTCACCCCATCAGAGCCGAATCGCTTCTTGCCGATTGGTTATCAGCCCACCGCGACCCCACTGCCTGGAACCTCTCGCATCCGCTGGCGATTCTCGATCTATCCTCAGCCATACTCCGGCGTCCGCACGAACATCGCCCTGGCTGGCCAGACCATCATCACCGCAGGAAATAGTACGCTGACTGCCGTCAACGGGTCCGATGGCAAGTTTCTGTGGATTCAACGGCAGTATGATATCAATACCGACGTGCCGCCTCTCGTGGTTGGCAATTCAATCTATGTCACCTACATTGATTCTACCTACCCAACTGAAAACTCCGAAATAGATAAGGTCTACATGGCCTCGTTCAGTGTGGCCGATGGCTCCCAACAGTGGCAACAACTCGTGGCCGAGATTGTGTTCAAAGACAACATCCCGTCCGCGTCGGCAATCGCGCTGGACGCGGACGCAACCACCGCCTACGTTCGCATCAACCAGACGCTGTATGCCTGCGACGTGAAAACAGGGAAGGTGCTCTGGAGCCAGGGTGCCGGCACGGCGGATGTGGATGTCGGCGAGGTGCTGCCCGCCCCCACCGTCGCAGGCGACGCGGTCTACGCCGTCCTGGGCGACCATCAGCTCCATGCGTTTGCCGCCACCAGCGGAGCACCGCTCTGGCCCACCCCCTTCGCGACCGAACTCCCCATCCACACGCAGCCAGTCGTCGCCAATGGTCTGGTCTATACTGGCGCGGATGGCGGCTGGTGCTACGCCCTCGATGCGGCGACGGGGACGATCCGCTGGACAACACAACTGATCAAGGAATCGACAGGAATCGACATCACACGATTCACCTCGCTGGGGTTGACCCTGCATGAAAATGTTCTCTACATCAGCGGTGGCTTTCCCTTCGATCTAAACGGCATTAGCCCCAGTATACACGGCACCGCGATCCAGGCACTCGACCCCACTACGGGGAAGATTCTCTGGCACAATTCTCCGGATGAGGAGCTTAATCTGCAGAACAGCTCACTGTTCCGCACATCTCCAATCATCGCGGGGAACAGCATCTTGATGGCATCAGCTCTCTACCCTTCAGGTACCGCCAGCACCACTATCCTGTACGCGCTGAATCCGGAGAGTGGCAAAGTGAAGTGGAATCTCCAGGTACCGGGGATGGCCGGTGCCGTCTCCGATACCGATGGGGTTCCTTCGGCGCCGGTTGTCTCAGGCGACACCCTGTACCTCATCAGCGGCAACGAGATGCTCTACGCGCTCTCCTATGGCGACATGATTAGTCAGAAATGCCAGTTGCCGCCCTGCAAGGGATGGGATGTCAATTATGTAATTTCAGTGCCCTGGCCAGCCTGATTTTGGCCCCATTGTTGCGGAGGTAAGAGCACGGCGAGTGGCTTCGAAGTCACGTGGATGGTGCTGGCGCAGCGCTGACGTGGCGATCGCATGCTCCGGATAGACATAGATCGGCGTTGTCTCTCGGCAGCTGCCGTCCAGTCATACGGATGACTTTGAATGGCATAGAGTAGAATAGTGGTAACGGAAAAAATATGTCCTCGCGACGCGAGGCCAGCAGTTGCTGGGGTTCTGGTCCGCATCTCGAAGGACCCCGAGTTGCCAAACACGCGCCCAGGTATGGCAACTCTGGAGGGTATGCCTGTTCACACACTAGGAATAATCTGCTATGACTGAGCAACCAAGTGATACGCCGGCCTCCGGTAACGCGTCTCTGGTGGTACCGCTCGATCCCACCGGTGTCCCTGGGCTGGACGAGGTACTGGGCGGGGGCATCCAGCGCGGATCTCTGGCGATTCTTGTAGGGCCGCCCGCAGGCGGTAAGACTATCCTGGCGCACCATATTGCCTTCTCTGCCGCGCGCACGGGACGCCGAACCACGATCCTGACTGCCTTCTCCGAACCAACCAACAAGCTCATCGCGCACATGCGGCCATTTGCTTTTTTCGACCAGGATCTACTAGGCCAGACACTTGATATAATTAGCATCCAACAGTTTCTCCGCAATGGTCTGGATGCCGCGCACGATGAGATCGTCGACGCGGCACGAGCCGCACGAGCGGAGTTGGTGGTGCTCGACGGCTTCCGGAGTGTCCGAGAGCTGGCAGATTATCAGGCACAAACACGACGTTTTATTTATAACGTCGGCAATCGTCTGAGCCTGCTTGATATTACTTTGCTGCTGACCAGCGAAGCTGATCCGCATGACAGCACCTTCTTCACGGAGGCTACAACAGCGGATGTGCTGCTGGGGCTGGCCTTCGACACGGTTGGTGCTCGTGAACGACGCACCATAGAAGTCCTTAAGGTACGCGGCGCGGCGCCACTCGGCGGGCTGCACGCGCTGGATATTGGAGACGCCGGTGTAACGGTGTATCCACGGATCGAAGCGCGTGTAGCCCGCTCAGCCAGCGAGAAGGAAGCCATTGGCACCACTCGGGTTTCCACCCCGTCTGTATCAGCGGCTGTCTCGAGAAGTCATGCTCGCCAGTCTGCCAACGAGACGACGATACCAACGGGTGTCCCAGGATTGGATGAAGTCATGCGCGGAGGCTTAGTTCAGGGCACCAGCACTTTGGTAGTGGGAGGGCGTGCCGTTGGCAAGACACTGCTGGGTCTCCAGTTTGCACTGCAGGGTACACGTGCACAAGAGCCTAGCGTCTACGTCAGCTTTCGCGAGACTGAGGAGGAGTTGCGCTATAAGACCGCACCATTCAGCTGGGCACTGGACTTTCAGCGAGCTCGAAGTGAGGGACTGCTTGTAGTCGTACGTACTCCGCCGGTAGAGGTCAGGGTAGATGCGTTAGCCGAAAATCTATTTACACTGATCGATAAGGCCGGAGCCCGCCGGCTGGTTTTTGACGCCATTGGGGAGATCGAATGGGCACTTACCGCATCCGGTCATACCAAGCGATTCCACGACTTCATAGCAGCGATCGTGGAAGCCCTGCGTCTGCGTGGCGTGACCTCGCTCATTACCAAGTGGCAAACCGCTGAACGTCGTTCAGTACTTGAACGCAGAATTGGTGGTCTCAGCACCTTGACGCCAAACTTCCTCTGGCTGCGCCACACGCAACCAACTCGGGGCGGCGGCCGCTCATTGGTCGTCTTGCAGGCATCGCGCTGCAGTCCGGTATCCGGCACATATAGCATGACAATTCAAGAGCCTGACGGTTTGGTCGTGCAGGGTGCTATTAATAGCGGCAACACTGAGCTGCCGGTGGGTATTCTTCGCAACGCCAGCCAGATGCCAACCGCCACTATAAAGGAGCGGCGCCATGGCGACGACTGATTTATCGGAACCGACACAGACACCCACCCCGGCACCATCCTTATCGATACCGGTCTACGCAGTGTATGCGCTGCCCCCGACACCAAAGAGCACACCGCAGTCCCAGGGGGAAGAGCAGGACGCTACCACCTCGCTCCAAGACGATACCGAGCGTCCAATCGTGCTGATCGCCGAGGACGAGGAGACTATTGCCGAGACGTTGGCGATGATCGTCGAGGACGCTGGCTACTCCGCAATCGTGGCTCATGACGGCCGCGAGGCATTGGCACTGACCCGACAACACCGTCCACAGCTTATCATTACTGATCTGATGATGCCCTATCTGAGCGGCGCGGACTTGATTGCGGCGGTACGCGCCGAGGCGGCGGCGGAGGGTCAAGCGCCGCCGCCGTTTGTCATTGTGACGGCGGCGAGCCGCGTGCGCGCGGAAGAGGCAGGAGCTGACGCCGTCATCGCCAAGCCGTTTGATGTCACCAGAGTCGAGGCGGTTATACAGAGGCTCTTGTACGACGACCTTCACTGACATGGAGCTCTTTAGTAGTCAACCATTATCCAGATACGATGATCGGGGCCGGTCATATGGGGAGATTGGAGCGCAGTATGGACTCACCGAGCGCACCGTCAGCGCTTAACGAAAACCAAGGAGGGGCCCCTGCGACTGTGCTTTCGCGTGACGAGACGTTATACTGGCAGGCTCAGTCTTTCGTGATGAACTATGACGCCATCGTCATGACCGATCTGGAAGGGTGCATCCTTGAATGGAACCCAGCTGCTGAACGCATCTTTGGATTCACACGTGAGGAAGCGCTCGGCAAAACGACTAATCAAGTGCATTTTCCCAAGGATGAGACATCTCTCACACGGCAGATTGTGGATGGAGTGACGCGGGAGGGCCTCTGGACCGGAGAGTTCGCCTACATATGTAAAGACGGCTCTCGCGGCATCTGCGAGCTAACCGCTCGCCCCATGCTGGATAGTCAGGGCCAGCTGATCGGAGCATTTGGGGTCAATCGCGATGTCACTGAGCGCAAGCGACTGGAAGCCGAACGCGAACAGGCGCTCGCAGAGGTGCTGGCCGCCCGCGCGCAGCTGCAGGTGGTATTGGATGTGTTGCCCGTAGCGGTAGGGATTACCGACGCGGAGGGCACCGGCATCATTCTAAATCCCGCTTTTCGTGCGCTCTGGGGCTACGCCGCGTCGGTGCCGGGAACACTCTTCGAGAATAAGGAATACAAAGGCTGGTGGGCACGGAGCGGCGCGCCAGTCGCCCCGGAGGAATGGGCGATGACTCGCGCACTTCTGACCGGCGAAGTGGTGCATGACGACGAGGTGGATATTGAAACTTTTGATGGGCAGAGAAAGACCATCCTCAACCGCGCGGCTCCAATACGGAGCGAGAGCGGCACAATCGTCGGCGCGGTTGTCGCTGAGCTGGATATAACCGAGCATCGCCGGCTGGAGCGCCGCACCCGCGAAGCACTCAATGCTCTACTCTGCATGGCTGAGTCACTGGTTGCCTTGCCAGACTATACTCCCACCAGTTCCGACCTATCTGCGTCTGCAGAGACGGTGATCTCTACCGGGGAGGAGCTTATTGCGGAGCGGCTGGCTCTGCTTACCTGTGGAGTGTTGGACTGCAAGCGAGTTGGCATTACAGCGGTGGAAGCTGAGACTGAGAATCTCCGAGCCGTGGCAGTCGTTGGACTCACGCCGGAGCAAGAACCTCGTTGGTGGGCCGAGCAGCATGAGCTTGAATCTCGCGGCGCACGCTTGGGCGACGGCGCTGATCCTAACCAGCTGGCGCGTTTTCGTGCCGGCGAGATATTTGTCCTGGATATGACGCAGCCGCCGTTCAGCGAGCAACCTAATCCCTATGGGATAACTACGAATCTGGTGGCTCCGATGCGCGCAGGTGACCGGCTCGTCGGCATACTCTCGCTCGACTACGGTGGTCCGCCACATACTTTTACTGACGACGAACGGGCGCTGGCCGGAGCGGTCGCGCAGTTAGGAGCAGTCGCATTGGAGCGGGAGCACTTGCTGCGCGAGCGAGAGGCGGCACGCTCCGACGCACTGGCGCTCGCCGAGGCCAACCGCCGCATGGATGAATTCCTGGGTATCGCCGGCCACGAGCTGCGCACCCCGCTTACCACTATCAAAGCCAACCTCCAGTTCGCGGAGCGGCGTGCCACGTTGGCGGTACAGGCCGCTGACAAGTTGCGCCACAACGGACAGCAGAACGCGCTCGCTTCAGCGGAGGAGATCCGAACGGCGATCACGCAGCTTCAGCGGCTGCTGGATCGTGCCACCAAGTCCGCTGAACGGCAGGAGCGTCTGGTACACGATCTGCTGGACGTCTCTCGAATTTCAGCCGGGCGGATGGAGTATCGCATGGCTCTTCTGGACATGGCGGCACTGACCCGAGATGCCGTTGAGGAGCAACGCACAAGCGCCCCTTCTCGGCGGATTGAGCTTGCCCTGCCCGCAAAAGCACGCCTCGAGGTCTATGGCGACGCCGATAGGTTGCGGCAAGTCCTGACGAACTATCTGACGAACGCGTTGAAGTATTCTGAAGCCGACTCCCCGGTGAGTGTGATAGCGAAGGTGATGGATGGATTAGCACGGTTGGAGGTACAGGATCAGGGACCGGGTTTATCAACCGAGCATCAGAGTCAGATATTCGAGCGATTCCAACGAATTCCCGGCATCGAAGTGGTAAGCGGCTCCGGCATCGGGCTGGGACTGGGTCTCTATATCAGCCGCACCATTGTGGAGCAACACGGCGGGCAGGTGGGGGTCGACAGCACGCCAGGAGTGGGCAGCACCTTCTGGTTCACCTTGCCGCTACTGGAGCAGTCAGGACCTGTGTAGCAGTGGCACTAAATGTACCAAGAATTCGCTGAGACATCCGGCATAAAGCATGAGATAGGCCTAGATGTTCTCTGCCGGAACGTCGTACCCCGGCTGCTGCTCGCCGTCTATTGACATAGTCGCGTAGGGACCCATGATGCGAAGTGTTATACCAAGGGCGATGATGACCACGGCACTGATTCCGAGCTGGATGACATCGCTGGTGAAGTGCGGGGGAACAGCCGCGTTGCTACTGCTTAAGAGGGTGATCGAGAGCTGCGCGCCGGCCGATAGGATACCTCGTGTGGCAGAAATGATGCCGATAAAGAGAAACGGCTGTACCGAGTTGGTTCGCTTATCCAAGTAGGAGCGTATGGTTCCCAACACCTCTAGGATGATCAATACCAGCAGCAAGTCACTGATAAAACCCAAGACATTCTGAGCGATCGGCAGCGAGAAGGTGCCATCTGCCGGCTGGGATATAGAAGCAGCCACGCCCGCAGCCAAGTTGATTACGCTGTAGATGAGAGTGAGCCCAGCGGCGCAGAGGAACGCAATACCCACGAGAATGTAAAACAAGGCATCGACACCATCAAGGATTTGCACGCTTCGGTGACGTTGCCTCGCTTTGAGCCGCGGTGTCGTTTCCGCCATCGACTCCTGCCCTTTCTTCCCTCGCACGGTATCGGCTACAAGAGAACGGCACTCCCTTGCGGCTGGCCTATGATACCGGTGCACTTCACAATACCGAAAAGTCCGAGCTGCGCAGAACCGTATGGTAGCATACATCTAATATAGATGCAAACATATACTCCTAGGCGTTGCTATAAATGTTTGCTTATGGAACGGGCAGAAGCTGTGGGTAAGATCGATATAGATGTGATGGGTGCATGGGGCAAAAGAGAAACGCAGCACCCCACTACTATTCATCACTAGTCGACAACCCCAAGGCGAGTTGCCGGTAGTGATGAATAGCAACGTATCCCGCTGCGTTCTGTCCACACATTATCGACATCGACATCACATCGACATCACAACAAGCAACTCTCGATATCACAAACCTCGGCATGCCGCACGAAAAGTCATCTCCGCATCCTCTGAGCGCACAGGCGCCGAGCAGGCGCAGCTCTCGACCAAGAAAGGCATCGATGGCGTATGAGTCGCAAGCGTACAGCGAAACCAGTCATACAAGGCGTGGAGTTGATCGAACAGGTCATAGCCGTGGTGTCAAAGGATCCGCACTCGATCGCCGGGTTCTGCGATGACTATCCGTTGCAGTCACCGGTTCCTCTACCAGCCGAGCTTCTGGCCACCCTTACCTTTCCCAGCGGAAAAGCCTTGCCTCCGAGCCTTAAGCGCTGGCTGGCTTTCGACGCCAGCTGGCTGTCCAACTTCGGCTGGTTCGACACTGACCTCCATCTGACGCCTCGTGGTATTGATGAGATCGTGACCGCTGAATTCGACGAGCTCTGGGGCGGCATGTACGAGCCGCTGGCCGATCGGGGGGGCGAATGTTTTCTCTTACCGGGGGGCAGTGATTCACGGCGTATCTACGCCATTTCAGAGCCGGATAGCCAGGGCGAGTATCCCGTTCTCGTCATCGACAACGACGATCTCCCCTATGCGGCGGTCATGTATCCCGGATTCGACGTCTTTCTGGCGGATGAAGCAGGCATAGAAGGGGTTGCCTGCGACTGGGGTACTTATGAGGGTCTCTGGAACGACCGGCGCTATGCCGGCCGTATGCGCGAGCACGCCCGCTATTTCTTCAAAGGCCGCCCCAGCGCCGAGATTACCGACGCGGAGTGGGGCGGCGAGGTCGCGGAACAATATCAGGAAGGTCTGCGAGAGTATCAGCAAAGTATTGGCGGGATAGATCCTATAAAGCGCTGATCGTGTGGATGCTTACCCCACAGCGTTCAGCCATCCTTATGAGTCAACCCGCGCCGTCCGCCATTGCTGGAGCGCCGACGTGAGCTTTCTGGATAGGCTATGAGCAACCTCCTTGCGACACGCCCTCCCGATTCTGCCGGTGATTCTGTGGTTTTGCTGCTAGCTTCTGACCATGCCTCAATGTATACTTGCGCTTGGTACTGATGCATATAGGCGTGCAGCGGATTAGGGCATGTTAGCCCATACGCAAAGCGTGCAGCACACATTATCTGGCGGCATCGCATGCGCTACGCCAGGTAGCGGTCTCTCTGGGGCGTAAGGGAAAGGGGATATGGCCAAATTGAAGAGGTCATCTAATCGTAGAAGTCTGACCTATCGGGTGGGGGTAGGTTTGGTGCTTGTCAGTATGCTGGTGCTGGCTGCGTGCAGCGGTAGCGGAACATCCAGCGGCTCTGGCAACTCGTCGTCCAACGGCAGCTCGCCGACAGCGACAGCGACAGCGCCTGCGCCGACAGCGACGATCTCGCTCCAACAGATCACGGTCGCCTACTGCTCAAAAATACTGCCGCTCGCTACAGCGAACCAGATCATCCCATCTTCGACCCCGGCGACCTCGATCGTGCAAGGCAATCCCAACAATGCTCTGAGCGGCGCTTGCAATTATCAGGTGTCTGCCTCGCAGATCCTGCTGGTCATCTACTTCATTCCATATAGTGGGCCCGATCCGATCCCACAAAGTGATATTCAGTCCATACTGTCACAGGCCGCTGGAACAAAGCTGACCGTTACGTCATTCACTATGGTATCTGGTATCGGAGACCAGGCGGCATATGTGGAGGTGACAGGGAGCAGCAACGGAATCTCGGCCACCGTACATATCTTCTACGTTCTCGAAGGCTCGTTCATCTTCGATTGCTTCACAGAAGGCTATCTTTCCCCAGTGATGGCGAGCCAGAGTCAGCTCCAGCAGTGTGCGACGACGGTTGATGCCAACTTGCGGGCGCAGTAGCGCCCGCGTAGTTGCTGCATTCCGCAAATCTGATTCGGCAAGCTAGCGATATTGGCACAGCGGACAAACTATGGCGAAATCACGGTTTGTACCATGCGAAGGTGCAAGGACACGGAATCCGGAGTTTGCAAATCGAAACCCTGCAGTAGCATTCCCTGATTTTGCGGGATTCGTGACAGTTCGTCAGTGCCTGAATTATCATCTGGACAAGGATTGAACTGCTTACCGGTCGACAATACTGCTTCGAATGGTGGCCACAGACTCGGAGGTGAGCTCTGTGGCCATCTACAGCGCCCGAACTTCCCGGCCGGAGTGAACTCTACCCTGCGGATCGTGACTACATGCCGATACTATATTTGCCGAGAAGTGCCTAGAGATGGCTGACCTGATCTTCGCCGGGGTCATGATATAGGGCCATCCACCTGCATGGCGAAACGTTCAGTGTCCAAAAATTCTCCAAAGCGCCTCGTAGCGATGCACCCAGACAGACATGAGTGTTCAGCTTACGCTGTTATGCCGATGACAAGCTCAGCAGAAGCGCAGAATTTTCCTCCATTCCTGACAGTACGTTGGTGTGTGACTTTATTCTCACGATACACACGGAATGACTTGCAGAATGTCTCATGTAGGTGGCTTTCTATACCGAGAAGCGGATTTTACCATTGTCTGCTGTCCACCTGGGTTAAAGTCATCCGCGGGCGGCTTAGAGCGCTCCGGGAGGTACCTGTCATGCTTCCTACCAGCCAGAGCTTCGCGGTATTGCTCAAGCAGCTGCGCGCCGCACGCGGTATGACGCAGGAGGAGCTCGCCGAGCGGTCCGGAACCAGTGTGCGCTCCATCAGCGATCTCGAGCGTGGTATCAGCCGGTTTCCCCACAAGAATACCGTGCAATTGCTCGTCGATGCGCTGCAGCTGGCACCCCAGGAAGCTGAGCAGCTCTTTGCACTGGCGCGGTCCTTGAGATCCCCTACTGGAATCTCCGCACCCACCGACTTCAGATGATGGAGCGTTGCCACTGATTGGCCGAGGACGTGAAGTTGCCGATATCACACGCCGACTCACCGACCCTCAGTTACGCTTGCTGACATTGACTGGTGTGGCCGGGGTTGGGAAGACGACGGCTAGCGCTAGAGTGCGTCCACCAGGTATCCGATGCGTATTTCAGATGGTGTCACGCGTTGTAGATTGTTCGGCTATCCAGGCGGCGACATTTGTGGTTCCATCTATTGCCGAGGCGCTCGGAGTACACGAGCGAGCGGGACGCTCACTCTTGGAAGAGACGGTTCACTGGGTTGGCGATAAGCATCTGTTACTGATGCTCGACAACTGCGAGCATATCTCTGGAGGTCTCGCACCGAAGTGGCCGAATTGTTGGATCGCTGCAATCGTCTCACCATACTGGCCACCAGCCGTGAGAAATTCGGTCTCGTTGTTGAAGAGGTCGAGGTGGTTCCTCCACTCGCTACGCCGCCGGACATTGAGAGACTCACCGTCGATGAGCACCTGGCGGATTATCCTGCGGTGATACTCTATCTCGAATATGTCCGGACGCTCGAAGTAGAGCTGCCCCTTACGCCAGTACTCATACGCACTATCGCCAAGATCTGCTCCAATCTCGACGGCATACCGCTGGCCATCGAGCTCGCGGCAGCTCGTACACCAACACTCCCTGCCCGCACCATCCTAGCGCAATTGACCGGCTCACAACCTGGACGGCTCTTTGACGTCATGCGGCACCGCTCAGCCAACTTCCCGTTCCGCCGGCGAACCCTACGCGATGCTATCGCCTGGAGCTATCACCTGCTCGAGGCCCGCGAGCAAATGGTATTCAGGCGTGCTAGCGTCTTTGCCGCCAGCTGGACAGCCGAAGCCGTGCAAGCGCTCTGTGACCCTCAGCATCTGCTGAATGTCGACGTCGTGTCAATACTTAGCTCACTAGTCAGCAAATCTCTCATTCAGCAAGAGGCGCAACCAGATGGCTCCGTCCGCTACCGCATGCACTTCGTGATACGCACCTACGGTAACGATGTGTTGCGAGAGCGTAAAGAGGAGCAGGTAGTGTACCGCCAGCTTGCGGAGTACTATGCAACGTGGGTCGAAGATCTGGAGCAGCGGTTAACCGGGAGCAAGCAGTCCGAGAGCTTGAACACTCTGGTTCTCGAGTATGAGAACATCCGGCTGGTTCTGCAATGGGCGCGTGAGCACCAAGCTATCGCCAACGGTTTGCGGATCAGCGCGGCACTTTGGTGGTTCTGGGAGAATCGTGGCTACCTCACCGAGGGGCGCGATTGGCTGGAAGGCATGCTGGCCTTCTATCAGGAACACCCCGAGGGGGCCGACGAGGAGACGGCGGCGCGTGCCTACTACGGTGCCGCGGTCCTGGCTATTATTCAGGGAGATAGCCAGAAAGGCGCCACGTTTGCTGAGATCTGCCTGGATCATATGCATAGCCCGAACAAACGAGCACGAACCTTGCTGACACTGGGAAATCTGGCAAAGCAGCAAGGCGATGCCACGAAGGCGCGGGGCTTGTATGCCGAAGGCCTGGCAATGCTCCGCAACCTGGGCGACGCCAAAGGCCTGGTCGTGGCTCTTAATAACTTGAGCACGCTCTACATCGAGCGTGGCGAATTGGACCAAGCACTCCCGCTTCTTGACGAGAGCATCGCATTGAAGCGGGAGCTGGGCGACCAGCGCGGTGTGGCTGTCGGCCTTATGAATCAAGGCGAAGTCTACAAAGCCAAGCGCCAGTACGCACAGGCGACGGCCGCTACGCAAGTCGGGCTGGCTATCTTCCAATCCCTCGGTGACAGCCGCGGAGAAGCCTTCGCCTACAACAACCTGGGAGAAATCGCCGAAGCGGGCGATGATGACGCTCAAGCTATCGAAGCGTATAGCCGGAGCGTCGCCACCTACCGCCGAATCGAAGATCGTCCTGGCATCGCCATGGCGTTGGAACATCTAGGAAACCTGTACAGCCGGCGCAATGATAGCCAAGCGGCGATCTATCTTCAGGAAGCGGCGCTGCTCTCCCGAGAGCTGAGCCATACCAGCCAGTAACCGACCTGAACAGACCGGCATGCTCTCCCCGCTTCACCGCCGAAAAGGCCGACCGCTGCGACTCTTCCACTAAGTCGATATACTCCGGGTGCCGCCGAATATACGCAGCAACAAACGGACATTGCGGCACAACAACATACTGGTGATCGCGTGCCTCCTCGAGCGCGGTTCGCGCCAGTTGACCCGCGATTCCACGGCCGGACAGCGCGCTGGGCACTCCGGTATGGAGAAAGACGATGGTGTTGCCCTCGACGCTCGTAGGTGAGCACGGCAAGATGTCCATCCGCTTCTACTTCGTAACGCTGCTTGGCTTCATTTTTCCGGGCGACGACTCGCCCACTGTCCTGGCTCATCGATTTGCGCTCCTTCTCTTCTGCTTACCGCCGATCATCGCTGCCACTCTGCCCCGACACGAGCAATATGCTCACACCAATGGCACCGTCCATTTTAGTATGTCCCATGTGCGCATCAACTTGCTTCAAATGGCACGTTAGGATACGATATGGTCATCAGTTCTCTACAGGATACAAACTATGGGGCCGCGAACCATACTGGTAGATGGCTACAACGTAATACGGAATATCCCTGGGTTAGCCGCAGCCGAGCGCGTGAGCCTGCAACATGGTCGTGAGACGCTGCTCAAGCAAATCGCTGCCCGATATCGCCATACACCTCATCGCGTCATCGTGGTCTTCGACGGAAATGGTCCCTCCGAATCTACCCAACCGCTGCCGGGTCTGGCGCGTGGTCAGGTTGTCTATTCGCAAGCTGGCGAGACCGCGGACCAAGTGATTCGACGGCTCTGTAATCGGGAACAAGCTGCGGGCGCTGACTGTATCGCGGTCAGCGATGACTTTGAGATTCGCACCTCCGTCGTTGCTAGTGGAGGTAGCGGGGCTCATGTCCGTGATCTGGCCGCCCATCTAAACGAGCCATCCAAATATCAACGGCGGCAGTATCTGCATAGAAGTTATGTGCTGGGGCAATGGCAAGAAGAGAGCAAGACAGGCAGCGATTGGTCACCCAGTGGGAGGCGTAAGAAGCCGAAGCGGAGTGCTCCTCGTAACGACAACGACTTACTGCGCTAGGCATAATGTGAGCTGTCATCTTCTTGAGTGACTCTTGGGGGGTAGAATTCATGACAAAGCTATCAGCAAGCGAACTAGCACAGGCCCAGGCACAACTGGACGGTTGGACCGTGCAGGACGACGCGCTGGTGAAGACGCTACGGTTCTCGACTTTTCCTGACGGCATCGCATTCGTCAATCGGATAGCCGATCTCGCAGAGGACGTTGGCCACCATCCCGACATCGACATTCGATACTCGACGGTAATTCTCAAGCTGTCCACGCATGACGAGGGCGGTATTACCGAGAAGGATACCGCTCTGGCCGCACGCATCAACATGCTTTCGTAGAAGTAGGGATATACGAGGCGGGGCGACCTCACGCGCGTGGGGTCGCCCCGCACTTCAGGCCTCACTCGACGCCGATATCCCAGGCTTGCTCCAGATCCTCGCGCGAATACGCCTTAAACGCAATCATAGTCCGCGTCTGGGTTATGCCCTCGATCTTGGTCATGCGCTCAGTCACCACTTCGGCCAGATCCTCATGTCGAGCCAGGCGCAGAATAGCCACCAGATCGTACTCGCCGGTAACCGAGTAGACTTCGGCCACACCGGGAATCTCCAGCAGCGCTTCGGCGGTGGCGTTAATGAGACGGCGATGCACATTCATGAGTACCAGCGCGGAAATCATACTGATTACTCCTTCTGATTACTCCTTCTGATTACTCCTTGCCGGGCGGCAAAGGTCGGTGTTACACCGCCTGCGCCGCCTGATCGCGTAACTCGCGCCGCAGCACCTTACCAGTATTGTTCTTGGGCAGCTCACTCCGGAAGACTATCTTCCGCGGACATTTGAAGACGGCTATCTGCCCACGGCAGAAATCGATCAGCTCCTGCTCGGAAGCCTCTTGCCCCTGCTTGAGCACGACAAACGCCATCACCGATTCGCCCTGGTATGGGTCGGGATACTGGACCACCGCGGCATCAGCAACCGCAGGATAGCGATACAGTGTCTCTTCAACCTCGCGCGGATAGACATTAAAGCCGGAGACGTTGATCATGTCCTTCTTGCGGTCGACGATAGTGACGTACCCTTCCTCATCCACCACGGCCAGATCACCGGTATGCAGCCAGCCGTCCCGTAAGGTCTCGCCAGTCGCCTCAGGCTGGTGCCAGTATCCCATCATGATGTTGGCTCCACGGCAGATCAATTCTCCCATCTCGCCGCGCGGCATTTCATTGCCGGCATCGTCGATGATCTTTACCTCGACGCCGGGGATAGGCATACCAACCGTGCCGGGCTTGACCACCGGTGCCGCCGCATTACTCGTTACCACTGGCGCCGCCTCTGACAGACCATAGCCCTCATTAATGGGAACCCCAGCCACCGCCTGGAACGCCTCCAAAACCGCCACCGGCAATGCGGCGGCGCCCGATGCCACAAACCGCAGGGAATGAAGATCGACATCGCGAATATTGGGCAACTGAGACCAGACCACAAACATCGGCGGCGCGCCGTAGAGCACGGTGCACTTATATTTTTCTATCGCCTCGAGGCTAGAGACGGGCTCGAAGCGCTCAATGAGCGCTATCGTCGCTCCATTCATGATGCTCAAGTTCATGCCGACGTTCATAGCATAGATATGGAACAGCGGTAATCCCAGCCACACCACGTCATCCGGGCGCGTAGCAATACTGGGCAGCATCATGCTCTGCTCACAGTTGGCAAGGAGATTACGATGAGTGAGCATGGCGCCTTTGGGGCGGCCGGTCGTACCCGAGGTATAGCAGATGACCGCGACATCGTCGGGGTTGACCGCAATACCTGGGGCGGTAGTCGGGGCCTCGGCGATGGCGGTGGACCAGGCGAGCGTACCAGGTACCGGCTCAGGCGCAGCAACAATGATGGTCTGCAGCTCAGGGGCACCAGCGGCCGCGGCAATGGCCAACTTTTCAAACGGAGTGGCCGCCGAGCTGAATGTGAGAATAGCTTTGGCTCCGCTGTCTTTGAGGATGTACTCGACTTCACCGGCCTTGTAGAGGACATTGAGCGGAACCACTGCGGCACCGGCTTTGAGAATGCCGTAGTATGCTTCCATGAAGAGTGGCAGGTTGTGCAGGAGGAGCGCAACACGGTCCCCGGGCGCGATGCCGAGTGAGATCAGAGCGTTGGCCACCTGATTGGCACGCTGGTCAAATTCGGCATAGGTCGTTCCCTGACCGCGGAACAGAACCACCGTCTTATCCGGAAAACGCGCTGCAGTCTCGGCTAGCATCCGGCCAAGATCCATGAGTTACCTCGATTCACCGACTCTGTACTAGAGCACTTGTAGTGCATTGGTTCATCGCTCGCTCGCCGGCGAGAAGACTACATCAACACGCCGGCAGGGCCACCGGCGACATAAATCACCTGCCCGCTCACGTAGCTGGCATCGTCTGAAGCCAGAAACGCGATCACACTGGCGACTTCACTAGGCGCTCCGATGCGGCGCAGGGCGATATATTGTGAGGCCCCTGCCTGGAATGCCTCGGGAGTAACACCCATCCGTTCGGCAGTGGCACGGGTCATATCAGTGTCGATGAACCCAGGAGCTACCGCGTTGGCTGTGATGCCAAAGCGTCCAAGCTCAATGGCAAGTGTTCGCGTCAACCCCTGGAGTCCGGCCTTGGCGGCGGAGTAGTTTGCCTGCCCGCGATTACCAAGCGCCGAGGTCGAGGACAGGCTGATGATGCGGCCGTATTGGGCTGGAACCATGTACTTTTGAGCGGCTTGAGAGCAGAGAAATGCGCCGCGCAAGTGCACGCTTAACACACGATCGAAATCGTCTTCGGTCATCTTATGGATGAGGTTGTCCCGAATAATACCGGCGTTGTTAACCAGGATATCAAGCTTGCCGAAATGTGCTGCCGCCGCATCAACCGTTTGCCGTACTGCTGCGGCATCGGAGACATCGCAGGTGAGGGCTAACGCCTCGGTTCCCGCCTGGCTGATCTCGGCCGCAACTTGCCGGCACCCTTGCTCATCTAGATCAGCGATCGCGACTCTCGCGCCGTCAGCTGCGAGCCGGCGGGCAGTCGCCGCGCCAATACCACGCGCCGCGCCGGTGATGAAAGCAACACGACCATCCAGTCTTCCCAAGTGTGGGCCGCCTTTCTCGACTTGTCTCAACTTTGAGCCGCGCTCAAGGCCTTGGTATTCTGACTTCATAATGGGAATGGTGAGCGCACTATAAGCCGCTTCCGTCCACGTGTCAAGGCGGCTCGTCACTGGTAGTCTCCGCTAAGCGCCATTTTTAGCGACCGCTACTGGCACTTGCGAAAACGCATTTGTTCAGGTACACTTACCCTAAATTCGCAGATCCAGAGCGGGGAGAACTTCTATGAAGGCCAGTGACCCCTCATTATCACGACCAGATCCAGTTGGCTATTTGAGACGCTACCACCCCTACAACGGATTCCACCTCGCCACATGCTACCCCTGACCTCAACTCTGTAGTTGCCACTACTCCCGGGGTGCGTCACACCTCTCCCATGTTCCGCCCATAGAGGATAGTGGCTCAATACCTGCAAGACCTTCTTGTCATCGTCGTCGTCTATCTACGTTATCCAAGTTTTGCTCCGGTCAAATCAATCCACGATGTGTTCCGCCGGTTACTGCCCGCTATGCAGGACGGGTGGCGGAAGCTCTTGAAGTGAGGATGTAGACTCGCTTCGTTTTCGATTGGCAAAAGCCGTGAGTGTCGAGACTCGACGCCGGTCTGTCCTGACCGACGTTCACTCGACCTTTGGTTGAGAAACATGCCAATGGCCGCTTCGTTGTACGAAGCAGCTGAAAAAAAGATACGCTTGGCGCTTGATATGTATGTATACATCCGAACGCCGCACATCATGGGTTTGTCCTTCCTGCGATAAGGGATGTTATGAGTACCAAATCGGACCCATGCTTACCAAATGCCCTGGCTACCTCTCGCAAATATCTTGACCTGATCCAATCGAAGTCGCTGACACGCCAGCAGGCGGAAGAACTTGTGGCGATCACTGTACGCAACTTCGCCGATCATTACAACCCAGGATTTCTGGAATATCGCAAATCAGTGACTGAAGGTGGCGACTTCGCCGCCGTCGAGTGGAGTGGCCGCGGCGCTACCTTTACAGACGTGCTGGGCCGCAAGTACCTTGATTGCCTCGGCGGCTATGGGCTCCTTAGCCTGGGGTGGGGACACCAGAAAGTCATCGAGGCGGTGAAGGCTCAGCTGGATCGAGCTCCTATGCCGACCCAGGAGTTACTCGATCCTCCGCGTGGGATGCTGGCCGATCTTCTCGCTGAGATTACTCCCGGCGACATCGAGTATTCCTTCTTTGTTTCCAGCGGCACCGAAGCGGTTGAAGGCGCAATGAAGTTTGCCAAAGCCGCCACCGGAAAGAGCGGATTCATCGCGGCGGTGCGCGGCTTCCACGGCAAGACCGCCGGCAGTCTAAGCCTCATGGGAAAGGCCAAATTCCGCCAACCGGCGCTGCCGTTGCTTCCCAACGTCTACCATGTTCCTTTTGGCGATGCGACCGCGGTAGAACAGCAGCTCCGCATCGCCCAAGAAGTCGGCAACGAGATTGCCGCCGTCATCATGGAACCAGTGCAGGGTGAGGCTGGCGCTATCGTGCCTCCGGATGATTTCTTCCCCCGCCTGCGCCAGCTCTGCGATGAGTACGGAGTGCTCCTCATAGCTGACGAAGTTCAGACTGGTCTGGGGCGAACCGGTGCTTTGTGGGGAATAAACCACTGGAATGTCGTGCCTGATATCATGACCTCCGCCAAGGCGCTGGGAGGCGGCATCATGCCGATCGGCGCTTTCATGGCATCGAAAAAAGTCTGGCAAAAATTCATCGACGATCCTTTCTTCCACACGACTACGACCGGGGGCAACCCTATGGCCTGCGCCGCCGCCATCGCCACCATTAACGTGGTGCTCGAAGAAGACCTGCCCAGGCAAGCAGCCGAGAAGGGATCCTACATGATGGAACGGCTGCTGCCTCTGGCCGAGCGGTACGACCACATCTATGAGCGCGTGACCGGCAAAGGTCTGCTTATCGGACAACACTTCAAAAATGCGGAGCTGGGCTACCAGGTATCAGCCGGCCTATTCCGCCGAGGTGTGTTGATCTCGGGTACACTCACCAGCGCCAAGACGATACGCATCGAGCCGCCGCTGGTCATCGAGTATGACGAGATCGACGAGATTCTGAACCGGCTCGAAGATACGCTCCGCGAGATGAGCGCCGCGCCGGTAACCGCCGACGTCGTGCAATTCGGGATTGCCGAACCGATGCGGTCACCGTCAAGCCGAGACAAAAAAGTCGCGGCGGCCGAGATCTCCAGCAGCGGCATATCGGTCATCGTGGATCAGCGCCCCAAACGAGTCCGCTCCACTCGGGCGAAGACGGCGGTGCCCAAGACCGCGAAAGTCGCCGGTTTGTAACAATCCCGCCACTTGCGGAAAGATCATCAACAGGGCGGCTTGCGTAAGTGGCCACGTACGCAAGCCGTCTGCCGTAGAGAAAGTCAAAAAGGTACTCCCGTGCATCTGGCAGTAGTCGGCGGAGGCGGAGCTATGGGGCGGATCACCGTTCGCGCTCTGGCGGAAGATGATCGCGTCCAGCAGATCAGCGTCATCGATCGCGAGACGGAGCTAGCCGAGCGCACAATCGCCTGGCTTTCTCTCGGCCGAGAAAAAGCGCGGGCAATTGGGTGCGATGCACGCGATCACGCGGCGCTTGCCGGCGTGCTAGCAGGTACGGATGCCGTGCTCAATGCCACCGATTATCCCTTCAATCTCGACGTCATGCGTGCGGCACTAAGCGCCCGTATCTCCTATGCCGATCTTGGCGGCCTCTTCCACATGACCAAGCGCCAGTACGAATTGAACGATAGCTACCAGCAGGCCGGTATCTGCGGAGTGTTGGGAATAGGCAGCACTCCCGGCATTACCAATATCCTGGCAGGCATCGCCGCCGCGCATCTTGACCGGACTCTGCGTCTCGACGTGCGCATCGGCTCCGCCGATTTGCGTGCCGCCGGTGCCCTGTTCATTCCTCCCTATTCAATCCGCACCATCCTGGATGAATGCACCCTGCCGCCGATGGTCTATCGAAATGGCCGGTGGCGTGCTGTCGCTCCAATGAGCGGCGTTGAAATCGTTCATTTCCCGCCTCCAGTCGGATCGGTTCCGGCCATGTATACTCTCCACTCGGAGGTGGCGCTGTTTCCCGTATCATTCCAGGACAAAGGTATCAGACAGGCTTCGTTCAAGATTGCTTTTCCGCCAGATTTCTTGGACCGACTCAAATTGCTGGTAGACCTTGGCCTTGCCCAGTCAGATCCGGTCGAGATAAGCGCTCCCCAGCAAGGCGGCAGGGTGCGTATTGTTCCGCGTGAACTGCTAGTGTACCTGATCAACCAGCTCAGTGTAAGCCGCGAGGTCGCAGCGGAGCCTAACGACTTCGACGTGCTGCGTGTCGTGGCGGAGGGCACACAAAATGGGCAACAGGTAACGCTGAGCGAAGAAATGATAGTGAGGCCATACCAGCCCTGGAAGGTTGGAGCGGGCGACCTTGACACCGGGGTTCCCCTGGCAATCGCGGGTATATTACTCGCGAGCCGCCGCCAGCAGAGGCAGGGAGTACACGGCGCGGAGCTTATTTTCGACCCGAATGAATTTCTCACCGAGCTTGCGCACTACGGTATGGAGGCTACCGAGACCATAACTCATCCCCTGAAGCGGGCAGATCAGACTGGCTAGCCCCAGACCCGGTCTGATCAATGTCCGGGCCGGCACCAAATACCCCAGACTGGCGCCGGATTTCTCGCTTTTCATAGAGGCAGCTATTCACAGCGGGCACAGCAGTGTGTATACTGTGCGCACTACCACACCCAAACTCCGAGAGAGGGTTCCCTCCGATTGGACGTAGTATAACTTCGAAGAAGCGCGCGGCGTGAGTGTCGCTTGTAACCTGGTAATTGGGTGAGCGCGGAGAACGCTCATCCCATTAATACGAGGAGCGCTGCATGGAGAACATGGAGCAGCCTGTGGAGCCCGCGGCGGCCAGCCCGCACATGGCGGTTGGTCCGTATTCGGATCTCATGATAGACGTGCGCGGGCTGAACAAGTACTTTGGGGACCGCCACGTGCTGGTCAACATCGATTTCCCGGTAAAGCGCGGCGAGTGCGTCGCCGTGATCGGGCCTAGCGGCTCGGGCAAGAGTACGCTCATCCGCTGCATCAATTACCTGGAGACGCCAACCAGCGGAGGCATCAGCATCGATGGTAAACCTCTCACGCCCCAGCTCTCCGCCAGGGAGCTGAGCGAAGTGCGCCGAGAGCTGGGCATGGTGTTCTATAACTTCAATCTGTTCCCGCACAAATCGGTTCTGGACAACATTACTCTGGCGCCCATAAAGGTCCGCAAGATAGATAGGGACCAGGCGGAGAAGACCGCCCATACGCTGCTTGCGAAAGTGGGACTGGGCGAGAAGGCCGACGCGTACCCGAGTCAACTGTCCGGTGGACAGAAACAACGAGTAGCCATCGCGCGGGCCCTGGCAATGAATCCCAAAGCCATGCTCTTTGACGAGCCGACCTCGGCCCTCGATCCTGAACTGGTCAGTGAAGTGCTCAAAGTCATGCGAGAGCTCGCTGAAGAAGGCCGTACCATGGTGGTGGTCACTCATGAAATGGGATTTGCCCGGTCGGTAGCTGATCGGGTAGTCTTCATCGATCATGGTCGTATTGTCGAACAGGGGGATCCTGAAGACGTCTTCGGGCACCCCAGAGAGGAGCGCACGCGACTCTTTTTGGACCGCGTGCTGCATCCGGTGTAGTCACTCGCTATGCCGGACTCTGCGACGCGCCGGCTTGGTGCCGGCATGGTCTGGCCCACGTGGGCCGCATTTCCACCTTACGGGTACAGTAAGGGCAGGTGCCGTCCGCTTTACGGCTGAGAAAGGGCAATCAAGATGCATTCTCTTAGTCATCACTGGTTATTTCGGGGAGCGCTGCCATGCCTGGCAGTGCTGACCATGGTATTATCCGCATGCGGCGCCGGCAATGCTACCGGCAGTAAGTCTACCTCGACCGGAGGAGCCAACCTCATTCCCATTCAGAAGGCAACTACACTCACCCCCGGCGAATTCAAATGGGGAGAAGATTCCACCGGCGGCATGCCGTATATCGTGCCGAAAGACAACAACAATTCCGGCGCCCCCTACTACGGCTTCGAGGTCGATCTGGCTAACGCCATGGCCAAATTGATGGGCATCAATGAGGTACCCACGCAGATAACCTGGTCGAACTGGCCGCAGGGTCTGCAGAGCCAGCAGTTCGATTTCTTTATGAACGGCTGGGAGATCAGCAAGGACAACCTGCAAGGCGCGGAGTCCAGCATTCCTTACTACGTCTACACACAATCGATTGTGGTATTGAAGAGCAATACCACCATCAATTCGTTTGCCGACCTGGCCGGGAAAAAGGTCGAGACCGGTACCGGTTATCAGGCTCAAGACTATCATGCAAAGCTACAACGCCCAGAACCCCGGTAAACAGATCCAGATCGTCGCCACCGACAACCCCACGCCATTTACCGATCTGGATTCCCATCGGGTCGACGCTGAGTTCCTTGACACGCCGATCGCTGAGTGGTACGGAGCCAACGATCCCAGCGGCAACTACAAGATAGTGGGCGGCAACGATCTTTTCCCCGGGTACTACGGAATTGCCTTCAGCCCAACCAACCCCAATTCTGCAGCGTTGATAAAAGAAATGAACGAGGTAATCTCTGATCTGTGGCTCAACGGCACGCTGCAGAAGATCTATCAGAACGGTGGGGCTTACAATGCCGACGCCAGCGGGAACCGAACGTTGGTGAAATATGATCTCTGGAATGAGCTCTGAGGCGTGCATCGGGAACTTTATGCCGGTAAATCCCACGCACGTTGCCAACTGCCCGGCGGACCCCGCAGTCCCCTAGCGCGAGAGTGACTCGACTGCGGAGACCGGCCACCCTCGTAACTACACTGCGTATTGGGCCGGGACGGCAGCTAGCTAAAGCCCTGTCGTCCCGGCCGACGGGAGGAGGCGCAGCTCCTGCACTGCGCGTACGCCCATGCTTGGGCGTAGGAGGAGACTGTCTATGCAACAAAATCCCTCCCGCCGGTTCCGCCCCACTGGCGTTTCCGCTGTGCTCACCATTGTCTTCATCTATATTGGGGCAATATTCGTCGGCGCTTTGGAGAAGTCGCAGGTCTGCGCCGAGTCGAAGACGATTGCAGAGGTGCAGACCTGCAAAGCTGAGAATCTACTCGCTCCAGGAACCATGCTGCACTTCGACTGGCAGTTCCTGCAATCGCTGTTGCACGTCCTTACTGTCGGCACCGACAATGCCGGCGTTCCTTTTCACAATTACTTCCTCACCGGCCTCGGTCTTACGGTTGAGTTCTGCTTTATCTCTATGCCGCTGGCTATTCTGCTGGGGATGATTCTGGCACTGCTCTCGCGGTCAAAGTTCGACATACTGCGTGTTCCGGCGCGTGCCTTCGTCGAATTCTTCCGTAATACTCCCCTCCTGGTTCAGCTGGTGGCGATCTATACTGGGTTGGCCTTCTTGCCTCCGTCGTTTGTCAACGCCTTTACGGCGGGTGTAGCGACTCTGGTGCTGAACTACGGCGCCTATGAGTGCGAGAACCTGCGGGCCGGTATTGAGGCACTCGATCGTGGACAGGGAGAGGCCGCGGCTACGCTTGGCTTTAGTCGCATTCAGACGCTGCAGCTGATCGAGATTCCTCAGATGATTCCCATCGTGCTGCCGCCGATCATCAATGACCTGATTTATATGTACAAGGACTCGTCGATACTAAGTCTCATTACTATACAGGAACTCACCGCGCAGACCACTACTTTAGCCAGGCAGCATGTGGCCTTTCAATGGCAATTCTACGTGATCGGCGGCGGCATTTACTTGCTCTTGAGCCTGCCGCTCGGCCGGCTGGGACGTATTGTCGAGGCGCGTATCAAGTCAATGAGCTTCAACGCCGACATCGATATGACCACCGTGGCGGTCGAGGTGCTGGTCGCCACCGTGATACTCGGTGTGATAGCCGGCCTCCTGGTTGCCGGTTTCACGCCGGCAAATATCGGCAATGGCCTGGTCAATGTCGTGGCGGCGGTGGCGCTGGCGGCGTCACTTACCGCGGCAATTACCCTGACACTGGGATTGCTCGTGTATGTGGTCTCGAGACTCCTGCGACTGGTTGGCATCCGGCGCGGCGGAGGCGGTACCTCCTCTCATGCTTCCGGCGAACCGCACGGGCACGAGCGAGCTCGGCATCGCGCCCGCCGTGTCTTCCAGCGAACTGTAAGAGAGGTTGTCGATGGCTCAACTTTGGCCGGCTCTGAGTTTACAAATACCCAAGATAATCAACGGCACCCTCTTGACGATCATAGGTGCGCTGATCAGCATGGTGCTGGCGATGATCTTCGCCATACCCGCCGGTCTCGGCCGTCTTTCGCGGATCCCCGCTATACGAGGTGTTTGCGACTTCTACGTCGAGGTGATTCGAGGCACCCCGCTGCTGCTCCAACTCTTTATCTGGTTCTTCGGCGTGCGTATCGTGCTGCTGACGCTCTTCAATTTGAATATCGACACCCAGGTGTATAACCTCTTTACACGAGCTGAATTCAAATTCCCTGTACCCACAAATCTTTAGTACTGTGGCCCCCAGCGCGGTCTTCTTTGCGGTGATCGCTCTATCCTTCAACTACGGGGCCTACCTTGCCGAGGTGGTCCGAGCCGGTGTGTTGGCAGTGGATGCCGGGCAGACCGAGGCCTCGCTTTCGCTGGGACTCAGCTGGATGCAGAGCATGCGCTACGTGGTATTGCCCCAGGCGCTCCGGATCATGATTCCCCCGATTACCAACAACTTCATCACACTGGTTCAGGACACCGCGTTCTGGCAAATACTGGCCATACCGGAGCTATCACTGGTAACGCAGGGCGTCGCTCAGGAAACCAACAGCCCGTTAATCCGCTGGGAATTCTATGCCGTGGAGCTCGCTATCTACTTCGTCATCTGCTATAGCCTGGCGCTCGTCTCGCAGCGGATCGAGCGGCGCAATGCCTCCGGAGTGCGGATACGGCGTCCGGTATTCTCGCTGAATCTTTTATTTCAGCGCGCCCACTAGAGCGGACCCTGGCCGTGGGGCGATCTCGGCACGGCCTATGCTCCACGGTAGTGCAATTGCCGAGGCCAGTCGGGCATCTGCCCTGACGCGCCCGTAGAAGCGCTAATCAGAATCGGAGCTACACCGTGTCTCAGAACAATGACGACTATATCAAGCCACGCTCGACCCGAAACCGTCTGCATCTACCCAAGACCGACACCTCCAGCCAAGTTGAGCCGGAACTGAAGCTGACCGACGACGAGGCGCTGGACGCCGTGATACGGTTACAGGAGATGGATTGGAGCCGAGGCCATACTCGAGACGAGCTACGCCGGGTCTATCCCGAGCTGCCGCTGGCTATCTACCTTCGCCTGCCCGACAGCAAGCGCTTTGCCTCCGCTGGTGAAGTGCTGCACGAGGCTGGGCTGGCGGCGAGCCGGGCCGAAGGCGATTTCATGGGGAACCGGCCCGATTATCCCGAAGCAGAATCGGTGGCCGACGGCGGCCCTCCAGGCTGGGGACCCGAGGATGCCGTGCCGGAAGGCCACCTGAGTATTGACGGCGGCAGCGCCGAAGACGAAGATGAACGTGTGGCGGGCACAGAGCCCAACCGTGAGTCTAATATGTTGGCTGAAGCTGAATCTACTGAATGACGGCGCCTAGCTTGCGGGCGCGCCTCTCAGCCTTCTCCGCCTCCTGTAAACGACCTAGAGATTGCAGGCAGGCCGCTTTCCCTACCCACGCCCAGGCATCTTCGGGATCCAGCTGGATGGCGCGGTTATAGGAAGCTAGCGCCGTTTTGAAATCGTTGCGCTGTAAACAGACGTCACCGCGCAGCAGCCAGCTGGATGGCTCACTCGGATCCAGCTCCAGCAGATGCTCGATGGCGGCCAGTGAGTCTTCATACGATCCGAGCTTGAGTAAGACAAGGGCACTGCCCAGCCACACATCGGAAACATCCGGCTGCAGCGCCTGGGCCTGCTGGAAAGCGGCGAGCGCCTCCGGGTAGCGTTCCAGCTCAGCCAGCGTAGTGGCCTTTCCGATCCAGGCCCAAACATCCGGCTCGTCCCGCTCGAGCGCCCGGTTGAACGAGTCGAGAGCCTCCAGGTAGCGCTCCAGATCGGCAAGCGACTCCCCCTTACCGACAAGCGCATCGCCGTCGTCAGGATCGAAGCGGAGCGCCTGGTCAAAGGCCACCAGCGCCTCCTCCGGACGGCCGAGGCCGTTCAGCGCTTCGCCTTTTCCTTCCCAGGCGCTTACTTCCTCGGGATCAAGCGTGAGCGCATGATCAAAGGCGGCAAGCGCCTCCTCCGGACGGTCGAGCTGTACCAGCGCATCTCCCTTGCCTGCCCAGCATTCAGCTTCGTCAGGATCAAGGGCAAGCGCACGATCATAGGCGGCAAGCGCCTCCTCCGGACGGTCGAGAACCGCGAGCGTAGCGGCCTTCAGCTGCCAAGCCATCGGATCGGTAGGATCAAGGTCCAGAGCGCGTTCGCTGGTATTCAGCGCCTCCTCATAGCGGGCCAGAGACCCCAGGGCGTCTCCCTTGAATAGCCAGAGCTCAGCCTCATTCGACTCCAAATCCAGGGCACGATCATAGGCTTCCAGCGCCTCTTCGTATCGTTCCATCTCGCTCAGCAGGTTGCCTTTCAGCACCCAGCCGGACAGCAGGTCAGGATCGAGCTGCAGTCCTTGCTCATACGCGTCGAGCGCTTCATCATACCGTTCCATTTCGCTGAACCATATTCCGCGGGCCAGCCATTCTTCCGCGCTGGTGCTCATGAGAATGCCCTTTCTCGCCATGCGGCGAGCGCGCCGGTACGCCGATGCGACAACAGAAGAACGCCGGATGGTACAGAACACGACCCGAACCGCCGAACAAACAAAAGCCCGCGAGGATCGAGACTGGGCTCACCAGGCGGGCACTGCGCCAGTAAAATGGCGGAGCTAGCGATTCTTGAAGTAATCCGCGTTGATCTGGATATACTGTCTTTCGTTGGCAGGTACCGCGCTCTCTTCAAAGATGGCGCTTACTGGACAGGCCGGTTCGCAGGCTCCACAGTCGATGCACTCATCTGGATTGATGAAGAGTTGGTTGACTTCCTCGTAGTCTCCTTCACCCTCGGCAGGATGAATGCAGTCCACTGGGCAGACATCGACACAAGACCCATCTTTCACGTTTACACAAGGGCTGGTTATAACGTACGTCATGGAACAAACCACTCCTCACAAGGTTTCAGATTGCTTGAATGCGCCGCCGAAGACCTCCACTGCCGGCCATTCAGCACTCATTATACCGATTTAGTGCGCCAATTGCTACTTAGTTGATGGCTCGGAGGTTTCTCCCTCTCTAGTGGAGGGCGATGACAGTGTCCGTATCGCCACTGTCGGGAAGAACCTCCGCGGCATAGACGCGCACACCGACGTATCCGAGAATGGCCGCCAGCGCCAGCGCGGGGATGCCGAAGATCAATAGAGAGACGGCGACGTGTTCTCCGAGAGCGGTGGATACCGTCCCGACCGCCCAGGGCGACCAGACATCGCCGAAGAGATGGCCGATCAGAAGCGTCGCCGCAATCCCGGTGGCCCGTATGGCTTTGGGCGTCACATCCTGGGCGCAGGCCAGCAACGGTCCGATAGGCAGGTTGATGGTAAGGACCGCTACTATGCCGAAGAGCACAAACAGCAGCAGCGAATGCGTAAGCAGCATAAGCGCATAGGACGGCACCGCCAGACCAAAGCCCACTGTGGCAGTGAGGATGCGGCCACCCCGTATCCGCCTGCCCAACCAGTCGGCTACGTTACCGCCGGAGAGCTGGCCGGTAAGTCCGCCCGCGATGATGACAATGCCAGCTATCACATCAGTCAGGGTCGTGCTCAGGTGGAACGGCCCATTGGACGAGCGCAAGTAAATCGGCAAGAACGTGATGGCTGGCGTGATCACCACAAAGCTCAACGCCTGCAGCAGAGCGACCACCCAGACAGTTCGTATCCGCGCGACGTCGCGTAAGATCAGCCAGAGCTGGTGGGCCGCCGAGCGAATCCGCGCAATGCCGGAAGCTTCATCCTCCCGCAGCTCCTCGTTCACCTCCGGCGCGTAGCTGGAGGATTCCGCTGGGGCATTGTCTGGCGCATCGGCCACGAACCACATGCACGCGGCCAGAACAAATCCGGGGATCGCAGTGACGAGGAATGCTACCCGCCAGCCGACCTGCGGTCCCAGCAGCGCCGCGAATAGTGCGCTGAGCCCAAAAGCCAGCGCCACACCGACCAGCTGCCCGGAGGCCCAGCGGCTGGCGACGCGGGCGCGCCGCTCCAGCGAGAAGTACGCGCTCAGCAGCGCGGTTCCCGCCGGGTAGTAGCTGGCCTCGCCGATTCCCACCGCGGCACGGGTAGCGAAGAGCAGCGGCAGCCCCGTTGCCAGCCCGGTTGCTCCGCTGGCAACGCTCCAGATGCTTACGCCGATCGAGACCACTCGCGCCCGCGAGGCTCGATCCGCCAGCAAGCCCAGCGGTAGGGCGGATATCGTGTAGACGAGGATAAAAGCGCTGCTGAGCGCGCCTATGTTCCCATCGGTCAGATGAAACTCATGCTTCAGGGTAGGCGCCGCCGCCACTGCCAGGAAACGGTCGAGATAGTTGACCGTATTGATGGCAAACAGGAGCCAGAAGACAGGGAGCGCCGTCCGTATCAACCGGCGCTTGGCGCGAGGCGGCGCTACGTTGGATGGTTCACCTTCGAGCTCACTTGCTGGAGGCCGGGGAGAGGCTGGGATCCGACTCTTCGACACCAGAATAGACTTTCGTTGCTAAATGCTTCGCAGTCCTCCGACGAAGAGCCCATCTCTTGGTGGGAAGACGCGCGCGTGTATGGTATACGGATACCATACACGCGCGCGAAGGGGAAATGGCAGCCGGCGTTGCCGGTACATTCTTCAGGACGTTGCGTACGCATCCGGCGTCATATACCAATCAGTGTCCGGCTCCATCGTAGCCCCATCAAAGCCATAGTAGGGGTCGTAGGTATCTTTATTTTTCAACTGTGGCACCGGGACCCAGGGGCAGTCGAGATCCTTGCCGGAAGAGCCCTGGTAGGGCGCGAGACCAGTATTACAGTTCAAGGACGTGCGAGCCATATCCGGGGGCACCGGAAACTGAGCGGTGGGGTTCCATTTGTAGTTATTGGCCGCCCAGTCCATCACGTCATGGAAGATGTAGCCGGCGCCGGCGACACCAATGATCCCTGGATTCAGCGGGTCGTTGCCATCGGTATTGCCGACCCAGACTCCAACCGACATGTAGGGCGTGTATCCAGCGGTGACGATATCGTTCGGTCCACCGTTTCCTGAGGATGTGCCAGTTTTGCCCGCGATGGCCATGCCGGCGTACTTCGGGTCATCCCCAAGCGTCAACGGGTTGAGGGGCTTGAAGAAAGGAGTTCGGGCCGTGTTGTCGGTCAAAACCGAGGTGACCATAAACGCCGCCTGCGGGCTGATTACCTGCTGAGTCTGTGGCTGGCTCGGAGCCTGCCACAGCACCGTGCCGTCAGCTTTGGTGATTTCCAGGATTGAACGAGGCACCGCACGCTGCCCGAGATTAGCCAGAGTACCATACGCGCTGGTCAGCTGCAGCAGCGAGATATCCTGCGTGCCCAGCGTGGTGGTCGGACCCATGGCCGCAGCGGTAACGCAGTCGTGATTCGGGGGCGGGCAGCCGGCAGCGGTCGGTGCTGTAGTGACGCCCAAGCGGCCCGCCATATCGATGAAGTTCGCCGACGTTTGGTGCGAGGCTCCCACAAACTCCATCCCTTCGGTGGCGGCGATGTTGAGCGATCCGTCGAACTGGTACCGCAGTGGGAACGTCCCCGAGAAGTTATTCTCCTCATCGTCCTGCGGCACGTAATAGCCTTTGCAGGCAGGTGCGATCGGACTTGATACCGGCTGGCCACTCGGAATGTCCAGAGGGTTGGGGAAGCAGATCGGCTCGTCCTGCAGCATGGTGCCGGGCGTCCAGCCCATCTGGAAGGCGGTTGCGTACATCAGCGGCTTGGTCGCCGATCCCATCGATCGAGGAAGGATCGTCAGATTGTTGGCCCCGAGAATATGGGGATTCGTGCTGCTGTAATCAACCGAGCCCACCATAGCCAGGATATCTCCGGTGCGCTGGTCGATGGCCACCATGGCGCCGTTGTTCGCATTGCCATTATCGGATTTGATAGTGGAACCGAGTAGTTCTCGGATATAGTTGTCGGGGTACCATGGCTCAATATAGTTATGCTGAATGTAGTATTGCAAATCTTTTCTGAGCGTACTGCTGCAGGTTGTTGTCAAGAGTCGTGTAGATGTGCAAGCCAGCGGTGCTCAGGTCGGTGATCCCAAAGTCATTGGCTAGCTCAGTGGCCACGTAGCTCACGAAGTGGGGAGCCAAATTCACCGCCGATAGTCCATTGTTGGAGTTGGCCGCGGCGTAATCGGAGACCTGCTCGTTGATCAGGATGTTGTAGACCTGATCAACCGCCTGGTCATACGTGGTCTGGGTCAGATCCATGTCGGCATGTCCGGGCACGCCGTATTGCAGCACGTTAGCGAGTATCAGCTTCGCCCGGCAGAAAACCAGCCACTCATGCCCATTTTGGCCAAACGCATACCATTCGGGCCCAAAAGTAGGAATGAAGGCGCCGCAGGCCGCTGGATTCCCCTGATAGGGGTTCGACCACTGCGCGAGATGGGCAGGGCGCTTTCGAGCAGGAATAGACATCGGGCTGGTATATGGTCGGGGCATTGGGCAGAGCCGCGAGTATGGCGGCCTGAGCCCAGGAGAGCTGCTCATTACCATATACCTGTTGGCCATTGACTGTCTTTGACTGCAAGGCCGAAGTAATTTTCCGCGGCAGCTTCGATTCCGGTATTGTTCTGGCCGTAGTCGATGGTGTTGAGATACATCTCCAGGATAAAGGCTTTGGTATACTGCTGGGTTATACCATAGGCCAGAATCGCCTCGTTGAGCTTGCGCTGGATCGTCTGCGAGGTATCGTCGATCACGATGTTCTTGACCAGCTGCTGAGTTATGGTCGAGCCTCCCTGAGCAGCGCCACCGGCGTGCAGGTCAGCCAGAGCCGCCCGTAGCGTGCCGTAGAGGTCGACGCCGCTGTTGGAATAGAAGGTATGGTCCTCGGTGTCGATGGTGGCCGCCTGCAGCTTGAGGCTGATCTGGGCCAATTGGTACATAGACATGGTAGCCGTCCGTGGCTTGCGCGACATAGATCGGTTTACCAGTTACGATCGTAAATGATGCTATTCGCCTGGTCCCGGAGGCTGGCGAGTCCCTGTATATCGGTAACATGGCGCTGATAGTAGCTGATGGCGTAGACACTCCCCGCTCCTCCTCCGGCCCCTATCGTCACCAGCACAACGATTACCGTCATGATCCCGATGAAATAGGTGATTGGGTTGGGGCCTATACGCTTCAGGCGCCACTTACGCGCGACCAGCCGGATACGCGAGCGCCGATACGCCTGGGCCGCCAGATTGAGCGTCTCCTCCTCGGAGAGATTGGCGTAGGCGGGCGGCGCTCCTCGAGGCCGCTCCCCGATCTGTGCGGCGTGGTCGACGGTGCGCCCCACGCGAGACATCACCGAGCTGAGCTGGCGCGACATGGTTCGCGACACGTCGCGAGCCAGGTCTGCCATCGAGCGGCGGCCGGTTTGACCGTTTCCATTGGTTGGCGGTGCCTCGCTCAGGGTCTACCATTTGGGCGGTTGCCTCGCCCGGTGTCGTAGCCACTTGGGCGGTCACCCAAACGAGAGGGGCGGTAATCGGTATAGCCAGGCGCGCGGGGAGGCTCGCGGTCGTACTCTTCGCTCCCATCGTCCGGCTTGGGGGTATTAAAGGGCTGCCTGATGATGCTCCCTCCAGGGCGGAGACCGCCGCTACCGTCTCGAGGTGGTAGGGATGAGCCTCGCGGCGCAGGAGTGGAGCCTCGCGGCGTGGGAGTGGAGCGCTCCTGCTCGCCCTCGTCGCCAGAGCGATCACGGCTTCGGCGTCTCGATGTCCCTCGATCATCCTGGGGATCGCCGCCACGGCGTGGACGATAGGAATCTCGCATATCTCGGCCCATCACTAACCTCCCATGTCCGGCATTTAGGCGCAATCTGGTTGCCGGCACTCACCTACGCATCCGTCTCCTAGGTGGCTGGCTGGATACCGGAGGAGCTGGAGACAGCAAGGAGGGCGAATCCGATTCCGCCCCAAGAGAGCACTCGGCAGTATTGGTGTTGTCGGCTGGTATCGTACGCATTCGTACCGGGTTTGGCAATGCTATTGGGACATTGAGGGGATAGGACGTGCATGGAGTATACTAGAAAATATGAGTACCAGAGCCGGCAAAAACAGACATACACCCACAAATACCGAGGGGAAGGTTCCCGACGAAGGGTCGCGCCTCAATGCATCGCCTGGAGAACCGGGAGACATAGAGGGTGCGTCGACCCGTCAGAGGCTGCAAAAGTTCCTGGCCCACGCCGGAGTAGCCTCACGCCGCCACGCCGAAGAGCTCATTACACAGGGATCGGTGACCGTCAATGGTCGCGTGGTGATGGAACTGGGCACTCAGGTAAGTCCGGACGAAGACGAGGTTCGGGTACACGGGAAGCAGGTGCGACTTCCTACCGAGCATATCTATGTGATGCTCAACAAGCCGCTGGACACGTTGTCGACCGCTAGCGACCCGGAAGGCCGCCGCACCGTGCTCGATCTTCTCCCAGAAGAGTGGCGCAGCCAACGTATCTATCCGGTTGGCCGCCTTGATTGGGACAGCGAAGGTCTGCTGCTTCTGACCAACGACGGGGCCCTTGCGCTGCATCTCACCCACCCGCGCTACGCGCTCACCAAAGAGTATCACGCGCTGGTTGACGGCCAGCCTTCACCCTCCGACATACACCGATTAGCTAGAGGAGTGGCGCTTGCCGGCGAGAGCCGTCCGACCGCTCCGGCGCGAGTATGGGCCATCGGACACCAGGGCGACGCCACCTGGATAGGTGTAGAAATCCATGAGGGGCGAAATCGGCAGATCCGGCACATGTTCGAGGCGATCGGCTATCAGGTCCTTCGGTTACGGCGCACTCGGGTTGGTCCGATCCTTCTTCAGGATCTCGCCCTGGCGAATCGCGGATGCTCTCACCACAGGAAGTGAAGACCCTCTACCGGGCCAGTGGGCTCTAGCACCCGATTACCGTAACACGGCTACGAGCCCGGGCATGGTAGAATGAAGGATATGAGCACTATGAACTCCGCATCCACTTCGGCCGGCACGCCACACGCTGAAAGCGCCCACGCCGGAAACGGAATACGCATACTGATCATCGACGATGAGCAGGAGATTCAGCGCGCTCTGCGAACGCGATTGTCCGGAGCCGAGTACCTGGTTGAAGGAGCGCGAACCGGATCCGAGGGGATGGACATGGTAGCGCACTGGCACCCCGACGTGGTTATTCTCGATCTGTCGCTTCCGGATATGGATGGCTTAGAGGTCTGCCGGAAACTTCGCGAGTGGACGCAGGTGCCCATCGTGGTCCTCTCGGTTCGGATGAGCGACGCCGACAAAGTGGCTCTTCTGGATGCAGGCGCCGACGACTATTTGACCAAGCCGTTCAGCAGTAGCGAGCTGGTGGCGCGCGTGCGGGTCGCACTCAGACACGCCGCCCACGCCACTGCAGGTGGCCCGGCAGCAAGCACTGGGAGTGCATTATCCTCTTTCCAGCTCGGCGACCTCGTTCTCGATATACAGCGACACCGGGTAAGCCGGGCCGGGCAAGACATTCACCTTACTCCGACGGAGTATGAGGTGCTAAAATATCTGGCTACCTACGCCGGCAAAGTCATCACTCACCGTACCTTGCTCCAGGCGGTCTGGGGTCCACAATACGAGACCGAGGACCATTATTTGCATGTGTTTATCCGCACCCTGCGCCGCAAAATCGAGCCAAATCCGAGCCGGCCTCAGTATCTGGTGACCGAGCCGGGAGTCGGCTACCTGTTGCGCAGCCCAGACTAACTCCTTCACACCTCACTTCGACGCCACGCCTATGGGGCTTGCGGCGCGGATGGCCTCCTGCCCTCCTCTTGATCCTACCTTTCATACGAACACAATTCCACAGGATCCGCACTGCCCCACATCTTGGTGCAGGTTCTGCGATGGCACCGCTCTACCAATCTTAAGAAATCCTTGAGGAGATTGTGATGCGATCTTGAGCCTCTCTTGATTGGAGTTGGTGTATTGTCAATCTTTGGGGAACGGCTCGGCACCTATACCGGAAGCGCCCGGTAGACCGGTATGCCCTGAAGAAAGGCGGTTACAGAGTGGCTCGCATACTCATTGTCGAGGACGAACTCGCACTTCGACGTGTCATCACCTTGAATCTCGTCCGGCGCGGCCATACCGTCGCCGAGGCCGACAACGCAGTCTCCGCCAATGAGGCGTGCGCAGTCTCCATGGCACCATTTGACTTGATCCTTCTTGATATCAACCTGCCGGATCAGACGGGCTGGGATGTTCTGCGTAATCTGGAGGCGTGTGGTCTTCCCCCTTCCGCGGGTAACAACTCGCAGAACGGTCCCGGCAACGCTGACTCCTCTAGGCCGCGCATCATTGTGATGACCGCGGTACCGCCGCAGCAGAGCCGGCTCGACGAGTTTAAACCAGCCGCGGTGCTCCTCAAGCCGTTTCCGATCGCCGCACTCCTACAACTCGTCGAGCGTGTCCTGAAGCATACACCCAGTGAGCCAAGTCTAGACGATGACGCTGGAGAATCCAGCGACGACCTCGAATCACATCAAACTGGTGTCTAACAACAAGGTAGAGAAGGGGGACAGTATGGTAGGCCTAGCCGACCTCTTATTCCTGGTGGTCTCGGCCATTTCGTTCGCGCTGCTGATCGCGTTCGTCTACGCCTGCGCGAGGCTGTGATAGGGGCTGACTGTGACTCGGCTGTTATCACCAGACACAAGCGGGCAGTACATGAAATTCTAGGAGGAACACGTGAGTTTTGGCTATCTCTTGACCGGCCTTGCCACCGGCGGGGGCGGCGAGCAAATCTCGGGGTTGGAGTATCTCCTGACTGGAATCATCGCCCTGGGGATCGCAGTCTATCTGGCGATCGCTTTGCTCTATCCCGACAAATTTTAACCCATATATCACTCGTTTAGGCTGAGGAGAATGGAACAACGATATGTCGTTTACGTTTAACGGCGTCGCGCAGATCCTCGTCTACTTTGGGCTGCTGCTCTTGATTACCAAGCCGATGGGACTGTATCTCATCGCCGTCTTCGAGAAGAAGAACACCTGGTTCGAGCCGGTGTTTCGCCCGGTAGAGCGTGTGTTCTATGCAGTCGCGGGGGTGGATAGGCGTCGCGAGCACGACTGGAAGATCTATACGGCCGCAATGCTGATCTTCAGCGTCATCTCCACCGTGCCCCTCTACATCTTTGAGCGGCTGCAAAATCACCTGCCGCTGAATCCGGCCGGCCAGGGTCCAGTCGACCCGCTGCTCGCCTGGAATACGGCAATAAGCTTTCTGACCAACACCAACTGGCAGAACTACAGCGGCGAGACCACCATGAGCTATCTCACCCAGATGGCCGGGCTCGCCTTCCATAACTTTACTTCAGCCGCCGTCGGCATCATCATCGCCGTCGCGGTGATTCGCGGCTTCACCCGCCGCAGCGCCCGGCACCTGGGCAACTTCTGGGTGGATCTGGTACGCTGCATCCTCTATATCTTGCTGCCCATCGCTATTGTCTATGCCCTTTTCCTGGTCTGGCAGGGAGTTCCCGAGACCTTGAACGGCTACCCCCAGATTGTCGGCATACAGGGCTTCGTTCAGAGGATTGCCATTGGACCGGTCGCTTCTCAGGAAGCGATCAAGATGATGGGGACCAACGGCGGCGGCTTCTTCAACGCCAACTCCGCCCATCCCTTCGAGAACCCGACCGCCTTCAGCAACCTCATCGAGATGCTCTCGATCTTCATGTTCGGCGCTGGGCTGATCTACATGTTCGGCAAGCTCTCGGGCAACACCAAGAACGGCTGGGCGCTCTTCGGCGCCGTCAGCCTGATTTTTCTCCTGGGCGCTTTCATCGCTTTGGGAGCGGAACAGGCCGGCAACCCCCAGCTGGCAGCGATTGGAGTCAACCAGACGGCGCAAGAGTGGGCTCTGGCCCAGCCAGGCGGCAACATGGAAGGGAAGGAGATGCGCTTCGGCATCGCCTCCTCGACGCTCTTCGCCACCATTACCACCGACGCGTCTTGCGGCGCCATCAACAGCTGGCACGATAGCTATACGCCCATCGGCGGCATGGTGCCGCTGGTCAACATACAGCTGGGCGAGATCATCTTCGGAGGAGTTGGCTCCGGACTCTACGGACTATTGGTCTTCGCGGTGCTCTCGGTCTTCATCGCCGGACTCATGGTAGGGCGCACCCCTGAATACTTGGGGAAGAAGATCGAGCAGTTCGAGATGAAGATGGCGGCGGTCGCAATCCTGATTCTCCCGCTCGACATCCTGGGAAACACGGCGCTGGCCATGGTCTTCAAGCCGGGGCTGGCGGCCATATTCAATCCCGGGCCGCATGGTCTTACCGAGGTGCTCTATGCCTTCAGCTCGATGACCGGCAACAATGGCTCGGCCTTTGCAGGGCTAGGTTCCACGACGATTGGTACCGCGGCGTTTGCCTACTATAACTGGCTCGGCGCCTTTGCTATGATTATCGGCCGCTTCGCCTTCCTGATTCCAGTGATGGCGCTGGCCGGCTCACTGGCAGGAAAGAAGATTGTGCCCGCCGGGCCGGGAACGTTCCCCACCACCGGGCCGCTCTTTGCTGGACTGGTCGTCGGCGTCATCTTGATTGTGGGCGCGCTGACCTTCTTCCCGGCACTGGCTCTTGGCCCGATTGTGGAGCAGCTGCTGATGCTGGCGGGAAAGACTTTCTAACCGGGCGTGTAAGCACGACAAAACACGAGAAGTGTAGGTGTATATTCCATGGCAGATCGCAACCAACCGCAGCCAGCGGTTACTCCCGAGCCGCAGACCGGGCCGGTGAGCGGAGAGGACGTGTCCAGCCGCCCTGGACGGGTAGGTAGTAAGGTCGCCAAGGCTCGGCGACCGCGGCAGGGCGCCTCGCTCTTCGACCGCAAAATCACCACAAGGGCCATTGGTGATGCCTTCAAGAAGCTTAATCCACGCGTGCAGGCCAAAAATCCGGTCATGTTCGTGGTCGAGGTCGGCAGTGTCGTCACCACCGTCGAGTGGGTACGAGCCCTGCTGGACCCGAGCCTGGCCGGCGACCGGCTCTTCGTCTTCGGCGTCACCGTCTGGCTCTGGTTTACCGTCCTCTTTGCCAACTTCGCCGAGGCGATGGCCGAGGGACGCGGCAAAGCTCAGGCCGATACTCTCAGACGCGCCCGCACCGAGACACAGGCCCATCGCTTTCTCGCCAAGGGCGACGCTACCGACGTCACTCGCGACTCGCCGACCAAGGAGGTAGCGGCACCCAGCTTGCGCAAAGACGACCTGGTGCTGGTACAAGCCGGCGAGCTCATCCCGGGAGACGGCGAGGTGGTGCAGGGCATCGCCTCGATCGACGAGTCGGCCATCACCGGCGAATCGGCGCCGGTGATTCGCGAGAGCGGCGGCGATCGCTCGGCGGTCACCGGAGGCACCCGAGTCCTCTCCGACTGGGTCATCGTGCGCATCTCCTCCAATCCCGGCGAGACCTTCCTGGACCGCATGATTGCGCTGGTCGAGGGGGCCAACCGCCAGAAGACCCCCAACGAGATCGCGCTCAATATTCTCCTGGCCAGCCTGACCATCATCTTCTTGCTGGCGGTAGTGACATTAGAGCCGTTCGCCATCTACTCCAATAGCCCGGTCTCGGTCACTGCCCTGATCGCGCTGCTGGTCTGTCTGATTCCCACGACTATCGGGGGGCTGCTCTCGTCTATAGGCATCGCCGGAATGGACCGGCTGGTGCAACGCAACGTACTGGCAATGAGCGGGCGCGCGGTCGAAGCGGCGGGTGACGTCGACGTGCTGCTGCTGGATAAGACCGGCACTATCACTCTTGGCAACCGTATGGCGAGCGAGTTCATCACCGTCTCTGGAGTCAGTGAGACTGAGCTGGGGGAGGCGTCACTCCTCTCCTCGCTGCCCGACGAGACCCCCGAGGGACGCTCCATCGTCGTGCTGGCGCGCGAAAAATACAAGCTCAACGGCGCGGCTGGCGAGACTGTGGGAGCGGCGGGAGAAAATCACGCGCAGCCCTCCGAGCATATGTCCTTCATACCGTTTAGCGCTACCACTCGCATGAGTGGTGTCGATGTCGCGGCGAACGGCTCGCAGCCGCAGCGGCAGGTGCGCAAGGGCGCGGGGGATGCGGTCATCGCCTGGGTCAGCGAGGGGGTAGGGTCCATCCCCACTGATCTACGGCCCACGGTCGAGCGCATTGCCCGTGCCGGCGGCACTCCTCTGGTGGTAGCCGAGCGCACCGGAGACAACCCGCCACGGGTTCTAGGGGTGATCTATCTCAAGGATATCGTCAAGAGCGGCATGCGGGAGCGCTTTGACGAGCTGCGGAGCATGGGCATTCGCACCGTCATGATTACCGGCGACAACCCGCTCACCGCGGCAGCTATCGCCAAGGAGGCCGGAGTCGACGACTTCCTGGCGCAGGCCACCCCTGAAACCAAGATGAAGCTCATACGCGAGCAGCAGGGCGGCGGTCGCCTGGTGGCGATGACGGGAGACGGTACCAACGACGCGCCGGCGCTGGCTCAGGCGGACGTGGGCGTGGCCATGAATACGGGCACGCAGGCCGCCAAAGAGGCCGGCAACATGGTGGACCTCGATTCGAACCCGACCAAGCTGATCGAGATCGTCGAGGTCGGCAAGCAGTTGCTGATTACCCGTGGAGCGCTCACGACGTTCAGTATCGCCAACGATGTGGCCAAGTACTTCGCCATCATCCCGGCGGTCTTCGTCATTGCCTACCCGCAACTGGAGTCGCTCAACATCATGCGTCTGTCGACACCGCACAGCGCGATACTCTCGGCGGTGATCTTCAATGCCCTGATCATCGTAGCGTTGATTCCGCTGGCGCTGCGCGGCGTCAAATTCCGTCCGATCGGCGCTGGTCCGCTACTGCGGCGCAACCTGCTGATCTACGGCATCGGCGGCATTATATTGCCGTTCATCGGTATCAAGCTCATCGACCTGATCCTGGTGGCGCTTAACCTCACTCACTAACCCAAGCGTTTGGGCGATAGAGATAGTCTTTAGAGAAAGAGATGGAGAAACCGCTATGGCACGGACTCCTAACCCACAAAACCAAACCTCAGCCAATACAACGACAGCAACGCCTACCGCGGGTCAAGAGCTGCCGGCAGAGAGAGGATGGCGAGCATTGCTGCGCCAGTTCCGGCCGGCCATTGTGCTGACGCTGTTGCTGACGCTGCTGGTCGGCATTATCTATCCTCTGGTGACTACCGGAGTCGCGCAAGTACTGTTTCCTTCGCAAGCTAATGGGTCCCTGGTCTGCGTAAACGGGAAACCCATCGGCTCCAGCCTGATCGGCCAGTACTGGACGCAGCCGCAGTACTTCGAGGGCCGTCCTTCGGTCACCAATAACCTGAGCGGCACACCGGCGCCGTATGAGGCCGACAACTCGGCCGGCTCAAACCTGGGGCCGACGAATAGCGTGCTGATCCAGACGGTTGCGCAGCGCATTGCCCAGCTTAAGAAGGAGAATCCCGACGTACCAGCAGGCACGCCGATTCCCGCTGACCTGGTCACCGCATCCGCTTCCGGTCTTGATCCGGATATCTCGGTGGCGGCGGCCTACTACCAGATCCCCCGTATAGCCAAGGCCCGCGCAGTGACCCAGGCGTCACTTGAACAACTGATAAATCAGCATATCCAGGGTCGCTTCCTTGGCCTATTTGGTGAGCCCGTTGTCAACGTTCTGGATGTGAATCTGGCGCTGGACAACATAAGCACCTCAAGCTGCAACTAGAGAAAAATAGAAACTTGACTCTACCCAGGCCGGCGACTGCGCGAACCGTGTGGTCCTCCGGAGGCACCGGGCTGCGGTAGAGTCATCTGCAATAGGATGTGTGTGATGGACGACTTGCACAGGGTGGGCAGTACGTCACCAGTGGAGCAGAGCGCCTCCAAGAGCACGCCTTATACCATCGATCAGGCAATCGGCGACGCTCTCGACACTCTCGACGGATTACATGCTACTATAGACATTGGAGCGGAATCGGCTCGGGTCGAGTCGTCCGACCCTCACGCAGGCGACTCCGGTATTGAGTACTGGATCTGGACCGGTACCCGTTTAGTGCGCGCCTCTCAAGAGGAGTCGGAGCGCTTGCGCCAGGTGGAAGTGCTGGATCAAGAGGAGCTACGTCGCCTGAGAGGAAGACAGCGTCTCTACCGGCTCCAGCGCTGGCAAAGCTGCAAGCGCTTTCTGTCGCGCCTGGCGGCGGCTTTCCATTCCTGGGTGCGGTTTCACTAGAAGACTGGGATGGGTATGAGTGGTCCTCATTCTCGCGACGACCGAGTGGATGGGCGTCCAGACCCGGAGGAATTGCTGGATCGATATCAGCTGCGCGATCCAAAGGCCGCGCGCACACTGCGAGGCGGGGAGAGCATGCGAGGCGGCAACGGCCAGGATGGCTCCGTACCGGCGAGCGAGGTTGGCTCAGCAAGCATAGAGAGCTCGGACACCGAGGTGGTAGGTCGAGGTAAGTTACGGATCTATCTGGGCATGGCGGCCGGTGTAGGCAAGACCTACGCGATGCTCGCAGAAGGCCGGCGCCGCAAGGCACGGGGCTCCGACGTGGTCATCGGCTATGTTGAAACCCATAAGCGCCCTCTGACCGAGGAGCAAGTAAACGGCCTGGAGATTATCCCACGTAAAAAAGTGTACTATCGCGGGGTCGCCTTAGAAGAGATGGACGTGGAGGCGATTGTGAAGCGCCATCCAGCCGTAGCTCTCGTGGACGAGCTTGCCCATACCAACGTGCCTGGATCACGCAACGCCAAACGCTATCAGGACGTGGAAGAGCTGATGGCGGCGGGCATTACCGTCATCTCTACCTTAAACATACAGCATTTGGAAGGGCTCAACGATATCGTCGAGACCATAACTGGTGTGCGACAGCGCGAGACGCTTCCGGACCGCATACTCGAAGAGGCTGACGAGATCGAGCTGGTTGATATCGCGCCCGAGGCCCTGCGCTCTCGCCTTCGGCATGGGAATGTGTACCCACCCGATCGGGCCGAACGCGCTCTGGAGAATTTCTTCTCCGTTGCCAATTTGACGGCGCTGCGCGAGCTGGCGCTTCGGCGGACCGCCGAGCAGACCGAGAATAAGCTGGAAGCGCTGATGCATGGGCAGAAGGAGGGTGAAAGATCTCCCTGGGCAGCTACCGCGACCGAACGAGTAATGGTCGCCTTTGACGGACGTCCACAGTCCAGCCAGCTGTTGCGGGAAGGCTGGAGGCTCTCCTCGGCGCTCAAGGCACCACTTCTAGCGGTAACCGTGCTGCCGCTGTCTTCGGCCAAGGCCGGGCAGGAAGCACCGAGGTCGGGGAAGTCACTCAGTGCCAGGCTTCAGGAACATATTCGGCTCGCCGAAGATCTGGGGGCAGAGGTGATCCAGGTCAAGGGAGACAACGTGGCCGCTGAGCTTGCGACGATTGCGCGCGCCCGGCATGTGACCCGCATGGTGATCGGTCAGCCGTCGCGCAGTCGTTGGCACGAGATGCTGTTTGGCTCGGTGGTCAATCGCCTCCTACGGGAATACACCGGAGCCGACATACAAGTGGTGCCGCATCGAGCCGCCACTGTTAAAGAAGAGTCCTGAGCGGCTTGGCATCTATCAGGCGCAATCCTGTATAATGATGAGTATGTATCAGATTGTAGGTTGTAGCCGGAACCGCTAGATCTACTCAGTATGTGGCAAGGCTCATGCCACTTGAGCAGCTCAGGTGGAATGACGGCATGAACGAATATACTGCAGTGAAAGCAGGTGAATGATGTCACAGGACTTGCATCAGTTCCTCTGCATCTATGGACATTTTTATCAGCCGCCGCGTGAGGATCCATTCACAGGAGAGATACCCCCAGAACATGGCGCTTCGCCATACGAGAATTTCAACGAGAAGATAACCGCCGAATGTTATCGGCCCAATGCGGAGCTGGGCAACTTCGAGCATATTAGCTTCGATCTCGGCCCTACATTGGCTCTGTGGCTCGAAAAGCATCAACCCGACGTCTACGCCAGAATCATCCAGGCCGACCGGCACAATCTGACGCGATACGGGACGGGCAACGCGCTTGCTCAGGTCTACAACCATACGATTCTGCCACTGGCGGACGCTCGTGATAAGCGAACGCAGATCATTTGGGGGCTCGAGGATTTCGCCCATCGCTTTGGGCATCGAGCTGAGGGAATGTGGCTCGCCGAAACCGCGGTGGACATGGAGACGCTTACGTTGCTTGCCAAGGAAGGTGTTCGATACACCGTTTTGGCGCCCTGGCAGGCGGCGGAGCCGATTGATCCCACCGAGCCGTACCGTGTCCGGCTTCCGGAAGGCCGAGACATCACGGTATTCTTCTATAACTCGCCGCTTTCGGGCGGCGTCTCCTTTGAAGGTGATGTGACGATCAACGCCGATACGTTTGCGTCCTCCTACCTTCCCAATCAGATCAATGCTCACAAGCGAGAGAGCAGCACTGATCAACTGATCGTGGTGGCCACCGACGGCGAACTGTACGGCCACCATAAGCCCTGGCGCGACCGGTTCCTGGAGTACCTCGTTCAACAGGGAGCGTCTGCCGCTGGCTACGGCGTCACTACCCTGTCACGCTACCTGGCAACCCACCCACCCAGACATACTGTCAGACTGCACGCGCATAGCTCCTGGAGTTGTTCCCATGGAGTGGCGCGGTGGGGGAGCGGTTGCGGTTGCACGGAAGGTGACGCCAGCTGGAAGCCGCAGCTACGCCACGCACTTGATAATCTGGCCGCGCAGATTCACCAGATCTTCGAGCGGGAGGCCGCCCGAACGCTTCACGACCCATGGGAAGCTCGTAACGGGTACCTGGGTCTCTACCAGGGATGGCTCGCTCACCGCGAGTTCTGGTCTCGCTATGGTAAGAATAAAGGTAGGCTGGTTACTAGGAGTGCCAAACGCAGAACCGAGTCGCTTCTGGCTGCTGAATATTTCGGCCAGTGCATGTATACCAGCTGCGGCTTCTTTTTCGAGGATCTGGACCGTATAGAGCCACGTAACGACATTGCCTTCGCACGGCGTGCCATCAGCCTGATCTGGCAAACCACCGGCGTTGATCTCCAACGAAGTTTTGTCCGGGATCTCTCGGTTGCTCACAGCTGGAGAAGCAACCTGACTGGCGCCGACCTCTACCGGCAACTTCCGCCGGTGAAATCCGGCACATTGCCCCTCTTGGAGAGCGGAGCCTCGCACGTCGCTTGAAGCGCACCTGAAGCTGGTGTAGGCTGGTGTAGCGCTTACGAGCGCCCGGCAAACTCTTCAACCGTTTCGGCCGAGAACTGATCCTCGTTCTCGGCCAGTTCCTCGTCGGTCGCGACTGGAGCGGTAAACGAGAAGGTACTTCCCCGCCCCAGCCGGCTCTCGGCCCAGACTCGCCCGCCATGCAGCTCGACGATATGTTTGGCAATGGCCAGCCCGAGTCCAGTCCCCGCGGCGGCGCTCGTCTGCGGCGTTGTCAGGTCCGAAGACTCGGCGGGCGTATCTTTGGCGCTCTGTGCCTCACCGCGCCGAGCGCTGGGTAGGGGGCGACCGGTGGCCCGGGTGCGAGCTCGATCGGCCTTGAAGAAGCGCTCGAAGACTCGCGGCAGATCTTCCTCATTAATGCCGACACCGGTATCTGCCACATGTACCGCCAGCATCGGCTGCACGGTCATTGGCTCCGCCGACAGGCTTATTTTCCCGCCGGGGTGGTGTATATTTGACCGCGTTGTGAATCAGGTTGACCAGTACCTCACTGATCCGCTGCCCATCGATGCTTGCGGCGGGCAAATCGTGAGGGACCGCCATCTCCAGATCTATCATCTTCTCGTCCGCTAGTGGGCGCATGCGATCCAGCACCACTTCGATCAGGCCGGCTAAATCGGTCGGCTCTCGCTTCAAGGTTATCTTGCCCGACTCAATGCTGGCCAGCTCCAGCAGCTCAGCCACCATCTGGGAGAGATGGTCGATCTCCCGCCCAATGCGCTCGCTGAATTCCTTGGCAACCTCCGGATCCCCGTCGATGGCATCATGGAGGGTCTCGGCAAGTAGGCGGAGCGCGGCCAGAGGCGTACGGAGCTCGTGAGAAACATGGAAGACAAAGTCGCGGCGCATGGTTTCAAGGCGGCGCAGCTCGGTGAGATCTTCAATGGAAAGTATCAGATGATTCGCGGTTTCTGCTATCGACACCAGCGTAGAGCCATCTCTTCCAGGATCGCCGGTCACCTGAACTGGGCTGACGGTAACCCGCCAGGTCTGTCCACTAGCGGCTCGGTGAAAGGTGCGGTCCTGCGCCTGACCACTACGCGCCGCCTCCATTAAAAGAAGGGTCGTATCATAGTCCGGTAGAACGGCGGCCACCAGGCGGCCAAGCACCTGGGAAAGCGGCAGGCCGATAAAGGTCAGCGCGGCGGCATTGGCGTAGAGAATAGCTCGGTCTCGATCGGTAATGATCATGGGACGAGGGCTGGTTTCGAAGAGGGCGGTAAACATCTCACGGAAGTGGGAAGTCTCCAGTTGCCGTACGGCGCAATCTTTCCGAAGCTGCTCCAGAGTTGCCTCGGCGCGGAGGCGGCGCAAGCGCGCAGAGCGGAGACGCGCCCAAGAGAAAGCGGTGGCGAGCAGGATCCCGGCAACCAGAGAGCCAAGGATAAGCAGGCCCGAGACATGATCCATCGCTGTTTGCCCTCCGCCGGCTTTCGGCACCTTGCGTCCGCCTGTGGTAGACTTGTTCTACCTCCTCTTTTTATATCATGCCGCAGAGAGATACCAGCCTTCTCGTCGCCCCCTGGTAGTTCGACTTAACTCACGTTTAACAAATCACTAACAAGTCATTAACCGGGCAGCAGTACAGTTCCACAAGGACACGCCG
>CAWENW010000023.1:0-89634 GCA_963810535.1 uncultured Chloroflexia bacterium
GCGCTTTTTGTCAGGCCGTGAAGGAGCTCAACCTCGATTGCCGCTGCTATGCCATTTACAACCGGCAGGGTGATGACCAGTGCGGCATCGGTGGGCCGGACGAGCTGCTTGACCTGCGTAAATACCACGACGCTCGTTATGGCACTTTCTCATCACTGATTCAGTCCGAATTCGATGATGCCCGCGACCTCTTCACAGATGGCTCGATCGATCTGCTCCACCTCGACGGCTTCCATACCTACGATGGTGTGAAGCATGACTTCTCCGCGTGGCTGCCCAAGATGAGCGAGCTGGGAGTAATTGTTCTGCATGATGTAGCGGAACAGGAACAAGAGTCAGGCATATCGAAATTTTGGGCCGAACTGAAAGAACAATATCCAATCCACTCGAGTTCTACCATGCTCACGGGTTAGGTGTGGTATCGGTTGGCAAGACGCCTCCTCCAGGGCTGCGCCCGCTGCTGGAGGTACCGGAAGCTCAATGGCCAGTTCTACAGGAATTCTTCCGTGAGTTAGGTGCCCGCCTGGAGTACCGCCAGGATGCCCAGCAATCATGTGAGCAGACACAGTCTACGAAAGAGACTGAAGAAGTGATCAACTCACACGATGCCGAAGCTGCACTCGAGAGGACAGACCGCGCAGCCCTGGTTGCCTACTACGAGCTGAAGCAAAACTCGATTCAAGCAGACATGGAGGCAAGGCTGCACCAGTATGAAGCTATCATTGACTCACAAGACAGCCAGCTGAGTGCCGCTCTGTGGCAGTTGAAAACGCTCGAATCATCTCGCGGCGTGCGCCTGATAAAGCTGGCCCGTGCCGCGCGTAGCGTGCTCCAACATAAAGGTCCTGTCGCTCTGGCTAAGCACGCCACACTTTGGAGCCTGGGCAGACGCGGATATGGTCTCCGCGACATTCCTACCACCAAAAAACGTCTCCCTGCTCCAGGTAAAAACTCAGTCATTTTCATTTCTGGCTGTCCGGGTGGCTCCAGACTGTATCGTTGTGTACATCAAGCGGAACAGCTTGGTTTCGAAGGATATTCAGTAGATATTGCTGAGCACGGTACGGTGAACTTGGATGATATTGCTGGACAGTATTCCTGCTTCATTCTACACCGCGTCCCTTTCAGCCCCGACGTCAAGCGCTTCATAAGCGAGGCACATCGCCAAAACAAGGCAGTACTCTTTGATACTGACGATCTCGTCTTTGATCCGTCGGCTGCACAGTACGATGCAGTGCTGGAACAGATGGATGAAGGTAAGCGAGAGGCGTACATTGGAGGACTTTTCCGTCTGCAGCGCACATTGCGAGCCTGCGACGCAGTCATTGTCAGTACTGAATCTTTGCGCCGGCTTGCCTTATCTTTCCACAATGACGTCTTTGTCGTTCCTAACGCGGTAAGCCTGGCGATGGTGGAAAGCGCTGATTCGGCCTTACAAGAAAAGGCGTCCTCGTCCATCGGGAAGCTGCATGATACTGTCACGATTGGGTACTTCAGCGGTACGGCAACCCACAACCGTGACTTCCTGGAGGCAGCAGATGCTTTGCTCTGGGCGCTCGATCGCTATCCAGAAGTTATTTTCAAGGTCGTGGGCTTCCTCGAACTAGACGAGCGTTTTGAGAAGTTTGACGGGCGCGTTGTGCGTCTGCCGCTGCAGAGATGGCAGGATCTGCCAAATATCTACACTTCAGTGGACATCAATGTAGCCCCGCTACAACCGAATAATCCTTTTACTGAATCGAAGAGCTGTGTTAAGTATCTCGAGGCAGCACTTTGCAAGGTTCCGACAGTAGCAAGCCCACGCACAGATTTTCGCCGTGTGATTGTAGATGGAGAGAACGGTCTCCTGGCGGATACAGAGGACGAGTGGAAAAACGCACTGGCTCGATTGATCGAATCGCGGGAATATCGGCAGACGCTAGGACAGCGCGCGTTTGACGATGTCAGGGCCAACGAGACGACCCATGCACGTTCTGCACTGCTGCATGAGTCGTTGCGCTCAGTTGCGCAGCGGGTGCAAGCTGCTGACGAAAGACAGCTTCAGACTGCTGAGTAGGAATGGCCTCTTAGCAAAATCCTTCCAGAACCGGGAGAAGGAGCCATGCGACTAAGGCATCTTGCCGCGCCCCCAGGTCCAAACGATGAGTTGAGCCTTGTACGGTAAGGCCATATAATAGATCAGCTTTGCCATACGGAGCGGTACAGAGCGTGCTGCCTGCATCGTCGACGCGGAGCGATCCTTTTCTCTGCGGGCCACATGTTCGGACCAGGACTCAATGAGCACTCCTGGCCGAGTCCGCGGCGGCGTCCAGGCCGTCTGCCATTTGGCTTCGAACCGTCTGCGATTCTCCACAAACACCCGCGTGTATTCGCCCTGAGCTAACTTGGAGAAAGACGATCGTCCGAAGTGGTGAATGTAGACATCTTCTGCACACACGATGCGGTAGCCCGCGGCGCGCACTCGCTCAGCATAGTCGTCGTCCTCGAACATACCAGCGCCGAATTGGTCGTCCAGGGGCCCAATTTTGTCTATGACCTCGCGTCGCGTCGCCACACAGAACATCGCCAGCATCGAAATATCAAAGCTCTGTCCATGGTGAAAGAACGTATACATCCGAGCAAAGCGATCAATGCTTTCTAATCGGAAATATCCTGGGTTGACGCAGGCTTCGTTGCCTGCGAAATTGGTTACAGGTCCGACCATGCCAATCTTCGGATCTCGTAGATACTGGATGAGTTTGGTGAGCCAGCTCGGCGTGACGATACAGTCATTATTGAGCAGTACTATGTACTCGCTGTCGGCCGCTGCGCGTATGCCAATGTTGTTAGCGGCGGCAAAGCCCAAGTTGTGCTGATCGAGAAACACCTTTACACTAGAGTTCTTGGATGCGTAGTCATCCAGCCAGCGTTGCATCTCAAGCTGAGCCGTTGTCGACCACCACGACCTCATAGTCAGGATATGTGGTCTGCGAGCACGCTGTTGAGTGCGAGCGAGGTATTCCAGATTGTTATAGGTCACGATGATAATAGTGGCCTTGCCAGATGATGTCGATACACTCACTGTCTAAACCTTAGTCCATTTTCGCCCTAACGCAACATTCCGCCCACATAACTACGTCGTGGGCCGTTTGTGGATCACTCGATCGTGAACCCAGAAATATCGCTTTTCACGAGCGCTGCCGACAGGGAAGATAGCCTTTCGTATCACCACCAGCGCGGCGACCACACGATTCTTCTTTACTGTGGCGTCACCAAGCCTCGTTAGTGACTAGCTCCACATACCCAGAAAAGAAGTGTGTGGCTCCTTGGCGCGTGGTTTATATGCTGCGGTAGAGATCACGATATTCTCCATAATCTTGCGGCATCTCACGGCAGCAGCTGCCTGCTTGAGCTTGGTGAGGCGATCCTCATCATTCATGAGCTCATGTAAGGCGCGACAAAAGTTTGCACACGGTAATCCGGAGCTACCAGACCAGCGCCAGTCTCTAGTCACCCGCTCGGCCTGAGCCCCAAGGGGTCCGACGATGGCGGGCACGCCTGCCAACCAGGCCTCAGAGAGGGTATAGCAATACGTCTCGGGCCACAGAGGACGGCACGTATCACTACATCCACCAAATACTGCTTGAGAAGGTTGGTGACTTCCTCACGGCTGTACCGCCCAGTAAACACGATGTTCTCTCCACCCTCGGCAGCTTTGCCAATGTCGCCCATGGAGATAAAGATATCGGATCAGTCCGAGCATGCCTTGACGAGCCGCTGAACCAGAGCCGAGCCTTTGTGCGGAGCGCCATACCCAATAAATGCCACACGCAACGACGATTGCTTGAGTCTGGGCAGCGAGCTGCGACCTCCGCGTTATTTTCCATCTGCGGGTTGCATTAGCGCCCTCACGGAAGTCTCATGACTGGTGCTGCTGTTTTCAGTGGATGTAGACGACTCGTTGAGTTCACTGCTGACTTGGCTCAAAATGCTTGTCGGTGCTTTTGGCAGCAGGAGCAAACATCTGGTTTGGAGTGGAATCATTAGGGTACGCCACCAGTGGGTGGGGATGACCATCGTCTTAATTTCGGGCACGGAAATCGCTTTGCGAAACACTGCCAGAGCAGCATGTGAAGGCGCAATCACCAGACTAACGGAATCCACCAGACGTTGAAACATACGCCGTTGTGCGGCAATTGTCGTGTAGCCGGTGCCAAACAGTTTCTTGGCGCATCGATCACATTCATCGGGCTCAGGTACCCCACAGTAGGAGCCCTGATAGTTCATAAGATAGTACTGCGGGCAAACGCCATAGAAATCATGGATGGTAAAGAATTTCTGCCCTTGCCACTCGATTATCGCAGTGACAAGCGAAGGCGGCAGGTACATGAGATGGTGAATATGCACCAGTGACGGATTGAGTTCCGCCAGCAGAGCAGCCATAGTCGTCCAGGGCCGGTAAATAGGATAGCGTAATGCCATCTATATAGGAGGTAACGCGGACCTTGCTCGCCTCCGGCGTCTTTACAGTGTATTTACTGGCTTCCGACGTGATCACATAGAAAACATAATCACGCTCAAGTTCTCGTATCAAGTCGCGTATATGGTATGTGGTACCACCGGCAAACAAGCCGAAGACATCATCATGCGATACAATGGCAATCGACGACCGGTAGCCTGATTCTCGATCGATGTAGTGCTTGCTCAGGTCTCGCGCCAGTTCTTCGATCACTCGGCTGCTAATGAATGCGTAAACCGAGGGCACGAACTGTGGGTAGCGATCGATTAATAATGCGTTCGTGCTCCTCAATGGTCGTCTCTCCCTTGCGCACGACATTTGCCGCTATCATTGAAGCGCTGCCAGCGTGGTAAATGAAGACCCGAGTCGCCAGCACATGCCGGTAGCCTGCTGCAGAAGCACGTAAGCAGAGGTCGGTTTCCTCGCCGTATCCTCTGCCAAAGATGGGATCGAACAGCCCTACCGGATCTAGCATCTTGCGCTTGATATAAAGGCAGAATCCAACACCGACGGGAATCGGCAGCGAAGGCCGCTGTAGCTCAGCCAGCATTTCATTGACATGGTTGCGTGGAGTGACAGACTCAAAGATCGAGTAGCACGACGCGTTATTGCTGAGCGGAGTGGCGGTACCTATGACCTCGTCTTCGTAGGCCGCTTCAAGCAAGCGGCGTGCCCAGCCATCATACACGATGGTATCGCTATTGAGCAGAATGACATCATCCGTGCCGGCGTCGGACATTGCGGCATTGCAGGTCTGCGAGAATCCTCTGTTTTCCACGCTATCCACTACCTGGCACTGGCCGCTAAACAAGGCTGCGAATTCATGCAGCAGAGGCGAGATACGCGAGTCAGGCGAAGCGTCGTTCATGAGTACCCAGCGCACTGGGTAGCCTGGTATCGTATGCTGGATGCTGTCGAGCAATCTGCCTACGTGATCATAGGCATTGTAAATGGGCACAACCACCGAAACCGAAGGGCCCTTCACGTAGACATGGATGCGGTTCTCCAAAACGGCTGTGGGCCGGCAGCCGCGTTTGATCATGAGCTCGTCCAGGTGGCCAGCCAGGTGGCCGTGACGTGAAAGATGCAAAGGGTAATTTTCGCCAATCTGTTCGAATGACTCAGTCAGGAACAGCATTCCACCCGGTTTAGTCAGGCGCACCATCTCATCCAGATGGGCAAGCGGATCCACAAGGTGCTCTAGCATGTCGAACGCCACAAAGGCATCGAACTCGGCGTCGTATGTGGCAGTGTTGGCGATGCATGCGATCGGTACCTTATGACGGGCGAATCGCTTCATCGCGAAGTCGCTGAGAACGCCCGGTAGGTCGTAATAGTAGGCCGCACGGCACTTTTCAGCCAAGTAAAGCGTATCGCTGCCTACCCCGGCACCATAGTCCAGTACACGTGCCTCTTTAGCTCGGCCCCATTGCTCATCGAGGGCACAATCACTGCTGTGCGCCAATCCTGCCGCGCGTCAGAGGTAGCCTCTCTCATCAGCTCATATACATAAGATTGAGAATCAGAGTAGAAGCGCTCGATCTGGTCATCGCTGGTAGGGTTCGCCTGCAACCACGCATTCCTGGCGTGAATGCCGGGATTGGCCGCCTCCGACTTCACCTCCCGAAGAGTGGCGTCAATGTCCCACGACAGAGTCTCCGCTATCTCTGCAGCAATGTCTTGCTCGTTCATTACTAACTCAACTTCCGCCTCGACAGGTGTAGACGTTGACAGGCTCGGGAGGCGCCGGATCGCCGTCCGCGCGTATAGTAGCATTCCAGGCGCTGCGCGGTCACGCCGGACAGTACTTCGGTCTGGTAATGTTTCATTTACTGGTGATCCGGTTAATGATAGTGTTGAGCACAGTGCCGGGCGCGCCGAGTGGAGAGTTACAGCCCGCGAATACGACACACGGAGCAAATTTGAGGGGGGAACTTGTGAAGATTTCCGTCGTCGTCCCGATACATACTGGATCGGCGGCTCAGAGGCTTCGCCGGGTAGCGATAGAAGAGCAGTTGCCATGCGAGATAATCGTGGTGTCGCCAGAAGGAGCCGACATCTTTGACTTTGCTACCGGTGGGAGTTCCGGACTCGACTTACCAACACGTCACATTGCCACGGGCGGAAAACAACTATCGGCCGCCGCCGCTCTTCAGTTCGGCGTCGCTAATTCTCAAGGAGATATCGTCTTCTTGGCAACGGAAACTACCTCCCTCAACGCGACTGTTGGGCGATGCCGCAGCTTGTGGCGCGAATACCAAACAGGATACCCGGCGGACACACTGCGTATGCCGGTGGTAGCCAGCGAGAAGCGGCCGCAGGCTGCGTTGGAAATGGGCTATTTCGGGAGTAACGAGAGTGCGACACTCAGCGCTACCCCAGCGGACAGTCGACCGGGCACAGTGGACTCGGATTCCGTACTAGTGCCGTCGAATAGACCTCGCACGCTTATTATCGCGCCTACTTACAATGAACGGGGTAACGTAGAGAAATTCATCTACGCCGTGCTATCGGCGATGCCGTGGGCCGATATTCTCGTTATTGACGACAATTCGCCCGACGGCACCGGCAGTCTGGCCGACACCTTCGCTATGCTGCTGCGCCAGGTGCGAGTGCTACACCGCGAAACCAAGCAGGGAGCCAGCACCGCCTCTATTCAGGGATTCGAGTATGCGATAGCCCATGGGTACGATCTTGTCTGTGAGCTAGATACGAATTCTGCCTACGATCCAGGTGGCCTTCCCCTTCTAGTAGAACTTGCCCTAGACGGTGATCTAGTCATTGGCTCAAGCTACATGCGCAACAGTCAACTGCCAGACTGGACGCAGCACACTGGCTCATCAATGGAACGGGAAACCTGCTCGCGCGAGCGGTGCTAGGCTTGCCAGGATCTGACTGCACCAGCTACATTCGATGTTACCGTACTAAGGCATTAGCCACATTGCACCTGGATAGAGTCACTACGATGGACACAGTCTTCCAGATCGAGATGGCATATGCTCTGTGGCAGAGCGGCTACCAGGTACGTGAGACTCCCATTACCTTACATGACCGATCTTCCACGCAGCAACCATGACACCCAGAGCTCTTGCCGAAGCCTTCTGGTGGCTGGTACAGACTCGCCTGCATGGCTCGCCGGTAGTCGCCGATCAGGCAGAGCCATCTGGGTCGTTACCATCGCGCCTAGCTGAGGGCGGGTTACCTGCCCATATACCGCCCGCTTCACGGCTTGTGGCAGTCACCACCGCGGCACTCTGCTTTCTCACTGTAGTCGGCTATTTAGTATGGGGCCACCTACTATACAGTCAGTGGCGTGTCCCTATCGGTAACACCGGCGTTTATGCGCAAGGCTTGCACGCGATAGCCACCGGCCATCTACTGGGATTTTCTCCATTCGTAGGCAAGGATATATGGGCTGACGCTGGTGAGTTCATAGCCTATTTGATTGCTCCACTGTATGCAGTTCTGGGGATAAATTCACTGTGGCTGGTGCAGGGCCTATCCGTTGCCCTCTCCGAAATATTAGCGGTCCGGCTGGCCCGTTCCTACCAGCTCGCGACTTGGCAGCAGCTCGCGGTACTGGCAGTAGTTGCTTGCAACCCATTCATCATCGCCAATTTCGTCACCAGCTGGGACTTCAACATCCTGTTCGTTCCTGCAGTGCTGGACTGGTCTTGCTCGCACAGGAGCCAACCAGCCAGCGACGCTTGTTGTTGATCGGTGGCTTGACTCTGCTTACGTGCACTATCAAGGATGAAGTGCCGGTGGTACTCGCATTCTGGGGGATAACCGCCTGGATCTTCCGGATCGGCGACCGACGCGCGTCGACGCTTATCGCAGGACTTTCGGTGATTTACTACGTCACGTTGCAATTCGGCCTGAGCGCCACGGGACTTCAGGATAGCCAGATTGCCTTGCACTATGCGCAAATTGGCGGCACTACCGGAATCAAAGGAATGGTGCACTATGCCTTTGAGCATCCACTCAATATCGCAAGCCAACTCTTCTCAAACCGAGGTTACTTCTTCGAACTGGTGGCGGCGTCCGGAGGTGCCATCCTCATCGACGGGTCTGGAATCGCCTGTTTGCTGGTCGGCGCCATCAATGCGCTGGCGGCGGTACCCTTGGTCAGTTGATGGCACTCAGCAACTTTGAATTTACCCTCATAAACGTACCATTTCTTTTCGTCTCGCTGGTCCGACTGAATGCACGGTTGAAAGGTCCAGCGCTCAGCTTCATCGTCATACTGGCTTTCACCGCAATTTACTTTGGTGCCAATACCTACCCGTATATCAGCCGCCGCCTCTGCTCCACCAGGCCAGATCACACAGCTAAACAAACTGGAGACATGGTACTGGCAGCAGCCGGTTCGCCCGCGTTCTACGGCCAGCAGGAAACCGCCATCCATTTCCTGGGCACTCCAGTGACCGGCGTGGTGGATGATTCATTAAATTCGATCGCCACCGATCAGAGGTGCAACACCTACCGGTGCTCATTGCGTTTGACCAGCTGTCATCAACGATGCGGCTCCTAACCGGATGGTCACTATAATCGCAGGATTGCTCGCGGCCGGGGATCTGACTCCGGTTGACACGGCGAGCTCGCGCTATCTGCATGTGTACTATCTCGACGTACCCAGATTTCTAGGCCAGGGATTTCAGGACCATTTCCCCGCCAAGAATGTTAATTGCGCCCTGGATGTGGTCACCGGTCGGCTCACGATGGACCTTTTTCCTGGCAACTACCGGATGTCGCGACCGGGATATACGGTGAGCAATGCCACCGTTCAGGGCACGGTCCTCTCGGTTCCGGCCGGCCTATACCGTGCAGGTCACGTTGGAAGGCAGCGGCAACTTAACGATTACGCGCTTGAAATCATTCATCGGCGGGAAGTAGATCGGGATGACGCTTAATCTGAAAAATGCTGACAAGCGCTAGTACCTAATTCAGAGTGGTCTTGCCAAGGTCGCGAGCTTCTGCTATGATAGCCGCCAGTCGATGCCTGTTGAGGTCTGAATTGCAGACGCACAGAGTCAGGCCGATAGTTAATAGCTAGCTTGCGGCGTCGACTGCTATCGGCCTGGCGTGACTATGTGGCTGCTACATCAGCGTATTGAAATCTGGGGGATGAAATTGAGTAGAGGACTCTCAACGACACTCATCGTGATTGCTGTACTTCTCGTAGTCTTCGGATTCGCCGAGCACTTTTTCTTCCGCATCACGATTCTTCCACACTTAGCTCCTATCCTGGGTATCATAGCCGTCGTGCTCGCTGCGGTAGGTATCTACGGCATGACGAGCAGCCCGAAAGCGAGTTAGAACCGCACCCAAGTGCGTATCTATTCGAACGTTTGGGTAACGGAACTGTCTGCGGCGTCGCCTGCGTCAGGCGCAGCCGATGCCTGGAGTTCCGCTGTCTTGCGTAACTTGTGTGAACCGGCCTGAATAAGTCAGTGCCACCAGTAGTCTCTCCATCGAGATCGTCTAATATGCGAGACGCCTTCCCATATACCAGCGTTGTCGTTCCCGTCTACAACCGAATGGAATTGCTACGCCGCTGTCTCACCTCTCTCGTTTCGCAAACCTATCCACCAAGTCGCTTCGAAATCATCGTAGTGGACGATGGGTCGACAGAGGATGTTGCCGCAGCTTCACTGGCAGCTATCGAAGGTTGGACCGGCAAATTCTCCGTTCTGCATAAAGCCAATGGTGGCCCAGCTAGTGCCCGTAATGCCGGGATTCGCGCCGCTAAAGGCGACGTCGTTGCCTTCACCGACTCGGACTGCGAGGCCGATCCAGAGCTGGATTACCGCACTTGTCCAGATGCTGCAGCAGGAGGCTGCAGACGCAGTTGGCGGCCCGATTGACAATGTCATGCCGCCAGGCTGGATTGCACGCTATTTGAACTGCGTCAATTTCTATCGGCATCGAGTACGTCACGGACAAGTAGACTATTTGCTTACTGCCAACGTTGCCTTTCGCCGGTCGGCCCTGATACAGGTTGGTGGATTCCACGAGGAGCCTGGAGTATGGGCAGAGGACGCCGACTTGTCGTTTCGCCTCATTCAGTCTGGGCACAGGCTGTTACTAGCGCAGGAAGGTCCCGTTAGACATTATGGTGCTCCAGTTTCGCTGGCTGGATGGGCACGAGAGCTGTATCGCTATGGTAAAGGAAACGCTGTCCTATCTCGCAACTGGCGCAACGGACGAAGCCCGTTGGTCGAATTTGTCAGGCACGGGGGGGCCGTTCTGCTGGCGCCTTTGTTGGCATTGAAACAGTGGCGGTGCGCCGGGGTGATATGGGCTGCCAGTTTTTGTCCCTTTGATTGTCGTAGAGCACTGTGCATTTATGGTGGGGCTTGTGAGAGGCACCTTACAAAGTCAAGTGCATAAGACAGGCAAATAGCTTGACCTAGACAGTACTAGGACCATGGACAGCACGAACGGGTCAATGTTAGATTGCCTATGATAAAGGATTTGCTCTTGCTGCCGGTTTAGCCTGAGCAAGAAGCAAAATTGAGAGAGACTGAGCAGGCCGATGCAAGCAACTGAGACGCCCACACCAAGCATACCGATCTATGACACAGGTACAATAAAGTCGCAGAGTATATTTGAGTTCAAAGAGCTGTTGCGCTATCGGTATCTGGTCACTAACCTTGTTGCGCGTGACCTGAAGATACGTTACAAGCGATCCGTACTCGGCTTTATCTGGGTGATGCTAAATCCACTGCTCACTATGGCAGTGATGGTTGTCGTATTCTCGGCATTGCTTCGCTACACAGCTCGGCTATCTACGATTTTCCCGTATACCTTTTGTGTGGCATCTTGATTTTCAATTTTTTTGCGCAAGGAACCATTTCGTCGATGTCAAATCTGCTGGGCAATGGCAACACCTTGCGACGCATGTATGTTCCGCCCAGTGTATTCGTAGTTTCATCAATTGGCAGCGCTCTCGTAAACTGGCGTTTTCTATTATTCCTTTCTTCATTCTGGCTCTTGGTAACTGGCATCAGACCCAATATTACCTGGTTGTTACTCATCGTGCCCTGCCTCGAGACTGCCCTCTTTTCGCTGGGAGTAGGATTGATAGTCGCGCCGATGATGGTGTTCTTTCACGACACCTTTGAGATCTACAGTGTCTTCGTTACGGTGACTCAACTACCTTACTCCTGTGTTCTATCCGGTAATAATATTTCTCACGAAGCTGCCGATTGTATATAAACTTGAGCAGTACAATCCGCTATTCGTATACATGGATACCGCTCGCAACACCATCATGGGCGCCTATCCAACCTATCATCCTGTGCTCTCGGAATCCAAGAGAATTGATCGTTGCTCCACTTCTGGCTATCGTGATGTTCCTCATCGGCTGGCTCTTCTTTACACGTGTGGAGGGAAGATTTGCTTACTACTTCTAGAGGAAACCAGCCGATGAGCTATCAGCGTAATTCGGGCCAGCCGGCCATCGTCGTCTCTGACGCGTCGGTGTGCTACCGACTACCTACCGAACGCATCAATACTTTGAAGGAGCAGGTGATTCGCCAGGTCACTCGCCGCAAGGTGAAGTTCAACGAATTCTGGGCATTACGCAAAGTGAACTTGCAGATCAATCGCGGAGAAGCCATCGCGCTTGTCGGACGCAACGGTGCCGGAAAGAGCACGTTGCTGAAGCTGATCGCAAAGGTGCAGCGTCCAACTACAGGGCGCATCTGGGTACAGGGCACCATGGCACCCATCATCGAGCTTGGAGCCGGATTTCACGAGGAACTGACCGGAAGAGAGAATATCTTTCTCAATGGCGCCATGCTTGGCTTTTCGCGGAAAGAGATGGAGAAGAAGGTAGACAACATCATCGAATTCTCCGAGCTCGCCAACTTCATTGACTCGCCGTTACGTACATACTCGTCGGGCATGCATGCTCGCCTCGGGTTTGCCGTGGCGGCCGAGGCGGATCCGGATATTCTCATCATCGACGAGGTTCTTTCGGTAGGCGATGAGGCCTTCCAGGCAAAAGTGCATGGATCGCATGCTCGGATACCGTGAGCGCGGAGTGACAATCGTCTACGTGACCCATGGACTGGATTCGATTTATAAGCTTTGCGATCGCGCAGCATGGATCGACCAGGGACGCTTGCGCTACGTAGGAGAGACCCAGCGTGTCGTGGAGATGTTCCGCGATTCCATGGAGTACGAAGCCGACCTGGCGACTACACAACGCCTGCAGGTGGTGAAGGTCGAACGTCGTAGGTGATAAATCCCGCCAATCCTGATTACCAGAATACGCCAGCCAGCGCTAGCCGGCCGGCGTATCACTACCTCCCCTGTGACGAAGGCACGCCTCTCGTCAGCATCATCACTCCTTACTACAACGCTGGTCCGGTGTTCTTGGAGACAGTGCACTGCGTACAGCACATGTCTTACCCGCATTGGGAGTGGGTCATCGTCGACGATGGCAGCACCAGGCCAGAGAGCCTGGAGCAACTGCAGATGGTAGCCAGCGGCGACCAGAGGATCAGGGTCATTTCCCAAAGCAATCAGGGACCAGCTGTGGCGCGCAATAGAGCAGTCGCGGAGGCGCAAGGCCGGTATCTGTTTCAGCTTGACGCCGATGACCTGGTAGAGCCGACCTTCGTCGAAAAGGCACTGTGGCTCTTGGAAACTCAGCCACAGTTTGCCGCCTGCACGGCGTATAACGTCACATTTGGAGCACGCCGCCAGTTGTGGAACCATGGGTTCGAATCCTACCAGCTCAATCTGACGGACCAGAATTTTCTGACCGACATCGCCCTCATACGTCGCGATGCGTATCTCGAAGCCGGCGGCTACGACGAGTCCATCGTGCACGGCCATGAGGACTGGGATTTCTGGCTCAATCTGGCAGAGTTAGGGTACTGGGGCTACACCATACCCGAGTATCTCACCTGGTACCGTATTGCCGAGCGGTCGCGAAGTTCTGACACTGCCGGAGACGAGCTGCGCCAAGTGGGGTTTCATGCCTGGCTGCTGAAGAAGCATAGCAGTTTGCGGACCCAATTTCCATATCCAGTCTTCCTCACCGGAGCGGAGCAGCCCTATCCGGCAGTGTCGGTACATAGTCCGATCAGGAATCCACTGGCCAGGCCCGACGGGACCCGTCGGATACTGTTGCTGGTCCCGGGCCGGAACAGCAGGGGAGCAGACGCATACAACCTAGAGATCGTCCAAAGCCTCTCACGTCTGGGGTATGAGTTCACCGTCGTTACCACTCGAGTAGCGAATGATCCAGGACTGCATCAGTTCGCACAATTCACTCCCGATGTGTTCGTCCTGTCAAACTTCCTCCAATATGCCGACTATCCTCGATTTCTGAGTTACCTTATCGAATCTCGACAGATAGAGGCAGTGCTCATTGAAGGAAGCGAGCTTGGCTATGGACTGGTGCCTTTCTTACGCACGTTCCATCCGAAGCTGGCACTCGTGGATTTCCTGGACGAAGAGGACGCAAGGCAGGAGAATAACGGCTTCGCATGGCTATCAACTCAGTTGCGCTCGCAGCTCGATCTGACACTGACGCCGTACTCCCATCTGAGTGAGTGGATGATTAGCCAGGGCGCTCCACCGGACCGAGTAGCGGTGTTGCCTGCCGACGTAGACGGCATTGAGGCGATCTTGGCCACCGCCCTCACAGCTGCCTCGATGAGGGAGGATATCGGCAAATGATTCGACACTCGCATGTTATTCCGCATCAATGGCTCTTGAAGTCGAGCGATTATGGGGTGTCCAAACCCAAGCTACGTATTATCCGAAATCTAAGATTCAAGCCCTCCGACCCGGGTCAGCTCGAGACGCCGTCAAACAGCTAGCGAAACGTGTGGCACCCGCTGGAACACGCCGGCGCGCCGCGATCTTGACCTTACGACGCACACTACGAACGAGCTCGGACAACCCGTAAGGCAGTACTAGTCCCATAGACAGATACTTCAGCCAATGTTAGATTGTTGCCGGGAACGGTGCGGTGCGCCCTAGTGCCTGGTTATTGTTGACTCAGGCAAACATCATGAGCGAATTGGGCACACATTTGGAGAGGGTTATAAAGAGTGCGCAGTGTTATCAAAAAGCCATTCACGCTGGCGCACGACACATATCATGCACTTGTCCCCTATAATGCCCGCCTTCTCGTATGGTCATATCGTCGGCGCAGAGCACAGGAGCTTCGAGAACATCTCGAGAGCGCCAACCGCGAACTCGTCCGACGCGTTCGGGTCAACCTCGCTCAGGTCATATCACAGTACCCGGATGCCAGTGGCGCCATCATCATTTCTCCAACCAGCAACTGGGATACGTCACTGTTTCAGCGGCCCCAGCAGATGGCCATGGCATTCGCCTCACTCGGGTATGTCGTACTGTACTGGGTGCGTCCTGAGAGGAGAGGTGCTGGCGATCGGATTCAGAAACTGCAGCACGGCCTATACGTCTGCGACGTACCGGCACCGGTTTTCTCGGTTGCCTCAGGCGCCATCGTCATCGCCTACACGCACAACTATAACTGGGTTAGGCGCCTGCGCAACTCACCGACCATTGTCTACGACATCGTTGACCATCTCGAAATTTATTCGGATTTTCCTCTGCGTATGCTCCGCTTCAACCAGAAGACGTTGCTGCAGCAGGCGAGGGTAGTGTCCGCAACGGCGGATGATCTCTTGAAGGCGATATTACCGGCACGCCCCGAGCGGTACTCTGCCCCAATGGAGTCGACATAGACCACTTCAAGACCCCAACGGCCGGAGAAATAGAGATTCCCGCAGACATTGCGCCCATCTTTGCCGAAGGCAAACCCATCATTGGGTACTATGGAGCCGTGGCCGAGTGGTTCGACTTCGAGCTCGTTAAGCATGCGGCCGGAGCTTTGGACCAGTATAACTACGTGCTCATTGGACCTGACTACGATGGTCGCCAGATTCCAAACTCCGGCATCGACTCCGTGCCCAATATCTACTGGCTGGGACCCAAGCTGTATCGTGAATTGCCTGCATACTTACGCACATTTGCCGTGGCCACCATACCCTTCAAGCTCAGCGAAGCGCTCCATGCGGTCTCCCCATAAAGCTCTTCGAGTACATGGCGGGTGGTAAGCCCATCGTCACGACGGATCTGGCGGAGTGCCGCAAGTATCCCGTGGTTGCCATCGCTCATAACAAGGAAGAATGGGTAGACTGCCTGGTGCGAGCGGTGGAGCTGCGCCAGAATGAACCCTACCTGCAGAGCCTCAGGCAGACCGCCGAAGACAATACCTGGACGGCGCGATGCCGGACGGTGCTGAACGCACTGCAGACGCGCAGGGTAGCGGCGGACAGCTCCAAGCTGCCCTATCTGGTTCCGAGCACCAGATTAACATAGAGGATGTGAGAGGCCACCGTAGATGCTGACTGTTCTCAATGTCATTGGCACTCGTCCGGAAGCCATTAAGATGGCGCCAGTCATTGGCGAGCTGGAAAAGCAGTCAGAGGAATTCCGCACGGTTGTTTGCTCTACTGGTCAGCACCGCGAGATGCTGGACCAGGTACTCACTCTCTTCGCTATCAAACCGGACTATGAGCTCGACTTGATGCGAGACAACCAGGGGCTTGCCGAGCTCACCGCTCGGCTCATCGCCTCACTCGATGAAGTACTCGAAGCAGTTAGGCCCGACTGTGTGCTTGCTCAGGGCGATACCACCAGTGTCCTGGCAAGCTCACTCACGGCCTTCTACCGCCACATCCCATTTGGCCATGTAGAAGCGGGACTTCGCACTGGCGATAAGGGCAAGCCGTTTCCCGAAGAGATCAATCGACGTCTGGCAGACGTCATGACCGATCTCTACTTTGCGCCAACTGCGCGCGCGCGCCAGGCTCTCCTGGCTGAAGGGTACCGCGACGCGAGTATATTTGTTACCGGTAATACGGTCATCGACGCACTTCTCGAGGTAGCGGCTCGGGACTATACCTGGGCTGATGGTCCGCTGGCAAGTCTACCTGAAGACGCGAAATATGTCCTCATTACCGCTCATCGCCGCGAGAGCTTTGGCGAACAGTTCAAGCAGCTGTGTCTGGCGATACGCGATCTGGCACAGGAGTTCGAGCCCAAGGGCATCCATTTTGTCTACCCAGTCCACCTAAACCCGCATGTCCGCCGGCCGGTCGGGGAGATTCTCTCGGATGCCGCTAATGTGACATTGCTGGAGCCGCTTGACTACCTGTCGCTTGTGCAGCTAATGAAACGCTCCCAGCTGATCCTGACCGATTCCGGCGGCATTCAGGAAGAGGCTCCCAGTCTTGGTGTGCCGGTGCTTGTCATGCGTGAGACGACTGAGAGGCCGAGAGGGAATTGAAGCGGGTGTCGTACGCCTAATAGGAACGCAACGGGAGCGTATCGTATCCGAGGCGCGCCTCTTGCTCTCCGATTCCGAGGCCCATACGGCGATGGCGACCAAGACCAATCCCTATGGGGATGGACATGCGGCCGAGCGTATAGTCAAAGCGCTGGCTGAGTGGCTTACTTGACCTAGGGGCGAAAATCAACTCCCTACAGGAGTCGACGGCAGGTCGACTGTTAAGACGTGAGAATTGCCGGATACCAATTTTGCCGCGACTGGTGTAATATAGCGATATGTCGAGACGGATAGGCCGGGAAATCCACCTCTACGTGGACGAGCTCGAGCGGCGTTACCGCGATTCAAACCTTCTCAGTAATGCCGATGTATGAGCCAACTGGGGTAGCCGATGGCATCGTGTCGTAAGTTGCCTGCCCGGTGTCGGAATTGAAAAGTACGCATATGGAAAGTCAGCGTTACACGCTAGATCGGTTGACTATACAGTCGGCTGACACACAAGCATTCGGCCCTAATGTGGCGGTGCTCATTCCTTGCTTCAACGAGGAATTCACGGTAGCCAACGTCGTTCACGATTTTCATGCCGCCTTGCCCAGTGCTAGCATCTATGTGTATGACAACAATTCGACCGACGATACGGTGCGCATTGCGGCAGCGGCTGGGGCAATCGTCCGTCGCGAGGAGCAGCAGGGGAAAGGTCACGTAGTGCGCCGGATGTTCCGCGATGTTGACGCTGACTGGTACGTACTGGTGGATGGCGACGACACGTATGACGCGTCCGTTGTGGTAGACATGCTCAATTTGGCAGCGAGCGGACCCTTCGATTTAGTCAATGCGGTACGGGTCTCGAGTGCGTCAGGAGATGAATACCGCGCACGGCCATCGCCTGGGTAATACCGTGCTGACCGGGATGGTCCGGCAGATGTTTGGAGATCGGGTTCGTGACATGCTGTCGGGCTATAAGGTACTCTCGCGCAGATTTGTCAAGTCATTCCCGGTACTCTCTTCCGGATTTGAGATCGAGACGGAGTTAACCGTACATGCGCTTGAGCTCGACCTCCCCATCGCCCATGCAGAGAGTTTATATCGAGGACGCCGCAAAGGATCGAGCAGCAAACTTCATTCACTCGGGGATGGAAGACGGATACTGCTGGCTATCCTGGATCTATACAAGCAGGAGCGCCCCTTGCTGTTTTTTTCAGCCCTGGCGCTCGTGTTGGCATTAGTGTCAGTAGCGCTCGGTGTGCCAGTAGTCGTCACCTTCGTGCAGACCGGGCTCGTGCCGCGATTTCCCACGGCATTCCTCTCGCTGGGGTTCATGCTGCTGGCATTTGCGAGTCTCAACACTGGCCTCATTCTCGACACCGTGACCCGGGGTCGCCGTGAGGCCAAATTGCTCCGTTACCTCAGTATTGCTCCCACGGTTGACGCATCTCTGCCTACTGAGGCGTCCGACGGGAGACGCGCCACCGTGAACGAAGTTACCACCCTGAAAATGCGCGCACGTCCATCGCCGAGTAGTCCATCGCAAAGCCAGGATTATTGATGCCTCTTCTCGTCGGCTTGCCACGTCTCGCCACGCTATGTTAGCATAGCCGTGCAAAGAGGAGATTTTCATGAATTCTTCGGATATGTCGAATAATCCCAGCACAGGGAAAGTCCCCCAGTCGGAACAGCCAGACAACGCAGGCGTTGAGCGAACGAGTGAGTCAATTGGCGGCGAGCCTAATGCCAGTAGAGCCCCATTCTATGAATACTGGAACCAGATGGACATGCTCAGCTGGATGGGTGCCCGCATCACCGATAGCGCCGATGGCCATGCCACTGTCTACTTCGAGCCGGATAGCCATCACCGCGGGGCCGGGGTCGGCGGCCGGGCGGTCACAGGAGCGGTTCAGGCGTACATCTTCGACATCGTGACTGGCGCCGCGGTCGCATCGCTGGCACACGGTCTCAGGCCGCAAGTGACCGTAAAGCTCGACGTCACATTCGAATATCCCGCGTACGATGCGCCGCTCACGTTTGAGGCTCATGTCCAGAGCGGAGGCAAGCAGATTTTCTTCGTCGAGGGAATCTGTCGCGACAACAACGGACGTACCTGTTCACGGGTACAAGCTATCTATAGGCGATTCGATAGGCGCATCGAAATACCGGACGCTCTCAAGGAATCGCTGCAAAGCTATACCGGCAAGTGAGGCGCGTAGCCAATTCTCGTGCCGCTTCCCAGGACTGCTACCTGTCACCACTCAGCTGAGCAGCTGGGCAATGTGCCGCAGGACGTGCAGCGTTGCTTTCCCTGCCACTCTCTGCACTTCGCCCGTGCACTCGTCGGCTGCTTTCCACTTCTGGTGCGCCGGGTCTCCAGTGATAACTAAGTACCAATCTCGCGTTTGATTATTCCCAGAATCTATTCAATGCCTTAAACTTACAATTGAACAGACTGAGTATCCTGGCAACGTCTGACTACCGTGTTACCGAGCCTTGGTGCACGACTCGTGGAGGGAAGGTTGGAAGCAGAGTCAATGTCGACGAGCAATTCGAGATCAGCTACCCAGGAGGTATATGGACAACATGATGTGGCGTCCCTCGGTAGTAGACTAAAAAGCTGGATGCTACTTCTACGCACGAGATTTGGCTGGGCTGCCCGGCCGATACAGTTAGCCGTTACCGTTCGCGTGCTCCTATTTGTGACAGGCGAGGTAGGGGCACGTCTCCTAAATCCTGTCGGGTTTCCCGGAGCCTTCAATATCTGGGTGCGAAAAGATACCAACTGGTATATTGCCATTGCCAGTCAGGGCTATATCTATCAGCGAGGCCTGCCACTCTCGGCGAACTTCTTTCCTTTGTATCCGTTGGCTATGAGAATCGTGCAACCTCTTACAGGACTGTTCCTAAGGAATAACTCCTACCTGGTAGCCGGCATGCTCATATCATGGTTGGCGTTCATAGTGGCGTGTGTGCTGCTGTTTCGGCTGGTCGCTAATCGTTTTGGTGAGCAGACCGCCTACCTGTCGGTGTTGCTACTGGCAGTGTTTCCGTTTAGCTTCTTTTTTGGAGTGACGTATACTGAATCACTCTACTTCCTGTGGGTGCTGGTTGCCTTTACTGGCATCGAACGAGGCAACTGGTGGCTAGCCGGAGCGGGGGCCCTGTTAGCCGGCGCCACTCACTCTACTGGACTGATAGTCGGCTTTGCCGTCGTAGTGGCATATGTCGTGGATTGGATCCGCACTCGACACCAGCTGCGCTGGGACATCCTTGCGCTGGCTTTGGTGCCGCTCGGAACGGCGGCATTTGCCATCTACTGCTGGATTCACTTTGGCACCCCATTTGCCTACCTCATTGCGGGGAAAGAAGGGTGGCACGCCGGCATTCAGATGAGCAACATAGACAACGTCGTCCGGACGCTGGCCCATCCGCATTTGTGGTTTCACGGCGCACGAGGCGAACTGGTCAACCTCATCTACATCATACTGGTTGCGGGTTTTCTGATAGCTTGCTACCCAGTTTACCGCCTGCTCGGGCCCGCTTATCTGGCGTTCTGCGTGCCGGACATACTAGCGTGCATGATTGATCACCCAGGGACTGGAAGGCTATGGACGCTATCTCAGCGTGGTGTTCCCCGTGTTTATCGTTCTAGCATACTATCTCCGGGACAGACCGAGACTTCTCGAGATGACAATTATTGGCTCTACACTCCTGCTGGCACTCTCCCTTACCAGCTTTACCACCGGCTACCTTTCCTAGCAAGGGCTCAGGCATACCGACAACTGCGGAAATCGACGGGCATACGAACCGGTCCCGCGTTAATTGATAGCGCCTAGTGGTGGAGTTGCTGCAGCACGGTGTGCATGTTGATTATGAGGACACCGTTGCCGGCTCCCAGGTTCGTGGGCACCGCAGAGGTTCCAATGATAGTGATCCGGCCCACGTACTGTGGCGCGACATCTTCCAGCGCCAGCGTCACAATTGGAGTAAGGTACGCGACCTCCGACGTCGTCGGCAGGCCAAATTCGTCGTGATGAACTTCAGTCGAGAGCCGGTCGGTCTGTAACGAGGGCAGAACGTAGATCGTAGTGACCCCTGCTAATTGAGCCGCCCGTAGTTGGGCCACGACCGCTTGATATTCCCGCTCCTGTGGAGTGGCAAACTCGGCGGAGATATCGTGCGCTGCAAACCCCATGCTCGCGAGCGTCAGCAGAAGAAGAAGGGGCAGAGCCGCGCGGAGCGACAGCGCCGGCCATCTTCGGGCATAGCCCAGGCCTCCGAGCGCAGCATACAGAGCGATGAGCGACGACATGGCGACCTGGCTACGAAATGAGCCGAAACTTTCAGCCACCAGCAGGTTAGGCAGATAGGCGAGAGGAATCAAGCAGAGCGCCAGCACGGTCTTCTGAAGCCGGACCATCTGCGTCCCTTCGAAATAGAGGGGCAATCCGGTCAGGATCAGGAAGCCAACCACAAGAGCGATGGCCGCCGAGGGCAGTAGGTGGGTCTTATCGACGAGGTGGAAGAGATTGAGGCTCTCCAGCAATGGCTGCAGAAAGAAGAGCAGCTTCGAGGTCACATTGCCGGCTAGCTGGGTTCGGTTGTCTATGATTGGATGCGGGTAGAGTAGACGCGGCAGCGTCTTGCTCAGCGCATAATCCACGAGGAGGGCGGCAGCCATGATGGCCACCAGAATGAGGAAGCGCTTGATCGTCTCGTTCACTGGGCGGTTGGGTACAAAGAGGATGACGGCGGCAAAGACCCAGAAGACCATGGCAGTAGGTTGATAGATCGTCACCGAGACCAGGAGAAGCGCGAGCGCTCCCAACATGAGCCCGTACCGTCGCATACCGGAAGTGCCGAAACTCCAATCGGCCACGAATACCGCCATGCCGGCCAGTACGGCGGAGTAGGCGAAGAAGCCGGCGATAGCCCAGCCCGCGAATACCTGGTAGGCAGGCAGCATAGCGATGAACAGTGGGATTACCCACGCGACGATCTGGGGCAGGCCCAGCGCGGCGCAGCATCTGATACAACACCCAGGCAAAGAGAGTGATGCCGAGCAGGCTATCCAGCCGAAGCACCCAGAGGTTGCTCACGCTTCCCAGCTGCGGCAGTGAGGTTTGAAGCAATAGGGCATAGAGCGGGCGACCATCGGCGAAAACGGTGTACAAAGCGTCATGCGCTCTGCCGACCACAGCGGCGTACAGGTAGTCATAGTCGTCGGTGTACCCATACTTTGTGACCAGGACAGCGCTGTACACTCCGCCGATCAGCACACCGTAGAGCAGCAGCGCCCCAAGCTGAGAAACGCCGCCAAAGAGACGACCAAGCCAGGCAAGCTGTGCCGGCGCGCCTCTCCGCCCAGTGGCGGTAGACGGTGGCGCGGCACTTGTCGTCGTCATGGCAGGTTCCCTTTCCGGCGAGCGTACTGGCCGGTACGCAGGTCTACCGCTGCGATAGTCTGGCTGTCGCTACCGGCTACACATGCAGGACGGCGACATTCAGATGCTCGTGCGCCATCGGTGCCAGTCCACACCACCAGAATCACGTGTGCCGTGCCAGCATACCCAAGTTGCGGCGGGAAACGGCTGGTTTCTGGGAGCGTATTGACGAGACCGGACCAGTTATTGACCGAAGTAGAGTCCATCGACGTTCAGTCGACTGGAAAGGTCGGTTCCAATCCAGGACCAGTAAAACGGTGGCATGGTCGATGCGCCAGGCAGAGCCGGATTGATGACCATCATCGCGGGCGAGACAGAACTGGTCTGCGGTGACGGCGTGGAGAGACCCGGCGACCAGTTGACTGCCATCTGGCGATTCGACGAAATTGAGTTGCCGGGTGGTTCTCATCTGCCAGGAGAGCAGAAGCCGGTTGTCAACTGTGTCCGGTACCAGATCCGGCGTCGCGGTGCTGCTGTCCGACCCGAATATGGTCTTGGCGCCCGGCGTGAGTCCCTGAGCACCTAGAGGCCAGAACATTCAGACTATGGTTGGGATCGTTTCCGGTCCAGGCAATCCAGACCTGCCCGGCAAAGTAGGCGAGCGACGGCGCATACACGACTCGGCTCAGCCAATGTCACTTTCTGCGGCGAGCCGTAGACGTCGTAGATGACGTTGAGATGGTGACGCAGGATCGGTACCGGTCCAGGCAATTACCACCGCACTACCGCTACCGGCAGGCACCGCGATCACGCTGGGGCGGGTAAACGAGGTTTCATTCAAAGTGGTCTTGTTCTGATAGTTGAAACCATCGTTGGACGTTTCGACGTTGAGATGGTGGGCGCTATCGGTGCCGGTCCAGCCGAGGACGGTCATTGGAGAACCAGACGGCAGCTGGTAGGCGGACTGCGACCAGAAGGCTGGGCCGTCGATGCTGGTATCGGGCAGCGTAGTCGTTACGGGGATGGAGGTCGTCGGCCCAGTGTATCCAGGCGGCACTTCGCCGTGAAACCCTTCGATGAGAGCCCCGGTCTCGCTAAAGGCCCAATCGTCCGATACCCCGGCGGCGGGGTCCGTAGAGGCGTCCGGCCGGATGTAGACGTAATGGCCGATCCAGAGGTGGCCATTGTCGCCTATGCCGGGATTGTAGGTGTAGGGAGTACCCACCACAGGGTCGGGATCCGCGGCGATGGATCCATAGTAATTGGCACTGTAGGCCGAGCCCCAGTAGTACGTGCTGCTCAGCCAGGTGGAGAGCGGCACCTCTACTTCCTGGCCGCCCTGAATATTGCCGTCGGGTATGCCGTAGCCTGGATCCCAGACATCCAGCCCGACGATGCTGCCGGGGTCGGAAAGCGGATTGTCGGTGGCGACTACCCCACTGACCAGCACCGAGTGCAGGCCATGAAACACGATGACGCTGATGGGCTCCCCGGTCCTTATTATATCGGACACCAGGTGCAGCGTACCGTTGTAGTTGTTGGCCAGCTCCACCATCTGGTGATATGGATGCGTCCCGGCAAGTCCAGTCAGGCTCGCGGCGAGCGAGCGAGGATCGGTGCCGTCGTCACCAGAAATATCCGCCTTGAATGCTGGTCCCCAGTACGTTGCCGATCCGCCTGGGGTTCCCCACTCGCTGACCGCCTGAGGGCTGTTCATGTAATTAGCGACATCCAGCTGGGAAACAGTGTGGCCCCGGAACTGCGCAATGGCCGCTACCGTAGCGACGCCACACCAGTTGCTCTCCTGCTGGGGCCAGCCAGCCGCCTGGACCGCGGCCCTGACTTTGGCATCAGAGGCGCCATAGAGGCTGGCTTGCGCTACGTGGCGCTCGGCTCGGGCAGGTCCAATATAGAGTGCGACGGCCGCCAGCGCTCCGAGAAGCAGAATTCCGGCCAACCCGATACGGACCGGTCGCGGCTTCATGATATGAAAGAGGACCTTTCCAGTCCTCTGCAATCGCCTTGCGGTTCTGGCTCGACTCCCCTGTCCCCATGGTTTCTGGGCCTGCTCTGCGCCTCTTCTCGACATGAACGCTCCCCCGCCTACCGACTCCATCTATCTCTAAGCAAGCGCTGCCTAAAGACTTTGCCAGCATACAGACAGGCAAACCAACTGTCAATATATGGGGGACACATGGGCGTACGAAGGCCGAAGGTGACGCGTATGGTAGGATATGGACGGATAGAAGAGTTAACTCACGTGTGGCTAGTGCTCTCGGAGCAAGTGAGGCCGTTGTATGCCCCGTATTAATCCTTTGAACCCCGATGAGGCCGCGCCCGAGGCTCGGGCAATGCTGGAGCGATTCCAGGAGCGGCGCGGCAACATGCCCAATATGTTCCGCACGATGGCGCTACGCCCCGAGATAGCCGTCACCGCCGCCGCCCACATGGAGGCCATCTTCAACACCGGAACAGTCGAGACCAAACTCAAAGAGATGCTGGCGGTACGCGTTTCCCAGATCAACGATTGCATGTACTGAAAGGCCTCTCATACTGCTTTGGCAAAGCAGCTGGGAGCCTCGCAGGCATTACTTGATGCCATGTACAACATCGATCAGCACCGAGACATGTTCACTCCGGCCGAGCAGGCGGCGCTGGCCTTCGCCGAGCGCATGACCACCGATGCCCATGGGGTCTCGGAGGATACCTGGATCGATCTGCGGGAACACTTCGACGAGGGGCAGGTCATCGAGATCGCGGCGGTCATCGGCCTTTTTAACTACTTCAACCGGTTCAACGACGCTCTACACGTCGACGTGACTCCACCAGGCAACCGACCCAGCCAACCGGAAGACAAGCCTAAAGACAGCGCCTCGTAATAGGCTAGACCACCAGTGAGTCGTAGAGCTCCGAATAGCGCTCAACCAGCGTCTCGATCGAGAAGTCCTGGCTGCGCCGCAGGCAGGCGTCGCGCATGGTGAGCAGCTCCGGCTCCGGCAGCGCCGCGATCTGCGCCAGCGAGCTCGCGAATGCCGGCAGATCATGGGTGGGCACGACCCAGCCGGTGCTCCTGTCTTCGATGATCCCGGCGGAATTCGCCTCTTCGGAGATGAGGACCGGGCGGCCCGAGGCCAGCGATTCCAGCATGGCAATCGAGATACCCTCGAGGGTCGTGTACAGGATGGTCGCATCGCTCGCGTGATAGTAGACTTCAGGCGATGAGGTCTCCGGCCTCTGCATGACGACATCTTCGAGTCCACCCGCATGGATTGCCTCTTCCAGCCGGGCCTGCAGTGCGGCATCTTCGACCTGGCCGAGTATGCAGACCCGCAGCGAGGAAGGCAAGCGCCCCTCACTCTTGAGAAGGCCAAGTGCTTCCGGAATCAGATGCATGCGTTTCTGGCGGGAGATGCGCCCGACCGACAGCAGCAAGCGCTCACCTCCGGGAGCCAGCTCCTTCCGTAGGGTAACGGCTGCCTCCGGCGCGATCGGCAAACCGGCGCACATCGACGGCATTCGGTATGACCACCACCTTCGATAACGGTACGCCTGCCTGCTCGACAATCATCCGCTTGAGCTGGGGTCCGCTGGCCACGATGCGGGAGCAGGCCCACTGGCCCAGACGCTGATACCTGAGCTGCTTGGCCGTTTCGATGCCGCGCACCGTCCCGATAATCCGGCTGGAGCCCAGGATAGGCCGGAGCGGGCGGCTGAGCAGATTGGCATGGTAGCCCTCGAGCTGAATGAGATGGGGCCGGAGACTGCGAGCGGTCTTGGCGATCTGGCGAGCGGCCCAAAATTTATCCCTGGCGCCCCAGCCAATGTCGAGAACCTCGAAGGGGATACCCGCCTCCCGCAGCCTACCTGCGAAATGGGGAGCACGGCCGGAACGCTCGCCATAGAGGCACAGTACCTGCGGTTGGAAACGTGACGAGTCCAGCCGGAGCAAGAGATCCACGAGCTGAGATTCAATGCCGCCGGCGATGAGGGTATCGGTCACATAGAGTATTCGCGTCTTCACTGGGACTGCTTGTCTCGTTTCTGGCACTAGGCGGCTTCGCGCCGACATTACTGTTATAATTGACGCACAGAGGCACTCAAGAGTAGCATATTCGTCGGCGTATACCATAAAGCGAAAGACACAAATGACTAATCCCACCGAGGAGCCTGAAGCAGAGGAGCTGCTGCGATCGCTGCTCGACGATATGCGGCAGCTTTCTAGCTATCTCACCGAGCGTGGACAGCATACCTATGAGTTGGCCCAGCGCTTCCTGGAGAACGCCCAGCGCGACCCCAGCTCCCGCGCCTATGACGAGCGGCAAGCGGCCATGCTGGAATATCAGCATTATATCTGGCATGAGATCGCCGGACTGGTCAACAAGTTGATCGTCACCTACGGCGGGGAGCCAGAGCCAACCGACGAGCCTGACTCAGATCAGGCGGGTGAGTGACACATCCGCGCTACTGCCTCGCCCCTCACTGTGCGCTCTTGGCCGCAACTCATCGTGATTCCCACTGCCCCTGGGCTATTAGACTGGACGGCTCCTCCCATCCACGGTATGGTCTAATTGGTGGTGGTGTCAGATGTGCGAGATAGCACAACAGTGGAAAGTACCGGAAATCCCGAGTGCTTGACACACCGTTCTGTCGCCTTATACTAATTCGAGTAGAAGTTCATACTCTAGCAGCAGTTTACTGCAGCAGCAGTTTACAGCTCGCTTTGGGTACGCTTCAAAATCAACTGGAACTCGTGAGCGCCTAATGAAGCCATGGAGGCTACTGGCAAGTGGCGCGAACGTCTACAACTACAGCCCGATTCCCCGCTTCTACTTCAAAGTAGTCCGGGTCCCTAATAAGCTCTCATTGAGAGCACGTGTCGACAGCTTGAGGAGGACGGTATGGCGCTCCCGCGCGGATCCAATCTTCTGCGCCGTCTGAGTCATCATTGGTTCGCGCTAGCGGCAGCCGGCATCATCGCCACTGGAGTGGCGTTGCGGGTCATCCTGATTGCGATTGGCTGGCCGTACGGCAACAGCGAGGAAGGAACCATGGGCCTCGAGGCCATGCACATCCTCCTGCTCGGCGCACACCCCATTTACTTCTACGGACAGAACTACCTGGGCATGGGCCAAGCCTACGCCGGCGCAGTGATGTTTCGTCTCGCAGGCATATCGGTCTTTAGTCTGCGGCTCGGCCTGGTCGTGTTTGACACTATCTTTCTGATAAGCCTATGCTGGCTCGCGATTCTCCTGTTTTCGCGGACCATCGCCCTCCTCTCCATTGCCATTCTCGTCCTGGCCTGGCCGTTTCTTATGCGATGCGAGCTTCTCGCGGACGGCGGTAAGCCCGACATTATGGCAGCCAGCGCGCTGATGTTCGCGTTGGCCTCCTGGCTGGCACTCTCACGTCCTGCTGAATAAGCCATCAGGCAGGCAACGCTGGCTACGCTACGGTGCCTTCGCCGCCTGGGGCCTTGTGGCCGGATTCGCGCTTTACACCTATCTGGTCGTCGCACCATTTGTCCTTGCCAGCGCCCTGCTGCTCTGGATCACCTGTAGACGGGAGCTGCGAGGCTGGGCGCTGGCATTCGCCGGTGTGGGCCTGATCGTCGGTTTCATGCCTTCGATAATCTACGCCGCAGATCTGCCCTCCTCGCACGATCCGATCGAAGTCTTCACGTACTTATTCATACACGGATCGGCCGACAAGAACGCGTCCGGCTGGTTGGGCTGGCTCGTGCTGAGGAAACAGGTGGACGCCACACTTCTCTTTTCCTTACCCACGGTGACCGGGCTCGCAATGCCGTACTCGTTAGCAAATATCCCCTTATATGGCCCTTTCACTTCAGATACCATCACCGCCGTTGTCGTCGGCGGCACCTGGAGCCTGGCGTATCTCTCACTCCTGGCAGTGGCAACCTATCGTCCGTTCAAGGCCATCTACTCGAAGATGAAGATGAAGTGGGGCATAGCGCGGAACAAGACCGAAGATGCGAGTAAATTGGCGGCAGCAGATGCTCGAGTGGATGCCCGTGACGTCGCTCGGCTGATGCTGGCGGTAGCGGCCTGGCTCACCATCGTCGCCTATATGGCCAGCCCGGTCTCTGAATCCAATCCGAGCACGGGGCGATACATGGTCGCCATCTCTACCGCACTGCCGGCGGTTCTCTGGCCGCTGGTTGAGGCCATACAAAACGTCTGGTCACGACGTGAGGTGCTCTACGGCGTCTGGGCGATAGTGATCCTGTTCATGCTTGGTCTCTCCGTGGTCAACGGCACGGTAAACATCTTCCAGTCGGTGCCGAGTACCATAGCCGACAATAAGCAGGACATAAAATTTGCCAATGACCTCCAGAGAGATAGAATAACACGATTCTATTCCGACTATTGGACCTGTGATCTCGTCACATTCCTCGACAAAGAACACATCATTTGCAGCATCATAACACAGGGCCAGCTGCCGCCCGGTCACAGCCGCTACAGGCCGTATGACGCCGAGGTCTGGGCAGATCCCTATGCGCCCATCGTGCTCGTCCGTAAATCGATAAACGAGACCGCCTTCGTGGCGGTCGCGGCCGCCGATCACTTGCGTTTCACCGAGAAGCCTCTGGATAACTACGATGTCTACACGCCGGTGGCGCCCCTTCACTAGGCGGCACGTGGTAGTCTGGAAGATGACACAAGACACGGCCCGCCATCGTGGCGAGAAACGGAGAAGTCGATGGGAGAGACGCCACCCAACCCGTATCGGCAGATGCAGTCGGACGTGCTGCTCCGCACCGGCATTACCTTCTTTGCGGCCCTCACTGGACTTGCCTGCTATTATGGGGCGAAAGCCATCGGACTCAACCAGACCATAGCGGTGGTCGCCGGCTTGCTCTTTGCACTGCTCGTCTGGATCGCGGCCCGGTCCCTGGTTCGAGAACTGCGCGCCGAGATACGGCGGGAGCAATCCGAGAATCAAGACCAGCGACACCGCTAGCCAGTGTTGTTTTAGCGAGCGGTGTCAGATATCATAGCCTGAGAGCCAAGCCGGGCGCTGCTCACCGAGGAATGACGGATTCGCCATACTCGTTATATTCGAGATAGGAGACGTCGCGCACGTAGGGATGCTCGCGCAGACGCACGCTTATGTCCGACTCGGTCCCAGGAGCCACCAACGCCAGGAAGCCGTGCTTCCGCGGGATCAGGCGGATGGGCCGCGCCCGCGTGGCTGAGAGCAATGATTGGGCCTGGCCGATGGTGACGCCCTGCTTGAAGAAAACCGCGATGCGACCTGGGCCCAAAAGCGGCGCCTGCTGGCGTGACTCCGGAGGCTCCAGTTTCTGCACCAAAGCGCTGGCGGCGGTCTCCGCCTGAGCATGCAGCTCCTGCAGCCGTGTGATCCTTGGAGCCATAACCGATTGGGCCCGGCCGGTCACCTCACGCGCTGTAGCCGCCAGGCGGCCGAAGGCGTCACCCAGGCGCGATCCGGGGGCAGGAACATAGGCCGGTATCGGGTGGGACCCGGTCTCCCGTGCCTCACGCTGGTAGGCCAGCGCGCTGTTCAGATTGGGGCGCAGGTCGCGCCACCACTGCCGCACCATGTCGGCAATCGGCCGGGCGTCGCCTGGCCCTCGGACACCGTCGTCATGGGCAATGCGCTCCTCGCGCAGATACTGGAAGCGCTCCATGCGCGGGTCGCGGAGCGGCGCCGGCCGTTCGCGCGGTTTCTCGATCGGCGGTGTCGCGCCAGGAACCGGACGCTTTGCCGTCGTCCCGGAGGCCGGCATTCGGTTGCGTTCGCGGGCAAACCGGTCGCTCAGCGGAGTCGTCGTAGGCCGGGAAGCCGGCCTCGACCATGGCGGCGGTGTGGATTGTCGAATCTGGGTCGGGGCCCGCGAGAGCAGCCGAGGGGAGAGGTAAACGGTGGGCTGGTCGGCAATCGACCACTCGTCCACTTCGTCTTCCAGTTCGTCGGGAATGACCGGATCCGAGACCATAGGCTGTGCGGTATCGATCTTCGGCACCCGCCTTATCCCAGAGGAAGCAGGCGAACCGAACGGCTGGGATGAGTCCGTAGGCGGCGCCGGCTCATTCTCGTCCGGCTCTTTGGCGATCGGTGAAGAAGGGGGCCTGGTTATGGCCATCGCCAGAGTCGTCCGACGCGGTCGCGCGCGCGGCACCGGATACTCCATGGTGGCATCACCCTCGTCCTGGGCAATATCCTCCGGCAGGGTGCTGGTTCCCTCATCTATCACCGGAACCGGAACCTCACGGGTTACCGGCGCAGATCGCTTCCGCTCCCTTGCCACCGGCCGTGCGTCAGCCAGCTCCACTTCTACCGTCTCAGCCTCGGCCGCTTGCGTGCCCGAGAGAGTGGACGTATCGGCGTTCACTAGTTGCTGTTGTGGCTCGGAATCGGCCGGAACCGCATCATGCGTGGACGGCTGAGACCGTTTCGGTGGTTTTGTCATCCTCAATACCTCTTAACCACATACCTGGCGCTTAGACTCATGTAAGCATACGTGCATCCAGGGATATGATCTATCCCGTGTTCAAGGTCTTCCTGATAGCATACCCTGCGGCCAGTTGTTGTCGCTCGTGCCACCGGCCGGGCAAGCAACAGGGATAGTATAGCCTTCCCGGTCATTCGCTTTACCAAATCCCTGGGAAGAAAATACTAGTTGCCTAGTTCTGTCCGAGGTACTCGTCGATGAGCCGGGCGGCATGTCGCGCGATATCCGGCTTGAGCGCATAGTATGTCATGCGGTCTCGCTCGTAGAGTATGACGAAGCCGGTGGCCCGCAAGATCACCATGTGATGCTTCGTGGTCGCCTTGGTAACGCCCAGGCGTTCGGAGAGCTCGGTAAGATACATTTCGCGCTCAGCCAGTAAGCGCAGGATACGCAGTCGCGTCTTATCGCCCAGCGCGAGGAAGAAGCGGAGGATCTCGTCATCGGGCGCGCGTGGGTCTAGATACCCAGTCTCCAACTCCAGAATGCTGGTCTCGACCGGGATACAAAACGTCAAGCGTTCCCTGCCACTCGTGGTAATAGACGGCGGGCCGGCAAAAGTAACTTGGCGCGAAGAGAATCCGACGGAAGCGGGTCGGTACCTGCCATTCGACGCCTCGCATCGCCAGCTTCATAAAGCGGTCCGCCGGCATCTCCGCGCGCTGTCGCTCCAGCAGCGCCGCCTCCCGCTGTACAAAAGGCATGACGCGCAGCTGTTCTACGATAAACACCGCGCTCTCCCAGACCCGTAGCGCCTGCACCAGCTCTCTCCTGCTGGCCTCGGGATCGAAGAGTATCTCTTCAACCGCCGGCCGCACCTCCGCCGCGAAACACTCGAGTAACTGGGGTAACGCCTCGCCGTCGCCGGTGGAGACGCCACCCTCGCTCAGCACCGCCGGCAGCCGCTCCTGCCACCCAGTGCCCTGGCCGGCATGATCGAGCAGTACCGCAACCAATCGCCTGATCGGTATCTCCGCCAGCCAGTTGAGGAAGTCGGTGGGATCTCGCGGGGGCGGACACTCTGCCACCAGCGAGATGAGGGTGGCGTGCAGCGCATAGGGAAGCCGGTGGCCCAGGTAACGATCAAGTATAGGCAGAGCGGAGCCGTCGGCCTCTTCGCAGCGGTTGCGTGCCCAGGTCGCCCAGTCCTCGCCGACATCGTAGTCGGCAAACGCGTACTCCGGTGACGCCAGCGCTACCTGCAAGCTCAACAGAAAATCGTAGGTGGAGCAAGCCATGATCTCGATGTCCGGCGTTCGCGGACGCCGCAAATCTACCGCTGGCGGCGGCGCCGTCCGAGGCGGCAGCGGCTCAGATTCTCTCCCTCGTTGCTTATCCACCAGAGCTATTTCGCCTTTTCCTGCCCACACCTATGGATGCTTGGGGCCGGAGTATCTCCCAGCCACCGCATCACGCCACTCCAGGTCTAGACTCATGTACCTGTCCAGTATCCATGCACAGCCCTATTTTCTGGGTCTATTCTAGCTCGTGCAACGCAAAACGTCGAGAAGCCGGATCTTCATCTTCCGCGGTATGCCAATACCAGGGCCTACGCTTACGCTAAGCCAGTGTGCCCTCCTGCGCCTTCTGCAGGGTGACCGCGGCATTGATCAGACCGATATGGGTGAACGCCTGGGGATAGTTTCCCAGCTGATCGCCGGTATCGGGGTCGAGCTCCTCCGCGAAGAGCCCGAGCGGTCCCGAGAAGTGAATGAGCGACTCGAAACGCTCGCGGGCCTCATCCACCCGGCCCAGATAGCAGAGATTTTCAATCATCCAGAAAGCGCAGGCCAGGAACGAGCCCTCTTTCCCGTCGAGACCGTCATCGGCGGTCGCGAGCGCCACTTGGGCCGCCTGCGCCGATGCCGAGACATCCTCCGGCATAACCGTACAGTAGCGGAAAACGAGCCCATTCTTGCCGGCAAGGTAGCGATTGGTCGCATCCACCGTACCGGCTATTCGCGAGTCCGACCACGGCAGGAATCGAGCCAGCAATATTCGGAGGTTGGAGGCGTCGAGCGCGGAAGAATCATAATACTGCACGAAGCTGTTGAGCTCACCGCTGAATCCGTGCTCCAATACATCGTCCCGTATCCGCGTACTGGTCAAGGGCCCAGCGCTTTCGCTCGGCGAAATGCCTGTGTTGGTCCGACATGCGGCAGGCGCTCTCGAGCGCCAGCCAACACATAACGCGGGAATAGACAAACGCCTTCGGATCGGAGCGTATCTCCCAGATACCCCGGTCGTATTTCTGCCAGTTCGCCACGACGTAATTCGCCACCTGGGCAGAGAAGTTGCGCAGATCTCTCGGCGGCACGTGACGCCCATGATTATTGAACCCTTCGTGCTCCACGTACCGCCAGGCAGCTGCAAGCAGCTCTCCATAGATGTCGAGCTGCTGCTGGGTGGCAGCGCCATTGCCGATGCGCACTGGCCGCGATCCCCGGTAGCCCTCGAGGTGGGTCAGTTCATGCTCGGCAAGCTCCTCGCCCTGCTCACCCCGTATGCCATACATGATGCGCAGGTCGGCGCCCCGCTGTATCTGCAAGTCATGGAGAAAATGGAAGTAGTCGCGAGCCTCGCCGACATAGCCCAGCCGTCCCAATGCGTCCAGCGTGAAGGCGGAGTCCCGCAGCCAGGTATAGCGGTAGTCCCAGTTTCGCTCGCCGCAGATGGCTTCGGGAAGCGAGGTCGTGGGGGCGGCGACGATGGCGCCGGTGGGCTCGAAGGTGCAGAGCTTGAGCGCCAGCGCCGAGCGAGTCACTACGTGCTGATACGTCCCGGTATACTTGCAGCTGGCCGACCATTCGCGCCAGTAGCCCAGCGTCTCCTCCAAATCGGTCATAGCGCTGTGGTGCGCGAGACTAGCCAGCAGCTCTGCGGCCTCTTCATGCGTGCGGGCGTAGTTGAGATGTGCCACCAGTGCCTCGCCGGCCTCCAGGGTGATGTCTAGCGTAATGACCGGCTGTCCGCTGGAGACCTGCAGCGGCGGCAGGATCGCCTCCGGCGCCAGATGGACGACGCGAACCACCAGGACCATGAACCGGTCATGACCCGGAGTAGTCAGTATGACTCCGGTCCAATCGTGGTTGGAGACAATATCTTGAATGATCGGAGTCTGGCGGGCGAAATCAAAGGTAACTTTGAATACCAGCTCCACCGGTACCTTGCCTTCCAGGCAGGTCAGTATGCGGGTGAGCCGGTGAGCGGCAGCGACGTCGTTGCCGATTTCCCGCTCCATCCCAGCCGCCATGCCGTGCGAACCGTGCGAGACCAGGGAAGCCAGCTGTTCCAAGATATGCGGCTTGTGCGGCCGCTTACGGATGGGCGAGAAATCTACCAGGCGGAGGCGTCCGTGTTCATTGCTGAAGATATTTTCCAGGATATTGGTGCCAGGAAGATAGTTGAACAGCGAGCTGGATGGATCCTTCGGACTGATGCGAAAGAAGCCCCCCTGATCGGCATCCAGCAGACGGCAGAAGGCGGCTGGACTGTCGAAGTGAGGGAGGCAGCACCAGTCCAATGACCCGTCCGGGCCTATCAGGCCAGCGGTTCGACAGTCTCCAATGACCCCGTACTGATTGATAGGACGGTACCTCGGATCGCTTCCTTTACCTACCTGACAAATGAGGTGACGGACTCTGCTCTCTTCCATGCCGGCGCGCCTTTCTTACTTTCGCATCAGCCATTCTCTTTGTTCACGTGGTGCACCCGGTAGGTAGAGCCATATCCTGGAGCACGATAGGGAAGCTACTCCATTGCTCCCCCTACGATTCTAGCGCACGGCGCAACGCCGTTTTCAACGGCGCACGGTCGCGGTGGCATGTCACTTGCTTGGATCATAGGAGATTTGAGCACTCTCTCGCTAGGGCAAGGAAGAGAGCGGCTGGTCCAGATTTACAGCCTTGTTTCGTCTGGAATTTCTGTGCTGTACGAGCGGTAGCTCGTCAAGAAGGGCCTTCACTGCCATGATTGCTACGCTTGCGCTGGCGCTGGCGCGAACCGTGGTGCGGCGCGCCGCTTCCGCACCAGAAGATTTCCACCTGATTCAATCGAATGGCAGTGTCTACGACCTGCTCTTCCATCAGACTCACATGTCCTTCCAGATACTGGGCGAGCCCAGGCCCGCGTTTTCGATCAACCTGATTCAATTTATCATTGTGTTTCTGATCTCCCTGGCCGCCAACGGTCTCACCGAGCGGCTGACCGGACGCAAGGTCGGGCTGTGGCTCGCGGTCATCGTGACGCTGTTTGGAACCTGGCTCTTCGTTACCTACGTCAACATGCCATTTGACTTCGCCCTCGAAGGCGTGCCCATTATATCCGCCATCCTTGGCGCGACCGTCGTGGCGGTCTTCTATACCTTGACACTGGGCAAGAAGTCTGGCGAAAAGAAGTAGGCGCTTCGATTGAGGCGATCCTGGCGGAACGCGGGCAGAGCATCGGCTGGCGGTCCAGTGGACCAGTGTATGCGAGAAGCAAAAGGCCCGGCAGATAGCCGGGCCTTTTGCTTCCAAAGTGATCGCCGCGCTTCACTCCGCCGGCTTGATATTCTGATTGACATGGAAGAGATTGGTAGGATCGTACTTCGCTTTGATCTGGGCTAAGCGGTGGTAGTTGTCGCGATAAGACGCCTGCACCTGCTCCGATCCCTCATCCATCATCATGTTGATATAGCCACCCCCCGCCGAATAGGGATGTAGAGCCAACCAGTAGTCTCTCGCCCACTGAATCATGCGGTCGTTGTTCGACGGATCAGGATCGACGCCCACAATCACCTCGGCGAAGTTGGCATCCCGAAAACTAAACGCGGTCTCCGCACTCCCAACCTGGTGCACCGCTCCATTGATGGGATAAAGGTGCATGGTGGAATGCATCGTCGGCAGCTGCGCACCATACTTGACATGCAGATCAATGGCGTGATCACTGAGATCGTTGAAGAAATCGGCCTTCCAGTACCACTGCAAACCTTTTGGATACAGGGCATCGAAGAGGCTTTGCAGCACCGGAAACGGTATAGGCCCGGCAAAGTCCACCGCCGGCGGAATGGTAGTGCGAATGGGCGCAAATTGCTCCTCGGCCTGCTCCAGCGGGCCGGTATAGCACCAGACGATCCCGCACATCTTCTGCAGATGGAACTGTTCCGGAAACGGAGGAGCGGGGGGAACGGTGATAAGGGCAAACCAGCCATTCATCGCTTCGGGCGCGCCTGAGATGAAGTCACGCCAGAATTTCATCACCTCCGCCATCTGCTCGATGGGCCAGAGCATCGGCCCACCGTAGACGGTGCTCACCGGGTGCAAGCGAAACCGGAACGAGGTGACGACCCCGAAGTTGCCGCCACCACCGCGTACTGCCCAGTACAGATCGGCAGAATGTTCCGCATCGGCACTAACAAAACTGCCGTCGGCCAGGACCATATCGACACCAAGTAGGTTGTCGATACTGAGGCCGAACGCGCGCGAGAGATAGCCGATACCTCCGCCCAGGGTCAGACCGCCGACTCCGGTCGTCGACACAAAGCCGCTCGGTGTGGCCAGCCCAAACGCATGAGTGGCGTGGTCGACGTCGCCCCAGGTGCAGCCTCCTTCGACTTGCGCTGTACGCAGCAGCGGATCGACGCGTATACCCTTCATGCTTGACAGATCGATAACCAGCCCATCGTCGCAGGTACCGAGTCCCGGGCCATTGTGCCCGCCACCACGCACCGCCAAGGTCAGATTCCGCTCGCGGGCGAAGTTCACCGCGGCGATCACGTCCGCAACATCGACGCATCCGGCAATCAGAGCGGGTCGCTTGTTGATCATACCATTATAGACTTGGGCGGCCTCCAGATAGGCGGCATCGCCAGGACGCAGCAGGCGTCCACGAAAGCGCGACGCCAGATCCTGCAACGCTGCATCATCCACGAGAACTGCGTGGGAACTCTGCTCCGCTACCATACCCTTCTCCTCGTCTTCACTGTGCTTACAGTCAGCGAAACGCTGACAATTGCGGCGCCCTCAGGATAAGGATAGCCGCGGCAGCGTTAGATAACTGTTAGGGAAGCGTGAATGGTCCCGACATCAACTTACATCTGAGACATGAACGCCCGAGCCTGCCGCAGATCCGGAGTATCGAATCCTTCCGTGAAATGGGAGTACACATCGTCGAGAAGCGATTTTGCCTCGTGCCGTCGCTGTTGATCTGTCCAGAACCGGGCCAGACTCACCGCCGCCCGAAGCTCGAATGATCGGGCCAGCTGCGACCGCGCGATCTCCAGAGCGCGCAGTAAGGCCGCCTCCACTTCTTCGGCATCCGTGCCCGAAGCCAGCAGCAACTCGCCTCGCAGCCGGAGCAGCTCGGAATCCCACAAGCGCTCGTTATGAGCGCGTGATGCCGCACGAGCCTCATCGAGCACGGCGAGCGCGTCCTCTAGGCGACCCGCATCAGCGTAAATCCGCGCGAGCAGCGAGAGATAATAGGGCAGCCGCAGCCGGGCTCCCGATGCCGAGAACTCAGAAATCGACGCGCGAAGTCGCTGTATATGCGCTTCATCCGGGCGCTCGCATGCCAGAGCATAGCTAAGAAGGATTTCCGACCAGGCCAGGTAGTATGGCGCCCGATACTTCCTGGCTAGCTCCAGAGCTGCATCGGCCCAGTCCCTAAACTCGGCATCGTCGGCGCGCAATTGCTGGAGAAGCGCGAGATAGGCAGAGACCAGCGCCTCGCTGAACGGTTGATTCAATGCCTGTACCAACTGGACGGCATCAAGGCCACGCTCATACGCCTGCTGCGGATAGCCCAGGCACCAGAGCGCGTGAGATTGCCACGCCCGAGCGTGCGCCGCATAATTCGATCCCTGCGACTCCTGAATGCGGAGAATTTGATCTGGATCGTGCTTGGCGATGATCTGATCAAATTGTTCGTTCGCTGCAGTGATTCTGCCCAGATGCAGTTGCGCCCCTGCCAGCATCATGTCTGCGAACGGCGGCACAGTGCCAAGAGAGCGCTGATAGAGTGTCCGTAGGTCGTCGGAAACCAACTGGACGCGCGCCAGCTTTGACTGCACTGCGTACAGGGACTGTAATCCATAGAGAGCCTGTGCCCGCTCACTGTCCCCACCAACTGTGTCGCAGAGTGCGAGAGTGCGTTCGAGCACGTGCTCCAGCTCCGGCGCCGCCCACCCTTTGGTAACGCGGTAGAGCGGCGCCAGCGCCAGCTGGAGACGCAGCTCCTCCTGGTCACGCTTGTAACCAGCGGGCAGCCGCTGGAGCAATCCCAGTCCACGTGCAAGCAGCGCGATGGCCTCTTCGTTCGCATACACCCGCTGCGCCACGGCTGCCGCCCGTTGATACTCGGGCAGAGCTTCTTTGACCAGGCCGCCACGCTCATAGTGATACGCCAGTTGCCCGCTGACAGAGTCAAGATCGTCGGCATGCGCGAGAGCGAGCGCCTGCGCGATGCGGTGATGGAGCATGCGACGTTGGGGCACGCTTATCCCGGCATAGGCGACCTCCCGGAGCTTATCGTGGGTAAAGTCGTAACTGTCGGCTCCGTGCTCGCGCAGGATCCGCCTGCGCCAGAGCTCATCCAGCGCACGGACAGTCTCATCCACGTCTAAGCGTCCGGCGACAACGAGGAGGTCAAGCGTGAATTCCCGACCAATCACCGCCGCCAGCTCGGCTATCTCGCGAGCGGCAGGCGACAACTGCTCGATTCGGTTGGTCAGGACGGCCCGCACACGTGATGGTAGTGCCGAGTCGTCCTCGGTAGATGGCATGGCACCTGGTGACTCGGGCGAACCGGTGCGTACATTCACCTGGCCGAGGCGGGCACGAACCGTTTCGACCACAAAAAGCGGAAACCCAGCGGTCTCTCGAAAGAGAAACATGAGCTCGTCCACATCCCACTCCCGGCCTGCTACCTGCGCGGCCAGTTTCGCCGTCTCGGCCGCGTCCAGCGGTGGCAGGGACATTTCGGTAGCTCTTGCGGCGTGATTCAGGTGATGCACCAGCGTATGCAGAGGGTGGTGCGGCGGCAATTCTTCAGCCCGAGCACACCCGATGACAAGGAGACGCGCCTCCGGATTGAATCGAAGCAGAAAGTGCAGCCACTCTAGAGTCTCGCCGTCACACCACTGCAAGTCGTCGATCAGCAAGACCAGCGACTGGGGGGTCGCCAGTACGGCGCGGGCAAGCGCTTCAAAGAAGCGTTGGCGTTGGCCATACTCGGATACCGGCTCGAAGTGCGGAACATCCAGTCGCTCCGCCAGTAGTTCGGGGAGAACGCGAGCCACCTCGGTCAGCCAGATAGGCTCGAGCTGCCGCAGCTGCGACCCAATGGCATCGGTGCGCAGCCAATCCGTTACCGGGGCCAGCGAGAGCTGGCCCTCGGCCGCATAGGATCGCGTCTTGGCGGTGATGGCGCCCTGTTGGCCCGCCCAGCTGAGAAACTCTTCCGAGAGCCGCGACTTGCCTATTCCGGCTTCGCCGGTGACCAACATGAAGTGGGGCCCACCGGTGGCGACGCGGCTCCACGCCTGCTGCAGCTCCTCCCACTCCCGGCGGCGCCCCACCAGAGTCGTCCTCACGGCGAGTGCTGGTCGTCGCGGCGCCGACGGCACCGGAGTACGGTCAAGGCGCAGAAGCTGTTCATACTCGGCGCGGGTGGCCGGATCCGGTTCTATGCCCAGCTCACTCTGCAGGGCGGCGGCACAGGCGTGATAGACCCGCAACGCGCCGGCTCGATCGTTATTTCGTACATACAGGCGCATCACCCGACGGTAGCGCTCTTCAGAGAGTGGATCGGACTTGATCAAGCGCTGGCCGTACCGGATGGCGGCGCTGAAGTCGCCTTGCAGCTCGCAAAGATCCACGAGCTGCTCCAGAATCTGCAGGTGGCACTGCTGCAGCCGCTCTCGCTCGGGCACAATCCAGTCGTCAAAGCAATTGGGTAAGAGCGGCCCGCGATAGAGATCATCCGCCTCGCGCAAGGCGTCTTGCTGTGCGGCGGAGTCATGGCGCTTCGCCGCCAGAGCGGCGCGAGCACAGGCCTGTTCCAGGTCGGCGACGTCGAAGGTGAAGGGAGACTCGGAGAGCCATCGCAGGCTCGTGGCATCGACCTGGATGAAAGTCTCCGCCTCAGGTAGAGCCTGGCGTAGCTGATGCACCAGCTGGCGCAAGTTACTGCGAGCCTGAGTCTCGGTCGTATCGGGCCAGAAAAGAGCGGCGAGGTGCTGGCGCGACTCAGCTATGTCGCGTCGCAGGGCCAGATAGGAAAGCAAGGACTGCAGACGCAGGCTTGACAGGCCGCTTATTTGCCGGCCGTCGAACACAAAGCTAAATGCGCCGAGTAGCCGCAACTGTAAGCGCGAAGACACTGTGTCCCTCCTCCCATCGCAGAGAGAGGCAAGGCAAGGTGGAAATGGCGCCATTCTGGCCCGCACAGAAACCCGAGCTCGTGGTCCGCTCAGATTTCTGTACCCATTCTTAAGTATGCGCACAAGTGGTCGCGCACACGATAACCAATCTGTGTAACCGCCAGTCGCACGGGGGCCGGTATCACTGGCAGGCGTTACTTATAAAAATATGGGTCGAGAACGTTCACCTCGGTAACGCTATCGACAGGAAGGCCGTTGCGGCCGGCGGCACGACGGATCGCCTCCGGCGACGGGCCGTCATAGATGCAGTAGGTCTTGGACTTATCCGGAGTCACATAGGAATGGATCCAGGTCACCAGCTCTTCGGCATTGTTCGAGACCACTGTGCGGCAGCTCGCGGCCCCCTCGTCATTCATAGGAATGAAAAGGCCATCAGTAAATGTGCGCTCGACGAGATAACGTGGCATGATGCGCTCCTCTCTGGCAATGAGTGACCATCGTTGGTCACCGCGGTAATACGTCAAGTTTGCCCGAGATCGGCGATATTCACAAGCCAATAACTCACAGCTTCACCCACGCAACTGGCGGCAGGATTGGTGAACGAGACGTGGGGATAGCGGTTGAGTGTTACCTCCAGCTATCCAAGACGCAGGTCTGCCGCAGGAGCCTGCCTCGAACGCGCGCCTGGTAGCACTATCTACCCAGGCCCTTCCTGATGTGGTATACTAGGGCGGAGTTCGTCACTCAAACAGCCGCCTGCAAGGTAGTCCATCGCTGCAGTTGAGGTGGGGAACTCAAGCAAACCACGTAATGGTGCTTGCTTACCGCGACGGTGCATGCCGAGCGGCGCCTTATTCCGGCGTGGCCAAGTGGTAAGGCGGTGGACTTTGGATCCATGATCCCAGGTTCGAATCCTGGCGCCGGAGCCATCAGAAGCGACCATATTGGTCTCGCACCACCTGGTGGCAAGCAGATTTACGAATGAGGAGTCACTCATTTTACGTATGAGACGTGTCGGAACCGTCGTCCTGGCCGCGGGCAAGGGAACGCGTATGCGCTCGCGTTACCCGAAGGTGACCCACCAGGTAGCGGGTCGCGCTATGATTGAGCATGTTTTACGGGCCGCCGGCGAGGCCGTGTCGGTTGCTTCATCTTCTGCCTCCCCTGCTTCTTCGCCCTCGTCCCAGTCTATATCCCTGGTCGCCGCCGGCGCCGGCCAGCGGGAGAGCCAGATACCGGCCAGCACCGATACCGAGGATGACAGTCCACGTTTTATCGTGGTACTTGGACATGAGCGCGAGCAGGTGCGTGCGGCGCTACACTGGACCCCATCCGGCTCAGAGAACGCCCTTACCTACGTTATACAGGACCCACAGCTGGGCACCGGAGACGCGGTTCGCGCTACCGCCGGCGCCTGGAGGCAGAGCCGCTGGCGACCCACCACCATTCTGGCGCTATACGGAGATACACCCCTGCTACGGGCGGAGACCCTCCGTACGCTCCTCGAGGAGCACCAGGCGAGCGGCGCCACACTCACCTTCCTCACCGGCATAGCCGACGACCCCAAGGGGTACGGGCGAGTGCTGCGAGACCAGGCGGGCCAGGTAGCCGGCATAGTGGAAGAGCGGCACACAAGCCCCAGCGAGGCCGATATACGCGAAGTCAACTCCGGAGTCTACTGCATCGAAGCCGAGTGGCTCTGGCCCCACCTCGAAAGCCTCGAGGTACACAGCAATGGCGAGTACTATCTCACCGATCTGGTCGGCATCGCGGTGGCAGAGGGCCAAAAAGTCAGCACGGTAAGTGCCCCGCTGGAGGAGACCATGGGCGTCAACGACCGCCTTCAGCTCGCCGAGGCCGAGCGCATCATGCGCAGGCGAATTCTGCGCGACCTGATGCTCGGCGGCGTGACCATCGAGGATCCGGACGCGACCTATGTAGACGCCGGGGTACAGGTCGGAGAGGACACCGTCCTGCGGCCGGGCACCATCCTGCGCGGAGCAACCTCAATTGGAGAAGCCTGCGACATCGGGCCCGGCAGCGTCGTCGTCGACTCGACTATCAGGAGATGGCTGCATGGTGATGGGATCCTGGCTGGAGTCGGCGACCATGGAAAGCGGCTCTCGAGTTGGCCCGATGAGCCGGCTTCGTCCCGGTGCGCTCCTGAAGACGGGAGCACACGTGGGAAATTTCGGTGAAGTCAAGAACTCTACCATAGGTCGCAACGTGCAGATGCACCACTTTAGTTATATCGGCGACACCACTGTCGGCGCCGGCAGCAACATCGGAGCCGGCGCCATTACAATGAACTATGACGGCACAGCCAAGCACCACACTGAAATCGGCGAGCGGGCCTTTATCGGCTGTGATACGCTCCTGCGCGCTCCGGTCACCGTGGGCTCAGACGCCGTCACCGGCGCCGGCGCGGTGGTCACGAAAGATGTTCCGCCAGGTATGCTGGCGGTCGGCATGCCAGCCAGTATCCGGCCCCGCCGGAGTACGCCGGCCGGCACCGAAGCTTCTTCACCGTCCACAGGCGATGCCGGGTCCGGCTCGCCGGGGCACGAAGACGGGGAGTAAGACCGAAACACAATGGAGAGTTCAAGTTGGCCCTGGCATGGTCTCGTAAATCTATTTCCAGTGGCCTCTCTCAATCAGGCAAACATCGCCTCTATTGATTGGCTTCTGGTGGTAATCCTGCTGCTCGCGCTGTTTCTGGCGGCCAGCGCCTCGGCCGCCGAGACGGCGCTGACCTCGGTGAGCCGGATCAAGATCCGTAACGAGGCCGAGACGGGCGATCCGCGCTCGGCTCGTATCCTCAGGATGCTGGAGAATCCCCAGAATTTTCTGTCCACCATACTGGTGGTGAGCAACGTCTCGGTCATCGTAGCGACCACCGTCTCCACCATTCTGGCCATCAACGTCTTCGTCCAGTTCGGGGAAATCATCTCGACCATCCTGCTCTCATTCATCGTGCTGGTCTTCTGCGAGATCACCCCCAAGACGATAGCGGTTCAGTCTCCGGAGACCTGGGCCAAACGGCTCGCCGGTCCCGTCGAGGGCGTGAGTAAGGTGCTGCATCCGCTCATCGTCGGCCTGACCTTCATTACCCGCGGCCTGGTGCGACTCATAGGCGGGCGACCCGTGCGTCGCGGCCCCTTCGTGACCGAAGAAGAGCTCCGCCTGCTGGTCGAGGTTGGTGAGGAAGAAGGGGTGCTCGAAGAAGAAGAACGCGAGATGATCCACAATGTCTTCGAGCTGGCGGACACGACCGTTCGGGAAATCATGGTGCCACGCATCGACATGGTGACTATCGCGGGCAATGCCACCGTAGAGGCAGCCATGGACCTCATCGTACAGGGAGGGCAGTCTCGCATCCCCGTCTACGATATCTCCATCGATAACATCATTGGCGTGCTCTACGCCAAGGACTTGCTGCGCATTCTCCGTACGCAGCAGCACCCCAGCCAGGTCAGCGAGATGGTACGGCCCGCGTATTTCGTGCCTGAGTCAAAGCATCTGGACGATCTCTTACGCGAGCTTCAGCAGCAGCACGTGCACATTGCCATCGTCATCGACGAGTACGGCTCGGTTTCCGGTCTGGTAACCATCGAAGACCTGGTGGAAGAGATCATCGGCGACATTCAGGATGAGTATGATCGGGAGGAGCAGCTGCTGGAGAAGGTCAGCGACAACGAGTATCTGGTCAACGCCAAGATCAGCCTGGACGAGCTGAACGAGGAGCTTGACACTAACCTGACCAGCGAGGACTACGATACTCTGGGCGGCTTCGTGTACGGGCATCTCGACAAGATCCCGACCGTTGGCGACGTCGTAGAGGCCGGCGGATTCATAATCACCGTCATGAGCACGCGCGGCCGCCGCGTGACCAAGGTTCGCCTGGTCCGGCAGGGACAGCTGCCCACCGTATCAGATGAGCATGAACACAGCTCCGGGTCCCCAAGTGGCCCGCTGACGTCTCCCAACGCACCGCCGGACCAGCTGGAGAGCTCCGATCCTCCGGGAGAAGACGGTAACGACCCACGATACTCCCTGCCGCAGCCGTATCGGATTGACAGCTCCGAAGGCAGCGGCAGCCGCCCGCTCCGGACGCGAGCGACTGGAAGAAGCAGAGCCACGAATCCTCATTCAGGGCAGTTGCGCCGCCGATCCTAAGCGAACAAGCGATGTAGCCGATTGACAGTTTCTACGAAATGAGTTACAGTTGATCCAGCCCATCGTATACACCTATACATGGCAAGCTTGTATCTTACACAGGAAGTGCAACCCGGTCCGAAGTTGGTGCGTTTTCATAGCTTCTCTATGACGCAGATCACAGTTGCTAATTACCGCGAGATGGCGTATTTTACTCACTAGCAGATCGGAGCGGAGCTACTTTCTCTATCGGCGCTCACTGGGCGTAGGCTACTGCCTAATATGATACTAGGAACGGGCGATTTAGGAATTCAGAATCGAACCCTGGTCCCTGCGCGATATGTCCGGTATTCTGTAGATTGCCCAGCGTAACGTCCATCCCTTGGTTGACTTACATGTGGCTCGCGAAACTTTGGAATTTGTCTTGTAGTCTAATTTGATTGTGTTGTATGTAATCATTTGAATGATCGGACTGGATTAAAGCTCTCTCCTTTCTCGCTAACCGCAGGAAGCGTGACAAGCCGATGCGAACCTCCCACCCGAGTGGGTATTGTACATGGCCGGAAGCGCGCTCTCCTCAAAGGATGCGCAATCTGGCGTGCAACGTGGCGGCGAAAGAGGCGAAGGCAGACGGCAAGGCACGTCACCAGGAGATTGGACATGAGGAATGTCTTGTGGTGAGGCAGTCACCGTTTAGACTGCCGCCTGTGAGGAGGGGGTATTCAAAGTATGTTGGTGCTACGCAGGAAAGCCGGTGAAGCCATCGTACTCAATGGCGTCATAACCATCCATGTGCTTGCTGTTGAAGGAGAGCGCGTTAAGCTAGGAATCAGCGCACCGCCGGAAGTCGTGATCGTACGCTCGGAGCTGCTCGAAAACCAAGGGGCAATGGCGGGACCAAGCAATTCATATGGCAATACTCCGTCGCCGATGAGAGGCAATGGAACCAGGCCATACCAGACCCAGGACACCGATGTTCATGGTCCAGCCATAGGCCCGCAGCCGACCGGGTATTCTCGCTATACAACTCCTCGGCCGCCGTATTCCGTCGAAACGAGCGAAACACCATCCCCGTTTCCCAGCGGCCCGCTTCGCTACCGACCGTAAGCAGAAAAACACTTGTCCAGCTACGCTTCACTAAGGCTCCAGCCACCACGCCGGAGCCTTCTTTTGTTTGGCTGGTCTGCTTGTCAACGACAAGTCATCTATGCTACACTCGTTTCATCATGCGTTCAAGCATGCCAGCGTCTGCGGCACCCTGCACGGCACGTGGGCGGCTATCCGCGTTGCGGTGGATCTCCGGGTTACAGCGCATAGACTAGCCCGCCGGTCACGTTCTGTCCTTCCTTCTGGCACAGTCCTTGGTATTTCTCTGGGACTGGAGGCGGCTCGATTCTCGGTCGAAGCCTCAGGCCAAATAACTATTGGGTACGGTGATGGGCCCGCCACGGGGACGGGCGGCCCTACCCGAGCGCAGCGCAGCGCAGCGTAATCTAGCACGACTAGGTGTAGGAGGGCAAAGACACGTGAACGGTATTATGCTCTGGTTGATCGTCCCTATCGTTGCCAGCCTGGGCGCGATAGGGTTCGCCATCTATCTCTCACGCCAGGTACTGTCCTACGATACCGGAACCCCCGAGATGCAGAAAGTCTGGAGCGCCATCTTTACCGGCGCGCAGGCGTATCTCCGCCGCCAGTATCTGACCATAGCCGGACTGGCCCTGGTAGCCGGCATCATCATCGCCGTCGTGGTTGGCTTGAGCACCAGCCATGACTCTGTGAACCTCGGCCTCAAGACGCTAATCGCGTTCTACATCGGCGCCGCCTGCTCCGGAGTCGCCGGCTTCATCGGTATGCAGGTAGCGGTTCGGACCAACGTACGAGTCGCCAGCGCCGCCGGAAAGAGCTTGGGCGACGCACTGATGGTCTCGCTTCGCGGCGGCGCCGTCTCCGGCTTTCTGGTCATCGCCCTGAGCTTGCTGGGTGTCACCGTCGTATATATGGCCTTCGGAGGTCTCGGCGGCAGCACTTCCTCGCTAGATACCCCTGCCACCATTGTCGGGTTTGGTTTTGGCGCCAGCTTTGTGGCGCTCTTTGCCCAGCTCGGCGGCGGCATCTATACCAAAGCTGCCGACGTCGGCGCCGACCTGGTCGGTAAAGTCGAGGCCGGTATACCTGAGGATGATCCCCGCAATCCCGCGGTCATCGCCGACCTGGTAGGAGACAACGTGGGCGACTGCGCCGGCCGCGGCGCCGACATCTTCGAGTCGACCGCGGCAGAGAACATCGGCGCTATGATTCTGGGCGCTAGCGTAGCCCTCGCCATCGGCAGCTCGAATCAGAATGCTCGCGGCTGGGTGATTTTCCCGTTAGTCACGGTAGGCATCGGCATCATCTGCTCCATCATTGGGCTGCTCGCGGTGCGGAAATCGGCGGTAAAAGAGCCAGACCAGGCCGGCGGACGCGATCCCGGCGAGATTGCCATGGGACAGCTCAACGTCGGCTACTTTGTCACCGCGGCGCTGGCGGCCCTCGGCATTTTCGGCGCCTCCTACGTGCTGCTTAGCCCGACCAACTCGCACTGGTGGGCGTTCGGCCTCGCCGGACTGGTCGGCATCGCCAATAGCATCGCCTTCGTCTACATCACGCAGTACTACACCTCTGGCACGTATCGCCCGGTACGCGAGATAGCCGAGGCCGCCAAGACCGGTCCGGCTACCGTTATGATCTCCGGCCTGGCGGTCGGCTTTGAAAATACCGCGCTACCCGTCTTTGCCATCGTCATCGCGCTGGGACTCGCATACTATCTGGGCTCGCTGGCCAACCTGGGCAGCCACGGCATAGTGAGCATCGGCGGCATCTACGGCACCGCGGTGGCGACCATCGGCATGCTGATGAGCGCCAGCTACATCCTGGCCATGGACACCTTCGGTCCCATTACCGATAACGCCGGCGGCATCGTGGAGATGAGCGGAGCGCCCGACTCGGTTCGAACCATCACCGACGCGCTGGACGGCGTGGGCAACACCACCAAGGCGCTGACCAAGGGCTACGGCATCGGCTCGGCGGCGCTGGCGGCTTTCCTGCTCTTTAGCGCCTACCTTGACATCATCAGCAAGGGAAGCGGCCAGGGCTACGTGGTCAACCTGGCCAACCCGCCCATCTTCGTGGCCGGCATGCTGGGCGCGATGCTGATCTTCCTCTTTAGCTCCCTCGCCATTCGCGCGGTCGGCAACGCCGCGCAGGGCATGATCCAGGAAGTACGGCGCCAGTTCAAAGCCAATCCGTTGATCATGCAAGGTAAAGCCGATCCCGACTACAGCACCTGCGTCGACATCAGCACTCGAGCCGCGCTGCGCCAGATGGTGGTTCCGGGACTCTTGGTGATCTGCTCCCCCATCCTGGTCGGCGTCATTCTCGGCCCCTACGCCGCCGCCGGCTTCCTGATGGTCGGCACCATCGGCGGCATCATGATGGCGCTGGTGATGAACAACGGCGGCGGCGCCTGGGACAACGCCAAGAAGTACATCGAGGCCGGCTACCTCAAAGATGAGAATGGGAATGTCCTGGGCAAACGGACGGCGGCTCATGAAGCCAGCGTAGTCGGCGATACCGTCGGCGATCCCTTCAAAGACACCGCCGGGCCGTCCTTGCACGTCGTCATCAAATTGCTCAGCACCATCACCCTGGTACTGGCGCCACTCTTCCTGGCACTGCACAGGTAAGAAATCTCTCCCACAGTTAATCTCCACTCACTGAAGTAAGGGGTCCATCGGCACGCAGGCTTGCGTGCCGATGGACCCCTTACTTTTCCCTTGATGTGTCGCGCTGGGGCACATGCTAGGAGCGAGTTTGGCACACGCTACCCCTCCGATTCCTCCGCGCCGGATTCACCGTCACAGTTGGGCATCTCCCAACGATAATTTAGGTGGCAGTGATCACAAATCATCTCCCGGGGACGGACAGTTCGAGTCCGAGCGTTGATACAGTAGTGCCTCTTCAGAAGTCGTCGGAGAAGGAGCGTGACAGCATGCGTGATGTCGCAGTACCCGCGCATATCCCATATGGGCACCGTCGTTTCGCGCCGGCACGTTGGCAGTGGCCGAGCGTGATACGGTGGCTGTTCGCCGTTGGCGAAGATGGAATACTGCGATCAAGCCGCCTCCAGACGGGCCAGATGGAGACGCACGAGGAGCACGCCACGGTAGGCGAACCGAATCCGGCGGCGCGGGTGGACCTGCTCTTCCAGGAGCATGCGCGTACCGTGCTGGCTTACCTCGTCTACCGACTGCCCACGCTGCCGGATGCTGAGGATGCCCTCAACGAGGTATTTCTCGCGGCGCTGCATGCCTCTGCCAGTGGCCAGATCCTCAACTGCGGCTGGCTGATGGTGACCGCCCAGCGCCGCATCGCCGACTTCTATCGCCGGCGTCAGCGCGCCCTGCAGTTCGCCACGATCGATGCCGCCGAGGAACAGCACGCCAGCGCGAGCAGCGAACCTGAGTGGGTGGCGCTACGAGGCGAAGAGCACCGCGAGCTGCTGCGTCTGGTGGCGCGCCTGCCACAGGAGCAGCAAGAGGTGCTGGCGCTCCGTTTCGCCTCAGGGCTGCCGTCGCCCGAGATTGGCGAGGTGGTCGGCAAGCGGGCTGATGCGGTACGGGCGCTCTTGTCTCGGGCCCTGCGGAGCCTGCGAGAGGAGTGGACGCGATGAGCGACTGGAATACCGAGCATGGAGGCACCTCCTTCGAGGATCCCTTCGCCCCTGAGGTGGTCGAAGATACGATTGCCGCCTCCCTGGGGTGGGACGCTCCGCTGTCGCCCACCGAGGTGCTGGTCCGCCACCTCGCCGACGCTTATACGCGTCCATCGGAGGCCGACGCCATACTGGCACGCAGCCGTGCTGCCCTCTCCCATCACGCCGAAGCGCTGGCCGCTGGAACGCTCGAGACCGAAGGAGAGCGAGTGATCTGGGCCAATTCTCGACCGGTTGCGACCAGCTTCAGAACCCGGCCGCCGCAGCCTCCGCCCCGCTGGATCAGCCCATTCGCTACGGCATGGCGCACGGCTGCGGCGGTGCTGATCGTCGCCCTCCTTGGCGCGGGCTTCTTTGCCCTCCTCCACGGGATGCCACGCCCGGACCTGCACCCCACGCCGACAGCAACTCTATCCTGCCGTGAGCCGGGCAAGACTGCCGCCAGTCCAATCGTACATGTTGCTTTGACACCGGTGCCATCCCTACCTCCAGCAGAGATACTATCCGCACTGGAAGCTTCGCCTGGCTTCCAAAATCCAGTGCAGGTGGCGCACGCTCCTTCGAACAGTACCTACAGTTACTCTCCACCTGTCCTGCTCCTTCCTGCGACCGTTGGAGACAGAGAAGACCTCAGCTATTATAGCCTTCCCCACTACATCATCGTTGCTTCGGTGAATGGCGTGCGCATGGTCGTCTACGATGTCACCTATGATCCGACGACGCATGAGATTACCCCGCGCGGGTTTGGCTACTGGGGTTCTGGCGATGTCCCCTATGGCAAACCGTATCCGTGGTTTGGGGTCTCAAGCAGCGCTGCCGTCGCTGCCCTGTGTAGCGCTAAGGGTCTTGCCCTGGCAGCTTCGACGGTGCCGGAGCTGGTCTTTTTTGCCCCTGGTCCGCAGATTACTCATACGCCCAGTAACTGGACAGGCGGTGGGTATAATCCCATTTACCCCATCTGGAGGCTGCACGGCGCGGACGGGCAGCTCTATTTTGTTGGCATAGACGGCAAAGTCTACACGCCAAATCAGCTGCCGATTTTGCCTGGAACGACGTTCATTACCCAGCAATAGTCGCAGTCGGAACGGAGAAGTTCGGCAGATGCTGGCTTCTGTGTAGTTCATGAGAGAGACCTCAGATGATTGCCAGGCCGCATGTTATACATCGTTCACATCTTAGTGCGTTGTTCCTCATCCGCGGCACATATCTCGAACGCGATATCTCGATTTCCGCACGGCATTCATGTACTACAGCGACACCTGCGAATCGACGGAGCATGGAATCAGAATGAGCAGCAAGCGAGATCTGGCGCGCACAGAAATTTCCCCTTCCGCTTGCGGTGCAGACTCGCGTCGAGCAAGCGATGGTTAAGTGTCGCTGTAGTACTAACCGGACGCTAGGTAACTTTTCAGCCCGAGTTGCACTAAAGCAACTTGCGAGAAGCAATGGCAGGCACGAGTTATGCAGAGAGTCCAGGTATGCGTGCATGTTCGACCGACCTAAAAGAACGTTTGGTGCGAGCGGTGGCGAACGGTCAGCCTATGCGAGAAGCCGCCCGCCGCTTTGACGTCTGCGTGAATACGGTCAAACGGGCCGTGGTGCAAGCACGTGAGACGGGCTCGCTGGAGCGTAAGCCCATTCCCGGCTACCCTCGGCGCATTGGTCCCCAGCAGGAGGCAGCCTTGCGGGCGCGGCTCGAGGCGGCCCCCAACGCCACGGTGCTGGAGCACTGTGGCTGGTGGGCGGAGCAGTATGGCCAGCAGCTGAGTGAAGCGACGATGTGGCGGGCGATCCGCCGGTTGGGCTGGACCCATAAAAAAAAGGGTTGGCAGCCAGCGAGCGTGACGAGCAGGCGCGCACAGCCTGGCGTGAAGCGGTCGCCCAGCTCGACCCAGGGCAGCTCGTCTTTGTCGACGAAAGCGGCAGCAACATCTCCTTGACGCGACTCTACGGCTGGGCACCGCATGACCACCGGGCCACCGGATCCGTGCCGCGTAACCACGGCAAGAACACGACGTTGGTCGCGGCGCTCGCCCCCGACGGCCTGCACGTGCCGTGGATGATTGAGGGGGCGATGGATACGCAGACGTTCGTCTGGTACATCACCGAGCAACTGGCGCCGACGCTCCGGCCGGGGCAGGTCGTGGTGCTGGACAATTTGAGTGTGCACAAAGCGGCCAGCATTCGCCAGGCCCTTGAGGCACGCCAGTGTACGCTGCTCTTCCTCCCCACGTACGCCCTCGACTTCACGCCGATCGAGCAGGCGTTCTCCAAGATCAAGGCCGTCCTGCGCCGGATCGGTGCCCGCACCACGGAGGCGCTCTGGGAGGCCATGCGGGTGGCGATCGAAGCGATCACCCAAGAGGATGCGGCGGCATGGTTCGCCCATGCTGGCTACGCCCTGTCTGCTCAAGCGACCTGAAAGTTGCTCTAGAGTGCGGCGGAGAGACATGACGCCAGAGGCAAGGATCGCGAAGTGCGTGAACGGCGGCTTCCACTCGCCGTTGGTAGGCATGGAGAAAATGGGAATACTCCTGGTACAATTTCTGCCGCGATACGGATACTGGAGCCTCTTCCACGGCGGCGATAGCGGCAACAAACGTCCCTGACAAGCGCCTGCTAGCTCAGTGAGGTCGGCTCAGGAAGAGGAGCATATACACTTTGCAAAGGAGCACATCATCATGACACCACAGCTTACATCTCCCCATGTTCCACAGTATCTTCCTTGGAAGGTAGCCGTCCCCTTGCCGAGCGATGCCGACCTCTCTCCCGAGACCAGGAAACTGCTTTCACAGGACGCTCCCCTGCATGTCTTGCAGATGTTTGCCGGCGCGCAAGACATGTACCCTGGTATTGCCACGCTGATTCAGGAGATCTTTACCTCACCGGACGTGGATCCAAAACTCCGCGAGATCATCATTCTCCGCACCGCATATCTGACCAACTGTGCCTATGAATGGGAGGCGAACGTCGTGTTTGCCCGAAATGTTAGCATGGAAGTCGGCTGAAGTGCTACCCTGCGGCTGGAAAGCCGATGGGAACGCCAGTAGTGCGTGGTGTGAGGGCCCGTCGGAACCCACTTGAGACGTATGAGCTCGACGAAATGTTTGACGGCCCCATCGGATCGCTTTCCTGAGCCCATGTGCCTTGGCTATGAGGCTCGTATCGGTGTGTGAGACCTCGCCCTGCTGAACGCACTTCAGTTTTTTCTCCAGAGGAGGAGGACAATGGCCGACGAATCGCGGTTTGTGGCGTTCGATGTCCACAAATCGTATGTCCTAATCGCTGCCCTGGATGCCGAGCTCCAGGTGGTGCTCAAACCTCGCCGCGTCAAGATGGAGGATCTGGCCACCTGGGTCACCCGGGAGTTGCGTCCGAGTGATCGGGTCGTGCTGGAAGCGACCATCAATGCCTGGACGATCTATGATCTGCTCGTGCCACTGGTCACACAGGTGCAGGTCGCGCATCCCTTGCTGGTCAAGCTCATCAGCTCGGCGCGCGTGAAAACCGACACCCGCGATACCTTGCATCTGGCTCGCTTACTCGCCGCCAACCTCATTCCTCAGGTGTGGGTCCCCCCTCTGGCGGTGCGCGAGCTGCGCGCCTTGGTGGCCCATCGCGCGCGACTGGTTGGGCAACGAACCCAGGCGACCAATCGCTTGCACAGCATACTCCTCAGTCACAACCTCGCACCTCCCGAAGCCGAGGCAGGCTGGGCCACGCTCCCCTTGACCCTGCTGGAAGCGTTGCGTGTGCAGCAAGACCGTCAGGTGGTGGCGTCGCTCACGACGCTGATCCATTCCGTCGACGGGGAACTGACCAAGTTGAGTGTCCTTGACCCCTGGGCTGGACCGATGAGCTATGTACTGCCGATCTCTGGGGTCGGTATTATCACCGGCATGACCATCTTAGCCGCCATTGGCGAGATTACCCGCTTCCCCTCAGCGGCCAAATTGGTGGGCTACAGCGGCTTGGGCGCGAGTGTTCATGCCTCGGGGCAAACCTTCCAGACGGGGAAGATCACCAAACAAGGACGCCGGGAACTCCGCACGGCTCTGATCGAAATTGCCTGGAGTGCGGTCCGGCATGATCCGGTCTGGAAGGCGCGTTTTGAGTCTCTCGCTTCCAAGAAGGGAGCCGGCAAAGCCATTGTCGCGATGGCGCGCAAGCTGTTGGTCGTCATCTGGCACGTGTTGACCCAGGAGGTCGCGCGATCGTGTAGCGACACCGTGCGCATCATGAAACATGGTGATGGGGAATTGGGCGGACTCGCCACCAGTTTAGGATTCAGCGGACCGCGTTTGTGCGCGACCGCCTCGATCGGTTGGGTCTGGGTGCATCCATCCTGACCTTCGAGTATGGAGGACAGCACTTCACGTTACCTGCCTCCCGTTTACAGACCGGCTAGGCTGCTCGCCTCCGACACGCACCCACTATCCCTTCTCGCCACGGAGCAAGGGCGACGTGTCCGTGTACCTCCGTCCAGGGGAGCGGGACAACGGAGCATTGCCTCGTGCTTTTCCCGCTCCCCTGGCCCCCTCACCCTTTCCCGGGCTAGCCGATCCAGCACGCTTCGCTCTGACCAAGGCTCTGCCCTGGACCCGCTGAGGGGACCAGTCCCCTCAGAACCCCTCTATTCCTTCCCTCTTGACACAGTACTTCATCGGTGTGGGCTTGACCGACCAGCAAATAGCCATGCTCTGCACCGAGGGCTCAGTCACTGGCCTGGACGTGGTGGGCAATCTCATCAGCCGTGCCACCGACGAGATTACACAGCAGGCGGCCATCAGCGATGAGGCCCTGGCCCAACTCCTGGAGCGGTTCGGCCCACCTATCACCACCAAATATATTCTGGCCATCTCCTGGTTTAATATGCTCAGCCGGTTCCTCCTGTCTACGCGCGTTCCCCGAGAAACCGACAGCTCCGCGTTGCAGGGTCGGACATCGCCACTCTAGGTCTGGCTGGTACCAATTCAGGCGAAGCTGGGGTGGAGTGAGTGGCCTTTGATAAGGGATTCGAGGGGGCCCCCAGCCGCTTTATCCATTGCTTGCTCAACGAGGAGAGACCAATCCTGATGCGGCCGGGACTCCTGCATCGTATGAGTCTTGACACGAGAGTATCGGATCAGTTTCTTTCAGCCGCTTGCTGTACAACTCGTCAGTCGGGCGGGTTACAATAGGAGGACCACTTCTGAACTGACGGGTAATTGGGAAGGTATTATGAGCCCTACAGCTCTGCTCGAAACGGGGATTACTCCTGGAATATGCGACCCTAGGATGGAACGTCGTCGGGGTCGTGCTGGTGTTGCTCGCAGCCTACACTGCGCGCTCTGTAGCGCTGGCCGGCTTTGGTCTGGATTCACTGATTGAAATCTTTGCCTCAGTGGTCGTGGTGTGGCAACTGACGGGCGTTCATCTGCACCGCGAACGTCTGGCTCTTCGGCTCATTGGGAGTGCCTTCATCGCCTTGGTCATCTACCTTGTGGCTCAATTAGTCTACACGTTCCTCACTCGTATCCATCCGGCTCCATCGCCGGTTGGCATCATCTGGATCGCCGCAACCTTTGTCGTGATGCTGCTGCTCGCATTTGGCAAGCGAGTCACTGGACAGCAACTGAAGAACGAGGTTTTGTTGACCGAAGGACGGGTCACTCTCGTTGATGCATACCTCGCAGGAGCGGTCCTTGTTGGGCTGCTCCTCAATGCACTGTTTGGTTGGTGGTGGGCCGATCCACTCGCGTCGCTTGTCATCCTCTATTACGGCACCCGCGAAGCGATACATGCCCTGCATGAGAGCACAGAAGTACACGGTACGGGAAAAAGACAAGCGCAATGAGCCAGCAGGCTCTGCGCCGCACTCTCACTACTGAACTGCAGGTCGTGTAATGGTTTGCCGAGCCAAGCGATAGGTATGGTGAAGACGCCGACCAGACACATCAACTCGCTCACGGCGCGGGACGTGTTCTTTTCTGGCACGACGTCGACCCACAGCGGATGTATCTGCCTGACTGAGGGTGAGCCTGCAGATCACACCTAGCGGTGAGGACTATTGTGAGAAAAAATGGAGCAATCGTGCTGGTATTGTGAGGTGCGTCCTCGATACTGAGGCGGTAAGCCAAATATGGCACGGTGTGTGTTGCTGCGGACGTCCGATTGGCGCGTCACATCCCAACGTCCGCCGAAAGGAGTTGGGATTATGGGTACTTCACAGAAACCGCTACGTCTATTAGGGATCGGCACAGGTATCCTGCTGATGGCAGCGCTGGCGGTGCTGGCGGGATGCGGAAGTCAAACGACCGGAGCGACGCAACTAACCGCTACGATTATCCCTGCCACCGCAACACCGACCCATCCCGCCGGACCGGTGGTTACCACCCCGATTCTGGGGATCACTATGTTCTCCGCGACCACGGGCTGGGGCAGCGTGCCAACCTCGAACCCCAATATTGTCGCAGGTATCGCCTCGACCGTGGATGGTGGGCACACCTGGTACACTGTGACTCCCTCAGGTCTGACGCTTGAGTGCAGTGCGTTCACCATCGCCCTCTACCCCCGGTCGGCCACCGAGGCATGGACCTGGCTCTCCCGCTATGGAGGCGGCAGTTCCACCACGCTGTGGCATACCACCGATGGCGGCGCCCACTGGTCATCTAGCACGGTGCCCACTGGTTCGGTGCGGCAGCTCGACTTCGTCGACAGCTTGCATGGCTGGCTTGTGGCTACTCCAAACGGAGCGGCGGCGGGAGTGTATGATATTAATGTCTGGCGCACCACCGACGGTGGCGCCACCTGGGCACAAGTGGCACCCTATGCGGTATTTGGTAGCACAGCGGGCATCTCCTTTGCCAACACCACCACTGGGTTTGCCAATGGGTGTCCTCTCGGTGGTGGGTCCACTGGAAGTCCTCTCGGTCTCTGTGTCACCCAGGATGCCGGCAGCACCTGGTCGGGGCTATCCTCGCCCACTCCATCCGGCTCGGTGCAAGGCGGCCACTTGATAGCCGAGCTGCCGGTCTTCACCAGCGCCACTGCCGGGGTTCTTGGGGTCATCTCTCAGTCGGGCTCATCCTCGCCGGTGACCCTCTACCTCTATCGCACGACTGACGGGGGAACGAGCTGGCAGCTGGGGCCAAACCTGGGTGGCACCGCCAACACGATAAATGCTTTGGACAGTTTTCCCAGTAGTGTGCTCTCGACTGGTGAGGTGTTTGTCGCTCCCACGGTAAGCGGGCAGGTAACGCTCTATCAATTGCCGCTTGGGGCCACCAACTGGGCCAAGATCACCACAAGCAGCAGTTCTCTGGCTTTACTCAGTGGTCTCACCCAGTTGGACTTTGTGAACCCGACCACTGGGTGGGCAGTGACGACTGCCGGTCTCATCGGAACCGCCGACGGCGGCGTGACGTGGACGGTGCTGCACGCCTAATCGCTTATCTGTCGGTGACACTCGGATGATCCCGCTTTTGTCATACCGGGACAGCCGTGACTGAAATGGAGCCGTAGCTCAGCACACTCACGGCAACCGCGGATAGGAGAAGAGCCGACAACAAGAGATGTAGTCAGGTACGGCTGGCTCTCGGCAGCTACGCTAGCGCGACCGCGGACGCGAGAGCTGGCCCATGACCAGAGTTATCACGGCCAGCGCCCCAAAGATCGCGGATAATGTTAGGTGAGGAGTGGTATGTAAAACGGTGTCATTCGAGAAAGGATGGTAGACTCCCGGCACCAGGTAGAATCCTGCGATAAGCGCGTAAATCAACGCCACGACCAGCGCCAGAAAAAAGACGCCTCCACGTCTACTCATCAAACCATCTCCCTAGCGTCGCGTTCCCGAAAAGGCGTTTGGCTGCTTGCGTCGCCAAACACTCCCCGTCGCGCGGCCCGCACATCACCAGCGTCAGGGCGCAGTGGCCCGATCACTCAACAATCAACTCTGGGTGGTACTGGCATTGCCCACAAACCGCGCACCAAAGAAGGCAAGTACCGCCAGCGCCAAGAAGACGATAGCGTGAGTCACATGCCTGCCGGTAGGCGTGCCGCTGAAGGTAAGCGGGTGGTATGGCCCTGGAATGAAGTAGTAGACGGCAAGGCCCAGACAGACCACTGCCGCGATAATAAGAAGCGCACGCACAGACTTTCTCCAATCAACCAGCCCTGGCTACGGGCGCGCCGCAGGCGGGGTCCGCGCTGTCCCACGCCTAGCCCCTTCTCGGCGGCGGAATGCTTCCGCGTGGGAAGCCTAGCGAACTTTAACCAACCTTAGTGAACCTTAGGAAGCCAGGGAAGTGTGTACCAGCCGAGAGCCAGCGGCACGAAGAATAAGAATGAGGCTAACCCAACGGCCATCGAGTAAATGGCAAACGGAGTCAGGTCGCCGACCCGGAAATAGCGAGTCAAAAACTTGACGCTCAGGAAAGCCGCCACACCCGCGACGATACCCCCCAGGAGCGCCGCCAATTGCGTGGTATGGCTGGCAGGGAACAGATTCGGCACCTCGAGGAGCGCCGCCGCCAGGATGACCGGTGTCGCCAGCAGGAACGTGAAACGGAGCGCCTCCTCGTGGTCGAGGCGCGCTCGCAGACACGCCACCATGGTCACGCCTGAGCGGGAGATACCCGGAATGAGGGCCAGTGCCTGGGCCATTCCAATGAAAAATGCCTGGACAAAGCTCAGATCGTTGATACCCATCCGAACGACGCCGCTCTCCTTGTTGGCAACCGACGCGACGCTCGTGGTGGCGCCTCGGCGCATGCGCTCGCCCAGCAGCAGGATAACGCCGTTGAGGAAAAGGAACCCAGCGGTGGCTACCGGCCAGCGTGCGGCAAAAAACACATTTTCGATGACCTTGGCCAAGAAGAGACCGAGCAAGCCTACCGGAATAGTGCCGACAATCACCAGCCAGATGGTCTTGCCCTCCGGATCGGCGTCGAGACGCCCCTTGATCGACGTCTTTACCAGGGCGCGCATCAGCGCCACCCAGTCACGCCAGTAGAAGATCACCAGTGCGGTCGCGGTCCCCAGGTGCAAGGTCACCACGATGGGAAGAAAGGTGGACGAGGTGTTCAGGTTTCCCCAGCCCAGTATCGCTGGAATAATGACCGTATGCCCAAGGCTGCTGATCGGGAATAACTCCGAGACCCCCTGAAGCACCCCCAGCACAATGACCTGAATGATCTCAGTCATGCACAGCGTCCCCCTCTATCCCTCTATCTACCGAGCTACCCAGCGAGCCTCCAACCAGCGCATGTAAGCAACCATACCACAAAGGCCGTGAAACCGGCTACTGTCGTGTATAACGCACGAGGTATGCCCTGCCGGGACCAATATCCCGTACGGACTAGCAAGTACTGCCATCGTCCCCTACGAGCTAGCAATTGGTGCTATTCTCGTCAGCGACGGCATGGGCATTGAAGTCGTCGTTGGTCTTGTAATAGAAGATCTTACCGCACTTGTTGCTCACAAAGTAAAAGTTGGAGCTGCTCGGTGGGGCCGCCGCCGCCAGGATCTCCTGCGAGACCGCGTTGGCGATTGGTCCGGGTGGCAGGCCCGCGTGCGCCTCGGTATTGTAGAGATTCTTGGGATCGATGTTCACGCCGGCATCGGAAAGCGGCGTCCACCACTTTCCGTTTTTGGGCGGCGAGTCGGAGTCGCGCGCATACTCGGCCGACGGATCGGAGCCCAGGAAGCCGGCGGTGCCGCCGTCGGGGGCATTGGGATCGACGGAGGCAACGTAGCGGTTGTGATAGACCGCGACCACTCCGGGGGCATCGCTGTATTTACTGATCTCGCGGGCGGCCAGGGAGGCAATCGTAAGCGTATCGTAGATAGCCAGGGTATCGTTCTTCGTATGGTACGCGCTCTCCATCGACGCGAAGATGCCGGTCTTGCCGATCATCGCCTGATGAGCCTTACAGTCCGTCAGCGTATCAATGTACTGCGTGGGATTGGAGGCAGGACCGGGACAGAACTGGGTGCCCAGCTCTTCCAGCATTCTCTCTATCACCGCGGTGGCGTCATCGCTGCCATTAAAGTAGTAATGGTCGGGGTAGAGATAGCCCTCCAACGCGTCTAGAGCGTGTTTCTGCAGGGGCTCCACGAACCAGTACTTCTTCGAGAGCGGGGTGCCGTCCGGCAGCACGCCGGTCTTCACTATGGTGTCAAACTGGGTAGCGTCAAAGTTCGGCAGGCTGGAGAAATAGGGCGGGTATTGCGCGACCCGCAAGCCGTCGGGAACTCCCGCCAGCTGCTCGTCGGGCTTGCCGAACTGGAGCTTGGTCAGAATGGCGGTCTCGTTCATCGAGGGATTCAGCAGGTAAATTCCCGCCTCGATGCCCTGGTCGAGATGCTTGTAACGGGCGTACAACCGGAAGACCAACGCGTTCCGGATAAGACCGTCCTGTTGCAAGTGCTCGGCCACCACCGCGGTGCTGTCACCAGGATTGACGGTAAAGCGTACTGCCGTCGTGGCATGGGAAGAAGGCTGTGTGACGTCGAGCACCGCGGTGGTGCCGACGAAGCCGATGCCCAAAGCCAGTAACGCCAGGATGATCGTAATGACGATGCCGGCTTTCTTCATCCTCGGCCTGCCTCCCCTGAAAAATCGCTACCCTGTTGACCACGGTTGCGCTGGTCCAAGTAGTCTTGTAAAATGACCGCCGCCGCCGCCGCGTCGATGCGCTCGCGCAGACGCTCGGTCCGCACCCCGGAGGCGCGCAGCATTTCTTCAGCGCGAACCGTCGAGAGCGTCTCATCCGCGTACACGAGCGGCACAGGCAGACGCGCTCGTAGCTTCTCGGCAAACCTCTGCACGCTCTCCGCCTGAGCGTGTAGCTCACCGTCAAAGCTCACCGGCAGCCCTACCACAACGAGACCCGCTTCAGTCTCCTGGCACGCCCGTAGGATGGCGTCAAGGGCCACCTGGTTCGACCGGCGCCGGATAGTTGTATACGGTGAAGCGAGAAACTCGGATTCATCGCTGGTCGCCACTCCAATACGCACCGACCCTACATCGAGGGCAAGCACTCTCACCGGAAACTGCTCACTTTGTCTATTCTTTCTATGGAGAGCGGGTACCCTGGCGCGCACCTAGGGCCTATGGCCGCGCCAATGGCATTGTATGGCCACTCCCTGCGATTTGACAAGCCGACTGGGCGGTCTGGGTCTGCCCACGGTAAAAGCCGCATTCCCCTACCGGCTGAAGCCGGTAGGGGAATGCGGCCAGCTCCACATACAGGGCATTTGACGCAGTTCGCTGTATGTGGTAGTCTCAAATCATGGAGACACAACGCGCGATCACGATCCTCTTGCCCGACGATGCCGATCTGCGTGCCACACTTGGCGCGTTTTGCTCGGTGCAAAACGCCGTGACCGAGGCGGCGTTCAACGGCGGCAAGCCCCTGCGAGCCGTCGCCTTGCAACGGGCCGTCTACGCCTCAGTGAAAGGGCAACTCTCCAGCCAGATGACGATCAGTGCGTTGCGCGTGGTTGCCGGTGCCTATGCCTCTGCCAAGCGCAATTACGCCCGGCGGGTGCGTGCGGAGGCCAAGCGCAAGGCGCGCTGCGAGGACAAAGGCTGGACGTACAAGCCTCGCCACATCAAGCCGGTGGGTGTCTGTGCGTTCACCCGCCCAGCGGCACTGTTCCTGGCGGGTGAGCGCGGGCGCGATGCCGACTTCCGTGCCGATGGCACGCTGTCGCTGTGGACGGTAGCCGGCCGCAAACGTCTCCCCTACAAGGTACCATTGGCCCTGCGCCCACTCTTTGACGCCGCCAAAGAGATTGACTCGGTGACGGTCGTCGAGAGAGGCGGCAAGCTCTACGGGCGTGTGGCGCTCACCCTGGACGCGCCGGAACCTCGGGGTGTCGTGCCGGTGGGCATCGACCTGAACGAGACGAACGCCATTGTGGCCGTGGATGCAAACGGGCGCGAGTTCTTCCAGAGCGGCAAAGCAACGAAGGTGCGCAATCGTCGAACGATGCAGGCAACGAAGCGTGTCCAGCGCAAGCTGGCGGCCAAGAAGGCAGAGGGGGCGGATACGCATAGTGTGCGCCGCGTTCTCAAACGGCTGTCTGGTCGCCGCCGGCGTCGCACGGATGACTTTGCCCGCGTGGCAGCTAAGCGCCTGGTGGAGTGGGCGCCACCGGATGCGGTCCTGGTGTTTGAGGATCTGCAGGTGGAACAACCGGCCCGTGAACTCACCCGTGGCGTGGCGCTGCGCCGGCGCCTCTCACAGTGGCAGCATGGGGCGATTCGTCGGGCTGTTGTAAGTAAAGCGCAATTGGCTGGACAGGCACTTGCCGAGGTCAACCCGGCCTACACCAGCCAGAAGTGCAGCCGATGTGGGCTGCTCGGCAAGCGGTATCGTCACCAGTTCACCTGCCCTGCTTGTGGGCACTGTCAACACGCGGATGTTAACGCCGCCATCAACATCCGCAATCGCTTTGTCCAGTCTCGGCTGGACGGGGAGCCGTCAACCTCCCCCGAAGCCCTGCCCCGCGAGGGGTGAGGGCAAGCTGCCGCTTGAAAGCGGCAGTCGTTGACCAGGAAGTCCTACTCGATCAGGGTACATCTCGCCAGCAGAGCCAGATATATGATAGACTCGACAAGCGAACACGCGTGTCAAGGGGCCGCACCAGGGCACATCTTCCGCCAGTATCGTCCTAGCCGTTACTTTCTTGTTCTGTTGATGAGGAGCGAGTCGTGACCCCACTTTGGATTTGCATAATTGCGCTGGGTTGCCTGGCGGCTTTGGTCAATTTTGGCATCGCCGCTTCCAGGCATAACCAACCACTCGTCGTCTTGGTTCGAGTAGTCGCTGGACTGGTCAGTCTGGCGGTATCGGTCGGCATCATCATTGGCAAGACTTTCCGCTTGCAGCATCCTGCGCTACAATGGCAGGAAGTGGTCATTGGCTTTGGGGTCTTTATCTTCGCCGTGCTGCTGCTACCCTCCTACGTGGGCCGCGACGACGCCGAGCAGAGCTCGAAATTGACGCTGCAGCAGCGCGCCGCTCGCCCGACCAATGCCACTGTACGACTTCGCAACGCCAACACCGACGAGTGGGTGAATTAGTAGCTACTAGCTAGTATCGCCCGCTCGCAGAGGCACGCGCCGCGATCCACTCGGGTGCCGTTTCTACCGGTCAGCCGCGCGTGGCACGCCTAGCCCTTTCGCATGGTGCAGCCGGGCCGTCAATCAGTTAGACCATTTTTTCGCTACTCGTCGCGTATGCCGATTGTAGCCTGAGCATCATGGGAGGATCGAAGGGGCACATGGTCAGTGAAGCACAGGTCGCCGAGTACCTGCGACAACATCCGCTGGCGGATAGTAGCGAGCCGGCCGCAGTTCAGCGTGAGCCGGCCGACTTCTCCGGACAGCGCTTTCGCGTGAGCGCGGGAAAGACCCAGTGCATCCTGAATCGCTATGAGCCGTCGGCGGTGGAGAGCGCAAAACGCGAGGCCGCCGGGCTCTCGCTGGCCGGCAATATGGGACTGGCTCCAGTCTTGGTGCGCTCCGACATGGCCAGCAACATACTCGGCGGACCAATCGTCATCTATGAAGCGCCTCCGGGAGAGCCGCTGGGAACTGCACGCATGAGCGACCAGGATGTCCAGAGCTGGCTCTTCCTTCTCTTGACGCTGCATCACCTTCCCGCCGACACGGCTCCCTTCCCCTCCAGCATGAGCCCCGATGCCGCGACCTGGTGGCACCGCAGCCAGGGCTCCTGGGATGCCTGCCGCTCGCTGTATACCGCGGGACGCTATCGCCCCCTCATGGACGTTCTGACCAAATTGCACGCCATCGTCGGCGCACGCATCGAGGCTCGCCGCGATCTCTGGTCTTCGGTGACTCGCCGCCTCTGCCACGGAAACCCGGTGCCCGCTTCCCTGATCCGTAGCGACTCGCGCTTGATGCTGACCGAGTGGGAAGGATTCGGGCAAGCAGACGCGGCGATGGAGTTTGCCCGCGCGGCCGGTCTGGCGGCGCTGGCCGGAGACCTCGACGCCGGACAGTATGTCCGCTTTGTCTCCGACTACCTCGCCGGAATGCGGGATACCCGCGATACCACAATGGAAGACCGCATACAGGTTTTTGCCTCGGTCCTCCCCTTGGGCTTCTGTTTCGTCATGATGAGCGTCCTGGCGGAAGATAAGCAGGCCACCGCCCAGGAGCGGGACGCGCGTATCGCCGAGATCGAGCGGGCCCTCACCTGGATACACGATACGCTGGGCGTCGAGCTCGGCGATACCGAGATGCTGGTGGCGCCCCTGGCATAGGAGTCAGAACCGGCCCGGCGAGCGGGAGCTCGGCAGGCCATCTGACCAGTCCCCCTCTTTCTTCGGCGGGAGGGAGCCGTTGACGAGGAGCGTTCAAGGTCGCACCCGGGGATGACTGATCCAGTCCCCGGCTCTGCAAGTCCGGAGTTAAACAACGGTTGGGTGCCGCAGTGCTTCGGACACAGTACCGCTCGTCAACTCGGACGAGGATCACGTTACCTGGGAAGCCGCAAGGCCACCAGCGTCGCCGTGTACGGCGTCCCCCTTGTGGGGAAGAATGAAAGAAGCAGTGAATGCACCACGTGTTCGTCGTGGATGCCACCCGGCGTCCGCTGATGCCGTGTCGACCCGCGCGAGCACGCCGTCTGCTCAGTCAGCATCGGGCCGCCGTCCTGCGGCGGTTTCCCTTCACGATTATCCTGGACGCTCCCAGGCCCGAGGCTGTGGTGGTGCCGTTGCGCCTCAAGATTGATCCAGGAAGCCGGACCACTGGCCTGGCTCTGGTCCGCGAGACGATGAAGGAATCGATCCCGACTGTTCTGCCTCCAGCGCGAACGGAGGCTGGGTCGCATCAGACGGGAGGCAAGGTGGTGTGGGCTGGGGAACTGACCCACCGGGGTGAGGAGATCCACCAGGCACTCACGAAGCGCCGCGCAATTCGTCGTGTCGCGGCGTCAGCGGCACACCCGGTATCGTCCCGCTCGTTTTGCCAACCGGACCCGACCTGCTGGGTGGTTGGCCCCCTCGCTAGAGAGTCGGGTGCAGCATGTCGTGACCTGGGTGCAACGCCTTGCTCGCTGGTGTCCAGTCGATGCGCTCTCGCTCGAAGCGGTGCGATTCGATACCCAGCTCTTGCAAAACCCGGCTATCGCCGGAGTAGAATATCAGCAAGGGACCCTGGCTGGCACCGAGGTCCGGGAATATCTGCTGCTCAAATGGAGCTACCACTGCGCGTACTGCCATGAGGAAGCGACCTCCACCAATCGCTGGGAGATTGACCATATCCAGCCCAGGAGTCGTGGTGGGAGCGATCGCCCGTCCAATCTGGCGCTCTCGTGTCATGCCTGCAACCAAGCAAAAGGTGACCGGACTGCAGCGGAGTTCGGCCATCCGGAGGTGCAGGCCCAGGCAGGGCAGCCCCTGCGAGATGCGGCCGCCGTCAACAGCACCCGTCGAGCGCTGCATCAGCGGCTGCTGGCACTCGGGCTGCCGGTAGAGACGGGAAGTGGAGGCCGCACCAAGTGGAACCGCACCCAGCGAGGGCTTCCCAAGACCCATTGGCTCGATGCTTTGTGCGTCGGCGCGAGTACGCCCGAGCGGATCCAGGGCTGGCGAGATGTCGTGCCGCTCGCGATCAGCGCCCAGCGGTGGCAGCGGCGGCAGATGCGTTTGATGAATGGGTTCGGGTTCCCACGCACCAGGGCCAAAGGAGCGAGTCGAGCCTATGGCTTCAAAACCGGCGACAGGGTGAAAGCCGTGGTGCCCAGCTGGGAAGCCCCGCGGCACCCATGAAGGCAAAGTGACGATCAAAGCCAGCGGCAGGTTTACGATTACGACCCGACAACGAGCCGTGCCAGATGTGCCGTATCGGTATTGCCAACGCGTGCATCGAGCGGATGGCTATGCATATGAGAAAGGGGAGCGCGCGTTTCTCCCCGAGCGAACTGCGGGCTTCCCCTACCACCTGACCGCGCGACTTAACGCACGCCGGTTATCTGACGCCCGTCTGAGCCCGACCGTCTCATCTTGAGAGCCTCGGCGCGAGCGACCGCGTCACCGCCGACGGGTGCGGCACCGGCGCTGGCCCCGCTGAGCTCATGCTCCAGTATGCGCCGCAATATGGCGATAGTGGCGGCATAGGTCGAGTCCATGCCGTAGTAGGATAGGCTGCCCGCGCCCAGGTTCTTGCCCCGAGTGTACGGAGTGTCCGACGCGTAATGGACGACTCCGAGATCAAAAGGCAGCTTGGCGAAATTTATGTTTTCGTTGGTGGGATACCGGGTCATATAGAGGCTCTCGTAGACCGCATCGAGATAAGGGCCCGCCTCCATTTCCACCACGCTGTAATTGGCTCGATAATAGAAGTCCAGGTAGGCGCGATTCTGCAAGAACGTGCCCTTGCTGGAAACCGCTTTCTGGTTGTCCAGCACCGCCCCAAAGACCAGGTGCTTGCTCACGTCCGAGACATTAAAGCAGTTGTCCAGCCAGTACGTGTTCTGGCTATGCTCGTCAAGCACGACGTTGGAGATCATGACGTCGCCGATGCTACCGTTCAGCGTCGCCGCCTTACCCAGGATATAGACGCCCTTTACGACAATGTTGTTTTCCAGCACCTCGCGCAGGACACGGTAGGCCGCCATACCCAGCGGGTAGTCGATGTTGACGATAACGCCGTGGCTTTCGGCGATCCGCTCAAACCCCGGCACCCGTACCCGGGGATCGAAGTCGTTGGGCCGCATCCGCGAGAGGTCGAAGACTTGCACATCCAGCTCGAGGCCGTAGCGAGACCCGATGTTATAGATGCCTCGCTCCCTCTCCTCCGCTTCCCGGGCGCTGGCAAAGCTCTGTCCCACGTTGGTACGCTGATACTCGCGAGCGGCGTAGTAGAGGAAATTCTGCCAGTTGCCCGAGACACGCCCCTCTTTCAGCTTGCGATACTCGTCAGCTAGAAAGCTCTCGGCTCCGGTAGTGATGAATCGCGTCAGTTCATTTTCACGCCGGAGCACCGTGCCGGAGAGCAGATTAGACATGCAGTGCATGTTGCTGGAGACAAAATAGACCGGGCGGCGGCCCAGCTTCAGCTCGGCCAGCTTCTCGCCCACCGGTCCCCACCATTTGCGCGTGGACCGTACGAATCCCACATGTGAGCCGCCCAGCATGCGCAGGGTAAAATTCTTCCGCTCTTTGCCGATGGCCAGCAAGTTGGTCCAGACGGTATCTCCCCAGATGACTTCCAGCCGGCGCCAATCCTCCTGGGTGACTTGCAATCGCTCACGGACGACCTTGGTGATCTCAGAGTAGACAGGAGAGGAACGATCGACGCGACTCTCCAGCAGCTGCATGGTAGTTGGATCGGAGTTGAGCAGCCAGTGAAACTTGTTCCATTCGATCTGTAGAGCCACCAGAGTCGGCACGATGTCGTCGGTATCGCTGACGCTGGCGATAAAGGCGGCCAACGTATTCTTGCCGTCGAAGAACCACTTGCGGCGTCGGGCCGATGCGGTTACCGCATGCCAGTGCTCGACCTGATATCCCGCCTGAGCAAAAACATCTTCCGACTGGCCCAGCAAGACACGGGAGCACTGTAGAACAGCGGTAGGGAGACGAAGCACGGCATAGATGAACGCCGACATATCAGGGACGTTGGAGCGCGCCTCCGGGTGCAGTACTGAATCGATATTGTAGTGGGCCTGCACCAGCGCCTTCAGGCCGACCTCACCAGAGCTGCGCAGCAGCGTCTGGTAAGTCCGTATATACATCTCCACTTCACGCTTGCCGGCTTCATGCAACTCATCAAGCGACTCATTAACCTCTACGTCGGCGCCCGACAGGATTCCCAGCCCGCCCGTGGAGCGCGCGCCATTGCTATTACCTGCCAAATTTTTCGTCCCTCCCGTTTGCCATCCGCCAGCGCTCGCACCGTCGTGGATATTTCAGCTATTATACCAGGTATCGGGATACTGCGCTCGTGAGCTACAGCAGGGCCAGTTGACCCGCATGCGACCGCGATCCACCGGCGGTGGCGCGAGGATAGGCCCTGGTGCCAGCGTTAACTGATAGCGGCGCGCAGACGGGAGATGCCGGCCATTACGCCATCCGGCGCCCCAAATGTTGACGATCCCGCGACCAGCACACTAGCTCCTGCGCGCACCACTTGCCCTGCAGTCTCGCTCTCGATGCCGCCGTCGACCTCCAGGTCGCAGGTCGCCTGATGCTGGCTGATCATGGCGCGCAGTCGCTCGATCTTGGGCAGCATGCTGGAGATAAAGGACTGGCCACCGCTACCTGGGTCCACCGTCATGCAGAGAACCAGGTCCACGTCGTTCAATACTTCCTGCAGCATCGCCAGCGGAGTGGCTGGATTGATGGCGACACCGGCCTTTTTGCCCAAGAGCTTGATCTGCTCGATGGTGCGATGCAGGTGGGGCGAGACCTCCTGATGCACGATGAGGATGTCTCCGCCGGCGGCGGCAAAATCCTCGAGATGGCGCTCCGGCTCCACGATCATCATATGCACTTCTAGCGGAAGGCGGCAGTGCTTGCGTACCGCCTCCACCACCAGCGGCCCAAAGGTGATACTGGGAACGAACTGACCATCCATGACATCGATCTGGAGACGATCGGCGCCTCCCGCCTCAGCGGCTTGCACCTGCTCCGCCAGCCGGCTAAGATCTGCCGACAGCACCGAGGGAACCACCAGCGCCATATCTGTATGCTCCTTGACTTTTTCTGCCTCTTATTTGTCGTCGCCAATTGCCTTGGTCAATTGCGCCGCCGCCGCCTGGTCGACCAGCCAGTACAGGTCGCCGTCGGCGGGCGCCACCAGCTGCGCCGGATACTCGTCCGAATTAGGCGGACCTTCCAGTACCGCCGAAAGAGCCGTGGCTTTGTCTGCGCCGGCCACCAAAAAAACGACCACCGCGGCGTTGTTGATCACCGGGACGGTCAGTGTGATTCGGAAAGTTTCGAGTTTAGGCACATAGTTAGACGAAACGATGTGGTCGGTCACCGAAAGCGCCCTGGTATGGGGGAAAAGAGAGGCGGTGTGGCCGTCCGGACCCATGCCCAAATAGACGAGATCAAAGCGAGGTATCTCACCGCCCGCCAGCCCAAACGCCTCTCGCATATCGTCCTCGTACCTGGCGGCGATCAAATCAGGATCTTCCAGCTCGGTCGGGACCCGGTGAATCTGGGACTGGGAGATTGGAACCCGTGCCAGCAAGGTTTCGTCGGCCATCCGGTAATTGCTGAGCGGGTCAGTAGCCGGGACACAGCGCTCGTCACCCCAGAAAAAATCAACCTTCGACCAATCCACCCGATCGATATAGGGAGGAGAGGAAAGCAGCTGATTGAGCGCTCTGGGAGTGGTGCCGCCGCTGAGCGCGACGCGAAAGCGGTTAGTTGCCCCGGTGCCGGTCGGTTGCCCCAATCTGGTTTCACTTAGACCCAGAAACAGATCGGCGCCCCCTCGCGCCACCCCGCTGATGTTGGGTGAGACCCGGAAGTGAATCTTCTTCGGTTGGTCACCGCTATTTTCTGGCATGGTACCTATCTCTCTCATCTTCCCTTAGCTTGCAGACTATCTTGCGGGAGTGCCGGCAAGTTGGGTCGCGGTTGCCAGCGCTTCCTCGTAGACCAGATCATGACCCAGGTTACGCAGCTGTTCCGAGATCGGCTCTCGCTCGCCAACCGAGTCGAGATGGATGGTTTGCGAAGGCAACACCGTGTCCGGTACATGGCAGATCGAGGTAGCATGGCCCAGGTCCTGCTCGCGTCCAACCGTAAAGGTCGCCCGCTTACCGTCGATCCGCGCCACAATGTGCACCGACATGAGAGCGCCGGGCCGGACCCAGGGGAGGTCGATGGAGCCCGGTAGCTGCGCCTGCTGCATGGTTGACTGGTAAATATCGTGCTCCCACCAGTTGCGCTGGTTTATCCCGAACCGGGCGTTAATCTCCAGGGCAATGGCACGCCCGTTCGGATCCCGCAACACGTGTTGCCGGTTGGAGTCAAGGCCGCTGGCGTGCGCCTGCTGGCTCTTCCACCCCAGACGAGATGCCAGCCATCCGGCAAAGAGGTAGGCCTGTCCACTATTTTGACGGGAGTCCTCATCGGAGGCGGCGAACTCGATGGACATCCGCTCGATGGCACCAAGGTACGGAAACACCTGCGGCATGTCGAAGAATTGCGCTACCAGCTCGCGCCACGGAGTCTGTGCGGTCCAGGAGGTGTCGCTGATGGCGCAGCGCGCCGACTTGCGCAGTATCAGGTGCTCGAGGGCGCTGAGGCTGAATTCTACGTGGGTCATCTCCGCGATATCCACGATAAGGCGGTCGCTGCCGTCGACCAGCGATTCCAGCAGCTCTGTGCCCCATGGCGGCTCACCCGGCCACCAGAGAAATGAGGGTAAGCCGGATACGATCAGCGGCAATACCACCCCCGGCAGGTGCCGTACCGCCTCAGTCTGAGCATCGAGGACGATATCTTCCCCATAGCTGTTGTTCTCCGCGTTCACATAAGTCGCTATATGGGCCTGTATCTGGTTCCCCTTGTTCTGAGGGTCCGCCGAGATAATGATCGCGCGGGACGGGTGCTGCGTGCTCAAGGTATGGATGACCTCGAGCAGCTGTCCCGCCGACGAGCGGCCGGTAGTATAGACCACGAGGGTAAGCACGCTGTTACGAGACACGGCTGTCGTACCAGCCGCGGCAATGTGTGCATTAGTCTCACGCCACATGGCGTCGAGCTGCGCTTCAATGTTGCCAAGCTCAATTGATCGCATCGAAGCAAAAGGATCGGACACTGCGGTCATAATCGCCTCCACGTTCGGCCGTCACGCTCGATGAGCGCATCTGCCTCCTTTGGCCCCCAGGTCCCCGGCTCGTACTGCGGCAACGGCGCCGTCGAATGCGACCAGGCGTGCTCGATCACATCCACAAGTTGCCAGGAATGTTCGGTCTCATCGATGCGAGTGAAGAGTGTTGAATCACCCAGCATGCAGTCTAGCAAAAGTCGCTCATAGGCTTCGGGTGGCTCAATTCCAAATGAGCTGCCATAAAGAAAGTCCATATTGACGCTGCGCAGTTGCATCTCCTGACCGGGCACCTTTGCCTCGAACAGAAGCGATATCCCTTCATTGGGCTGTATGCGCAGCGATAATACATTGGGCTGCATCTGGTCCGCTCCGCTGTCGCGAAACAGCAGGTACGGCGGGCGTTTAAACTGTATAGCTACCTCAGAGATACGCTTGGTCAAACGCTTACCGGTGCGTAAGTAGAATGGCACGCCCGCCCACCGCCAATTCTCCACCGATAATTTTAGCGCAACAAAGGTCTCCGTGCGAGACCTGGGATCTACGCGCGGCTCCTGGCGATAGGCCTCCACTGCCTGGCCCCCAACCATGCCGGAACCATACTGGCCGCGTACCGTGTCGGCGCCGATCTCCGCTTCCGCGAGCGGAGGAATCGCCTTGAGCACCTTGACCTTCTCATCGCGGACCGCGTTGGCGCCGAAGTTGGTAGGCGGCTCCATGGCCACCAGCGTCAGCAGCTGCATCATATGGTTCTGCACCATATCGCGCATGGCGCCGGCTTCCTCGTAGTAGTCTCCGCGGTTTTCGATGCCGATATTCTCGGCAACGGTTATCTGCACATTGTCGACATAGCGGCGATTCCAGATGGGCTCAAAGATCCCATTACCGAAGCGCAGCACCATGATGTTCTGCACGGTCTCCTTGCCCAGGTAATGGTCGATGCGATAAATCTGATCTTCGCTAAATGCCTTGTTGAGCTCGTGATTGAGCGCCATGGCCGACTGCAGATCGTGGCCGAAAGGCTTTTCCACGATGATGCGCGCCCAGGGGTGTGGTCCATTCGAGCCATTGGAGCCGTTGCCGTCCATCGGCGTGCGGGACGCGAGATTCGCCCTGGCGAGCTGGTCGGCGATATCCGCATAAAAGCTAGGCGGAGTCGCCAGATAAAAGATATGATTTCCGCCGGTTCCTCGCTCCAGATCCAGCCGCATCAGCAGCTCCGACAGTCCCGCATACCCTCCCGGATCGTCGAACTGCGACTGGTGATAGTAGAGCCCCCTTGAGAATGTCTCCCAGACCGCCTGGTTCACCGGACGGCGGCGAGAGAACTGGTTGATGGAATCCAGCGCCTGCTGGCGAAACTCCTCGTTGGAAAATGGCCGCCGGGCCACCCCCACCACCGTAAATTGGGGCGGCAACGGATGCTCCAGTGCCAGGTTGTAGAGCGCCGGCAGCAATTTCCGGTGAGTCAGGTCACCGGTCGCGCCGAAAATCACCATAACGCAGGGAGCTACGTTGCGGGCACTCCTCATTCCAACTCGTAACGGGTTATGCACGGCAGACAATGTTGTATCCATGTGCCATCCCTTATCTCTCTCCGCCATTGTAAGCGGCCGCACACCAATACCTAAGGCATGATAACCTTAAGTAATGATTATGTTCTGGTTAAGCTTTGCTTACTGGTCACCAAACAGCGCCGCTCGAAGGCTCGCCGTGGCAAAACGTCTCCAGTATCCTACGCTTGATGTTTCACTCCGCCGACCTCGCCGGATTCGAAGGTGACGGCGTGTCCGCCAAACTGATTTCGCAGCGCGGCGATAACTTTGGCGGAGAAAGACTCTGGCTGGCGTGAGACAAAACGCTGCAAGAGTGAGAGTGTAATCACCGGCGCGGGAACGTTCTCGTCGATAGCGGCTTGAACCGTCCAGCGTCCCTCACCGGAATCCTCGACATAGCCCTTGATTTGCGAGAGCGTCGGATCGTCGGCAAACGCCAGCGCCGCCAGATCCAGCAGCCATGAGCGAACCACACTGCCATGTTGCCAGACCCGGGTCACCTCGCGAAGATCAGGCGAGAACGGTGACTTCTCGATGATCTCAAAGCCCTCACCGTAGGCTTGCAGCATGCCGTACTCCACGCCGTTATGAACCATCTTCACAAAGTGGCCGGCGCCGTGGGTCCCCATGTAGCCATAGCCGTTCTCCGGAGCCAGGGTCTTGAAGATCGGCTCGCAGTGCAGAAAGGTCTCGCGCTCCCCGCCGATCATCAAGCTGTAGCCCTCTTTGAGACCCCAGATACCACCGCTGGTGCCGCAGTCCATATAGTGCATGCCCGCCGCCGTCACCTCACCGGCTCGGCGAACCGTATCGCGCCAGTTGGAATTGCCGCCGTCGATGATGATGTCTCCAGCGGAGAGTAGGTGCATGACGTGGTGCAACGTATCATCGGTAACCTGGCCAGACGGCACCATGAGCCAGACAATCTTCGGCGATGCCTCGAGCCTCTGTACCATCTCTTCGATGGAGTAGGCGGGAACCGCTCCCTCCGTCTTGGCCTCGTCCACCGGTCCTGCGCTCCGGTTGCCGGCTACCACCCGGTGGCCGCCCCGAATCAGGCGAATCGCCATATTGCCGCCCATGCGGCCGAGTCCGTAAATACCGAGCTCCATTGTGTCTCGCTCCATTTCCGCATTACTTGTCGTTTCGATTACGCCATACTGTCAATCGCGGGATGTATCACTGATGTATCACTATGGTTGGCGGCAGGGGCGCTATCGCACTAACTCCGCCGCATCAATCGCCTGGCGCAGCTCGCCTAAGCCGTCCGCAATACTGGGGCCTAGATGTATGCGGACGACACGCCGATCATGCTTTTCCAGGGCCTGCAGATCGCCCAGAGCCTGCGCGCCCTTCAGGACGCCGAAGGTGTAGGGCGCGCCAGGTATAGGCACGTCCACCTGGTCTTCCGCAACCAGCTGGATGAAGACGCCATGGTTGGCTCCACCCTTGTGAAGCTGCCCGGTCGAGTGCTGGAAGCGCGGACCATAGCCCAGCGTCGTCGCCACCCGGCAGAGATTGCGCATCTGCGTGCGAATGTGCTGCAGCGTCTGGGTGGTTTCTGGAGTTCTCTCTATGTAGGCCAGCACTGCGATATAGTCGCCCGGCTTCACCAGGCCCAGGTAATCCTCCATCGCCGCTTGCAGTGAGATCGCCTCGGTGAAGACGCGGGCATGCTCCTGGGCGACCACGATGCTGACCCGCTGCGTTCGCAGAATCGGGCGCGGATCTGGGATGGCATGGCGCGCCTCATAGGTTGAAAGCACCTCGTTGGTCTGGTCCTTAGCTTCCTGCACGTTAGGCTGGTTAAAGGCATTGATCTGCAGGAACGCCCCGGCTACCGCGGTTGCAAACTCCCAGCGATAGAACTCGGCGCCAAGGTCGTATGTGTCTCGCAGCGCCAGCGTTACAACCGGCTGGCCCGCGGATTCCAGAGACGCGAGCGCGGCGTCGTGCGCCGGGTCGGCGCCTTCATCGGCGCGTAAATAGACGAAGAGCCGATCATTGCCGTAATTCTCCGGTGCGCCCAGCGCCTCTCCCTCAACCGGAAGTATTCCCCTGCCTTCCTTCCCGGTGCTCTCCGCAATGAGCTGCTCGACCCAGTAGCCGAAGGTGGAGACCGGCGGAGACATCACCAGGGTGACTTTGTCACGACCCTTTTGCGCCAGGGTGCCGAGCACGGTTCCCAGCCAGAGGCCGGGGTTCTCCGAAGCATCAGCCCGCGGCCGGCAGGCATCTCGCATGTAATCGGCGCTGTTTACCAGTCCGCGCAGGTCTATGCCCAGGATTGCCGCCGGAACCAGCCCAAAGAATGAGAGCGCCGAGTAGCGGCCGCCGAGGTCGGGCGGATTCAAGAAGATATCCCGGAACCCAGAGTCGCTGGCCAGACGCGCAAGGCTGGTGCCGGGGTCGGTAATGGCGATGAAGTGGGAGCCCGTAGCAGTCGGGTCTACGGCCTGCACCTTCTCGTGGAAGTATTTGAACTGCGAGAGCGTCTCGATGGTACCGCCGGACTTTGATGCCACAATAAAGAGCGTGTGGAGTACGTCGATGCGATTCTCCACCGAGAGGATGGTGGCGGGATCGGTGGAGTCGAGGACCAGCAGCTCCGGCTGTCCCGAAGCGCTGCCAAAGGTTTCGCGTAGCACCTCGGGAGCGAGACTGCTGCCACCCATGCCTAGCAGCACCACATGGGTAAATCCGGCCTGGCGGACCGTGTCCCGCAGCTGATCGAGACGGGGGAAAGCCTCGCGCATCTGGTCGGTTACCGTAAGCCAGCCCAACCGGTCGGTAATCTCGCTCTGGTCGGCAGGCTCCGGCTGCCACAGGTTCGGGTCCTTCTCCCAGATCCGCTCGGCGAAATGCTCGTCGGCCGCCCGAGCCAGCCCGGCTGCTACCATGCTCTCCCAGGCGCCGAGCGAAGCTCTGGCAAACGGCGGGAACGCCTGGATAATATACCCGGGGAGCGCCGACGATTCTTCCCCGCCGGAGCTGGGCTGCTCGGCCGGTGTCTGCTCAGCTGGTGCCTGCTCGGTTGGTGCCTGCTCGGCTGGTGCCTGCTCGGCGCGCAGCTTCTCCACCTTCGTCCTGGTGGATTCGATGAGGCTGGTGTACGAATCGAAGAAGGACTTGACGCCATCTAGCTCCAGCTGGCGGGTAACTTGCCCCATGTCGATGCCCGCTTCCTCAAGCCGGCGCATGGTCTCGACCGAAGAAGAGATATCTTCAGCGTCCAGTCGCGAGCGAGGCTGGCCGTGATCCTGGTAGGCAACAATGGTCTGAGGCGGCATGGTATCGACCGTCTCCGGCCCAATGAGCTCCTCCACGTAGAGCACATCCAGGTAGTTGGGGTTCTTGGTGCTGGTACTGGCCCAGAGGCAGCGCTGGGAGGCTGCCCCCTGCTCACGAAGCGCCGCGAAGCGCTCTCCATGGAAGATACGCTTGTAGCGGTCATAGGCAAGCCGCGCATTGGCAATGGCGGCGGTGCCCAGAAGTGGCTTCAGCTGGCTCTTGGTCTCCTCATCCGGAGCGGCGTCGATCTTTTCCTGCAGCAGCTTGTCGGTCAGCGTGTCCACCCGGCTGACAAAGAAGCTGGCCACTGAGGCGATGCCCGAGACCGGAAGACTTTCCTTGGACCGATGCTCCAACCCGCGAATGTAGGCCTCGGTTACCCGCTCATAGATCTCCAGAGCAAAGATCAGGGTGACGTTGATGTTAATACCTTCGTAGATCATCTGCTCGATGGCGGGTAACCCCTCGGCGGTCGCCGGAATCTTGATCATGACGTTGGGGCGGTCTACCCTCTGGAAGAGATGGCGCGCTTCTGCAATGGTCTTCTGGGTGTCGTTGGCGGCGGCCGGCGAAACTTCCAGACTGATGTATCCGTCAAGTCCGTGGGTGCGCTCGTATGTGGGACGCAGCACATCGGCTGCCATTTGTATGTCGTTGACTGCCAATGCCTCGAAGATAGCAACCGGATCGGTAGTGCCACCTGAGACCAGCTCGCGAATGGCGTCGTCGTAATCGGCGCTGCCGTCGATGGCATGCTCAAAGATCGTCGGATTCGAGGTAACGCCGACCACGGCATCCTGGTCGATCAGTCGCTGCAGACCACCCGAGGTAATGAGACTTCGTCGAATATTGTCATACCAGATACTTTGACCTAGCTGGTATACCGCCGCTAATCGATTGCCCTCGCGATTTTCGTCCATACGCGCAACCTCCAGTATTCCTGACTTGGCTACGTAGTAACTCGCATTTTTCTAATGCCTGTATCTAACTATGGCACATTCCAGCACACCCTGGGCCATGCGCCACGCCAGCACCTGCGGCAAGTGATCAGAGTCTGCCCAGACTCATCAACGAATGATGAAACTTGACGGAAGATAGCCCCTCGCTTAGACTAAGCGTACTGATTTGGAGTAGGCCACCCACCAGACGCCGCGCTGCCAGAGAAGAGGGGGCACCCGAATGAACGAAGCCGTTCCTGATGTTGCACCATATGTTCCACCATCGCCGTACAGTTTCGGGGAATTTGACCGTCCACCGCTCGTCTATCCGGATGTCGTGTTCCATGAGATGCTGGCGCGGACCGCGCTTCGGGTGCCGGAGCGCCCGGCCATTTACTGGCGAGACATCACCCTCACCTACCGCGAGCTCTATGCGCTCTCGCGCTCGGCAGCCGCGGCTCTCTACGATCTTGGCCTGCGTAAAGGCGATACCCTCTGTCTGCTCATGACCAATCGCCCGGAATACGGGGTTGCCTGGATGGCGGCTAGCATGCTGGGTCTCGTCCTTTCCCCCATGAACCCCTCGTACAAGGAACGCGAAGTCAGCTACCAGCTGCAGAACAGCAATGCCGCCGCCGTACTGGTGCAGCGCGAGCTGCTGCCGCTGGTGCAGGCCTCCCGGCATGAGACTCCGGCGCTGCGTCTGATACTCACCACCGGCACCGAGCCGGAGAGCGGCAGCCGAGGTGGTTCCTTTCGGGCGCCTGATTCGCAGCTACTCACCAACTCGGGTTCCCGTCGTAGAGGTACGCCCGAGCGACCTCATTGCCCTGCCCTACTCCAGCGGCACTACCGGACTACCCAAGGGAGTGCTGCTCACGCATCGCAACCTGGTCGTCAACTTCCATCAATTCATCTCGGCGGCGCGAGTGACCGAGGACGACGTCTTCATGGTCTTTCTTCCTCTCTACCATATTTATGGAGTCGCGCTCATGGGGCAGGCGACCTTCTCCGGCTCGGCGCTGGTACTCATGGAGCGCTTCGTCCCCGATGAGGCATTCGCCCTCATCAAGCGTAGGGGAGTCACTATACTGCCGGTTGTGCCGCCCGTGCTCATGGCATTTGCCAGCATGCCAAACCTGGACCCGTACATTCTTCCCCAAGGTACGCCACATTCTCTGCGCCGCCGCTCCTATGGCACTTGGTCCCGCTACGAGCGTAGCGCAAGCCACCGGCATTCCGGTCGTGCAGGCCTACGGCATGACCGAGGCCTCGCCGCTGACCCACCACAGCCCGTTAGATCCCGAAAAGATAAAGCTGGCCTCCGGCGGCATCCTGGTCAGCGATACCGAGCAAAAGATCGTGGATCTAGAGACTGGGGAACGCACACTTCCGGTCGGAGAAACTGGTGAGATCTGCGTACGCGGCCCCCAAATCATGCAGGGCTACTGGCAGGCGGAGAGCGATACCAGGCGAGTGCTGCGGGACGGCTGGTACTATACCGGCGACGTGGGCTACATCGACGAGCAAGGGTACGTCTATATCGTCGATCGCGCCAAAGAGATGATCAAGTTCAAGGGCTTCGGCATCGCCCCCGCGGAGCTGGAAGCGGTTCTCCTCGAGCATCCAGCGGTAGCCGATGCCGCAGTCATCGGCTGGCCCGACTCCGAGGCCGGCGAGGTCCCACGCGCTTTCGTGGCGAGCCGTCCCGGCGCCACCGTGACCGAGGAAGAGCTGATGGTCTTCGTGAACAGTAAGGTCGCCAACTACAAAGCGATCCGCGAGGTGGTCTTCGTAGCCGCCATTCCCAAGACAGCATCAGGCAAGATACTTCGGCGCGAGCTCAAGGCACAGGCACAGTAGGCAGAGGCCCAGCCGCGACCGTCATGACTCCTTTGCGGCTGGGCCATCTGACGCGGTTTCTGCCCGCGCGTATATCTCACTGATCCAGTCTCGCTCCGCCTCCCACTGGCGGGTACTGTGCCGCAACACTTCCAGCACGCTCTCCAGGTAGCCGGGACTCGGCTGTTCGGCGAGCTCGTGCGCCAGATTCGCCATCTCCGTCTGCAAATGCAGTATGGTCGTCAGGCAGTAGTTGACGTAGTGGCTCATCAGCAGCCGGCGCTCTTCCGGCGCCAGGAGATCGAGGTAGACGTACTTGAGCTGGAAGATGCGCTGGTAGTCGCCCAGGTTGGAGGACGTGTCCATCATGAGCTGGTGGAACTGCCTGCGGCCCAGCTCAGTGATCGTGAACGTGCGGGCCCTTGAATTCCCGCGGCGCCGGCGCGCGCTGGGGCTCGGCTCGCCCGCGTGAGCGATGAGGCCCTCGGCCTCCAGTCGCGCCAGGATGGTATACATGGTTCCGCTGCTGAGCTTAGCCCAGGGACCAATCTGATCGTTGGTAACCTTGGCGATGAGATAGCCGTGCATCTGCCAGTGCATCAATAGCGAGAGGATGATCAACTCATACATGCATGGCGCACCTCCTCCGGGCGCTGAAACGTCATGCCTCCCAAACTCCCTGGGTGATATCCCTAGTAATAGATTTATTAAAGTGATTGTAAGGACACAACCGTTCTCTGTCAATGGGAGTGGCGAATTCGCCGCTTGGTATATGGCGGCTCGTGCTAAAATATCCTCACCGTATCGCCGCTCGCCACCAATCGACAGGAGGCGGAGCACGGCGGTATGCCGTGACCCGGCGCCTTTCTGCCGGTATACGGTGGGGCGCTGCTAGTCGGTCTGGTGGGACTGCGCTGATCCATGGCTTCCGCAACGGACCCGGCCCCAGCTGGCCGGCCCAAAGCTGGCCGGCGCACTAGTGCACGAGGCGCGAGGCTCCTGCCGATCGCGACCAGCCGCATAGCCCGCGTGGCGGCGGCTTGCAACAGCTCGGCGGCGCGGGCCATGCTCTCCTCGAGAGAGAGGGGTCCATCCTCAATCGGGAGCGCCGCCTCGATACCCAACTCGGCCAGTGTCGCATCGGAGGCGGCAAGACGCCCCACCAGCGCAACCACGTGGGCGCCAGCCCGACGCGAAGCGGCGGCTACCGCGGCCACCGCCTTGCCGTACCCGGTTTGGGCGTCGAGGCTGCCCTCGGCGGTAATCACCACATCGGCGCCGGCTAGCGCGGCTCTAAAGTGCACGGTCTCGAGTACCAGCTGCGCGCCCGGCACCAGGGTCGAGACGGTAAACGCGAGTAGTCCGGCGCCCAGGCCACCAGCGGCGCCGGAGCCGGGTATGGCGGCTACATCAGCTCCAAAATGCCGCTCCAATACTTCGGCATAGTGGGATAACGCCTCGTCCAACTCCCGCGCCACCGACTGGGTCGCGCCCTTCTGTGGTCCGTAGACCCAGCTGGCGCCGGTCTCACCACAGAGGGGATTGGTGACGTCACAGGCCACCTGGACGACGGTATCTCGTAGACGTGGATCCAGGCCGGTGGTGTCGATGCGCGCGAGACGGAGAAGGGAGGCGCCGCCAGGCGGGAGCTGCCTCCCTTCTCCATCCAGAAACTGAGCGCCGAGAGCGGTGGCCATCCCCACGCCACCGTCGTTGGTGGCGCTGCCGCCGATGCCGATGAGCAGATTCCGGCAGCCGGCATCCAGGGCCGCCAGTATGAGCTCACCCGTGCCATAGGTCGAGGTAACGCGTGGGTCTCGCTGCGACGGGGAAAGCAGCGGCAAACCCGAGGCAGCGGCCATCTCAATAACCGCGGAGCGAGCGTCCGGCTCCCCCAGTATGCCCCACTCGGCGTCTACCTGCTCACCCAGCGGACCATGTACGGTAGTGGAGACCAATCTCCCTCCAGTGGAGGAGACCAGTGCGCGGACGGTGCCCTCGCCGCCGTCGGCAATGGGAATGGTCACTACCTCGGCGCGGGCGAATACCGCGGCCACGCCCGAAGCGATCGCCGACCCTACCGCCTCGGCATCGAGACTGCCTTTGAGCGCCTGCGGCGCAATCACAATCTTCATAACATGTTCATGCACTCTTCATGTCTGGATTCTCATGTCCGGCTTCGCGATAGACATGGAACGCCAGCTGAGCCGGCGACCCTAGCGATTGACCCAACCAGTCCGCTGGTTGACATCCGACCAGGTCCTTCCGGTCATATCGCGCAGTACCGTCAGGGCCACATCATAGCCGGCCACGATACCGGCGCAGAGCATAGCTTCCGGTCCGGATTGTACCTTCTCCCAGGCCTCCAGGGCCTGGGTCCGGTCGCCGACTATCTGCTGCCAAATATCTACATCGGCGCTCTGAGTGCCGGCTAGAAACGCCGCGGTGCTGCCGAGAACCTGAGCCTGACCCTGCCAGCTCAGCATATCATCGTGGGTATCGGCAACCTCCGCTTCGTGCTGCGCCTCATCCGCCCAAATCTGCAGTCGCTGGCTTATCTGCTCTCGATTTGTGCTGCTGTCATAAGACTTTTCTCCTCTGCCGGGAGCGTCTACGTACTCACCATCTATTGTCAACAAGGGTATACTAGCCCAAATAGCCGTGGCGGCGGTATTCACCCGTTACGTACAGTGTCCAGAGTAGACAACGTCGAGCAGGGTCCATAACCACCCAATTGCTGAAAGCGTGCGGCCGCAGAGCGGGAGAAAGGGAGCGCAGGTATGATTCCACCACGTCTCATTCTCGTTGCCTGCGCGACCCTTACCATCACGCTGTACTGCTGGACCGCCGCTCTATCCGCGTTCTCCGCCCAGCCGCTGGGTATCATACTACATACCGCGCTGCTGGGCGGGTCGATCGCCATGCTTCTGCTCGCGGCGCTCTCACGCAATCTCGCGCTGCCGGCCGAAAATGCCTCCTATCGCCTGACCAGGACGGTACTGATAATTGTACTCGCGCTGGCCACCGCCGGCACCATCACATTCGGTATCGTCACCGTAGACTCCATCGCCAGCGGAAGGCCCGACTACTCTTCAGATGCCGCCGCGTTCAATCACTTCAACGCCCAGCTGGTGCTCGAAGGAGTGAACCCGTATACCGCCGGCAATCGGTTCTGGCATGCGATTGCCGAGTTTCCGAGCGTCGGAGCCACGCCGCTGGATCTCGGCCGGTACGCCGCCGCCCGTTACCAGCCATTTGGCCCGAGCCTCGAACAGATCGTGGCCGACGTGCGACAAGAGCTAGCCGCGCCCGCGCGCCGGGGCCCCGAGTACGACCCCGATACGCTGCACAGTTATCCAGCACTGGCGTTCCTGGTCTACGTGCCAAACATCTGGGCCGGCTGGTCCTCGACCGCTCCCACCAACCTGCTGTTTTGTATCCTTTTTATTCTGGCGAGTGTCTGGGGCGCTCCACGCGCCCTCTGGCCATTCCTCACGATATCGGTGCTGGCCAACCAATTTCTGCTGCTGGGAGCGCTGCGAGGAGAGTTCGAGCCGGTCGCGTATTTTCTGGTTATCTGCGCCTGGCGTTTGGAGAAGCAGCGACCGATTGCGTCATCGCTGCTGCTGGGGCTCGGAGCCGCGGTGAAGCAGATCGTCTGGCCGCTGGTACCGCTCTATGCCATAATTGTTTGGCGGCGGCAGGGCCCCCGAGCGGCGCTGGCCCGCCTTGCCATGACGGCCCTGGCATTCGCAGCGATCAACCTCCCCTTTATTATCGCCTCTCCGGTTGCGTGGGCTCGAAGCCAGGCTCTACCGGTGACACTCCCTCTCTTTCCTTCCGGAGTAGGATTGGTCGAGCTCTCCCATACCGGATTGGTGCCGTTGCTACCGTCGGGGGTGTATACAGCGCTTGAGATTGCCGCATTGGCCGCGATCTACCTCTGGTTTGCCCTGGCTCGGACGCCGGTACGACCCGAGCTGGCTCCGGCGCTGGCGCTCCTTCCGTTCTTGCTTGCCTGGCGAAGCCTGCTGGCGTATTTTTTGGTGTTGCCGCCGCTGGCGCTCTACGCCAGCCTGCCGTTACTGGGCGGCAACACCCCCGGCAGCGAAGACGAAGCGCCACGCGTTACTTCACCGGGCACTGAGACAGGCACGGCTCCGCTAGCAGGCGGCGTTAGAACGGGAACGATCTTTACGGCATGAGATATGGACTGCGACAGGGATATCGAGCCCGATGAGTATGGCTTCGGCACCGGTACAACGCCGGCAAAGAGGGTAGCGCTGGGATCTGCCAGCCGATGGGCATCGATCTCGCCACGGCCAGGGATGCCAGCTGGAGTAGGGAGAAACGGGTGCACGCCGGCCGGCCCATGGGTCTCCATACCCATCATACCGTCCTCATTTCGCAGTGCAACCATATGGCGCACCTCGGCCAGCATCTCGGCAATCTCGCTCCGCTTCTCGAGATTACCGCTCGGTATGCGGCCCCAAATGCGCAGAGCGTCGTCGAAGGCGCCTTCGCGATAACAGTAGTACCCGAGAACTGAGCGGGCGTCGAAGACGCTCATGCGCTGCCAGATGGAGAGCTGCTCCGCCGGCGTGCGGAAGCACTCGTCGGTAACCGAGGTGGTATCTACCTCGCCATACAGGCAGCGCCCAAAGAGGCGGAAGGGAAACCCATAGTAGAGCGCGAGCACGGCGGGACCTGGAGACTCTGGCCGCCGTCTGCTCGAGGTCCGGTGCAGCCCAATAAAGAAGCTCCGAGTCCACGGTCCGGTCTGCCAGACGAAGACGATGACCAGCAGGGCCGCGAAACGAGCCAGGTAGCGCTGCCAGGTAAATGTACCGATGACGCTGGCGACCCCAAGGACGCCGAGTCCCGTCCCCAGCAGCCAGGCTCCATATACCAGTCGTTTGCGATCCCAGCCCAACAGGTCATAGTGATGATGCATCGGCGTCGCGAGGAAAGGAAGGGGAAACTCGGTGTGCAGGAAGCCCCTGCCGCTGCTGTTGTAGCGCTCGAGCCGGAGGAACTTGCGGAAGAACCGCACCAGTATACGGGCGGAGATAAGCGCCGAGAGCCCTTCCAGGACAAAGACGCCGCCGATAAAGATCAAGACGAACTCGAGACGGCTCACGATCGCCACCAGCGCGAGCAGCCCACCCAGCGCCAGCGAGCCTGAATCACCCATGATGATGCGAGCGCGCCGTCGCCCGACTCCCTGGTTGCGGGCCTTCCAGGACGACGGCCAGTTAAATGGCAGAAACCCGGCGGTAGCTCCGGCTATGGCCAGCACCGCGATCGCGCCCGGCCAGAGCGCCGTGTCGTTCTCGCTTAGCAGTATCGCGGAGAGGGAGAGAGCGGCGCTAAACATGAGCCCGCCGCATAGACCATCCATACCGTCGCTGAAGTCCACCGCCAACGCGGTGGCGCTGGTAACCGTCGAGGTCATGAGCAGGAAGAAGACGATCCAGGCGTACTTCACCTGCTTGAGCAACTGGCCCACGAGGGGAAAATCGCTGTAGGGCGGGTAGGCAAGGCGAGCGGAGAGTGTTCTCGGGACCGCCGGGTAGGCCAGTAGTCGGTTCAAAGCAATGCTTGCCAGCAACGCGACCAGCAGCACGCCGGTAAATTTCTGGATCTCCGAGATACCCTCGCCCTTGTGAACCTTGCGCCAGTCGTCGATATACCCCACGATTCCGATTCCGACCATGCCAAAGAGCAGGACTCCCAGCAGCTCCCATTGCACCGCACCGAGCCCGAGCTCGTAGGCGGCTACAACCGTCGCCACCGTAATCGCGAGCAGCATAGCCGGTCCACCTACCGCTGGTAACTCGTTCGACTCGGCTCGCGCGAGGCGGACCTTGCCTTTTTGCGGGCCTTTCTGCGCCTCGATCCGGTAGCTCCCAGTCGACTGGTCGGCACGGAAGGCACCTTGCTTGCGTTCTCCGCTACGGAAGTGGGGAAAAGCCTTCATCGCCACGAAACAAGCAAGTGCGCTGGTAATGAACGCAATTAGCAGTACGCTTAAGAATTCTGGAATGGTCACATTGATTCCATTGAATCCATTGAATCCACCCACAGGCTACCCCGCTCCTCCCACATATCCGAGCGCCGTCAGTTCTTCTCGCGCCACCACACGGTCATCCCACGGTAATTTCGTATGCCCGACGATGAGACTCTGCTCGTGCCCCTTACCAGCCAGAAGCACGGTATCCCCGGGCCGAGCGAGACCAAGAGCGGTAGCAATGGCCTGGCGCCTCCCGACGATACAGACAAAGTCCCGGCCTTCTTGCGCGCCTTCCCTCGTTGCTCCCTCCGCAATCTCACGCAAGATGCTTGCCGCGTCCTCCTCACGCGGGTCTTCGTCGGTTATGACCGAGAAGTCGGCGAGCCTCGCGCCTACCGTTCCCATCTCAGGGCGTTTGGCGCGGTCGCGATCACCAGCCGAGCCGAAAACGGCGATCAGCCTCCCCGACGTCACCGGCCGAAGTACCTCCAGGACCCGTGCCAGGCTTTCGGCGGTATGGGCATAGTCCACTATAACCGCAAACTGCTGGCCAGCGTCGATGCGTTCCATGCGTCCAGGCACTCCCGCGAACTCGGCCAGTGCCGACGCCATGACAGGAAACGGTACCCCGTGCAGGTAGCCGACGGAGAGAGCGGCCAGGCAGTTTGAGACGTTGAAGCTCCCCACCAGGGAGGTCTGGATGGGAAAACGCTCGCCATCCGGCGTCCGCACCTGGAATCGTGCGCCCGCGGAGTCCAGGACGAGATCTTCGGCCCGTAGGTCCGCCGGGTTAGTGATACCGTAGCTGAGAATTGGGGCGCGGCAGAACGGCCGGAGATACGAAAATGAGCTGTCATCGGCATTGAGCACACAGTAGCGAGGTATGGTCTGCGTCTCTGGAACGCGCTTCTCCCGGGTTGGATCCACCGCTTCGAAGAGCATGGCCTTGGCACGCCGGTAATTTTCCAGCGTGCCATGCACTTCGAGGTGCTCGCTCGTGATGTTGGTGACGACCGCGAGGTCGTATTCCACACCCCAAACCCGGTGAAGCTCCAGACCGCTGGAGGTCGTCTCCACGATCGCCACCTGGGTGCCGTCTTCGTACATCTGCTTGAGCAGCCGTTGCACCTGTGGGGCTTCCAGAGTAGTGAAGCGGCTGTTGTTGGGCCAGCGCTCCCCGCCGATCTTGAATTCTACCGTGCTCATAAGGCCCGTGCACTTGCCGTGCGCCGAGAGTATGGCGTCGATAAGATCAGTGGTGGTGGTTTTCCCGTCGGTGCCGGTGATCCCAATCACCTCCATGTTCCGGCTGGGATGGCGATAAAAAGCCGCTGACAGTGCCCCCAGCGCACGGCGCGAATCCGGGACGCGCGCATAGGTGCAGCTGGCGGGAAATCCTGCCGGCGTAGGCTCTTCGCCCACGACGAGGACGGCACCACGTCCGAGCGCGTCCGGAATGTATGCCGAGCCGTCAGTCTTACGGCCGTGTATAGCGACAAATGCCGACCCAGGCTGGACCTCGGCCGACGAGTAGGTAATCGCGGTGACGAGGCCGGTCCGGCTCCCGTAGATCTCGCTGGGCGCCAGCTCAGCTATCAGCTCGGTTATCTGTACAGTCTCGACTGTGTCCACGACCAGGTCTCCCCTTGCGCGCCTGTCCCCGCAAGCAGCGCGCAACAAGCGTAATTACCGCCACCTCTCCCGCCGGCCCGTCACTATGGCAGTAATATCGTGCCCTCGGCCAGCAGCACCGCCTCGCCCCCGACCCGAATCTGGAGCTGCTCGAGGACGACCGGTCCGGCACCAGATTCTTGGTGGGACTTCCCGGTCACCGCGACTTTGATGAGACTGGGACGGCCCATCTCAACTCCCTGCGCGATAGTGAGCCGTACATCTCCATCGCCGTCGAAGGCGATACGCCCGTGCTTGAGCAGATAGGCCGCGAACGGGCCGGCGGCTGAGCCGGTCGCGGGGTCTTCGCTAATACCGAGATGCGGTGAGAACATTCGGCTGCGTCTGGGTGTTTCAGGGTTCGAAGCTGGCTCGGCGTCGAAGAGGTACAGCCCGCGCAGCTCGGTGCCGCCGCCAAGCGCCCCCGCCAGGTCGGAGCTGCCCGGAGTGGCCCGGCCAAGAGCCGCCAGCCCGCGCAGCGGAACGTACGTAAACGGCACGCCGGAGCTGCCGTTCTCGATGGGCAAGTCCGGCGCCAGGTCGTCGGTCGAGAGGCCGATCGCCGACAGAAGCCGCTCGCGATCTCCCGACCATGGGCCAAAGTCCGGCGATGGCTGGTGCATCCAGACAAAGCTGAGCTGCTCGCCCTCAAAGAGCAAGTCGATAGGCACGGGACCTACACCAAGCTCGAGATAAATGGGCGAGGCGTCCCCGCTTCTGACGGCCTTGTCGTGTGCCAACGCGAATGTGGTACCGACAGTGGGGTGGCCGGCAAAAGGCAGCTCGGTTGTCGGAGTGAAGATGCGCACCTTTCGGAGGGTTTTGACATCGGTCGGTGGAAGCACGAACGTCGTCTCCGAATAGTTCATCTCGTGGGCAATTTTTTGCATCTCGTCGTCGGAAAGCCCATCGGCGTCGAGGAGCACCGCCAGCTGGTTACCACCAAATGGCACATCGGTGAATACGTCATATTGCGCAAAACGAAAGTGTCGCATACCGCTCCTTTGCGATGGAGATTATGAATTAGCTACAGCGTACCAAATTCCTCGCTACTTGAAAACTCCCCGCGCCGAATGGGTCAATCACGCCGAGCCTCATTCCTCACCTCGCTCACAGTGTTGCGAAGTCGCATGGAAGCGCCAGTTTAGAAGAGCCATTCCTGGGCAGGCTAGATGCTACCAGGCTAGATGCTACAATGTGGGGTATGGAAACAGCATGCGTCGAACGGATATACCTGATCGGTCTCTCCGGCAGCGGGAAGAGCACGGTTGCCGAGCTAGTCGCCGCGCAGTTGGGCTGGTCATGTTTTGATGTCGACGCCGACGTCCAGGAATCTACCGGGAGCAGCATACCTGAAATTTTCCAGGAACGGGGAGAGGCCGGCTTTCGCGAGCTCGAGAGGGAGGCGCTGGCACGAACGGCCGCGGTAGCGCGCGTGGTAGTCGCCACCGGCGCCGGAATCGTTGATAATCCCGAGAACCTGGAGCTGATGCAACGAGCGGGCTGGATGGTCTGTCTGCTGGTCTCGCCTGACCACGCCTACCGGCGTCTCGTGGGCCACTTCGCGAACCGTCACAGCTCGGAGCGGGAGGCACCGATCCACGGGCGGCCGCTCTTAGCGGGGGACCGGCCACTGCAGACGCTGCGGCAGCTAAACCAGAGACGGCAGGGAGCCTACAGTCGAGCCGATGAGGCCATCTCGACCGACGATCTGACCGCCCAGGCCGTTGCTGGTCGCGTAGTTGGAGGAATCGTTGGTCGCGGGCTCCTTTCACCAGCAGGTGCCGTCACCGCCGTGCGACACCTGCGCAGTGAATACGGTGCGCACTACGACAGCGTCGTGGCCTGGGGAGGTCTTGCCGCCCAACTACCGGGATTCCTGCGGGACCTGGATCTGCCGCCTCGAGTCCACATAGTGAGCGACGCCGCGGTTGCCGCGCTGTATGAGGTTCCGCTCATGTCGTGCCTGATGCGGGCGGGGTTTACGCCGCTGATGTTCCGGCTGCCGCCAGGTGAGGCCAGCAAGTCGCGGGAACAGCTGGGATTGGTACATGACTGGCTGGCCGAGCGGAGAGCTGAGCGAGGCGAGGCGATACTGGCGTTCGGTGGAGGCGTCGTCGGAGACCTCGCCGGGTTCGCCGCCGCTACCTACTTGCGCGGCATGCCGCTGGTGCAGCTCCCTAGCTCGCTGCTCGCGCAGGTGGACGCGTCCATAGGCGGTAAAGTAGCCGTCAACCACCCGCTGGGGAAAAACCTGATAGGAGCCTTTTACCAGCCACGCCTGGTATTGGCCGACCCAGCGCTGCTGCTCACCCTGCCCGATCGAGAGATGGTCGAGGGCTGGGCCGAGGTCATCAAGCACGGCGTGGCGCTTGACCGTGACTACTTCCTCGACCTGGAACGCGTCGCCGACGCGCTGCTGGCGAAGCGGCCCGAGCCACTCACCCGTATTATCGGTCGCTCTGTCTCGCTCAAAGGGGAGGTCGTGGAGGGCGACGAGCGCGAGCGAGACGGAGGCAAGCGACATCTGCTAAACTATGGCCACACCATTGGACACGCCGTCGAGTCAGTGGCCGGGTATGGAAGCTGGCTGCACGGCGAGGCGGTCGCGGCCGGCATGGTAGCGGAGGCCCAGATTGGACTCCAGCTGGGCATCACTCCGGCGGAGGTCGTTACTAGGCAGGTGGCGTTGCTCGGACGGTTCGGACTGCCTACCAGCCTCTCCGGTCTCTCCGCTTCTCGGCTACTGGCCGCCAGCCTCTGGGACAAGAAGGTCAGCGGCGGCACCATACGGCTGGTTGTGCCTACTGGGCTCGGGGAGGCGACGCTTATTTCCGGCGTGGGCGAGGCCGAGATGCGCCGAGCGCTGCTGGCGGTGGGTGCGAGTAGCTAAGAGTAGCTAAGTGCGGTACATCTACATGCGAGTCAAAATCGGCATAGTCGAACGGATTTTCCTATGAGCAGTAGTGACCCTGGGGCCGCGCGGCTGCATATTCTGGTCATTCATGGACCCAACCTGAATACGCTTGGGAGGCGCGAGCCGGGCATTTACGGGCGAATGTCGCTGGCCCAGATCAATGAGCGTATCGTCTCCTATGCTGCCGAGCGCAATTGTGAAATCACCATATTTCAATCGAATCACGAGGGTGACCTGATCGACTTTTTGCAGCAAGAGGCAGCGGACTGCGCCGGAATCGTCATCAATCCCGGCGGCCTGGCCCATACCAGCGTGAGTTTGCGTGACGCCGTGGCAGGGACGGGAAAGCCGGCGGTAGAGGTTCACCTCTCCAACATCTTTGCACGCGAGCCGTTCCGGCATACTTCGCTCCTCAGCGCGGTTTGCCGCGGCCACGTCAGCGGGCTGGGCTGGCGCGGCTATCTGTATGCGCTTGATGCGCTCATCACCAAAGGAGCTGATTCCCCATCATGACTACCTCAGTAACCGACCGCCTGACGATGTACACCCGCCGGCTGGATCGATTGCGCCAGACCCTGCGGGATCTGGGCCTCGACGCCCTGATGGTAACCAATCCAGAGAACCGGCGGTACCTCACTGGCTATACCGGTCACGACTCGCAAGCTGATTCAGCGGGCACGCTGCTGGTCACCAGTGACAGCGCCCTCTTGATAACGGATGGACGCTATCTCGAGCAAGCCGCACGCGAGTGTCCCGGTCTTGAGCTACGGCGGCGCGAAGCCGACCTGGCGCCGTTGGTGGCGGCGGAGCTTCACGCCGCGAATATAGCACGCTGTGGCGTCGAGGCCGATCATTTGCGTCTGGCAATCTATGAAGACCTGGGAGCCGCGCTGGCAAACGAGGACTCGGGGCCGCCACTCAAGCTGGTAAGCACCCGCGACGTGGTCGAGAGGCAACGCATGATCAAAGACGCCCTAGAGATCTCTGCTATCGAACGAGCGGTGGCGATTACCGACCAGACCTTTAGCTATATCTGCGGTTACCTGCGGACTGGTCTCACCGAGCGCCAGATCGCGCGTGAAGTCGAGCGGCAGATGCTGGAGCTGGGAGCGGAGGGGCTGGCTTTCGACACCATAGTAGCCAGCGGCCCGAATTCAGCCCTTCCGCATGCCGTGCCCGGCGACCGTGAAATCGGGCCAGGAGAGTTCATAACCTTCGACATGGGTGCCAGATATGACGGTTACTGCGCCGATATGACCAGGACCGTCTGCCTGGGAGCACCCGGACCCGAGCAGCAAGAGCTGTATACACTGGTTCTCGAGGCACAGGAACGCTGCCTGCGCGGGTTGCACCCCGGTCTGGACGGAAAAGCGGCTGACGCTCTGGCGCGGGACTATTTCCGTGAGCAGGGTCGTGAGGAGCAGTACTTACACAGCACCGGACACGGGCTCGGACTAGAGATCCACGAGGATCCGAGGCTCTCCAAGTCCGGGGAGACGTTCGTGCTCGAGCCCGGCATGGCGGTTACGGTTGAGCCGGGTCTGTATATCGCGGGAGCGTATGGAGTGCGAATCGAGGATACGGTGATCGTGACGGACGAGGGCATCCGCATCCTGAC
>CAWENW010000024.1:0-75440 GCA_963810535.1 uncultured Chloroflexia bacterium
ACGCGGCGCGGCCGGCGCATCGCCCGCTCGATCGAACAGGCTTTGCGCGGCGATCAGGCGCCTGTCAGCGATCTGGTCGCCGCCAAAGCCAGTTATGCGCAGGCGCGCGCCGACACTTTTTCGGTGCCGCCGGATGTGGTCATCGACAACAGCCTGTCGCATATGTACAGCGTGATCGAGGTTTCCGGCCTCGACCGTCCCGGGCTGTTGTTCGATCTGACCTTTGCCTTGTCGCGGCTGAACCTCAATATCGCCTCGGCCCATATCGTCACTTTCAGGCAGAGGCGGTGGACACCTTATTACGTGACGGATCTGACGGGGGCCAAAGTCGTCAATCCGGCGCGGCAGGGCGCCGTGCGCCGGCATCTATTGAGCGTGTTCCAAAACCGGGCGGCAAGCTTGATTTTTGCGTTGCCCGGGGCGATATGCAGGCCGAAAGTGTTTTTATGCGAAAATGCATCACTTGCAAAGCGAAGGTCTTTTCCGATCCGACGATATCGGATCGGAAAAGGCTTTGAGCCAAAACGAATGGTTGGACGATGAACGGAAACAACCCGCAGGACGAAACGCTTGCCCAGACGGAAAACTCGGCAATCCCCGGCGCCGGAACAGGTTCAGAGCGACGCCGAGCGCGACGCGGCCGTGGTGCACGCCTTGATCGCCGAAAACGCCAGCCTCAAGGACAAGGTGCTGCGCACGCTGGCGGGAAATGGAAAACCTGCGCCGTCGCACGGAAAAGGAAGTCGCCGACGCCAAAACCTATGGCGTGACCGCCTTTGCCCGCGACATGCTGACCTTTGGCGACAACCTCAAGCGCGCCCTGGAAAGTGTCCCCGCCGGGGCCCGCGCCGAGGCCGACAACGCGCTGAAAGCCTTTGTCGAGGGCATTGAGCTGACCAAGCGCGATTTCCTGTCGCGCCTCACCCGCCATGGCGTGCGCAAGCTCGACCCCAAGGGCCAGAAATTCGATCCGAATTTCCACGAGGCCTTGTACGAGGCGCATGACGAAAGCGCGGAGCAGGGAACCGTCGCGCAAGTGGTTGAGGAAGGTTTTGCGATTGGCGAACGCGTGTTGCGCCCGGCCAAGGTCGGCGTCGCCGAAGGCGGCCAGGCCAAACTGAAGCGCTGGCCAAACTCGAAGGCGCTGGCGGGGACTGAACCCCCTCCCGCTCAAACCCGGTCTGCGCCTTTATAAAACGGCGCTGGACCGGGCCGGGCAGGAGGCTTTGTGCTGGCCGACCTGAACGAGGGTTTTGCACGAGGCGCTTTATCGCCCGACCATGCCGCGCAGCGGCAAGCCCTTGTCCGTGGGCATGAGCAATTGCGGCGCTCTGGGCTGGGTGTGGGATGTTTCCCGGCTATCGCTACCAGAAAACCCGCCCGGAGCCCGGGCCAGCGCTGGCCGCCGATGCCGGACAGCGTTTTCCGCCTGTGGCGCCGATCTTTCGGATGATGCTGGCGCGCCGGACGCGTGTTCTATCAATTTCTACGACGCGCAGGCGCGCATGGGCGCGCATCAGGACCGCGACGAAAAGGACTTTTCCGCGCCAATCGTGTCCCTGTCGCTCGGCAACTCGTGCCGCTTCCGCTTCGGGGACGACACGCGCGGCGGCCCGACACAGACGCTGGTGCTGAAGTCGGGCGACATGCTGGTCTTCGGCGGCCCGGCGCGGAGAAATCTTCCACGGCGTCGACGGATCTTGCCTGGAACGTCGACATTGATCTCGCCGCCCGGCCGGATCAACCTGACCCTGCGCCGGACTTGACATGCACCTCATGGCGAGGAGGCCTCCGCAAGGAGGCCGTCTCGAACCATGCGATCAGGCCGCCTTCAACGCCTCCAAAACCTGCTTCAACTCCACCGTCGGAGAGGAATCGGATTTAAGGCGGTGGAGTCGAGCGGCACGCCGGTCGCCAGCTCCATGCTGGGAATGGTCTGCGGCGTCAGACGGTCGAGCACCATCACCAGAGCGCGCAGCGAATTGCCATGCGCCGCGACAATGGTGCGTTCGCCGCCGCAGGACAGCTGGGCCGGATTTCCTGATTGTAATAGGGCAGCACGCGCGCCACCGTATCCTTGAGGCTTTCGCCGCCGGGCGGCGAAATGTCATAGGACCCGCGCCAGATATGGACCTGATCCTCGCCCCATTTCTTGCGGGCTTCGTCCTTGTTGAGGCCGGACAGGTCGCCATAGTCGCGCTCGTTGAGCGCCTGGTCCCGGGTGACGGGAAGCGTGGTCTGGCCGAGTTCGGTCGAGGATCAGCTTCATGGTGTTCTGGGCGCGGGTCAGGTTCGGAGGTGAAGCCGGTGTCGAAGCTGAGACCCAGCGCCTTGAGACGGCTGGCCGGCGGCTTTCGCCTCGCGGGACGCCCTGTTCGGTCAAATCCGGGTCTTTCCAGCCGGTGAACAGGTTTTTCAGGTTCCAGTCGCTCTGGCCGTGGCGCACGAGCACGAGAAGACGTTCCGACAATTCTCTCCTTGTTTATTTGACCCCTCGCATCAGCTCGGCCATAGCCCGTCTAAGACGGGCGTCTATAGCCGCCCTTTTGCATTCCTTCCTGGCGCCTTATCAAAATCCAAGCACATCGGCCATGGAATAAACGCCAGGCTTGCGTTCCGCGCGCCCCACAGCGCGGCCTGCACGGCGCCGCGCGCAAAAATGCCGCGATCCTCGGCCTTGTGGCTCAATTCGATGCGCTCGCCCGGGCCTGCGAAAATGACGGTGTGGTCGCCGATGACCGTGCCGCCGCGCAGGGTGGCGAAGCCGATGTCGCCGGTTTTGGCGCGCGCCAGTGTGTCCATCGCGCGACCGCACGCTTTGTTCCGCCAGCGCGACGCCGCGACCATTTGCCGCAGCCTCGCCGAGCAGCAGGGCGGTGCCGGACGGCGCATCGACCTTCATGCGATGGTGCATTTCGAGAATTTCAATGTCCCAGTCGGTCCCGAGGGTTTTGTGCGACTTTTTCGACCATGGCGGCGAGCAGGTTGACGCCGAGACTCATATTGCGGAGGGAAGCGGCGTGGCGGGCAGCGGCCTCCAGTCTGGCGAGATCGTCGGCGCTCAGGCCTGTCGTGCCGATGACATGGACGATGCGCGCCTGCGCCGCCAAAGCCGCCATTTCGACCGTCGCCGCCGAAATCGTGAAGTCGATCACGCCATCGGCCTGAAGCAAGGCGGCCAGCGGATCGTCGCTGATCTTCACATTCAGCGGGCCGAGACCGGCCAGCAGGCCCGCATCTTGCCCCAGGGCCGGGGAGCCGGACCGCTCCAGCGCGCCGGCCAGGGCGACGCCCTCGGTCATGGCGATCGCCTTGACCAGCATCTGCCCCATGCGCCCGGCGGCGCCGGCCACAACCAGCCGCATGTCTCCCATCTGGTCAATCTCCGGCTCTCGTCATCGGCCGCTCTATAGGCCTTTTCGCGCCAATTCAAAAGGCGGCGCCACGAAAATTGAACGAAATCGGCGGCGCCGACATTGCGCGACCCGCCTCGCTTCGAGCGCTTCACAACGCCCGCCGCGCGCCAAAACGCGCGCCCCAAATTCCTGTCAAAAAATGTCATCGCCCGGTCATGCGGCCGGGCTAGGGTCCACGGGTCCGAGGCGCTGTCGATCAACGCTCAGGACAGCGCTGGGCCGGATGTACGCCCGGCGTTTTTTTTAGCGGCTGGCGCCGGCGATTTCCCGCTGGATGGCGAGGGCCGCGACGCGCGGATCCTCGGCCGCGCAAACCGGCCGGCCCACCACGACATAATCGGCGCCGCGCGCCGAAGCCTGAGCCGGGGTCGCCACGCGCTTCTGGTCGCCGAGCGCCGCGCCGGCCGGCCTTATGCCCGGCGAGACCAGCAGCATGTCCGGGCCGACCAGCGCGCGAATGGCGGTCAATTCCTCCGGCGACAGGATGAGCCCGGCGATCCCCGCCTCCCTGGCCTGTTTGGCGCGCAGGGTCACGAGATCGCTCAAGCCCAGGCGATAGCCACAGGCGGCGAGATCGAAATCGTCATAGGAGGTCATGACGGTCACGCCGAAATCTGCAATGCGAGCCGTCGGCGCCACGCCGCGCCGCCGCAAGCGTTTGCGGGAAGGCGTGAACGGTCAAAAAACGCGCGCCGAGCCGGGCGATCTGCGCGGTGGCCTTTTCGACGGTATGGCCAATGTCGTGCAGCTTGAGATCGACGAAAACCTGTTTACCAGCTTTGGAAAACTCCTCGACCAGCGCCAGCCCGCCGCCATAGGCCAGCTCCATGCCGATCTTGTAAAACGAGACGCTGTCGCCGAGCCGCGCGACCATGTTTCGCGCTTGCGCGACATCGGACACGTCGAGGGCGACGATGAGCTTATCGGTGACAGGAGACATGCGGGCGTCCGTAAATTTGCGAATTGAGAATCAGGACTGCCGCGTTTTGGCGCTGCGCTTGGCGTCGCCCTTGCCGAGCCGGGCGCGCGCTTCGTCCAGCTCGTCGCGGATTTCGCGGCCGAAACGGATCGAGTGGCGCACGAGCTTGTCGATCATGTCAGTGGACGGCTCGGCCTTGTGCGGACAATCGACGCGCCGATAGACATAAATGCGGGCCGGCGGAAGATTGAGCCAGATCGGCGCCAGCGCCTGGGTCCGGAAATGCAGCGCGCCGCCATGCGCGGGAATCGGTGATTTGACGCCATAGGTGAACTGGATGAAGCGCCCGTCGGGGCCCATCAGCTCGAAAGCCTGCCGCAGCAGAGCGATGCGCGCGGTCTCCGGCTTGGTGAGCAGCGGCAGGCTGGAGACGATGGCGGCCGGACGGCGTCCTCCGAATTGCCCGGCCAGCGTCTCGGCCAACCGGTAGGCGTCGCCGCGTAACACCTTCACACGAGGAAATTTGTGGGCGAGCAGGTGGCAGAAGGACGGTTCATATTCGACCAGCACCAGCCGCTCGGGAGCGATGCCGCGCGCGAGCAGGGCCTGCGTCACGGGGCCGGTGCCGGGGCCGAGTTCGACGATCGGTCTGTCGCCGGCCGGATCGACGCCGGGATCGACACATTGCGCCATGGCGCGGGCGAGGAAGCGGCCGGAGGGCGTGATGGCGCCGGCGAGGCGCGGATTTTCCAGCCAGGAACGAATAAAGCGCGCCTCATCGCCCAATCGATCGTCGATCAGGTGTTTGCGCGGCGGCCGGATTTTATGGGCCGGACTTTTTTGTGCGCTCAATTTTTTTGCCTTTGGACCCGGATCGCGCCGATTGCCACAAATCTTTTACAATCGATCGGGCGTCAAGGAAAGCCGGCAAATCCGGCCCTTCAGGTCGATCGAAAAACTCTTTCATCTTGGCGAAAAAACCAGCCGATTCAGGATGGGTCTTGTGGGTTGATTCATTGTCGAATTCGGCCAGCAGCTCTTTTTGACGCTTGGTCAGATTCTGCGGCGTCTCGACATTGGCCTGGATATAGAGGTCGCCGAATTCGCGCGAGCGCAAGACCGGCATCCCGCGTCCCTTGATCTTGAACTGGCGGCCCGATTGCGTGCCCTCGTCAACCCTGACCTTGAGTTCGGTTCCGTCGACGGCGCGGACCTTGATGTCGTCGCCGAGCGCCGCCTGCACCATGGAGATCGGGACGCGGCAATGGAGATCGGCCCCTTCGCGCTGGAAGAAGGGATGCGGCTTGATGGACAGGAAAATATAGAGATCGCCGGCGGGACCGCCGCGCAGTCCCGCTTCGCCCTCGCCGGTCAGGCGGATGCGCGTGCCGTCCTCGATGCCGGCCGGAATATTGACTGAAAGCGCGCGCTCGCGGGTCGAGCGGCCGGCGCCGGCGCAAGAGGGGCAGGGGTTGTCGATGACTTCGCCGCGTCCGTGACAGGCCGGGCAGGCGCGTTCGATCGAGAAAAAACCCTGCTGGGCGCGCACGCGCCCGTGGCCCGCGCAAGTGCCGCAGGTTTTCGGCTTGGAGCCGGCCTTGGCGCCGGAGCCGCCACAGGTTTCGCAGGTCACCGAAGTCGGGATTTTCAGCGCCGCCGACTTGCCGCGAAACGCCTCTTCCAGCGTGACTTCCATGTTGTAACGCAAGTCCGAGCCGCGCTCGCGCCCGGCGGTGCGGCCGCGTCGGCCGCCGCTCATGACATCGCCGAACAGATCGTCGAAAATATCGGCCATGGAGGCGGCGAAACCCTCGCCCATGCCGAAGCCGCCGCCGCCAAAGCCGCCGGCGCCGCCATGCTCGAAAGCGGCATGGCCATGCTGGTCATAGGCCGCGCGCTTCTGGCCGTCGGACAGGACTTGATAGGCTTCGTTGATTTCCTTGAACTTGGCCTCGGCCGCGCGGTCGCCGGGATTCTTGTCGGGATGGTGCTGAACGGCCTGTTTGCGGAAGGCGCTCTTGAGGTCGGCGTCGGAACAGGTCCGGCTGACGCCGAGGATTTCATAAAAGCAGCGCTTGGCCATCGATGATCTGATCCAAATCTTTCACAAAGGACTGTCCGGGACTTTTCGCCGGAACGCGGCTTTCTTGCATGCCGCCATGCGCTTCGCCAGCATTTTTCACGCCAGCGAATTGTGGGTCGCTAAAAAAATGGCGCGGGACGTGTCCCGCGCCAAAAAGGCTCAGGCGCCTTTCTTGTCGTCCTTGACTTCCTTGAAGTCGGCGTCGATCACGTCTTCTTCATGCTTGCCTTCATGGCCGGCCCCGGCGGCGCCCGCGCTGGCCTGTTCGGCCTTGTACATGGCTTCGCCGAGCTTCATCGAGGCCTGCGCCAGCGCTTGGGTCTGGCGTTGATCGCCTCGATGTCCTCGCCTTCGAGAGCGGTCTTGAGCGACGCGACGGCCGCCTCGATCGCGCACTTGTCGGCCGCGCAGACCTTGTCGCCGAATTCCTCCAGCGATTTATCCGTCGAATGGACCAGCGCGTCGGCCTGATTGCTGGCGTCGACCAGCTCCTTGCGCTGCTTGTCCTCGGTGGCGTGGGCCTCGGCGTCCTTGACCATCTGCTCGATGTCGGCTTCGGACAGGCCGCCCGATCGCCTGGATGCGGATCGACTGCTCCTTGGAGGTCGCCTTGTCCTTGGCGGTCGACGTTGACGATGCCGTTGGCGTCGATGTCGAAGGTGACCTCGATCTGCGGCATGCCGCGCGGCGCCGGCGGGATGCCGACCAGGTCGAACTGGCCCAGCATCTTGTTGTCGGCCGCCATCGCCGCTCGCCCTGGAAGACCCGGATGGTCACCGCGGTCTGGTTATCGTCGGCGGTGGAGAAGATCTGGCTCTTCTTGGTCGGGATGGTGGTGTTGCGCTCGATCAGCGCGGGTGAAGACGCCGCCGAGCGTCTCGATGCCCAGCGTCAGCGGGGTCACGTCGAGCAGCAGCACGTCCTTGACGTCGCCCTGCAGCACGCCGGCCTGCATCGCCGCGCCGAGGGCCACGACTTCGTCAGGATTGACGCCCTTGTGCGGCTCCTTGCCGAAGAACTGCTTCACCATGTCCTGCACCTTGCGGCATGCGGGTCATGCCGCCGACCAGCACCACTTCGTCGATCTCGCCGCCTAAAGGCCCGCGTCCTTGAGCGCCTTGCGGCAGGGCTCGACGGTGCGTCTGGATCAGATCATCGACCAGCGCCTCGAATTTCGCCCGGGTGAGCTTGAGGGTCAGATGCTTGGGCCCGGAAGCGTCGGCGGTGATATAGGGGAGGTTGATGTCGGTCTGGGTGGCCGAGGACAATTCGATCTTGGCCTTTTCCGCCGCCTCCTTGAGGCGCTGGAGGGCCAGCTTGTCCTTCTTGAGGTCGATGCCGGTGTCCTTCTTGAACTCTTCGGCGAAATATTCGACGAGGCGCATGTCGAAATCCTCGCCGCCGAGGAAGGTAGCAATACGTAGAGGCCACCGCCCTGCTTCATTCATCGTATTGCTCGATGTTCAAATAACACTTTTGCTCATCCACCCCCTCAAGCCGATTTTCAGCGGCCAGGATGGCATGGTATTCCTTATGGCCTGCGCCCAGTTCTTTTGCAGCATGTACGTTTCAGCATAGTTCTCCCAGGCCTCTGTGTATTTCCAAGGCGGCGTCCCAAGGGCATGCGAGAATTCCCACTGCGCGGACGAGTAGTCTTTCTTGGCGACAAAAATCTTGCCGTGCAGATTGTGCGCTTTTGCGCCCTTGCCGAAAACATACTCCATCTGTGCTTTCTTTGCTTCTTCGTCAGCTTCCGGCAGACGAGCGTTGCGCAAATAAATCTCGCCCAGATAGTAGTGAGCATCTGGTGATCCACCCATGTTCTGCTCGACATGCTTATTGAACGCTTCGATCGCTTTGGTATCCTCGTGGGCAGCCATATACGACTTGCCCAGCCAGAACAGGCATGGATTCAATAGCTTGCAGATAGTCTTTTGAGATCTCTTCATGGCTGCGCATGCCTTCCGCGCGCATGACTCGCAGAAGCTGGCCCAGCACTTCCATTGCCGCTTGCCTGTTCGTGCCGGTGATGCCAGTGATGCCGCTGGTGGCGCCGCCGGGCATGCCTGGGACACTCATAGCTGGCGCGAAGCTCACGCCTTGCGCCAGGACGATTTGCCAGCGAGCGAGCGCGTTGGTGTTACTGGGCTCGATTTGTAGGAGTCGTTGAAACTCGGCGGCGGCGCGCGCGGTTTGTCCAGCCCTCATGAGCGCGGTGGCGTACGAGAGGCGCAAGGAGGTATTGTTGGGAGCGGACATGAGGGCCTGCTCATACTCCTGGAGGGCGCGATCGGCATAGCCTAGGCGAAGGTAGGAATCCGCGACCAGGATGCGCTCGGCCTGAACTTCTTCTACTCGTCCCCGGTTTTTGAGAAGCTCAATCAGTTTGACCCGGTAGGTCAAATTGTTGGGTTCTAGCTGCAGGATGCGCTGGTACGTCGAGATCGCATCGTCAATGCGGTCATTCGCCAGGTAGATATCGATCAAGACAGCGTACTTCGCTATTGCCTGCTCGATCTTACCCTGGCGGACATAAATCTCGCCCAGCATCAGGTGAATGTCCAGGTACTGCGGCGCCATCTCCATTACCCGGAGACATTCCTCGATTGCCGCTGTAAGCAGTCCGTGCGCGACGTAGTTCTCGATGTCTCGCACCGCGTCTTCTACCTGTGTGCGCTGCGGTTCAGCCAAGGCGTTTATGCCGACACGCCCGCTCGCCATGCCGCCATTTAATCCTTGGATCAGCTGCGAGATCTGGTTGCCGGTTCCTGGTGGTGAAGGGGGCGCACCGTAATAGGCCGCCGCGCCCGCCATGGCTCCGAGCGGAGGAGGAGTTCCGTGATTGGCTCCCATTGGGAGCATCGATCCCGAGAGGCCGTTGCGCAGCGGCAGTTGATCGAGCGGAGTAGAAGGATCAAATTGGCCCAATCCGTCCAGACTATCTCCCGAGGGCGACATGTCCATCGGCACCGGCGGTGTGGGCGGGCGCCGATTGCCGCGCGGCGCTCGTGGAGGCGCGCTGTTGCCGGCCGGTGCCGGCCGTGGCTTCTTAGGTGGAGTGGTGCCGAGAGTTTCGCGCATGAGACGTTCAATCTCAGCCACCTGATCTTGCCAGCCCTGGCTGCGCAGATACCCGAGCAGCGCCGTGTAGACGGTTTCAGCGCCTTCGAAGTCGTCCATTTCGCGGTGGGCTTCGGCGGCTTCCTGACAAAGCTGCAGGAGCTGATCCGATTCCTCACGAGTGAGTGCGTCGAGATTGACCCGATCCACCGCCTCGTCAAAGTAGTGGGCGGCTTCCTCGATATTGCCCTGTGCGCGTGAGCACTGGCCAAGCGCATAGTAACAGGAGAGAGCGTAGTCAGGGTCCTCGAGCAGCTGCTCAAACTCCGCGGCCGCCTCATCCCATCGATCGGATTCCTGATAGAGCCAGCCCAGAAAATAGTGAACGTCCGGGCGCTGTACACCGCCTTCGATCAGTTCCTCGCAGAGCTGCACGGCCTCTTCGAGGCGGTCTTCTTGCTGGAGCTGCTGTGCCTCGCGCAGAGCCGCCGCCACCTGTGAGTTGCTGAGCCGCGGGCGACCGCGCTGGTCGTTTCGGCGGATACCACTGTCTTGAGGCCCCCCCCGCCCGGAGCGTGCACTGCTCATCTCACGACTGTCGTCCCAGCCTCCGCCAGAACCCATCCTACTCATGCCGTTGCCCTCACACTGACCAGACCCATTGCCATAGGGAAAACGCCCGCCCGGCGCCTGGAAAAGGAAGGGCACACGGAGCGTACGCGTAGATGTCTCATTGAGGATACGCCATCTTGCCAAATTGCGGTACTAAACCAGGATTTTTGGGCGATATCACGCGACAGGCCGGCTGGAAGACCGAGCTCTGCACCGGCTACCGATAATTCTCGAATTGCAGCGGAACTGGATAATCTTTTTCCCGTAGCAGCGTAATGATACCCTGTAGCTCATCGCGACTCTTGCCCGTTATCCGGACCGCCTCCCCTTGAATCTGTGCCTTTGCTTTAGGAAACTGATCGCGAATGAGCTTGGTGATCTCCCGGGCGAGCTCCGGCGATATACCTTTCTGTAGCTCGGTGACTTGGCGAACTCGACTGCCGCTTGCCTGCTCGGGCTCACCGGGCTTGAGAATCTTGAGCGAGAGGTTGCGCCGAACCATCTTCGATTGTAGGACATCGATAACGGCTTTGAGGGTCAAATCGCTGGCCGTTACAATCGTGATCGTGCTCTTCTTGGGATCATATGTGAGCTCAGTTTTCGTGTCCTTCAAGTCGTAGCGAGCGGTGAGCTCACGCCGTGTCTGATCCAGAGCGTTGTTCAACTCCTGTTCGTCATATTGTGACACTACGTCAAAAGAGTTTTCCGCAGCCATGAATTCAAGGTCTCCCTCTAATTTCTGCTGTTACGTGTATCGCAGGGGTACCAATGTCGTCACGCTATTGTACCGCATTCGGGAGATCGGGCGGTAGCGCCCGCAGCGGGCAAATCGTGAGACGGGTATAGCGAGCTGCTTGTCTAGAAAGCTCGCTCTTCATCACCGCTATATGCTCCACCCGAAGCGGGTCTAATTTGAGGTCTGGGTTGATTGGGCGCGAGAGTAATGCCTGAAGCGTGTCCCTTTCCGGCAGAGAGAGCTGTCCCCGCGGGCGAGCAAGGGTAAGATGGGGAGAGAAGCGATGGCCGTCCGCTGGGAGGTCGCGCTTGGCTTGCTCGTGTAGCAGATCGGCTTGTAGTCCCTGGAGAGCCGCGAGGTCTCCGGCTATGCCCGCCCAGATCACGCGAGGAGACTGCAGCGGACCGAAGATTCCTAGTTCCGAGAGCGAAAGACGAAAAGGCGCGGATTTTGAGGCGGCGGCGTGTGCCGCATCTATACTTGCCGCCAGCTGCAACTGGTCCAAGTCGCCCAAGAACGTCAGCGTCACGTGAAGGCTCTCGGTATCCACCAGGCGAGCGGTTGGGAGAGCTCGGCGCAGGTGGCCCACGCTGTTGGCTAGCGCTGCCTTGTAGGCCGAGTCAAGTTCGACCGCTACAAAGGTACGAGTTGTCACGATCGGTCACTCATGCCCGATCTTGGCGGCAAATTGCCCTTGTCGTTGCCTCCGCTGCCGCCACGGCTCCCACTGCTGGAGAGGAGCTGATATACGCTGGCGAGAATCGCCGCGAATACAGCTAGCAGCGCGGTCGGCAGGAACAGGTAGCTTGTCCATGTACTGCACACATAGACCGCTGCCGCGAGCAAGATGGTCGCACCCCACATGGCCAAAAGGTCGATGGGTAGATGATGAGCGGCGTGCAGTGCCGCAATCATCGCCACAACGACCACCAGTACCGCCACTGTCCCTAGAATGCTACCTGTCTTGAGCGCGCCCAGCTCTTGCAGCAGCCAAACATTCTGGTGGTACTGGCCAACGAACTGCCCATTCTTGTACGTAGAGACGTTCTCGCTGCGTATTGGAAGCAGGAGTGCGATGATGATAGCTATCAAGCCAATCACCGCCACCCCCACCCCGCAAATCACTTCAGCGTTCTTGAAATGTGCCGTGTAGTGACGCATCCGACTTATCTCTCCTTCATCAAACAGCATATGAGATCAAGAGTGAGTCTGGCAAGCGCGACCCAGCGGACCGGGTGAGTTGAGAAACTGTATAGCGGAATGCTACATTGGGCTATAGTCTCGCGGTAGCGGGAAAGTTGACGGCATACTGCGGGTAGCTTGTGTTTTTCCGCCGAGTCGGCATTGTCCGGCGCGACCGTAATGGTGGGATTGGGGTGGAGCGTGTGGCCTGGAGGCGGAGTGGGCGAGTAACCAGAGAGCGTTTGGAGGATCACGCTGGGTCGTTAGTAGGCCGAGGCCTGCTGTGTCTGCTCGCCTCTGGTCCGCCGGCAGCTATGATGCTTGCCAGGATAGGAGCTTCGCAACGCGAGTCGAGAGTGGCGCCGATTACCTCGTCGGTGACCACGATAGGCAGAGGACTCCAAAATTCGGTCGTGTTGTTGGATCCGACCGTCTCGCGGGAACATGCCGTCCTGGAGCAGACAGCATCAAGAAGTTGGACTATCCGCAACGTCTCATCCGAGCAGCCTATTGCGGTCGAAGGGCGGGTGATAGCGCCCGGTGGCAAGACCGTGCTGGTGCCGGGCGACGCCATCAGTCTGGGGCAATGCTGTCTGCGGCTGCTAGCTCCAGTGCGCGAAGATACCGAGCACCTGGAGCTAGCAGAGGAGAGCGGCAGCACCGAGGTCATTGGGCCGGGAGTGACATTGCAGTTTGCATTGCAAGGCAAGCGTCATCCCTACCTTCGTTGGATTGTCGGCGTCATGGCCCTCGCCGTGCTGGTGCTGTTTGGACTGGTAACGCTATCCGGCGCGGCCCAGCTTAGCCAGTATGCCTGGAGCAGCGGTGGACTGGCGCGAGTAGTGCTGGCGGTGACCATTCCACTGTTGCCGGCTGTAGGCGTCACCCTCCTCATCGGCATTTTTGATCGCTATGAGCGTGAGCCCTGGCCCGCACTACTGGGGTCGTTTATCTTTGGGGCGATCATAGCCATTCCCCCGGCGCTGGTCCTAGAGCGGAGCCTTGATGCATTGGTACTCTCCGCCATGGGCAGCGGCCCGGCGCTGCTCTACGCGGCCGGTCAGGCGCTGGTATCGGGGGGGGTTGAGGAGCTCGTCAAGGGCGCCGGGTTAGTGCTGCTCCTCTATGGGCTGCGCGACGAATTCGACAATGTTACTGATGGCGTGCTGTATGGACTGCTCATCGGGGCCGGTTTTGCCGTGGTCGAAAATTTCAGCTATTTTTCGGTAAGCTCAAGCAGCCAGCTCCCCTACCTGGTGCTGGGGCGCATCGTGCTCGGCTGGCTCAGCCACTCCACCTTTACCGCGTTGTTCGGCGCTGGGATTGGCTATGCGAGAGAACGTGGACATTCGGCCCGTAGACGCCTCTTTTTTCCATTGCTTGGTCTTGGTCTCGCCATAGGACTGCACATGATCTTCGACTGGGTAGTGTTTGTGGTGACGGCGCAAGTCGCAGAACCGGGGGGAGGGTTCTCGCCGATCGTGCCTATGCTGGTACTCCTCGTCGCCGGCTATGGCCCGGTCTTTATTGCCCAGGCGTGCCTGCTTCACATTCTTCTGGCTTCGCTGGCGCGAGAAGCCGAGATCGTGCGCACCTATCTCGCCGACGAGCTGCTTGGTAGTGTTGTGCGGCCGGACGAATATCTTATCTTACAGGACGCCGGATTACGAGGCGCTAGTGAGCAGCGCATTCTTTACGACTATGGGCCGTGGGCATATCTTACCGCACGGGCTTTCTACCAGACGGCGACCGGACTGGCATTTCGCAAGTGGCATGTCGCGCAGGGAGATCGGCCCAAGCGCACGCCGCAACAGCCAGAGGATCTCTACCGGGAGCGTCTAGCTCGCCTGCGCAATTCTCTTTCGCGTCAGCTCGGCAGCGTCTGAGTAGCGTTGTCGACTGTGCTATTTGCACAAAAGTATTGGCAAAAGTCTGGTGGTTTTGGTCATGCCGGTACGTAATGGGTTCCCCTATACTAACATAGCGGTAAGACTTTTGTGCGCAGTGCTGCAGCTCTGCCAGCAATGAGGCCTAGCGGGAGCAGTGAGGCGCCATGAGCTGAGCGGTGAGATGCCGCCGGTGATAAGTAATAGGGAGCATGGCATGACGATGACACCGGAGGATGTAATCCAGATGGCCCAGGAGAAGGGCGCGCGGATGGTCGATTTTAAGTTCACCGATGTTCCAGGTACCTGGCAGCATTTCAGCGCGCCGATTCGCGTGCTCGACCAGAATCTTTTTGCCGAAGGCATCGGCTTTGACGGTTCGAGCATTCGGGGATTCCAGGAAATCAACGAGAGCGACATGCTGCTCCTGCCCGATCCGACGACCGCCATACTGGACCCATTCACCGCCGAAGTGACCCTTAGTTTAGTCTGCGATGTGACGCAGCCGGGGGCGGCCCGCGAGCCCTATTCCCGTGATCCTCGCCACATTGCCCGTAAAGCGGAAGGCTACCTGGCAAAAAGCGGTATTGCCGATACCGCGTTCTTCGGCCCCGAGGCCGAGTTTTTCGTATTCGACGATGTCAAATATCGGTCGAGTCAGAACGAGCAGTGGGCGGTAGTGGATAGTGACGAAGCTCACTGGAACTCGGGGCGTAACGGCACCGCCAACCTCGGACATCGTAATCGTCCCAAAGAAGGCTACTTCCCGGTGGCGCCCAACGACACGTATCAGGATCTTCGCACCGAGATGGTGCTCCTGATGGAAGAGTGCGGCATATCGGTCGAAGCGCAGCATCACGAAGTTGGGGCCGGCGGACAATGTGAAATCGACATGCGCTTTGACTCGCTGCGAGCTATGGCGGATAAGGTGCTGCTCTACAAATACATCGTTAAGAACGTGGCGCGTCGGGCGGGGAAGAGCGCGACCTTTATGCCGAAACCGATCTTTGGAGACAATGGCTCAGGCATGCATGTGCATATGAGTCTGTGGAAGAATGAGCAGCCGCTATTTGCCGACGCCGACGGATATGCCGGTCTCTCGGAGCTCGCGCGCCTCTTCGTAGGTGGACTCCTCACGCACGCCCCGGCGGTGCTGGCTCTGGCGGCGCCTACCACGAATAGCTACCGCCGTCTGGTACCTGGCTTTGAGGCGCCGGTTAATCTGGTGTATTCGCAGAGGAACCGTTCGGCCGCGGTGCGTGTCCCAATGTACTCCGACAACCCAAAGGCCAAGCGCGTTGAGTTCCGGCCTCCGGATCCTACCTGCAATCCCTACCTTACCTTTTCAGCGCTGTTGCTTGCCGGCCTCGACGGCATACAGCGCGAGATCACTCCCGAGCAGCATGGATTTGGGCCGCTAGACCGCAACATCTATGAGATGAGCGAGTGTGACAAACGGGAGATCCGCTCGGTACCCGGCTCGCTGGATGAGGCGCTTGCCGCTCTAGAGGCCGACCATGAGTTCCTACTGGCAGGAGGTGTCTTCACCAGCGACCTCCTCACCAAATATGTTGAGCTAAAACGCGCGCAGTCCGCCGAGGTGCGCTTACGGCCCGCTCCTCTGGAGTTCTCGCTGTACTATGACGCATGAGCGCCAAGACGCATGAGCGCCAAGACGCATGAGCGCTGATGCCGACGTGCAGCGAGCCATCTTCGAATCGGTCCGGCCCCTGGCCGGGCCGCCGCTTTTCCAGCTGCGGATGTGGTACAGTCAGATCGCAGACGACCGTTTTGTCGCAAATATCCGTGCCGGGGAGCACGGTGAAGAGGGTCCTGAAGTCCTATGGAGAAGCACGCCCGGGAGGGGAGTGAGCCCGGGGTAGGGGCGGAGCAGCTGCCCACAAAGGAGACCGAGCCTGTACCGGCTCCCCTCGTTCCGATGCAGGCGGTTACGATATCCCATCTGTATGGCAGCGGCGGAGGAGAGATTGGCGCGCGGCTGGCACAGCGGCTGGGGTGGCAACTCATCGACCACGAGATCGTAGCGCAGATTGCCGAAAAAATGGGCATAACCCTGAATGAGGCCGATGCGCGTGACGAGTATCCCGAAAGCTTCTTGTCTCGCTTGCTGGGTACGATCCAAGTCACGCTGGGCGCGCCTCCCAGCCCGGCGCCTCTGGCAGTCCCGGTTGGCGAGTTACATGCGGCCTATCACCAGACTCTTGCTACTCTCGTGGAAGCCGCAGTAGAACAGGGACATGTCGTGATAATTGGTCGAGGCTCGCAAGTCGTGCTGGCCAACCGCCGCGATGTGCTACACGTGTGTATAGTAGCCCCTCTACCGGAGCGAATCGAGTACGTGACCAGGCGTGAGGGCATTGGTTCTGCCGAAGCCAGGTCGCGCATTCGGCTCAAAGATCGAGATCGCGCGCGTTACCTTCGCGCCGAGTATCACCAGAATTTTGATAACCCTCTGCTCTACGATCTGGTCATCAATACAATGGTGCTGGATCTGGACAGTGCCGTACTATTAATAGAGCAGGCGTTGATCGCTAAATCAGCCAAAGAGGGACTGCCGGCCCACGACCTCGGCCCGGCTGCCGGGCAGTCCCGCTATCCCGGAGAGCCGGAGGACCTTCCCCTTGAGGCTCCCTAGGACAGGGCGTATCGCGCAGCCACTAATCACCGGCGCCAGGGTCGTCGCTCTCGCTCTCAAGTCGGTCGGCGACAAATGCGCTGATACTGGCGATCGAGTCGAAGTTCTCCGGAACCAGGTCGCTTTCGTGAACCCGAAAACCGTAGGTCTCTTCTACGAACATGACGATCTCCAGCGCACCGGTCTCGTCGATGATGCCCTGCCCAATGAGGGAGGTTTCATCGCCCAGCGGAGCGACGTTGTTGAAGAGAAAGTTTGTAGTGATGAAGTCGCGTAGCTGCTCAGCGATGAGTAGCATGTCTCTGGTCTCAAGCTGGTTGCTCACTTTGGTCCTCCACCAAAAAGAACGAGCGGCACCATCGGTGTGGGCGCCGTCCCGGCGGTCCGGAGGCTTGCTCTTTTGGACTGCTCGTCTAGTATACCCAGTATACCCGAGTCGAGGGATTGGCCAGTCGGGAATGGTACCAGTAGAGCTACGACTTTGGTCGTATGCATGTCGTACTATACTACTAAGGAGAGACAGCAGGACGGACTTCCCACGTCTTATGCGAAAGACAAAGTCGAGCGGTTGAGCTTGGTTGGAGAAGCCGCGGCTAGAGTGGCGGCCGGTACTTCGATAGATCGGGACCTGTGGAGGAGAACGACATGCCGAAACCCAAGGTGTACGTTACCCGCATCATACCGGAAGCCGGCCTACGTTTAATTCGGGAATTCTCCGATGCCACCGTCTGGGAGGAGCCGCTGCCTCCACCGCGTGAGGTGATCCTGCGGGAAACCAAAGACGCCGATGGACTGGTGAGTCTGCTTACCGACCGCATCGACGGTGAGCTTCTGGATGCCTGCCCGCGTCTGCGCGTTGTCAGTAATATGGCTGTAGGCTTCGACAACATTAACCTGCCCGAAGCCAGCGACCGTGGAGTGCTTGCTGGCAATACCCCCGGCGTATTGACCGAGACCACCGCCGACTTCGCGTTTGCCCTTTTGATGGCGTCGGCGCGCCGAATTGTGGAGGGTGTGGACTATGTGCGTGAGGGGGAGTGGAAGACCTGGGGACCTCTCTTGCTGTTGGGCTCGGACGTCCATCACGCGACGCTGGGATTAGTTGGGCTTGGACGCATAGGAGCGGAGATGGCAAAGCGCGCGCGCGGCTTTGACATGCGCGTCATGTACTATGATGTCATGCGTCGAAGCGATCTGGAGTCCACACTTGACCTGGAATACGCCCCGCTGGAGATCGTGTTGGCCAATGCGGATTTTGTAAGCATCCATACCCCACTCTCTGCGGAGACGTATCATTTAATGAACTGGGATCGATTCGAGCAGATGAAGCCTACCGCCATCCTGATCAATACTTCCCGTGGCCCGGTGGTAGACACCGATGCTCTCGCGCAGGCTCTCGCGCAAGGGGAGATCCGGGGCGCGGCTCTGGATGTAACCGATCCAGAGCCGCTGCCGGCTGATCACCCACTGGTACTTGCGCCAAACTGCATAGTGGTGCCGCATATCGCCAGCGCCAGTGAAACCACGCGCAGCAAGATGGCGGAGATTGCGGCACGAAATCTGATATCCGGCCTCAATGGTGAGGCGTTGCCTTCCGGCCTCAATAATGAAGTGGTAGGCACCGGTCGTAACGCGTTGCCTCGCGACTGGTAAGCGGTGCGGCCTCGCCGCGACCGTCTTCCATCTACCGAGCCTTTCCAGGGTATTGCTCAATGTAGAGCAAGGGAGCATCAATCAAATGAAATTCGCGCAGCGGATGAGCCTCCTTGGCACCGAGACCGCATTTGAAGTTCTGGCGCGGGCCAAGGCGTTAGAAGCACAAGGACGTGAGGTCGTCCATCTGGAGATAGGAGAACCGGATTTCGATACGCCAAAGAGGATCACGGACGCCGCCTGCAAGGCGCTTCGCGCCGGCTATACTCACTACACCCCCGCTCCAGGCATATGGGAGTTGCGCGAGGCTATTGCCCGGGACGCCAGCCTTCGCCGCGGCGTCGAGTTCTCCGCTGACGATGTGGTGGTGACGCCCGGCGGTAAACCGATCATGTTTTTCTCGATCCTGGCACTCGTAGACGAAGGGGATGAGGTCATCTATCCCAACCCCGGCTTTCCGATCTATGAGTCAATGATTCAGTTCGTCGGTGGTAAGGCCGTACCCGTACCACTCCCGGAGTCTCGCGACTTCTCGCTGGACGTCGAGCGTCTCTGTGGACTGGTAAGCGATCGTACCCGCATGATTATCCTCAATTCCCCCCATAACCCGACCGGAGGAATGCTCTCCCGGTTGGATCTGCAGGCGATCGCCGCGGTCGTTCGAGAGCACCCTAACCTCGTGGTGCTCTCGGATGAGATCTACTCTCGTATGCTCTATGACGGTGAGCACACCAGTATAGCCTCTCTGCCCGGCATGCGCGAGCAAACCATCGTGCTGGATGGTTTCTCTAAGATCTATGCTATGACCGGCTGGCGGCTGGGATACGGATTGTTCCCACCTGACATGGCGCCGGCGATCGCGCGGCTGATGACCAACAGTAATTCCTGTACCAGCGCCTCGACTCAGATGGCCGGGATCGCGGCGCTCACCGGAAGCCAGCGGGCTTCGGACGAGATGGTGGCGGAGTTTCACAAGCGGCGCGATATCATCGTCTCCGGGCTCAACGCTCTTCCCGGCGTCTCATGCCGCACTCCTCGCGGCGCTTTTTATGTCTTTCCCAACATCACCGGCACCGGCATGTCTTCACGGGAGCTTGCCGACCTCTTGCTGTATGAAGCGGGGGTGGCGACCCTGGCCGGCACAGCTTTCGGCTCGTACGGAGAAGGCTATCTCCGACTGTCCTACGCCAACTCCATTCCCAACATCGAGCGTGCGCTAGATCGCATGAAGACTATTCTGGCAGCTCATGTGGGACGACCGGGCAAAGGCTCGCGCAGGCCGTCATCTTCCCGTGTGCCGAGAGCCACGAAATCCAAGGTTCCAAGCAAGCCTGCCATTGCCGGCAGCACAAGCAACGGCGGGAGCTCTTCTCGGGTCAACCCCCCTAAAAGTCCGGTAGAGGTCTAGAAATTTATCCTAGTGTGTCCTGCCGCAGCGCTAGTACGAAAGAATAGATGCAATGCGGCAAGACTATGATATACTAATGTCGCAATCGCCTTGCATGTCGCCAATCGTTCGAGACACTACGGTTGTAGGGGTAGTGTACATAGCTCGAACGATGCAGAGGAAGATCGCAGTGGCCGTGGGGACAGCGCAGGATGTTGATTCCCCAAGCGCGAGTACGCTGTACTATGTGGAAGATCGCTCGACCACCGCTGCTATGGTTTCTAAGATTCCAGGACCCTGATCTCCATGTCTGGCAAACCATTGGTATCCTACGACGTGGAAGCAGGCAGAGTGAGTATGACTGTAAGGCGAATCAGTTTCGACGCGAAGGTTTCGCACTAAGGAGAGCCCAGTCTATGTATCATAACGCGATACAACCAAACTCTGATGCCGATGGAGACCGGGATGGCGACTATACAGTGACCTGCCCTTATTGTCGTAGGATATTGCTTGAGCAGGTCTATGTCGGCCCTACCGGGGAGCTCATCGGGTGCGAGGACTGCGCATTGGAGCGAGGGTTGATCGGCGAGCCCATCACGTTGGAGGAGTGGTTTGCACCGGAGGGACTGCCGGAAGTCTTACGTCGGTTTGATCTGGTCAACCCCCAGATTCGTAAACCTGATCCTTCGCCCACCCAGCAGCCGCGCGCTCATTATTGGGAAGTAACCGCTGGCGGCGCGCGCTATTTTCTCAAGCGCTTCTATAGTTGGTATCCCGCCAGCGCGGTAACGTATATGCACAGCGTCATGGACCATCTGGCCAAGCAACAAATTCCGGCTCCGCAATGGATTCCGGATATGGAAACCGGGTTGAGTTATGCCGAGGCCGCCGGCACTCATTGGGGACTCTATCGAGCGCTGGAAGGACACACCGCCACAACGCAGGAATGGATGTGGGGACGTCCCAAAGCCGCCGAGATGCTGGCAATGCTGCATCGAGCCTTGGAGAGTTTCCAGCCCGAAGGTGAGGAATTTACCATTTGGGGCGCCTGGACATTGGACACGGTTGACCGCGTTCTGGAGAATTGGCAGCCGCACGTCGACCTTTCTCCGGAGTTGCTCGGCCATATTCGAGAGCGGTTGGCGACGCGCTACTTTGGCGAGCTCTATCCTGCGCTGCCCAAATTTGTGGTGCACGGCGACTATGTGGCGACCAACGTGCTCTGGCGCGGGGACGCGATAAGCTCGAGTGTCAGCGGCATTCTCGACTTTGAGAAGGCACACCGTGACACAGCGCTCTTTGACTTCGCCTGGGGACTTGGGGATCGTCGGCCTCCTCTCTTGCGTGCAACCATTGCCACCTACAGCCGGGTACGCCCACTCTCGCCCATAGAGCGCGAAGCGCTGCCCGAGGCGCTGCTTCTGGGCGCTTTGATGAGTATCGACATGCAAATGACTTACTTCCGCAATATGGATGAAGTCTCGCGGCTGGCGCAGGAACTCATGATGCTGGTACGCGACATGGAATCTCTGCGCAAAGCCGCGGCACTCAAGTAGTCCCCGGAGTAATTGGATGGTTGCTCACTCGGACGGAGCGAGAGTTTCGGTGGCATCATGGCTCTCCGGCCAACCACGCTGTCTCCATATCTCATAAAGCGCTACCGACCCCGCTACCGCGGCATTGAGCGATCCGATGTGCCCCCGCATCGGAATTCGGATCAGAAGGTCGCAGTGCTCGCGCACCAGACGGCTGATACCTTTCCCCTCATTGCCCACCACCAATGCAATTGGACCGGTGAGATTTGCCTGGTCGTAGGTCACGGACGAATCGCCTGAGAGACCGATGCACCACACCCCCCGCTTCTTCAGATCGTCGAGTGTCCTGGTGATGTTGGTGACTCGTGCAACCGGGAGAAACTCCACAGCGCCGGCCGAAGTCTTGTCTACTGCCGGAGTCAGTCCGGCGGCGCGATGTTCCGGAATGACGACGCCGTGTGCCCCGATCACCTCGGCTGTACGGATAAGCGAGCCGAGGTTCGCCACATCCTGAATGGCATCCAGTACCAGGATCAGCGCGTCCTCGCCCAGCTCTTGCCCACGACGGAGAATGTCCTCTACCTCGGCGTACTCGCGAGGTGAGGTCACCGCCATGATTCCCTGATGATTTGCGTGGTTGGTAAGATCATCCAGCCGCCGCCGTGAAGTCGTCTCTACCATCACACCAACCCGCCGGGCTTGATCCAGGACCTGGCCGATCGCGGGGTCGCGCGGACCCTGCGCCACCAGGATACGCTGGACCCGTCTGCGTGAGCGCAACGCTTCCAGCACTGGGTAGCGCCCCCAAATGTAGTCTGCCATAGGATCACCCTCGTCTCCCGCACTATACGTCAGACCAGCCACGATCTGCCGGTGCTACCCGTTAAAACTCCAGGTAACCCCTTGAGGCGTATCTTTGACCGAGACGGCGTACTCATCTTCCAGCACTTTGCGAATGCGATCCGCCTCCGCCCAGTTGCGGGCGACACGCGCCTCGCTTCGGAGCGCTACCAGGGCCTCGATCTGGGCAACTTGCTCATCGGTAAGCTCGAGGCGGGCTTCGGAGTAGTAGGTGTTTTCCAGCGCAATACCCAGAACTCCGGTGACCTCGGTGAACTGTTCCAGCGCCTGTCGTAGCGCGTTCTGAACCACTGGTGAGTCGGTCTCGCTGCCGAGGGCGTTGGCATAGTCGTTGATTCGGTGCGCCATCTCATCGATCGCGCTAAGTGCACGTGACGTATTGAAGTCGTCGTCCATAGCGGCGATGAACTCGGCCTTGGCTGCAACCAGCTGCCTCTGGAGACTCACCTCGGCCTCACCTTTCTCCAGCGAGGCGCTGCCCTGTGCCGGGTCAGCCGGCTTGACCAGTCGCAGAAGGGTGTTGCGAGTTTGTTCCCAGCGACGCCACCGGGCCACCGAAGCTCGCAATTGCTCGGTAGAGAAGACCAGATTGGCCCGGTAGTGCTGTCCCAGCAGATAGAGGCGCAACGCCGGCGCTGGCACACTGCCGTCTTGGAGGATCGAGCGAATGGTGATGAAGGTTCCTGAGTGAGCCATCTTCTCCTGATCGGTGCTTTCATCTTCGGCCGGAAGGCTCAGCATACCGGTATGCAACCAGTACCGCACAAACGGTACCTTGCCGGTCAGGCTCTCGGTCTGGGCAATCTCATTCTCGTGGTGAGGGAATATAAGATCGGAGCCTCCGCCATGAAGATCTATCTGCTCTCCCAGCGTCTCTTTCACCATGGTTGAGCACTCGATATGCCAGCCGGGACGTCCTTTACCCCAGGGACTCTCCCACCAGGGCTCGCCCGGCTTGGCCGATTTCCAAAGGGCGAAATCGCGTGGGTCGTGCTTGCGCTCGTCAGGCTCGATGCGCGCCCCAGCCAGCATTGACTCAGCGTCGCGTCCCGAAAGCCGGCCGTAATCCGGGAAACTGGGTACCGAGAAGTAGACATCGCCATCGATTTCGTAGGCGTGTCCCTTGGCGATGAGACCGGCAATAAAGTCGATGATCTGCGACATGAACTCGGTCACATAGGTGAAGATGTCGGCGCGCCGTACACCTATTCGATCCATATCCTGGAAGTATGATTCGGTATAGCGTCGTGCCGCCTCCGCGGGCGGAATGCCTTCACGCATGCCCGCGGCAATGATCTTGTCATCGATATCGGTGAAGTTCTGAACGTAGGTCACGCTATAGCCGCGGTACTCCAGGTAGCGGCGCACCGTATCATTCACCACGAAGAGCCGCGCATGCCCTAGATGCGGATCGTTCTTGGGAGTCAACCCGCAGACATAGAATTTCACCGGAAGTCGTTCACTCTCAAAAGTCTCTTTACGTCGGGTCTCGGTATTGTATATTTGCATAGCGTAAGGTACACCTTTCCGTGATCACGGCACATCATAGCATGGTTGCAGGGGTATCGCCCGCCGCCCTCACGACTCTCCCGGCGCTCGAGCGCAAGTAGAGCCTATCGGCAACGGGCGCATATACAGGTGTACCACTGACCGCGGGCGCGGCGCTTTGGTAACAAAGAGGTCGAGAGCGCAGCCAACAGCGCCAGCCGGCAAAGCGCTGGTCTGGAGTTTCCAGTGTGGCGACGTGATGACTGCATAGGTGTTATTATCAGTTTCTAGGCTGGTTTCCGGAGTCCGCGACTGGCGCGCAGACGCCAGTCCATAACATTATCGCCCGGAGCGGCGCAATCGTCAACACGCGCCATCTCGTCGAGAAAAGGAAGATAATCAGAATATGACGCTGGCTGGGAAACAATCGGAGATATCAGATTCGCAGCCCGATAGAGCCGCGGTTGTGCTGCTGAGTGGGGGGCTCGATTCGACCACAACACTGGCAATTGCCCGGCATGAAGGGTTTGCCGTCTATGCGCTGTCCTTTCGATACGGCCAGAGACATCAGCCGGAGCTGGAGGCGGCCCGCCGGGTTGCCGCCGCCCTCGGGGTAAGCCAGCACGTCATTCTCGACATCGATCTGCGCACGTTTGGTGGCTCCGCGCTCACCAGCGACGAATTCGCGGTGCCCAAAGATCGACCACTCTCGGCCTTTGGAGAAGCCCAGATACCTCTCACCTATGTGCCGGCTCGCAATACTATCTTCCTGTCGTTTGCGCTGGCCTGGGCGGAAGTCTTGCGCTCGAGTGCTATTTTCATCGGCGTAAACGTTGCGGACAGTAGCGGGTATCCAGATTGCCGGCCCGAATTCATCCGCGCGTATCAGGCCATGGCTCAGTTGGCGACCAAAGCGGGCGTCCTAGGAGAAACGCGGCTTACGATCCATACACCACTTATCGACCTAACCAAAGCCCAGATCATCCAGCGGGGACTCGAGCTGGGCGTTGACTACGGCATGACGCTGTCATGCTACGACCCTTCTCCCGAGGGAGAGGCCTGTGGACATTGTGACGCCTGCATGCTACGCCTCAAAGGATTCGCTGAAGTAGGTGTGCCTGATCCAGCTCGCTACACTACTCCTGCTCAGTGAAACGCCCTCTCCCTGTAATGCCCGGTAGCGAGGGGCCGCGCGCACTGATGGAAGGGCGTCGATCTGTTGTCTAGTGTGCGGTGATGGTTATATGATGGCAGTAGTGCGGTGGAGATATACGAGAGGACCCCTATGCCGGTTGACCAGCTACAGCAGGCGCGCGCCGTCGAGCAAGCCTGGAGTATGGCCTGGTTCTCGCTTGGTGCCGTAAGCCAGGAGCCGCGTAGTATAGCCGAGGATACTCCCAGGTGGGTGCGCGTCTACACGCCCGGGGCGCAGGAGACGTTGGTGAATATTGTTCTTCGCTATAGGTCCCCGTCTGTAGTTACCATGCAAGACCTGGAGCTGGCGATAGCGCCGTATCGCCGCTACCGTCTGCCGTTCCAATGGTGGCTCACCCGTGGAACCGAGCCGGAGGGACTTCGGGATCGCCTGGTGGAACTGGGAATGCAGAGCTGGGGTGGCGCGACCTCGATGACGCTTCCACTTTCCGGATGGCAACCGAGCTACCGCGAGGTAAACACCTCCGGCTGCCTCCTTTCTCACTGCCGTAGGCCCGAGGATGCGGAGAGTGCGCTGCAGGTTATCTGCGCCGTCTTCTTTCTCTCGCGTGAGCCGATGGCTCGCTGGACCACGAGGAACCCAGCTACTCAGATCTATCTCGCCACCGTCGGCGGCCGGCCGGCCGCCGCCTTGACGACTTCGAGGCATAACGGCGTCGTTGGCGTATACCATGTGGCGACCCTGCCCTTTGCGCGCCGCCACGGAATCGCCGGCAATCTGCTGATACTGGCTTTGCGCGAGGCCATAGAGGCCGGATGCACCACAGCTGTCCTAACCGCTACGCCGGAGGCGCGCCATCTATACGAGCAACTGGGCTTCGTCGCCTGTGGGTGGCTGGAGCAATGGTCTGCTGGACCGGTATTGCTTAAGTCTCTTATCTATGGACCAACGCAGACTCCCTCGCCGCGTATTTCCTGGCCGGCCAGATAATAGAGCTGGCGAGTGGTCCTGCGGACAGATCCCGGAAACGCACATGAGCGTAAGACCACGAGGTGGTTTTTGTGGCTGATTAAAGGAGCGTGCGAGCGTGAGCGGTAAGTTGCTGAGTATGGCCGAGGCCGTCCAGCGCTACATTCCCGACGGCAGCAGTGTGGCCATTGGTCTGGCCCTTGAGCCCCTGATTCCGTTTGCGGCCGGCCATGAGATCATTCGTCAGGGGAGGCGGCACCTTACGCTCATCGGCCCCATCTCCGACATCCTCTTTGATCAAATGATCGGCGCCGGCTGTGTCGACCGCGTGATGGCCGCCTGGGTGGGAAATGTCAGTGAAGGGCTAGGCTACTGCTACCGTAGAGCTACCGAAGCGGAAGTACCCCATCCCATCACGGTGGAGGACCACAGCAATTTCAGCATTGGTCTGGCTCTTCTCGGCGGTGCGCTTGGGGTTCCCTACATTCCTATGCGGTCGCTGCTGGGGAGCGATATCGCACGGAGTCACCCTCATCTTCGACTGGTCGTGTCTCCGCTGGATGGGAAGCCGGAGCTACTGGTCACCGCCCTGCAGCCGGATGTAGCAGTCATTCATGTACAGCGTGCCGACGCCGAGGGACGCGCCCATGTCTGGGGAGGCCTGGGAGTCTCGGAGGAGGCTGCTCTGGCGGCGCGAGGCGTTATCTACACCGCCGAGGAGATCGTGCCGGCGGAGGTCATCCTGAGCGATCCCAATCGGGTACTGGCTCCAGCGTTCAAGACGCTGGCGGTGGTACATGCTCCGGGCGGGGCTCACCCATCTCCAGTCCAAGGGTATTACAATCGCGACCACCAGGCATTTGCCGAGTATCACCTGCATTCCCGTACCGACGAAGACTTCCATGCCTGGCTGGACGAATGGGTCCACGGGCTCGGGGACCGAGACGCCTACCTGCGGCACCTGGGAGACGCACGCTGGGAAGATCTCCAGGCGAGGCGGCAGTATCTGGCCGCGCCGGTGAATTATGGCTACTAGTGCGAGTGGATTAATCTCTTTTGCAGAGTGGAGCAATCGGGGAGCGCTAGATGACGGGAGCAGATAAAACAGCGTACACCGCGGCTGAGCTCATGGTGGTATGCGCGGCAAGACAGATACAGGATGGCGAGATCGTTTTCGTGGGCATGCGGCTTCCACTCCTCGCCTTCGCCCTGGCCAAGCGTACCCACGCACCGTTAGCAACAGGCTTGTTTGAGAATGGCTTGATACGTGATACCCCCGCGCCGGAACTGCTGTTGACGATGGGAGACCCACCCAACGTCCGGACTGCCGAGTGGGCCGGGCGCACGACAGCGCTCATGGGCTTGCTCGCCCAGGGCAACGTGCACCTCGGATTTGTCGGCGGCGCCGAAGTGGACCGGTATGGCAACCTCAACACCTCATACGTCGGCAGCCGTAGCCATCCGGTGGTAAAGCTGCCGGGTAGTGGCGGGGGGGCTGATATCGCATCACTCGCGAACCGGCTGATCATCATTTTGGAACAATCGCTGCGACGCTTTCCCGAACGGGTGAGCTATGTAACCAGTCCGGGTTATGGAAACGGCGGAAACTGGCGCGAAACTGTCGGCCTGCCCCGCGGCGGCCCCACTGCGGTCATTACGACCAAGGCAGTCCTGGGGTTCCGGGCTGGCACGCATGAGATGGAGCTTCTCTCGTGGCATCCGGGCAGCAGTATCGAAGACGTACGAGCGCATACCGGTTGGGAGCTGGCTATCTCACCGCGTGTTGTCCAGACGCCAGGTCCTACCGAGGCCGAGCTCCGTGTCATTCGCGAGTGCGATCCGGGAGGCTTCTGGACTCGGTAATGTGGGATTGCGCGAGCTTTCGTTCACCTGTCATACTCGTGCTATCGATATGGCTGGATTTTCCAGCCAGATAAACAAGAACAGCAAGAAAAACGGAGACAAAGATGCCGGACACGACGCCGCAGACTGTTCTGGTCGAGCGTGAGGAACCCATCGCGATTGTAACCATCAATCGGCCCGAGAAGCTGAATGCGCTGAATTGGGCACTGGTGGCGGAGATGGCTGATCGCCTGGAGGAGCTTGATGCCGACGACGCCATTCGCTGTATGGTCTTGTGCGGAGCCGGCGATAAAGCGTTTGCCGCCGGAGCGGACATTGCCGAGATGTCTACCGCCAGTCCTATTCAAATGGCCACCGGCGGCTTCGAGAGTTGGGATCGCATCCGCCGGATCAAGAAACCGCTGATCGCGGCCGTGGGTGGTTTCGCACTGGGTGGCGGTAACGAATTGGCAATGCACGCCGACATGATTGTGGCCAGCGAGAACGCCGAGTTCGGCCAGCCCGAGATTCTGCTGGGCATTATGTGCGGAGCCGGCGGCACACAGCGTCTTACCCGCACCGCAGGCAAGTACCGCGCTATGGAGCTCTGCCTTACAGGCAAGCGCATTACCGCACGAGAGGCCCACGAGTGGGGTCTGGTTAACCGGGTTGTGCCTCACGGTGCCCATCTAGACGAGGCCAAGAAGCTGGCTCTGGATGTCGCGCGTCAGGCTCCGGTGGCAGCTCGCTTTACCAAAGAGGCGATCCTCGCCGCGTTTGAGATGCCTCTGCAGGACGGCCTCGCGTATGAGAAGCGGCTCTTCGCGCTCCTCTTTGCCACCGACGACCAGAAAGAGGGAATGCGTGCTTTCATGGCTAAAGAGCGACCCTCGTTCAAGGGCAAGTAACATGAGACAAATGGAAGAAGCCGTCATACTGGCGGCGGTTCGAACCCCGATAGGGCGCTATGCCGGAGCGCTTAAGGACGTTCGTGCCGATGACCTGGCCGCTCTGGCCATTGCTGAGGCGGTACGGCGGTCAGGCGTTACCAGCAGCTTGGTTGAGGATGTGATAGTGGGCTGTGCCAATCAAGCGGGTGAAGACAATCGGAATGTAGCCCGTATGGCACTCCTTCTGGCTGGGCTACCAGAGCAGGTGGCCGGGCAGACAATCAACCGGCTTTGCGGTTCCGGGTTAGAGGCGATCAGGAGCGCCGCTTTCGGGATTGCGTCCGGCGAGGGCAGCTTTTACGTCGCCGGCGGCGTTGAGAGCATGACCCGTGCACCCTATGTTCTGGGCAAAGCGCCCACCGCTTTCGCGCGCGGCGAGATGCAATTGCAAGATACGACGCTGGGCTGGCGGTTTATCAATCCACGCCTGGCCGAGATGTATTACCCGTACACCATGGGCGAGACGGCTGAAAACGTTGCCGAGCGCTATGGCGTCTCGCGCCGGGACCAGGATGCTTTCGCTCTGCAAAGCCACCTGCGAGCCGTTGCCGCAATCGACGACGGGCGATTCGAGGCGGAGATCGTGCCGGTCGAGGTTCCGGAAGGCAAAGGAGGCAGACGGGTGGTCTCCGTGGACGAGCAGCCTCGCCGCGATACCACGCTTTCGAAGCTAGAACAGCTAAAGCCCGTGTTTCGCTCCGGCGGCTCGGTTACCGCGGGAAACAGCTCGGGTGTCAACGATGGCGCCGCGGCGCTGGTACTTGCCTCGCGCCGAGCGGCCAAAGACGCTGGGCTCCGTCCCCGCGCCCGAATAATCAGTTCCGCCGTTGCCGGTGTTGACCCGGCGGTGATGGGACTGGGTCCTATTCCCGCCACCCGCAAGGCGCTAGAGCGCGCGAGTCTAACGGTTGCGGATCTTGACCTTGTCGAGCTCAATGAGGCGTTCGCCTCCCAGGCGCTTGCCTGCATACGGGAGCTTGGTCTAGATCCCGATCGTGTCAATGTGAACGGCGGCGCCATCGCTATTGGGCACCCGCTTGGCTGCTCCGGCGCGCGGCTGGTCACCACGCTGCTCCACGAATTGGAGCGCCGAGGCGGCCGCTTTGGGCTGGCAACCATGTGTATCGGAGTGGGCCAGGGGATAGCGGCCGTCATTGAGCGGCTCGGAGAAGAGAGCGACTAGTCCAGCGGCGATTGCAGGGGAGCGGTTGGGTAATCATTCTCCGGCCCGTAGTGATGCGGAGTCGGAGTAAATGGCTCTGGTATCCGCGACGACTCCGGACTGGAAGCGGAAGAGTAGTTCAAGGTGGTTGGCGCGGGCGCCTCACCCGGGCCGCGGCCAAGCAGTGCGCCCAGCGCGGAGGCGGCAATAGCCACCGCGAACGCTAATGCGGCGACTTCCACTCCGCGTGCTACTACCGAGAGCACTGCCGGTGGTGTCGTCGCGATAAGTATCCCTACTACCACCACCAGTAAATGGACGATCGCGACGATACCACCGGCTACGGCGCCCGCGCCTATACCGGCCTCTATCGCGTCCGCTCTCCGCGCCGCAAATGCGCCCGCCAGGAAGAAGAGCAGCAACACAACCAACAGGACCAGCCCCTCGACCAATAGGAGTCGTGGAGCCAGAACGGGACGGACTACTATCGCGTGCCGCCGGCGAAGCAAATAGGCGACCTGAGGTCCCAAGAGCTCTAGGCCGCCGAGGAAGAGACGATCCACCAGATCGAGGAGTGCGGCCGCGCCCCCGAGAATGGCGCCCCAGTAGAAGGCCGAGCCGGACGCGGAGTGCTGCGGTCGTCTGGTAGTCCCAGAGGTAGTAGAAGCCATAAATGTGTACCTGTCTCCTCATCAGGGCGAACATTGATCGTTACTGCCGTCTTACGTCTAGAGTACCTCCACAAGCTGAGAAAAACCTTGGAACATCTATCCGGACCCCGGGAATTACTCGCTGGCGTGCTGCGGTGGACATAGCGTACAATGCCTGCCATGGGCAGTATATTGCCGGGGCCACCGGGTGGTGAGGGAGACTTTGGCGGATGTCACACAATGATCCTGCGCTGATGGATGATAAACATGCGCAGGCGGTGCTCGACGTTCATTTCAGCATGGCGCTTGGCTGTACTGCGTCGGATCTACGCCGGCCAGGCTGGACGATTGTACCAACGCGGGATGAAGCCGACCCCAGTGCATTACTTTTTGGGGAGCGAACGCTGGTTTCAGTGCTGGCCCCGCATCGGGGCGATTCACCTGATACTCTGCCGCAGAACGATACCGACAATGCTGGAGTAGCGCTTGTGGCCGCAGAGCTTCGGGCTCCCGTCTCCGGATTGCTTCAGGCGTACCCTCCTCTCGGGTTCTTTCAGCCGGCCGGCCTTGGCGCGCTCCGCCAGCTCACCCTGCGCGTAGCACCCGACTCAATGCCGGCTCGCGACGAGGCCCATACGCGCATCCACTATACGACGAGAACAAGCTACCTGCCCTATACCGGGCAATGGCAAGAATGGATCGAACTGCTTGATGAGTTCAGCGAAAATGAGCCTGTCGCGCTACGTCTGCTGGCTCGCTACAGCGGCGGTGTCTACGTGGTACGAGACCACGGCGTTATAGCTGGCTACGCCGGTATCCGCACTCTTTCGCCTCATGTGGCCGAAATCACCGTGCGTACCGCTTCTACCCAGCTGCGTGGGCGGTCGCTGGGTCGCGCCGTGGTCTCGCGAGCAACAAAGGCGGTGTTGAATGCCGGTCGTGTGCCAATCTACCGATATGGTACCGGCAACGCTGCCGCTGGTCGTATCGCATCGAGTCTCGGCTATCGTTTCTATGCCGATGCTGTAACCTATACCACTCACTCCTGAAATGAGGGATGGAAGAGAGAACCCGGCTATGCCACAAGACGAGACTGCCTCGCTCATTACCACCCTGGACTTTCAAAAACTAGACATACGGGTTGGCCGCATCATCTCGGCAAAGCCGCTGGCTGGGGCTCGCAAACCGGCCTACGAGCTGCGGATAGACTTCGGCCCGGAGATTGGCGTCAAGCAATCCAGCGCGCAGATTACCATTCACTATACAGTGGAAGAGCTTCCAGGGTTGCTGGTGCTTGGTGTCGTTAACTTCCCGCCGCGCCGAATCGCCGGTTTTCGATCCGATGTGCTGACTCTGGGCGTTCCCGACAAGGATGGCGAAGTAGTTCTTATCACCCCGACCCGAGACGTGCCGCTGGGCGGCAGATTATTCTAGGGGTCGCACTCATATGCTATGAATGCTGTGATTGTTTAGCCTGCCTTCATGTTTCGCTTCTGGAGGTCCGCATGACAAATAGTAGTTACGAGGCCAGGATTGGCTCGCTTGCCGGGGGCGCGGAGAGCGAGCGGGTAGATCTGCGTAGTGATACCGTGACGCACCCCACACCCCGGATGCGCGAGGCAATGTATCATGCCGAAGTGGGAGATGACGTCTACGGCGAAGATCCGAACGTCAACCAGCTCGAGGAGGTAGCCGCCCACATGGTTGGCAAGGAAGCGGCACTCTTCGTGCCTTCAGGTACCATGGGCAATGCGATAGCGTTACTGACCCATTGCCGCCGCGGCGATGAGATCCTTATGGGAGACCGCTCGCATACGTACATGTATGAGGTCGGGGGCGCGGCGCGTCTAAACGGCTCCTTTGCTCGCCCTGTGCGTACCCTGCCAGACGGCACACTTGACGCCGAGTCTCTCGCCGGCTCGTTTCATGGAGACGACGTGCACGAGGCTCGTACTGGTCTACTCTCGCTGGAAAATACACACAACATGTGTGGCGGTCGGGCGCTTAGCGCCGCTACTCTTGCACGGCTGGCCTCCCCGGCCCGCGCCCGAGGTCTGCCGGTGCATCTGGACGGCGCCCGGCTCTTCAATGCCGCGATCGCTCTGTCTGTGCCGGCAAGCGAGCTGGCGGCTCCGGTGGATAGCGTCATGTTCTGCCTCTCCAAAGGGCTCTGCGCTCCGGTCGGCTCGATGCTGGCGGGACCCTCTGATTTCATAGGAGAGGCCCGCCGTACACGCAAGCTGCTTGGCGGTGGGATGCGCCAGGCCGGTATACTCGCGGCCGCCGGAATAGTCGCTCTCTCCGACATGGTGGATCGATTGGCCGAGGATCATGCCAACGCGAAAATGCTGGCTTTCGGGCTGGCGGAGTTACCTGGTATCCGGATCGAGCCGGAGAGCGTGGAAACGAATATCCTCTTCTTTGATCTGGCCGGCCCTGATGGCGAACGCATCCCGGTAGAGCCGCTGGTGCGTCTGGCAGCGGAGCGCGGCGTATTGGTCTCCAGCGGGGATGATGGCCGGATACGCGCAGTTACTCACTATGGAATCACCGCCAGTGCTGTGAGACGGGCGCTAGACGTCTTTAGAGAGGCCCGCTCGAGAGAAGCCTCCCCGGCATAGATAGGTTTGCTACGGATACGGAGAGTTCCCTGATATGTCTACCACTGATACGGTGGCACTGACCCGCCATTCGGCGGCTGATCTGGCTCGCATGATAGCGTCCGGCGAGGTAACCTCGGTCGCGGCCGTGGAGGCACACATCGCGCGAATCGAGGAAGTGAACTCTCGTCTCAACGCTGTCATCTGGAAGCGCTATACGCTGGCTCGTGAGGAGGCGCGACGAGCTGACGACGCGGTCTCGCGCGGTGAAAGCCTTGGTGTTCTCCATGGTGTGCCTATTACCATAAAAGAGGCTTTTGGCCTTGCCGGCTCGCCGGCTACCTACGGTCTGCGCTCGCGCATCGGGGCGGTTGCCTCCGAAGATGACGTCTATGTAAGCCGGTTGCGTAACGCGGGAGCAATCGTTCTCGGGAAGACGAATGTATCACAATTGTTGCTTTATATCGAAAGCGACAACCCGGCCTACGGTCGAACGAACAACCCGTGGGATCTCACTCGCACGCCGGGCGGCAGCAGCGGTGGCGAGGCGGCGATAATCGCCGCCGGCGGCTCGCCGCTCGGTCTTGCCTCAGACATTGGTGGGAGCATTCGAGTGCCGGCCGCATTCTGCGGCCTTGCGGGCATGAAGCCCACGGCTGGGCGACTACCCGATGCAACCTCCTTCGGCCTTTCACGTGGGGAGCAAGCAATTGTCAGTCAGGCCGGGATACTTGCCCGCACTGTGACCGATGTCGAGCTGGGAATCAGGGTGATCGGTGCCGGCCACGATGTGCGAGAGGAAACAACTCCTCCGCTAGGCGATCCATCCTCGGTGGATATCTCACGACTTCGTGTTGCCTACTATAGTGACGACGGCACCCTGGAGCCAGCGCCCGCGGTACAGCGTGCGGTGAATGAGGCGGCCGGAGTGCTGGCGGGGCGTGGGGCACAGGTAACGCTCTGGCGACCCCCGGAGGTCGCGCATGCCGTCGACATATTTTTCGGCGTACTGAGCGCTGACGGAGGCAGAGGAGCGCGTGAGTTTCTCCGGGGTAATCCCGTCGATCCCCGGATCGGCCTGCTGATCCGTCTCGCCGGTTTGCCGCGACCAGCCCTCGCTGCGGTGGGATTCATGCTGGGTCTGGCCGGCCAGCGTTCGCCTGCGGCGCTTGTCCGCAACTTCGGTCACCGTGATACATTGCATTACTGGAAGCTGGTGGAGGCGCAAGCAGCCTATCGCAGCCGATTCACCGAAGGTCTCGAGACCGATGACGGCGGTCCATTCGATCTCATTGTCTGTCCAGCCACCGCGCTGCCGGCTTTCCAGCACGGGGGGAGCAAAGACTTGGTGGTTGCTGGAGGATATGCCGTCCTCTATAATGTTCTGGGCTATCCAACGGGTATTGTACCGGTTACCCGCGTACAAGCGGGTGAAGAGTCGCGCCGCAAGCGCTCGCGGGATCCCATGGAACGTGCCGCTCGCCTGGCTGAGCAGGGAAGCGTCGGTCTGCCCGTCGGCGTGCAGATTGTGGCGCGACCGTGGCATGAGCATGTGGCGTTTGCCGCCATGCGGGCTATAGAGGAGGCTGTCAGCGGTCGTCCGGATGTCCCGTCCGTCCCAATTGGATGAGCTTGCTGCTACCTATTTTCACTGTGACGAAAACGACGATTCGGCATCATACTTGCGTGTTGATAAGACATACCATGAGATGGTCTGGTGCAGCTATGGAGACTGAGAGAGAGTTGGGCTATGTTTACGCGCGACGAGCTGATTGTAGCTGCTGGAACCACGCCCATTGGTGGAGTACTTCCGATGCGCTTCGCCGGTGGAGCAATCGATAGCCGAATTGTACAGCGCGGTGAACTCTTTGTGGCCTTGCACGGTGAACATACCGATGGACACCGCTTTATTGGGGATGCGGTGCATGCCGGGGCAGCGGCGATTCTCTGCAACCGGCCAAGCGAAGCGGCCGCGGCCGGAGGTGTGCCGCAACTCGTCGTACAAAATCCACTCGAAGTCTTGCAGCATTTGGCAGCTCAGCATCTGCGCCGGCAGAAGTCGACACGCGTCATCGCAATTACCGGAAGTAACGGCAAGACCAGTGTCAAGGAAGCCGCAGCGTGGTTGCTCCGGTCTATGGCACCTACACTTAAGACGGCAGGCAACCTCAACACCGAGACCGGTGTACCTCTGACATTGCTGCGACTAAATCCCGAGCATAAGTTTGCCGTGTTGGAGATGGGTGCGCAGTGGGTTGGTGAGATAGCGAGACTGTGTCAGATAGCTCCGCCCGATATTGCGGTAGTCACCGTCGTCGGTCCTGAGCACCTGGAATATTTCGGCAGCATGGAGAATGTCATTCTCGCGGAGAGCGAAGCAATAGCCGCGCTCCCCAGTGACGGTATTGCCATACTCAACGACGACGATCGCTATGTTCGCAAAATGCAGAGACGAACGGCGGCTCGCGTGGTGACCTTCGGCCGGCGTCCGACCTCCAGCGTACGGGCACAGCGAGTCATGGCCGATCGGCAGGCGGGCCTATGTTATCGCTTCACGCTCGGATTCGGCAATCAATGCGCGCGGGTCATCCTAAGTATCCCGGGTGAGCACGCCGTAACCACCGCTCTCGCCGCCGCCAGTATCGCCCTTACCTGCGGGATGAGTGTACAGGCGGTCGCCGCTGGCCTGGGAGAAATACAACCGGCCAAGCGACGCGGAGAGATCAAGCCGGGCTTCAACGAGACCACACTGGTGGATGACAGCTACAATGCCAATCGGCAGTCCGCCGAGGCCGCGGTGAGGCTGCTGGCCAACGCGCGCCTGGCCAGGGGCGCCAGGCGCTGGTTCATATTTGGCGACATGCTTGAGCTCGGCAAGTATTCACCCGAGCAGCACGCCGAGGTGGGTCGCGACGCGGCTGGGGTTATAGATGAGCTTGTACTTGTTGGTACTGAGGTACAGGCAACCGCTGAGGCGGCGTTGAAAGCTGGGATGCGCCAGGAGCAGATTCATCTGTACCCGGCTTCGCTGTTACAGCCCAGCGAGCTCGCCTGCGCTCGCCTGGCTGCTGCCGCGTTTGTGCGCGAGAGGGCGCGTCCTGGGGATCTCGTGCTCATCAAGGGCTCACTTGGTGTCGGCATGGATGCCATAGTCAATGAGCTTCAGGAGAAGAAATCGGGCCATCACCTGCAGAGCGACATCACCACCAGGCTCGCGCAGCTCACGCAGGTTGAGGCGACGCTGACTGCCGGATCGCGCTCTAAAGCTGAGTGAGAGGTTGCTTCCAAAGTCGCTCCTCTGATGTCCCAGGTGCTCTCAGATATTGCCGCGCATGGGCAGCTTCATGAACTGCCACTCGTCGGTACCTCCCTCCACGTTGTATACGCGCTCCCATCCTTGGTCGCGAAGAAACGTGGCGGCGGTTAGACTGCGTTGCCCAACATGGCATATGAAAAGCAGATCGCCGTCTCGAGGGATCTCAAGGTAGCGCTCTGCAAATACGCTGAGCGGTATGCTAATCGCCCCTTCGGCATGACCTTCTGCGTATTCCATCGGCTCGCGCACATCTATCAGCGTGGCAGCACGCTCGGTCATGCGCTGCCACGCTTCACGCGGTGTGACTTCGGGTATCGGGTCGATATGTGAATGGCGTCTCTGCTCCGTCATTGCCTGCCTTCTCCTCTCCGGTTACGTATCCTCTCTCTATTCTAGACATGCTATCCTATAACTATGCAACCTGGAGACTTGACCTTTGTGCATAAGCTCAATTCCATGGGCAGAATCGTGGCCACCTATCAGGGGGTGGTGCGGGAAGTCTGGCCCAGTGGAGTTCGTCTCGACGCAAGCTGGACCCGCCCGACCCTGACACTCGGCTATACCACCTTCGATACCGGAGATCACTTTAGTGAGTGGTTTTTTACTGACCGCTGGTACAATATCTTTGCCGTCTCTTCGCCTCATGGACGGCTCAAGGGGTGGTACTGCAACGTAGCCGAGCCAGCTACAATTGACGAGGCGGCAATATTCAGCCGCGATCTCCTGCTGGATCTATGGGTGGATACCCAGTTCAACATGACGGTGCTGGATGAGGATGAATTTGCCGCCGACCAATCCCTTAGTGTAGAGGTACGCGAGCATGCCCGACGTGCGCTTGATCAGTTAAGGGCGCACGTGCGGCGGCGCGAGCCGCCGTTCATGCTACATTACGACCTGGGGTGATGGGTACAGAAGTGTCCGGCAGATAGCCGACACCCGGTTGCCGATGTCTTCCAAGCAGACACCGATAAGCAAGAGTCGTTGAAGGCGAGCGACGTTGCGTGGGTAGGCTCCGATGGTAGCCTCAAGCAAAGTCTTGAATCTGAGAAAGAGCTGATCGAGCTCGACGTCCTCTGCTACCAGTCGCCGCGCCATTGTCGCGCCTCGCAGTGTGGCCACGACAACGCACCCGCGTACTTCGACGTAGGTCTGCCGCAGCATGGAAACCAAGAGACTCATACCGTCGTTACTGATCAGCGATAGCTCGGCTTCAGTGGATCCCGCCAACCACAGAGCGTGCTCGGCGATCTGACGACCATCCTCGGCGATGCGAGAAAATTCAGCGGCAATTTGTTGTAGCTCGACAATACGTCGTAGCTGATCGCCCACCGGCATGTGTCTTGCCAGCGATGCGAGTGCTGATTGATGAATGCTATGGTAGATCTGGAGGCAGACTCGCTCGGTCTCGATAGCGAACTGCGCGGCCTCGGCAGCTTGCGGATAGAGTGCGGCCGAGGCGTTCTTGAAGATCTCTTCGGCATAGAGACCGAGCTCGATGGTCTCATCCGAGAGCACCGCAATTTCATCTTCAAGCGATTCCCCTTGACCCACGGGTGCCGCCTGGTCTTGCCCCCACAACCATTCCATAGCTTTTATCCTCCTCGGGTTCGATCTGGTACTCTACTCGCGGCTGACGCCATAACGTCTATCTCGCGTTCCAGCAAGCGCTTAACCGACAGCGGTGCTGGCAAAGTGGTCCCAGCCGACCGGCGCAAGTGGAGCGACCACCCCGTCAGGTAGCTGAAGTCGTATGCCTAGAGACTCATCTAAGATTTGGCCTATGACATAACTCATTCCGCCAACCCCTGAGATAGCCTCTTGCAGCGCCGGAACCGCAGCGGGCTTAGCGCTCAAAAGTAATACATAATCCTCGCCGCCATGCAGCGCCAAGTCGAGGGGGTCGCGCTGATAGACGCGTGCCACCTCTTGGGTTGTTGAATCAACCGGAAGCTGGTCGGCTTGCAGAATAGCGCCCACATGGCTGGCCTGGCAGATGTGCCAAAGATCCTGAGCCACTCCGTCGCTCACGTCCGCCATAGCCGAAGCCAATCCGCTGGCCGCGATGGCTTGCCCTTCGACCACATGCGGCATTGGTGCGACCATAGCCAGCCTGCTACGCTCGCGAGCTTGGGGAGACAGCGATGCGATCAGCAGAGGATCCGGGTCCGATACTAGCCATACAACGCCGGCAGCCGCTCCGCCCAGTGTCCCTGTAACCAATATTCGGTCGCCGATCTCTGCACCAGCCCGTGACAGCGCACTGGATCGTTCTACCGCGCCCAGCAGAGTTACGTCGATACACAGCGGACCCGGACTGCGCGAGATGTTACCACCCACTACCGCCACATGGTACCGGCTGGCCAGCTCTCGAATACCTGCATAGAGGCGATCCAGGTCGGCGACTTCAATCGTGTCTGGGACGATAAGCGAGATAAGTGCCCAGCGTGGCTCAGCCCCCATGGCTGCGATATCGCTGAGATTGACCGCTAGTGCCTTATGACCAATCTCTTCATAAGTAGCCAGGTGTCGTAGGAAGTGTATTCCTTCGACCTGCGCGTCACAGGTAGCTACAAGCAAACCGGCGGCGCCGGTGTCGAGCAAGGCGGCATCGTCACCGGCTCCTCGTACCACGTCTGCACGTGTTGGCAGTTCGGCGGTCAACCGAGCTATGACTCCAAACTCATCAAGACGACCGAACCCACCACCTGCACTACCCTGAGCGTCGTTCTCGTTTCGCGACACAGCCGCCTCTTTACCAAAATTATGTACCCGGCAAGTATACGCTGCTTTATCTGCTGGTGTAAAGACATGATTAAGGATGTGATCGCGGAAACGACCAGACAGTATCCATTGTGTCATTCTTACCCTAAGTGAAGCAGGGAATTGAACTGGGTCAAGCTCTTATGAGGTCCGACAATAGCGAGCCGCAGCCAATCATCAGTGAAGAGGCGCGTTGCCAGTTGCATCAGGTCGACTGGAGTCACCGCGTCGATGCGGGCAAAAATCTCCGGCAGCGTATAGATATGATCCAGGAGAGCCTCCTGCCCGCCAAGCCAGGAGGCAATGCTGTAGGTATCCTCAAGACGTAACGCCATGCGGCCTTTGGTGTACTCTTGAGCTCGCCGAAGCTCGTCCCAGGCTACTTCATCCCGCCGGACGCGCGCGAGCTCGCCTAGAACCGCCTCTAGCGCGGCCTCGGTGCGACGCGGCTCGACCCCGGCGTAGATATCAAAGGTGCCGGTATCATAGTAGCTGACGGGCGATGTGCTGACGTCGTAGGCCAGACCCTGGCGCTCACGTATCTCGATGAAAAGACGCGAGCTCATACCGTCCCCAAGAATAGCGTTCAGCAAGATCAATGGATAGTAATCAGCGCTGGAATGAGAGACGCCCGGGGTAAGCAGACACAAGTTCGTCTGCTCGGTCTTGCGGTATTCGATCTGGACACGTGGTACGCCGGCTGGCAGAGGGCAAGCCTCCCACCCTCTGGTCTGTGTGGGGTTCCAGTCGCCGAATAGAGCCTCGATGGTTGCGATCACCTGCTCATGGTCAATATTACCGGCGACACTGATGATGAGATTATTGGGGCCGTAGTAGGTGGACAGGTACTCTTTGATGGCTTCAAGTGAGATCATCTCTACTGTCTCTCGGGTGCCAGCTACCTCACGGCCAAGCGGCAGTCCTGGCCAGACAGTCTCGTCCGCCAGAACTCCGACCCAGTCCTGAGGGCTGTCATGATACATGCTGAGCTCTTCGATGATAACGTGCCGTTCCTTCTCCAGCTCAACGCTCGAAAGGATCGGCCGCTGAACCATGTCGGCGAGTAAGGCAAGCGCCAACTCGCCGTGGCGGTCGGCCGTCTTCGCCGAAAAGACCGTCAGCTCTTTGTCGGTAGCCGCGTCAAGGACACCCCCGACTCCTTCAATAGTCTCGGAGATTGCCTGCGCGGACGGGTATCTCTCGGAGCCCTTGAAGAGCATGTGCTCGATCAGGTGCGAGATACCGGCAACTTCCGCGCTCTCATAGCGTGAGCCCACCCGGAAGAAAAGCAGAACACTGACCGAGTGCACGTATGGCATATGAGAGGTGAGAATACGCAGGCCGTTTCGCAGAGTATGGCGCTGATACATGCGGGTGTTTGTCCTTTACAGCAAAGCTTAGTTCAACTGACGCCCAAGGGTTTCCCCGGCGCGGCGGCCCAGAATTGATCCCGGAAGTACGCCGAGCGCTCCCAGTCCATCGATGCGGTATCCGGGAGCGCGGCCGGGGATCCGGCGGGCCTCGGGCACCATTCCGGAAGCGACATCGATGTCGACTGCCCAGACATAGGCCGGCCGCTTTCCACGAAGCTCAGGAAGCCAATGGTGAGCCGCCTCCTCCAGACGGTGGTGGTACAGATGATCACGCCGGGACGCGCCGGCCTTGCCGTACCTGCCGCCGCTGACCGTGAGCCGTCCATTCCCAGGACGAAAGTCGCAGTATGTGTAGGGAGCGGAATCCCAGAAGAGCGGGAAGCTGGCGGGAAGGTCGGCATGGAAGGAAAGCGCGTACAGACGGCTGCTTGGCCCAGTTGTGGGGCCGGTTGCCATGATCAGTCCGGCGGCGCGCAGCATGGTGTCGTCTTCGAGGTAGAGAGTCCAGCCGCTGCTCTGCCGGCCTGAGGACCATCGCTTTCAAAGTGGCTCACCCGCGTGCTACCGGCAAGTGAAATGCCGGCTCGCCGAGCCTTGTCGGCCAGGTAAGCTAACAGAGTAAGCGGCTGGATACGCCCCTCGTCAGGTAACCAGAGAGCCGCAACCACGGTGCTGGTATCGAGTCTTCCGCCGGTGGTCGCCGCTACCTGCTCAGCCGACCACATCTGGGCACTCAAGCCCGCGTCGGTGCGGGCGCGCGACTCGCGGTCGAGATGGCGAGCGGCGGTAGCGGTCTCCGCCAAACTCAAAGAGCCAGTCAAGCTGGCGGAGAGCACTGCGCCTGGGATCTGCGCCTCTGTAGCCAGCTCCCGTAGTTCCTGGGTAGTAGCCGTCCACATTTCGGTGTGGGGACTCCCCTTGGGGAGGTCGGACAGACCCATGTTGATGCCCGCGCTAAGAATCCCAGCGTTGCGTCCGGTGGCTCCGCAGCCGAGCTGGGCCGCGGCCTCGATCACCAGTACACGGGCGCCGCCCCGCTCTGCGGCCAACGCCGCGTTCAACCCGGTGACGCCCGCGCCGACGACCACCACGTCAAAGGAATGACCGGGTATAGCCTGCCTATCCGGTAGCTTGAGGAGTGCCCGCGTCCGCTCATCAAGATCCTCCGGCCACGGCGCGGTTGTCTTCTGGGTTATTTCTGGCATAGACAACTATCTTTCTGTCACATTGTAGTCGTATAGATTATAAGACTCTATCGTCATTCATCACGACCAGTATACATAGTGGGGATCTGATTTCTACCGCGTCTCGTTATCCGGGAATGCGCCGCGTTGCCCGGAGCCGGGGTATACGATGTTGCCGGGTTCTTGTACCCAGACGGTATAATCCGGAAGGTGGAGTCCGGGCCGTCGGCGGATAGAGACGGCCTTCTGGACGCACGGGTGACCCCGCGCCGGACCGGTTTCCGGCGGGTGAATTGCGCAAGATCAGTAGGATCAGTAGTATCAACATGAGTGCAGCCAAATTACGCGGACAAGGCGCCTCCCTGCCTGGAGTCTCGATGGCTCCCGCTCCCAGCGCGATACAGGTCGAGGGCCTGTGGAAGTCGTATGGTGGGCAGACAGCCGTACATGATCTCTCCTTTGCGGTTGGACAAGGAGAAATTTTCGCCTTGCTTGGTCCGAACGGCGCCGGCAAGACCACGACCATAGAGATTCTCGAAGGGTACCGGCACGCGGATAAGGGAACCGCATTGGTGCTGGGGCGGAGTCCGCTCACCGATGCGCGAGAGTTAAAACCTCGGCTAGGGGTGATGCTTCAGCAGGACGGTTTGTATCCAGCGTTACGGACCTACGAAGTTCTGCGGCTCTTCTCCGAATTTTTTGTCGATCCGATTCCTCCCGTCGAACTCCTGGACAGGCTGGGATTGCAGGACGTCGCCAAAGTACGCTGCAGGCAGCTCTCGGGGGGGCAGAAGCGCAGGCTGGCTCTTGCGCTCGCCATTGTCGGCAAACCGGAGGTACTCTTCCTGGACGAACCCACCACCGGCATGGACCCGCAGGCGCGGCGGGCCACCTGGGATATCATACTGGAACAGAAGCAGCGGGGAGCAACGGTCTTGCTCACGACGCACCTTATGGACGAAGCCGAGCGGCTCTCCGACCGGGTGGCGATAATTGACGGTGGAACGCTGATAGCGCTGGATACTCCCGAAGATCTGACACGCGCGCAGTCGGCTACCAGCACTCACATCTACTTTACCGCTACTCCAGGACTCAGCGAAGCCGACCTCGCCAAGCTGCCGGGAGCGGAAGCGGCGCATGCCGAGATCAGCGGAAAATATGTTGTTGAGACCGCCGACGCCCGTGCCTTCCTGGCTGCCTTGACCAGCTGGCTGCTCCAACAAGGAGCAGATCTTTCAGAGTTGCGGGTAGGGCGTTCTTCGCTGGAGGACGTGTTCTTGAGATTGACGGGGAAGGAGATGCGTTCATGACCTCTGGCTCTGCCACTGGCACGACGCCGCCAAGCGGCGCGGCGCCCCTTTCAAAGGCTATACTCGCTCAATTCAAGGCCGAGCTCATCATGACCTCCCGCCGCGGCGAGAACCTGGTGGTCACTTTCATCTTTCCACTCGCCCTGCTGATATTTCTTCGCAGTTTCTTCAATACGCCGGTCAATACGCTACTTGCTGGGGTACTGGCGGTCTCAGTCATGTCGAGCGGCATGGTCAGCCTGGGTATCGCTACGGGTTACGAGCGCTATTACGGCGTCCTGAAGCGCCTGGGAAGCTCACCGCTTCCGCGCTCGGGGCTGGTGGCGGCCAAAATTCTCTCAGTGCTGGCTGTTCTGGTTGTGCAGGTGATCCTTCTCACATCTCTAGCGGCCGCATTTTTCGGCTGGCGCCCCAACAGCTCCCTACCGGCAGTAGTCCTCATTCTCCTGCTTGGAACCGCAACGTTTGGTGGACTGGGGATGTTGCTGGCGGGTGCGTTGCGAGCCGAGGCCACCCTCGCGATAGCGAACGGCCTCTTTCTCGTTCTGCTTCTGTTTGGTGGCGTGTTCGCTCCCTTACCGGGAGTTGCCGGGGCGTTATCCGGGCTCCTACCGTCGGCGGCACTCGCAGGGGCGATGAGCTGACGCGCTCGCCGGTCATTTCGTCCCGTTCGGCAACATTCTGCTGCTTATCATCTGGGCAATAGTGTTTCTGGCGGCTGCTGGACTCACGTTTAAGTGGGAGTGATCGTGCCAGACTGCTCTTCTTTACCGCCCGCCGGTAGCCGGAAGCTGGAAAAGGACACATGGAATCATGCCGCGCGATTTACCACTGGCCAACGGACACCTGTTGGTCAACTTTGATAGCGATTACAACCTGCGCGATATCTACTGGCCCCATATTGGATTTCGCAACCAGACGGCGGGCCATGTCAGCCATTCGGGAGTCTGGGTCGACGGACATTTCTCCTGGTTCGGCGCCGAAGGCTGGCGCCGAGATCTGCGCTACCAGCAGGATACTCTCCTCACACAGGTCGTCCTGACCAATGATGAGCTTCAGCTGACGATTGAATGCGTCGACGGAGTGGATTTCGATCGTGACGTGTTCATACGCCGCATGAAGGTCAGCAACGACGCCGACCATCCGCGTGAGGTGCGTCTATTCTTCCACCATGACTGGCATATAACTGAGAGCGACGGAGGCAACACCGTCGCCTATCGGCCGCAGCAGAAGGCACTCGTGGCCTACAAGGATCAGTGCACCATACTGGTAGGCGGACTTGTCTGTGGTGATACCCTTGAGAGTCCTGAGCGCCTGCCCGACACCGACGTGGGGATACGGCACTGGGCGACCGGATATAAGGAATTCAATGAACATCAAGGGACCTGGCGTGACGCCGAGGATGGTGAGCTCGGCGGTAACCCGATCGCCCAAGGGTCGGTTGACAGCTGCGTTGGATTCTGGGTTGGTACGCTTGGTCCAGGCGCTTTCCGCTTCTGCTACCACTGGTTGGCCGTGGGCAAGAATTTTAACGACGTTTCTACACTCCATCAACTGGTTCAGGATCGTGGCCCCGAAGTCCTGCTACAGCGCACCAATGATTACTGGCATCTGTGGGTGACTACCAAGCCGCTCGATTTGGGCGATTTACCGGCGCACCTCGTGGAACTTTATAAGCGTAGCCTTCTGATCATGCGTACGCAGATCGACGACGATGGAGCGGTTCTGGCGGCGACCGATGGCGATGTCTGGAGCTTCGCCCGTGACAGCTACGCCTATATGTGGCCGCGCGACGGTGCGCTGGTTGCCAATGCGCTCAGCCATTCAGGATACGGCGACATTACCAGCGCCTTCTTCCACTTCTGCTCCAACGTCATAAGTCGTGATGGGTATCTGCTACACAAGTTCACGCCGGAGGGGGCACTGGGGAGCAGCTGGCAACCCTGGATAGATGGGAGTGGCGAGCCGGAGCTTCCGATCCAGGAAGATGAGACCGCGTTGGTAGTGTATGCGCTCTGGCAGCATTACACCTTGTTCCATGAGGTCGAGTTCATACGCCCGCTCTATCGCCCACTGATCACCGCGGCGGCCGACTTCATGGTAAGATACCGTGAGCCACATACCAAGCTTCCGGCGCCTTCTTGGGATCTATGGGAAGAACGACACGGGATTCACGCCTATAGCGTTGCGGCGGTGTATGCTGGCCTCACCGCTGCCGCCAACTTTGCCGACGCCTTTGGGGAGGTAAGCCGGTCCAACCAGTATCGCCAGGCAGCCGCAGAGGTACGCGCCGCCACGCGGCAGTATCTCTGGAACGAGCAAGCGGGCAGATTTCTGCGAATGATCACAGTCGCGCCCGATGGTAGTGTGCAGCCGGACATGACCCTGGATGCCAGCATTAGCGGCCTCTATCAGTTCGGTATGTTCTCTCCCAGCAGTGACGAGATCTCGCGGACGATGTCCGCTATCTTGGATCGTCTGCTAGTGAAGGCCCCGGCCGGCGGGTATGCGAGGTATGAGAACGACTACTATCACCAGGTAAGCCACGACCTGCAGAATGTCCCTGGCAATCCTTGGTTCATCTGTTCCTGCTGGATTGCCGAGTATTGGATAGCGCGCGCTGAGACGGTAGACGATCTACATAAAGCGCTACCGCTGCTGGAATGGGTGCAACAGCGGGCGCTGCCCAGCGGCGTACTTGCCGAGCAGATGGATCCCTATTCAGACGCACCGCTCTCGGTGTCACCACTAACCTGGAGTCACTCTGAATATGTCTCGGCGGTGCGCTGGTATGTCGGAAAGCACCGCCGATTGGTCGAGGTTACTGCGCGTTAAGGGTAGATGCCTCGGACCGCCGTTGCTTCAGCCACGCGGCTCACTGCTAAGAGATACGCCGCCAGCCGGAAGTCGCAGACCTGTTCTTCGCGCTTAGCGTTCACGGCGTTGAAGCTGCGTACCATGATCTGCTCGAGCCGGTCGTTTATTTCGAGCTCCTCCCAGAAGAAATGTTGCAGGTCTTGCACCCATTCGAAATAGCTCACCGTGACGCCGCCGGCGTTGGCCAGGATATCCGGTATCACCGGTATGCCGCGTTGCTTGAAGATCGCATCAGCCTCGGTGGTGGTTGGCCCATTGGCTGCTTCGACGATGAGTCTGGTCTGAATGCGCTCGGCATTGGCATGGGTCAACTGACCCTCGAGTGCCGCGGGTACCAAAATATCGCACGGCATCTCCAGCAGTGTCTTCCCGTCGACGGCGGTACTGCCGCGCAAATCGGCCAGCTTGCCGTGTTCCTGCACATGCCGTAGCGCCAGTGAAACGTCTATTCCGTCCTCGTTATAGACGGCTCCATAAACATCGCTGAGTCCAATGATTTTGCACCCAGCCTCATGTAAGAGGCGCGCGGAGACGGAACCGACGTTGCCAAATCCCTGCACGATCACGCGAGCGCCGACAAAAGGCAGCCCCAGTACCTTGCTGGCCTCACGGGCCACGATGAATACGCCCCGGCCGGTAGCTTCCATGCGTCCTTCGCTGCCGCCGACTGAGAGTGGCTTTCCGGTTACCACCGCGGGGATTGAGAACCCGTGATGCATGGAATACGTGTCCATGATCCAGGCCATCACCTGTGGGTTAGTGTTGACGTCGGGGGCTGGTATATCACTCTCCGGTCCAATCACACCGGCGATCTCAGTGGCATAGCGGCGGGTCAGGCGCTCCAGCTCACCGCGTGAGAGCCGGCGGGGATCGACGATGACGCCGCCTTTAGCGCCACCGAACGGAATGTTAACCACTGCGCATTTCCAGGTCATCCACATCGCCAGAGCCCGGACTTCGTTGAGGGAAACTGCCGAATCATAGCGAATGCCGCCCTTGGCCGGCCCCCGGTTGATGTTATGCTGCACCCGGTAGCCGGTGAACATCTCGACGCGGCCGCTATCCATACGTACCGGGAAATTAATAGTCAGCTCGCGTTTGGGAGCGCGCAGAATTTCGCGCAGCTCCTGGCTAAGGTTGAGCCGCTCTGCTGCGGCGTCGAACTGTGCGACGGCTACCTGAAACGGGTTGAGTACTTCAGGTTCTTTGATCGCCACGTTGCTACATCCTCCCAGAATACAAGCCAGCGCTGGCTCGGGGAGAGCACCATTGCTCTGTCCGGCTAGGGCTGTTCACCATACAAGAACCGCTCAAAGGTGAGGGTCGTGCGGGGGCGTGAACACCTAGTCAATACCATAACACCAGTGTGGCGTAATGGCAATCGCAAGCCTGGTAGGAGTAGCCTATTTTCTCTCTGTCAAATTGAGTGTGTAGAATGCCGTCTGCATCTGGGTCTCTTCGATACCAACCGAGAGTGAGGTCAGGGTCTCCCCCTGGCGTCGCTCCCGCAAGGCTGCGACGATTCGATGTGCCAGCAGCTCAGCCAGCCGCTCGGCGGTAGCGTTGTCGACGTCGAGGGAAACCACCGCGGACTTGGCGAGGAGATAGCGGTTCTTTGCATCGTATTCCAGCTCCCAGGCATCTTCATGTTCCCTCACCCGCAGGTGGGGATTTCGCAGTGGTAGCAGGAATCGGTGGTCCCAATCTTTGCAGAGCTCTCGCACGACGGACTTCAGGGTTACGAAGTCCAGCACATAGCTATCGGGGGTCAGTGGCCCTGCGGCTTCGACTCGCACGCCGTAGTTGTGGCCGTGCAATGGCTCGCAGTCTCCTTCGAATGTAATAAAGTGAGCAGCGCTAAAACCAAGATTGCCTTGCTCAATAAGAATTTTCCACACGATAGATAAGTACCCCCGCGCATGCTGTGAGGCCGTCCATGCCGCCTCTCCGATCGGAGAAGAGTATAGCACGGCACTGCCGGGTTCGCCAGCGGGTACAATAGCGGGATAGAATGGAACGGGAGCGCCCGTGAAATGACAGAGAATGGGACGATATGCAACCAACGCATCCAATTCCGTCGCCGGCTACGGCAGGCAGCGCGGTATGCATTGAGCGTCGCGGACGCGATCTAGCGATCGTGCTTCCAGAAGCGCTCTTACACTGCGACGACGGCCTCGTGCTTCGCCAGCTCTTCGGGGAGTCCAACTACTCTGTGGTACGTCCGCTGCTCCTACGCGACCGGCGTCTGCGCTATTTCCGCGCGCGACCGCTCGACTTCGCATATCTCAAGGTGGCTCTCGAGCGACAGCGCGCATATCCAGTCGAGGTCTGCCTGGATGACTCTCCGTTACTTCCGGTGCAGCCCCAAGTCCAGCTGGCCTCCAGGCCCTACCAGGAAGAAGCGCTTACCAGCTGGCGGGCCGAGAACTACCGCGGGGTAGTCGTATTGCCCACTGGCAGCGGCAAGACGTTGATCGGCGCGCTGGCGATTGCTGATCTCGGCCTCTGGTCGCTGGTAGTGGTACCCACTATTGATTTGCTTCGCCAGTGGCGCGAGGCCCTGCACCGTACGCTTGCGTATCCAGCGGACCAGATCGGCAGCTATGGAGGAGGTGTACGTGAGATTCGACCGCTTACCATCACCACCTATGACTCGGCGGCGTTGCACCCTGACCTGCTGTGGCACTTCGGTCTTTTGATCTTTGACGAATGCCATCACTTGCCGGCACCTTCCTACCGGCAAATAGCCGAGGGAGCGTTTACCCCATATCGTCTGGGACTCAGCGCTACACCGGAACGCTCCGACCAGGGGGAGGCGGTGCTGGAACAGTTGGTGGGACCGGTGGTCTATCGCCGAGAGGCAGTGGAGCTATCAGCCGGAGGGTACCTCGCGCAGTATGAAGAACAGCGGATCTCAGCAGCGTTGTCTCCAGTTGAACGGCAAGCCTACGAAGCGGCTCGGGAGAGCTTTCGAGCGTATCTAGCCCGCCGAAATCTCCGCATCTCCTCACCGGCTGATTTTCAGCGTAAGATTCTTTGGGCCAGCGCTGGAGATCCCGAGGCTCGTGCCGCTATGCTGGCCTGGCGCGAAGCTCGCAGCCTGGCTCTCAACGCACCCGGCAAGCTGGCACTACTGCAGGAGATCTTTGCCCGGCACCGTGATGAGCGGGTACTGGTGTTTAGCGAATACAACAGTTTGGTGGATGAGATTAGCCGGCGTTTTTGTGTTCCCCAGATCACGTACCGGACTCCGGCGGGAGAGCGACAGCTGGTTCTCGAGCGCTTTCGCGGAGGGCGCTATACCAAGCTGGTCAGCGGCCGAGTGCTCAACGAAGGTCTCGATGTTCCCGACTGCGGTGTCGCGGTGATTGTAAGCGGTACCAGCACGCGTCGCGAATACATTCAGCGACTGGGCAGGGTACTGCGACCCAAAGAGCGGCGCGCCATTCTCTATGAATTGGTAACTGAAGACACCACCGAGGAGCGGATCGCTCGCAGTCGCCGCCGGACATCCCGGCAAACCCACGGCTAAGTTCCCGGCTCTTCAACCCGGGAGCCGGAACTGGAGCGGCATGAGAGGAAGTAGACGGTATGCGTCTCGCACTGGCAGACGTCAAAAAGCGGATATCGCATGTCCAAGGCATTGCGGTGGTGACGCCGTACCTGCTTCCGCTCCTCCGGCGCCGGGCCGATCTGGATGCCATAATAGGACTCTTCGAGGGATTCGTTGGTCAGCCTCGCAGCTGCTTCCCCGAAGATCGGCCAGCCGAATTGCTCGGCGATTACCGTCTGGCGCGCGGTCTCTCGACCTGCCTCTTAGAATGGTACGAGTGGCGATCGCCGGTGTGGGCGGATTCGGCCGCTCCGGATGAGTCGCAGGCCCTTGCCGCTGCCGGTATCTTCTCTCCTGCCGACCTCCGCCTGGCGCTCTACGATTACGTAAACCAGGAGTATGGCGGGTACGTATCAGCCGACGAGCGCGAACTGGCCTTGAACCGGCTTTCCCAAAACTTCGGCATCGCTCCCACTACGCTCGCCCGGCTTCTGCGTTTAGACGGCCATGGTGAGGCACTACTGGTGCGCATCAGCCCTGAGCACCCGAGCGCCGATCACCTTGCCCGTCGTTATAACCAGAGAGTAGTGGAAGCGCTATTGTCCAATGCGTCCCATATCGAATGGATACTTCCCCCATCCATGCGTGACGGAGCTGGAGGCGGGCTTGGTTCGGTGGTCAAGCGGATCTGCTATCTGGCCCGGCGCGCAGGCGTACACTATGATGTCTCGCTTGTCCCATCCACCATCTCTAGCGCTCAGGTCTCTTCTCCAGACATCGAGGAAGATGTCCCAGCTGCCGCGCCACTCCAGGACTACGGGAATCCCCTATCCATTGTCCTCTACGGTCCGCCGGAAGTCACGGGCGCACCGGCGCAGTACGGTGATCGTCTGGCTCGCCTGACGAGGCGGATGCTTGGGTACAGCACTCTGGGAGAGAATGGGAGCGCTTGGACTGGTGGAGAGTTCTCCGGCACCGCAGACGTGTATCTGCACGGAAGAAAGGTAGCGTTGCAGCTTGACTCCCGGCTGATGTCTGCCCTGGGGCGGGAGCAGCCGCCCGGAGACGCTGTGGGGGCGTCGGTGGAGCCGGACTTCGATAGCTCGCTGGAGCATGACCTCTATGCCGATTTCGCAGCGCTGGCGGCGGCTGGAGAGGCAAGGGGTTGGATACTGGAACGTGAACCGGAGCCTTTGCTGATAGCGGATATGATCATGGTACCCGACTTTGCGCTCACGCGCGGCCGTCGCCGGGTATATCTTGAGATCGCCGGATATTGGCGACCAGGGTATCGCGAGCGTAAGGTGCGCAAACTTGCTGCTCTGCGTCGGAGGGTCAATCTGGTCGACATGATTATCGCCGCTCCAGAGTCAGCACGTGCCGAGTTTGCAGGACTGGCTGATAGCTTTCCTTTTCTCTGGTACACCGATCATCCAAGCGTCCAAACGCTTCTTGACCTGTTGGAGCGCGACTATAGCGACCGCGATGAGCGGCTTGCCGCGGTGGACTTCGAGCGCATTGGACAGGAGGCCATTCGGCGAAGATGGATTCCAGCAAGGGAAAGCATGGCACTACTGCATATCTACAGCCGTAGCGAGCTGGACATGGCCCTAGCTCACCTGGCGGCAGAAGCGGATGTCCGGTGGCTTCCGGGAATCGGGCTCTGCTCAGGTCCCTGGTGTCACGAATTGCTGAGCTCTATCGCTACCTGGGTCAAAGAGGCAGAGGGTGGGCGATTAGCGGTACCCTCCCTCGCCGAGCGCGTAGCGTGCTGGGAGCCCTCCTTAGGCAACCTGGCCGATCCCGAGGTAGAGGTGCTGGCGCAGATGTCAGGCTGCACGGTTGCTCGCAGCTCGCTATTTGAAGCGCAGATTCTGGCGGAAGGAGTGGTACCGGCACCGATGCCCGCGCCGGAGTCCACGCCTGCTCGTATGCTCGGAACGCAACCGCGCAGGGCGGTCCGGCGTAAACACTCTAGATCTCAATATGTATCGCCAGCAATCTTCCAGACTGAACCTGCCGACGATACCTGACTCCGGCCGCTCCGTCAGCGAGAAGCCGTACAACGATAAAACGACCAATAGCGCAGTGGCGCGCCGAGCATCTTCCGCATGCCGCGGAAGAGATTAGTATGAGACCAGGCTGTGATGGATACCCATGACACACTGGTCGACTGCTGGTGTCGACCTGATTGAAGGAGATGGGCAGTGGACGATGACAAGCATGATACCTTCGAAGGCGAAAAAGACGCTGGCTCCAGTGAAGCTACCGGTAGCATGGGAGGTCAGGATAGTGGGACAACCGTGTGGCCGTATCGGTCCGATCCGATCGCTTCGAATGATGACTTCAACCTCGAACTCGAGCAACAGGCGCGCGAGACTATTCGCGTCTTCCGTGAGACGGCCGGCGACTTAGGCACCCGCGTGCGCCAGGTACTCGACCGGGCGACTTCGATATGGAATGAGGTTCATCCCGGCACGCCGGGAGAGAGTACCATCTCGCCTGAAGACGAGTTGCGAGGGCGCGCCCTGGCAAGATCCTGGACCATGAAGGACTTCCTGGTGGATCCAGATCTGCCCGATACCATGACCATCCAGTCGGTGCGGCACGCCGAAATATGGCGCGTGCAGCTGAGAGAGCGGGGAGAGACGCGCACTATCGTCGATGCTGCCGAACCCTACTCCGGGCAACGCCCTGGCGATCTGGGGCCGATCCTGCCGGTCTGGGATTATCTCTTTCCAAGCACGCCGGAGATCGAGTCGGGCGAACGGCGGGAGAGGATAGAAGGCACGACTGAAATCGCCGCCTGCCGAAGATGCAACGGGTCAGGGCATCTTCCCTGCGCTGCCTGCGACGGCACCGGATTTGTATTGTGCACTATCTGCCATGGCCGAGCGAGCATACCCTGCCGTCGATGTCGTGGACGCGCGCGGATTGCCGATCCGATCGCAGAGCGTCGCGCTCGCTCCACTAAGGGCTATCTTCAGGTGCAGGCTGAGCGGCTAACCCAGGATGCCGGTGAGCGGCTGGTCGATTTCGCCGAACGGCTTCGTCAAGATTACGGCATTCCATTGCCGCCGACCGGTCGCCTGCTACCGGTGGCTCCGGCATCCGGCGAAACGATACCGTGCCCGGAGTGCGTCAACGGCACCATTCCCTGTAAATGCGCTAGCGGCAAACTCGTCTGTGAAAGCTGCGGCGGTAGCAGCGCCATACTTTGCTCGTCATGCGCCGGAACGGGCAAGGTTTTGCGTCGCCGAGAGTTGGCTCGAAAGTTCGATACGCGTATAAGCCAGACGACGCTACCGCTAGCAGACTCGGACCTGGCGGGTTGGCTCACCGAGGGAATGGTCCGCAAGGGTAGCGGTGAGGAGATTTGGAGTGGTCCAGTCGATGCTCTGCAAGCAGGTGCTCCATCCGTCGTACCGCTGGAGGTGTGGACCGCTAGCCAGGAGGTTGTCAGGCAGCTCAGCGATCGCATGGCCGATGCTCCGCAGGATAATGAGCAAGGAAGTGGGGCGAGGCGAGTGATAGCTCGACGTGTCACCTTAGAACGGGTTCCGGTATCGAGGGTCGAGTACAGCTTCGCCGACCAGCCGTTTGGCTTTGTGGTAGTTGGCAGCTCGGGCAACGAACGATTCTGGGCACAGGAGTTTCCCCCGCGCTGGAGCCGAGTCAATCGTTTCTTAAAAGCACTGGCCCATGATCTACAGCGCGACGGCATATCGGAGTGGACCAACCACCCGCAGGGGGAGATGACTCCGACCCGGCTGGAGGACTTTCGTGCCCGAAAAGCCGGCGGTCCGCAGCGTGAGGAGACTCCTCTCTCCGAGAGCACCGTTCGCATTCAGGAAGCAGACGACAATAAGATTCCGGACGGTGATGGCTCGTAGCCGGTGCCGGCGGCCGACTCCACCGCTAGTGGATCAGGTGGACGGCTGCTCCGGCGATAGCTCCGGCCAACACCAGCCAGGCCGAGTTGATCTTGAATCTGAGCAGTATGATCAGCGCGATCGCCGCCACTGAGATGGTAAACCAGTCTACCAGCGCTGCCCGGCTGAGCAGAATAAGTACGCCCGCGATCAAAGCCAAGGCGGCTACATTGACGCCGTCGAGAAACCCCGAGAGCCACGGAGACTGGCGGATGCGAGTCCCTAGCGGGTAAATCAGCGCCGCCAGGATGAAGGCGGGCAAGAATATGCCCACCGTAGCCGCGAGCGAGCCTGATACCCCGGCAATCAGGTAACCAATAAAGGTGGCGGTTGTGAACACTGGGCCGGGGGTAAATTGGCCTATGGCTACCGCATCGATGAGTTGCTGATCGGTGATCCAATGGGTGGTGGTCACCACGTCGCTGCGAAGGAAAGCCAGCAGCGTATAGCCACTGCCGTAAGTTACGGCTCCAATCTTGAGAAACGTCAGGAAAATCGGCAGTAAGCCAACCGTAGGCACCGCCACTACTGCCGCAGCCAGTAGAATGTGCCGTATTCGTCCCGCCGCCTGGCCGGCATGGCTCATACCGGGCCAGAGCAAGGGTAACCATAACTGCGGGTTTTTACCAGTGAACGCCGCCGACTTCTCCTGCCTGCTTCTTCGCTGCTTCCACCAGCGCTGCAGGGCGAGTAGCATCGTTACCACGAGGCCGGTACCGAAAATGACCAGAATGGGATTGTCGGTAAGCAGATAGACGGCGAACGCCACTACTCCCATCACTGCGAGCAGCGGAGTTTTCACCGCGGTGCGAGCAAGCCCGACCAGTGCCTGTATGATAATAGCGATGATCACCGGCTTGAGGCCGTAGAAAATCCAGGCAAACTGGGGCAGAGTTCCAAGCATGGAATAGAGCCAGGCTAGCGACAGTACTATCAGGAACGCCGGCAGTATGAACAAGGTGCCGGCAACGACCAGTCCCATCCAGCCGGCCCGCTCGTAGCCGAGATAAATGGCCAGCTCGGTGGAGCTGGGGCCGGGTATGATGTTTGCAAGACCGAGCAGATCAAGAAACCGACCCTCACTCACCCAGTGGCGGCGCTGTACCAGCTCGCGACGCATCATAGCGATATGTGCCGCTGGCCCGCCAAACGCGGTGAATCCGAACATGAGGAAGACGCGAGCTACCTCTCTCAACCTCTCCGACTGAGGTTGGGCAGGGGGTGTGACCACCGGATACCTCCTCCGGATATCTCCTCTTACACTCAACCGGAAACTGGCTCAGTGTCCGAAAGAGATCATACCTATCGGATTACAATATTGCAAGGAGATATCGCAAGGCGGGCCTCACTCTCCACTTGACAGCCGGTAAACCTGTTGAGTACAGTCGTGCTGACTGGTGAAGCGGTCCCGACACCAAGTGGAGAACCGTTGCAGTACTGAGCTGAGGGGTAACCACCAGAAAACATGAGTGATGGAGACGTGTTGCAGGTCGATCCTGCCCAATTGATCCAGGTCTCGCAGAGAGTCGGAGAGTTGTCCCCTCTGATCCGCTCCGATGCGCAGCAACCTTTGCAAGCCGCCTCGGAGGCGGCAGTACAGGGCTGGCAGCCGGGAACGGCGGTGTATAGTTACCAGCAATTGGTTGACCAGCAACTTCAGCAAATCCAGACACTATATCAGCAGATCGAGGAGTGGAGCACGCTGCTGGCGCAGCAAGCGCAGGCCTACGTCCGGGCCGACACGACGAACGGTGACGCCAGCTTGGGACTGACTAGCCAAGAGGATGTGCTCCGAGGCCTCACTGGTGGGCAGCAGCCGACGAAGTTGAATCTGTCACAAGCTGATGTGCAGCAGTGGCGGCAGAGTGCTTACTACCAACAGGTACAGATGGCGAGCCAAGGTGCAAGTGCCCTAAAAAAACGGCTTATTGACTATGCAAACCTCAACCGGCCCGGGAGCGGTGGCAATGCCCTTGACCAGGCCGCATACCAGGACCTGCGATTCAAAACCGTGGCGACGGGTATAGACGGGTCCGGGAAAATGAGTCCCAGTCTGTTTACTGTTAGCGGGTATGCCCCCACCAACCGGCAGTATATCATCGACGCTTACCAGACGGCCTTCAAGGCAAATCAACCGGTCAATGCCGCGGATGACGTAAGAAGTGCCGTGTTGAATCCATCAGGGATTCTCTATAAGCAGGGATATGAGTTTCCAGCAAATATCGGTACCGGCGCTGCGACACACGCTGAACGGCAGCTGGCGTGGGTGATGGACAACGGGCAAACTCTCTCATGGCAAGCAGGACAGGCCTCTAATCTTCCTGGGGTGGGCAATCTACCCGGTCAAATCATCGGCATCTCGCAGCAGCCATGTGACGACTGTATTGCCTACTTTAGCGTGCTCTCAAAAGTTAATCAGCGCGCGTATCTCCTCACCGGACCGGATCCTCTTGATCCTGATCCCAGCACGGCGATGATGACCTATCTCTTTACGCCTAATGGTTATCAACAACTCTAGTAAACTTGATCTCGTGGAGGATTGTATGGTACTCATCCCGACACCACCATACCCGGAGCTGCCACCGGCGGTGCGCCAAGCCGAAGATCTAGGACGTGCGGCTCTGCAAAAACAGTCCCAACATCATCTGGATAAGGGGTATCGCTATGCCATTGTCGATGCCTTTGCGCCCCGCCCTATCCGTGTACTGACTATGTCGTGTCTAGATCTCGTAGTAGCAGATAAGGTGGTAACGCTCTGGAATGAAGCCTTCCCAGGGGATGAATCTCCCAAGCGGTGGCTTGGGATCGTCGATCGGGCTCTGGCTGGACAGGTTTCTCAACAGGAAGCGGAGTATGTTGGCGAGGTGGCCCACTTCTATATAAAAAATCTCACCCATGCTCCGCCACAAGCCTTCGCCGCGGCCTCTGCTGCGTGCGTAGCAGAGACTGGAGCTATCATTCTCACCCTCGATGAGCTTGTCCTAGACTCTCAGACCATCGCTAATCGCTATGCAGCCTCTACGCTTACCGAGCGCCCGAACGAACCAGACTGGCAGCGGAGCGACGCCGAAGATGAATATGATACGCATGATGCATCCTTCTGGGCATCAGCAGCCGTAGCCGGCGGAGCACCATGGGACGCAGGATCGGATTCGCAAAAGCGCGCGGAGTTCTGGGAATGGTGGCTGGATGAAGCCGTGCCAGCGGCTTATGCCATTGTGTATCCGTATATTCCCGAGCCAATGCGCTCTTAGAGGGCATCCAGTAACCTACTGCCCAGCAGCACTTAGGAAGGGCGCAACCTATGACGACGGCCAATCCAGCCACCACTCCGTACGACGTCTATCTCCTGGCAGGCGCCACTGCCCTACCGGATCTTGGTGACCTGGTCTTCCGGTTTCCCTTGCTAGGCACGGCCTCCACTCAGCGGCTGCTGCTGCAGCGTACCGAGATGCCCGGATACCTCGGACTTGATCTGCCTTTCACCGACGCGGTCGCCTTACTTGCCAGATTGCGAACACAAGGTGCGGCGGGTCAAGTGGCTCCGTCGGCTTACCGGCAGCCGCGGATCTCCGTCGACGACGCGCTCTTGCTTGCGCAGCCGGTATTGATGCAACGGGAGGCGGGGAGATTTGCCCGGTACCAGTTTGGACCGGTGATGGTCTGGCGGGAGGACGTGCGGTGGTGGGTAATCGGAGCGGTCTCTGAACAGCTGCTGAACGAGGGCCATATTCCTGGGGGGGTGTCTACAGCAGTGGATAAGATAGATGGGCATATCTGGACCCTTGACGATATGAGCGCGCTGGGAAGCCAGGACTTGCCGTAGCTAGCCAGAGATTGTGGCGACGTACGCGGGTGCACCGTAGCAGGTCAAGCCACGCAATTTTCAGGGAGGTCATAGTATGGTAGATCTCGGGCCTGACGATGAGCTGCCGCCGATGCCGGCAATACCGGCGCAGCTAGCGGAAGGGGCGGCGGGTCACCAGACGTCCGCTTCCGCCCTAACTCGTCATAGTGGCAACATGCAAGGCCAGAGTGATCTACTCTGGAGCGGCGGCGGTACACTACCCTGGTTGGGCAACCGAAGTACGGTATTTCGATCTCGAGTAGCGCAGATCACGAGCAAGATGGCTGGCACAACTGAAAATGTCTCAACTTCGGGTACCGCGCTCCAGGAATTACAGGTAGAACTGCAGAGCATACAGGCGCGTAACCAGGTGTTACTGCAGGCGGCGACGGAGGCTCGACAGGCGGCGCAGAGCCAGCTTATCGCGGCCAACGCAGAGATAGACGCGCTACAGCTGGCTATCGACGCAGCGTTGGCGCAGACGGCTGTGCCGGGGGCAGACCTGGTGGTTCCTGCGGAGTTGGCGGACCTGGAGGCGCAGCTGGCAGCGGCACGGGCGATGGCAGTGCAAGCCCAACAAGATTTGGACACGGCGACCTTTGAGCAGCGGCAAATCAAAATGCAGACCGCGCAGCAGTACCAGGATGCCCAGGACGTATTTGCTGCCAAATTGCGGGGGTTGCAGGGGCAGATCGACGGCCTGACCGCGGATGGCTCCAATCCTCTCATCATCTCGCCTACTTTTTCCGGCAGGGTTGGGCAAGTATCCACAGCTACCCTGCCGGGAGCGCAAGTGATTCCCAGTGCGACACTGGCGACGCAGCAAGCGACTGATGGCACATGTGGGGCAGCGGCTGCCGCCAACGTATTGGCAGCGCGCAATATCAACGTAACACAGGCGGAGGCGGTGCAGTTGGTGCAGAATACGCCCGATGGCTCGACGCTGCCTAACATCGCCACAGGGCTCAATTCGGCATTTCTAAGTAATCCCGGTGCGTTGGCAGGAGTCGCGACGCCGGAGCAGGTTGCCGCAGGTAATGTATTCAGCTATACCCAAGGGGCGACGCTTGACCAGCTGAGCGCTGCTACCGCCTCCGGCGTCCCGGCGGTGGTCAGCGTGCGTATTCCCGGCGCCGGCTATGGACATGCCATCACAGTTGACGGCGTTGAGAACGGTCTGGTGTTCTATCGAGACCCATGGACCGGTCTGGCCTATCAGATACCCGCCGCCAATTTTACGCGCATGTGGACCGGCCAGGGAGTCATGCTGAATACGGCGGCCTGATTGGTCCGGCTGGTACCGGACCGCCTGCCCAACGCTCGGCCAGGCCGCCAACCATAGGTAGCTTGGTGTATCTACCGCTGAATGCCGCAACCATTCCCCAGATCAAGGCCGCGATATAGAGGATGGCCAGCACCACTCCAAGAAGCAGGGCGATCACGAAAAATATGCCCAGGGATGCGGCAGCGACGTTCCCGGACGCATTGCCGGCGGCACCGCTGGCCGCGCCCAGCCCCGCGGCCACAACCACAAGAACGACCAAAATCACCGCCCACGCGATGCTTGCCACGATCGCGCCAAGGTGGATGAGCAGCGATTGGGCAGCATGGAACTTCACAAACCGGTTTCGTTGCTCTGCAAAAAACATGATCAGGCCCACCAGGAAGAACAGGTAGCCGAGGCCAGCGATAACCGCTCCGCTGTCGCCTACGACCGAAGGTGGAGGCGGCATCGGCCCTGGATTGGGTTGCTGGTAGTAGGGTTGCTGGTAGTAGGGTTGCTGGTATCCCTCCGGATTTGGGTAGGAAGGATACGGCGAATACGGCGGGTATGGTGTGCCTGGTGGGGTGGGCTGCGGTTGTGTCCCTCCCCCAGGCGGAGGCTCAGGCTGCATGGCGTCTCCTGCCTATCTTGTAGACTGTGACCGCTCTATTGCCAGATCTGGCTCACATCCTACATGGATACGTTCCGCAAGTCCTGAGCGTTGAAGAATCGGCTTTACCAGAGCGCGCGTCAGTGCGCAATTGCGAGGTCGATTGGAGTAATCGGTCGCAACTGAGATTCTATGACCGCTCGCTCTGATTCAAGGAACGGCGGAAGTGAGAGCCGTGCTCCCAGAGTGTCGGCATCTTCGTCCACGGTGAAGCCCGGACCGTCGGTCGCTATTTCATAGAGAACTCCACCCGGCTCCCGGAAGTAGATCGAGTGGAAGTAGAAGCGGTCAATAACCGGTGTTACGGTGCGGTTGACCCTGGCAAGACGCTCTCTCCAGGCCTGCTGCTCCTCCGAATTCTTCGTTCTGAACGCCACATGGTGCACGCCTCCTATACCGGCAAATCGTTGCACCGGCAGCTGCGGATTCACCGCTATATGGACTTCGGTTCCCGGGCCACCAGGGCCGACGTCAAAGATGGTCACTGGAGTCTCATCGGGCAGCTGGTAGCTCCCTCGTGGCTCGAAGCCAAGCACCTCGGTCAAGAAGTGTGCTGAAGAGTCCAGCTGGCGCTCGGTAATGCGAACGGCATAGAAGCCGCGAATCCCCAGGTCGGAAGGTATCGGGCTCTTCTTCCAGGGAGTGCTCGGCAAGCGCCCGGCATCGTCCACCAGCTCGAGATGCTGCCCCTCGGGATCGCGGAAAGGAAGCACCAGGCGTTGTTCCGGCCCGCGACTGTAGATCGCGTCGTGGGAGACATGGAAGTCATCGAAGCGTTGAGCCCACCAATTGAGCGCCCGGCTACCGCTGACGCCCAGAGCTATCGTCGACACGCTCCCCGCGCTGGGGCGGCTGAACCCGATGTCGGGCCACTCAAAAAAAGTCAAGTCGTAGCCGGGGCGGCCCAACTCGTCTCCGTAAAAGAGGTGGTAGGCCGAGACATCGTCCTGATTGACCGTCTTCTTGATCAAGCGCATGCCCATCACCTGTGTGTAGAATGCCACATTGCGAGAGGCGTCACCGGTCACCGCAGTCACATGGTGAATGCCTTCTAAATTCATGACCAAACTCCTTGTTGCTGCTCTCCTCTGGCGCCGACCGAACCCATATCCAGCGGCTGCCCAGATATCTTGATTTATTATATCTCAAAATTAAGATATTGCAAAGGGTCGAGACACGGCCGCAATCCTCAGGACGGTTGCGCAAGATTCGCCTGGGCCGCCAATCCCAGCTTCTTGAGTAACGCGGTCGCTTGCAGCTGCTCGTCGCGGGAAAGACCATTCATCGCCCGCTGGATTGCCTGGGCATGGTCAGGGAAAATCCCAGCCATAAGATCGTTGCCAGCTTGAGTCAGCTCGGCCAATATGACGCGGCGGTCTCGATCGGACGGCTGTCGTACCAGCAACCCCTTCTGTTCCAGCTTGTCCACCGCGTAGGTTATGTTGCCGCTGGAAATCAGGACCTTTTCGCCTATGTGCTGCAAGGGCATAGGTCCCTTATGGTACAGCGCCTCAAGTATGCCGAAATCGGTAAGATTCAGACCATGGCACCGGGCGTTGCGAGCAGCATGCGCGTTGACCCAGTTGCGCGCTCGCGACAGCACTATAAACAGGTCTAGGGCAACATCGATATCGGAACGACTCTCTCCCATATATCACCAGCGCTTTTTCTTGCAACTATCTCGATTTTGAGATAATTGTATCTGCTCTTCGGAATGGTGTCAAAGGACGCCCGGTACCTCTGCCTGATTTCAACGCGCCATGGTTTCTTGGCACAAGACGTGCATACCTGGGGAGATTCGAGCATTATTGCCGAGTGCGCTAGCTGATCAGGGCGAGTGGCAAGAGCACTTGGCCTCGCGTAGATGCCCAAGGAGCCGCAAAATGTCATTGGGTCCAGTTGAAGAGTTGGTTGTCAAGTTTCCCGGCAACCAGTTCCATGGCGAGATCATACCGGCACTACACCAACTGGTGGACACTGGTATCGTTCGCATTCTCGATATCGCCTTCGTGCATAAAGACGTTGACGGTAAAGTCACGGCGGTAGAGCTGAATGATCTTCCACCCGACGAATACGCCGAATTTGATCCGCTGGTCGGCCAAATTACCGGATACTTCTCTCCAGACGACTTCACTGAGATTTCTCGTGACCTGAGCAATAATTCATCGGCGGCGTTTCTGCTCTTTGAGAATGCGTGGGCAACGCAGTTTCGAGACGCGGTTTTGAATGCCCAGGGCGAGATCGTGGTGTTTGAGCGTATTCCTAAGGCCGTCATCGATAAGCTGATTGCCGACGAGACACTGCCGGCTATGTCCGAGACTGATAGCGCAGCGCAGCCGCTGCACTAGCTTGCCGAGGAGGTTATAACATCATGAGAAGACGTCCAGTCGTGGTTCGTAGAGGTCCAGGTCTCGTGGGTACTATGGCGCGCACCGCCGTCGTGGCGGGCACTGCTACCGTTGCCGTCAAAGCGGTCGGCGGCGCTATGGACAGCAAGTCGCAGGCGCAGCAGGCTGGGCAGGCCCAGGCGGCACAAACTCAGGCACAGATGGATCAGATGCAGGCTCAAATGAATCAGATGCAGGCCCAGGCAGCGCAGCAACCGCCGGCCGCGCGCCCAGCCTCAGGCTCAGGCTCAGGCGCCTGATTCCATGACCGAGCAGCTTCAGCAGCTGGCGCAGCTGAAAGCATCAGGCATCTTAACTGACGATGAGTTCCAGGCCGCCAAAGCGAAGATTCTGGGCAGCTGATTCACCGACACAGCCGGCCGTTTTTTGTGTCTAAATGCTCTTCGACATGGTATATGTTGTTGCAATGTCGAAGAGGAGGCAGAACGGTGCCCGCGAGTGTTCAGTTTGGTATCTTCGTGCCGCAGGGCTGGCGAATGGATCTACAGGAGATTGCCGATCCGGTAGCCCAGTATGAGGCGATGACTCAGGTGGCGAGAATCGCCGATAGCGTGCCAGCCTATGACTCGATCTGGGTCTACGATCACTTCCACACCGTGCCCACTCCCGAGCTGGCTACTGTGTTTGAGTGCTGGACGATTACCGCCGCGCTCTCGCGCGATACCCATCGGGTCAATATCGGGCAGATGGTGACATGCAACGGGTACCGAAACCCCGCACTACTCGCGAAAATGGCGTCGACTGTGGATGTTGCCAGCCATGGCCGCCTCTACTGTGGGCTGGGTGCCGGCTGGTACGAGCATGAATGGCGGGCGTATGGGTACGGATTTCCGCCGACGCGCGACCGGATGCGCGCGTTCCGCGAGGCCTGCCGTATCCTCTCGCAGATGTGGACTGAGGACCGGCCAGTCTTTACCGGGGAGTACTACGCGGTCGATCAGCCCATCAACGAGCCCAAGGGAGTCCGCAAACCTCACCCCTCGTTCTGGATTGGAGGCGGCGGTGAGCAGGTGACGCTGCGCCTGGTGGCCGAGTATGCCGATGCGTGTAATATCGGCGGAGACGCCCAGACGCTGCGCCGCAAGTTTGGGATTCTCGAGGAGCATTGCGCAACGGTAAACCGGCCGTACGACCGCATCATCAGGTCGACCAGTGTGGAGGACATCGTCTTGCTCCGTCCCGGCGAGTCGCCGGATCAGGGAATCGCGCGCGCGGGCAGTGCCACTGGAGTGGGATTTGTGGGTACCACCGAGCAGCTTGCCGAGCACCTGCGGTCGCTTGTTGATGCCGGCGTCACGTACATTATCGTCTCGTTTCCCCGGATAGCCTACGACCAGGAACCTCTCTACCGCTTCGCTGATGAGGTTATCCCACGTGTCCTGGCGGATAGCTAGGCGAGGGTTCATGTGCCAATTCGTGTGCTTAGGACGTGTAGCTGCACCGCCAGAGTGGTCTACCCGAGTCGTCCACCAGTAGCACGCCGAAGACCCACTCCGGTGCCTCGGGAGCAGTGAGCCGCACGCGCAACGTGTGCGTGCCGGCTGTGAGCTGTACGGGACCGTAACGCATGACCTGCCATGGGTGTGTCAGCCCGGCGAGTGTTGGCTGGGGCCGGGCTGACTCCAGCGTGGTCTCGTCGACGTCGAGCGATAGCATTCCGCTCGTCCAGGAATCAAACCAGACGAGCAGAGACTCCGCGAGCTCCAAGGTTACGAATGCGTCCGCCTCTCGCGCCAGAGCTGGATCGAGTGGTACTTCAAACGGCTCGTCGATACTCGGGCGGGTGGACGCATCGGCCTGAACCACCGTCCACTCCACCTGGCCCGCATATCGCAGGTTCCAGAGTTGGACCGGCGGATTGATATAGGCCCCTGGATAGACCGCCGTCACACGGCGGTCTGGAGTGGCGAAGCGCACCTCAATTTCTAAGTGGTGCGGCTGCAGGGTCGAGTCCAGCGTAAACGGCGCCGTCACAATCTCTTCGCTTCGAAGATTCGTCACCATCTGAAGAAATTCACTCACGGCGGCTGGCGAGTCATCTCGCCAGCGGATTTCGACGTCACACGGCCCGCGATCGGGCGGTACCAGGACCACTCGTGCCAGCTGGCGTTCGGCTTCCTGGGTAACCGTGTACGAAATGACATGCGCAAACGGCAACACCTCACCCTCTCCCGCAACCAACGCCTCGTCCTCGGCGGCGCTGTCCGGCCAGCGCAGTGCCACTGACCGAGGGGCATGTTTGGTATCTGGGCCGAGCGTCACCTGAACGCGTCTGGCATCCTGATCATACGACCACGGAAGCGGCTCATCGTTCTCGTCGCCTACCCATTCCGGCAGACCGACATCTAAGAACGTCAGCCGGTAGCCGCGGCTTCCGGGTAACGCGGCGCACTCGCCGGCGACCGGATCGATACGAAAGAGCCCGCTCTGCGTCGTCGGGTGCGCATAGCTGAGCGCGGTCCATTCGAAGTCGCCGTGCAGGTAGTCAAGCGAGACGCCGTCGTCTTCATAGAGGCGAAACGAGCCGTCGGATCCGGGAAAAACAAGGATATCAAGCCAATCTTTGGCCACGTCGGCTAGATGTAATGCCGGTCGCGCCAACGGCACGACGGCACCGGCCCGAGCAAACAACAGGATGGTTTCTAAATCGCAGGACAAACGCGTCCAGCGCGGTCCGACAAATTCCTTGCCGTTATCGAACCGATACCAGGTCCCGGGTGGTATCCACACGTCTTTGGTGGCCATACCGGTAAGTGGATCGGCTGGCTCGGTAATGGGCGCCGCCACCAAATCATCGCCGAGCTGATATTGTCCATGGGCATGATAGGCGGATTCGTGTTCCGGGTAGGCGTAATACATGGGGCGACACAGTGCAATCCCCCATTCGTGGGTATGGCGGGCCATAGTATAGAGGTAGGGCGCGAGCCGGTAGCGCAGTTCGAACGCTTGTCGTATGGCGTCCAGCGCCTCTCTGAAAGCCCACGGTTGCCTCTCCCAAAGCGGATTCTTCGCCGCATGAAGCCGTAGGCAGGGGCTGAGAACGCCAAACTGGATCCAGCGGGTGAGGAGCTCGCCGGAAACCTGGCCAAAGTGCCCACCAATGTCGTGACTCCACCAGCCGAAGCCGACGTTGGCTGAGGTGGCGGTGAAACGAGGCAGCGCGGCCAGAGTAGCCCAGCCGCCGAATGTGTCGCCGCTGAATCCTATCGGATAGCGATGATTGCCGAGGCCACCCCAGCGACTAAAAATCAGCGGGCGCTTATCGTGGCGCGCTATGTCGGCAAAGTGCAGATGGTTGAGCCAAATGAGCGGGTCCAGCCCCTCAATTTCAGTTTTCTCTCCTTGTTGCCAGTCGATCCACCAGAAGTCGACTCCTTGCTCTTCCAGCGGGTGATGTAGTGACATGAAGTAGAGTTGCGTAAACCGGCGGTCGGTGATGCGAAACGGTATCGGACTTCGGTCTGTCTCCGGCATCCCCAGAGCGGCTGCCATGCCGGCATATGCCTCCTCCTGCGGGTCTACCCCCTCGGCGGGATGCAAGTTCAAGGTCACGTGCAGTCCGCGTTGGTGCAGTCTATCCAGGAACGCGGCTGGATCGGGGAAGAGTTCACTATTCCAGGTGTAGCCGGTCCAGTGACCTGGTGTATGCCAATCCATATCGATCACCAGCACGTCGAGCGGCAAGGCATGGTCGGCGAAGTCGTCGACGAGTCTCTCCAACTCATCGGCATGGTAGCGCCAGAAACGTGACCACCAGATGCCGAGTACGTAGCGTGGGATGAGGGGAACAGCGCCGCCGAACAGCGTATACTCCGCCATCGCGTCGGCGTAGGCATGCCCATATCCAAAGAAATACCAGTCCTGCTCGGATTGACGCGGCCGAGCGGCGACCCAGCCGTCGTCTGGGGCTAACACCACTCCAGCGCTGTCATCATAGATCGACCACCCATCGCGCGATACGAGTCCCGGCGCCAGCGGTGCGTCGCCTCCGGTGAGGTCTAGCGTCCGGCGCGTACCTAGCAGGTTCGCTTCGTCGCGCTGGCCGGGTCGCCAGCTCCGCGTCTGCTCGCCTAACCGAATGGTGATCTCGAGGTTCTCTCGCGTGAAGGCGCCGCTCCCCAACTGGTAGTCGAGAGTAAGCGACGCGGTGCGTATGCGCAGGCGGGTACCGTCGTCATCGATCACAAATGCCGGTGGTGGATCCAAGCGGCGATTGGGAAAGGCGAAGGTAGCGAAGTCGGTGAATTCACCGGTCGGCGACCACTCCAGTCTCAGTAAGCGCTCGGTCAAAACGGTAAAGCGGGCGTGGCCGCGCACCACTACGGCATCTGGATGTGCCTGGGGGTTGCCTGGCAGCCGGATGCGCTGAAAGAACTCACTATGCTCCATGATTATCCTTGATTAACCCTTGCTTAGCCCTTCAGACCGGTCAAATTGACTCCGCGAATGATCTGGCGCTGGAATATCAGGAAGAGGATGACCGGTGGCAGCATGGCGAGAATGAATCCGGCCAGCAGCACGTCTTGCGGCACGCCGTTGCTGGCAGCGATTCCAAGTTGGTAGAGCGCCACCGAAATCGGCTCCTTGCTGGTGTCAGTGAGTACCAGAAGCGGCCAGAGGAAGTCTTTCCAGGTGGCAAATACCGTGAACGTGGCAACCACTGCCAGCGCCGGACGCGAGAGCGGCAAAATGATGCGGACGAAGATTTGCAGCGAGTTGGCCCCGTCGATTCTGGCAGCCTCATAGAGGTCGTTAGGAATCGAGTCGAAGAACGTTTTTAGGACTATGATGTTGAAGGCGCTGGCGGCCTCGGGTAACCAGATAGCCCACCAGCTATTGACGAGTGAAATGCCGAGTATAGGCAATTTGACGACGGTGAGATATTGCGGAATGAGGTAGGCCAGAGCGGGAACCATCAGCGTGCTGAGAAAGAAGTAGAGCAACGCTCGACTGAAGATTGGCTTCAACTTTGACAATGAGAACGCGGCGGTTGCCGACACCAGAAATTGCAGGACTACTGCGCCGATGGCCAGGACTGCGGTATTACTCAGATAGAGCAAGGAATTGAGTTCTGTCCAGGCCCGGGAGAAAGTGGACCAATCCGGGGCGGAGGGCCACAAAATAGGCGGTGTGCGAAAAATTTCCACGCTCGACTTTACGGCGCCGCTGAGCATCCAAAATATTGGTCCAAGAGTTGTAATCGTGAGCACCGCGAGCGCAGCGAACATGATCCAATGGGCAATTCTAATGCCTGGATTCTTCCACTCGACGGGTGAAATGATCGAGCGCTCATCACTGGAGATGTCAGGAGACCGTGTACTTCGGCGCCGCAATTTGGTGGCTCGTTGCATCTCAATCATCTCCTGCCGAAAAGCGCCTGGTGACTCCGAAGATTCCCAGCGAGAGCGCTACGAGCACGAGGAAGAGAATAACGCTCAGCGCGCTGGCGGCTCCTAGGTCTCCGATCTGGAAGGCGTAATTGTAAATCAAGAGCATGATAGTGGTCGTGCCATACACTGGTCCGCCATTGGTCAATGCGAACGGCTCAATGAAGATTTGAACCGTGGCAATGATCTGGAGGATGAGCATGATGAGCATGACGCCCCGGATTTGCGGCAACGTGATATTCCAGATGCGCCTCCAGATGCCCGCGCCATCCAGTTCGGCGGCCTCATATAGCTGGGCTGGAATACCTTGTAGTGCTGCCAAATAGATGAGCATGGTTCCGCCGGCGTTTGCCCACGTGGAGACGACGACCAGCGACGGCAGCGCGGTGGTTGGCGACTGCAACCACGTCTGCTTGCCGATACCGATGAGACTTAAGAGTCCGTTGAACAACCCGCCGTCGGGGGTATACATGTATTTCCAGAGGAAGACCGTGACGATGGGCGGTATGATTACTGGGAGGTAGAAGGCGAGTCGGAAATAGGCCTTGGCATACCGCACTTCGTTGATCGCGATCGCCAGCAGAATTGGAACGGCATAACCAAAGAGCAGGCCATAGAGCGCGTACTTAAACGTGTTGCTCCACGCGATCTTAAAAAGTGGGTCGGCTATGACGCGCTGAAAATTCCGAAAACCCACCCATGAGCCGGTGCCGCCAAATAAGCTGTTATCTTGCAGGCTGAGGACGAAGCCGTATCCTATTGGATACCAGACGAAAAAGCCAAATATGATGATGGCCGGCAACAGAAACAACAATCCAGCAGCGTTGCGTCGCGTGAAGCGACCAATCGGCTGAGCCCAAGATGTGGAAGTGATCTTCGTGCGCGCCGGCGTGCGTTGCTGCGTCGTAACCATAATCGCCCCTGAAAAAGTTGAGGAACTCTAGGTAGGTGGACGCATGCCTAGGGTTTTCGCGTCCACCTAATAGAAACGATCGGGTTAGCCGGCATCGAGTACGGTTTGGAATTGCTGCGCTGCCGTGTCCAGCAAGGACTTGGGGTCGGCATTCGGGTTAGACAGTACTGCCTGAACCACCGGGTCTAGCGCCGCATACATGCTCTGCGTCTGTGTCGGCGGCTCGGGCCGCAGCGTCAAGTTGGAGTTGGCGAAGAGGGTGTAATTGGCCTCGGGAAGATTGGCGTATTTCTTGATGATGGCGTTTCGCTGTGCCGCGTATTCACCAGTAAACAGGTTGTTTGCCGGAGCTCCAACTGGCAGTCCAGCCGCCGCCTGATTGGCCGTGTAATTTTCCACGACATTCAGGTCGAACCGATAATAACTGCACCAATCTACCGCGGCGTTCAGCAGATCCGTGCTGTCACCAACCTTGAACACATAGATATGACCACCGGTCAGCGCCGCGTTGCCGCCATTCTGTGGCATCGGCCACATGGCGAGATCGGTCATATCCGCCTGGTAGCTCGACTTGAGCGTTGCCAGCGTATCGGGAGCTTCGACGACCATAGCCGCTTTGCCGGTGGCGATGGCCTGCAGGCCGTCGTTATATCCAACCAACACATCGTTGGTCATGGATTTGTCGACGTGTTTCATCGCTTGCAGTTGTTTCAGCCAGGCTACTGCCTGATCGTTATTGAAGACCGCTGTGGTTTTGCCGCCACTGACTGTCTCCATGTTGCCGCCGGCGGTATAGATCCAGTTGGTCAGATGCCAGCCGCCGGTGTTTTGGTTCGACAACTCGATGAAACCTGGTACCCCAGTCGCGGCGATCTTCTTGGCGTAGGCGCGAAAATCATCCCAGGTCGCCGGCGGTTGGGTAGGATCGATTCCGGCGGCTTTTACCAGCTTCGTGCTGTACATAATGCCCAGCTCGTACCCTGCATAGGGTAGACCATAAATCTTGCCGTCAGGGCCAGTGGCAACGGCGACGGCGCTCGGCACGAAACTACTGAAGAATGATTGCGCCTTGACCTGTGTCGTGACGTCAGCCACGGTTTTGCGCTGAATCATCAGCGGGGGCTCGGTGAAGGCAGCGTCGACAACGTCCTCCTGGGTATGCGCCGCAGCTTTGGTAAAGTAGGTTTGCGTGTTGTATTGGTCGAGAATGGGCTTGATGGTCACTCCCGTATGCTGTTGCTGGAAGGACGCAACCAGATTCTGCAGTATGCGGGTATCGCCGGGGTCACTGGTGGGCGGCAGATCATTCGTTACAACGGTGAGCGCTGTGGTACTGCTGGACGAACTACAGGCATCAAGCAAGGCGCCGATGCTCATGATGCCAACTCCGGCGACGGCGCCATTGCGCAGCAACGCACGCCGGGAGATCGGAGTAGCCCCGAAGGTACGCGAAGACATAGCGTTTGCTCCTTTACGATGAAACGCACCACTGTGTGCACTGGGCGCCGTCTTTAGGCGGTGGATCACGGCAGGGCTCCCGGGGCTCCCGCGTGTTCTCCGCCAACGATGACGGCATCGCAACGATGATTCAAGCTGGGTGTCTTCGTCGGTAGCGAGGTTCGAATGGCTTGGCAAATTTTTAGGAAAACGATTTCGTAACCGTTACGCACAACTATACCTAAGTGATTTCGCGTTGTCAATAGCGACCGGCGGAGTCGAGTCACAGCTGCAGGAATTCCGTTATAGGCGCTAGATCAGGCGCCGCGCGGTGGACGAATTGAAGTCGTGAAGCTTCATGACGTCGACCGCCAGCGCCAGTCTCTCGGTGACCATTGCCAAGCTGACGCAATCACGGTCGCTCCCATTGCCTGCTACCGTGGCGCACTGCACCAAGCGAGGCTAGAAAACGTTTGACAAAATTTTTCCATCGGCTATGTGACGACACTATACCGAGGTGTTGAACCGCTGTCAACACCCGTGACATCGCCTAGCGCTACGCTTGGCCAAATGTCAGAATCTACCTCGGTTGTACTTGTCCGGCCGATTGACTTTGGATTATGCTAGTGATACCATTGGCTCTGAAAAAGTAGGTACATCGTTTCCCACTCGCGGCCTCAGTGCGGGAAACAACCAACTTTTCCTTCGTTACGATCATCTAGCTGCGAGCGATGAGGGTGTAGTTTATGGCAGGAGCACGACATGGCACTGAAACGCAGTGGCAACGGCCGGGTCACCATCGCGCAGATCGCCAGTGAAGCCGGCGTCTCCATCACGACAGTGTCAAAAGTGTTGAACCGTTTGCCTGGCGTGGCGCAGGAGACGCGCGTCAGGGTTGAGAAGGTTATCGAATATCGGCAATACGTGCAGAATCCCGCGGCCCGGCTGCTCCGTACTAGCCAGACCGGCCTGATAGATCTGGCCATCATGCGGCTGGAGGGTGGCTACGATCTCGGTATCATGCAGGGAGTGCAGGATGTCCTGGAGTCAACGGGACACCGGCTGGTAGTCTTTGCCACCCACGAGAATGAAGACTTGGAACGGCGCTGGCTACGCCGGGTGCTCGAGCAGGCCACTGACGGCATCCTGCTGTTGCTGCCCTATGAGCGCGCCGGCGTGGCGGATGTTCTCATCGAGCACCATATCCCCTTTGTAGCCATCGGCGACCGGAACGACCTGAGCATGTCGTTTCCTTCCATTGGGTCAACCATCTGGCAGGGCGGCTACATGGCCACCGAATATCTCGTCAATCTTGGGCACCGCCGTATCGGCATCATAACTGGACCCCTCTCCTTGAGGACTTCCCGCGCACGTCTGGCTGGCTACCGTGAGGCGCAGGCATCAGCTGGCATACCTGTCGATCCCTCGCTCATTCTCGAAGGTAACTATCTACTCGGCGACGGTTATCAACAAACCTGTGCCATGCTGGATCAGCCTGAGCCTCCCACCGCTGTCTTTGCTGGCAACGATGCACAAGCCGCCGGAGTATACCGCGCACTCTATGAGCGCGACATCAAGATACCCACTATGATGAGTGTCATAGGATTCGACGACGTCATGTACTCCTCGCAAATGTCACCTCCACTGACTACTATCCGCCAGCCCTTAGTGGAAATTGGCCGTATGGCGACGACCATGTTGCTGCGATTGATCGAGGGAGAAGCACTGCAGGCAACCCATGTCGAGCTTTCGACTACCCTGGTTGTGCGTGAATCCTGCGCTCCACCGTCGAGATCGTACCAATGAACCAATGACAGGCGGCGCTGGTGAAGAGTCAGATCGGCTAAGCGCCAAGCGGTAGAGGGACGCGCTCGCGCTCCGCCTGGCCGCCAGCCGCAACTCTGCCGGCCGGTCTGGAGATTACTGCGTAGAGTGCCAGCCAGGGCGCAAACGCAAAGTAGCTAGGTACCGATCGGAACGCGAAAAAAAGCGGAACGAGTGCCAGAACGAGTACGCCTGCTCCTAGGTGCATGCGCCAACGGCTTGCGACCGCCAGCGCAACGCCCAGGGCCGCGGCTTCCAGGGCCGCATAGAACATGGGTGGAGCATACGGCAGGAGGTGGCCCAGCGATAGCGCTATCACCCCCATGCCCTGAGGGAATAGCGGATCGCTAATGGGTAGCCACAGACTCGCGAACCAGGCGAGCGGGCTCTCCACTAGGAAAGGCAGATTGGGGAGGAGAAAAGCTCCCAGCGTTATCATGCTCTGCCACAGCGCTTCCACGTATCCTTCAGCAATCAAAGTCTCGACCACGAAAAACGGCACAAATGTCCAGGCATATTGTTTGTAGGCGCATGCCAGACCTAACAAGATCGCCCCCAGCCAACGGCGCCGGCGGAATTCCCAGGCGAGCAGCAAGAGCGCCACACATACGATCTCATTGCTCTCTATGAGTGAGGCCACAACTACCGGCGCCGCCGCCAGGACCGTGAGCGCGCCCCATTTGCGCTCACCCGCCGGCATCTTCCAGACCAGCCAGGCGGCGAGGAGCCCGTAGATACCGAGATGCACCGGGAGGATGTTAGGCAGCCCCGCCCAGAGAACCGGGATGTACAGCAAAAAGGATAGAGCTGGGTAGCTGTGTAGGGTCCGCGGATCGAATGCTCCGCGCACTGACTGAGGTAATCTCACGTACTGCCGTTGCACCGCGGCAATGCGGGCCGGGCTGGGGGGATCGAACCCGGTCCCGAATACCTTGCCGCGCAGGGGCGTTCCGAGAAATGAGGGAAAGCGAGCGAATGCCACTCGATAGAACGCATCACTGGTGTAGGGGTTATGCCCGGACAGCACCAGCGCGGCATTCACGTGCGCCAATGCTAGCATGTCGGAGTCGTAGGCATGCCCAGGAGGCGCTAGGAAGGCCAGATACAGCATGTATGCCAGCCCTTCCAATGTTACCAGACACAGCGCGAACGCGAGAGCAACTGAACCGGAGCGCAGCAAGTTCAGCAGCCGTTGCTGGGCTATTGGCAGCGGCCGGTCCAGAAAGGAAGCTATGAGAAGAACGAGCCCGGCGGCGGCGGCGCTCATGGTCAGTAATCCACGTAATGGGGTACCGAGAGCGGGTCCATACGGAAGGTAACCCGCGCTTGCCAGGGCCAGTGCGCCACTTCCCCAGACGATGGCGCCAAGCCGCCAGGGCATGCCTCGCCGCGCCGGTGCGGATGGCACGGGCGGGTCCTGGAGCCGCACTGAGCTCACAGCCGGGCGCTGGGTGAAGTCCATCTCACTGTAGCGCCGATTGGTAGTGTACGGGAGCGTCTGCATGGGCCTGCTACCTTAGCCATTCTCAACTCGGCGCTCTGCCAGAGAGCCGTCCGCAATGCCAGAACTGGCCCACTACCTTTGACAATCTACCGACAGTATAGAGATGCAAATAGTAGACTGTCAATCAGCCGAGCATGGGCTGCGAACGGCCAGTTCTCAATGAGATGTTAGGTGAAATGCGCGGCTCGGGGCAACTGCTCGGCGGGTCCCTGGGTCTGGTTTAATCGAGCGCTGCGGTGGCACTATCTCGACATGGGAAGTACCTCACACATGCGCGACCAATGGCACACTGTTATGTTATACTGCTTCTTAATTAGGAAGTAGTACGTGCTCAATGCACGGCGAAAGGAATAGACAAGCAGGCGCAGATGCTGACTGTAGAAGATGACGCACTCAGACTCAGTACCACAACTCACCGTTTCGCCGTCTTCCGGCTAAGTCATCGGCGTTATCAAGACCCGTGGGGACGGCGCCTTCCTCGGGCAGGAAGTGAGCGCTGATTCGGTAGCGAGTAGCCAGCATGACTATCTCGTGGTGAGAGTGGGTGGCTCGCGGGACCTAGAATTGGCGATCGCCGCCGCTCGTAAGCGAGGTACGTATGCACGATGATAGCCTGGCAGAGCAGTACCGCGATGTCCATGTGAGCGGCGCGCCGGCCGCACTGGACGCCACGCCAAACACCGGTTCTGGAGCGGGAGAAGCGGAACCGGTGGAATCGACAGCCAGAACCAAGGTGACAAACGTCCTATCCTTTTCGGCATGGTCATCGGTAAAATGGCGCCGAGTATGGGGCGCTGTGTCAGCGCGTAGTGTCGTGTATGTTCGCAGCGAACTCACCCGTGTCCGCGCCTGGATCTCCGCTAACACGCTGCCGCCTACCTGGCTTGATCCCCGCTGGCGCGGTGCCGCCACAGGCTATGTCGCCGCCGCGGTGGGGCAGGTAGTGGCCACGCTCATCACCCTGAGCTTGCTCACGATATTTACTGGCTTCGGATTTTCCGGTGCGCTATCGTTTCTGGTCACTATCCTGATTGCGCTGTCCTTTGGAGCCGGGCCGAGCCTTATCTCGGTCCTCTTTGGTATGTTGCTGCAATACTATGCTATCTTCACGCCGCACTTTGTACTCTCATTTCGCACACCAGCTGACCAGGTAGGCATACTGCTCTATCTGGTGGTCGGGACTGCGATCAGTGTGCTGGCAAGTCAGGTCGCTCGGTCTCAGCGAGTGGCTGAATTGGCGCAAAAAGAGGCGCTGGTGGCCAGGACTGCAGCGATTGGCCAAGCCGAACAACTGCAGAGTGCGTTTGATGCTATGGTTGACGCTGTACTGCTCTATGATGCGGATCGGCGGCTCATCAAGCATAATGCGGCAGTTGTCCAGATGTTCGGCTTAGACGACTCTGATTTCTCTACGAGATCTATCGACCAGCGCTATGCGGAGAGCACCATTCTGGATATGAGTGGCAATGCCGTGCCACTCGATCAGCTTCCACAGGTGCGGGCGCTCCGCGGAGAAACCCTGGTTGGGAACCGTGCGCTGGATTTGCGCATGTACACTTCCAAGAACAGACGTATGCTGGACGTCAACGTGACTGCTGCTCCGGTGCGCGACGCGAGCGGGCACGTCGTGGGGTCAGTGACTATTCTGCGGGATGTGACCGAGCGGCGTCGGCTGGAGCAGCACACACATGAGGCGTTGTCTGCGTTGCTCGAAATGGCGCAGGTGCTGGTTACCGATTCGTCCAATATGGATGCTGGCCCAGTATCGGACGAATCGGTACCCCCCGCGCGTCTCGCTGCCCGCCGATTGGCGGAGTTGACGCGCAGCGTCCTGGGCTGTGAGCGCGTCGCTATCACCGCTGTAGATCCCGAGACCGAAGTAATGCGCCCGCTGGCTGTGGTGGGGCTCGTACCGGAGCAAGAAGCGCAAATGTGGGCTACCTGGCCCGACAACGTCAAGCTGGGGGACTCGATGCCGCCGGAGAACGTTGCACATCTCCGTGCTGGCGATATTCGTACCACCGATCTTGGGGAGGCCAGCCTGGACGATTCCCGCAATCCCTACCACGCTCGCTCGGTGCTTGTGGCGCCTGGACTGCTTCGCGGCCAGTTGGTGTGCCTGCTGACGACGGACTATGCTAGCAACCCACATGTCTACTCTCTGCAAGAGCAGGCGCTCGCTGGCGCTGTGGTCCAACTGGTCACGTTGGTGATCGAACGAGAGCGGCTCGTGCGGGAACGGGCCCAGGCAGAGGCGCGCGAACTGGCGCTCCGGGCTGCCCATGAGCAGATGGACCAGTTTTTGTCGCTCGCCGGCCACGAGTTGCGCACGCCTCTTACCACTATGAAAGCCAATATCCAGATTGCCGTACGGCGAGTCGGTCACTTCGTTCCCGAGCTCGGTGCGTCACCTGACCACATGGCGGCGATCCCCCGGGCGAGATCGACACCGTGAAGCATTTGCTGACACGTACCGAGCAGGCGATTGCTCGCCAGGAGCGATTGGTGGGTGACCTGCTCGACGTCTCGCGTATCCAGACAGGTAAGCTTGAGTACCACTTTGGGCAGTTGGACCTCAGGTCGCTGGTACGTGATGCGGTTGACGAGCAGTGCCTGGCACAACCTGGACGGACAGTTTCGCTTGCCCAGCCTGAGGAGGCTGTTCTGGTGTGGGCAGACGGCGACCGCATCCGCCAGGTGCTTGCCAATTATCTCATCAATGCGCTTCGGTATTCACCGGTAGAGAGTGCCATTACGGTCACCATATCTCTTGAGGCGGAATCCAGTGTCGCGCGTGTCGGTGTGCGGGATGAAGGACCAGGAATTGCCCCCAGTCAACTCGATCGTATCTGGGAGCGGTTCCACCGGGCCCCCGGCATCAACCATACGAATGGGTCTGGGGTGGGGCTGGGGTTGGGTTTGTTTATCAGTCACGAGATTATTGAGCGCCATGGTGGCAAAACAGGGGTGTATAGCGAAGAAGGCAAAGGTGCGGAGTTCTGGTTCACGCTGTCTCTGACTGACGCCGCCGTAATGACGCCATACCAATAGTCCGAAACTCGCGATGGAGGTCTTACA
>CAWENW010000025.1:0-156448 GCA_963810535.1 uncultured Chloroflexia bacterium
CCTCACCCTTCCTCGCCGCCGAGGTAATAGAAAGCGCTGTGGTTGCGAGCATCATCGCGGTAGCCATAGCACTTCTCGCGCGCTTTATTCTGAATATCAGCACACCGGCTGAAATTTTCGGCGACAGGCTGACTCGCTTTATCCCAGTGCCGGTTTTTTCGCGGCTTCTCGATCTTTTTGGCGGAAATGCCAAGCACTTTTACTTCGGAGGATTACTCGTTTTCGAGGTGCTGGCCACGGCACTTGCCGGAGTGCTTTACTTCTATCTGCGTGAGCGCCTTCTGCCCCGCTATCCCGAGATCGAGCAGTTCTTGTCTCCGGACGATGAACCCAATCTGCGCGAAGTTCCTCTGATTGCCGTGCTCTTCTGGGTGGTTTCCGCTGGTGTGCTGGCGCCGATTCTGGGGGGCGGATTTCTTGGAGCCGACTTGATCGGAGGCTGGACCAACGTACTAGTCTCTCAGGTCATCCCCAATATTGCTTTTGCGATTTCCTTCATCGTTCTACTTCGTCGCGCTTTGGAGAGATCGGTTGGAGAGATGCCAGCCGCGTCACGGGCGGCGCTTTCGCGCCGCCGCCTCATCCAGGAGATCGGCTTTGGAGCGCTGGTGATAGCCGGCGGAGCCCTGGCATGGGATTTCATCACCGGCGGTGCCTCTAGCCTACTCGGCGGCGGTACCAATAAGCCCCCACTCAAACTGGGAAATGTCCCGAAGCATGTTGAGGTTTCGCCTACTCCTACCTACGGTCCCTGGACCACAGTGCCAGGCCTAACTCCTGAGGTCACCAGCCCACAAGATTTCTACTATGTCTCCAAGAACCTTGCCGGCGACCCCCAGATCAACGAGGCGACCTGGCAACTGCAAATACATGGCATGGTCCAGAATCCATACACGCTTTCGTTCGCGGAACTGCAGAGCCTCCCGCAGATCCAGCAGTATCATACGCTGGAGTGCATCAGCAACGTGATCGGTGGCGACCTTATAAGCAATTCACTGTTTGTAGGCGCGAGCCTTGCTGACATCATACAGCACGCTGGGATCAAGACAGGAGCCAGCGATCTGGTCTTTACCGCTACCGATGGCTACAGCGACTCACTGCATCTGAGCCAGGTTCTCGATCCGCGCTCGCTGATCGTCTATCAGATCGATGGGCAACCGCTCCCCCAGTCGCACGGCTATCCCGCACGCTTGCTCATTCCTGGACTCTACGGCATGAAAAACTGCAAATGGGTCACCTCCCTTCAGGTAAGTTCCGGCAGCTATACCGGTTACTGGGAACAGCAAGGGTGGACCGACGAAGCGATAGTCAAGACAATGTCTCGTATTGACGTGCCGCAAGAATACGACCTCTTGCTGGCCAAGCCCACATACATTGCCGGCATTGCTTTTGCCGGCGACCGGGGAATTGCTGAGGTCGATGTTTCGACTGACAGCGGCCAGACCTGGCATTCTGCTACTCTGCGCAAGCCACTGGGCAATCTTACCTGGGTCTTCTGGGAGTATTTGTGGTCGCCGACAAGCAGCGGCACGTATATCCTTGTGGTAAGAGCCATAGACGGCCAAGGAAACGTGCAGACACCCCTACAGGAAGATCCGATTCCCGATGGCGCGACCGGCTATGATGCCATCGGCGTAACTGTTCGCTAGGCCGGCGCAACGGCAGACAGCAAGAAACTTCGGATCTCGAAGGGACGGAGTTCACATGACCACCCTGATCCTTCCCAGACCGGGTGCTCATGTGAGGCGACGTTCGAGGCCCACCACTCCTGGTAAGCCGGACTGCCTTCTGCCGTCAGGGGACGCTCGAGCAGATCACATTCAGTGACGCCAGCGCACGGCAACTGGCACTCGATACGCGCCACACAGCGGATGCCGTGGGATTCGTAGAGGCGCACGACATAGCCATCGCCGTCCTTCTTCCGCTTGAGCGTCTCGATAACCACATTCTCGGGGGTAGCTCGCAAGAACGCTCCGCTACCGCCACTACTTTCCGCAGTGTTCGAGATGCCGGTATCAGAGCCAGCTGTGACTGGCGCCGCAGAGATATCTCTTCCATGGCGGGCCTGCACGAGCGTCACTGGACGGTTGAGCTTATAGGCTGCCTGGACTGTGCCACCGCTACGCCAGTCACCTATGTGCGGATAGAGACTGTAGGTGACCAAATGCTCACCCTGATCAGCCTCTGGATCCGGATATGTTGCCGAGCGAAGCAGTGTGAGACGCAGAGTGTTGTCGCGAATATCATGGCCGTAGCATCCGTCATTCAAGAGGCTTACACCATAATTGCTCTCAGACAGATCAACAAACCGGTGGGCAGGTGTTTCGAATCGCGCCTGATCCCAGCTGGTATTGCGGTGGGTCGGGCGCTCGACTACTCCGTACTGCGTCTCATAGGTGGCCTGACGAGCGCGCAGATCAAGCGGGAAAGCTACCTTGAGCAGGACATGCTGGTCATGCCAATCGATACGGGTCACAAAATCGACGCGGGGTTCGCCGCGGTAGACCGAGATATATTGGTGTATCGAGCTGGAGAGCAGCGAACGCTGTATCTTCATCGTGGCTCGCAGGGGTCCATTCTCAACGAGCTCTATCTCTGGGCCGATTTCGGCGCCGTAGAGAGGATACCGCTTTTCGCTGTAAGTGGCATCGATATCCCAAGCGTCGAAGTTTTGCGGGCGGTCATCAAAGGCTTCGAAGGTATTGGCCACACTTCCAACCGGCAGAAGTTCACGCCCGCCAGGCACACGCTTATCTGTGAAGGATGTAATTTCGCCGTAGTGATTGAAACGCAGTGAAAAGTATTGATTCTCCAGTACTGGCACATCGCCGCCGTTTCCCCGTGCCGGCTCCGAATCCTCCTCCGATACGGCGCGCGCAGAGCCATGCTCCTTCGCCGTCTCCGGCAATAGTGTGATGAAGCCTAGTCCAGGGATCGCCGGCACCTCAACCAGCAACGTTTCCGCTTCATCTCGCCTCGTGGTCTGCGTGGGGAGCGGCTGCCCACTACGGCTGTCGACCCATCTCTCCCGCGACGCGCCCCGTCTCGTCCTGCTGATACCTACCAACTCGGTCGACACCTCTATCAGGGTGCTACTCGGCCAAGGAGTAGGATTGAAGGCAATGATTCCTTGCGCTGCGCCGGCGACTGCCGTGAGCGTCGAGTTAATTAGAGCATTCAGCTGTTGAGAGAGCTGAGTGAGCGCTTCACGTGCATCGGCATACACCGGACCGATCGAGGAGCCGGGAAGTATATCGTGAAACTCATGCAGCAAGAGAGTTCGCCACGCCTCGTCAAGGAGTGGCCGGCGATCTGGAGCGGAGTTGCCCTGAGCGAGTGACTGCCAGGCATCAAGGGTCTCGGCAAGAAGTAAACGTTGCTCACATTGTCTATGGAGACGCTTCAGCCACGCCTGGCTGGTATAGGTTCCCCGGTGATACTCCAGGTACAGCTCGCCATCCCAGATCGGTAATCGGTCGTCCTGCCAGACTCGCTCCCGGAGCCGCGTGAAGAACTCATCCGCCCGGCCAAAACGCAGCTCTGGCACTCCTGGCAGCTCGCCAATAGCCTGCGCGGCTTCCAATTGCTGGCGCGTTGGACCACCGCCGCCATCCCCATGGCCAAATGCCAGCAATACCTCATCGTTCATCGCTTTCTGCCTATAGCGATCCCATACGCCGGTCACGGAGAATACATCCACAGCACCATTGTAGGTATCGGCCTGATCCATCGTCGGCGAAGCGCTTCGGGGGGTGGGAGTGGTAAGAAAGTGCGCTAGAACCTCGCTGCCGTCGATTCCACGCCAGCGGAAAGTGTCGGCCGGCATGCGATTGGTGTCATTCCAGCTCAGCTTAATAGTCATGAAGGACCGCAGCCCTGAACGCAACATGATCTGAGGCAGCGCGGCGCTGTAGCCGAATGTGTCGGGCAGCCAGAGTACATCGTACGATCGCCCGAATTCCTCTCGTAAGAAGTCGTCGCCATAGAGGATCTGGCGCACCAGCGATTCACCGGAGACAAGGTTGCAGTCGGTCTCCAACCACAGCGCACCTGCCGCCTCGAACCGGCCTTCGGCGATCCGTGACTTCACTCGTTGATAAAGACCAGGATAATCTTGCTTGAGCCAAGCGAAAACCTGTGGAGTGGTGTGTAGGAAGATGTACTCTGGATAGCTATCCATGAGGGTGGTCGCAATGCTGAAGGTGCGAGCCGCCTTCTCCCGAGTATGCCGCGTCTGCCAGAGCCATGCCACGTCGAGATGCCCATGACCCACGAGCGTAACCAGAGGGCGATGGAGTGGAGTAAATTCTCGCTTCAGATCCACCAGCTGCGAGCGAAGCCATATGAGGGCCTCGGCGGCTTGATGCACAAATGTGGGTGAAGAAGGCGTCTCCATATCAAGCCGGTTGTAGGCATCGACTAGCGCTTGGGTGAGCGTATGCCGAAGAGGATCGTGCGGAGATAGCGCTTCCGCCGCGTCGGCGCCGCACGCAAGCAAGTGGTACAGAGATTCCACCTGTCGATCTAGCAAGGCAACTTCCGCGTATTCCAACCTGTGGTCAGGGTGGTACAGACCACTCCAGGCCCGTATGTCGAGTCGCAGCACTCCACCGGGAGAGATGACGCGGTCGCGCGGCAGCAATACGTCGAGGTGATGACGGTTCACGCCCTGAAACAGGCGACCATTGATGTAGAGAAGTCCTTCCGGCCAGCCAAATTGGCCCTCCGCATTCGCGCCGAGCAGTATGCGAAGCACTACCGCGACTCCGCCGTGCTGGACGACCTGATCTAGCCAGAGCTGGGGCAGGGTCACTTGCGCACGGAGCCAGATATTCTGGTCAATTCCTCCCCATCGATCCCCAGGTTGAATGGGCAGCCAGCCGGCCTGGCCATCTGGAGGTAGGGGCAATTCTTGCGGCGATATGCCACTTCCCAGTGGCAATATCCGCGCATGTTCCAGTGGTCGAACGTCTCGATACATGGCGCGCTCGAGGTCTCGCAATCCCGTTCGAAGGCGCACCAGAGAGGGCGATGAAAAGAAAGATGAGTGCATGGTCAACGTAACGCCTTCTGTAGCCTGCACAACACCGCGAGCCTCGGTAAGAGGACGGTCCACAAATCGGTCGCGAGTAGTACCGTCCTCCCGGCCAAGGCACCCAGGGCAAAGGTTACTTGATCTGGGCTTCGAGCTTCGAGAAGAAGCCGTTGATTCCAGAGTCAATTGCCGGCTTGGCAATGGCTAGCCCAGCGCCTGCAGCGGCACCGCCCTCGGCAACTGCGGTATAGTTGATTACCGTACCCGCCCCATCAGCGGCTAGATCCACCGTTAGCGATGCAGCGACACCACCGCCATTGGCTTCGACCTTCATATGATTAGGAGGTGTCTGCTGCGTCACCCTGGCAATAGTCGAGCCCTTGATAGGCCCGATACCGACAGTAGCGGCTATGGCATCGGTGCCCTGCCACTGCGCGGAATTTCCCGAAGGCATGCAGTTCTGCAGGACGGAGGAGTCATGCAGGGCATCCCAAACTGCCTGGGGAGAAGCCGCGAACTTATGGGTACCTTTGATCTCCATGGCTATGTGTCATCCTTTCTACAGCTTGGCCGTAGATACGCACCTGGCCTGGCTCCGCGAAGCGCGGAGGCACCAGAGCCAGATAGCAGACGATTTGTTGGTGAAAGCGCCGGTATGGCGCCAACCGGCGCCATTATACGGAACAAGCTGGTCGTACTGCAAGTAGTTCGCGACTATACTGCTCCAGTGGTACCACCGTCGATAATAATGTCTTCTCCCGTGAGTGCGGGCACCTTGCCGGATGCCAGCAAGAGGGCAAGAGTTGCTATCTCTTCCATTCTGACAAGTCGACCGATAGGCACCGCGCGAGCCTCATGCCGCTCGATGTCTTCGATCGGCACGCCCTTGGCCGCAGCTTGCATCTCGATGACATGTTGCTGCTGCTCAGTCATAGTCCAGCCTGGGCTGATAGAATTGATGCGTACATTACTGCGTGCCAGTTCGCGCGAAATTCCACGAGTGAAATTGATAAGAGCAGCATTGACCATACTGCCAATGATAAATTCCTCGGACGGCGTACGTGCCGCGCTTCCTACGATGTTGATAATAGATCCGCTCTGCCGTTCCATCATGTGAGGGGCAACTGCACGCACCATGCGTACGTAGCCCATGCCCTTTACCAACCAGACTTCTTCCATGTCGCCTTCGTCGAGATCGAAGAATCGACCGGTACGGGCCCGGGCCGCGTTGTTGACCAAAATATCGATGTGCCCGAGTCGAAGAATGGCCTGTCGAGCTACACGAGCGACCTCTTCTTGCTGGTTGAGATTTGCAGCGATTGGATGGACTGGAGCTGGTTTGTTTGACTTCGCGGTGCCCCCGTGCCGTGTGATGGAGCGTGCCGCCTTTTGCAACGTCTCGTCCGTATGCGCGACCAGGACGAGTGAAACGCCCTCATGATGAAGCGCTTGTGCAATCGCCATGCCAATTCCTCGGCTAGCCCCGGTGACCAGAGCGGTCTTGCCTTCCAGTTCCAGATCCATACTTCACCTCCTAGGATTCCTACGATCTTGCGTACGCGCGGATAAAGCTACGTTGGACGGGCCGTCTATTGCGCGACAGGCACGGGCCGACTCATAATTCGTGTAATCTATAGTACGTAGTATGATATCATGCTGGCCCTGTCGTAGAGGAGGGCAGCGAGCCATGTACACTTCCAGGAGGAGATTGTGAACATCTCTCGTCTATTTGGTCAAAAATCGGATCGTGAGCCGGTGGAGAAGCGCTCTGATGGCCTGGATCGGCTGCCGCCAGGCCAGTACCATACGAAGAAATGGCCGGTCTTGACCTATGAGCGGACACCGAAATTTGATCCGACATCGTATCGGTTTAAGGTGTGGGGAGCAGTCGAGCACCCGATCGAGCTAACCTGGGCCGAGCTGTTGGAGCTTCCGCGCATTCAGCTTACATCGGATTTTCACTGTGTGACGACCTGGAGCCGTTACGACAACACCTGGGAAGGCGTGCATGTGCGCGAGATCTTATCACGCGCCAAATCCACCGCCATGGCCAAGTTTGTTATGGCACACTCATTTACGAATTACACAACCAACCTGCCGCTTATGGCTCTGGATGATGACGACGTAGTGATTGCGCTCAAGCACGACGGTGAAGAGTTAGCTGCCGAGCACGGCGGTCCTATCCGCCTGATAGTGCCAAAGCTGTATGCCTATAAGAGTGCCAAGTGGCTGAGTGGACTTGAGTTCATGGAACAAGACCGACCTGGGTTCTGGGAGATACGTGGCTATAGCAACAGCGCTGATCCCTGGAAAGAAGAACGATATTGGTAGACTTGGTACCAGGCTCAGCTCGCGCGACGCATCTTTCGGTACTCGGCGCTCAGCTGGGAAAGCAGCTCAACCGCTTGCTTATAGGTAAGGCTACCCTCCGGCATGGGCCTGCCAAGCGCCTCACACAGCTTGCGGATGCTTGTAATTTGCCTCTCTAGGGCTTCGGGCTCCGATTGCGACACCGCACGGGCAGCATTGCGCTTGTTTTGCGCTGGCGCCAGAGCGGTTGCTGCCTGCTCGTCCTGGTCACCAGCTGCATTGGTTTCGCGGATGACTTGAACAGTGTGTTTATCCTGCCTCTGCTCGGTCTGGACCGCTCTCTCCCCCGGCTGAGGGAGCGCAGATCGGAGTTCGCGCAATACCGCCTCCGGAATTCTCCCTCCTCGCTCGACAGTGACCCATGCCGACGGCAACGAGTATAGATATCTACCTATTCCCCACTGTACCGCCGCACGCTTGAAGCAATGTGACACAGCACCGAGAGACTGCTCGAAATTACTGGCCGATCCGGCATCAGACTTTGAGACTCCGTTGATAGTCAGCGTTCCCTTGGCTATCTTTACTTCGCCGTTGTCGCTAACAATGGGAGACCAATCGAAGGACCAGTTTCCACACCCCACCACAGCGTCCAGACGGTCCTGTACCGCACGGGCATCAATGTAGGCAAGCACCTGGGCTCTATTGGTCTGGTCATTGACCCGACCTTGTACGCGAAAGTCGACATCGGTGGGATCAAATGGCGCGCGCAACTCATGGGAAATTGACTCCCACTCCTCTTGGGTTGGACATCGATCTACTCTCTCTACCTGTTCCACGTTGGATACTCCTCTTGCGGACGATCCTCGGTCCGCGACATGTGCTGCACTTGGAATTCTATGTGAACCCATCTGCATTACAATTCTCCGCGCATGGGACAAATTCGGACACGACCGGCAGTCAATTCACACTTACATGCCCTGCTTAGAATTTATGTTCTATTATACCGTCAAGACGCGCGAAATGTACAGCTAGCGTAGCCCGTGCCGCTACAATGAGTGGCCACGCCAGTCGCCAGCTTCGGCTACACGGGCAGAGATTTGTTAGCTTTGCGGACACTAAGTCGTATACAATAGTGTTGTCACCGAACACACTGGCGTGTCGGTGAGTTTGCGCACTCAGGAACCAGCCGCCGGTCAGATATGGGTGGGCAGAGAAGGGGAGCGAGCGGTATGCCAACGAAGATTACGATGCCGCAACTGGGCGAATCGGTTAGCGAAGGAACTGTCGGGCGCTGGCTGAGGCAGGAGGGCGAGACGGTAAAGAAGGATGAGCCTTTAGTCGAAATCATCACCGACAAGATCACCGAAGAAATGCCCTCACCATTCACAGGCAGGCTCACGGCAATCCTGGTCAAAGAGAACCAGACAGTAAAGGTCGGGACCGACATCGCCCTCATCGAGACGTCAGCGGAAGCAGCGGACGTGGTCTCGGTTGCTTCTGTAGCCAGCGCGACCAACCGCGAGTCCGCGGCCTCGGCAAATGGCGCTACGACTGCGCAGACCGCACCGTCGATATCGCCGGCGGTAAGCAATGGCGGCCTGCATACTGAGCCGGCTATCCGCGAGAAGGTATCTCCGCTAGCGCGCCGCTTGGCTCAGGAATATTCAATTGACCTAAACCAGATCAAAGGTTCAGGAGAAAGCGGCCGCATACGCAAAGAAGACATCCTTGCCCATATTGCCGTGCAAGGACAGCCCGAGCCAGCAGAAATATCCCAACCTGCTGCTTATCTGCCGTCTGCGGCTGCACGCCAGGGCGAGGTGGTGAGTGTACCCATCGCCGCCGGTGATGAACTCATCACGCCTTCGCCGGCGCGACGAGTTACTGCCGAGCATATGGTACGCAGCAAGCATACGGCACCGCACGCGACCACCTTAGTGGAGGTGGATATGACCGTGCTTGCCCATTGGCTTGATCAGCATAAAGAGGAGTTTCGGCAGCGGGAGGGAATCGGCATATCCTACCAGACGTTCGCGGTCAAGGCAACGGTGGAAGCTCTCAAAGAATACCCCTATCTCAACTCATCTTGGACCGAGGATGGCAAGATTGTGCTGCATAGGCAGATTCATATCGGCATCTCCCTCGCACTGGACGACAAACTCATCGTTCCAGTCATTCATAATGCCGATACCCTAAATCTTGTCGGAATCGCCCGCGCCATGAGCGACCTAGTCACTCGCGGACGGGCCAACAAACTTACCTCAGCTGATATGCAAGGCGCCACTTTCACGGTAAACAATCCTGGAGTCTTCGGTACTCTGATCTCGATGGCCATCATTAATCAGCCAAACGCGGCGATTCTGACCATGGATGGTGTAAATAAGCGTCCCATGGTTATCAATGACGCTATTGCCATTCGGAACATGATGTACGTCTCGCTCTCCTTCGATCATCGCATTCTCGACGGTATGACGGCGGCGCAGTTCCTGGTCGCCATCAAGCGGCGTCTGGAGAGCTGGGGTCCGGAGATCGACGTGTATTAGATAGAGGGCAAGCTCGCGCGAGCTTGTGAACGACTGAGGCCCGTACGGTCAGGTACCGTACGGGCCTCACATCGACTACAAATGCGCCACTATCGAATCTATTCAAGCCGCTGGAAAGACGGCTGGGGGTACATCATTGTACGCCATAGCCTGGACATTCTAACGTGCGAGAGCCGACTCCCGCTGCGAGCCCGCGCTGACTACAGCGCGAAGCAGCTCGTAATCTCGCATCGCAATGTCCTGCTGAAACCATTCATAGGTCTTGCGCAGCGGGAGGAGAAAATCCGGATGCCAGGCCTCGACATAGAAACCAGCCCCTGTACGTCCCAGACGTATCTCGGCTCCCGTTTGCTCATTCTGATAATAAAGTGACATGTTCCTCACTTACCTCGAACGACATACATTCGTGCGAGGGGTCGTGTAAGCAGCACATTGCCCCATCACCACAACATATATTACACCAATTGCCCAAGAGACGCACCAGCCTATTTCGGCTATAATCATCGCCAGTACGCCGTGCCACTAAACTCGGTCGTCTATTTCCTCGCGCACCATAAATCGCCGAAGAAGCTTTCCTTATGTTATAATAGCTGCCGCACCTCCGGGCTTGTTTCTAGGAGTTTGTCTCATTATTATGTATACGTCACTGGTTCCCCAAAGTTTGCTGATCTGCGTGGACTGGCCGCACGCGGGGAGCAGTGTGGACGTTGATGGTGTCGCTGCATCGCTCCTCCCAGGCGACATCTTCGCTCGTTACAATCGCATGGCTGGTCGATCAGTGCTTGTGGTAGCTAGCGGCAGCGCACAGAACTCCGATTTTCCACTGACTCAACAGGACAGCTGGAAGATTCCGCTCGCTCTCATAGAACAACTTGGAGTGGACGTCGATGCCTGCGCCAATCCTACCGCCGAGAGCCACCAACGCTGTGTACAGAACATATTTCTCACGCTGCTGAACCGCGGGCATATAGTGAAAGGCTCGTTGGACGCCCCTTATTGCACGGTCGACAAGCGCATTGTGGCCGACCACTATGTAGAAGGCACCTGCCCATACTGCAACTTTGACGGCGCCCGCGCTACGGGCTGCGAAAAATGCGGACGTAGACTCGATCCGGCTCAGCTTCTGAATGCGCGCTGCCGGCTTTGCGGCAACCCTAGTATCGAGATAGGTGAAACTGAGCAGTTTTTTCTCGACTTGCCACAATTTAGTGTTGCTCTCCGGCAATGGCTGCAATCAGGCAAGGTACATTGGAGTACCGGTGTTTGGAATTCTACCCTCAACCGGCTCAAAGAGGGGTTGACACCACTCGCCGTAACTGGCGATCTCGAGTTGGGTGTGCCCGTGCCGGTCTCCGGCTATGAAGAAAAACGTCTGCAAGGCTGGTTTGACGCCCTTGTCGGCTACTACTCCGCCAGCGTGAGCTGGGCGTCCCGGCACGATGATCCGAACGCATGGAAACAGTGGTGGGCGTCCGGGCAGCCGAGTGATGACGATCGGGGTCACGTCTACTATTTTGCTCTGCGAGACCATCTAGCTATCCATACTATCGCGTGGCCGGCCATACTCATGGGACATTCAGATATGGCGCTGCCCTATGATGTTTTTTCTAGTGGGCTCGCGGCCACGAGCAATTCCACCCCGCGCTCGCACGAGGCAGATGCTGTCGCGGTCCCGGATATTCTAGACCGCTACGGCGCTGATAGTCTTCGCTTCTATTTGGCCAAACAAGATTCTCCGCCGGACAACGCCACGTTTTCTTGCCGGGACTTGGTGCGTCTCAACAACGACCACCTGGTAGGCGCCTACGGAAACACCGCTCATCGAGTGCTCACGCTTCTGCAGCGCAGCTATGGCGGTACCGTTCCACAACCAGGTGCGCTACATTCGAAAGATCAAGCGATACTTCAAGCTACCGAGGACTGCTTGGCCGAACTAGGCGACCACATCAGCAGGTTACGCCTGCGTGACGGGCTAGATACAATTCTGCTCCTGACCCGGAGTGCCAACCGCTACCTCGATGAACAGGCACCATGGAAGCGAATAGCTGTCGACTCCGAGAGCGCCACGACCATGTACGTCATGCTGCAAATCTTGAATGGGTTGAAAGCCCTTTTCGCACCGTACCTCCCTTTTTCCTCGCAGCGGCTACATGAGCTACTCGGATTCTCCGGAAGCGTCGGTGAGTCGGCCTGGGAAGCCGGAATTGTACCGCCTGGCCGAAAACTTCCCGCTCCCACACCACTGTTTGCGAAGTTCGATATACCTCCATCGTAGACTGGGAAGCGGTTTAGGCGGGTACGCGAAACCGGTGAACCTGGACTCGAGCCTTTTCTCCGTCCGGAGGCCAGTCGCGTACAACGTCGCGCACATCGTCATGCCACCCCCGCTCACTTGCCGCTTGCACAAACAGCCGCGAGACTCTTCGTCCCGGCTCAGCCAGCCAGAAATTTCTTCGTGACTGAAGCAGAGTGGGGACCAATCCAAGCAGCGCTTCCAGATCGTCCTCCTCGTAGAGCACGTCGGCGGCAACCACTATATCGAATGGACCCAGCGCTCGGCATGCTTCTTTGCCGGCTGATGTACGCCAGTCAAGTAGTTGTGTCCGCGGGCTCTGTCCAGTCGCGCGCAAGGCATTAAATCGCGTGAAGAGCAGGGCCTCAGTAAAGCAGTCAACCGCCCAGACGGACGCCCCGGCCAACAGAGCCGCCGCCGCTACCAGGCCTAAGCCGCATCCCAGCTCCAGCACACGCCGGTCGCGAAAGTCTTCTCGCTCAGTGAGTATAGTTTCGGCCAACGCCTGGCCGCTGGCCCAGAGCAATCCCCAATACGGCATATGCGTCCCTGCCGCTACTGCAGCACGCGCCTGCTCCGCCGCAGCCTCGCCCGGTTGATTCTCACTAAGAAAAGGTGGAAGATTTGCCAGAGGAGCCGCGAAGTGGTCAAGCGGGGCATCCGGATCGGCGGGCAATGCAACTACGAATGGCTCGGCGCGCTGGGTAAAGCTAAGGGCCGGCAAAGGGACGTCTCGTAGTGCATAGAGCGACTCCATATACTCCCGATACTCCCGGAGCGTAGCCAAAAAGGATGGAACCTGGTCCATTGATTGCTTCCCTACCTGGTCACTGGCTGAGTAGCCGTCGGTATTGTAACCGCTCCCCCCACCTCACCAGCTACTATTTGGTCTCCTGCCTTCAGTCCAGCGAGAACTTCGTAGACATGCCCATCCGTCAGTCCAATCACTACCGGCACTATAATCCACCGCCCCTTGGCGTAGTTCAATACATATGAGGCTGTGGGATTGTCAGCGCTAGTAACCAACCCCGAGTTCTCCAGGCTCATAAGGGCCTGCTTTGCCTTGCGCTCAGCACTCAGTACCTGCTTCTGCGTAAGAAATCCCCCAAGATGCGGATTTCCAGCCGCTTGGGCAAAGCTCACCGCACTCGCCGAAATGAGCAATACAGCTGTACGTTGCTGCGTAATCACTTGAACGTCCGCGTTCATTCCCGGAAGCAAATTTGCACCATTGGTGGACTGCATATCCACCTGAATCAAGACAGGATAGCTAAGCACGCCATGAATCTGCTCGCCAACTGGAGTGACGCCCACAAGGGTGCCGCCAAACTGCTGTTTGCCCAGAGCAGGAACGACCAGGCGAAATACAGTGGTGGAAGTGACTTCGGACACTCGCGCTACACTCACGGATGCTTGTACCTGGATTTGGTCGAGATCGACCAGCTTGATGAAGGTAGTCCCGGCCCCGCCAACTGTATCTCCCACAGCGCCGTCGATTGACACAACAGTACCAGCATGGCTGGCTTTGAGCGTAGCTCCGGTCTGTGCATCCTGCGCCGCTTGCAGCTGCGACTCCGCCGTCGCCAGGGAAGCCTGTGCTGAGTCGACCATCGCCTGTGCCTGCTGATTAGCCGAGTCGGCGGTCGACTGAGCCGAACTGTACGCGTCCTCGGCAGTTTGAATACAGGTGGAGTCCGACTGGCAGGCGGCAATCGCCGCCTGCTCTTTATCCAGCGCCGCGGCTAGATTGGAGCTACTCTGCGCCGTTACCGCCGCCTGTGTAGCTTGAGCATCGGAGAGCTCGGTCTGCGCGCCGTCAACCGCTGACTGTGCTGAGTTGACGGCATCATTCAGCAGCTTGCTATCGAGCTTTGCCAAAACCTCACCCTGTGTTACCAAGTCTCCAACCGTCACGTCTATTTCAGCGAGTTTTCCTGGCTCGACAAAGTTAGCGCCATAGACGCCCGCCTGCAGGACGCCGGACGTAGGAAAGCTAACCGTAAGGTTTCCCACGATCGCCCGGGTATAACGCACATTGGGAGGCAGATTATGAACGACAAGCGCGGCAAGTACCCCCACTAGCACTAGGAAGATGATCACCGCCGTAACTCGCCTGCTGTCCATAGATGCGCGAAATCGGCTCACTCTCCCGTTGGCCGGTCGAATGCGGGGGAAATTTACTCGTGAGGCAGGCAGAGTTGGTTCGAGTTCTTCCAGTCCGTTGTCGCCGCCCTTTATGTCATCAGTCTCATGAAGTTCGTTGCCGCGATCCGAAGCATCCGACACGCCCTCGCGCCTTCCTCTATCCTCGCCTATCACCTCGTGTGACGTTCTCTTTGCCCACCATACTCTGGTGAACCTACCCAAAAGAGTCCAGACACAGATCTCATCTCCGCGCTGAGCAATCCATACCCGCAGTCTGATCCTATACCTTTCAGCTTCAAGACGTGCTGGGAACCTGCTTGGTCAACTAGGGTAGTAACTCTGGGCTGTCTCCTTACGAAACGCACGACCCGACGCTATTCTAACATAGTCGGACTCGAATGAAATCTCCCTGGATTCGGGTGAGTTTACCCTCGCTTGCCGACACGGCGCCAGGATCATGCCGCTGACTTTTTGGCTGACCCAAACCGGCTAAATGTCGCACTGACTCGAGCATAGCCGAAACTCATTCTCATTGGCGACCGCGCTTGCTTGGAGAAGATACCGGCAGCTCAACGCCTGATTGCGCATTGCGCCGAGTTGTAACAGAGGCGTGGGGGCATCGTAACGGCATGGGTGAGCTCTCGCCGTCGGCGCGAAACCGTAAACTCCGTCGGGCGGACGTGATATACTCCCATACGGAGTATATCAAGCGTGGTGCTCCAATTGCTGTTTCCTAGCTCTTGGATGGTCAGGTTGGAGACAATAGAGGAACCAAAAAACCCGCCCCCGCCACCTGTCAAAGTGACTTTTTCCGATCCGTTTCATGTACGTGCGCTACTCTTTCAGACTCCCACCACCGCGGAGGCGATGGCGGCTACCGCTCATCGCTGGTATGCCCTCAATGTGCGCGCCCACGCACTAAGGACGCCACCGTCTTTTGATACCTTGCTGGCCCCGACGGTTCTCTATGACCGCATACGACCCCACGCGTACCAACTTCGCGTGGTGGCTCAGGTCTTGCGTGAAAAGGCGCCGGCCGCAATGCTGGCTGATGAAGTTGGTCTAGGAAAAACCATTGAGGCAGGTCTCATCTATAAAGAGCTGGCGCTACGTGGAATGATTCGCTCGGCTCTTATCCTCGCGCCCAAAGCTTTACTCAGCCAATGGCAGGCGGAAATGCTCGAGCATTTTGACGAAGATTTCGTACTTACCGACGAGAAGCGATTCGAGAGTTTTGCTGCGGAAGAGCATGTTATCTGCTCACTACCGCAATTCGTACGCTCATTTGACAAGATTGCTTCACGGCCATGGGACATGGTCATCGTAGATGAGGCCCATTTACTTGCCAATCCTAGCTCTAAGCGACGTCGTTGTGTTGCCCAGCTGCGCGCTCGGTGGCGTCTCTTGCTGACCGCGACTCCAATTTCCAACAAGCTTATTGACCTTTACAGCCTGATTGATCTGGTCCGCCCGGGTATGCTCGGCACACAGAAGGAATTCGAAAATGAGTATGTCGCCGATCCTGGAACCGCGCGAATCCTCCGGCCGCAAAAGGCGGAACAGCTACGCTCAACCGTACGTCAGGTTATCTGCCGCACACGGCGAACTGAGACGGACATCGTTTTCTCCGCGCGTAACGTCTACACGCGTTCCATAGATCCAACTCCAGCCGAGGACGCGCTTATAAACGATGTGACCGAGTACCTGCGCCAGCTCTATCGACGCTTACCTCCACCTGCGTGGCGAGCGGGAAGTACCAAAGCAGCCTTGCCGTCCGCCGTGCCTGCGGACGGCAAGGCTGCTTCTCTGGGGACGCGCCTCAACCGAGGCGCGGTGATCCGCGAGATCATGGCACTGCAGCAATCGCTCTGCAGTAGCCCGCGCGCTACCTTGCAGTCGCTCCGTCGCCGCGCCGAGCGTCACCCCGATGAGCGCGACGTGTTGGAGGCTCTGGCCGATCGCTGCCGGAGCGTGGAGAGCGCCAAGGAACGGCTGCTGCTTGAAGTTTTGGACGAAATCGGGCGAGAGCCGGCTCTGATCTTTACGCTACGGTTGGAGACCGCCACCCATCTTCGTCATGTCATTGCTTCACGTGGGCGCACTGCCGAGTGCTATGTCGGCTCACTCACTCGCGAGGAGCGTGAGGTACTCGTCGATAAGTTTACCAGCGGCGGAGTAGACACCTTGATCGCGACCGATGCGGGCGCCGAAGGGATTAACCTGCAACAACGCTGCCACGTGATCTTCAACTACGACCTCCACTGGAACCCGATGCGCATTGAGCAGCGCATAGGCCGTATTCATCGCCTAGGTCAGCAGCATGATGTTGCCGTATACAATTTCGCATTGCGCGACACGATAGACGACTATGTGCTTCGTTTGCTGTATCAGAAGATCAATCTCTTTACTATGACAATTGGAGCATTAGAGTCGATCCTGAGCGAGGTACAGGAGGGCGAACTCGATGTTGAGGAGCGCATTCTGGACGCTGTGCTTGGCACCGATACTCCAGGGCAAGTCGCTCAAGAGATCCAGAGCCTGGCCGCGACGCTCGACACCGGTTGGCAACGCCAGCGACAAGGCGAAACATTAACAGCGGGAGTGCTGGGATGAAATGGTTCAAGTGGCTGCGCAGGCCAAAGACGGAACATGCAGCTCTACCCCAGGACTCGGCCGTCGTGACTATGGCCAGTACGACTGCAGGCAGCAGACGTGGTATGACTCGGAGCGAGGTGGTAACTCACCCACTGACTACGATGCTAGAGCCTCGCGACGAACTGCTGCGGTTCGCGCGGGAGTATCTCGTGGCCAGCGGGGCTAGAGTGCAGGTCGAAGACACCGATGTCCTCAGCGCGACACTTGCCGATGGCCGTCACGTCCGCTACACCACCTCACCAGCTAGAGCACGCAATGAGGAGCAAAGCGAATTGTTGGTGCAAGGTGGAGACCGGCTCAGTGAGCTCTTGGATGACTGCGCCGGCCGGGCCCGAGTCGTCGCACTACGACTCTGGGAGACTGTGGATCCACTCAACCTTGCCCAGGATTCCGTCGCAAGACCACTTCCGGCTTGTACCGGATGCAGCCTCGCGCGCGCAATCGCGCCCGGCGCAGCAATGGGCGAACTGGGAGATCTCCGGCAGCATTGCGAACGATGCCCGGCGCGGGAAGGTAAAACCGTGCTGGAGGGATTTGGTCCCATTTCCAGCAGCCGGTTACAGCGACGCTTTGAAAACCGGAGCGTAGAGCTGACCTACCACGTGGTGAGCACGGATCGAAGCGGACGTCACGATGAATGGACACGCGTCGCGTTTGACCTCACCAGCGGGCATGCGATAGCTCTGCTATCCCTAGATTCGGTTTTGCGTATGGAGACTGATCGTGAGCTTCTGGACGACGAGGCACTTGAGGAGTCACTTCCTGGCGCTCTGGTCCATGCGGAAGCCTTTCTGGCGCCGCAGGCAAATGCCCTAGCCCGATTCTTACGACTGCGAGATGCCGAGGATTACCAGCGCCGTTGCGATGACATAAGCACCACATATGATCGGCTGGTTCGTGAAGCTGGCTCAGACAGCGTTGGCATCGTCTGAAGCTCTTCAACGCGAGCGTATGCGATTAGCAGACGCCTACGCCGTCAATGTGGATGTGCAACTGGATAGTGTTGCGCTGATTACCAGCCAAGTCGCGGAAGTTGCCCTGCGTGATAAGGCTGGTAAATCGGTCACAGCGCAGATCGACCTTGGACGTGCCTGTATGCTGCCTCTGCGCTGTGCCTCTTGCGGCTCCGCCGTAGAGACTGCAAGCTGCTGTAGCCAGAGCCATGTGGTCTGCGCCGTATGTATGCTTGGATCTCAGAGTCTCTGTCCAATCTGCGCGGCACACCAGGCCGGTAATCCGATTCCAGCAACTAGCCGACTCGGTACTCATCAGCCATCTTCGCAACCGGCCACATACTCTCCATACTCTCAAGGCGAGCGGCTCAGCATCGATGATCTCGATGCAATGTCTCCGGACACCTGGCATCTCTTTATCGCATGGTTGCTTGAACGTATGGGCTATCTTAGCCGACGCAGCGAGCTGAATGGCACATCCTCCCGTTTCTCGGGAGAATCGGATGGGCTGCAGTTTACAGCTGCGGCGATTCGACTGGAGAGCGGAGTGGCCATCGGCCCAGTCGAGGTACAAAACGTGGCAGCCCTTCGCGCTGGAGATTCACAGCTTATTGCGTTGCTCCTCTCGAGCGCGCCTGCGACCCGTGAAGCTGCCGCCATGGCAGAGCGCCTTGGAGTGAGGGTGCTGGATCGGTCGTCGCTCAGCACCTGGCTGGAGAGACTTGAAGCGGCGCATTCATTAGAAGTCGCGGCCGAGGTACAAGCGACGCAAGAGCGAGCAGCTCACGCCGAGACAATTCGAGGGCGACTCTTAGCCGATCTCGATGCGCTCGAAGATGAGCTCTCGCACGCCGTCAACACTCGCAAGGCGGTAGGACGAGCAGCGCTTCTTTCGGCGGTAGAAGCCATCACCTCCGCCAATGCCGTATCCACGCAAGTATTTCTCGCTTGGGAAACGCTTGCGACCGATTGGACCGCCTGCTTCGGCGAACACGAGGAACGAGACGGTAGCTTGCTTATCACGGAAGATCCAGCCAGCTTCGATGAGATCGGGGAGCGCGCTCAGCACCTGGAGGCAGTTACAAAGCAGGCGCTGGAACGCATTCAGAATACACCTGGAACTGGAGAGCTCGGCTATACTGCCTGGCGTAAAGCTGTTCTGGAGGAACTCGTCGCCCGCATTGATGCCCTGCGGTTGCGCATCGGAGCAGTCTCGCCCTCCGACTGGCATGACTTCCGAGAGGCACGCAGTGTCCAGAAGTTACAACAAGCGGAAGAAGCAGCAACAATGGCGACCTATGCCAGAGGGCGTGCCGATAAGGCTCTGGCGCAACTGCAGACTCGCGCCAGAATCGCCGCGACCGATACGGCATCTACATCCACTACACGTACTGCTACGTAACCCGCGGCGATACCTGTCTTCTCGGTCTCTTTCGCGTAACGTGGTAGAGTATTAATATTAAAGGGCCGATTCGAGTAAACATTTTCGAGGGAGTTGCAGTGGCACAGCGAAGATCGCGGCCACCAGATGACGTTGCCGGCACCACCAACTTGGCGCTGGATCCGCACATCATCCAGACCATGTATGCCGGCAACGTCAGCGCGATTTACCGATTCATTTATACAAGAGTTGGGAATCGAGAGGAAGCCGAGGACCTTACCTCCCAGGTGTTCATAAAAGCCATACGGGCCGTGGACAGCTCGCGGAACGCCGAGAGTGTCCAACACTGGCTCTTTCAGATCGCCCGCACCACAGTCGCCGATCACTGGCGTGACGTCTACAAATTGCGTGCCGATTCACTGGACAACCTCTTGTCGACGGGATGGGAGGCGGCGATCTGCGAGGGCGGAAGCCATCCGGAGGAACATCACCAAGAGCAAGTAGAGCACATTCTCAGCCGGCTGCCTGATCGATATCGAGAAGTTCTGACATATCGCTTTCTTCTGTGCTGTACCATTAAAGAAACAGCCGAAAAGATGGGGCTCAGTGAGGCGAACGTCAAGGTCTTACAGTTCCGAGCTCTTAAGCGTGCCGCCCAAGACGACATTGCGGAGACGTCAGCTGGGAGAGGGTAGGTGATGTGAGCAAGTTGGCGCTCTTTGTGAACATGGGAGACGGGGGGCATGAAGCTATGTGTCGTTCGTGTCGTTATGCGGGGTTGGTATGAGCACTCACGACGAACCACCAATCGAACGAGATCGTGAACCGGCGAACGAATCCGACCGCGATGATAGCGCGGGTAGCGTTGAGCGATACGTCCGATTGCATGAGTTCATAGAGCAGATCTTGAGAGACCGCCCACACAGGCTCGCCGAGCCGTTGCCCGATACGGATGCGGATGCTTATCATATGGCCGCGTTTCTGCGGGCGGCCGCGCCTGCTACTGGCAATCCGAATCCTGACTTCGTGGCGAGTTTGCAGGCTCGACTTCTTTCCGAGATAGATGGCAGCAATACGGCCACCGCATCACCACCACAGGCTGAGCGGCCAACGGCAAGCCGCGACAGACCACCCAAGCCGCCGGTAGTATCTCGGCGAATTCTGCTCGGCGCCGGCTTGAGTGCGGCAGCTGTCGTCGGAGCTGCCGCTGGCTCGCAGATCGGACGACAACCTGGCCCATCCTCCGTCCGGTCGCAGGTTCCATTGGTGCCTAGCGGCAATGGAACCTGGGTTGCCGTCGACACGGTTACGAACCTACCGCTGGGCCAGGTCAAGCGATTCCAGACCGATTTTATCGTTGGCTTCGTTCGACATACGGCAGCGGGATTTTCAGCCGTCTCTGGCATCTGCACGCACATGGGATGCCTCTTGAAGTGGAATACCACCGACCGGACATTTGACTGCCCCTGCCACGGTGGACGATTCACGGAGCAAGGGAATTCCGCACCCAATTCACCCTTCGCCTACCAGCCGCTGCCTCAAATTGAGACAAAGGTAGAGAATGGACAGATATTGGTATACGTGATACCACCAGAGCAGAACCCGCCACCGGCTGCCGGCGGAGCGACATCGACTACCGGGACGACCAATGGCATCTATCCTAACAGGCACTAGCCATTGGGTCATTGGCAGACCTCTCAGGTCCAGGCCATGCCTCGAAAAGCTAAATTCGGAACCGCGACGGCATAATCCCTAACGCTTCGCGGTACTTGGCGACGGTACGCCTGGCTAGGGGAATGCCTCGTTCTGCCAGCAGCCGGGCAAGCTCCTCGTCGCTATATGGTTTAGTGGAATCCTCGGACGCGATGACTTCCTGGATGGCATCCTTCGCAGCAAGAGATCCGTCGAAAAAATCATCAAAAGGGACAGTTCGTCCAGTGGGCAGCAAGACATATTTGTTGGCGGTTGCACGGCTTACGGTAGACTCATGCAGCCCTACATACGAGGCCAATTCACCACGAGTTAACGGTTTGAGAAACCGAACGCCTTTATCCAAAAACTCGTACTGGTAGGCGATTAATGCGTCGGCAATAGTCGTCAGAGTATCCCACCGTTGGGCAACGCAATCCATGAAAAATCTGGCGCGTGAGGCATACTGGCGAACGTGTTGGCGTTCTTCATCGCTGAGGCCAGCTTGAACTCCTGAATGCGATTTGCTCTGCTGGTAGAGGGTGTGATAGACCGCATTGAGGTTGAAGCGATACCGTCTTCTCTCCACGACCTCGGCTTCAAACCCCTCCTCCACACGGCGAATAACGACATCCGGTCGCACTACCGCGCTACGTTCGGCTACAAGTCCTAGCCCGAGATCCGGTACGCCGTCGAATTCGAAAGCGTGTGCGGGATACGGATTGAGATTGGAGCGAATAAAACGCCAAGCGGTTTTTACTTGAGAGCCGCTCACTCCTAACTCATGGGCAATCTCGGCAAAATGATGTTCGCCCAGCTCCTTTAGGTGATTTTCAAGCAGTCTTCTCGCAATCGGTGGAGCCATGCCATGTTGCTCGAAGCTCTCAAGTTGAATCAGCAGACATTCGCGCAGATCACGAGCCCCTATTCCAGGAGGATCCAGCGACTGTAAAGCCTGCAATACCGATTGCACACGTTCGGGAGGGACATCGAGCGTTTGCACAGTCTCGTCAACCGATACGGTGAGATAGCCGTGACTGTTGAGATTTCCCACCAGGTATTCGGAAATGGGCTGATCACCTGCTGGGAGCAGAGCTCCCAGTTGGCGCAGCAGATACTCGTTCAATGACCCCGCTGAGCGCACGAAATCCAGCGGATCATACTCGCTATCTTCAGCGGCCGATAGGTCATGACTCCGATAATCGGGCTCGTCTCCGCCCGCCACGCTCCGTGCGAGATCCGCCAATGGCTCATCGGCCCGCCAATCACAGGTAGGGCAAACTCCTTTCTGCAGCGGGGTCCCGCAACGCACGCACTGAGCCTGTTCGTCTACCTCAAGTGCTGGGTTCTGTTCAACTTCGTGAGCAATGGATTGTTCAAGCTCTTCAGCAGAGTATTGCAGGATTTTGATCGATGCAATCAACTTCGCCGAGATGTTTAGGCCCTGCTGAGGGTTAACTCCCTGCACCTGTTCCAAATACATCATGCCTGTTCTGCCTTGCCTTCGGCAAATCTACTTCTTCGTAAGTCGCCTGCGCATTGCCCCATATGAAAAGCAGGGATCAGCCCGCTAGCGTTCGCTCGTCTTCGTCTAGAGGGACTCCAGCCTGCGGGCCAGGAATCGATCTAGCCGATGCCAAGTTCCCATTTGGCATCCTCCGTCATCCGCTCGGGAGTCCACGGCGGATCAAACGTCAGTGTCACTTCGCAGGAATCGACATGCGCTACCTCCTTGATCTTTGCCTCAACCTCGGCCATGACTTCGGGGCCGACCGGACAACCAATAGCCGTGAGCGTCATAGTCAACGCTACCGCCCCACCTTCGATCCGAAGACCGTATATCAATCCCAGGTCGACGATATTGACGGGGATCTCGGGATCGTAGCATTCGCGCATTGCCGCGAAGATATCATCCAGAGATATGGCAGTTTCACCTACCAGCTCCACTGCGGTCTGAGTTTGTTCGCTCTCCATTCTCGTAGTCCTTCTATTACAGCTCGCAACATCAGTTATAAGGTCATGCGTTCGGGCGCGGACAGCAGGTATCACTGCCTACCTAAACCCCATAGAAATCATCAATTGTCTCACTATACTCTCGCTTGCAAACCGAGTCAAAGTCGCCTAAAGCTCAGACAGCAGCTGATCAAGAATGCGCTCCTCCGCTAAACGAAAGATCGCATCGAGCGCCACGCCAAGTGCAGGAGTCATCAGTATACCCGGAGTGACCGCTCCAGTCCGGTATGCCTTGAGTTCAGCCAGCAAGAAAAAATCGCCGCCTACCGTCTCGATAGGGTGAAAAGTGAAGGGTCCATCCGATCTTCCTAAGAATAGTGCGGTCATCTCCGTCTCATAGATAGAACGCACCAGCTCTTTACCTACATAGGCAAGCGACGGTGTCAGCCCCAGTTCTTCGCCACATTCTCGCATCGCTGTCGCGGCATAGTCCTCGCCGGCAGCCACATGCCCAGAAGCCGATGCGCAATAATATCCGGCAAACAAATCTTTCGACGCGGATCGCTTTTGCAGGAGCACACGACCGGATGAATCGAAGATCATGACCTGCACGCTTCGATGTATCAGTCCGGGGTCACTATGGGCAGCCCTCCGCTGTACGATTCCAATGACCTGATCATCCAGGTCAATCAGATCGAAGATCTCGTCCGGATTATCGCTCACCATCTCCGTCGGAGCTTCCTTCACGCGTGCCTCCAGAATGAATGCCCTCTACATTATGTAGTTTACCACCATTCACTTGTGCAGGCGGCCTCATCGTGGGGCAAACGTCTCACCCGGAGGAGCCTGGCTCGCTATACGAGAAGTCACTGAACCAGGCGGTAGGAGAATCAGCATTTGACCCCCGCGCAAGAACTCCCCAGGTTGTGTATGCGAGGGTCTGACGCATTTGCGCGCTGGACATGGCTGCTCCACTGCCAGGAGACTCTATGCTCCAGCTACCCACGGACTGCCATGTCACCGCGTCAGCACTTACCGCTCCAGCGACGCTGCTGCCCTGGTAAGCAACACGAAGCCATACCCCACCAGCCACTGCGCTGGCAGGTACCGTAAGGGTAGCACACGGTACGCTCCTTTGCCAAGCCTCCATGCACATTGAGACATGGTCGGTCTCCTTCAAAAGGAGCGTCAACCAATCACCATCATCGGTATAGAAAACCAACCCTGCTTCACCGCCGGCGATACTGGACATCCTCACATACACCATCAGCGAGAATGGTCCCGCATTCGCCGTTTGTAGCAAAGCCGCCAGCGCCCCAGAACCTGCCGACAATTGCAGTCCTCGGGTAGTGGCTGTGACCCGTGCGCCAGTGCCAGCAACCACCCACCGCGCGTCTACCGCCCGTCCGACAAATGCATCGGCAAAGGCTGGAACTGTCGCGTTGACGCCTACCGCCGGCCATCCACCACCCGCGCTGGCGCTCGGAAGCAACAGCGAACGTGCCTCGGCACTTCCACCTACCAGCACGTCGCGCCCGCTGGCGATGACTATGACACTCGCATCTTGACCGAGGGGTAGCGCCACACCAGCCAGGGGAGGCCCAGACGATATCGGCGCGGGTGGCAGCGTAAGCCAATCACCCGCGTCCGGTAGAGGATCGTGTGCTCGCGGTACCGGGAGCGAGACCATATACGACCGGCCGAACGCCTCAACATAAAGATGCAAGAGCTGCGTCGCTTCCGAAAGATTCGTGACCGCGGCCCCACCGTCAACTACCGTTCCACCCAGGAGAGATGATATCGCTCGCGGTGCGCCAACTGTTGTGATCTGCCAGCCAGCTTGGAGGTCTGTGGTTCGCAGCCACCACAGATGCCCGCTAGTATCCACCAGGCTAATGTCCAGAGGAGTATCCAGCCAAGACCCGATGTAGTTGACCGCCCCAGGCATATCGGTAACGGCGACTAGTGACTCACCGCAGCCCACAGTAGGCGAGCCTGTCCCGAGTGAAGTCCACGTACTCCATCCACCGGGTGCCGCACCGAGACCGTCACCGGCAATCTGGGTATCCTGCCAAACTCGCTGGTAGATCCGACCATCGGCTGCAAGCGCAAGTATCATCGGCGTACCCTGACCCGGAGCACCCGCCAAAACAAAGCTGCATGCCGGCAAGGTAGCTTTTGGCCTCCCAATCTGCTGCCAGAAGCCAGGCTGGCCCACTACGCCGGTGCGCCACCAGACATTGCCGTCCTTTCCCAAAGCCGCCACGCCAAGGCCGCCCGCAAAAGTCGATGCCGAAACCGAGCCAGTGAGAAGCGTGGCATCGGGACTGCCCAGGTCGGTCCAAAGGACACCCGATGCCGCCGGCGTGAGATACGCAGCGTACAGATGTCCGCTGGCACCTACAGCATAGGTCACGCTGGAGCCATCAACGAGCATAACGGTCGCAGGCTTATCTCCCGCCACTAGTAGCGAGCCGGGCGGCGCGCCAAGGCTCCGCACTGCGGCATGGGGAATGCCTGCGCTACTGCCCTCAGGCTCGAAGAAATCATTGCTAGACCAGACAAGGTCGGCCAGCTCGCCATTGCCGGTAACTAGCATCGCTGATTCCAAAGGAGGCAGCCCGCCCGACGGCTGCTTGGGCAGAGTACTGGTGGCATGACCGTCGCTTCCCGCCCCTACCCCAACAGCAGTGGACGAGCTTGGAAAGTGGCCAGTATTGCGGACCGAGTGAAGCCACCCATACGTCGCGCGCGACTCTCCCATAGTACTTTGCCAGCGATATGTGGGAAACGTGGTCACGGGCTCCTGAGATCCGCTGAGAATCCAGCGGCCATTCACGTCGCGGAGTGCCAAGCGATCGATTGGATGGTCCTCGCTTCCCCACTGCACATTTTGTTCGGCGGTTATCACCAAGCCTTGAGATACCGCGACAACCACGGCAACATGGCCACCATGCTCGCCATCTGGACCAGCCGGCCAGGGCAGGCCCCGACTGTCAAGCGAGCCCCAAACCAGAATATCACCCGGTACCGGCGCCACGCTTGAGCCATTGGCGTACGCCACAAAATCAGCGGGATGATTCTCGCCGTCCCATAGATCAGGTGCGTTTCCCAAGCCACTGCGCCCCCACTGATCAGGACTGTCCCCGAAGGCCCAGGCCGAGAAACGAACCACAAGCTCAGGGCACTGGAACGTCCACCCATACCCATCGCTGGTCGGCTCTCCCGGCGCGCAGCCGGTTCGATTCCAGTTGTCGGGCACACCGCTGCAGCTCACGCTGGAACTATCTCCGTTAACAGCGCTCGTGCCATTGGCGCAGACATCGACACCAAACCACCCGCCCGCTGCATTATGCCCCGGAAATACCGTCTCTCCCCAGCTGGACCCATTGGTAGCGCTTCTGTCCGCTCCGGCAAGCACTCCGCATGACGCTCCGGCGCTGATCACCGGCGCCAGTGAGCGAGCCTCGGCGCTACGTGCAGTATTTCCGACTGCGAGCGTGGCCAGAACTGCCACGCAGGTCAAGAGAAGAATTCCCAGGCAGTCACGGGATCGTGCTTTAACTGCAGACACTACCGAGCATCCCCCAAGACATAACGCCGGATGGCCACCGCTACACCATCCTGCCGGTTAGAGGGCGCGACAGCCCGAGCGACGGCTTTGGTTTCTTCGGCTCCATTAGCCATCGCCACACCGAAGCCTGCCGCCGAGAGGAGTGAGACGTCATTCGGACCGTCGCCGATGGCGAACACTTCTTCCGGCGTAATGCCAAGCTGCCTGCCGATCGTTTGTATGGCGGCACCTTTGGAACCGTTCGGCGCAAAGACGGTAAGTTCTGCCGCGCCATAGCTTCCATTCGGGAGAATTTGCAGTCCACAATGCAGGGGAGCCATGTCATCGACGACGGCGAGCAATCGATCATATGGGCCAAAGGCTACCACCCGAAGCGGCCGGAGCGGTGAGCGAGCCACGTCGTCCAGAGGTACTTCCTGGACCTGGTGCATGTTGTTGGAGAGGTAGTGAGCCGCATGATTGGCATGCGAAGCTTCTCCATCCGGCAGGAGTCCGACCACCAGGCGCTCACTTTGAAATTCGCTATACTGCAGAATTGGCTGGAGACGATGTTTCGCCATGATGAGCGCAGGCTGGCCGGCGATACCGGAATCGAGCTGTTCTTCAGCTATGATGCAGCCGCTCGGGAACTGGCGAGTCTGCATGCCGTCATAGATGATGAGCGGGCTGCACAGGTCAAGTGCTTGGGCGACTGGAAGAGTGCCAGTCCATCGACGTGAAGTCGCTAAAACGAAGGTAATCCCGGCCTTTACTACCTCCGCTACGACACGCCGAGTTTCTGACGAGAGCATCCCGCGCTCATCCAGCAGCGTGCCGTCAATGTCGGAGACCACGAGACGAAATGCCACCCCACCTTTGCCGATCTATCCTATTACGACTCCACTAAGCGAACTTGCCCATGCTCATAATACCGCACCTCGTCTTTATTGCAACATCAGCTTACCGTCGCGGCATCCCTCTGGGGAGACGGCGCCGTGCGAGTGGGTAGACGAGCAATCCGAGCAGCAGTAAGACCGAGATCAAGATCAGCGCCGTGTCGGCTCGTTGGCGCCACAAATCCACGGTTGCGAGCGATAGGCCAGCGCCCAAACGGCGAGACATCTCCAGTCCCGAGACCAGCAGCTCGAGAGCACCGCTGCTTGTAAACCAGAGACAAATCAACAACAAGAGAAAGTGGCGTGCATGAGTCCAAATTCCTTGGCGGAGGCTATAGCGCGCCACTATAGCGCCACACACCAGTTGTCCCGCGCCAAAGATCAATGACAAGATGAGATCGAGTGTGGATGCCGTAACTCACCATCGCTTCCCTGGCTGCGTCCCAAGTTTGGCGGCCACTGCGAGGAGATTGGCGCTGCTACGTAACATGTTGCTACCTACCATGAGGAATTTTACAGCCCTGTCAAGTACGCGGCAAGGCAGCATACGTGATACCATACTCAGTAGAGACCAGCATGTTGCATTGCACAGCCAAGGAGATGACCAATGGACCTGCGAGGCGTTCGCATTACATGGCTCGGGCACGGCACTTTCAAGATCAGCACCTCTGCCGGCAAAACGATTTTGCTTGACCCGTGGCTACAGGACAACCCAGCATGCCCTGATTCCGAGAAGCACACCGGGAAGCTTGACACTATCCTGGTTACTCATGGCCATTTCGACCACATCGGCAATGCGGTTGTAGCTGCACAGGAGGGCAAACCCGAGCACGTCGTCGGCTCGTTCGAGATCGCAGCGTGGCTGGAGAAGCAAGGGGTCGAGAACGCCGTCGGTATGAATAAGGGAGGCACAATCAACCTCGACTGGGTGAAAGTGACTATGGTCTTCGCCGACCATACCTGCGGCATCATAGAGGGCGACCAGTTACTCTACGGCGGCGAGGCGGCGGGGTATGTGCTACGTTTCGACAACGGATTTACGCTGTATGCCGCCGGTGATACCAACGTATTTGGCGATATGCAACTCATCGCTGAGCTCTACCATCCCCAGATTGCCATCCTTCCGATTGGGGACTTCTATACTATGGGTCCGTATGAAGCTGCGCACGCGGTACGTCTGCTAAGTGTCAACGGCGTCATTCCCGCACACTACGGCACATTTCCCGCGCTGACCGGTACGCCCACGGCGCTGCGCGAGGAACTGGCAACGCTCGGTCTTGGCCTGGTGGAAGTCGCTGAGCTACGACCAGGAGGCAGTATTGGCTAGGCAAGCCAGTCACCCGGGTTGTGGCGATGTGTTTACCAAGGCGGCTGACCACGATCTGATCCTGCTATAGTAATGAAGTACAATCCAATTCGAGTAGGATCAGCAAGGAGACATATCGCATGGGACTGCCGAGCGAAGCGCCTCCCCGGTCTGGCTTGCTTGTCGATAGCTATGGCAGGCGCATCAAGAGTTTGCGTGTCTCAATCACCGATAAGTGCAATTTGCGCTGCGCCTACTGCATGCCAGCGGAAGGTCTTGCCTGGCTGCCGCGTGCGGAGATTCTCACCTACGAAGCAATTACCCGCCTGGTGAGAATAGCGGTCGAGATAGGGATCGAGCAGGTTCGCTTGACTGCCGACGGCCAGTTGCGTACCTGCCTCTTCGCTCAGGAGGAAACGGACCTTCGCGCCGTCCTGCGCTCCAGGAAGAGCGATGCAGAGATCGCTCAGGCTATTCGGCACGCTGTCTGGCATAAAGAGCTCAAACATTACATTGGAGACACACGCTTCCGTCGCTCTAAGCGCTCGATCTCCATGATTGGCGGCTGAAGGAGCGAAGAAACCCTCCTTCCCGTCAGCCAGCTAACACGTTGACACCTCACTGGCTACCCAGATACAATGGCCTGTAGCCTCGTCTTGTATCGAGAAAGCATTTATCTTACCCCGGCGTGCATTGCCCAATTCCCGAGAAGCCGGCAGCCCGCTGTTTGGAGGTACTGCTGTGAACATTGTCGTTTGCATGAAGGAAACGCCGTCGACAACGGCTGAGAAAAAATTCACCGGAGAAATGCGCCTGGAGCGGCGCAAAGAAGATGCGATTCCCAATCCCTTTGACGAATACGCCATTGAGGAAGGTCTGCGCCAGCAAGAGAAGAATCCCGGCAGCACAGTGACCATATTATGCATGGGCCCCGCCTCCGCTACGGAGACGATTCGCAAGGCTCTGGCAATGGGAGGCGACCGCGGTGTGCTGGTCACCGATCCAGCGCTTGCCGGATCAGACGCGATCGGCACCGCACGCGTGCTGGCGGCGACGCTCAGCAAGCTGGAGTATGATCTGGTGATATTCGGCAGCGCGGCCGCGGATGCCTACGGCGGAGTGGTCCCAAGCGCCGTTGCCGAATTCTTAGGCAAACCGCTCTTATCGTATGCCAGTCAGCTCGATGTGTCCGGTAATCACGCCACAGTTTTCAGGCAGGCTGAGATCGGCTACCACACAGTTGAGGCACCGCTTCCCGCACTCGTGAGTGTAGTCAAGTCTATTAACGAGCCCCGCTATCCCTCCATGAAAGGCATTATGGCCTCAAAGAAGAAGCCGCTCGATACGTTCTCGGTGGCCGATTTAGGGCTGGACGGGACGCTGGTCGGCGGCAACGCGGCCGCGGAAGAAGTTCTAGGCGCCGAGAAGGTGTCTACCCAGCGCAAAGGCGAGATTTACGCCGGCAACGAAGGCGCCGCCGACCGAGTAGTAGCGTTCCTTGTGGAAAATAAGGTGCTGTAGAGGGATACTATTATGTCAAACGATGTTTGGGCATTGGCAGAGATCAACAACGGTAAGCTGACGGGCATTTCGCTCCAGCTCACCAGCAAAGCCGTCGAGCTGGCAGCAGCGTTGGGCGGCAGCTCCGCGGCGGTGGCACTGGGTACCAATACCGGGGCCGCGGCAGTTGAGCTTGGTAGTTGCGGGGTGCCGACGGTTTACGCCTCCGAGAGTGCGGTATACGACGAGTTTCTAGCCCAGCCACAGGCTGAGACGCTGGCAGGGCTCATTTCCGAGCATAAACCCAGATTGGTGATATTCGGCTGCACCAATTTCGGACGCGATGTCGCAGCACGGGTTGCGGCGCGCCTGGGCCTTGGACTGGAGTACAATGTGAGTGACGTTGCCACACAAGACGGCAACGTCATCATGACGGTTCCAGCCTTTGGTGGCGCCCAGGCCGTGAAGATGGCATTCAGAGGCGAGGGCACACGACTTCTCGGGGCCAGGCAGAACGCATTTCCCACTACGCGCACTGGCGGCAGTGCTCAAGTAGTATCTGTCGCTTCGCCGACGGCGCCAAGCGGCGGAGCAAAAGTATCAGGACCTTTTGGCACCGAAGGTGCCGCCGAGGCCGGTCACCTGGGTAAAGCGCCAGACGGACACGATATTTGGATGCCTGCCGCCGCGCGCGCCAAGCTGGAAGAGGCTCAGATAATCGTTTCTGGAGGCCGAGGCCTTGGTGGCCCACAAGGATTTGAGCAGATTGAAGCGCTGGCGACGGCGCTTGAAGCAAGCGTGGGAGCGTCGCGTGCGGCGGTCGACGCCGGCTGGATTCCGTACGGGCATCAGGTGGGCCAGACCGGCAAGACGGTCAAACCTACGGTCTATATTGCTTGTGGCATCTCTGGAGCTGTGCAGCATAAAGCGGGGATGGGTACCGCCGGACTGATTATCGCCATCAATAAGGATAAGGATGCGCCGATCTTCAGCTTCTGCGACCTGGGTATTGTCGGCGATCTCAACGTCGTGGTGCCTCAGCTTACTGAGTCGGTCAAGCGCCGTAAAGGCATATAGCGATTTCGCATTGGAGCAAAGGAGCTAGAGTTATGGGCCAACCGGCGATCTGGCCAACTGGTAGTGTCGTTGGGGCGGTGATATTCGCTATCGTGCTGATAGCCGCCTGGGTTGCTTTCGCACTGCGTATACGCCAGCTGGTAAAACTGCTACAGATCGGGCGCCCCGAGAATCGCTTCGATCGCGTCGGCGAGCGCATCAAGTATTTCACGCTGATGGTGCTTGGCCAGCGTGGCGTGCTGCGAGATCCTTTGCCCGGCATCGCCCACTTCTTCACGTTCTGGGGCTTCATCATCATTCAACTGGATGCTCTAAACCTCTGGGCGGAGGGGTTTCACACCTCCCTGCCAGTTATCTCCAGCCGTCCCTTCGCAGTCATCCTCGATATCTCGGTGACGCTGGCATTTCTGGCGCTCATCGAATTCTCGTATCGCCGCCTTGTGATTCGCCCGAAGCAGCTGGAAAGCCAGCATCACGGCATGGCCGACGCTTTCATCATTCTCGGGCTCATATTCCTCGTGCTGGTAACGCTGTTCTTCTTCGAGGTGTTTTCCTTTGTCGCCACTGGTGGGAGTGAGTGGACACTGTTTGGAGCGATTGTCGGTCCATCATGGAGCGGCATTCCGACACAAACCGCTATAGCGTTAGCCAGCGTCTTCTGGTGGGCCAATATTCTGGTGGTTCTTAGCTTCCTCATCTATATTCCGAATTCGAAGCACTTGCATCTCATGGCCACGCCGTTTAATGTCTTCTTCCGCAATCTCCGGCCCAAAGGGGCGCTGGATTTGATTCCCAACCTGGAGGATCGGGAAGATTATGGGGTGCACGCGATCAATCAGTTTACGTGGAAGCAGTTGCTGGATGGATACGCGTGTACCGAATGCGGCCGATGCAACAGCGTCTGTCCGGCTCTAGCCACCGACAAGCCGCTGTGGCCAAAAGAGATTATCCTGGGCGTCAAAGATGAGCTCTTCGCGACCGGTCATCTGCACCAGGTCAGCGACAAAGAGACCACAGAGGAGCTTCTCGGCGAGCCGATGGTGGGCGGCCGTATTACGGAGGTATCGCTCTGGGCGTGTACCAACTGTGGAGCCTGCGTGGAGATCTGTCCGGTTTCAATTGAGCATGTGCAGAAAATTGACGACATGCGGCGCTACCTCGTCATGGAAGAAAGCAGATTTCCAGCGGAAGTTACCCCACTGTTCACCAATCTGGAGCGCAATCAAAACCCGTGGGAGATCAGCAACGATACCCGCGCAGATTGGGCACGAGAGGTAGGCGTCAAGACGCTCGCCGAGGATCCGAATGTCGAAGTCCTCTACTGGGTCGGTTGCATGGGTTCGTTTGATGCCCGCAATCGCAAAGTTGCCTCTGCCTTTGCGAAGGTCATGCAGTCGGCCAACGTGAGTTTCGGCATCCTTGGCTCGGAGGAGAGCTGCACTGGTGACCCGGCTCGTCGCATCGGCAATGAATATCTCTGGTCGATGCTGGCGGCTCAAAACATAGACATCCTCAATGGCTACGGCTTTGGTAGAGACGTAGCTGCAAACGGCAAGCAAGAAACCGGCAGTATCGGCGCCCCGAATCACGATCTGGGTAACCACGACCATGGAATTGGAGCTGAGCCTGGACGCGCCTACAAGGTCAAGACAGTAGTGGCAACCTGCCCACACTGCTTCAACACTATCAAGAACGAGTATCCACAGCTTGGCGGCAATTTTGAAGTGGTGCACCATACCGAGTTCATCAGCAGGCTGATAGACGCAGGCCAGCTCAAGCTTCCGTCCGGGTTCGACCGGCGTAAGCTGACCTACCATGATCCCTGCTTCATCGGGCGTTGGAACGATATCTACGATGAGCCGCGCCGGGTCCTTAATGTCATCAACAGCGAAGGCGTCGTTGAGATGCGCCGCCATGGTAACCGGTCCTTCTGTTGCGGTGGCGGCGGCGGCCGCGTCTGGATGGAGGAGAAGATCGGCAAGCGCATCAATAATACGCGCGTGCAGGAGGCGCTAGACACCGGGGCCGAGGCATTGGCCGCAGCCTGCCCATTCTGCATCACCATGTTCGAGGATGGCATAAAAGGAGTCGAAGCGCAGGACCGCTTCGGTGTCGAGGATATAGCCGAGATCTTAGCGCGCGCGCTTGCGGCCGAGCCTGCGGCATCCGGTGGTGAAGGTCCCCACGCCTTGTCGTAGCATGGATGCGAGGCGGCGTGCTCCTCACGGGCCTTGGTGAGGAGCACGCCGCCTCGCAACTTACTTGGACTGGAGTCCGTGATGGATCGAATCCAGACCCAGCACGGTATGGATCAGAGCAGGGAAGGTCGCTAGGCTAAGTCCCAGCAGTGAATTGTTCGAGACGAGACCATTCGGAAGGCCGCTTGCGTTAATATGGAAGAGACCAAAGTTTAACAGAATGCCAAAGATGCCAACCGCGGCGAAGATGATCCCAATGATCAAGTCGTACAGCCGGGCAAATTTCCCTTCATTGAGCCAACGCGCGGACACCACCAGGCCCAGAAATCCGGTTACCAGCAGCCAGATAGATTCGGAACTGAGCGAATTGGTCTGCTTGAAGGACAACAATCCGGCAACCACACCAAAGACGAGGAACTAGAGCCAGTAATGGGCACTTCGATGGGACATGAGCTATGCCTCCCAATATAAGCGACGCGCACCCGAAAGATCAATGCTGTACTGAAGATGTGCGCCGATACGGCCGGTTTGACTGCCGAGACAAGAGAGCTATCGGCGACCAGCGTTATTGTACAGGAAGGCAGTAGCAGGCGCCAGAGCGAATTACCGCACCTTGCACGAAACCGGGCGCAAGACAAAAAGAAGGACGCAGCCAGAGACAGATGTAGTCTCTGACTGCGTCCCAGACGACTCGCGATGCGAGCTCAACATCAGCTACTCAGCGAGAGTGCTGCTGATGCTGCGCCGCTGCGGCGGCGCGATCCGACGCCTGCTGCTTCGGCGTGCCGCGACCGCGCTCGCCGCCTTTCTTGCCGATGCGGCTATAGAACTCTGGGCCCTGCTGCCGCTTGGTGGACTCGCCACCCTTCTTGCCGATTTCAGCATAGAAGGCTGGGCCAAGCTTCTCTTTTACGGCTTCGCCGCCCTTCTTGCCGATACGACTGTAAAACTCTGGGCCGTACTTCTCGCGAACGGCCTGTCCACCATGCTTTGCTTTCTGCGAGCCTGGTTCTGGTCCGCGTTTGCTTGTTGCCATGTCATACACCTCTCTGTACTGGGTTCCACTTCTCACGGTCTTGCTGACAAGAGCGACATGATACGCCTATGCCGCCCATTCGATGGAACCTGCCAGGCTTATCGCAGGATGTATGCCAGAGTGGCTGCTTCGTGCAAACCATACTCTCCTACTCCCTACAAACTGCCTAACAGAAGACCATTGTTGCGGGCTCCGCGCCTACTCCCGCAACGATTGATATCCCGGTGCCTACGGCTTTTCGGGCCATACCCACACCCCGAACCATTCGCCGGAAGAGATGGTGCCACTGCGCCCCGATTTCATCGCGTACGTACGCGTTGCATCCTCTCTCTACTACCGTTCTTCGCGGTAAAGAAACGCCGCTCCCGCTGCTGGTATACTGCTGGTGCGCCTTGCCACTGTACCGGGACCCCTGTCTCTCGGGGAAGAACGACACGTATCGACTTGCCGCCCAGCTACCTCTCGCAAAGATGGCTTCCGGGATACCGTAGCGGTGCTCGCGGGCGCAATCTCGGCCTCTGCCAGCCAATCCCACTCGCTTCTGGATGGCCAGCCTGCAGCTATACCTGGCTTCTCTGCCTGGTTGTAGGATGTACCTCCGGAGACTTGCCGTGGGATGGCTTCCGTCCAAAGACGGATCGGGGTATCAATAACATAATAATAGCACGCGGGCTGCGTTGTCAGCAACTGGGGCCTGGCTATGAGAATTGCGGCGGATGTGGCGATATGAGACCAGTATAGCCCAATCAGGTGACAGCTAGGCGTGAGCTCAGCCAGGGGTTTCACCGCGGATTTTAACGGCTCGCGCCCCGCGGCACGCGTCTCGTTTGCTTCTTCGGCTTGCCTTGTAGCCAGGTGCTCGCTATACTAAAGGACAATGCGCGGCGTGAATGACCTAGCGAGACGCTGGATCAACGGAAAATACAACCGATAGGTAACCTCGGAGGTAAGGCAGCAACATGAGGGGGAATACCCGGCGGCTTGGATTGCTTTTAGCGTCGCTGTTACTCATTGCCGTAGCGGTAGTGGCCTGTGCGGCTCCCCAGCCGCCGACTCCGAATACGTCCAACAGTGGAGAAAACGGCGCTAACGTCTTCCGAACACCAAACGAGAGCCTCAATACGGCAACGCCGACTTTTCCCGGCTTCACGATGGGCGCATGGCCCTCTCAATACTCACCGGGCAACAACGACACGATCACCATTTACGTCATCTGCCGTATCCAGGATCCTACGATGCAAAATCCTCCGAAGCCGGCGGCTGGCGTAACCGTGACGATTACATTTCTTAGAGCGGACAACCAAAACGTCAATATACCATCGCAAACTGAGCAAACCGGCTCAGACGGTATCGCCGCTTTTTCCGTTCAAGTAAACGATCCAAACTCAGGCATACCGGTGGTAAGTGTCGGCCACAGCTGGCTATAACGGCAATCGGCTACACCGCCACGACGTTCTTCACGCCCAATCCATTGGCGGCTACCCCGACCGCAACCGGGCAAGCGTCGCCGGGCGCGACTTCGAGCGCGACGGCTGGCCCGTAGCCCGGGTAATGCCCGCGCGATCGGAAACTCATTCATGGTCTGCCGGTTAGGCCGAGACCGCGGGCTCATGTCCCGCGTCCAGCTTGGATAACCTCTGGCAGACCGGGCAAAAATGCGCGCTGCGCTGGCCAAGCACGAGACGCTCGATAGGGGTGCCGCAGCGCAGGCACGCCTGATTTGTCCTGCGGTATACCTTGACATGCTCTAGGTTAGAGCCTGCTTGGTCATACACATCTCGGTGGCGGCCAAATGTGGTGCCGCCATGCTCGATGGCGGTCTGCAATACCGCAGGAATCGACGCGGCCAGAGCGTTGATCTCATCTGGGCTCAGCTCTCCGGCAATCCTCGCCGGGTGAATGCGAGCGGCGAAAAGCGCCTCGTCGGCGTAAATATTACCCAGTCCAGCTACGACCCGCTGATCCAGCAGCGCCGACTTGATAATCCGTTTCGAGCCGGCCAATTTTCTCTCCAGGCTCCGCGCGGAAAATGCTTCGTCCAGCGGCTCGGGCCCCAGCTCCGCGAAACGAGCGACGAGCTGCGCGCCAGCAAGCAGCCTGAGGCGACCAAACTTGCGTGGATCGCTGTAGAGCAGATAGCGCCCATCGTCGAGCCGGAAAGCTACTCGTACATACAGCGCGCAGCTAGGGTTCTCGGCCAGCAAGAGATTACCCGACATACCACGGTGAATGATCAGTACTTGATCCTGCTCGAGTCCTACTAGCAGATACTTGCCGCGCCTGTCAATATCAGTGATCCGCTTTCCCGCCACGGCAGCCTCAAATGCGTCAGGTCCGCTGTCGCTGATGCTACCGGGCCAGTACACGAATGCTTGCGTAATTCGTATACCCATGAGCTCAGCGCGGAGCTGGCGCGCAATGTATTCGACTTCAGGTAACTCGGGCATAGGGCTAAAGAGTCCGTTTCCGCTGTCTCGCGTCCTTATGATTCGAACGGCACATGCCGGGCATCGGTACCGGTGGCGGCCTCTCTTCGTCCTCCGCCAGCGCAATACTCATCTAGGAATGTGCCTACCCGCTCGACCCATTCGTCGGGATGCTCAAAGTATGCCTGCACATGGCCGGTATCTTGCGCCAACCAATACTGCTTGGGCTCCAGGGCCTGGGTATACAGCGCTTCACCATCGTAGGGCTCATCAGCGACTTGATCGAGCTGATCCGCGATGACAAACACCGCTCGCGGAGCGATCCGATGGATCACCTGTACCGGGCGTATGTCTGAGAGCCGCACTCCGGTAATTCTTTCACCCCAGAACACGACAAGATTCGCCAGTGGAAAGCCCGGCAAACCAGTAAAGCGACTAAACAGCTTCACAAGATCGCGCTCTACATCGGCGAAGCCGCTCTCAATGATCAGGCACTGCAACTCCGGCTGCTCGGCTATTGCCAGCACAGCGGTAATTGCGCCAAGGGAGTATCCCATGATGCCGATGCGCTGCATATCCACATCACCACGGCCGCGCAAGTAGGCGAGTACCGCGTCCACATCTTCAGTTTCACGCACACCGTAGGTCACCAAGCTTGAATCACTCTGCCCATGCCCGGCAAAGTCGAAAAGTAGCGCTCCATAGCCACTGCGGGCATGTAAGCGGGCAACCTGCTCTAGCCATTGGCCGCGGTTGTCGTGTATGCCATGGCAACAGATAAGCGTCGAGCCGTTACGAGCCGGGATGTACCAGGCGGCAAGATCTCCTCTCCGCCCTGGAATCCTGACCTCCTCGTAACTGAGATGATACTCCTCTGGAGTGCGTTTCAACGGTGTTCGAAGTGGGCGCAGCATTCGTTGGGCCACTATATAGCTCCCCGCCAGCAGAGCCAGCCCCACTGCGATGAGAACTAGTACGGCAATCACTAATAGAACGGCCCACAGCGCCATAGCCGCCTCGACTTCTCTTTCCTTGTTCCCTTATTATCCGGCTTCTGCTCTCTGGTCAGGGAACGTTTTGAAACACATCCGAATAATCCGAGATACCGCCAAACTGACTAACCGGCCAGAAAACCAGCACCGCTCGACCCAGGATGTTCTGGCGAGGCAACCGACCGAACGTGCGCGAATCATTGCTGCTGTATTGCCGGTTGTCAAACATAACCCAGTACTGATTGGGACCTAGCTTGGTAGGTGGTATGACTCCTTCATTCAGCTGGCCACCGGCGGCAGAATCGACATAGGTCTCGTTGAGCACGATGCCATCAACGGTTACGTTCGAGACAGAGATCGAGATAGTATCGCCGGGTACCGCGATTATGCGACCAATGAGTTCATCACTCACGATCTGGGGGTTGTAATATACCACAACATCTCCACGTGAAGGGCCGGAGAGCAGATAGGCAGCGCGGTTTACAATAACTAGCTGATTGGGAGACAAGTGGGGTTCCATGCTACCATCGACTACTCGTACTGGGCGAATAGCAAACTGAACTATCAGGAATATCAGCCCCACGAATAGGAGCGTCTCGACTATCTCTCGCATGATATGCCCGCGCTTGTCAGACGCGAGCCGGGGCGGGGCCGGCGAGCGCTTCTTCGCCACATCAAACTCCTTGGAGCTCACGTACCACGTCATGGAAGTCGCAATCTCACGGTATACAGCCGTTAGCTAGGCACTCCCCAGCAGCCGGCGATTATCGTACGCCTGCAAAGACATAGGAATAGTTTCGCAGCCATTCTAAAGCGTTTAGCGGCCAGATGACCACTTCAGCCTTGCCGACAATCGCTTTGCCGGAAATAGGCCCGAAGAAGCGCGAATCCTGGCTGTCCTGGCGATTGTCTCCCATCACCCAGTACTCATTCTTCGGCAGCGTATATGGAGGTACTACACCAGGATTTTCCAGATTGCCCAGCCCAAGACTGTCAATGTAGGGCTCGTCCAATCTCTTGCCGTCTACGTAGACGGCAGTGGCGGTAAGCTGGACTGTGTCTCCGGGAACCGCAATGATTCGCTTTACATAGTACTCGCTCGGGTCAGAAGTGATGGGAGGGTGAAAAACGATGACATCCCCACGCTGCGGCGTTCCAAAGTCATAGGCCAGCAAATTGACCAGCACCAGGTTATTCGTATGAAGATTCGGCTGCATACTAGGCCCATTAACGCGAAACGGTTGTATTGAAAAGTGCACCGCGAAGAAAATCAGCAATGCCAGTACGACGGTCTCAATGAGCTCACGCATGATATGGGAGGTATGCCTGGAGGCGGGCTTTGCGTGACCTGGGGGAAGTATCTGGGCGTCATTCACAGTTTCATACTCTCCTGGAGCCGAGCGAACCAGCTGGCCATACTATTGCGTGCGCCGCTGTGTGTCCATCCCGACGCAGAATTCTACTCCACCAAGGTTAGGAACACCTGATATTATAACACAGTGTCTGGGAAGCACCCAGCAGTATCCCCCGAAAAGTCTCCACGGTGAGCCATACCAGTCTCAAACGGAGCGCTATGCTATACTGCCTGCGAGTGACGCATTCGCGGCGCCAAGGAGCCCTGCCCATGTCAACAATCACTTACCGTGTGGCATCCTCTGGGGATTTAGAGGCACTGGCACGGTTACGCTGGGAAATGGAAGTAGAACAAGGCAATGACGCGATAGATCTAGCAGACTATGCGAAAGCCTACTCCGCCACTTCACGAGACGAGATCGAAGGGAGGAGATTTCGTGCCTGGTTGGCCGAAGCAGATGGCCAAGCAGTGGCTTGCGTCCTGCTTGTCTGGTGGATACTACCCCCGAATTTCGATAACTTCCTGCGCAAGCGCGGCTTTGTTTCCAGCGTCTATACGCGACCAGCCTATCGTCGCCAGGGAATCGCGCGCCACTTGATGAATATCTTGATAGAGTCGGCCCGTGACGAAGGTGTCGGGCGGCTGATTCTGTGGTCTTCGGAGATGGGCCGGCCCCTCTATAAGGAGCTTGGCTTTACCGGCAGTCACGCACTCGAGCTGAACCTCTGACACGTGTAGTCAGCCAGGCGACGAGCACGGTGCGCCACTGCTCACTAGAGCGGAAGAGACGAGCTGGCAATGACAGCAGTAACGACTGAGCGGCTCATGGACATCGCGCTGGATATGGCTGGCTTTAGCGAGATTCCCCCAGATAGCGGTATCTATTACCCGGCACCCGTATCAGCCACGTTCTGCTGGGCGTTGACGTCGGACCGGCCGAGGTCTTTATGGCGAGGCAATTGGGCTATCACGCGGTAATTGCCCACCGGCCGCCGGGTTATCCGGGACCAGTCTGGGAGGTATATCGACAGCATGTCGCTCAGATGGAGGAGTACGGTGTACCGCATACCGTAGCCCAGGAGGCAATCGCTCGTCGTTATGCCATGCTGGAGGCAGCGGCGCTCCTTCAGAACTATGATCGGGTTCCTTCGGTCGCTCGCCTTCTGGAGATGCCCTTGCTCAATATTCTCTCACCCCTTGAAAGCATTGGGAGGCACTTCCTAAAAAGACTTGTAGATGAAGCTACTGCTGCCAATCCTAGTATATCCATTGCTGAGCTGACAACCGTTTTGGGCGCATTGCCTGAGCTACGATCGGCGGCCACGGCGGCGCGACTGATGGTTGGTGATTGGTCGCAACCGGTGGGAGTGACGGCCATTTCACACGGCGCTTACCTTCCACCTGACTGGGCTATCGCCCGCGCATATCTCGAGCACGGTGTCGACACACTCATATGCGCGGGTATCGATGGCTCCGAGATCCACCAGATGCCCGAGAACACTCTCGATCGAGGAGCGATTCTGGCACTAGGCGGCTCGGCAATGGCCAGTATTGGACTAAATCCCTATATCAGCCGTCTGCGAGCCGAAGGACTGGAAGTCACATCATTCTCCGGCGTTATCGAGATAATCCAGTAGGGACCGCTATTGCTTCCAACGGTGGACGCCCTCGATGTATCGGATCGTTCCGGTGCGGCCTCGCATCATTACTGAATGGGTACGGGCACCAGTGCCAGTGTACTCGACTCCCGTGAGCAATTCACCAGAGGTGATGCCGGTGGCGGCGAACGATACATTATTGGTGGTAATCAAGTCATTAACCGTATACACACGAGCCAGATCAACGTTGCTGGCCTCTAGACTAGAGCGCTCCTCATCGTTGCGCGGCCAGATCTGGCAGAGCATCTCCCCGCCGATGCATTTGAGAGCAGCAGCGGCCAGCACCGCCTCCGGAGCGCCACCTATGCCCATGTAGACGTCCACTTCCTGGTAATCTTCCATCGCGGCTTGGATCGCCGCTGCGACATCGCCGTCCATGATGAGACGAATACGAGCACCGGCTTCACGGACTTCGTTGATGATGTCCGAATGGCGCGGCCGGTCGAGGATAGTTACGGTGATGTCGGGAACTGGCACGTTGCGGACCTCGGCGATGCGCGCGAGATTTTCGGCAATGGACGCATGCCAATCGATTACTGGTGCGGCCACCCGACCGACCGCCAGCTTGCGCATGTAGAACACACCTGGAGGAGCTGAAAACATCGCACCGCGGTCGGCGATCGCGACGACCGCTATGGCACCAGGAAGGCCAAGCGCGGTCAGGCGTGTGCCATCCACCGGATCCACCGCCACGTCTACCTCCGGCGGCAGCCCATTGCCTATCTCCTCGCCGGTGTACAACATCGGCGCTTCATCCTTTTCGCCTTCACCAATCACGACTACGCCATGCATATCCACTCCATCGAGAGCATTACGCATCGCATCAACTGCCGCCTGGTCTACCGCCTCCTTATCACCACGCCCCATGAAACGCCCGGCGGCGTAGGCGGCCGCCTCAGTAACACGTACCAATTCCATGCCAAGGTTACGTTCTCGTGTGCTTGAGCGCTCGAAACCACTTGTCCCACTCTGCATCCAGTACCTGCTTCCTGTGTCTACGTGAGAGTGATGCCGCCGTTCCCGCGTCGCCCAGGTAAGATCTAGACCTCTGAACGGCGCGGATTTACGCGACAGTGCTCCGCCAGCATGATTGCCCTCAGTTGATCTATGGCATCCTGGAGGCGTTCACGTCGGTTGATAATAACATAATCATAGCTGGGTAGCTGTGCCATTTCGCGCTCCGCGTTAATCAGACGCAGTGCGCGCTGTTCTGGGGAGTCCTGCCCACGCAAGTCGAGCCGGCTGGTCAAATCCTCCAGAGACTCGGGGGCGAGAAAGAGAAATACCGCTCCTTTGGTGCGGTTCCTGATAGTATTGGCGCCCTGAGGATCGATGGTCAGAATGACGTCTCGGTTGGCGGCTAGCTGCTCGCGAACCGGCGCCACTGGAACGCCATACTGATTGCCGTGTACTTCCGCATGTTCCAGTAATTGGCCGGTCCTAGCCATCTCCTGGAACTGCTGGTGCGAGCAGAAGTGATAGTGCACGCCGTCTATCTCACCATTGCGAGGGCGCCGAGTTGTCGCGGTTACGACGATGTACCCTGGCCATCCCTGCTCAACCAGCGCCCGGGTAAGGGTCGTCTTACCGACGCCCGACGGACCTGAGAGCACCACAAGCAGAGGCGACGTTGTGATTGGCATGGAGGATAACTGCTCGGCTAGAGAATTCTCACCGGTGTGTGTCACGGCCTCATCTACCCCCTTACCCTGGGATTTCGCAACCTACCTCACGTCTACGCCCTGCGCGTATCGCTGTTGCTCACATGTTATACTATAGGGCCGCGTCGCGTCTCCTGAAAGCGAGAAACCAGTTATGCAGGTCGATGCTCTTACCCTAGCTGCCCTGGCCGATGAATTTCGCTCCACATTGGTTGGAGCCCGAGTAGACGACATTGTCCAACCAACACCGCACGCGGTGGCGTTGCAAACCTACGGCAGCGGACACGGCCACTGGCTGATCATGTCCGCTCACCCGGAGCTCGCTCGACTCCACTATGTCGACCGCAAGCCACGCAAACTCGTCCTGGAGCCGCCGCCGTTTGTCATGCTCCTGCGCAAGCACCTGGAGGGTACTCGCGTTACCGAAGTGCGGCAGCCGCACTGGGAACGTCTCATTGAACTTGGATTCCGGCGGCCCGACTTTGCGCACCCGCAAGCTGATCGCGATCTGGTTTGGCTCATTATAGAAATTATGGGGCGCATTAGCAACCTGATACTACGAGACAGCGACGGCGTTATTCTGGGAGCCTTACGCCAAGTCAGCGCCAGCGAGAATCGCTTCCGTACTATCGCACCTCACGTACCATATCGGTATCCGCCAGAGCAGACCCGAATGAAATCCGGCGAGTTGGTGCCGCGCTTAGCTCCTGACCTGGTCTCTCCCAGCGACTTGGAAATTGCCGCAAGTCAGGCGCTTACGCAGGCCGTGGAAGAACCCAGACGTCGATCGCGCCGACCGGAGCAACCAATCGTGGCCTCCGTTCTCACGGCAAACCTCGCCGGCTTTAGTCGTGAGCTGGCGGCTGAGGCTGCTGCACGTGCCCTAGGGGACGCCGCCGCACCGCTCGGCGGGGACGTTGACTGGCGTTCAGTTGCTGCCGAGGTGCACGCATTGGCCGATCATGTTTCCAGCCGAAAGTGGCAACCCACTCTGGTCTACCCGAGTTCCGAACCTGGGCTACGCCCAACCGCTTTTGCGGTGTACCGACCACGGCAGTATGGCGAGGCCGCCGTCTTGCGCGAGATGGAGAGCGCCAATGCCATGCTGGCGGCCTATTTTGAGGACGCGGAGTGGTACAACGCGATGGAGGGGGCAAAGCAAAACATGCGCCATTTGTTGCAGACCCAACGCGATCGTGCCCTCCGCAAGCACGAAGCTCTGCAAAATGAGCTGGGAATGCTTGCCGAGATGCCCAAGCTGCGCCAAGAGGCCGATATTTTGCTGGCCCTCCAAGCAGAGGTGCCCTCGCACGCAAACAGCATTGTCATTCCGGACCCGTTTGCCGCTTCGGAGGGGCAGGCCGAATTACTCACCATCTCTCTGGACCCGCGACTCACGGCGGTAGAAAACGCCAATAAGCGATATGACCGATACCACAAGCTGCAACGTGCGGGGAGCCACATACCTGTACAGCTAGCTGCTAGCGAATTGGAGCTGGCGCGCGTCGAGCAGTTGCGAACTGATCTGGCGCTGGCCGAATCGCCGGCCGACGTTGCTCTGGTGCGCGCTGAAGTAGCTGAGGCTGGTTACTTGCGCGAGAAGAACGTGCCGAAGAGTAAAGTCCAGGTTCAGAAACGCAAGGCCAGCCGTAGTGGTAAACCAGGCAAGCAGACTGCCAAGCGTGGACCCGAGGTCGGCACGCCACTCAGGCGGCAGTCCAGCGACGGCTTTGTCATGCTGGCTGGAAAGAATAGTCGCCAGAACGAGGATATAACTTTCCACCAGGCAAGCCCAGGCGATCTTTGGCTGCACGCGCGGGGAGTCCCTGGGTCGCACGTCATCATAAAATCCGCCGGCCGCAGTGTGCCGGAATCGACCCTGCATGAAGCCGCGGCGCTGTCGGCCTATTATAGCCAGTCACGCGGCGCCGGGAGCGTCCCGGTAGATATCACCGAGCAGCGATATGTCCGCCACATAAAAGGAGGCGGTCCGGGAATGGTTACATACCAGAATGAGCGGACGATTTACGCCGAGCCCGCCGACGCAGGCATGCCGCCAGGGGCGCGCTAGAGCGGAATCGCATCTGCATGCCGCTATACTTGCAAGTCATAGAGTTGTTCGAATTGAAGGTCCAGATCATTGGTAGCCTGCCACATGCTTGCAAGCGCCTGCCTCACGTTGCGAGCGACACAGGGCGGCAAGTCGGCATTGCCTGCGAGTGCTTTCAATTCTTGGTAGACGCGGAGAATTTCACGCTCGTGTTCGACCAGAGGTGCGCCGAGTAAGTCGGTATCTTCAGCCATCGCCCACGCTCCTTCTGCGGTCAGGGAGAACCTGCCGCAGCAGTATCATCAATACATAGCGACCGGACGGGTGTCCTGTAGTCTCCTGGCCTTAAGCTCGAACCGCGGTAACGTCCCTGGCTCCATCAACTCAACCAGGAAGTGCAGGCCCTCATGTGCCTCGGCAAGCTCGAAGACAAGCATCTGCTCCAGCTCCACCCACTCCTGCTCACGTCCCGGTTTGAGCTCAACTTTGATGGTAATCTCGTCCCGAATGCCCTCGCGACGCCAGAGAAAGATTTGGAACTCGTCGATCGCATCATGTTCACGAACCAAGGATTCGACGGCGCGTGGATACACATTCGTGCCGCGAATTACTTTCATATCGTCCCAGCGTCCCCGTATGCCGCCATCATATATGTCTCCGGTACGTCCACAGGCACAGGTATCATAGGGCACCCTCACAACCATATCTTTGGTGCGATAGCGCACTACTGGAATCAGCCCGCGGCCGAAAGACGTGACGACACGCTCGCCCAGTTCGCCGTACCCAACCGACTCTCCGGTGTCCGGATTCACGACCTCCTCGATAAAGTGATCTTCGATAATGTGTGTGCCGCCCGGTTGGCGATCGCATTCGAAGACCATGATGGTGCCGAGCTCCGTCATACCAGCACTGTCACCGCATCTTGCGCCCCATGCCTCCTCGAGCTGGCGCTTGACCGCCGGAATCGATCCAGCTGGTTCGCCGGAGAGAATGAGTTTGTCAACCTTGCTCCCCGCAGCCAGATCGATGCCCATTTCGCTGGCCTGCTGCCACAGGCGCAGTGCATAGGTGGGAGTGGAGCACACCGTGGTTACTCCCATATCCACAATTTGACGCACACGCGCTTCCGTGGACTGCGCGCCTCCAGGAATTACCAGCGCGCCAATTTTTTCGCAGCCGTAATGGGCGCCCCAGAAGCCGATAAAATGTCCATAGCCAAACGCAAAGTACACTGTATCGATGGGGCGTACTCCGAATCCCCACAATCCGTAACACCACATCTCGCTGATCCAGTCCCAATCTTTGGTGCTGTCCAGCGCTCGAATGGGAGTTCGGCCGCTCGTTCCCGACGTAAGATGATACCGTACCGCGGTTTCCACCGGAGCGTGAGCAGATTTCCGTAGAGCGGGTACTCTGAGATACTGTCCATCCACTCTTCACGCGTCATAAAAGGGATCCGCCGAAGATCGTCAAGGGTCTGGAGCTGTTCGGGGCGAAACCCGGCGCGGTCAAAGCTCTGCCGGTGGAACGCGCTCTTGGTATATGCGAAGTCTACCAATCGTTTAAGCTTGATAAGCTGTAGTCGTTGGAGCTCCGGACGCGGCATCGTCTCGTTCTTGGGGTTCCAGTATGGGGAATACACCATTGTCTCCTCCCTCTGCGTTCGCGCGACCAACTTTGTATTCTCGCGGCTCACAGCGACCACGCGATAACTAGAATGCCGCCAATACGTATCTCTCAGACATCACTCACGCCCAAGCAGATCGCGTGCGATGATGACGCGCTGTATATAACTCGTACCTTCATAAATCTGAAGTCCTTTGATATCCCGATAGTAGCGTTCAACCGGATACTCATTTGAATACCCACGGTTGCCGTGCAACAATACCGCTTCTCCGGCGGCGCGTAAGGCCGCCTCGGTAGCGAAAAGCTTGGCGGTAGCCGCCTCACGGGACATGGGCCGTCCCTGATCTTTGAGCCAGGCGGCCCGATAAGTTAGCAGCCGGGCAGCTTCAATATCGGCCGACATGTTGGCCAGCGCCGCCTGAACTTGCTGGAAATCCCCGATCCTCTGGCCGAATTGCCGGCGCCCGCGCGCAAAGTCAATACAAGCGTCCAGGCATGCTTGACCTACGCCGACGGCTCCAGCGGCCACGCCCAGCCTTCCGACATTGAGGGCCGACATTGCCACCTTGAATCCCTCGCCTGGGGGGCCAAGCACTGCCGAATTCGGTATTCGGCAGTCCTCGAAAATGATGTGTGCGTGGTCCGACGCTCGATGCCCAAGCTCATGACCGGGCTGGCGCTCACGCCGAAAGCCCGGTATGCCGGTCTCTACCAGAAAAGCGGTGATACCTTTTCGGCCCTCCGCTGGATCCCGAGTGGCAAAGACGATGGCGAGATCTGCTATTGTACCGTTGGTAATCCAGATCTTCTCTCCGTCAAGAACAGAGCTCTCCCCCTCGTCTCGCACGCGTGTTTGAAGACTCGCCGCGTCTGAACCGGCCTCAGGCTCGGTGAGACAGTAGCAGCCTATCATGTCGCCCCCGGCCAGCCGGGGCAAATAGGTACGGCGCTGCTCGAGACTGCCGTACGCGCGAATGCATCCAGTGACCAATCCGGCATGTACGGTGAGAAAGCCTCTGACCGACGAGTCGGCGCGTCCTAGCTCTTCGCACGCCAAGACAAAGCTGACATGGTCCATTCCGGAACCGCCATATTCGGCTTCCAGTGGCCCTCCCAGCAAACCGAGCTCCGCCATGCGCTTGACGAGGGACAAGTCGAAGACTCCAGTCTCGTCGGCCAAGCGGGACTTGGGAGCAATTTCAGACTGCGCAAACTCCCGTACCGACTCCTGGGTACGCCTCTGTGCAGGAGTAAGCTCGAAATCCATACCGTACTCCCCTACTCTGGGCCGATACCCGCGGCAACGACGGCAATACCTTCGATCTCAACCAAAGCATCGTCCTGGAAGAGCGATCGTACCTCGAAGAGGGCAGTCGCCGGGTAGTACGCGCCAAAATACGATTGGAACAACCTGCCGAGTGATTTTAGCTGGGCCTTATATGCGTCCCGATCAGTGACATAGATATTCATCTTGACGATGTCGCTCATCCGGCCATGAGCGGCCGTAACCACGATCGAGAGGTTGTGCAACACTTGCTCACATTGCGCCAACATGTCGTCCGGCGCAATGATGCGCCCATCTGGACCGCTGGCATCCTGCCCCGCCAAGAAAAGCAGCTTGCCTCCTCCACTCAGTATTCCATGGTTGAAGCCACGCGGTTCGGCAAGGGAGCCAGGATTAATCAGTTGCTTCATAGAAACCGCCAGTTTCTTGTATGATCGCTATCGCCCCGTCCAGCGCGGCTGCTCTCGGGACGAGAATGACTCATAGAAGCGGCGATGGTCCTCTCCCAGGAGCAGCAAAGCCTGCGCCTGCGCCTCTGACTCAATCGCCGATACCAGATCCATGGCAAGCTCGTTATTGATCATACGTTTGGTCATTGAAATGGCCAGTGTTGGCCCGCTTGCCAGCCGAGCTGCCCAGCTCTCCGCCTTTGCCATCAGCTCATCATGCGGCACTACCAGGTTCACCAGCCCATAGTGTTCGGCTGTAGTAGCGTCTATCGTATCACCAAAGAGCAAGAGCTCAAATGCGCGTCCCATCCCAACAATGCGGGGCAGCAGAAAACCTGCTCCCATATCGGCGCCGGTGAGGCCGACTTTGGTAAACAGGAAGGCGAAGCGGGCTCGATCAGATGCGATACGCAGGTCACTGGCAAGCGCCAGCACCGATCCGGCTCCAGCTACCAAACCGTTCAAGGCGGCAATGATCGGCTTGTCCAGGAGACGCATATGCTGCACTACTGCTCCCGTCATGCGGGTAAACTCGATATGATCTTTCGTGTCTCGCTTCAGCAGCTCGCCGATAATCTCATGTACATCGCCGCCCGAGCAAAATGCGTCGCCGCTGCCGGTAAGAATGACGACTTTGACCGCATCATTATAGCGGAGCGCATCGAAGAGATCTCGTAGCTGCGCGTAGATGTCGAACGTCAACGCATTGAGCACGGTCGGGCGGTTGAAGGTCAATGTTGCCACGCCATCTTGGACGTTGTAGAGAAAATCATAACTCATGCATCCATTACTCCCTTCGCCAGAGCACATACAAGTGGGCCTCAACCCTCGCGTCCGGCCGTTCAACACGCAAACGACACCGTCACCCATACAATGATTTGGAATCCACCGCAATTCGAGGACGTTAGGACATGAGAGAGCCGCCATCGATATTGATAGCCTGGCCATTGATGCCACCGCTGCCCTCATCAGCCAAAAACACGGCGATACGCGCAACCTCCTCTGCCGAAATCAACCGCTGTTGCGGGCTGAGCTTTTCGAGTGCGGCTTGCGCTTCCAGTGCAGTCATTCCGGTTAGCCGCACCATATTCGCAACCGTCCGTTCAGTCATTGGAGTGTCGACATAGCTGGGGCAGATAGCGTTGACGGTGATATTCGCTGGACCGAGTTCCGCGGCGAGAGCACGGGTGAGGCCCAGTAATCCATGCTTGGAAGCCGTATACGCGGCAACATAGCGGCCGCCGGTGCGGGCGGCAATAGAGGCGATCATAATGATTCGTCCATAGCGCTGGGCGACCATCGCCGGAGCGAATGCCTTGGAGACATAATACGCACTGGTCAAATTGACTGACAGCATTTGGTGCCACAGCTCGTCATCATGGTTGATGAACTTCGAGCTACCCGAGGCTCCAGCATTGTTTACCAAGATGTCTACACCCGGCAACGAATCATAGATATGGGCTGCCAGGCGGTTCACCTGCGCCTGGTCGGTGACGTCGCAAGCAACCGCAACACACGTGCGTCCCATGGTGCGTACCTGTTCAGCCAACTCGTCCAATTCCGACTGCGTACGTGCAGTGATCGCCACGTCCGCACCGGCCTCGGCCAATGCCAGAGCGATACTCCGTCCAATGCCACGGCTTGCACCGGTTACAACCGCAGACTTCCCCATCGCGCTCACCTTTTCTCGTCTCGCGCCATCTCGGCACGGTCTCAGTGCTGACATGATATCCCGGATTATCCTATTCCTGCGAGCGGTCAGAGAGACGAAGGTCGGATCACTAGCCCGCAGGCGAGTACGAGACTCGCCCCCAAATCCCGCCTTGCGCACGGGGTCTCACCCAGGTGAGACAGCATACCATCTGAAATAGTGGTAAACAAATCCGCCAGGCGGATGTTGGTTACCGACTCCACATACAGATTTTGGTTCACGTTAGTGTTACCAGTACCCTCAGCAGACGGCCGCCCTTTAGCCCTTGGCTGAGTGCGGCATATGTCCGGCAAGGGCGCGGCATGATGCACGAGATGGAGCACATCGCATATGGCAACGCAAGAAGAGCTTCGGCTGCGAGAGGCACGCGAGCGACAGATACCGTGGAAGAAGTGGGGGCCCTATTTGAGCGAGCGCCAGTGGGGAACTGTGCGTGAGGACTACAGCCCCTACGGCAGCGCCTGGGACTATTTCAGTCATGATCAGTCACGTTCTAGAACTTATCGGTGGGGTGAAGACGGGATCGCCGGTATATCAGACGACAGCCAGCAGCTCTGCTTCTCGCTAGCCTTGTGGAACGGCGCCGACCCCATCTTGAAAGAGCGCCTGTTTGGGCTCACCAACTCTGAAGGCAACCATGGCGAAGACGTGAAGGAATATTACTTCTACATGGACAGTACCCCGACTCATTCCTACATGAAGTACCTGTACAAATACCCGCAAGCACCGTTTCCCTACGCCGACCTGGTAGCAACCAATCGCCAGCGCAGCAAACTGGAGCCCGAGTACGAGCTGATCGACACTGGCGTCTTCGAACAGAACCGCTATTTTGACGTCTACGTCGAGTACGCCAAGCAATCTCCGGAAGACATGCTGGTACATATCAGCATCGTCAACCGCGGCGATCTCAGCGCCTCGCTCCATGTTCTGCCCACCCTGTGGTTCCGTAATACCTGGTCCTGGAGCGAGGGCGCCGTCAAGCCACTGCTGAAGCAAGTGGATGCCAGAGGAGACGGTTACGCGATTGAAGCCGTTCACCCCACTCTTGGCACTCGCTATCTCTATTGCGAAGGCGCCGAGCAGCTGCTCTTTACCGAGAACGAGACCAACGCCGAGCGGCTCTATGGTTCTCCCAACCCCTCACCATACGTGAAAGACGGCGTCAACGATTTCATCGTGTATGGAAATACCGAGGCGGTAAATCCAGATCGAGTCGGGACCAAAGCGTCCTCTCACTACCGGCTGGAAATCGGTCCGGGCGAGACCCGTGTCATTCGGCTGCGGCTCAACACTACCCCGCCGGCATCCATGCCGACTTTGAATGGCACCGGTAGTATCGTAGGTTCTGATTTCGATGATGTCTTGCGCGCGCGGCAGCACGATGCCGACGACTTCTATGCCGGAATCACTCCCTCAACCATTAGTGAAGATGCCGCGAACGTCATGCGCCAGGCGCTTGCCGGCATGTTATGGACCAAGCAGTTCTACAATTACGATCTCGAGCACTGGCTTAGGGGAGACGCCCCTACTCAGCCAGAGCCTCCAGTTGGTCGCGAGGATGGACGAAACACCGACTGGTACCATATGAACAGCCACGACATCATTTCCATGCCCGATAAGTGGGAGTACCCCTGGTTTGCCACCTGGGATCTGGCGGTTCACACACTGCCTTTAGCGGAGGTAGATATCGATTTCGCCAAGGGACAGCTCCACCTGATGACTCAACCCCGGTATATGCACCCCAATGGTGCGCTTCCCGCCTATGAATGGGCATTCGGCGACGTCAATCCTCCGATTCATGCTTGGGCGGCCTGGCGCGTGTACATGATAGAGCGTGAGCAGCGCGGAATTGGAGACAAAGAGTTCCTTAAGGCCATCTTCAACAAGCTGCTCATGAACTTCACCTGGTGGGTCAATCGGAAAGATACACAGGGGAACAATATCTTCGCGGGCGGCTTCCTTGGCCTGGACAACATCGGTGTCTTCGACCGGAGCGCGCCGCTTCCCACCGGCGGCACCCTCGAACAGTCGGACGGTACCAGTTGGATGGCCCTCTACAGCCTGACGATGATGCAGATTGCCCTGGAGCTGGCGGCCGATGATCCGGTCTATTCGGAGATGGCCGCCAAATTCCTACAACACTTCCTCTATATCGCGGTTGCCATGGAGCACGAAGGCCCAGGCGACGACTCGCTCTGGGACGAAGAGGACGGCTTCTTCTACGATTTGCTTAGGCTGCCTGATGGACATGCCGAGCGACTCAAGGTCCGTTCGTTGGTAGGATTGCTGCCACTTGCCGCCACTGTACTGGTCACCCCTACAGCAGAGGATCGTATGGGCCCCGTCCGCGACATCATCTTGGAGCGCGCCTCGGTCCATCCTGAGCTCTACGATATCGGCCTCTACGACCAGCGAGGGCCCGCCAATATCCGCCTGGTTGGGCTGTTAGGCAAAGAGAAGATCAGGCGCCTGCTCATTCGTATGCTGGACGAATCGGAGTTTCTCAGTCCACATGGAATTCGCTCTATCTCCCGTTACCACAAAGACCATCCCTATATCATGCACTGGGCGGGCCAGGACTACCGTGTAGATTATGAGCCAGCCGAGTCGACTACCGGACTCTTCGGAGGCAACTCCAACTGGCGAGGACCAGTATGGATGCCAATGAATCTCATCCTCCTCGAGGCGGTAGCCAAGCTAGGCGTCTACTTTGGAGATGACTTCAAAGTCGAGTTTCCCACCGGATCGGGTAACCAAATGAATCTACGAGAGGTTGCCGCCGAGTTGGGCAAGCGGATTATCGGCACGTTCCTACGTAGCGAAGGCGGCGGCGAAGATGGTCAACCAGCAGGTAACCGACCGGTGTATGGAAGGACTGAGAAATTCCAGACTGACCCGCACTGGCGCGACCTGATACTGTTCTACGAGTATTTTCATGGCGACAACGGCGCCGGTATCGGCGCCAGCCATCAAACCGGCTGGACTGGAGCGGTGGCCGTATTGATACCGGCAATGGGACCCATGGTTGGCCAACGAGTAATCGAGCGATTGATGTCCCAATCGCAGCAACCCGAGGCGGTTGGCAGCGCGAGTTAATTCGCCCGCCGACAGGAGAGTTGACTCTGGCATGCACCGTTTGCATCCGATACAGCGTCGTGTCGGTCCGGCGGTGCGTGCCATTATGTATGACATGGAGCAGACGATGAGTGCACCGAGATCGCCGACTACTATCACCGAGATGCCATTGGTCCACTTTGGTCGCGAGATTTGCGGCAGCCTAGACGATGGATTGCGGCGCGAGTGGCTAGTCACCAATGGGCTAGGCAGCTACGCCTCGAGTACTCTAGCTGGAATAAACACCCGCAGCTACCATGGCCTGCTGGTGGCGGCCCTAAATCCTCCAGTAGACCGCACCGTCTTGGTCGGCGGTATGGTCGAATGGGTCACCTATGATGGACACCGCTATCCTCTTTCAGCCAACGAATATGCCGGGGGCACGATAGATCCGCAGGGCTATCGCTACATGCAGTCCTTTGCTCTTGAAGGCATGCTTCCAGTCTGGACATTCGCGATCGGCGACGCATTACTTGAGCGTCGCATCTGGATGGCTTTCGGCTCCGATACGACCTACGTGCTGTATCGTATGCTGCGCGGCAAGGCACCCATGCAGCTCGAGGTTACACCGCTGGTGACTTATCGCAACTTCCACCGTCTCTCGTCTGGGCAGGGTTGGGAGATGGGCGTCGAGTCTTCGGCACAGAGAGCCATTATTCACGCGTTTGATGGCGCGGTACCATTTGCACTGCAGGCGAGCGACGGTGCCTTCGCTGCCGATGGCGCCTGGTGGTGGAATTTCAAGTATCGCGCCGAGACTGAGCGAGGTCTGGGCGCCACTGGCGACCTCTACGCGCCCGGTACATTTCTTACTTCTTTAGAACCTGGCAGTCGATTCGCTCTCAGCCTGACCACCGACATGTCCGGCAATCATAGCTTCACTGATTCCGCACTGGCAGACATCCGTGAACGCCAACAAAATCTGCTTCGCATCGCCGGAGCGCAGATTTCTCATCCAGTGGTACAGCAGTTGACACTGGCGGCCGACCAGTTTATCGTCGAACGCCAGGCCGTCGCCGGCGAGGCCAGCCTGTCTTCCGGAACTGAGCAAGCCAAGACCGTCATCGCCGGCTACCACTGGTTCAACGACTGGGGCCGCGACACTATGATCGCGCTACGCGGGCTGACGCTGGCGACCGGACGGCCCGAGGACGCCGTCAGCATTTTGCGAAACTTTGCCCGTTATATACAAGACGGGCTGCTTCCCAACAATTTCCCCGACCGCTCTGGCGTTATCCCCGGCTACAATACCGCCGATGCGACGCTCTGGTATGTCATCGCGCTCTACAGTTATGTGAAAAGCACCGGCGACAACGCGCTCGTGGACGAGCTGCTGCCAGGTCTAGCGGACATCGTCGCCTGGCACATTCGAGGAACTCGCTACCATATAGGCGTCGATCCGAAAGACGGGCTGTTGCACACCGGAGAGCCCGGAGTACAGTTGACCTGGATGGATGCCAAGGTCGGCGATTACGTGGTAACGCCCCGCATCGGCAAGCCGGTTGAGATCAACGCGCTCTGGTACAACACATTGCGGATCCTCGCGGAGTTTCTCTCGACCCGCGGCAACGGCACGGCCATTGACTACTACACACGGGCGGATCGCGTGCGCGCATCTTTCATGCGCCGCTTCAAGCGCCCGGATCACCCCTACCTTGCCGATGTGATAGACGGCCCCAGCGGGGATGATTTCACCATGCGCCCCAACCAGATATTTGCGGTATCGCTACCCTTCCCGCTTCTCGAAGGCGCCGAGGCGAGAAGTGTTGTTGACGCGGTTGGACGGGTGCTCCTTACCTCCTATGGCTTGCGGTCTCTGAGTCCCGATGACCCCGCCTACCGAGGCACATACATCGGCAACCAGTATCAGCGCGATACCTCGTATCACCAGGGGCCAGTCTGGACCTGGCTGCTCGGCGCCTTCGTCGAGGCTCACTATCACGCGTACGGCGATCCAGCCGCCGCGCTGGCGCTGCTGGCGCCGTGCGCAGACCACCTCCGCGACGCTGGACTGGGAACCGTCTCCGAAATTCTCGATGGCGATCCGCCGCACCTGCCTAGAGGCTGCATCGCCCAGGCCTGGGGGGTAGCCGAGATACTGCGCATGTGGCGGCAGCTCAATAGGGAGATAGCCTCCAGTACCGAGAGTAACGGCATGCAGCCGGCCTCGACGGAGGAGCTGCTGGCCTCCACATCATGGGCCTAGTTTGAGTTCTAGCTACATTCTACACAGGTCGTGCCGTAACGCTTGCCGTAACGAATACCGAACACGCCCCGAGCTATAGTTGCAGCAGAACAAGACCCATGCTAACTGACCAGAGGAGGTCTACAATGCGCAACACACTCGCTCGGGACGCCGTTTCGACACCACCCGAGAACAGCGCCCCTACTCGTTCTGTCGTCGTCAACCACACGAACAGCATCCATCGCACCATCGCCCGGGTGCTGCTTGGCGGCATTGCAGTGCAATTCTTCTTTGCCGGCCTCGGTGTCTTCGGTATCACCAGCTTCCTTCCGCACGTGATATTTGGATCTCTGGTAGTGCTGGCTTCGTTCGCACTGCCCATCATTGCCTGGCGCGGGCGACTCGCCGCTGGAACCCAGCGACGCTCGTGGCTGCTAGCGGGGCTTATGATCTTACAGGGACTCTTGATCGATGCCGGTCACCTGATTCCTCTTATTTCGGCGTTCCATCCAGTCAACGCTATGCTCATCGCACTCCTAACCTTCAGCCTGATCTAGAGGTTCTACAGGTATGTCGTCCTTACCCGGTGGAGTCGGTGAGCAATTACAGTACGCACGAGAGTAAATCACCGGCGCTGTAACGCCAATTTGTCGACCATGCCTCGCGCCGCATCGTCGAGTAGGCCGCGTACTGCGAGATCGTGCGCAAGCTCGCAGCGCGACGCCGCCAGCAGCGAGGGGACGAGCTGGGCGGTGAACGACGTCGATGCGACCGTCAAAGCCTCATTGGCGGAGTGTTGCAGGTTGACCAGTCCGATCACACAGTGTCGCAGGCGGTGCAAAGCGGGGCTCCATACTGCCTTCCCGAGAGAGTCGCACGCCGCTACCCACCCTGACGCCTCGTCATACCGGCCACTGTGAAGCGCCAATAGCGCAAGCTCACAATACGCTTGGGCAGCGCCGCGAGCGTCACTCGCCGATGAAAATCCAGCTACCGCCGCCTCGAATGCCGCTTGCGCCTCCGGCACATCGCCGTATCTGGCAAACTTCCAGCCGCATGCCAGATGTTGTATTGGTGAAAGAGAACGACCATAGGGCGAGGTGTCGCCACAGCCCGCGTAGATTTCTAGGAGAGGTAGATCGCTAATCAGGGAATAGTCGAAGGACGACGCATAGGTACCTCTGGAAGCAGCTGGAAGAGATGATGTCACCTTCCCTTCAACAATCGCCCGATAGAGATCTTGAGTCTCGGGCTCCGGGTCCAGCGCCATCTGCAGGTACGAGAAATCACGCCACGTATCGTACTGGTGAATGGCCTCGGCACGCCGCCCCAAGCGCGCCAGCGCTTCCATGAGGTCTCGATGCAGAGACTCGGTCAAGGGAGCATGAAGCCAGGCCGAGACGCGCCAGCGATTCCACCTCAGTCCACCGGTCGACTGCCTCTTTGTCTGTGATTGCCCGCTCGACTATGTCGACAAACGTTGACCGCCAGACGGTCGCGCTCGGACATGAGCCAGCTCTCGAACTCTGGGGCGTCCCGTACCGCGATTCCGTCCAGCAAATCTCCACGGTAGAGCGTCAACTGCCGGGTCTCGGATAAACTCACGTACATCGACCCATACCGTCGTGCCCAGCGCCAGCCAGTCCTCCCGCGCAACGATGATCTCGTCGACGAGATCTTGCCGGAGGCGCCATAACAGATTGCGCAGCAGTTTTCGGCCGGTGAGCGAAGCTCGCTCTGGCCAGAGCACCTCTATCACCCGCTCGCGCGGCTGCGACTCCGGGTGTAGTGCCAGGTATGCCAGTAGACCAATAGCTTTAGCTGGGACCGGCACCGGGCCGGTGGGTCCGCTGACGTATGGCCAGCCCAGTATTGCCAGACGTATCAACGTGTCACCTCCATCACCAAAGGCAGGGTAGCGGTACCGGCATGCATAGGACACTTGATGGGACAGTGCCGAAATATAGTACAAGAAAAGCGGCTATTATCGCAGTGTGAGAAGGAGTATTGCCATGGCTGATCACATACATATTAGTGCTGAAGGCACCCTGAACGCACCTTCCAGCACCGTCTACAACATCATAGCCGATTACCGCACTGGCCATCCCCTGATCGTTCCCAAGCCGTATTTTCAAAGGATTGAGGTGGAGTCGGGAGGAGTTGGCGCCGGAACCACTATGATCGTCACGATGCGCGTACTGGGTATCACCTCACGCTTGCGCCACCAGGTATCGGAGCCCGAGCCAGGTAGAGTCCTGGTCGAATCCGATCTCGACACCGGCGACCAGACGACTTTTACAGTCACACCGGTCAGCGCTGGAAATCAGGCGCACGTGAGTATTGCCACGCAGATGAAGGCTCATCCCGGCATCCGCGGACAGCTGGAGCGCCGTCTCATTCCACGCATCTTGCGGCCGGCTTACCAAAACGAGCTACGGCTCCTCGAAGCTGAGGCCCGTCGAAGGATGGTCATGCCGAGCAACGTAAGCGACACATCTCAAGCTCATATGTCCTGATCATCCCTGCCTCTGATGAGTAGCCATTGGCCTTCGCGGTGTGTCATGCGCACGAGCGCGTAGTGGCCCTCCGGAATGACTCCCTAGCTTACTGCGGCGCCGGTAGCAATACTACCTTGCCCATCACCGTGCGGTTGATAATCTCGTTGAGTGCATCCGCCGCGCGTTCAAGTGGATATCTGGCAGAGATACGCGGGTGCAATTTTCCAGCCTGGATCCAGCTCAGCAGCTGCTCGAGATTTGCGCGGGATTGCTGTGGCTCACGGGCAACGAAACTCCCCCAGAACACACCGACGATTGAAGAGCCCTTGAGGAGAGGGAGGTTCAAAGGGATGCGGGGTATATTCCCCGCCGTAAACCCAATCACCAGAAAGCGCCCATTCCAAGCCAAGCCCCGCAACGCCGCCTCAGAGTAGTCGCCGCCAACCGGATCGACGACGACGTCGACACCCTGGCCCGAAGTCAGTGCCTTGACACGCTCCTTAAGGTCCTCAGTTCGATAGTTAATTACGTCTCCGGCCCCGTGCTCGCGGCATATCGCCAGCTTTTCATCGCTTGAAGCGGCAGCAATGACTGTTGCGCCCAACGCTCTGCTGATTTCAATCGCGGCGAGGCCGATACCTCCAGCCGCCCCCAGCACCAACACACGCTCGCCCGCCTGAAGATGGGCCCGATCCTTTAGCGCGTACAAGCTGGTGCCATAGGTCATTGATATGGACGAGGCAATGTCGAAATCCAGCCAATTGGGCATAGGGTGCACTGCGTCGGCGCCGGAGACGAATTTTTCGGCGTAGGCGCCAAAGGCGCTTGAGGCGATGACCCGATCTCCAACGTTGATAGCGTCCACTCCCGCGCCAACCTCTCTCACAATCCCGGCGACCTCGCTGCCCGGAGAGAAAGGGAGCGGCGGCTTATACTGGTATTGTCCTTGAATTATCAGTGTATCCGGGAAGTTTACTCCGCAGGCTTTTACGTCCACGACAACCTGACCAGGGCCGGGAGTCGGCGACTCGATTTCTTCGACAATCAAGCTTTCCGGGGGACCAAAGGCCTTGCAGACCACCGCTCTCATAGACCATTCTCCTGCTCACGCCTCACGCTTGTGCGTCGGCGTATCACCTTCTCAGGAACGTACTCTGGTTACCAGCTCGCCTGGTAAGACGACACGCACGCTGTTTTGGGATGAAGGATAGCACGCCGGCAGCCGTGGTGCACGATTACCATCATACTTTTTGCCTATCTACCCCGCTTAAATGCGTCTCACAGCCAGCAACAAACCGACAAAAGACACGAGATCGAGGTGGCCGTTCATGCCTTTGTCGGAGGCTCGGACAGCTCGAAGGCATTCTTCCTGGTCGGGTGCGTAGAGGCCACATACTTGCGGATATAGCAGAACTTTTAGGCACCTCAACACGCTCTGCGTCCTGTATAATTGTGTCCAAAGTGGCAGATGGATATTCATTACACCTGTTTGCCAGGAATGCGTAATGGCTCGTTTGCAGGTGATGCATGCTATCACCTAGATTGAATCGGCTACTAGATTGAATCGGCTATTGGAAGCGTCCTCTGAGATAGGAAATGCACTGGAGACACGACGATGTCGGCAATTGCCCTCGACCAACCAATATCCATTCCGGAGGCTCCGGGTCTGCCGTTGATGGGGAATGCGCGCGATCTCATCAACGAACCGCTCGAATTCTTCTTCAAGTCCTATCTTGAGCTTGGGCCTGTCTTTTATGCCGGTGGGTTCGGGCGCCGCTATATCGTCTTGGCTGGACCGGAGGCCAATCGCTTTCTGAGCCATGGAGCCGAGCAGTATCTCGATAACAAGCCAATTTACCATAACGTAGCCGAGCAGCTGGGCTCATCTCACTATCCTATCGCGACCGATGGCGCCCGTCATGCCCACTTGCGTCGCGTCATTAAAGGGGCGTTTACACATGAGGCTCTTGCGCGCTATGTTCCGCGCATGTTGGCTGCGGCGCAGCACTCCGTGCAGCAGTGGAAGCCGCAAAGCACCATACCGGCACTGGATATGATGCACCGGCTCACTGCAGATCAACTCGGAGAGTCACTCGCGAATACTCCGCTGCGACTCTCCACCCGAAGTGGAATCACCTTCGCTCGTTTCTCGATTGGTCCCGGCCTGGGTTCGTATCCTTTATTCTTCCGCCACTATCCACTGTACTGGCTGGCAAAGGCGGCGATGACGTCGTTTCTGCGCGGGATAATCAATGACCACCGTCGCAACTCGCCGGGCACGAACCGCGACTCCGATTTCATCGACCTCCTGATTGGCTCGAGGGATGAGGAAGGCAAGCCATACACTGAGGAGGATGTCTTCGCGAACGCGCAAATTACATACAGCAACAGCATGATTTACGGGGGTCCAGTCTGTGCTTTCTTACTGTACGCACTGCTCAAGTTCCCAGAGGTTCGTGAGCGCGTACAGCCGGAGATCGATGCGCTTTTCGCCAGCCCAGCACCCACATTTGCCGATATCATGAAGATGAAGATCCTGCGAGCGACGATGCTAGAATCACTGCGCCGATATCCGGTGGCGTTGGCGACTCCACGCGTGATCGTCTCGCCGTTCGAGTTCCAGGGCTACGAATTGCCGGTCGGTGAAGCTATCTTTTTCGCTGGAACTGTCTGCCACTTCCTCCCAGAGATCTTCCCCGATCCGCGCCGTTTCGATCCTGACCGGTTCCTGGAACCACGAAATGAACATCGACAGTCTGCCATGTTTGTGCCGTTTGGTCTTGCCTCACATTCCTGCTTGGGAGCAGGGCTGGTGGAGTTGCTGGCTATGACAACGGTAGCGACGATACTCTACCACTGGGACCTGTCCTTGCATCCAGCCAATTATCAGTTACGTCGCGTGGTTAATCCGTTTCCGGAACCCGACCGCCGCTTCGGTGTAAAACTGAGCGCGAGACGGCGGTGAGCCAGCTGGTTGGAGTCACTTTCTGTCACGCTTGCAGTGCCTGCTGGAACCTCGATCAGTGAACCCACTTCGAGCGCCAACGGTCCCTGCTCAGATGTGATATACTAGGTGTGTAGTTGATCGCGACCGCATTTTGCATCTCTTCCTGGTAGCCTCTGCTTGATCGAGTCTTTCGTCTCCTTAGCATGAAACTCCACGAGTCTGCGAGCGCCGCATGGATTGACTTGTCGAGAAGTTTTGGACGCTGACGCACTGTGTGCGTCAGCATGGAAATGCTTGAAGGAGGCAGCCACATGGCTACCCGTATTTACGTAGGCAATCTGCCCTACACAGCTGACAATGAGCAGCTTACCCAGCTTTTTAGTGAATTTGGCGATGTCGTGGACGCATCAGTCGTGATGGACCGAGACAGCGGTGGCAGCAAGGGCTTCGGCTTTGTGCAGCTCTCCAGCGACGACGGAGCACGCAACGCAATCGCGGCCTTGAACGGCACGATGCTAGGCAACCGGGCCATTCGTGTTAGCGAGGCGCAACCTCGCACTGAGCGTTCCTCAGGTTCTCGCTCTGGAGGCGGGTTCGGTCGCAGCAATGGCTATGGCGAATCGGATGGACGTCAGGACCGGTATGACAACAGTCGCACGCGCGACTGGTAGTCGCACGCTGAGCGAGATTCAGCTGTAAGCGCCGTCGGCCAGGGTACACTACGTACCCTGGCCGATTTCTTTGTTTAGAGCGCCCCCCATTCCAGCGTTCCCGGCAATACGACGAAACTGCAGCATCTGCGGACCCTCTTCCACTCATACGAGATAAGGATTAGTGCTTATTGTTTGGCTGGCCATTATCCCGCTCGACAATTTGAGTATGATAGGTATATATGGGAGAACCCGCCCTAATAAGTGCCAATGGTGGCGAAGGCGGAACGACACATCCCGAGGCGCTGCGCCAGACGTTGCTCCGGCTCGCGGAAGAGATCGCAGCAGCGCCCAACGAGGAGAAGGTTACGGTTACCACATGTCACTGGCTGGAGACGAGTACCAAGAGCAATATGAACTTACGTTTCAGCCACATCTGAAACGGATTAACCTTCTAATGGTTGGTTATTCTCTGCAAGAAGTTGAAGATTACTGGGATGAAATTGACGATGCATTAGATGAACAACGTATTGGCAGGAAAGACAAATTTAGCGATGTTTTGAGAAGAAATGTGGTCAGCGCTTATGAGTATCTCGATGCACTGGTAGGGGCGGGAATCAGACCATTTTCACGAGAAAGTCTTCCTCACATGCTCACCTTGAATAAACGAGTTCACTATGGAACGGACGCCCGTTTAATGGACGAATATAGCCAAGCTATCAAAGCAAATGAACAAGATTTTTTTTATCCAGGAATTGAAAGGATTTACGACTGGGTGAAAAGACATAGGCAGAGGGGTGATCATCCGTTGAAGATTGCGGCAGAGGTATATGTGGCTATCTTGAGTCGCCCACAGCTCTTTAATGAAGGAAACCACCGGACCGGTACGCTAATAAGCGACTGGATAAGTCTCTACTATGGATTCCCTCCGTTTGTTCTTTCGGTTGATAATGCGCTGGCATATTTTGAGCCCTCTGCTCAGATTAAGCATTTCGGAGATAAGTCAACCAGGAGGGGGTTAAGGCAACTACCGAAGTACCACAAGTCCTTCAGAAAGTTTTGGGATCAGCATATAGATAGTAAATATCTCATACATGGGTAGAGAGCAGGACCTTGCCCGCCGACATGCTCGCCTCGTAGGTCGCGATAGCATGCTGCACGTCCTCAAAGGGGGCATGCAGCTGGATCACGGCGTGGGTCAGGTTACCCAGTCTGTACAGTTGGCGCTGCATTCGTAGAAGCGCCACAGGGTTCTGGTGAGCAATCCAGCGTGCCAGGTAGAAGCCCTCAACGCACCGCTGGTTGAAGATCAGGTCACCGGGATTGACGCTGATCAACTCGCCCGCCAGCCCACCGTAGACAATCACGCGTGCCTCGGGGGGCATGGCGCCCAGCAGTCGCGTCGTCATGGCACCAGCGACCGCATCGAACGCCAGCCGCGCGTCGAGCTGGCGACACAGGTCACGCAGCTGGCTGTCGAAGTCCGGTGATTCGCTGTTCAGGATGTGCTCGGCTCCGAGGACGCGTAGCGTCTCGACCTGGGCGTCGCGACGTACGATGTTGATCACCCGAACGCTACGTAGCTGAGCCAGCCGATTGACCATGCGTCCGAGAGCGCTGGCTGCCGCCGTCTGGACAATGGCGTGGGCGCCCGCCTGACGCGCGATCTTGAGGTGCGCCCAGGCAGTATAGGGATTGACAATTCGCATCGAGCCCTGCTCGTCACTGACGTTATTTGGAAGCGGTGAACACTGGAGCGCGGACGCTACCATATATTCGGCCCAGGCGCCATCTCCCGTGCCTGCTGCGCAGGCCACGCGCTTACCCAAGAGACGCCGCGCCAGCAATCCCGGCCCGGCTCTCACCACGGTCCCACAGCCCTCGATGCCGGGAACTATGGGCAGCGCCTTTTTCACGCCATACAGGCCCTGCAGCGAAGCCAGATCGGAGGGATTGATCGGGCTAGCGGCCATCCGCACCAGCACTTCACCTTGGCCGGGTTGTGGTGTGGAGCGCTCTTCAAGGGTCAGCGAGGCGTAGGACCCAATTTCATATGCATGCAACACGAGCGCGCGCATCGTCGTCGGGATCGCCGCCATCGGAGAAGTGCCTTTCATCTCATGGCGAGACACGCCCCGCCACGCTCGCGCTGGCGGCAGTATACGCGGTTTGATAGGCGACTGTCTACAACCTATAGCCAGTCATAGTCACCATACAAGGAAGCATGATGCCCACTATCAAATCGTTACGGGCGCCTCAATCCCAGATTCCTGGCAATGAGAGCACTGACCCGTCTTTTGGGCAGCAGGCGCGGGATGATCCAGTTGAAGAGTGGTCGTGGCACCACCTGATATCCATATCTAGCAGGAGGATTAGGCGTGGTCAGCGCCTGCCTGACCATCTCACCCAGATATTCAGGGGAGTAGCCTCTCCGCCCACTTTCGATCATGTACGAGCGAGTTGTTTGCATAGCCGCAGCATATTCTGTGTCCTGATAGGCGGTGATATCTATCCGTTCGGCTTTATCCCATATCGCTGTAGCGACGGCTCCTGGCCCGATCACGATGACATCGATGCCATGGGCCATCAACTCTATACGCAAACTTTCAGAGAAGCCCTCCATCCCGAATTTAGAGGCATGATATGCCCCGAGAAATGGACTTGCCATCTTGCCCGCAATGGAACTGATATTGACAATCCGACCGGGCGCACCTGAGCGCTGGTGATCCACTCCCAGCAGACCCACAAAAGCCTGGGTGACGATGAGAGGGCCGACCAGATTCACCTCAAGCTGGTGCCGAAAGTCCTGCACTGGCTGATAGATGAGGGGCGCAGGAACGGCAATCCCAGCATTATTGACCAGACCAGCCAGTGTTTGCCCCTCAAGCCGCTCAGCGACCAGGCCCGCAGCCTGGCGTACCGTTGACTCATCCGTAATATCGAAGAGCAGGGGGTGAATGCTTTTCCCCACTCAGCGCTGAGCTGCTCAGCATTTTCTGGCCTGCGCACACTACCAAAAACCTGAAATCCATGTCGCAGGAGAACACTGGCTGATCCCCACCGCCGCGATTGCATATCTTGAGCGGTATGGAGAAGCAGCCCTTTCTATGCGCGAGCTCGCCAGTGACTTAGGGCTGACGCCACATGCCCTATATCGCTACTTTCCTGACCGCGCGGCTCTGGAGGGAGCAATAGCGGCAGAAGGATTTCGCCACCTGCATGCCGATATCGTCGAGGCAGTAGGTGAACGCATGGGGAAAGATGCTCTGCAAGTAGCGATCGAAAGATATCTGACCTTTGAACAGGCCCACCCGGCATGGTATGGTCTCTTGATGCGATTTCGTGTTCACACGCCAGAGTTGTTGGAGGCCGGACATACGTTGTGGGCTTTCGACGTAAAATTGCTTGAGCAAGTCGTTGGCAAGGACAATGCACCCGCCGCTGCTGTGGCGTTATGGGCCTTTGTGCATGGATTTATTCAACTCGAACGGGCAGCCATTCTCGGCGATATGAAGCCCAGGAGCGGCTTCCAGTTTGGATTAGAAGCCTTTCTCGCGGGACTGAGCGCCATCACGTCTCATGCTGCATCCTGATCAAGATGATTCTTCTCCGAAAAAGGGGGCGCGTCCCGCTGGAAAAAAACCGCAGCGGCGCTCTCATCCAGGGTCCCCGGCGCGAGATGGGACGTCTCGCGTCGATCGTTAAAGCGCGATCAGGGTTCCAAGAGTTCCCCATGTCGACGTTCAGCCAGGAGTGCACGACTGAGCGACACACGGTCACTCACCGAATCTGGCGGTGAGGTCGACGTAACAGGCAACCCAAAAGTACGAGTTAATCCCCGGTCCGTTGGTCGGTGCGGGTATGGTTCTCGGGGACAAACTCAACTGCGCTACTGCCTGTATGTCGCGCGCGCACATGACATAACTGCCAAACCCCACGGACCAGCTCAAACTTATCATCAAAGCTCTATTGGATTGGATGTAGCGCGGTATGTTTAGACGTCGCCAACCAGCAAAGCCGGAAGATGTTGTGACTGTGCCACTGACGCTTCCCGAACCAACTCCAGCTCCCGAGCAGATGGCGTACGGCGAAGAGCCCACATTGCCGCGTCTCCGAGCGGTTGCCACGAAGCGTCGTAGACATCCAATGCTCTTGGTGCTCACGGTCGCACTCATCGCGTCGCTCGTGCTGGAAGCCGGAACACTTCTCGCGCAGCAGCACATCAGTAAATCAGCATACCAGCAATCTGGAGCCACTGGTGTCCCGGCCCAGACCACAGGGCAGTTTTCACTCCCGGCGATACCAGCCGCGACCCCAGCTCCCGCCGCGCCGACTGCGACTCCCCTGCCGACATTGCCTAACTTCGAGGTGATCCCGCCATTCTGTAATGTCGATCTGCAAGGAAGTCCGCTGGGAGCCGGAACGCCAACGCCCACCGGCTGCGTCACCTGTCCCTATGTGTATGACACGACGCAGTACTCCATTGCCCAGATAGAGGCAGCGCTCCAGGCGGCAGCAGCACTCTACCACTTGCCCCCCCTACTCGTGGAAGCCATCGCCTGGCAGGAAAGCTGGTGGATCCATCCTGGCCTCATCACGTGCAACTATGATGCCGGGGTAATGGGCCTGAAGCAGGGATATTGGCAGTGGATGGACGAATTGAGCGACAGCAATTGCGGTCTGTCCTACACGACCTATGATCCAACTACTCTCCAGGGCAATGCGGATATGGGTGCCAAATTCATTTCCTTTCTCTACTGCTATTATGGCTGGCGAGGAGGACCAGGCGGATCCAGGGCCGAACCGACGAAGGACACGAGCGAGTGGTATTATCGGCAGCTTGGCCTCAACTGGCCAGATCTGACACTGGTCGATGGCCAACCCAGTCCGAATAGTGTCTGCGCGACTCCTCGTAGCGACCAGACAGTGCACACCGATAAGGACTTTGGGGCCACGTACACCTGGGCCCAGATATACGCGGCGCTCCCCAGTAGTGCACCGTGGAGTTGTCCATTTTCGGCGACGTCGGGCGACCATACGCTGTATGAGCTGGTTGTGGCCGCCTATAATGCCGGGACTGGCACCATCGACAGTCAGGGCATAGTAAACCAATGGTACGTCGACGACATCTCGACACATCTTGTGAAACTCAGCCAGGGAATAACACCGACGTGAAGACAGAAAGATGAGGTACTCCCCAAAGTCTAGAGTAAGCCCCAAAACCTTGATCTCTACTATGGTGCCTGGCGGCACTCTGTGCGGTCGCACACATCTAGCCCACCGCTACCCGTAGCCGGGCTAAGCGGCGAAACGTCCCCAGATCTTCTCGCCACTGCGGCTTCGACTCTACCAGCTCCATAGCTGCGTAGTGGCCAAGCAGACAGTTGATGGCGATTTTGCCTTCTAGCCGAGCCAGCGGTGCACCCAGACAGACATGAATACCGGCCCCAAAGCCTAAATGACGGTTATCACGTCGGGCAATGTCCAGCCGATCAGGATCGGCAAATACCTCAGGATCTCGATTAGCTGAACCGAGAAGCACCAGCACGGCGTCGCCTTTAGCGAGCTGCCGCCCGCGTAGCTCGGTATCCGTGGTTACGTAGCGCAGTGCCTTCTGAGTGGACGGCTCGTAGCGCAGAAACTCTTCGACTGCTGAGGTCATAAGCTCCCGGTCCTGGTAGAGGGCCGCCAGCTGATCTCGATGCTGCAAGAGCGAGAGCATGCCGTTGCCGATAAGGTTGACAGTGGTATCGAAGCCGGCAATCAGTAGGAGGGTACACATGACGATTACTTCAGCCTCGCTGAGCTTGTCGGCTTGCTCATGTGCAGCTATGAGATGGCTGAGTAAGCCATCATCCGGGTGGAGGCGCCGCTCGTTGACTAGGTCCTGGAAGAAGGCAAAAGCCTCGCGAGCGACCTGTTCGGCTTCGACGAAGACTTGCAGAGACGGTGCCAAATCAAGTGTACGTATCAGCACACGCGACCAGCGCCAGAGCACATCACGATACTGGTCAGGCACACCGATCATGGCTGCAATCACCCGTAGTGTCAGCGGGAATGCATAATCGCTAATGAGATCCAGCTCGGTTCGTGAACCTGCCTCCTCCAGCAGTTCGCCGGCGATCATGGCAATGGTGGGATGAAGACCATCGATGATGCGCGGGGTGAACGCCTGGCTCACCAGCTTACGCAGTCGCGTATGATCAGGGGGATCATTGAGCAAAATAGCGTGGCGGGACATTTCAACATAGAAGCGGATCTGCTCTGGAACCGGCGGCAATGCCTCGCTTGAATAGACAGTGTCGAGATTTTTGACATAAGCCGTATCTTTGAGAATGCGTATAACGTCATCATACCGAGACACATACCATGCACCGGAAGCTCCGGCCAGAAACGGCATACCCCAGTGGACGGGATCCTCTTCCCGCAGCATGGCGTAATAAGGATAGGGATTTTCATGAATCTCCGGCAGGAAGGGGTCAAAGCGATTGATAGTCGGCATTATCCATCGCCTCCACCAGCGCGGCGAGAGTTGATGACACCGGTATTCAGGCCAAACCAGTTCATCCGCCCCAGATGCCTGGCATGCTCCACCTTGAGGCAGCGATCCATCACGACCAGGAGGCCGCCGCGCGAGGCAATGGCTGCGCCTTCTGGGCTGATGACGTCGAATTGCAGCCAGAGCGCCTTGGCGCCGATTTCGACCGCTTCCTGCGCGATCTCAGGCACCGCGTCAGGCGCGCGGAAGACATCCACAACGTCCACCGGGAATGGTATTGACGTGAGTGAAGGATAACTTTCCGCTCCAAGAATCTCGCGCTCCTTGGGATTGACTGGAACCACCCGGTAGCCATGTCGTGACAGATAGTAACCTACGAAATAGCTGGGCCTTAGCGGATTGGGAGATAGACCAACCACCGCGACGGTTCTGGATTGGTGTAGTATCTGTCGGATAGCCCGCTCATCCTGGTATTGAGGTTGCGCCGGCACCTCGCTATACGCCTGTTCGTTCGCCATCGCTCTTGCCGCTCCTTTCTCAGCTGACCGCAGCTTGCGCCGGTACAGCCGCTCTGGCCGCTAGGAGTCCGTGCTCCAAATCCCAGATCAGGTCATCCACCGTTTCCAGACCTACCGAGAGCCGAATCGTGCCCAGCCCGACCCCGGCTGCCTCCAGGTCGGCATCGCTCAACTGGCGATGCGTTGAACTGGCTGGGTGAATGACCAGACTTTTGGTATCGCCAACATTGGCAAGGTGACGCCAGAGGCGCAGGGCCTCGATAAAGCGCTGGCCGGCCACTCGTCCCCCCTTGAGGTCGAACGAAAAGACGGCTCCCGCTCCCTTGGGAAGGTACCGCTCTGCCAGAGCCTGGTACGGATTGCCTTCTAGCCCGGCATAGCGGACCCGCTCAACCTCCGGCCGGCCGGCCAGGAAGTGCGCCACCGCCACAGCATTTTGGACGTGGCGTTCCATTCGCAGCGGCAAGGTCTCGAGTCCAAGCGTATACAGAAATGCATGAAAGGGACTCAGCGGAGCTCCTAGATCTCGTAGCACCTCGGCTCGCAGCTTCATCAGGAAGCCATACATCCCAAAGGTTTCATGGAAGCGTAGCCCATGATAGCTTGGCGAGGGATCGGCTACAGTAGGGAAGCGACCATTCGACCAATTGAACTTGCCCGAGTCGACTACCACTCCCCCGATACTAGTGCCGTGACCGTCGATATACTTGGTAGCTGAGTGGACGACAATATCAGCTCCCCAGTCGATCGGCCGGCATAGATACGGAGTAGCAAAGGTGTTGTCGACAATGAGCGGCAGCTGATGAGCGCTGGCAATCTCGGCTACCATTTGCAGGTCGAGCACGTTGCCGCCCGGGTTGCCAATAGTTTCTGCAAAGAACGCTCGGGTATTATCCCTTACCGCCCTCTCCCAGGCCTGGGGATCGTCCGGGTCCACAAACGTGAAATCCACTGAGAGCTTCGAGAGGGTATTTTTGAACTGCGAAATCGTACCGCCATAGATAGCGCGCGAAGCAACAATGTGATCACCCGGCTGTACTAGAGCGAAAATGATGCCGGCCTGAGCGGCCAGCCCGCTGCCGAACGCGACCGCGCCGACGCCGCCTTCTAAGCTGGCGATGCGCTCTTCAAAGGTGGCCACAGTTGGATTCATGATGCGTGAGTAGATATTGCCATACTCCTGAAGGTTGAAGTAGGCGGCTGCCGCTTCGGTATCTTCGAATACAAAAGCTGAAGTCTGGTAGATTGGTGGGGCGCTGGCGCCGGTGTAGGGATCTGGATGTTGTCCGGCGTGTATGGCGCGAGTATCGAACCCAAAAACGTGTGGAGCCTCGTCAGTGTCAATATCAGGCATTATCGCGTTCTCCAATGTGGCGGCGACCCAGCGCCGTGGCTGCTTCTCACGATCTAGTGTACATCAGCCGCGAGAAAAGTAGAACTCCGCTTCGACAGCTTATCTCCGATTACAGGATCTTCGGTGTCCGGTTATGACGGTACCATGAGGATGAAGAGAGCGTCCATGCTCTCTAAGAATCAGCGAGAGTGGCCCATCATGCGTCTTCCAAGGGGTGTCAAAACAGCAGATCTGGAACCTTGCAAGCGCCGATGGTCGGACATGTCCATGATGGTCGAGGGGAATTTTATGGCCTAGAAATGTTTGAAGGGCAGAGCATTTTCAGCCGATACATCTGGTCGGATATCACAGCAATCTCGTGCCGATGGGAGCAAGCGTTTTCCGCGGATGGAGGGAAGAGCTGGGAAACCAATTGGGTGATGACGTGTACACATAAGGAGTAATGCCATGACAGATAAGCATCAGCATACCAATTACATATCTGCAATTCCTCATCTCGGCCAACTAGGAACTGTTTCGGAGAATTTTCAGCATTGTGACAAGCTGGTCACGCCTGGCGCCGATTTGAGCCTGCCCAATGCGTATCTCAAATGGTACGACATTCGCCGTCACGAGGTCGATATGCCGCCGGAGTTAATGCAAGCGAGCCATTCATTCCTTCGAGCGGAAGCTGAATCGGGCAGCCTGAATATCGGTGGCCAGCTGGGATTTGTCGAACTGCACCATTGCACGATCGTGGCCTTCCTCATCCGTAGCAACGTGGAATAACGACAATGAGCTGTGGCAGACGACCTATAGTATTGATCTGACCCGTGAAGATGTGTTCCATCTTGTAGATGCCCAGGACGGGAATCACCGTCCGATCTTCTGCGTCTGGGAGTTGGCTCCCGGTGGCACGAGCGGCAAGCCTGGGTACGGTACCTGCGTTCCAGACGCGACGAGCAAGCGAAATATATCTACGTTAACGATCGTTTCCAAGGCTTCTGCTAGAACACACTACTATTCCCTTTGAAAATCCGCCGTCATCCCTAGCAAAGCATGAGCCCAGGATCTAAGCCACCTGGGCTCATGTGGTGGAGATGGAGGAGAGTCAAACTCCTCGAATGCTGTTCGTCACTGTCCGCCGATCTCCGAAGATGCAGTCAACGGGGTGTCCGACCAGGAGCACGTATTCTATTGGCGTCCGCGTTGTTGGCGCAGAGCCAGCTCCCGGCGGCACGGCAGCTGATCGTGGCTGCCATCCGGGAGGCAGCTCCCGAAGGGTTCTGTCGCCCCTTCCTTGATCATGCGCGCCAGAGCAACGTACTGCTCACGCTGGCGCGAGAAACAGCGACGCTCCCCTCACAGGCTCACGCCTGGATGCGGGATGTCCTGCGCCTAATCGAGCATACTGCAGAGGGAGCAGATCTGCCGCCGGGTGAGGTGCAAGCGCTCACTATTGCGGCGACAATCAGTGCGCGCGAATACGAGGTGCTCCAATTAGTCAGCAAGGGATTGTCGAATCGGAGTATCGCTGCGCACTTGTCGCTCGCGGCGAGTACGGTCAAGTCCCACCTGGACACCATCTATCGCAAGCTGAGCGTACATAGTCGAACGCAAGCGCTCACCGCAGCGCGAGCGTTGCGGAGCATATTCGACTGAGGACCTTGCTCTGCGAAGGACTGTCGGTCACCCCAGATAGCACGACTCTAGCGCCAGGCGCCGCTGTCGCGCTCAATCATCTGGCGCGATGGATGGAGCAGATGATGTCGCTCTACTGTTTAGATTGTTTACATGGGCGCCGTCTGCGGATGTGCCCTCTTGCTCGCCCAGCGTCATGAAGGAGGCGGTGGCGGCGTCGCCGAGCAGACGGACGAGGAAGCGCAGCTCATCGAGGGAATAGCGGCGCAGAAATCGGGTGAAGCCGCGTTGCATACGTTCATCGAAGTCGCGATTGACCCGCCAGACCTCAGCGCCCAGCGGCGTCAGGCGGAACAGGATTTCCTTCTTATTGTTGGGCAGCGACTCCGTTTGGACTAATTCCTGGGTGACCAAGCGCCGCGTTACCTTGGAGACCGTGCCTTTGGGGATATGGAACTGCGCTGAGATCGTCGCGCCGTTGGCCGGCTCCAAGCGCCCGATGGCGTCTATGACGCGCATCGTCACCAGTGTGAGGTCGCGCAGAATCTCCACGGTCTGTGAATTATCGCTGTGTTCCGCCAGCCACCGCCAGTTCTCTTGATCCTCAGAGTCGAAGCGATGGGCCACCTGTCCCAGCAGCGCCAGAACCTCAGCGATCAGCGACTCTGGCCTCGCCTGGTTGCCTTGATCGTTCATCTGGTCTTGCTCTGCGGAACTGGGCACTTGCGCTCTACCTCCCGACGTCTCACTGCGCTCCACATAAGTATATCAAATACGGCCGCAAAAAGGTTTTCTAGGAAACCATCTTGACAAGGAGCTGAAGGATGTATTATGATTGTTTCCAGGAAACGTTTCCTGGAAACAATCATCGTGCAGAGGCGCGCATGTCTGCGCGACAACCAACGATTCACGACCAGTATCAAGCATTGAGTGTCGATTATCAAGGTGATAAGAAAGAGACGAGCGATACATGTTGAAAGCGATCCGCCAGTGGCATCGGAACCTCTTGCATGAGACGTGGGGGCTGCCTGAGCATGAGCCTGGGAAACATCCACCGGTTGCGGCGCATGGGCAGCGCCTGGCGCACCCGCACCTGGCACAGCCGCATCTGGCACAGCGGCACCTTACATCGCCCCAAAATCCGAGCTTCCAGGAGCAACTGGAGCGGGAGATGGCGCGCGAGCCGCAAGTTCTGACAGAGTGGCAGCGGCGTATCGGCGATCTGTTCGAGCGGCGGACGCCATCCGAGTAGTGATCGAAGTGATTGAGAGGAGCGTCCCCATGTCCAGTACGCCAGCGATCCTGGCTGAGGGGCTGGTCAAAACCTATGGCAAGACGCGCGCGCTGGACGGCCTCGACCTGCGGGTCGAGATCGGCGGAGTGCTGGGTGTTCTCGGCCCCAATGGCGCCGGCAAGACGACTGCGGTGCGCATCCTGACCACGCTGCTGGCGCCGGATAGTGGGCGGGCGCAGGTCGCCGGTTACGATGTCGTGAAGCAGGCGGCGAAGGCACGGGCGCAGATGGGGTTGGCCGGCCAGTCAGCGGCGGTAGATGAGTTGCTGTCCGGTTACGAGAATCTGGTGATGTTTGGGCGACTCGATCATCTCCCTGGCGCGGCGGCCAAACGGCGCGCCAAAGAGTTGATCGAGCGCTTCGATCTGGCAGATGCCGCCACGCGACTGGTCAAGACCTATTCTGGCGGCATGCGGCGGCGGCTGGATCTGGCGGCGAGCCTGATTATGGCTCCGCCGATTCTCTTCCTCGATGAGCCGACAACCGGGCTAGACCCTCGCGGACGCCAGACAGTCTGGGAGCTGATTGATGGGTTGGCGCGCAGTGGCGCGACGGTCTTCCTGACGACGCAATATCTGGAGGAAGCTGACCACCTGGCGCAGAGCATCGCCGTCATAGACCACGGGCGTGTCATCGCCAGCGGAACCGCCGCCGAACTCAAAGCTCAGACGGGCGGCGAGAGTCTGGAGATCACGCTGACGCAGGCCAGCGACCTGGAAGTCGTACTGAGTGTGTTGCGCCTATATGTTGTCGGTGAGACGCATGTGGATGCGGCGCGGCGCTTCCTCGACGCGCCACTGGCCCCACTGACCACGGGCACCACGAGCGCGGAGCGTCTGGCGGCGATCACCCGCGACCTGAGCGCAGCGCAGATTGATCTGGTGGAGTTGGCGCTGCGTCGTCCAACGCTAGACGATGTCTTCTTCGCGCTGACTGGAAAACCGGCGAGCGCGCCCACGCCGCTGGCTGACGATAAGATCCCCGAAGAGAAGAACGATAAGGCGGAAATCGCAGGAGGTTCTCGATGAGCGCAGCGCAAAGCGCGCCCGATACGGCGGCAGGGCCACTGAAGCCGCTCTCGCGTCCCGCGTTCTACTGGACGTTGGCCGATGCGGCGGTGATCGCGGGGCGCCAATTGCGCCAGATACCGCGCGTTCCCGATGAGTTGATCACGGCGACGATCCAGCCCATCATCTTCGTATTGATGTTCAAGTTTATCTTTGGCGGCGCCATCCAGACGCCCGCAGGCGTGACCTACATCAACTATCTGCTGCCTGGCGCGTTTGTCTACTCGGCGATTCTAGCGTCCGCCAATACCGGCGTTAGTCTTGCACTCGATTTGCAGCGCGGTCTAGTAGAGCGCTTCCGCTCTTTGCCCATGGCGCGCTCCGCGGTCCTTACCGGGCGTGTCGCGGCGGACATATTGCGCAACCTGATCATCATCATGGTGACGTGGGCGATTGGCTTACTCGTCGGCTTCCGTCCGACAGGGACGCCACTGCAGTTGGTAGAAGCGACAGCGCTGGCGCTCTTCACAAGTTTCGTCTTTTCCTGGCTGGCTGCGCTGATGGGACTGCTGATTCCCAGCCCGGAAGCGGTGGCGCAGGCAGGGATCGTGTGGTTCCTGCCATTCCTGCTGGGCAGCAGCGCGTTCGTGCTGGTGAGTACGATGCCGAGCTGGTTGCAGGCGTTTGTCAACCACCAGCCGGTCTCGCTGACGATGGACGCGGCGCGCGGCCTGCTGCTTGGCCATCCCAATACCTCGATCATCGCAGAGACGCTGATCTGGCTCGTGGCGCTGCTCGTTGTCCTGATCCCGCTAACCGTCTGGGCCTACGTGCGGCGCGTTGGGCGCTGAGCATAACCGCAACGCGTGCGTATCACCTCCTTGGAACGCAAGCAACTCGAGCTCGTCCGCCAGCAACTGGGCCTGACGCCTGATCCCGTTCCTGGCCACTCCACCACTCAGGAGGTCGCTGGGTATTATTTCCGAAATTCTGCGTTGTCCCCCGCGGTGCGAACTCCAGCGGGGCAGGAAGTGTCTCGCTTTTCTCATGGCTGAAGCCGATGACAGAGCTAGAACTCATGGCGCAGCAGACAGAACATGTCCCTCAAAGCGGGCAATCGTTGCGGCACCTCACTATAGCTTGTAGCGCGTGACCAGCGGCAAAAAGATTTCATCTACGGTCTCGATGATCGCCTCATGGGTCAGCGGGCGACCGGTCAGCAGCAATTCATGTCGCGCCAGGTCGAATGGCAGCGTTATCACGCGCAGCGGTATCGCGTCTACTGTGACCTCGCCGCGCGCTTCAGCCTGCTTCAAGACTGCAGTCATCGCGGCGACGTTTGTTTCCCGAACCCGTCTCTGGAGAAAGGTGCGCTGCGCGTCGTTCGTCAGCGTCTCACGAATATACGCTCGACGCGCGTCATCGTTGATTGCGTCCATCAGCACACCCCAGACGATATCGGGTTGGAGGTCGTTTATGCCCATCATCATGCCTTCCAGCAGCGCAATGACATCGCCGCGCAGCGAACCCGTGTCTGGCGTCTTGCCGGAGATCAGTGGGCGATGCGCACGCATGGCGGCCTGCGTCAACTCCAACCGATTGGCCCAGCGACGATAGAGGACGGCTTTGCTGGTGCCAGCGCGCGCCGCCACACTATCAAAGGTCAGATTGTAGTAGCCCACTTCCTTCAATTCCTCCCAGGCGGCGTCAAGGAGCGCCTGTTCCAGTACCGCCCCACGCCGACGCTGCGGCCCCGACCTCTCCCCATCTTCCGTGTGTGAGCTTGACATTTTTAGAAACTCCTTGTATCTTATAGCTGTAGCCACTAAGAGACTCTATGTATCTTATCATCGAGGAGGGCCCAATGGACACCACCGTGCCCGCGCCAACGTCAGCCATCAGCGTGCAGTTGCGCAATCTGGTCTGGATTTTAGTCATTGGTGGCATTGCCCCCGCGCTCGATACCACCATCGTCAACGTCGCGATACCCACGCTGGGTCACGCGCTCAACACCACCGTCAGCACGAGCCAATGGACGATTACCGGCTATCTCCTGGCGTTGGCCATCGCGTTGCCAGCTAGTGGTTGGCTGACCGACCACATCGGCGGCAAAAAGCTCTGGCTGATCACGCTGACCCTGTTCGTACTTGGATCGGCGCTGGCTGGCCTCTCCTGGAATATCACCAGCTTGATTGTTTTCCGCATCTTCCAGGGCGCAGCGGCGGGCGTTCTCATCCCACTGTTGACCACGCTGTTGCTACGAATGGCGAAGGGCGCGAGTCTGGGCAGTCTAATGTCCATTGCTACGTTGCCAGCCGTGGTTGTGCCGGTGCTGGGGCCAGTCGTTGGCGGCCTGATTATTGGCTATATGGACTGGCGCTGGATATTCTACGTCAACGTTCCCATCTGCATCATTGGCATCCTTCTAGCCTGGTGGAAACTGCCTGTTGATGAACCACTGCAGAAACGCTACTCGTTCGACATACTCGGCCTGATCTTCCTCTCGCCCGCGCTCGCGCTGCTTGTCTATGGTCTCTCACAGGCGAGCGGCACGCAAGGTTTCGGTGCGCAGTCGGCGTATATCCCGCTGGCGATTGGCCTGACACTGACGGCGATCTTCGTCGTCTATGCGCTGCTCAAGCGCAGCCACCCGCTCATCAACCTGCGCATGCTGCGCGCTCGCTCCTACGCGCTCTCGCTCTGCATCCTGTTCTTCGCTGGCCTCTCTGTCTATGGTCCGCTGCTACTGATCTCGCTCTACTACCAGCAACTCCAGGGCTATAGCGCGCTGACTACCGGCCTACTGCTGGGCGCGCAAGGTATCGGCTCACTGATTCCGCGCGTCACCACTGGCAAGTTGACTGACCGCTTCGGGCCACGGCCCATCATCCTCGTTGGCCTGGTGATTACCGTCCTCGGCACGCTGCCCTTTGCCTTCGCCACTGCCTCGACGAGCGGTTGGATTCTGGTGGTAGCGCTCTTCGTGCGCGGCGTCGGCCTGACGCCGGTCAACATCGCGGTCATGGTGGGCGCGTTCCAGGGCGTCCCGAAAGAGGAACTGCCTGATGGCAGCAGCACGATCCGCATCATTCAGCAGGTTGGCGGGGCGTTCGGCGCCGCTGTCCTGATCCTGATCCTGAGCCATGCGGCGCTGACTGTAAGCGTCCCCAGCCAGGCGTTCAATGCCGCCTTCTGGTGGTCCATCGGCTTCGTCGCCCTGGCATTCATCCCCGCGATCTTCCTGCCCAAGTTTGCTGGCGCCAGAAAAGAAGCGGCGCAGAGCGGCGAACCTCACTCCCAACCTCTCTCTTCATGAGGAAGGGCGGCAATGGAAGCCATGACGGATGAAGTCCTAGACCGCACGCCGTCTACGGGCTGGTTATGACGATGTGCGAGATGCTCAGCTGGACACCTTGATCAAAAATGGCGACTTGCAAGGGGGAGAGCGGTGTCGTGCTATTCACATTTCCCAGGCAGGAGACGCCAGGGCAGAAGTCCACATTTTTGCCCTGTACCTGGACGGAGAATGTCTGGGTAAAAAACAAGACCGTGTAGTCGTTCGTGCTCATCTGATCGCCTTCAGAATCGGCATGCGCCACGTAGTTCTGTGAAAATCCATGGTAGGCTGGCAGCTGCGGCAACTTAGTTATGCTCGCAATGCTGCTCAGAAACTGCAGTGTGTTCCCCGTACTGAATCCTTCGATACCGTAGCCGTGGGACGTGGCAAGGTTGGTTATTTCCTCCACCGTAAAGTCCACTGCTACCGAGTAATTCGGCACGGTCACTTGATAGGGGATCAGGAGCGAGTCGGTTCCATACCCGTCGTTCTCGATATGACCGTTGACCAGGCGCCAATGTGGCGGCAACGTCCAGCCGTCGGCACCATGCGACCAGTCGGCCGTGTAGAGGATTCTTGGGGTCGGCGTCGCAGTGCTCGTGCCTGTCGCTTGCCTGGAAGGAGTAGACGTGCTAGGTATTACATGCAGCAGGAACGCGAGTACGATGGCCACTATCACCAGGACAACGCCGGCAATAAGCAGATCCCGACTCGATCGGCTCGCACGTACCGGCTGCGTACCCGGAGGAACGCTGCCGTGTGAGTCGGAGTCCTCTCTGTCGCTCGAATCGAAGTCGTGTGTCATGCGTGGATGCTCCTTACTCGCCAGCCATAAAGTAGTCGGCCCGCACCCTGACAAACGCCGTTTAGAGGGTCTGAATAGCCAATCCAACGCATACTGGTGCGATGGCCACGGAGTGCTCATGGGCACAACCCATGTCACTACTCTAGACGTTGGTGGAGCGCTCAAACCAACACGGAGATATGCGGAGCTCAGCCGGTGGCTGCCCTGAACATAGCTTGGGGATGGCTTAGGTGGCGTCTTGCTGGTGTATCGTGGTTGGGGTCAAAATTGGGGTCAGACCATCAACGTGGTCACTTGTAACTCAGCTGTTGCATCCTGGAGTGGGGAAGAGAAATGCCCATAAATTCTGGGCAGAGGCGTATGGGAGTCGAACCCACCCACGACCGCGCGAGGCTGCCGTGCAACAGTTTTGAAGACTGCGGAGCCCACCGGGACCCGTACACCTCCAGGCATGAGGAAGCGTATTGCTACTGTGCCACGCCACACCATACCGCGTCAATGTCGCGTATCCTCCGCGCTCTCACGTCGCCTGGCTCCTCTTCGACCAAGCTGCACATGACCTTGACGATGATATAGGCCCGACCTATACTCTGGAGTGTTAGGAGTAAACACATCAGTCTGTTATCAGATCATGCGACGCCTACTCCTCATCTGCGCCTCGAGCGGAGGAATTGGCCTAGTTCCGAGGCATACCAGTGGCGCTTACGATACGATTCAGACAAAGCGTGAGCAGGTCGGGCGGAGGCAGAGAAAGGATGGTCCCTCCGACAACGAATGCAGGCGCACGCGTGAGTGTCGTCACGGCGACGAATCGAGCCCGGACTGGGAACGGAAGGGTCCAGTTATGATCGTGCTACTACGCGAAGGCACTGCGCCCAGCGATCGCAGAGAGCTACAAGAGTTGCTTTCCAGTGACTCCAGTAAGCGTACTGCGGCAATGTTGGTCTCCTGGGGAGTGCACGATGTCTTTTGTCTACCGGACGGCGAGCTCAGTGAGGGAGTAAAGTCGCGATTGACATCCCATCCGTCGGTTTTACGCCTCATCTCGGTGCCTACACCATATCAGCTGGCCAGTCGCGCATTTCAGCCAGAAAAGACTATTGTTGGCGTGGGAAACGTCCGTATAGGTGGCACACACCCCATCATCATCGCCGGACCGTGCTCAGTTGAGAGTGAAGACCAGATTATGTCGGCGGCATATTCTGCGCGAGATGCCGGAGCTCACATGCTTCGCGGCGGAGCTTTCAAGCCGCGTACCTCTCCATACACCTTCCAGGGACTCGGATTGCCTGGTGTAGAGCTGCTGGCGCGCGCAGGAGCGCGAGTCGGCATGCCTGTCGTGACCGAAGTAATGGAGCCTGAGCTGGTGCCTGCGGTCGCCAATGTGGCGGATGTGCTGCAGGTAGGCAGCCGCAACATGCAGAATTTTCCGCTACTACGCGCCGTCGGCCACAGCAAGAGGCCGGTATTGCTCAAGCGCGGGTTCGCATCGACTATCGAAGAATGGTTGCTCGCCGCCGAGTATGTATTGGCGCAAGGCAATCAGCAGGTTATACTCTGCGAGCGCGGGGTGCGCAGCTTCGATCCACAGACCCGAAACATCCTGGATCTGACGTGTGTTCCGCTTCTGTCTAGCCTTACCCATCTGCCGGTGCTGGTGGATCCGAGTCACGCCACTGGTCGACGTGACCTCGTGGTGCCGATGAGCGCGGCTGCGATTGCCGCAGGCGCCGACGGTCTCCTCGTAGAAATGCACCCGGATCCCGATCGCGCGCTCTCCGACGCAGAGCAGTCCATTACACCAACCATGCTGGCTGATCTCGTGCAGCGGACCGGCGTGATACACGCCGCGCTCAATCCTGCCTCCGAAAACGGGGCGACTCACCATGAAGTGCGTCGTCTCAACCCTAGTGAAAGCTTGATAGGCAGCGGAGCGGCGTGAGTGCGTAAAGAATCCTAGAGAGAGCCTACTCTATGCCCGCCAGCGCCGCTGGAAGATCACTCACCCGTGCAATAACGATGTCGGCTCCCCGATCTTGATAGATCGCTGCCTCATCTCCGGCAGCTATACAGACCGCCAGTACCGGTATATGCCGACTGGCTGCCGACTCTCTATAGCGCAGCACGAGGTCGAGGTCGTCCGCCGTATCACCGACATAGAGAGCCGCCGAGGAGCCTAGCGTCTCCAGGGCATAGATCAATGCCTGAGGATCCGGCTTAAGGTAGTTGTCAGCGGAGACAATCACGCCGAAAGGCGAGTGGCCATAATCACCCTTGTACCAAACCAGCGAATCTGACGCCGCAGTGCGGCACGCCTCGCCAAGCCGTTCAACCGCCCAGTTTACTTCGGCGCCGCCACGTCCGGTAATGAGTCCAAACTTCCCGATACCTGCCTGCACCAGCTGCGAGAAAAGGTTTCCCGTAAAGAGCAGTTCCTCATTGTGCACGAAGCCATGCTCCTCGGGGGCAAAATCAGGCTCGTGACCGTAGAGCCGCAGTACCAGCTCATGTCCCCAGTAGAATTCATCATGAGCCCAGCGTGCCGCGTTACTCGCCGGGATCGCTGACTCCGGCACAGTAGCTCGGAGCCAAGCTAATCCGCCACGTTTCTCACGTGCCGCTATGCTTGCCTCCCTTGCCCTCTCCTGGACTCCGACCAGCGCGTCCGGAGTATCTCGCCACTCCCGCAGCTTCGCCGTCCAGAGCGCCGCAAACAGTTGGGTAGCATCCCAGTCGCTATTGAATCCCCCCGCCAGCTTGAATGCCGCAATATCCTCACTGCTGACCATCGGCGACGGAGCCTCCGTGAGTCCATTCACCACCCTCACCAGATGTTCAGAAGCCCGGGCTACGGCGTATCGGTACGAGCGCGTCGTGTCGATCAAGACTCCATCTACGTCGAAAAGTGCCGTATCTAGTGAGGCGGCACCGTGAAGGAACCTGTCGAGGCGTAAACCCGGGCGTGACCAAACAGCCGACGTAGAGGAAACAGGCAAATTCATTTATTCCTCGAATACAAGCTACAGAGAGCTGACTACAAGTCGAAAGAAGCCGAAAAGCGCTGATAATCAGAAGGAAACCCATTGGCGAGTATAGCACTCGCTCGCGCCCCATGCGAGAAGGCATGCGCATGACTAGGCCATGACTAGGATGGTTGGCGGTGACAGTCTTGCAGGCTGGACAGCGTTCACCGTAGTATTGATGAGAGACCATTCTAACCAGGAGGTCGCCATGTTTGGAGAGATAGCCACAGCGGTAGGGCGTGGCGAACCCATCGCACTAGTCACGGTTGTAAAGATCTGGGGCGCGGCTCCCTGCGCACCCGGCACGCACCTGATCGTCCAAGCGGATGGCGGCGTCAGCGGAACACTCGGGGGCGAGGCCACTGATGCGCGGGCCATTCAAGACGCCGTACGCAGTCTGGATAGTGGCCAACCCATGCTCACCACCTATCATTTAGACCCAGAGGGCGGCGAAAGCGTGGGCAGTTGCGGAGCCTCGATCGAAGTATTTATTGAGCCACTCCGACCCGAGCCCCATTTAGTGGTTGCGGGATCCGGCTACGTCGCCCAATCGCTGGCTCGTCTCGCGGTTCCGCTCGGCTGGCGTGTGACTTTGCTTGACGATCGCTCGGAGTTTATGAGCAACGCGAGTCTCCCTGGCAGCGTCGAGAGCGAGGTTGGCGATCTTGCCACTTTGATTGGCCAGAAGCGCCTGAATTCGGGAACGGCAATTGTGGTGGTAACGCGCGGTCATCGTTCCGATGGTGAAGCGCTCCGAGCGGGTCTTGCCACCTCCGCGGGGTACGTGGGCATGATCGGCAGCGCCAGCAAGGTTCGCAGTATTTTCCGGGCTCTTCTCCAAGAGGGTATCCTCCCGGAAACCTTAGATCGAGTACATGCCCCGATAGGGCTTGACCTGGGCGCTAAAACCCCAGACGAGATAGCGCTCAGTATTGCGGCGGAACTGCAAATGTGGAGGCGTGGTGGAACTGGCCGTTCACTTCGAATCGAGGCAGGCATTCTGGCGGAATTGCTCGTATCCCAGGCCCAGGCTGCCTCCGATCACACTGATGACAATGGCCGCTAGGTGACTCCTCCGCCCATCGTGATACAATACGAGGTACATTCCCTCCATCCGTCGGAGGGGCTAGGCATGCCATGTCGCCGATCCGGATAGCTTCATTGGGGAGCAGTGACAGATCATGAAAAAAGCCACCGTACGCGACGCCAATGTGCAGGGAAAACGAGTATTGGAGCGCGTCGATTTCAATGTGCCACAGGGCGAGGACGGGCGCATTGCCGATGACACACGTATACGAGCCTCTTTGCCCACCATACAATATCTCTTGGACCATGACGCATCAGTTGTTCTCATGAGCCATCTCGGACGGCCCAAGGGCAAGGTTGATCCCCAATATAGTCTTCGCCCGGTTGCTGCTCGGCTGGGAGAGTTACTGGGTAGACCAGTCCAGTTCGCACCTGACTGTGTAGGGTCCGAGGTTGTCACCGAGGCCCAGTCTTTACGGCCTGGCCAAGTACTGCTGCTGGAGAATCTTCGCTTTCATCCGCAAGAAGAAGCCGATGACGCGGAATTCGCGCGCCAGCTCGCCCAGCTCGGCGATATCTATGTTGACGATGCGTTCGGCACCGCGCATCGCGCGCACGCCAGTACCGAAGGGGTCACGCACTATCTTCCCGCATACGCAGGCTTTCTCATGGAGCAGGAATTGAATTTCCTCGGCGCGGCGCTGGACAATCCTCGTCGGCCGTTTGTCGCTATCGCGGGAGGCGCCAAAGTCTCCGATAAGATCGCGGTGCTGGACCGCTTGATTGATATAGCCGATGCCGTGCTCATAGGCGGGGGGATGGCTAACACATTCTTTCGAGCCAATGGGCTGTACATGGGAGATTCTCTGGTAGAAGAAGAGAAACTAGATGAGGCTCGGAGGTTGATGTCCAAGGCGGATGCGGTAGGCAAGCGCTTTGTGCTTCCCGTCGATGTCGTCATAGCTGATAGTTTCGCCGCCGATGCCGACCATATGCTTACCACGCCCGATCAAGTGCCGGAGGGTTGGCGCATTCTCGATGTCGGGCCGCAGACTCTAGTAGCGTTCGGGGATATACTCGCGACCGCTGAAACTATCATTTTCAACGGTACCATGGGGGTAGCCGAATTCCCCACCTTTGCCAAGGGCACCGACGCACTCATTGGCCTATTGGTGGAGCGGACCGAGCAGGGAGCTACCACTATTGTGGGCGGAGGCGATTCCGCGGCGGCGGTGGAGGCGGACGGCGCCGCTGGGAAGTTATCCCATGTTTCCACTGGCGGCGGCGCATCGCTGGAATTTCTCGAAGGGCGTGTACTGCCTGGGGTCGCTGCCTTGCGAGATCAGACTGGGTCTTTAGGAGGTGCACAATGAGCGGCTCAAATCCATCGCGGCGTCTACCGATCGTTGCGGGCAACTGGAAAATGAATTACGGTCCAGCGGAGGCACGCCGATTCGCCGAGAGCATCCTACGTCCGCTGGCTGGATTGTCTGGGGTCGAATGTCTGCTCTGCCCTCCCTTTGTCTCGCTGCCCGCCGTAGCTGAAGTTCTCGCCGGAAGCCCAGTGGGGTTGGGTGCTCAGAACATGTATTTTGAGGAGAAGGGAGCGTACACTGGAGAAATCTCCCCTACCATGCTTAGCGGGCTATGCCAGTATGTCATTCTTGGCCATTCGGAACGGCGCACCTACTTTGGCGAAACCGATGAATTGGTCAATCGAAAAGCTCAGGCGGCGTTTCGTTACGGACTCCATCCAATAGTCTGCGTCGGGGAACGATTGGAAGAGCGCGACGCTGATCTGACCGAGCGCGTCATTACCACGCAGGTGCATGGGAGTCTAGCGAATTTACCTATCGACCACTTGAGCGAGCTAGTGGTGGCTTACGAGCCTATATGGGCAATTGGCACTGGGCGAGCCGCTGGCGCGCAAGACGCCGCCGATGCGGCGGCCATTATCCGCGCGCTTCTTGGAAACATGTATGGCGCTGCAGCTGCCCAGGCCGTTCGCATTCAGTACGGAGGCAGCGTAACGCCAGCCAACATCGCCGCGTTCGCTGCTCTACCCGACATCGACGGGTCACTGGTTGGAGGCGCCAGTCTCCAACCCGACTTCGTGGAAATCGCTCGCATCACATCACAGGTAAAAGCCTTCTAGTTGACGTGTGGTACCTTCCACAACAAGTGCGTGACAGACCTCTGCGAGTGGAAGTACAATAGAGTACATCCAATCGAGTAGAGGCAACAGAGGCAGGTACATGGCCAGCGTTTCATGGGTGAACTAGGACGGCTCGACCAACGCCCAGTAAAGTGGAGAAGTGCGTGAAATCATTAATAGTTATTCCAACATACAACGAGTATGACAACATCTCCGAGTTGATCACCGATGTGTTGAACATGATACCCGCCGCCGACCTATTGATTGTCGACGACAACTCGCCGGATGGCACCGGGCAATTAGTCGAGGATATTAGAGCGCGCGATTCCCGCGTTCATGTCATACACCGTCCTGGGAAGCTCGGGCTAGGAACTGCCTACGTGCTTGGCTTCCATTACGCCATCGATCATGACTACGATCTCGTCTTCGAGATGGATGCCGACTACTCTCACGATCCCAAGTATTTGCCGGACTTTTTTGAAGCTGCGAGTTCGGCTGATCTGGTTATTGGGTCGCGCTACATTCGCGGCGGGGGCACTCCAAACTGGTCTGCACTGCGTAAGTTTGTCAGCGGGGGAGGCAACACGTTCGCCCGGATCATGCTCGGCATTCCTACCCATGACTGTACCGGCGGCTATCGCTGTTACCGAACCGAGGCGTTACGGAAGCTTGACCTGGATCGGGTCCGTGCCCAGGGCTACGCCTTTCAAGTAGAAATGGCGTATGTCTTTTGGAAGCGGGGGTATCGAGTCACGGAAGTTCCCATTGTCTTCATGGATCGCCGCGTCGGAACATCGAAGATGTCGCGCAAGATCTTCGTAGAGGCATTCCTATGGGTCATCAGTACGCGCTTGCGGGGCGATCCAGCAGTCAACGCTTCACCGCCGGTGCAGCCACTTCCAATGCATCGCCTGTCTGAACCTCAGCGAGCCTCTGAGACCAACTCTGAAGGAGCCACAAGCCAGAGCCTTTGACACTCGCGCACGATAGCCAGCCGACTTCAAGCGACGACAGGCAAAGACAGTTTAGGATTCTGGCAGCGGTCTTCCCTGCATCCATTCACCAGGATCGGCAAATCCCAGGTAATCGTATGGAAGAGTACGCTCTGCCAACGCATCCATCAGACGCTTAGCTACCTGCTCCATATCACTGTGCTTGGGGACCCGCGTACCTGTGCCAGTTTTCAGTATGTACCGTGCTGCCAAGACCAATCGGTCTCCTCGCATCCAGCCGCGGACTTCTTTCACTTCAAGAAACTGCTGCACCGCCTGGCGGAAATGCACCGCGACATCTCTGGCGAAATCTCGATGGTAATCTATCGACGTACGATTGTCCATTAGCGGAGGCAATTCAACCTCGATACAGGGCAAAACCGCTATCTCTCCTCCCTCTTGGCGCTTAAACTCTCCCGTCCACTGACTGCCCTCACGGCGTTCATGCATGGGTGCCGCGCCACCCATTTCATGCGTGGCAGGAAAATTAGGCTCATCCCGCAGCAGTTGCTGGGTCTCGGCTACAGGAACGGCTGGACTCGGCTCATGATCGAATGAAGTCCCGAGCGAGCTCCTACCATATGGGATGCGAGGATTGTAGCTCGCATCGCCCACACCTGACTCGGTAGGGCGGAACCACGGATTCACTTCCTCAACAGGGGTTCGAGGCCCCAGACCCGGCAAAGAAGAATCAAGCGTCGCGAATGGCGGATGCATTGACGTTCCGCGTGACCGCTGCTGTTGTGAATAGCTTTGCCGGAGCACAGCTACCCATTGCGAAGCGGTCGCCGGATCAACTGACAGCGCGAGCCAGGGAGCGTCCGCCCCCGCCGCGCTGGGATGGGAGGCGGGAAAGTTTAGGGCCAATTGCACCCATATGTGGCTCTCGACGTCGTCAACCCCTACCGTCGCACCGGGCTCACGAAATGCGTCCAGTATTGCCCCAGAGGCACCCTGCCACCGAACATGGGTCAACGTAAGCGGATTATCTTTCCAGCGACGCGCTCCATATAGAGTGCCACCTTGCGCAACATACGCCAGCAGTACGTCCAGAATTCCTGTATGAGTCTCCGTAGAGCTTCCTTGCCCCCAATTGGCATGAGCCATGATTGAACCTCCACGAGACCAGGTGTTAACCCGTCGTCTCCAGAAGAGCACCGACGTCGGGTCTTGATCTACCCTCTGCGGCTGCAGATGGCCAGCTGGTCAGCCATTTTCCACAGACCGGCCTCGGACCAACAATCTGACAGGTGAGTAGGGCAGCAACCTGATCTTCCCAGTAAGATTAGCCCATATCACCGGCATATGCTATATGAGCGCGAGTATAGCACGCAGGCAGAATGAACACAATCAGGGCAGCAATTCCAGGCTATCTCATCTCCTAAAGTACTGCATGGGCAATCGAAAATCTATCGAGGGAAGGTCTAGCCGGCGGGTTAGGTTGGCATAGGATTGCTCTCTTGCGGCGCGACGACGACACGCAGTCCCTGCTGTGCATGTTCCGGTACATCTTCCAGCATCCGAACGACGATAACACTGATGTTATCTTCACCACCATTGGTATTCGCCTCACGCACGAGCAATTCAACCGCTTGTTGAGGATCCGCGGTTCCCCGCAATATATGCTCAATTTGTGGATCACGTACCATCTCCCAGAGTCCGTCCGAGCAGAGGAGCAGCTTGTCTCCAGCGTGCAGTGGCACGTCAAACGTGTCGGCCTCGACCGAATCTTGCTCGCCGCCTAGGCTTCGATAAATTTGATTGCGCCGAGGATGGGTGTATATCTCTTCCGGACGAATAACGCCAGCACTGACCAGGCTTGCCACCACCGAATGATCGGTCGTGATCTGCTGCAGACCGATATCAGGATTCATGAGATAGGTGCGGCTATCTCCTACGTTGACGACGTACGCCATGTCGTCGACTACCAACGCCGCCGTAATAGTAGTGCCCATGTCGAGCCGCTGGCTGACATTGCTGTCACGCAATCGACTGCTCGCGTGCTGCACGCTGTTGACCAGTAACGATCGTATTGTGGCATCGTCCAGCGGCTGTGATCCGTTTATAGACTGTAAAACTTCGGTCGCCATTAATTCTATAGATAATCGGCTCGCTTCCTGCCCGTTGAGGTGCCCCCCCATGCCGTCCGCCACGATAAAGACGCCGAATGGTTGCGCTCGCCCCGCTACGATTCGAATACCTTGCACCGCGAATATGCTATCCTGGTTAGGCTCCGCTGCTCGCTTGATACCAGGGTGACTGAGGCCAGCGGGATGCGGCATGAGAGCTGTGCCTTGGCGAGAACGTGCTGCGGCCACTCGGGGGCGCAGGCAGCTTGAAAGTAGGCTGCTCCTCTAGCGCCGAGCTGCCGATGCTCAAACTGGGAAGCGGAATCGTTTCTTCCTCGCTCAACAGGGGTAGCTGGTACTTATCAAGATCTTCCAGCGGCAGGTTGGGAGGCAGCAAATCCAACTGGGCCTCGTCCTCCGGCACGACGTACACCGTCCCGGCCTCTCTCTTGCTCCGTCGACGACGTTGCATAAATAGAAGAGCCACGATGATAAGCAGTAGCGCCAGCGCGCCCAGGCCAAGCAATATCATCACAGTCATTGGTCCGGCGGTGGTGGTGGAAGGGGGGGATGAGCTCTGATTATTCGCTCCGAGGCCTTCAGTGAGCGATGGGATGGTTACCGACTTGGCTTGCGATGCCGTCAAGAACGGTGTGACTCCACCAAAATCAGGATATGTGGCAAGCAGAGAGTGGAAGAACTCCGTCGATTGGCTGTACTGGGGCGGCGTCGCGTAATAGCTCGCCAAACCTTGTGCCCACTCGGTCATCAACGGCCCAGGCTTACCCGTAATTGGACCAATTGCTTGGTTCACTGGGGCAAGGGATGTCAGAACGTGGTTGCCCTGATTGTCATCGACTACCATGCCGATAAGGCGCCCATTTGAGTCTATCTCTGGCGCTCCCAAACTCACCTGCGTGCTGAGTGGCAGCGGTGTGCTGACGACGGCGGGAGCCTGGGTAGCAGTAGCCTCGGCTGTGCCTCCCGTCACCGTCAATTCGGGTGGCGTTACCGTTGGCGGAGTAGTCGGAACTGCCGGCGGCGCCTCATTGATCTGGGCGGCGGGTACTGCGATAGGATACAGGTCGGACTTCACTTCGTCGAACGTCTCCGAGTCACGCGCAAGAGGGGTTCCGTTCACGTTGGTTATGTCGAGAACCGTGGCAGCGGCGGAGTTGGGTGGAGGGTCCGAGGGCTCGGGAGTTGAGAGAACTGGTAAGTCGTGCGTAGGCGAGCCCGACGGCACCGAAAGCGGCAGCGCCTCTAACAGCGGAGCTGTGGGGCCCGCATTGGAGGCTACTTCGGCAGGATAAATGTGGTAGACGATCGAGTCTACCTGGTTACTCCCGATGCCGGTATAGGCAGCATTAAGCACGACATCAATGTGGTCAATACTCCATCCCGAGGCGGCGCCGTTGAGCTGCTGGAAGGCCGCTTGTACGCCTTCACACGGCTTCACCGGGTTGACGGCAGAGGTTGGTGTGAGGACATAGCTAAATGAGTTGAGATTCGTGCCAATAGTGCCCACCAATACGCCATCGGCGGCGCATGGGCTCAGGACCGGGATGGGGGCTGGATCGTTGTTGAGCATACCAATGTAGTAGACCAGCACACGTACCACTGCGATGCGGGCCAATGAAATGGCCTGCGTCGGCCGCGTATCGAGACCAATATTCGCGCGCTGTATCGAGAGCGGCGCTGCCTCTACCCGGCCGATACCGGGCAGCATCACCAGGCTCGAGAGCAGTAAGCACATCAGTAATAACGCCAGTATTCCTCGCCGGTCTCGACTCCTCGAAGTCATTCATGTCCTCCAAGCACCGTACGCGTGCGCGAATCCGTCTATGTCGAAATGCCTCGTTGCCGGCGTGTGTGGAAACGCAGAAAGCATGCCAGGCAATGCGGGTCTTACTTGTTGTAACGCTTGATCCGGATCAGAGGCACAAGAGGCCAGGGATGCCCCCCGAGCGAATCGCCGATAACACGATTGAGACGATTATACGTACAATTCTTGCAGAGCGAGAAACAGTATAGCATACGCGAATCGGCCCAGCAGGCGCACGCTCCACCGCCTTGACGCCCACCCTCCGAACCGGCTACACTTCACAATGTGAACCATCGATGCAAGCGGTGAGATGGTGCCGCGAGGGTCTTCCGCAAACCATGGGACATCAGACTAGCTAACGCCTTCTCTGAGAGAATAGGTGGATGCTTTACTATGGCACATACAACACTTCCAGGCAAGCGGGCTGAGATCTCCAAACCCTTGACCTCGGCAACAACACGGCAGCGCAGGCGCACGCCGTGGCCAAACGACATAGATGTCATCTTCGAAAAGGATCCGGCGGCACGCAGCATCTTTGAGGTGCTGATGTATCAGGGACTTCACGCCATCCTGTGGCACCGGCTGGCTCACGCTCTGTACAGTGCGGGTGTCCCATTTCTTCCCAGGCTGATCTCCCAAGTTGCTCGTGTCGTCACCGGCGGCATTGAGATACATCCCGGCGCTTGTATTGGGGAGCGTTTCTTCATTGACCACGGCACCGGCGTCGTCATTGGTGAAACGGCGGAGATCGGAGACAACGTCATGCTCTACCACCAGGTTACTCTGGGCGCGACGGGCTGGTGGAAGCATCGCGGTGACGGCCGGGTGAAGCGCCATCCCACGATCCAAGACAACGTTACCATTGGGGTGGGAGCTTCAGTGCTGGGACCGATCACCATTGGCCATGACTCCAAGATCGGCGCTATGGCGCTGGTCCTTGAATCCATACCTCCATACTCAGTCGTAGTAGCGCAGCCAGCCAAGTTGCATACTCTCGAGGGACCGACGATAGAAATGGAAGACCTAAGCGGCCAGGATTACTCCGACTATGTCATTTGATCGATGGATCGATCGGGGTAGCCCAGGGTTGCCGTCTGCCTGCGGGATAGACGCGGAAGAATGGTGAAGCGCGTATGATGGACTCCGGCGGAATGCCAGATAATGGCTCTAATGTAGCTCCCCGCTTCCGTATCGGCGTTTTTGCCGTTATCGAAGATCGCGGACGCTATTTGCTGGCGCATCGCAACGACATCGATTGGTGGAATCTCGTTGGCGGCGGCCTCGAATACGACGAAACGCTCGAAGAGGGGCTGGCCCGCGAGGTGCGCGAAGAAATAGGTGCCAGCATCGACATTATACGCCTGGTGGGAGTGTACTCTAAGCCGCGCAAACGCGAGCTGGTGCTCTCCTTTCTCTGCCGCCTCTCTCCAGATAGTCCCCCACCAACCATCAGCGACGAGGTCAGCGAAGTGGGCTGGTTCACTCCAGATGCTCTGCCGAAAAACTTTCTCCCCAAGCACCGCCAGCGACTGGAGGACGCCCTCTTAGATCGCGGTGAGACGATTGTTCGAGCTCAATTGACCACCACCGCGGAGGACCAACTGCTGCCACCCGAGTGACATACATCCCGCTCGCTAAACCGATGCCAAACAAAACCGATCTATGCCGGCTTCCTAGCCGATACCGAGACGACAAATGCACTAGCCTGGGTAGTTCAGTACGAGGGCGCCGGTGGACAGACAACTGACTTACCAGCTATAGTACTTTCAAGTATGTTCGCAAAATTTCCAGCTTGTTTCCGAGCAAGCTCATCGGTGTGGGTGTACCCATATTGTTGCCACCAGCACAGCCGGTGCTACTGCGAGTGATCAGGGGGAGAACGGTGATGGATGTCGCGGCTTCCGCTCCCGACTTTGAGGGCCCACCCCCGACTATTCTTGTAGTGGAAGATGACCTCGCACTTGGACGCTTGTTGCGACACACCTTGGAGCCTGAAGGGTATTCGGTAGTGGTCGTGCCGAGCGGCGAAGAGGCGCTACGTTATGCCTTACGCGAGGTTCCCCAGCTGCTGCTCCTGGATATCATGCTGCCGGGTATAGATGGCTTTACAGTTGTTGAGCAATTGCGCAACACAGCGAAGACCGCGCACATCCCCGTGGTTATACTGAGCGCTAGGCATGACACCGCAGACAAGGTCCGCGCCTTTGCCTACGATGTTGATGATTACTTGACTAAGCCGTTCAATACCGATGAGCTCATCGCCCGCATTCGCACTCAACTGCGCCATGTTCGAGAGAGCCTGCTCTCCCCACTTACCGGTCTGCCGTCGGGATTACGGATTGAGCGCGCCATTGAACAGCAGCTTCGCTCCTCCAGCCATTGGTCAATCCTCTACCTTGATATCAATACGTTTAAGGCGTATAACGACGTCTACGGTTTCTTGCGCGGCAATGAGATGATTCGATTGTTGGCTCGCGTCATCACCGATTGCGTCCGTAATGAAGGCAACAGCAACGACTTTGTCGGTCACATAGGAGGTGACGACTTTGTGATCATCACAACGCCTGACAAAGTCGATCGGCTTTGTCGCGCGCTGATCGAGACATGGGAAGAAGAAAGCCGAGCACTCTATACACCGGAAGACCGAAAACAAGGCGCTCTCATCGCTCGCGACCGCCAGGGACACATACAAATCCACCCCCTCTGCGGCATTGCCATCGGCGTAGTGACCAACAATCATCGCCACATTAGCAGCATGGAAGAAATCAGCCGGATAGCTGCCGAGGTGAAACTGAAGGCCAAATCTAGCTCCGGCAGCGGATATTACGTGGACCGACGCACCAGCAATAATTAGTTCTCGACGTATGCCTCACCGCCGGCCAACTGGTAGAACGTCATCTCCCAGCAGACACGCGTACAGGGGCAGTATAATGTCGAGTTAGATACAGATAAAATGCGCCCAACGAAAGACAGGATTCTTGATGCCAGCAGAGAACCAATCGGAACAGGTACCATTCGAGACTGGAGTCTCGGGGCAGGATCCGGTAGAGGATAACGGTGACGATGATCAGGCCAAGCGCATGGCTATTCGCGAGAACGCCAAACGTGTCATCCGGGAGAGCGGGATTGGTGAGATGCTCCAGACTCTCAATCGGCAAGCGCTCCAAGGCCGCGGCTGGTTCGAGGAGTATGATTCAGGCGTCTTGATGAAATGGGGTACTGGCTTTACTCGGCGCCATATCTGGATTGATATACAAGGCGATCAACTACGCTTTCGTCTACGCCACCACCTTAAATGCAAGGCGGAGATTCCTCTCTGTGACGGTGAATACCACACGTTTACTCCCCAGATGTGGCGCAGGCGTGGAGCGCTCCTGCATGAGTTGAATCGCAACTACGAGCGCCCGGTCGCTGAAGCATCGGAGGATTAGCGTGCAGAAATGAGGTGAGCAGTTGCGGAGACGATTCTCGATTTGGCATATTTTGCTTGGCGCGGTCGCGCTTCTTCTCGGACTTGAGGCGGCAATATCGAGTGTGCTGCTGCTACTGAGCCGGCATCGCGGCGGCGGCGGCGCCCCAGCAAAGGCTTCCCCTACCTCCGTCTTCCTCCGGTTCGTGTCGGTCGCAACCAGCTCAAAATCTTCAGCTACGGGCGCGAACTCTATGATTGCATGCTGGCGGCGATAGACTCGGCTCATGACCGCATCTATATTGAATCGTTCATCTGGAAGGACGATGCCGTCGGAGCGGAGTTCAAGAAGCATCTTATCCAGAAGGCAACCGAGGGAGTCGCGGTCTATGTCCTTTTGGACAGCTTTGGTAATCTAGTAGTACCCAGTGCATTCAAACAGTTCCCACCCTCGGTACATGAGCTCAAGTACCAGGCGATTAATCGGCCAGAGCATGTGCTGGATCCCCGCCACTACGCTCTGGATCACCGTAAGCTGCTGGTTGTAGACAGCCAACTTGCATTCATTGGAGGCTACAACATCGGCAGCCTGTATGCGACGGAGTGGCGCGATACCCACCTCAGTGTAGAAGGTCCCGCGGCCGCCGACCTCGGCCAGTCTTTTGAAGATTTTTGGAACCAAAACGCGCCTCGGCGCGAGTGCATCGGTCACCGCTCCCAGCGCCACTTTGACCCATTCATCCATTTGCACGGCAACAGCGCACTTCGTTTGACCTTCCCTATTCGCGACATGTACATCGAGGCCATCGACTGCGCCGAACATCACATTTATCTCACCAACGCGTATTTTGTACCGGATCACGATTTCCTGGACGCGCTCAAAGCCGCCACCTCGCGCGGAGTAGACGTTCAAATTCTTGTACCCTGGAGATCAAATCATGTGATCCCAGACTGGCTGGCCCGCGGTTACTTTACCGACTGCATGCAAGCAGGTATTCGAGTTTTCTGTTACCAGGACGCCATGATTCACGCCAAAACCTGCACCATTGACGGTCAGTGGTCTACGATCGGCACCGCCAATCTTGACCGGCTCAGCTCAGTCGGCAATTACGAGATCAACATCGAGATTTATAGTAACGAGCTCGCCGGGCAGATGGAGAAGTTGTTCGCAGTGCGACAAGACCAATGCCAAAGAGTTGTGCCTCGAGCAGTGGACGAAGCGCTCCTGGGTGGAAATTTTTAGTGAGCGTATCCTCGGTCCGCTCCGTCTGATTTCGTAGCCTGCCGGAGTAGGGCTCGGCCCGCCCGGCTCTGGTTTTTGACGCGCGGCTCCACCACGTACTACACTAATTTTGAGAGAAGTCTCAAATTCTGGATATGCCAGGCGTCCGCAGCACAGATGAGGATAGAACATCATGGCGCAATCACAGAATACTATAGCAGAGGAAGCGCTATCGCAACTCAGGAGAGGGGAGCGGGCTCTGGCGGAAGGCCGCCTGGAGCAAGCCGCCGAAGCCCTCATTATCGCCGAGTCAACTTTCCGGGAAAGTGGCGACCTCGAACGTGCCGCCGAGAGCCGAAGTGCATTGGCCGAAGTGCAACGCCGGAATGGCGCGCTCGACCAGGCGGCGGCCAACTACAAGCGCGCCATCGAGATGTACAAGACGGCAAATTCGCCTGCGGGTGAGGCAGCAGCTACCCTGGCACTCGGTCATATTGAACGGCAGCGGGGCCAAATCGAGCTGGCGTGGGAACATTATTACCTCGCGTTACGCCTATTTGAGAAGTCGGCTAGCGCCAGCGGTCAGGCCAGCTCCGCCCTGGCCCTGGGCCACATCGAACGACAGCGCGGACGTGTCGAGCAGGCGGCCCTCTATTATAGCAAGCGCGTGCGTCGTATGCGGCGGCGGGAGACCGCTCCGGGGAGGCGGATGCCGAGCGTGGGCTGGCGGATATGCTGGTGGCTCGTGGCCGCTACGACGAGGCGGCGCCTGCCTACAGCCAGGCACTCGAATTGTACCAACGAACGCGCGACCGTTTCGGTGAAGTAGATACGCTGATTGGTCAAGGTCGACTGGCAGAGGCAAAGGTACGGATGGACGAGGCGGGCACTTTGTTTGGAGAGGCCATTCAGCTTGCGACGATCATCGAATATGAGCTTGGTATCGCCGACGGAACTCTGGGGCTCGCCGACATTGCCTTGCATCGGGGTGATCTTGATCAAGCGCTGGCAAACGGGCAGCGCTCCGAAGCCGAGTACAGCGCCGGAGGAAGCCCACTCGGGACCGCGGAGTCTAATCGTGTGCTGGGCGCCGTCTACACACGTCGCGGCCAACTGGCCCAAGCAATTGCCCTGTTTGACCGAGCGGCGCGTGCGCTCAAGCTGCTAAAGGCGCAAGTTCCTTACGCTCACGCAATCATAGGGTCGGCAGAAGCCCACCGTCGCAAGGGAGCACCGCGCAAGGCGGACGACCTTTTCGTGGAAGCCCGCGCAGCGGCGGTGGCGGCTGAGCAGCCTGCCGTAGAGGCCGCTGCGATGCTGGGTCTGGGTCAGTTGGCGCGATTGCGCGGACAAGCTGAGCCAGCGGTGTCTCTCCTGGACGGCGCGGCTTCGCTGCTGGAACGCCACCAACGCTTTGCCGCGGCCTCACAAGCAACCGTCGAACGGGGGCGTCTGGCCCTGTCTCTGGGAGATATCGACCAGGCTGTGCAGCTGGCCAGCGAGGCGCGCCGGCTGGCGCAGCGAGGCTTGCAGCTCACTGGAGAGCTGGAATCAACCAGCGCCGCATCCCTACTCGATGAGGCGGCCAGCCTCGCTCTTAATCAACTTGACGCGGCCCGAAGGCACGCTTCCGAGGCCACAGCATTCGCCCTGAAAGAATATGATGTACAGTCGAGGGTCGAAGCATTGCTGGGGCAAGCGGAGACGGCGCTACGCGTAGAGGACCTGGAATCCGCGGTTACCGCATATAACCAGGCACAGCAGCTAGCGGGCGAGTTAGGTCACGAGCAAGCAGCGGCAAGCCTAGGACTCGCGCGCGTATTGCTTCGGCGCGGTCTGCTCGACGAAGCTATCACAGCCCATACCGAGGTCTTGCCAAGGTTGCGAGCTACTGAGGACGTCGCGGCGCAGGCGCTGGCATGTCTTGGGCTGGCCGAAGGCTACCGCTTGCAAAGTCAGAGTGAGCTGGCAAGCAACGCTGTTGCCGAGGCGCTCCGCCTCTATTCCAGTATGGGAGATAGCTTGGGCCAGGCCGAAGCCGTAGAAAGCGAGGCAAGGCTGCTCCTCGACAAAGGCGAGTCAGTGCCTGCACTCGAGCGCGTTGTCGTCGCGCTGGAGCTGATTGAGTCGGTAGGTAGCCGGATAGGAAACGCCGAGAACAGGGTCAGCTTTTTCGACGGCTATGCGGCCTTTTATTCCGAAGGCATGCTCGCGGCGGCACGGGGAGGTAAGTCTGACGTTGCCGAGCAACTTGCCGTTCGTTATAAGGAGCGAGCCGGCAAGGGCGGACGCGCTGCCGCCGCACAGCGCTTACGCGAGTACGAGCAAGCGGTGGCTGCACGAGATGCCGACCTATCCAAAGAGGATTTAGAACGCAACCGAGCAGCGGCAGCTATCTTAGCCTACGTACGCAAGGTCCTTAGTCGGTAAGAAGTGAGAAGGTTGGTTACGCTGATTGACCAGCGTTATCGATGGTAGGAGCGCCCGGCCAGAGAGCGTGGGGGGGAGCAGATATGTCAGCGCGCGCCAAATCAGCAGACTCCGTCCAACCTGCAGACCAAGTCACCAGGGTCCACGAGCCAGTTGTGGCTCGGCAGCGTAACCCCGGTATACCTTTTGACAAGTCACGCATCGCTGCTATACAGGTGAACCGCAGTGCGGTCGATCGGCGAGCGGCTACGCTGCTCGCTCGCCGTGCGGTGAAGAAAGAGTGGCAGGCAGCATGGCTGCTGCGCGCCATCACCTGTATCGACCTTACTACCCTCTCCGGTGACGATACTCCCGGAACAGTGCTCCGGCTCTGCGCTAAAGCGCAGCGGCCGGTACGTAGCGATATATTGGCGGCCCTAGGCATGGCAGACCGTGGGATCCACACCGGCGCAGTCTGCGTGTATCACAATCTCGTGCCAATGGCGGTCTCGGCATTGGCCGGCACCAATATTCCGGTGGCCGCGGTCTCAACTGGCTTTCCTGCCGCGCAGATTCCTATGTCGCTCAAGTTGCAAGAAATATCTGCGTCGGTAGCAGCGGGTGCGCGTGAGATCGACATAGTAATCTCGCGCGCGCACGTCTTGACCGGTAACTGGCAAGGTCTGTACGACGAAGTATGCGCGTTTCGGCAAGCCTGCGGCGATGCCCATATGAAAACCATCCTGGCAACGGGTGAGTTAGGGACGCTGCGTAATGTCGCTCGAGCCAGCCATGTGTGCATGATGGCGGGCGCCGACTTCATAAAAACTTCAACTGGCAAAGAAGCAGTGAATGCCACCTTGCCGGTAAGCCTCGTCATGGTTAGAGCCATTCGCGCCTATGCTGACGATACCAGTTACCAGGTCGGCTTCAAGCCTGCCGGCGGTATCCGTACGGCTAAGCAATCGCTTGACTGGCTGATCTTAATGAAAGAAGAGCTGGGAAACGCGTGGCTGCGTGCCGATCTATTTCGACTGGGCGCCAGCGGCTTGCTGACCGATATCGAGCGCCAGCTTGAGTATTTTGTGACCGGACGCTATTCCGCGGCTTACCATCATCCTATGGCTTGAGCTGTGAGTATAGAGGCAAAAAAGGCGCTCGTCATGTCTCACTGATGACGAGACGCGTGAGCGCCAGCTGTACGCCAACGTCCACTATGGCAATATGCATCGGCCAGAGTGCCGTGGTGCTGTTCACATTGGCCAGACAGGAAGGGCCTGGACAGAACCCCACATTCTCATGTTGCACCTGGACCACAAAGGTCAGCATATTGTGAGAGACGGTATAATCTTCAGTAGCGAGCGAGTCACGCGTTGAATCGGCGTGGTCGACAAAAAGCTCTGAGAAACCCGCGTTGGCTACACCTTGCCGAATGCAGGAGATCTGCGCGATAAACTGCTGCTGGCCTGTCCCATCTAACCCTTCGATGCCATAGCTATGACATGCCCGATAATTGGGCACGCTCAACATCTGGAGATCCGCCTGAATCGAATAGTTGGGCGAAGTCACCTCAAATGGCACCTCCAACGGCTCGGTTCCATACCCGTCATTCTCGACATTCCCATTGTGTAGGCTCCAGTGCGAGGGGAATGTCCAGGTATCCGCGCCTTGAGTCCAGTCCGCCTGGTATACCACCTTTGGAGCGGGAGTCGCCTGGCTGCCCGAGCTCGTTTTAGGTTGCGCGGCCTGTCCTGGAGAAACGACATGGAGCGTGAGCGTCAATAATATGGCGGCAACTATCAAGACCACCATACCTATGAGCAGAGGTCGCGCACTCATGTGCCGGTGCGGCGCTGCCGGTGCATCGGACTTCTGGCGGTCGTTGCTGATTGGATTGACCGTACTGTTAGCGTCAAAATAGTCTGCCACACAGCGCCTCCCTCAGTTCAGTATGGCTGCACTCCGACGTTGATTCTTTGCTGCCCACATACGAGCTCGAATAACGGCCACTGCTTACAGGGGCTTTCGTGGATATGACGCCTGGAGAAGTCGCAGCTTTACACCCCGAACAGGTTTCCTCTTTCGCGGCCGTGCCCCGTGTTGGTATACTGAGCAGGATCTATGCGCAGCGGCACCAATCGAGATAGTCACCGCCGCTCGACACGGTTTCGCGACGACAGGCATCCTGCCCAGCGAGCACAGGTCGGGTGACGATGGAGGCAGCGAGGCATGCGAACTCACCTGCAGATCGCCATAGACGGCCCAGCCGGTGTTGGGAAGAGCACCATTGGAGAACGGCTGGCGCGTAAGCTTGGGTACCTGTACGTAGATACGGGAGCATTCTACCGAACTCTGACCTACACGGCTCTGCAACACGGAACTCCGCTGGATGATGCCGGCGCGCTGGAGGCGCTGGCTCGCCACATTCGCATCGAGATTACTCCGCCCAGCACTCCGGATGGACGGCAATATACCGTCCTGGTGGACGGCACTGATGTTACTCAGGGGTTGCGGACGCCGGCGGTTGAGGCGGTAGTCTCACAAGTCTCCAGCTTCGATCCGGTTCGCGAGACCTTGGTCGAGCACATGCGCCGTATGGCCGATGAAAAGGGGGTCGTGATGGTCGGACGGGATATCGGTACGGTAGTGCTGCCTGATGCCGACCTAAAGATTTTTCTCACGACTTCCATTGCGGAACGCGCTAGACGCAGGCACCGCGACCTCGTTGCCGCGCATGGCGCAGACAGCCCCTCACTGGAAACGGTAGAGCGCGAGATCGCCGGGCGAGACGCCATCGACGCGCCACACACGCGACCGGCGAGAGATGCCATTCAGCTCAACAATGACCATCTGGAGGCCGACGACGTGGTTTCACAAATCCTGCGACTTCTGGCCGATCGGCGGAATCAGGGGCAATTTCGATGAAGACACTTAATACTAAGCAAGTGGCCGATCAGCAGAGCGCCAAAGCCGAGGCCGACCCTGCTGCAGCATTCTCGCCAGCCTATGGTCTGACCAGACTGATCGCGGGCCTGATCTTGCCGCTCCTTGTCAATCTTCGCACCGAAGGTCTGGAGAATGTTCCGAGTAGTGGCGCGATTATCTTGGCGATGAACCATATTCACTGGTTTGATATTCCGCTGGCCTCGCTTCGCGTGCCGCGCATTACTCACTACATGGCCAAGGTCGAGCTCTTCAGCATACCGCTCCTCGGCGGCTTCTTGCGTTTGGTGGGCGCTTTTCCGGTTCGCCGCGGTGAAGGTGACAGAGAGGCGTTACGCATCGGCGAACACCTCCTGGCTGCGGGCAAAGTCTTGGTGATTTTTCCGGAGGGTCATCGTAGCGGCAACGGCGTATTGCTGAAGGCGCATCCCGGCGCAGGCTATATCGCCATGCGAACCGGTGCACCTGTGGTGGCAGTAGCAATCTCCGGCACCCAGAACATATTCAAGGAGTTTCGCCCGACGGTGACAATTCGTTATGGCCAGCCATTCGTTATCACATCGGCGGGTGAGAAGCGGACCCGCGAGGGAGTGGCGCAGGCAACCGATGAGATTATGTATCAGATCGCCGCGCTGCTGCCACCCGAATTCCGCGGCGCGTATCGTCAGCCGGTCGCCGCGGACGCAACTCATACAACTGGAAGCTAACTCGTGATTGCGGCGGTGGGCCAGCGATGGTCTTCGGGGGTCAGCGCAAAGATGAGCGTGCTGCGAATGGTGCCATCCACCGCAATGCTGTCATTTCGCAGCAACGCCTCCTGCACAAAACCCAGACGTCTGGCCACGGCAGCACTCCGGGTGTTGCGGGAATCGCAACGAATCATCACCCGATTGGCCGCTAGCTGATCAAAGGCATAATCAGTAAGCAGCCGAACGGCTTCGGTCACATAGCCTTTTGCCTCGGCCGACTTTCGCACCCAGTAGCCGATCTCAAAGAAGCGCAGGTCCCAGTGGCGCGGATGCAACCCGCTGCCGCCGACATAGCGGCCGGTCTCCACATCAAAGAGGCCAACCGTCATGTCCCTTCGAACCAGCCATTCCGCCATTTCCCTTCGGATAAATATCCGGGTCTCATCAATCGTTTGATGTTCGTCGGCAAACTCCAGCCAGGGACGCAGATGCCCACGTGACTCCGCAACCGCCTCCTGCACCGCCGAGGCGTCGCTCTCAATGTAGGGGCGAACCAGTACCCGGTCACCGCGCAATACATCGAATAGGGGCAACAGTATCGGAATGGTCGGCTCCAGCATCTCCTCACCGCGCTTTCCCTGTATCGCGTATCCGCATCCACCCAGATCCAGGCAATCGAACTAAACTTGGATGACATCGCACAGACCTCATGGTATCACATGCAGTGTTGCTTTCCCGATGAGCAGCTAATACAGCTGGCGAGCTGTATTAGCTGCTATAATAGGCTATTGAGTGTCAAGCCCAGGCGAACGAGTACGTGCGGGCTCTTGACTCAAGAAGACTAGATGCTTCGGATGGAGGGTCAGTACAGGATGGGTAAGCTCGTCGATAAGCTACGGCAGGTCGGTCAGGCCAGTGGGAGCCGACTCGGGTTCATGGGTCGATCCACCACTCCCGTTCGCAAACCGCGCCCGGCAGCGGTCCTTGTTATGTTGAAAGCCGGGGATGTCGCGGGTGCTGAGGCCGCCGCCAAGGCGGGAGTGGACGGCGTTCTCATCAGCGGCTGGGCTCCCAACTCAGATATCGGCGGGGTAAAGAGCGCGCTTGAAGCCAGCGGCACGCTCTGGGGCGTCGAGTTTGCCGGCAATGCTGGTGCTGATGTGGCGCTGAAGTCGGCGGCTGAAGTGGGAGCGTCGTTCGCCCTCGTCGGACCCAAAACGCCTGCTTCCGTGCTCTGGAGTGAGGTCGAGCAACTCGATTTGGTAGTCAGCATAGAACCTCCCCGTGATGACCTCGCCTTGCTGCTTCTGCGTGCCGAAAATCTGCTGCCGGCGCAGGTCGCCATCGTGCCATTGCCCGAGGATGTGTCCTCACTCTCGAAGATGGCTATTGGCGAGTTCGTTCGCCTGCGGTACTTGTTCGAGACACTTCGCTTTCCTGCCATGGTCATTGTGAAGGAGGCGCCGGATGCCGATACCACCAAGGCGTTGGTACATCTTGGCGTCGACGGCATCATAATTTCCGGAACAGGGAGTAAGCCAGAGACGTTGGCGAAACAGGTACAGGCGCTCGGGGAGATACTGGAAACGATACCGGTACAGCAATTCCGGCACTCGACCGTCACCATAGGCGGTTTTACCGCCAGCGCCATCGAATCTACGCTGCCCGGGCGACCAGGACAACCCGAACCAGAGCCAGATGAAGAGTAAGAAGCGCCTCCAGGAATAGTGGCAACCGCTAATTTTTGCTACCAGTACTGTTCTGGGCGCGATACTCTCTCTGAGTATGATACACTCGGCCTGGATAGATACGTGGAGTGTGCCTGAGACGCAACGACCTTCTACTCGACTTCTTGCGGCCGATCATAGCCGCTGCACGCGGGGAATAACCTGGGAGGCAACAAACGATGGGAAAGCCTGGGTGGGAGGACGAGACCTGGAATCCAGGTCGATCTTCACGGGGAAACCGCGCAGATAATCCTGATGCGGCTGAGCGCTACTCCGGACGGCCAAACGAGCGCGAACGGGCTGGGCGTGGTACTCCAGATCCACGTGGCTACGATCGCTTCGAGCGACAGTCTTCCCAGTATACCGATGACAGCGGGTGGGAACGTCCGCGCTCACCAAAACGCGATGACGAGCTGCGTGGCTCTTCCAGCGGCCGATCGGGGGCGGCCGGTGGAGCAAGCCGTCGCGCCAGCGATGGGCGAGGCTTCTCTACTGACTCCGACCGCAGTGGACACAGTCGCGCTCCCGGCAGGAACGACTATAGAGGAGATGGCGGTGCCCGTGACCCTCGAAGGTCCACCTATGACTCTCGAGACGAGCGGATGGACGAGCGCAGCACTCGAGGGCCAAGACCTCCTGTCCGCGGGGCATCGGATGTGTGGTCGCCGGCACGCGGGGCATCCGCAGCCCGAAATCGCGTACCAGGCGCCGAAACCTACACCGGCGCCAGGTTGAACCGTCCCCGACCGGGTCCCAACGCTGCCGCGGATATGTCCGGATATGGCACGGGTGGGCGTCCTGGGCTGGAGGAGCTTCGGGCCCGACGGCTTCGGCAGCAGGGAAATGAAGCTTCACTATCAGAGGAAACGGGCGGTTTCAGCGCGGGCAAGGCGTTCCTGGTGATAGTATTTATGCTACTGCTGGGCTCCGGCGGCGCATATGCCTACTTCAAGTTGACCACTCCCGTGGTTCATTCCAACAGCGGCGTACCGATTTCGAGTCCGGGAAGCTCCTCCAGCAGCTTCGTACCGTATCTGGCGGTCCCCGAAACTCAAACCTCCGCGAATGTGATTGTATTCAGATCGCCCAGGGCCTGACCAGCCCGGGTAGGCTGGACCATGACCGTGTGCGCCAGATCACGGTAGACTAAGGAGCAGGAGACAAGATTGCATGGCTGACCAGGGAACATCACAGCTGGAGGAACAGCTGCGAACGGATATCAAGGACGCTCAACGCCAGCGGGACCAGGTCCGATTGGACACGCTACGCGGCGCGCTGAATGCTTTTCATCTAGAAACCGTTGCTCGAACTGACGAAAAGCACGCGAGCTTCCACGTACCACTCTCGGAGCAGGATCGTATCGCGATTGTCGAAAAGCTGGTGAAACAGCGTGAGGAGGCGGCGCAGTTCTATCGGAGCGGGGGTCGAACTGAGAGTGCTTTACAGGAAGAGCGCGAGGCAAGCCTGCTCAAGGAGTATTTGCCGGCCCAACTGACTGATGACGAGCTACGTGGCGTGGTTTCCGACATTATTGCCCACGAGGGCAAAGATTTTCGGAAAGTCATGCCGGCGGCTGCACGAGAGACAAAAGGGCGCGCCGACGGCCGTCGTGTGCAACTGATTGTGCGGGAACTCACCGGATCTTGACAGCCTGTGGCAACTGTCCATATACTCTAGACAGAGTCAGATGTTTGAATGTATTGCCTAAGGCAACGACCGGGGAAAAGTAGGTAGCCTCGCCACAGTCACAGCGAACCGGGATGGTGTAAACCGGTACTGGGGCAGCGCCGAATGGTCCTCGCGAGCCGCGACCTGAGCGCCAAGCATAGTCCGACGTAGGGTCCGCCGGGCGCCTCCCGTTATCGAGGCGGGGTATCTTCCGCGCTCCCTCGTACTGGAGAAGCGGGACGTGCCTTGAGGAGCCTGCCTTTCGAACTGAGTGGAGGGCGGACTTGAAAGTGGGTGGTACCACGAGGGCCTCAAAAGAGCCTCTCGTCCCAGGCGGGACGAGAGGCTCTTTTTGTTTGACATTTTTTCATGGGGCCAGTATGGAGGGCCAGACAGTGAGCACATCGACAAGACAGCGAAAAACATCGCAAGCTGCGACGCAGCCTGCCGACACAGCGATGGATTCCGAGCAGGCCAAGCGCAAACGGGAGCGAGTCTTCTCTGGTATCCAGCCGAGCGGAACGCCCCACCTCGGCAATTACCTCGGCGCCATACGCTACTGGGTCGCTGAACAGGACATCTATGACAACATCTACTGCGTCGTAAATCTGCATGCGATCACCGTACCGCAGGACCCTCTAGAGTTGCGCGAAAAAACCCGGCAACTTGCCGCGGTGCTCTTCGCCTGCGGCATAGATCCTGAGCGAAGCTCCCTCTTTGTACAATCGTACATCGCCGCACATAGTGAGCTCTCCTGGATTCTAAACTGCTTCACTCCGGTGGGTTGGCTGAACCGCATGACCCAATTCAAGACTAAGGCGGGAGATGAGCGTGAGTCCGCCAGCGCCGGACTCCTCGACTATCCGGTTCTCATGGCAGCGGACATCTTGCTTTACCAAACGGATGCTGTCCCAGTTGGAGACGACCAGCGCCAGCATGTCGAGCTCACTCGCGATATCGCCGACAGCTTTAATTTCCGCTTTGGTCCCACTCTCGTTCCTCCTCGGCCCTTGATCCGCGAGGTAGGCGCACGCATCATGGCGCTGGACGATCCTTCAAGAAAAATGAGTAAGAGTGACGCCGAGGGCTCCTATATCGCGCTGCTCGACCCAGCCGATGTGATACGCCGGAAAATTGCCAGGGCTACTACCGACTCTGAGAGAACCATCGTCTTCAACGAGAACCGCCCGGCTATCTTCAATTTGCTGACCATCTACCAGCTGCTCGCTGATGAGACCCGCGAACAGATCGAGGCGGAATTCGACGGTAAGGGCTATAAGGAGTTTAAGGCAGCATTGAGCGATCTCATCATTGCAACGCTTGAGCCTATTCAGGCCCGCTTCGCAGAGATTTCCACCGACCCCGGACACCTTGATGCGTTGCTTCGGCAGGGGGCAGACCAGGTACGCCCACTGGCTGAAAGCACTCTCCGGCTGGTCAAGGACCGGGTAGGAATTGTGTAAGGAGCGTACTACCATGATTCGTGAAGCCATTGCGGAACTCGTAGCTGGCGCGTCTCTCGGCGAGCGCGAAGCCGTCGGAGCGATGCAAGAGATCATGACCGGAGCTGCCACACCGGCACAGATTGGATCCTTTCTGACCGCTTTGCGGATCAAAGGCGAAACCGCAGACGAACTCGCCGGTTTGGCCCGAGTGATGCGCGACCAGGCACTGCACGTATCATTACCAGAGCGATGTGCCGCGGTGGACACTTGTGGCACTGGTGGAGACGCATCCGGAACCTTCAACGTCTCGACCGCGGCGGGCCTGGTGGTAGCCGGACTGGGGCAACCAGTAGCCAAGCACGGCAATCGAGCCGCGTCCAGTCGGTGCGGCAGTGCCGATATCCTGGAGGCGCTTGACGTCCGGCTAGAACTAGGTCCCGAGCAGGTTGCCGCCTGTATTGAAAAAGTGGGCTTCGGGTTTATGTTCGCTCCAACCTATCACCCGGCGATGCGGCATGTAGGGCCGGTCCGGCGTGAGATCGGAATTCGTACGGTCTTCAATATCTTGGGGCCGCTTACCAACCCCGCTGGCGTACGATACCAGGTGCTGGGTGTTGCCGACTCGAGGCTACTTCCGATCATCGGCGAAGTACTGCTCCGGCTGGGATGCCATCATGCACTCGTCGTTCATAGCGATGATGGGATGGATGAGTTGTCGATTAGCGCATCTTCTCAGGTCTGTGAGGTAAACGGCACAACCGGCAATCTACAGATGTATTCGATTACTCCAGCTGATCTCGGACTATCCGAGCAACCGCGTGATGCAGTCTTAGGAGGCAGTGCCGCGGAAAACGCGCATGTCATGCGTAAGCTACTTGGCGGCGAAGCATCGGAAGCACTTACCGATATGGTGGCCTTGAACGCCGGCGCTGCCCTCTATGTGGCCGGTCGTGCCCCGCAGCTACGTGACTGTGTCGCGATGGCGCGCCAGCACTTGCTAGCCGGCAAGGCACGTGCGACTCTTGACGCCCTGGTTGCGACAACACAGGCACTGGCAGAGGCAAGTGAGTAGCTGGCGAATCGACCTCGCTGGCCGCTATATCAAAAGGGGACCGCGCAGGCGGAAACACTAGAAGCTTGGAGGGCAGCCATGGTGTCTGAGAGATTTCTTGAACGTATTAGAGTAACTACAAGGCAACGAGTGGCTACCAACCGGATGCACCTAGGACTCGACGTTATAAAGACGCGAGCCGCCGATGCCAACTCCGCCCGAGCTTTTGCCGCGGCACTGCGTCCCCATCCGCTTGGACCGGCCAAGCTTATTGGTGAAGTGAAGCGAGCCTCACCTTCCAAAGGGATGCTGGCAGCTACGTTCGATCCAGTGGCACAGGCACGCGCTTATGAATCCGGCGGGGCAGCTGCCATCAGTGTGGTCACCGAGCCCGACTTTTTCTTGGGCGATATGCAGTACCTCGAGGCAGTGCGGGCAGTGGTGCAACTACCGGTGCTGTGCAAAGATTTCATCCTAGACGAGTATCAGGTGTACGAAGCACGCGCCGCCGGCGCCGACGCTGTCTTGCTCATCAGCAGTTTGCTGGACGCGCAACAACTGATCAATCTGTATCAGCTGGCGCTCGAGTTAGGCATGGATGCTCTGATCGAGACGCATAGCGACGACGAGTTGAAAGCCGCTGTTCAACTCCACACGTCGGTAATTGGGATCAACAGCCGAGATCTCTCGTCGTTTGCCGTAGATACCAACCTGCTGCGACGTCTGGCACACCTGGTGCCATCCGATACTATTCTGGTCGCCGAAAGCGGCATCGCCAGTCGTGAGCAGGCAGCCGCGGCGCGTGCCTGGGGCGCCGATGCCATACTGGTTGGTGAGGCATTGATGAAAGCACCCGATGTCTCCGGTCTTGCGCGTGAGCTCGCTGCCCTCGGCAGCGGCGCTCCGGCAAGCCTCTTCGGCATTCGGGCTGCGAAACCTGAACAGGCCACCAAGCCATTTGTCAAGCTTTGCGGTCTCACGCAACCTGAACATGGCGCGCTGGCCAAAGAGCTGGGCGCTGGTGGGATCGGTCTCATCTTCGCGCCGAGCCGGCGCCAGGTGAGTTGTCGCGAGGCTCGCAAGGTGATACAGGCTGCGGACGGAACACAAGCGATAGGAGTGTTCGTAAATGAATCACCTGCTAAAATCGCTGAAATGGTGGCTGATCTCGGTCTGGGGGCGGTACAGCTCAGTGGTGACGAGTCGCCCGAACTTTGTGCTGAGGTAGCAGGTCTCTCCAATGTCCCAGTCATCAAAGCGCTTCGACTGGGAAACGCCAGTGACGTTCCGACGTCAGATGCCTATGCGATGGCCGGAGCAGTCCTGCTCTTAGATACCCCCTCCACTGCCGGCACCTACGGAGGCACCGGCCAAGTTGGGGATTGGGACATAGGGCGTCGCGTGGCGGATCGATGGCCGGTCATTCTCTCTGGTGGCCTGACGCCTGAAAATGTGGCGGCGGCGCTGGAGACGGTGCAACCTCGCGGCGTGGATGTCAGCAGCGGCATTGAGACAAACGGCACTAAAGATGGTAACAAGATGCGGGCATTCGTGCGAGCAGCGTATACGAGTGGGTCTACGAGTACGCTGGCTCATCCGTCGCGCACACCAACCTCTCGCTACCAGCACGGCTTCTATCCTGACATGCGCGGGCGCTTTGGCGACTTCGGCGGGCGCTTTGTTCCCGAAAGCTTGATGGCGGCACTGACTGAGCTGGAAGCCGCTTTCACCTCCGCCAGCTCGGATACCGCATTTCAAGCCCAGCTTGCCGGGCTGCAGTCTACGTACTGCGGCCGGCCCACTCCCCTCTACTATGCCGAGCGCCTCTCAGAGAGAGCCGGCGCGCGAATTTACCTCAAACGTGAGGATCTGGCACACACCGGCGCACACAAAATCAATAACGCATTGGGACAGGGTCTCCTCGCGCTCCGCATGGGAAAGCGCCGTGTCATAGCTGAAACTGGGGCGGGACAGCACGGTGTGGCGGCCGCGACCGTCTGCGCCATGCTAGGGCTCCAGTGTGTGGTTTACATGGGCGCGGAAGACATACACAGGCAGTCGCATAACGTCTTCCGCATGAAGTTGCTGGGCGCAACTGTGCGCGCAGTAAATACCGGTAGCCGGACTCTCAAGGATGCCATAAATGAAGCGATGCGTGATTGGGTCACCAACGTTGACAATACCTATTACCTCGTCGGCTCAGCCGTTGGTCCGCACCCATATCCGTGTATGGTACGCGACTTTCAGTCGGTAATAGGCAGTGAGGCACGCGCTCAGGCACAGCAAGCCTTTGGCCGCTTACCGGATACGGTCGTGGCTTGTGTAGGCGGCGGCAGCAATGCTATAGGCATCTTTCATCCCTTCGCGGGTGACGACTCGGTGGCGCTCATCGGCGTCGAGGCGGGAGGCCTCGGTATCGAGACCGGCAAGCACGCCGCGACCCTGGTGGCCGGTCAACCAGGTGTGTTGCATGGGGCACTCTCATATCTACTGCAGGACGGCGATGGGCAGGTGACAGAGACGCACAGTATTTCCGCGGGACTTGATTATCCGGGCGTAGGACCTGAGCATAGTTATCTGCGCGCCACCGGGCGCGCAACGTATGTCGCGGTTGAGGATTCACAGGCTCTGCGAGCCTTCCAGGTTCTCTGCCAGGACGAAGGGATCATTCCCGCGCTGGAGCCGGCTCATGCCGTCGCGCATGTACTGGCTCAAGGCGAACGGGGGGAACTGCGACCTGATCAGGTCGTCATTATCAACCTCTCCGGACGCGGTGACAAAGACATTGCCACTGTAGCACAGTCGCTCGCCGTAACGTTGGATGGCCCTATACAGTAGCTTCTAGAAGAGAGGAATTCTCCATGCCTGCCATGCATCCCGATAATCCGGACTCCCGCGTGACCAGTACGTCGCCGTCTGCACCCATTCGCGCCGCGTTCAGCGAGTCACGCAGAGGCGGCAAGGTGGCGGTGATCCCCTATATCATGGCCGGATACCCTGACCTCGCCACCTGCGAGGAGCTGGCGATAGCCCTCTCTCGAGCTGGTGCTTCGATGCTGGAGATCGGCATACCGTTCTCCGATCCTCTGGCGGACGGCGCAACCATTCAGCATGCGAGCGAGAAAGCGCTGAAAAATGGTGTCTCGCCGGCAGCGGCGCTGGATCTGGCCGAGCGCATCTCGGAGAGCGTCACCACGCCTCTCGTGTTGATGTCCTACTATAATCCCATCTACCACTTCGGTCTCGAGAAGTTCTGCCTTCGCGCACAGAGTGCAGGGGTAGCTGGCGTTATCGTGCCAGACCTGCCGCCGGAAGAAGCGAGGCCGCTTCTCTCTGCCGCCCACAAGCGCGGCCTTGAGCTGATCTTTCTGGTGACGCCAACTAGTCCCGATGCCCGGATTGCCCAGACTGCCGCGATTGCCGAGGAAACGGGCGGTGGGTTCCTGTACTGCGTTTCTTTGAGCGGTGTAACCGGAGCCCGTGACCACCTGCCGCCGCAGCTCGCCACTTTCGTGGGACGGGTACGCGCTCACACCCGACTGCCGCTGGCGGTAGGATTTGGTGTGGCGCTTCCGCAGCACGTCGCCCAGATTAGCAAGATCGCCGACGGCGCGGTAGTTGCCAGCGCTCTCATCGATGCCGTCGACAAATCGCCGGTGGAGGAGCGCGTAGCGAGCGGTGTGGCTTTCCTGAGATCCCTGCAGCCTTAGAGGCCATTTTCCTCCTCACAGTCCATCCTCTCCAATAGGATTGATACCCCAGGGCCGTCAGAGGATGCGGCGTAGGAAACTCTTGGTGCGCTCCTCGCGTGGGTTGGAGAAGATGTCGGCGGGCTTGCCCTGCTCGACGATGACGCCGCCATCCATGAAGACGGCGCGGTCGGCGACATCGCGGGCAAAGCCCATTTCGTGGGTGACGACGACCATGGTCATGCCTTCCTGGGCGAGCTGGCGCATAACGCCGAGCACCTCACCGACCAGCTCGGGATCGAGAGCGGAGGTGGCCTCGTCGAAGAGCATCAGCTTGGGCTCCATGGCGAGCGCGCGCGCGATGGCGACACGCTGCTGCTGCCCGCCGGAGAGGCGATTGGGATAGGCGTCGGCTTTCTCGGCCAGACCCACCTTGGCGAGCAGGGCGCGGGCGCGCGGCTCGACCTGGGCTTTGTCGAGGCGGCGCACCTGCACCGGCGCCTCCATCACGTTTTGCAAGGCCGTGAGGTGAGGGAAGAGGTTGAAGCGCTGGAAGACCATGCCGATCTCGGCGCGCATGCGCGCGATGTTGGCCTCGGTGTCCTCGCGGAGTTGGCCGTCGGGCCGCTCGCGATAGCCGATCAGATCGCCGTCGATGAAGATGCGCCCCGCGTTGATCTTCTCCAAGTGGTTGATGCAGCGCAGGAAGGTGGTCTTGCCGGAGCCGCTGGGGCCGATGAGCACGACGACCTCGCCGCGCTGCACCTGCAGCGAGATACCTTTGATCACCTCGTTGTGGCGGAAGGCTTTGTGCACGTCGCGCGCGTCGACCATGGGGCGGCCAGTGGGTGGAACCGAAGGAGCACTGAGGCGGCGTGTCTCGTACGGATCCTCGGGGTTGGGATACTCAGTCATGTTGGGTCTCCTCGCCGCTTAGCGCCGGTTGTCTGGAATGGCGACTACGCCCGCCGCGCCGGCGGCAGCCACCGGGCGCCGACCAAATCCGATCACACGCTGCCAGTACGATCCACGATCGGTGGGTCCAGTGTCGTACACCGAGGCGTTGAGACGCCGCTCGACGAAGGACTGGATCGCCGTCCAGATCAGGGTCAAAATGAGATACCAGAATGCCGCGACCGTATACAGCTCCATCGGCCTTCCCAATGTGCCCTGAAGCGAGTATGCGACGCCAAACAACTCGCCCACGGAGATGGTGACCGCCAGCGACGTGTTCTTTAACATGCTGTTGAATTCGTTACCCAACGGTGGAATGATGACCCGTGCCGCCTGAGGAAGCACGATGCGGCGCATCGCCAGAAAGTACGTCATGCCTAGCGATTTGGCGGCTTCCATCTGCCCCACATCGATCGAGTCGATGCCCGCACGCACGATTTCCGACATGTACGCGCCTTCATTGAGCGACAGCGCTACCAACGCGGCCACAAAGCCATCAAAAGCGACCTGCGGAAAGCCCAGGGCGGGAAATGGATTATGGTGATTGAGGACCTGAGTCAGGGCCAGGCTGGAGTTGGAAGTCAGATTCAAATACGGAAAAAGGGCGTAGGTGAAAAAGATCTGCACGATGAGTGGCGTGCCGCGAAACACGGTGATGTAGGCGTTTGCCAGCCAGCGCAGGGCGCGCCAGCGGGAACGGCGCATGAAATAGAGTAGCAAGCCAATTATTACCCCAAAGAATTGGGCGAGGACCGCCAACAACACCGTGATCGTGATGGCCTGAATGATGTAGAAGAAGAATAGATAGTGGAAAACGACAGACCAATCGTAGTGACCATTGACGGTCACGATATTGCACAACTGGTGGAGAACGGGAAAAGTCGGGCACATGAGGGTACTCCGCTCACAAGGTGAAAGAACGGCCAAGGGGATCCCCTGGCCGTTCTCCCGCTACCGCACCTATCCGGACTACGACGACGGACAGCCAGCCGAAGCAGCCAGACACGCCAGCGCGGTCTGGCCCCACTTGGCCATGATGGACTGATAGGAACCGTCCTGTACCATACCCGCGAGCACAGTCTTCATCGCGGTCTCAAGCGCGGGGTTATCCTTGCGGACGACGATGCCCTCGGTACCTTGCGAATTCGGCGTGACGAACCCGCGCGCGACCTTGCCAGCGTTGGCGGGCAGAGTGATGTAGTAGTCAGTAACTGGCTGGTCCTGATAGGCGGCGGCGGCGCGCCCGTTGACGACCTGGGTGACCACATCCTCTTCCGAATCGTAGGACAGGATCGTGATCTGATTGCTCTTGCACGTGGGTGGCTGCGCCACACCCTCGGAACTGGGATCGATGTTCTGCCCGTCGAGGGCCTTGAGCTCCTGTAGCTCGATGGTGCCGTTCTGCGCGCTCACGGTCTTGCCGCACAGGTCGGCCACACTGGCGATGTGCTGTGGGTTGCCAGTGGCGACCAGGGTGGACTCGCCCGCAACGAAGTAGGGAATGAAGTCCACCGACTTGGCACGCGACGGATTGATAGTGAAGGACGAAATTGAAGTGTCCCACGGCTGCTGACCCAGCGGTGGCCCCGAGATGTCAGCGATGATGTTGGGGAAGCTCGCGGAGACGATATGTGGGGTCAGGCACATGCGGCGGGCGATCTCGCGGATCAGGTCCATGTCGTAGCCATCGAAGAGCGTGGGGTTGTTGGCATCGACGTACTCCGCCGGGGCGTAGGTCGTGTCGCTAGCGATGGTGAGCGCGCCGGACGTGACGAGATGCAGGCTAGACGTATTAGCGGACCCGCAATTGACGGTAAAGGTAGGCTTGGCGCTGGTGACCGGCGTTCCCTGTGCGGTGCCGCTACCGCTGCCACAGCCGGCGAGCAGCAGTGCGCCCAGCGCGGCCAGAGCGGTGCCAGCCCAAAAGCGCCCCATAACGGGCCCGTGTGGTCGAGAGTACATGCACACCCCCTTGATCATGTCGTAGCGAACAACCAACCTGGGATAGTGAAATAGAGGGAAACTCTACGTAGCCAAGAAGACCTGGATCTCTCGCGCCAGATTAACACAGGCGAGCGCACGTGGCAAGGCCTCTCACCGGCACGCATCGGCCCAAAGCGCCAGCAGAGGGGCCGGTGAGGGTACTACGTTGCCAACTCGTGGTTTCTCACAGGCGGTCGCGTCACGCCGATCACCGCAGCACAAGCGTACCCAGACTTTCTCTCCGTCAAATTCTCTAGAGGAGCGCAGGGGTCTAGTCACGTACGGCGAAATAGGACGTGCTGGGATGGGGTACGACGATTGCCGCGGTGGATTGCTCCGGTACCAGTTGGTACGACTCGGTCAGCGTCACCCCGATGGCTTCCGGAACTCCAAGCAGGCTGAATACCCGCTCGTGATCGGCCAGCTCCGGAATCGCGGCGTATCCCCAGCTGTAGCGGCGTCCCATTTCTCCGGAAAGCCCCAAGTCCTGGCGAACCTGATTATTGACGTAGTCGGCCATCGCCTCAGCCATCTGTACGCTGAGGCCGTGCAAAAAGAAGCTCTCGGTGTATTCGGCCTCTGCCTGCAGGCGCGCGGTCTCGCGAGAAGCGGCGGCGCCCATCGTCACGACCTGGAAGGCAACAATCGCCGGCCGGCCATCCTCGGTGATGAAGTAGTCGGCCAAACAGAGCTTGTCTCCGGTCGTCTGTCGTGGAAAGAGAAAGCGCTCGACGACAGTCTCCTGATCGGCGGGATCCAGAATGAGCAGGCTATTACCTTCACTCCGGCAGGGAAAGTAGCCGTATACAGCCTTCGGATGCAGCCAGCGCCGCTGACGCGCCTCGCGGAGCATGCGCTCGAGACGCGGCCCGAATTCGTCTCGCACCAGATGCTGGTACTCGGAGCCATGAGCGACACCGCCCCAGCGACCGCGATAAAGCGCGTTCAGGTCGAGACAGGCAGCCACATCTTCGATCGCCACGCGGTCGAGCAGCCGTGGGCCATAGAACGGGGGCGTGATTGCCGGCGCCGGCGGAAGATTTGGCCGCCCGCGAGCCTCGCTCACCACTCCCGCGTCCTTCGTAGCTGAAACTCGAGCCTCCGCTTCCCGCGCGGCTAGCGCCTCCTGCTTCACCCTCGCGACCAGCTCGCTCTGCCGTGGGGGATCCATGAGTCGATCCATGAGCTCGAGGCCCTCGAACGCATCGCGAGCGTAGAAGACGCCAGGCTCATAAGGGGTCTCATGGCCTTGTTCTCCCACAAAGATTATGCGCCTCCCGTACGCCCGGTTAATAGCGGCTCCTCCCACGATGACCGGGATGTGAAGGCCTCGGCGGTCGAGGTCCTTGACGCATAGCGGCATCTGCTTGGAGGTGCTTACCAAGAGGGCCGAGAGACCAATAGCGTCGGCATTTACCTCAACCGCTTTGTCGATGATGGTATTGAGTGGCACCTGTTTGCCCAGGTCATAGACGGTGTACCCGTTGTTTGACAGGATAGTGTTTACTAGATTCTTGCCGATATCATGAACGTCGCCAAAGACCGTGGCCAGCACGATACGGCCCTTGGTGTATCCCTCACTGTGCTCGAGATAGCGCTCCAAATGGGCCACCGATTTCTTCATGACCTCGGCTGACTGCAGGACAAAAGGGAGAATGAGCTCGCCGGCGCCGAATTTGTCCCCAACATCCTTCATTGCTGGAAGCAACACTCTATTGAGCACATCAACGGCACAGGAGGAGAGGTGGGAATTGGTCGCCCAGCCATCCAGTGGCTCTCCAGCAACTGGTATTCCCGGAACTCGCGCCGAGAGATCTGCCTCCGAAGCCTCCTGGCCCAGAGCTCTGTAGGCGACTGAGGCGTCTATCAGCGCTTCAATGCCTTCCTTTTGGCGATGAAGAATCTGGTAGTGTATGCGCTGGTCAACCGTCATGCCCTCGGTTGGATCGGCGAGCTCCAGTTTCTTCGCGGTTGCTCCGTGTGATTCGTAGTACGCGATGAAAGCAGGCAGCGCATCATCGGAGGCATCGAGCAGCAAGTCGTCACAGAGCCGTCTCTCTTCTGGCGGGATTTCGGCGTACGGCGTGATATGCACGGGATTGACAATCGCAGCGTCCAACCCGGCCTCCACCGCGTGGTGAAGAAAGACGCTATTGAGCGCGGCACGAGCATGCTCCGCTACCCCAAATGAGACATTACTGACACCGAGGATGGTCAACACTCCGGGGAGCTCGGCTTTTATCCTCCGAATTCCCTCCAGGGTCTGGAGCGCGCTGTCTCGTAGCTCCTCCTGCCCGGTGGTAACAGGAAAAGTGAGCGCATCAAAGAGCAGCGACTCTGGAGTGAGAGCAAACTCGTCCGTGGCCATCTGGTAGATACGCTTGGCGATAGCCACCTTGCGCTCCGCCGTCTTTGCCATGCCCTCTTCATCAATAGTCAGCGCGACTACCGCCGCTCCATGCTCGCGGGCCAGAGGCAAGACCGCATCGACGCGCTGGCGCCCGTTTTCTAGATTGATGGAGTTGATAACCGCGCGTCCCGGATAGGTCTCCAGCGCTGCCTGGATGACCGACGGCTCGGTAGAGTCTATGACCAGAGGAGCTTCTATGCCCATTTCAAGCTTCTTGACAGTCGACCGCATCTGCTCCGCCTCATCGCCACGCTCAGTCACCGCCACCTGTACATCGAGCACATGTGCGCCGCCATCCACCTGATCGCGGGCGACTTGCAGCAGGGTATCATAGTCATCAGCAAGCAAGGCCCGCTTCACCTTACGGCTGCCCTGGGCGTTGACTCGCTCGCCTACCAGGAGCGGCGCTGGAACCTGACGGAGCGTATTCGCCCGCACCGCTGATGCCACTAATGTTCCGGTGCGAGTGCGAATTGCCGGATCAAAGTCATCCAATCTTCGAATGGGAGCATGTCTGCGGTGAGCATCGAGTGAAGCCAACGCCTCGGTAAGAGCCTCGATATGTTCGGGAGTTGTGCCGCAACACCCACCTATGATATTGACTCCAAACTCGCTCACGAATTCAGCCAGCGCCTCGGCCATGGGACCAGGCTGCATAGGATACACAGCCCGGCCGTTCACGTTGAGCGGCAGTCCGGCGTTTGGGATAGTCGAGATCGGCAGCGGCAGATTTTCAGTGAGGTATCGGACTGGCTCGCGCATATGATCAGGGCCGGTGGAACAGTTGAGCCCGGCGATATCCACCCCGAGGTGCAAGAGAATAGCTGACGAGGCGGCAATGTCGGTGCCAAGCAGCATGCGTCCACTGGTGTCGAGCGTCACTTGCGCCTGAATAGGTAGCCTACGCCCTACGGCGGTAAAGGCGCGCCGGATACCGGTTATCGCCGCCCGCACTTCGAGGATGTCCTGGCTCGTCTCGATAAGCAGTACATCGACGCCGCCCTCAATAAGACCCAGAGCTTGCTCTAAGTAAAGATCCGCAAGCTGCTGATAGGTGATGCGACTGAGCGACGGGTCGTCACCTGAGGGCAACATGCCGGTGGGTCCCATAGAACCAGCGACAAACCGCGGTCGCTCCGCCGTGCTGAACTCCGTCGCTGCCTGAACGGCTAACCTCGCGGCGGCGACGTTGATCTCGTGCGCACGGTCGCCGAGGCCGTAATCGTCCAACTTCAGACGTGTGCCGGTGAAGGTATCGGTCTCGATCACATCAGCGCCGGCGGCAAGGTAGGAGCGGTGTATATCGCGTATGGCATCAGGTTGGGTGAGTGCGAGTATCTCCGGGCAACCGTTGAAGGCCTCGCCGCCATAGTCGTCGGCGGTAAGTCCCAGGTTTTGAATCATCGTGCCCATTGCGCCATCGAAAACCATGACGCGCATCCGGACAGCATCCAGATACTGTTTCACCATCTACTGCACCCACTTCTGCCAGGGTTAGCGCCCATCCGCGGCGAATGCGGCGACCAATTCGCGGCAGAAGTAAGGAATATCCTCCACCACTCTACCCCAGACCACTGTGCCGGAACGAAAGGCAGGTTCATCAACCCATATCGCTCCAGCGTTCTCCATGTCATCTTTGATACCACGCGAACCAGTAACTTTCATGCCTTTGACAATACCTGCCGAGGCGGCAACCCAGCCACCATGACAGATAACACCAATTGGCTTGCCCGCCGCATGGCATTCACGAACCAGCCGTAGCACGTCGGGATCACGACGCAGCTTGTCCGGCGCCCACCCACCGGGAATTACTACTCCATCCAGCTCTTTGCTATTGACCTCGGAGGCAAGAACATCTGGAGTCGCGGTTAGGCAATGCTTGGCGGTGACAGTCTCCCGCGCAATGCCGATGATGAGCGGGTCGGCGCCTTCCTCACGCAGCCGCATTACCGGCACCCAGAACTCCAGATCCTCGAAACCGGAGGCGACAAAGACGCCAATTCTCTTTCCCGTTAATAGCAGGTTCATAGATATACAGGCTCAAAACCCATTCTCTTCCTGGAACAGGTGGAAAGCCATTCACTCCCTTCTTCGCCCAGTGCCGACTTCTAAAAGGAACAGGCAATGGAACGCTGCGCACCAGTAGTATATCACTGGGCGCGGTCGCTCGAACCCGCGGACCGACTCCGACAACAGGCTACCCTAGCTATACGCGATGCCTATGGGTGAGCTGCTCGCGATGCTTATTCCCGCTGGTTGGCCGTCCTCCGCAAAACTCCATGCGGGATTAGCTCCGGCCTGATACGTGAATATAGCCAGCTGTCCATCGCCCGTTGCCGCATATATACTATCCGCCTGCCCAGTGGTGCTGGACGTGCCGCCGCTGCTTGATATCGGCGCTACGATTGCGTCCGGAGCGCTCACGATCTGTGTAGTCGCAGGCTGGCCTGACTCAGCGCTTACATCTGCCAGTGTCCAGCCGCTACTTTGGTAGGTATATTCGTAAAGGTGACCGTCGCCTCCAGTTATGTACACCGGGAAGAGATTGGTGGCACCCTTCGGCTCATACAGCGCACTTGGAGACCCAGTGACAGCAGCGGTGTTTGTCGTCCCCACCGACGCACCGCTGCTCGCGCTGGCGGTGACATCCGTGAGGTCCCAGCTGCCTTGCCCGCTGCTGGGCGTCCAATTGTAGTTATACAGATGGCCGTCACTACCGGCGACGAATATACTGCGCCGTGCAGCTGATTCCCCGGTAGGAATGAAGGCGTAACCACTTGGTGTTCCCGTAAGTCGAACACCCGCGGGCAAGGCGGTTTGGCTAGACGTCGTGACATCGTCGATAGTCCAGGTAGCGCCGTCCGTCGTAGTGTACTCGTAGAGATGGCCGTTATTGCCGACGATGTATACCGCCTGGTGTTCGCTATTATTCTCCACCCAGCCTATGCCGCTAGGTTCGCTGCTCCAGGTCGACGGTGGTGTTCCACTTATGTCTACAGGCGCCGCCCAGGTGGCGCTCTCCACCCAGTCGTAGTAGTAGAGATGGCCGTCGTTACCGACCAGAAACACGGAGTGGTGAAGCATATCATCTGTGGGATTAGTATAGGTAAAGGCACTAGGCGAGCCGGTCCAAGTCACGCCTGCCGGCGGCGGCGAGACCGAGCTGGTGTTGTCGCGGTGCCATCCATCTGAGACGCGCCACCAATACTCGTATAAGCGGCCGTCATTGCCAATAACGAAGACACTCTCATGAGTGGTACCCGCCAGCTGGTACACGTTGACGCTTGGCTCACCAGTGAGCGGGAACCAGAGCCGGAGTTGGCGACATGGCGGTGCGAACATTCAGCGCCGGCTGCCAACCGGTTCCCGAGTCCCAATGGTAGTTGTAGAGATCATGATCAGAGCCGATGGCAAAGACATCCTGAGCTGGTGCGGCGGGCGGAAGTCCCGCGTTCCCACTGGCACTATTTTCACTGAAGCGAATCCAACCTCGCACGATGCGACCGGTAATTCCACTCACATTATCGGTGATATGCCAGCCAGTCGCCACTTTAGAAATAGGTAATGCCATGTAATAGAGCGAATCGCTGAAATTCTGCTGCATCATATAGACCTCGGTGCTGGTCACCGCGGTGATGATGGCAACATGGCCATCGGAGCCGGGTATAATTCCGGAGGTCCAGGAGGTGCCATCCTGCACATCCTGAAAGACCAGCAGGTCGCCCGGGCCAGGCGCGAAGGTGCTGGCACCTTGCTCTCCATCGCTCGAAAGCTCGGAGTCGGGATAGACTCGAGCCGAGCCTGGATGAAACACACCATTGCTATCGTAATAATCGAAGTATGTCTCAGCATTGCCGTCAAGCGGACCATGTCCCCATTGTTCGGCCAGAAAACGATTGGCCAGCTCGGTACATTGAAAGCTGTATCCAAGGTATCCTTCCGGCTGCCCGTTAACGTACACAAAATTGCTGCAGACAGAGGAGCCCGGCAATGGGTACGGCGCCCACCGTGGATCAGTTGGCGTCGCCAACTGTCGCCCCCAGTTCGAGGTATCAGTGGGTTTGTCAGTGACGGCATCTACCAGCTGAGCGCATGTTTGCGGCTGCGATACGACGTAGGGAGAAACCGGCGCCGTGCTGATCAGCGAAGCGACTCCGCTCGACGCTGGGTGGTAGGTAGCGAGGATCTGCTCGAATTCATCGGTATGCGGAATGGCGTCCGTGCCGCACCATTGTCCAACTACGTAGTCGTTACCCGCCAGGAACATACGCATCAGGCACGGCCCGCGACCCTGCGCCGACGGGGCCGTACTATTGGCAACGAATGCCGGGTAGGCGCCAACCCGCGCCGGAGCCGTCCCTCGAGCACCGAACGCCTCTACGGCAGCACTGCCTTCCGTCACGTTTACGTTAATCTGGTCGCTAGAACGGCTGGTGTCAACCATGGTTACTGCTGCGGTGTGCGTCAGCTGTCGTAGGCCATACTGCTGCTCTACCATCCAGCCCGCTGGAACCTGAATACTGTACTTCAGAGCGGGATTGACATAGATGCCGCCAGGAGCAAAAGCCATTCGCGTAGCGGTCGAGGTGGCAGTGGAGCTAGGCATGGCTGCAAACGAACATCCACTAACCGAGAGAGCAGCGAGCAAAAGTACAAGAACGGCCAAGTCGAAAGGTAAGCGGCGAACGCACATCCGGCTATAGGTAAGCATGCCTGGAGCCTCCTTCTGTTGCGCACACCCCAACGGTTAGTAGGTGGCCGAAAACTGGAAATCGAGGGTCAGTGGGATGCGGCTGTCGGGTACGCGTATCGTCACCTGAGCCTGCCAATGGCCCGCCATGGAAAGCTCGGATTGGCCCGTGTAAGATCCAGGAGCCCCTTTGCCGACCTGACCCAAGCGTACGGTCTGCGTTCCCATATCCATGTCCAGGCTACTTGCCGCTACCATCACCCTGGCGCCGGAAACCGGCCGTCCCGAATCATCTTTTAGAGTTACTGTAAAGGTATTGGTACCGAAGGTATCAGGAGAGATCTTCATCGTTACCGCATAATGTTGCACGGTCTCCGTACTCACGTAGGGTCCGAGTGACCTGCCTGCTCCTCTAGTCGCGGCGGTGAAATTCGGCAGGAGCGAGACGGCAAAGATACCAACCAATACCAAAGCCAGCAACAGGGCGCCTCCCAGAAGTGCTTCACGGCGAAGCCAGTCACGCAGCCGCTCCTCCAAGTCGCGCGTCCGGGTCACAAGTTCGCCTTCGGCCGGAGTCTCATCTGCCGCGTCCGAGCCGCCATCGCCAGGCTTGTCACCAGTATCCGCCGGGGCCGCTCCAGCTGTGGCTCGGCTTGCATCATGTAACGGCTCTCTCAAATAACTCATATAGTCTCGATCATCCCGTGTCATAGCGGTGTCCTGGGCGTTCAGCGCTTCGACCAGACGCGGCCTGAGAACAAAGGACTGATACGCCACCATGGCGAGCAGGACTATCAGCAGTTCGAACATCACCGCCAGAGCACGCCCGTAGGTGGTTGTGAGAAATTCAGCCCAGGGCACCAGTTGGAACGTGGAGTTCACATACCCCACTGCCAGCACACAGACCCCTCCGGTGATCGCTACCCGACCAAACGTTGGCAAACTGTGGACCAGTACACGCGCTCGTTGCCGTGAACTCATTCCACCTAAGGCAGGAAGAAGCACATATCCAACGTACAGCAGACCGCCTAGCCAGAGCACCACTACAATAGTAAAGACGTAATCAGTGGCTGCGCTGTAGATGGCTGCCCACGAGAACGTACTGGAGACCCCTGGCAATGCGAATGTCAACAAGAGAACTAAGCCAAGCAGGCACAAAATCTGCGAGTTCCGGTCTCGGCCGAGTAGTCTACCCATGCCACCTGTCGGTGACGTATGTTGAAGGCTGTTAAGAGTGACAATCAATGCAAGCACGACAATAACTTGACGCATGTACCATAGCGAATCCAAACGACTATCAACCAGTATTCTGCTCACCCAATCCGATGACGAGGTCGTCGTCATCCAACCGCTTCCCGATAGAGCAAGCTCTGTCAGCGCAAGACCAATATCCGCGACAAAAAGTAGACCCAGCATGCATGCGGCCACATAGCGAAAGCGGCGAGCCGCATTGCCGGCGCCCCTTTGCAGCTCGGGTTCTAAGCTAGGCAGATCAGGCGGCAGTATCCATGTTTCCCAAATTATTCCGCCAACCCATACAGTCGTCGACAACATCGCCAAGAAAGCAAAGGCAGCTAGTAAGCAAAATGACACGATTGCAGTACCATTGGATAGAGAAGCTATGGTCTCGTCAACTGGCAGGAGCATAAATCGTTGCTCCGGTATAGAGCGCCTCGCCACTATTTCCCGAACCAATAGAGATCGTGAGCCCACTGGGAAGGCCACTCGGCAGCGAGCCGCTGGCTACCTCCTGCCCATTGGCGAAAACAGACAAGACACCGCTGCTGTCGGACAGCGGCTGGTAGCGAATGGAAAGGGTATTGGCCACATAACTATCGGTATGCCAGGCATCCGTTGAATCACTCGCCAGAGCATCATCGCAGCTACCGATAGAGCCGCCGGAGAGACACGTCGAGCAATCTGAGCTCGAGTCCTGACAAATAGCAAAATCACCGGCATCGTCAATTATGACGGAGAATCCATCACCGCTGGAATCACCCGCCTGGATCAGGGGAGTCAGAGGCTGCTGTAGTTGGCTTTCCGGGGCCAGGGACACATTGAGCTGAAATCCCTGGCTTACCAGATCGGTAGTAGTACTGGGGGTATACGTGCACGTGTCCCAGCCACCGGCGTCGGAGGTCACATCCAGCCCACTCGAATTAGCGGTGCAGCCGCCGTCTCCCGTCCAGTCCGAGGTGTTTTGGAGGTTACTCGAATAGACCTGGCTCCACGAGCTCGGCGCTCTACTTTCCGCGGTATGATACACGAGCAGTGGACCAGCGACCGCAGCTATTACCGCCACTAGCACCATCACTATCAGCACAATGCCGGCGACCTTGTTGTAGCGCCCCGGCCATAGCCCCTGCAACGGGGTCGGCAACGGACCTTCCTCTGAAGTCACCGGCGCCGGCGCCGGAAAATACGGGCTTACGGGCATATTTGAAGGAGGAGGAGGATACATCATCAGGCGTTGCTCCCTACCGGCGATGCCGCGGCCGTTGGCGTTACACTCGGCATGCCGCCCGGTGCAACCGCAGCTGGCAATCTGCCTTTGTCGTGCACCAACCGGCCCGTCACTACTAACAGCACCGTGAGAATTGCCGCGTAGTAAACAAAGAAAATAAAGCTGCCTCGATCGAGCGGTAGCTGTCCAATATAGACTGGATGCTGTAGCCAGCTGCTCACCGGCCCCGGTAAAGAAGTGAACAACGCCAACCCGTTAAAGAGGCCATGCTGAACAAGCGCATACAGCAGACAGCCGAACCCACGCAACCAGCGCAGGCTGGTCCCACGCCCATTGATGAGATAATACCATCCGAGAGCCGCCATGCCCGCCCCTACACCGTGGAGCAGACTCGAGCCGACACGCTCGATCGCTACTACTATCCAGTCAGCCTGTCCCTGGCCGATGTAGATTGAAACCGACTCGAATATACCGAAGCCACAACCAGCTGCCAGGCCCATGAGAAATGCTCCGGCTGGGGTGCGCAGACGCCGTATACTAAGCAGCACACCCAGCGGCTTTACACCCTCCTCAACCAGAGGCGCCAGCACTGAGAGCAGCAACAGCGCGCCAATAATCTGAATATTGTCTGGAGTGGATGGTGAAATCGGGTTACCTGATGAGGTAGCGTGCGGCTCGGTTGAAATCTCGAACAGTACAACCACCACTTCGCCCAGCGTATTCAGTATCAACGCGATCAGGATGGCAAGTGTCGAACCGTAGATGAACGACATCCACACATGCCGACGCGATGTCGGGTTGCGCAGGCGCCAAGTCACCAGCGAAAGTACAGTGAGCGCCGGCAGCGCCGCACTCAGTACGACCAGCGGCAACGTCAAAAATGCTGGCCCCGGAGTCGCCGAGACGTGCCAGAGCAGAATGGCGACTGCATAGACAAGTACAGTGAGACCCAAGAATAGCAGGGGATTCGGCAGGCTAAAGCGAGGCGAGGGCCTGCGCAGTATGCCACGTATGCCGTAATAGATAGCAAATCCACCGCCTATGACCGGTGCAAACAGAAAACTCACGAACGTGTCGACGCTGGTAAGGCTGTTACTTCCTTGCAAGATCGAGATAAACGTCAATATCGAAATGAGCAGGCCACTAATGATAGAGAGCCCGCCGGCAACAGTTACGATCCAGGATATGACCAGAGCATACGTTTCCCCAGGCGCTCGGCGCGGAGGCATAATTAGTACTGGATAGTAACCTACCCAAGGATTGGCGTACGGATACGGATAGCCGGTGTAGGCGCCGTAAGCCGGATACTGGTACGGCACCGGCTGCGCTCCATTGGGGGCATATGCTCCGTAATAATAGGAGCTGGGATAGCCAGATCCAGCACCACTCGGACCCTGCGGATACATGGGGTATGCAGGAGATAGCGGGGCTGCGGCAGGTGCAGGCGACATGCCTGGGGCACCAAAATTCCCAGCCTCAGGACGAGGCAGCTGGTTTCCAGAACTCGGTGCTGCGTACCCCGGCGCATAGTTCTGTGGATAGCCGGACGGCGGCGCATAGCCCTGCGGATACGTGTATGGAGACGCTGGATAGGCGGGGAGACCGCTATAACCGGGATACACGGGGTACGATGAAGATCCCGCTTGCTGTGGCGGTGCAACGCCACCGGCAGAAGGCGCCGCTGAAGTGCTCGGTTGCTGTGGTGGAGCTGGTTGATTCACTTGCCGAAGTACCGCCCCGCAGGCGGGACAGCGCGCACTCCCCGGCTCCACCGCACTGCCACAGTGCGGGCAAAACTGATTCTCCAAGAGTTGCCTCTCACTTCAGTTTTCTTGCGGCGTGAGCGCAGGATAGCGGCAAGAAAACGTATGGGTACTCCTGACTATAGACCACACGCGAGTATAGCAGAAGAGTTGTCACGGTGCACCACCATATTTACACCATAAGAGTGTAACAAATATTACGGTCTCGGTCGCGGCCGGGTTGCACAGGTCGCATGCTGGCCACTGGCCGCAGATATGAATGGTCACATGGCAGCTGCCTGCGTATTCTCGGCCGGAAGTATCAAAGGATCGACGGTGTTGGGTCCGAGTATCTCTTCCAGTCGCTGCATCAACTCAGGACAGAATTTGACGCCCATAGTCCCCTTGCCCGGAGCGAGTTTTGCCTCCCAGTCGCCGCTGCGCACGATCAACTCGTAGCGGTCTTCGCCGGGATACTTCATCAAAGTGGTCAGTAACTGGTCGATTCGAGCGATTTCGAGCACGTCCTTCTCTGTCTCGCGGGCGATACGAATGCGCAAGAGATATTCACGATGGTTGAGCTCCTCATCAGTTGGGATGAACTCCTCCACCGACTCGCAGACGATCTGACGCTCCTCGTCTTGTACTTTGACCGTACCGGTAATCAGAAGAATGGCGTCTTCGCGCAGATGATCACCGGTGAGTGCGAATACCCGCGGGAAGACTATCACCTCTATGGCACCGCGCATATCCTCCAGCTGAATCGCCGCCATCGGGTCGCCCTTCTTGGTGATTATGCGTCGCACACCAGTGACGCGTCCCCCGATCACCACCTTCTGCCCTGCCCATTCTTCGTTGAGGTCGGATGTGTAGACGCTTACTCGACGTTTCAAAATATTGGCGACATGGGCGAGTGGATGTGCCGAGAGATACAAGTTCAGCAGCTCCTTTTCCCAGGCTAGCAACTGCTGTTGTGGATATTCCGGAACATCGGTAAGCACAAAGTCTTCGAACCCCCCGTCGGCCATTCCTCCGAACAGGCTGCTCTGGCCGATTTCGCGCATCTTTCGCTGCTGTTGGCCAACGGTTAGAGCCCGATCAAGATTCTGCAGCAGCTGGCTACGCTTGCCGAATGGGTCAAGCGCGCCCGCTTTGATGAGGCATTCCACCGCCCCCCGGGTGAGATTTCTGCCGTCGGTGCGGGCGAAGAGGTCTACCAATGATGTGTAAGGACCATCCCGACGACGCGACTCCAATAGCTCATCTATCGGGCGACTACCCACATTCTTGATGCCGACCAGGCCAAATCTGACACCCCACTGTAACGCCCCCTCGGAAGACTCAGCCCGCTCCACTGAGAATCCGGCTTCGCTCCGATTGATGTCTGGTGGCAGTATCGGCACCCCCATGCGCTGGCACTCTTCCACCGCGGCAATGACCTTTTTCGCGTCACTGGCCTCGGTAGTCAATGTCGCCGCCATGAACTCGGCCGTATAGTTGGCTTTGAGATACGCGGTCTGGTAGGCGACCCAGGCGTAGGCGCAGGCGTGGCTGTTGTGAGAAACGATGCGGTTGGCGATGTAGTTGAGCGGCCCATTAGGTGCCATCTCTACATCGTATGTCATTGCCTCACCACACGGCTCGATGGAGACGATAGGGTCGCCGTTCATCGCGTGCGGGACACCCAGGTGGCGGAGCACAATCGGCTTGAAATCCTCAGGCGCCACCACGACGTAGGGCAGGTCGCCATATTTTGCGGCGAAATACGCGGCAGTGCGATCCATTCCATCCATTTCCCAGTATGTACCGTTGAAGTAGAAGTCGCAGATACGCCCGTTGCCGAGAACCTTGTGCATCTCGAAGTCGATACCTTGCTCGATAAGCCACTCGCACATGTCACGCTCCGGCTGGCTCGCGCACCACATGCCGTTAGAAGCAATCGAACACCTCCCATAGCCGGGGCCAGTATCGTAACATACGCGCGCCGTAGCCACGGATCTGGCGATAAATCGCTCCCGCCACTCAGGGTCATTCGCGTGGAGCCACTTCACACGCTCATGAGCTGCCGCCACGCCAATGCGTGAAATATGTGGATAGATTCGGTGCATGCGGGCCATGTGCTCGCGCTTTGCCTCCGGATCACGCGCAGCCTGATAGGCCTTCATCCGCGCGCTCACGCGGGCAATCTGAGCCACTGACTGGTTGAGCTGGGTCATGCTCGCACGGCGGGCAGCGCGCTGGTTCTCGTTGACACGACGGGGCGCGACTATCAGCTCGGTGCCGACCTGCATCGCCCCCGCCTCACGGTAACCTTCCGTCGTCAACAGCCGGTGTTCCGGCGTGACTTTGATCGACTTGCCCGTAGCAGTCCGGATATGCAACAGCGCCTTTCTGCCGGTCCGAACTATACGGGCTACCTTGTGCGGACGAATCTGCCCATCCGGCCACATTGCCATGATCTCTGCCGGAGGATTATTGTAGGCGGCGGATAGTGCCATTCTCTTTCCATTCGGGAGCTGAATTTCGGTCGAGCCATGGGCACACTTATTAAATCCGTAGCCGGCAAACGGCTCGATGAAGGCGAAGATTTCCTCGGCAACCGCTTTTTCGATGCCCCGCTGCGAGCACCCGTCGATAAACTTGTCGCGATATTTGATGAGCTCCTCGCGTATTTTCTTGGACATCGCTTTGCGGAATTTGTCGACCTCGCCCCAGGTAAATCCAGCCAGCTGGATAGCTATTAGCAACACCTGGTCCTGGTAGACGATCACGCCGTAGGATTCGCGCAAAAGCGGCTCTAGAAGCGGATGTAGGTACCTGATGTCGATTTCACCGTGCTTGGCTTTGATGAACTGCGGTATCGATTCCATAGGGCCGGGCCGATACAACGCTACCATGGCCATCACGTCTTCGATGCAGGTCGGCTTCAGCTCCTTGATGTAGGACCGCATCTTCCCCGATTCCAGCTGGAAGATACCGGTGGTTTCACCCTGTCCTAAGAGCTCGTAGGTCTTGGCGTCGTCGACCGGCAGACGCTCCAGATCGAGATCAATGCCTCGTGTCTGCCGGATGAACTTCTGGCAATTCATCAGGATTGTCAGGTTGGAGAGGCCCAGGAAGTCGAATTTGATAAGCCCGAGCGCCTCGATATGCTCCTGCTCGTACTGGGAAACTAGCCATGTATTGGTAGGGTCTTTGGGATCGCGCAGCTGTAGCGGCACAACCTCGTCGAGCGGTATACGCGAGATCACTACCCCGGCCGCATGTATGCCGGTGCTGCGGACGGTCCCCTCCAACCCTTTGGCCATATCCACCAGACTCTGAACAGCAGGACTGGCGGCGTATAATTGCTTGAGCTCTTTGACGGTATTGAGCGAACCAGCAATGGTTACCTTAGGTCCGTTTGGTACGAGTCGCGCCACATGGTCCGCCTCTGATTGCATCTTCATGACACGGCCCACGTCGCGAACCGACGCCTTTGCCGCCATGGTATTGAATGTGACAATCTGACCGACCTTGTCCCACCCGTACTTGTCGGCCACGTAACGTATCACTTCTTCACGCCGGTCATCCGGGAAATCCATATCGATATCGGGGAGTCCCTTACGGTCGGGGTTGAGGAAACGCTCAAACGGCAAGTCGTAGAGTATGGGATCGACATTACTAATACCGAGTGCATAGGAAATAATACTACCGGCCGCCGATCCTCGGGCTACGCAGCGCATGCCGTGGCTGCGAGCATAGTTGGTATAATCCCACACGATCAAGAAATAAGAGACCAGGCCTTTGGAGCTGAGAATGCCGAACTCATAGTCAAGCTTCTGCTGGAGCGGGTCGCTCATCGCACCGTATCTCTCCTGTATACCGAGCAGACACAAGTGATACAGATACTCTTCTTGCGAACGAAATTCGGCTGGAATATCATAGTGCGGCAACAGATTGGCGCCGAACTCGATCTCAATCTCGCACTGCTCGGCCACCCGCATGGTGTTAGTAAGTGCCTCGGGCAGCTCAGGAAAGAGACGAGCCATTTCCTCCGGCGTCTTGAGGTAGTATTCCTTACTATCGAACTTCATGCGCTTGGGCTCATCAAGCGTCTTGCCCGTCTGCACACAGAGCAGCACATCCTGGGCGTCGGCGTCGCTGGCTGAAACATAATGCAAGTCATTGGTGGCAAGCAGCGGTACGCCGGTCTCTCGGTGCAAATCATAGAGTAGGTCATTTAACTTGATCTGCGGCGACTCCGGTGCCTCATGGTTCTGAATCTCGATATAGAATTTGTCAGGGCCAAATACATCTTGGTACCAGCGTGCCGCTCGGCGGGCTCCCACCACATCGCCCTTAAGCAATAACTCGGGGATCTCTCCGGAGAGGCAGCCGGAAGTTACAATAAGCCCCTGTGCATGCTGCTGCAGCGCCGCCTTGTCGATACGCGGACGGTAGTGGAAGCCGCGTGTGTGCGCGATAGTCGTGAGCCTTAGAAGATTGCGATATCCTTCCTGATTCGTCGCCAGTAACAAAAGATGATTATACTCGTAGCGTCGGGTCTTCTCTTCCAGCGATGGAACCAGGTACGCTTCTACACCCAAGATGGGCTTGATGCCGGCTTCCTTGGATGCTTTATAGAATTCGAGACTGCCGTACATACCGCCGTGATCGGTCAACGCTAGAGCATTCATGCCTCCTGCCTGTGTCGCGGCGATCAATTTTTTCAACCGAGATTGCCCGTCAAGCAGGCTGTACTCGGAGTGTACATGGAGATGGGTAAATTCAGGCAAGTACTACTCCTCTTTGGTGGCAGCAGGCAGTCTAACGCATGGCCTTACTTGAGAGTAGCACCTCGAGTAGCGAACTGCCAGAGGCCAATTTTGGCTGGCAGTACCATTCGGTCCCATCCGATGGTCTTCCGCAGTCGGCGCCCACGCACCGGCGGATTAGCGACTCAGGGCGGAGAAGACCTGTTGCCCATGGCGCGCAACGGCGGCTACTAAGCCGCCTTCTGCGCGAAGAGCCTGAATGATAGGAGTAGGCAGCTGAGCCTGGAACTGCCGTCCACTGGTTGTATCCGTAATGATGCCGCTTGCCAGATCAATCTCCAGCTCTGCGCCTTCGCCGGCAATCTGGTAGAAGGAGTCGTCAGAAACGATGAGGTATGGCAGTGCCTCGTTGACGAGATTGCGCTTGTGAATGAATGCGTAGCTGCGCGCAATCACCGCCTGAATACCCACTCCCTGAAGCGCCCAGACGGCATGCTCACGAGAGCTGCCAGATCCCCAGCCTTCGCCAGCAACCACGATGGTTGCGCCAGAGCGAACCCGCTCACGGAACTCCGGCCGTACATAGTAGAAGCACTTGTCTCCCAGCGCCGGGAGCTCGGTTAGGTGGCAGAATTCACCAGGAATGATGGCATCGGTATCCACTGAGTCGCCGAAGCGCTGTACGCGACCATGCACGGTGGTAGGTCCGGACTCTCCCTCTACGGCCCCATCTTGGCTGCGCCTGCGGCGTACCACATGCATCTCCGGCTCGCTCAGCGTGATCTCAGGCACACGATGGTTGACTTTGCGCTCGAGAATCTCGGCCAGGCGGTCCCGATCCACCCGGTCCAGCAGCGGACGTGGATCACGTACTTCCATGCCCAGCGCGCTGGCCGCCACGGTTGCCGCACTGGCCAGCCAGGCCAGTGAGCCTTCTCCCATCCGATTCTCAAAATTCCGATTTTGCGAACTCAGCCAGACTTCGCCCTTGCCGGCCTTACGACTTGCCACTCCCAGACACATGGAACAGTTCGGTGGATCGACGATAAAGCCGGCCTGCTCGTAAATGGCCCAGAGTCCTTGCTCTTTGAAGTGATTAGCGATCCAAAGATCGCCCGGTACTACCAGGCGCCGGTCGCTCTCAGCTGGCTCGGGGGTGACTCCTGATTTTAGCGCGGCATCCAGCACAAGAGCCGCCAATGCCAGCTCTTCCTCAGTGGTCGTGCAGGCGCCGATGAAGGCGCCGTCCAGGCGCTGGCCCGCCAGCTCGGTGACTGTAAAGGCATTATCAGGAGAAAACGGCTTCGCTACCTGGGGCAGAAGTTCATCCAGACGTATTGGGTAGTTGGCAACATACGGCGCATCATCGTCGGCACGGAAATACAATGCATCGCGGTTGTAGCCGCGTCGCCGGCGCGTAATCCACTCGGCGACAGGCTCATTGGCCTCAAAGATGCCGTTCAGTCCACCAAATTCCGCCGTCATGTTACAGATCGTAAAACGCATGTCGGTTGTAAACGACGCTGCTGCCTCGCCTCGGTACTCGACACTCCGCTCCATCGCCACGGTGTTACGTCCAAGTGCGCCAAGAGTCCGGAGTATGATATCCTTGCCACCAATGCCAAACGGAGGCGTACCGGTATATTCGACCGATATGGCCTCAGGGACTTCTAGCCAGGTCTCACCAAGAACCATGGCTGCGGTAACATCGGCCCCTCCCAGTCCAACGGCGAATGCCCCCATTCCACCATGCGAGCTTGTGTGAGAATCGGCTCCCAGCACGACCTCACCCGGCTGCACCAGGTCGCGATAGAACTTGGTATGCATAATGGTGACATTGGCGTCGTAGAAGTGCTTGAGACCGCGCTCTTGGGCAAACGAGCGCGACAGGTCGGCGAGCTTGCGTGTTCGTGGATCACCGGCCAGCGTCACCGGATCAACCGTGTGATCGAGTGCGAGATAAAATCGATCGGGGTTACTAAGAGCCGGGCGGCCAAGCAACGTATAGGTCCGATCCATGCCGTTCCACGCCAGCTCACTGGCTATGGTCCAATCTACCTTGACGCGCAGCACGTCTCCAGTCTCGACCCAGGAATGGGGAAGGCTTACCGCATGCTGCGCCAGAATCTTCTGGGTCAACGTCATCGGTTTTTTGGTCTGCTTCGTTGCCATCGTGACAATCTCGCCTTTCGCGCTACTTCTTTGTAGTCCACTTCACCGCAAGCCGCTTATTCCACACCGTATTATATGACTTAGATAATCTCGGCCACCCGCAAAAAATTCCGGATCATTACGCTTGATTGCGCGCGGAATGCGGGGTAGTTGTGCCGCCATTCCTCCCTCAGCTCGAGTATAGCTTGCGGCCCCATCGCATCTCCAAGCTCGCGCGACTCCTCGATGAGCCACTGTTCAAATACCTCGGGAAGCACCTCGATGTGGTACTGCAATCCATATGCTCGCCGAGCAAAGCTGAACGCTTGGTGAGGAGCCTCGTCACCGCGGGCCAGCAACACTGCCGTCGCCGGAAGAGAGAAGGCATCCACATGCCACTCCAAGACCAGCTGGGGGTCAGGCACCTCTTGGAACAACGGATCTCGGGCTCCTGCCTCGGTAAGCCGAACGTGTCTGAAGCCCACCTCGGCAACCTGGTGTCGTCCGACATGCGCACCCAGTGTGTGAGCCAACAGCTGCCCACCTAGACAGATGCCAAGCATGGGTACGTCGTCTGTAAGAGCCTGCCGGATCACCGATTCTTCCGGTACGAAATACGGAAAATCCTCGTGGTTGCCGACATGTTGTGGTCCTCCCAGTACGATAAGGGCCGCGTAATCGGTGACTGTGGGAAACTGGTCCTGCGGCACTCGCACTACTTCGAAACTGATCCCGTGCTCCTGCATAAACAGGCCGACCAGACCAGCTGGGGCGTTAGACGCATTTTCAATGACCAGCACTGGCTTTGCCAAGCGCATTCTTCCTTTCCCCAGTGAACACCGAGTCGTTTGCGGCCACCTGCTAAGCAGCCCTGTCTCCTACGACGCGGATACTGCAATCCCCCAAGTGTTCAGCTGAGATCGCCCATCCGGGCCGCCGTCACATTGGCGTCGGCGTCATGGTTACTCAAAGCTAGCTGTTCAGGAGATGATACTGTTTGTCCCCGCGGCGGCGTCAGTCCGGCTCGCTTGAGCGCGCTGGCGATGAAAGCCCGGAACAACGGATGTGGGCGAGTGGGACGGCTCTTGAATTCTGGGTGGAACTGGGTGCCAACAAACCAGGGATGCCCCTTGAGCTCGATAATCTCGATCAAGCTACCGTCGGCAGATTGGCCCGAGAGCGATACGCCCGCCGCTTCCATTGCCTTGCGATAACTATTATTGAATTCGTAGCGATGACGATGGCGCTCGAAGACGATCGACTTATCATACGCGGCCTCGGCCTTACTGCCGCTCGCGAGACAACAGACCCACTGACCCAGCCTCATCGTCCCGCCTTTGTCAGCAATGTGCCGCTGAGTCGGCATGAGATCGATAACCTTGTTACTCGACTCCGGGTCAAACTCCGAACTATTGGCGTCTTCCAGACCAAGCACGTGGCGAGCGAACTCGATCACCGCGACCTGCAGTCCCAGGCAGAGTCCTAAATAGGGAATTTCCTTGGTACGGGCGAGCTCGGCAGCCTTGATCTTTCCCTCTATACCCCGATGGCCGAAGCCACCCGGTACAATGATACCGTCCACCGAAGCCAGCAACGGCTCGAAATCACTCCAGGCCGACTCTAACGTCTCCGAGTTGACCCATTCGATCTGCACATCTACTCCGTTTGCCCAGGCCGCGTGGTTGACCGCCTCCACTACAGACAGGTAGGCGTCGTGCAGAGCCACGTACTTGCCGACCAGCGCGATGCGTACTACCGGCTTCTCAGCCTCAATACGATTGACGAGTGCTTTCCATTCAGTAAGATCGGCAGGGAGGGCCTGCTGAATACGGAGCGTCTCTACGAGAAATTTCCCCAGCCCAGCGTCTTCCAGCATCAACGGAACTTCGTAGATACTGTTCGCGGTGACCAGAGGGATGACCGCACGCCCCTCGATATTGCAAAAGAGCGCGATTTTTTCGCGTATATCATCGCTCACAGGATAGTCCGACCGGCACAAGATCACATCAGGCTGGATGCCGGCCCGTAGCAGCTCCTTGACGCTGTGCTGGGTGGGCTTAGTCTTGAGCTCACGAGTCGCGCCAATATAAGGAAGCAATGTGACGTGCAGGAACAGCACGTCATCACGCCCCACATCCTTGCGCATCTGCCGAATGGCCTCTAAGAACGGTTCACCTTCAATATCGCCGACCGTTCCTCCGACCTCACAGATGAGTACGTCGGCGCCGCTGGTGCGAGCCATAGAGTGGATGCGGTCTTTGATCTGATTGGTAATGTGTGGAATGACCTGGATCGTGCCGCCGAGGTACTCGCCTCGTCGCTCTTTTGCAATCACCTCGGCATAGACCTGGCCGGTCGTGACATTGCTAGCCTGGGTGGTGGCCTCATCGGTAAAGCGCTCGTAGTGGCCCAAATCTAGATCGGTTTCGGCCCCATCGTCGGTTACGAAGACTTCTCCATGCTGATAGGGCGACATCGTGCCGGGATCAACATTGATATACGGATCGAGCTTCATAATCGCCACGGAGAGTCCGCGGCATTTCAGCAAACGACCAATAGAAGCCACAGCGATCCCTTTGCCGACTGACGATGCGACACCGCCAGTTACGAACAAGTACTTTGTCATGCCTTACTCTCCCTGAACGTATCGTGACATTGCTGCGCCGTATCGGCACCGTCAAACGCCCATGAATATCAATCGTTGCATGCTTACTGGTCCAGCTACTAACTTTGGAATGCTCAGTGCTGATAACTCCGGACAACTCCAATAACTTAGCGATAATCTCGGGTGACTATTTCGAATGCTCCACAATAGTGTATAAAGGCTCAGGAAAGAGGAAGGGGCCAGAACCCTTGCCTCGGATTCGGCCCCTTCATTTGGTCTCGTGTCCCCGGTATCCCAGGATCAAAACCTGAGTTTCCGCTGGTAGGGTAGGTTTGGTTATCACCGCCTTTGGAAGTGGGTCGGTCATCTCTACCCCCATTTCATGACAAAACTTATCCAGTGTCTCCAACGGCACGTCCCCGGGACGGTAACTCGGTGTTGAGTAATGCATCGGAACTATAATACTGGGTTCGAGTTGCGCAACTACTTCAGCGGCACGCTCTGCATTTAGAGCATTACCGCCCCCAACAGGCACAAACAGCACGTCAGCGCCAGCCAGCGCTTCCTGTGCTTCATCATCCAGTAGGGTGCCTAGATCGCCGAGATGACAAAACTGTACATCATCTAAAGTAATGAGATACGCGGTATTTCGGCCGAGCCGCTTGCCTCGCTCGTCGTCGTGATAGGTCTGCACACCGGCAATGAGTATCTGCGAGATCTCATACTCTCCCGGCCCTGAGACCACACGCGGGTCGCCGCCGATGCCTTTAACATAGTTATGCCCGACATGTTCATGACTGATGGTGACGATGTCGGCGGTGATGCGCCCGAGTGAGTACCCGGTTACGGGGGAGGGTGGATCAGTGATGAGTGTGGCATCTTTGCCACGTAGGCGGAAGCAGGAATGCCCCAGCCAGGTTAATTCCATGAGTTTTGGTCCTCTGCTGGCCGTAACAAAAATCAGGCGGGAGCCGGCAGCATTATGCTACTGTGTCCCACCCTGCCGCATAGTGTATCACACTTTAGATTCACCTTACAAGGTCTTAACATTGGCGGAATAGACCTCGCTCGTGGTGTTTGTGTGGGGCACCGCAGGCGCAATTCGCCGGGAGAATGCGCGGTGGCGCGCTGTCGCGGCTCATATCCTGCGTGGTCCAAGCCATGGTCCTCCGCACTGGGGAGTCGTGATTGCTCACGAGGCTATAGCAAACTAGCGCTGCCCCACTCTACCGGGCAGCGCACGATCAAAGGATCACACATATGGAACGCAAATGGGAGTACTGCGCGGTCAGCATCGCGCCGATCAGCAAAGACAGAATTGTTATTGCCTTTTACGGAGCCGCGGAAATAAACATGCGGGCTCAGAACCTCAACGCTGCCCTGTGGGCACTTGGGCAGGCTGAATGGGAGCTGGTAAGTAGCGAGTCGGCGAAATACCTGTTTAAGCGACCGGTACAGCCGGGGCGGGCTATAGATGACGCACCACTCCTGGAGCGAGTCTCCGAGGTGCGATCGCTGTAATAGTATCCGCATAACTCCGCAGCACCGCCGGCGCCCACGAACTAGAAGCTTAATGATGCGTGGGCGCCGGCGGTGCAATTATCGCATCGCTCAGGCCGGAAAACAAGCGGGTTTGTCCTTGCTGTCTATTCGAATGCTATGCTATAGTTGAGCTAAATATCAGCAGATATTTCACCCCTTAGAGCTACGCCGGTTAACGAGACAACTCGGCGGCAGGTTGGACTACGACCAACCTTTGACTGGTGCGCCACTCCTGGTGTCGTCTGTCCAGGAGCGCTTTGATCGCTTTGCGGTCCGTACAGGCAGCCAGTTCCTCATCGCCCAGACGACTCGCCAGGTTCTGTGCCGCGTTCACATCAGCATGGTTGGTGTGCTCGCAAACCACACAGCAAAACGTTTGCTGGTTTGGGCGGTTCTCGCGGGTGACATGATGACAATGGGAGCATTCCTGAGAGGAATAGGCGCACTTGACCTTGCGGGCGCGAACGCCTCGTTTGGCTGCACCCCACGCCAGTTGCTTCGGAAGATGCGCGAGGTTGGAAGCATACAGGTACGCATTCATCCGCCGCGTTTTGAACTTCATCCCGGCGACATGGAGCTGTTCGTAGGCAAACTGGGCGTTGGGGTGATCGCAGTAGAGCTCGTTCACGGCGCGATTGATTTCCTGCCGAACTTGCCGCGCCAGCTTCTGGTTGCGCGTGGATGGCAGAGACGTGACACCTTTCTTTTGGAGGCAGGCACGAAGTTTCGCTTTTCGACGGCGCTTCGCGCGGTCCCGCTTATGGCGCTCCGCCAGCTTGCCAGGGAACGTGCCATAGTGCTCACCGGTTGAGGTGGTGAGGAAATTGGCAATGCCGATATCGACACCAATCACGGGTGCGTCTTTGGGAGTAGCAACTGGCACGTTTTCCTCAGAGGTGAGGGTGAGCCACCAGCCATCGAGTTTCCGGGCCAGCGTGGTACTGCTGCCCAGCGCTTTCCCTGCCAGCGCTTGGCGGTGAAAGTCGGACAGTTTCACTGGCAAGAAGACCGGCTGGCCGTGCTCTAGGGTAGACAGCCGCAGCCAGTAGTCGAAACCGCTGTCCTCTGCGGGCTGAATCAGTGCCACATTGGCGTTCGCCTGAATCACCGTCTCTGCGAGAACCGGCGTGTTCCATTCTTTCCATTGGGGCAGCTCAGTTTCGCCGTCTTCCTGGTACTGCTGGGACAGATCCAGATAGTCTTGGTAGGCGGCCGCATAATTGGAGCGCCAGGACTGTGCAATGCCCGCGGCGTGTTGGATCGCCACGCGTTGCCAGCGCTGCGAGAGGGGCTCTCGAAGCAGGGCGCAGCGTACTTATCCGGCTGCGCTTCGGTGCAAAAGTAGGTGGTGTACGCCTGGCACAGCTGCGCATAGGCAGCAGCCAGCGCATCCAGCGCGGCAATCTTGGCGTGGTTGGCATCGCAGAGGCGAATATGGGTGACAGCACGGGTCACGCGCATTAGTTCTCTTCCAGAGCCGCGAGTAATTCGGTCTTCTTGCGGCTGGCCTGCCGGCGGCCATAGAGCCGAGCTGTGAATGACGTGATAATGGCCACGAAGTCGTACATCAAGTCCTCTTGCCCGTTCTCCGCTTCTTTGACGATGACCAGTTCCCGGCCCTGCGTTTTCAGCAAGGTCTGGATGTAGGCGACCCCGAAGCGCGAGCAGCGATCCGTGCGCTCCACCACGATGTGGCTGATGCTGGTGTCTGCGAGAAGAGAGAGGAACTGCGGGCGCTGGTCATCGACGCCAGAGCCGTATTCCTTGACCACTTTTGCCACCTGCCAACCCTTCGCCGAGCAAAACGCGGCCACGCGCTCGGCCTGGCCCTCAAGGTTCTTGCAATGTTCACCGGACGAGACGCGGGCGTAGACCGCGACCTTCTGTGGACGAACAGCTTGGGGCACAGCGGGCACATCGACAATCACTGTGCCAGAGGGCAACTGGTGAGCGGGCAGTTCCCCGCGCTGCCACATGCGCCAAGCTGTCTGATAACTGATACCTTGCTGTTTGGCGTAGGCCGAAAGCTTCATACCCAGAGTGTAGCACAATACCAAGCACTTGTCAAACATCCGACTATATTTGATGACATATGTGTATGAAATGTCACAAGAATACTGAAAATGAGTGGGAGTATCCGGAAGTTACGCCTTGTATACCCTTATCAACGATGCATCTGCTGTAGGTTGCTATCTTCTCATCTCTAAAGCCTTGCCAAGTGGCCAGCAGCCTTCTATACTGATGGTCGCTGATTTCTCAGGAGTGACTTTCCACCCATTACGTTAACAAAGAGTCGACTGTAAGTTGTGCACTAGCACTACGCGCTTAATTGTCTGATAAGAAGGTGACGCAACAGTGAAGCGCAATTTTGCACGAGTAGTCCTGCTGATTTGGGTAGCCTGTATAGTCGCTGCCAATGCACTTTATAGCCCCTGGACCGCAGCTACTGCACAGTGTCTGGGATGGCCAACCGCTTGTCAGGAACAGGAGGCTCATTTTCCCTACTCTGTTCCTGTGTGGTCCTTCACTGTTGCCAATTCCGCTCTTGTGCTTGGTCTCGTGGCTCTCAGCGTCGTACTCGCCGTTATTGGTTTTTATAGTGCCAGAGCCACTCGCGACGCACGTGTAGCCGTCTTTGCGCGATACCTTGAGTTCCTGCCGCTGCTTACGCTGTCAGTCCTCGGTGGTGTAGCGCTATTTCTCTACCCTCCACTACACTAGAAAGGTATCAGCATGAATCACGGGCAAGGAATGATCGAGTACGGCCTGATTGTCGCGTCGTCACCATTGCGATGGCCACTCCCTTGGTTTTATTACGTCTCCAGCTAGCCAGGGTCACCAACCAAGTGATCAGCAATCTCTCGAAGCAACCAGTGCGGGTAGTGCCGCAGATGGGTCACTTTGCACATAATTCTCTTTATTCCCGCATATAGAGAGAGTTTAGGGAAAATGGGCCACTACCGGCACTTGCGGCACTGGTCTCCCTGTCAACAGAAGCGCTGGAGGTAGGGCAGCGCATTACCCTCGCGCTGATCGTCCAACCCACGTATGATAGCAAGGAGCAAGCGGTAGAAGTTCATGTAGTGTTGCAGTAAGTCGGAGGCAAGAGCGTTTGGTGAGACAACCAGCACGGGCGGCGCTACGGACAAGGCACACGCGGGCGGTGATGGCGGCAGCGCTCGTCCTGTTGGTCTCGCTGGCTGGTGGCGAGTTTGCAGCGGCCAGGCAGGTGATCTTGCATGAGGCAACGTCACTCGAAATCATCGCGTGGACGCAGTACAATTCGTGGCCCACAGGCCAGCAACGCCCGCCCGATGTGAAGGTGTTCGACAAGACGGCTACGAATCTGGAGTTGGTGCGCGATGTCCAGAATGCGCTCAATGGTCGTCCGCGAGGTGGGTTGGGGAGCTGTGATATCGGATCGCCCACCTATTTCTACGCGTTTGGGTTCTCCACACTCGGTGTGCTCACCCAGACGTATGCTGGCGATCTGAACTGTGCTGTGTGGAACGTCGCCACGCTCGGGGATGCGCTCGGGGCTGTTCTGACAATCGTCCCCACAGTTCCTGGCGGAGACACAGTCCCCATTATCGGCGCTACTCTGGATGGGGTAAACATACTGGATGTGCTGCACCAGCGGACTGGGATGCCGCTGCCAGGCGGATGGAAGCTCTAGTACTGGCGCCAGGCGAGGAGTTCATGCCATTCTCCGTTGGTCGTGTGAGGCGTATTTTTATTTCAGATGTCAATTTGAGGGACCACTACCGGCGTGCCATTTATCGAGGTCTTAGCACTGAAGCAATGCCGGCCCTCTTTCAAGTCTCTACGCTAAGCAGGCGGCAATCTGACAGACGGTGTACACTGAGGATGTGACTGCCCGCTCCGCCACAGATGAGGGACTCTATGGCCGATAACTCGCACGATTCAGAGCCCATAAAGCAGGACGTGTTCGGCAAGTACTTCCCTGCGCTCTTGCTGCTCGGTATCGCTGCGACAAATATCTATGAGGGACTCCCCCATGCACTGGACTGCTACTTTGGCTGTCCCAACTGCGCTCCCCTTACATATACGGATGGTGCTCCTTTGTCCTGCCCCCCACCGCCCTTCTATCCTCCCATATGGTCATTCGTGCTGGCCGATCCTCCCCTTTTTCCCGCTCTGCTAATTATCAGTGTGCTCGTGGCGGTGTTGGCATTCCAGGTAACGCACCGTCGAATGCTGTTTCTCTTCGTTCCCTTGCTTATACTGGCATTTGTCGGCTTCGTATCGTTGTTCGTGTTCCCGTTCCCAGCCTCTTACTATCCGTAGTAGTGGCGCTCCACCTCTCCGGTGGTGGAGAAGAGCACAAGGACGATCTAGCTCGGATGTTTGGGATGGAGGAGTGATCGGGCCGAAAGGCCTATCTCTGCGGCTTCTCGTGCTCAGGTCCATGGTGTACAACCTCACGGCAAGGTATCTGAGTAGGCTGTGCAATTGATTTCATTGGACAGAAGTCTGTGACCAATACCAGGTTAAGCGCGAACAGCAAGCTGCCTACCCATTGCGAACTCCGAGATGATGCAGTATAATTCTATGCAGTTGGGAGTACAGAACTACCCTGTTGACAGCACTGGTTCTACCTCAAAATATTTCATCGCTCGCATGGTACAAAGTCCGGAATATTCCCGACTTTTCGGCGACGTCCGGCCCTGTAGCTTAATGGACAAAGCACCGGTCTTCTAATACTCTGATAGGACAAACCCTGAATTCAAGCGGACTTAGCCATCTCCCACCCGTTCACAGCACTGGTTCGGGTAGTGAGGAGATGGAGCATGAAAGTCTCAGCCGCAGTAGAAGAATACCTCGTTGCTTGCCACCGGAAATCAGAGGACACACAGGACTGGTATCGCCAAAAGTTGTATGTGTTTGGGGACTGGTGCGACGGGGAAGGCATTGCCGTAGAGGACATTCTGCCAACGCATGTACGAAGATTCATTGATGTAGCAGCTACTCGTGTCAACAAGCAAAAGCAAACGCCTGTCAGCACACACACCCTACACGGCTATGTCCAGGTCGTCAAGAGCTTCCTTCACTTCTGTTCCAAGGAAGAGTTCACCCCACCACGAGTCTACGAGCGGGTCCGAGCCAACGTAGAACCTCCGAGACCTGATGGCAAGGTAATCGAAGTCTTCAACGAGGATCAGCTTCGCCGCTTATTTGCTGCGTGCCAGAAGGAGAAGTTTCCCGAGCTGGTGGCCCGAGACAGAGCGATCCTTGCGTTCCTTCTTGATGCTGGCATACGAGCTAACGAGCTAACAAGCCTCAAGATGAGTGACATGGTGCTCACCTCGGATGAGTCGTACCTCAAAGTGCTAGGCAAGGGCAGGAAGGAAAGAGAAGTAGGCATCGGCAACAAGGCACGGCTTGCGATACAGCGATACACGCACCAGTACCGCAGAGCATCACCAGACTTCCCGTATGTGTTTGTATCGCGTAAGCGTGAGCAGTTCACTCCTGGTGGACTCGATCAACTGTTGTACCGCCTGGCGAGGTGGTCCGGCATATCAGGCGTCAGGTGTTCTGCCCATACCTTCCGACACACCTTCGCAGTGAACTATCTCCTAGCCGGTGGAGATATCTACGCGCTGTCTCGTCTTCTAGGACATGGAGATACCAAAACAACAGAGATTTACCTGCGGGCAATGAAGCAGTCACAGGTTCGCAAGGCTAGCTTTTCACTGTTGGATAAGATATAATCCTACGTGGAGGTGAGATTACCTAAGATGAACAAGAACACAACTGTTGACGCGCCTAAGCCTAAAGGAAAGTTTGCCAGCCGCACCTCTCGGGGACTGCCACCCGAGACGAATGCCGAGGCTTTCCTTGACTTCCCTATAGAGAACCAGCGAGCCCTAACCAACGTCCTGATCGCGCAACGGCAAGCACTTGGTAAGACGCAGTACCAGATCGCGCAGGAGATTGGTGTGGACCAGACGACCATCTCCAGTGTCGAGCGTCGGATCAGCAACCGTATGGGCTGGCTGACCTTCGCCAAGATCATCCATGCCTACGGGCTTGATATCGACTACGTGATGGAGCTGCTGGGTGTGCTCCCACCTAGGCCCGAACGAGTCGATCCACGTATCACCAGCATCATGCACACGCTCGAAGACATAGATGATCGTGAATGGCTAGACTTCACCTTAACCACCATTGAGGTTTGGTTGAAGGGCGTGCAACAGCAACGTAGACTAGCCGAGAAATAACATCTGGCATTGTGTAACGAGCGGCGATCACGTATACTAGTGATCGCTGCTTTTTTGTTTTTCGGAAGGGGAAGTCATGGACACCAACCCGCCGTCTCAACCTCAATATCCCCAGAATCCGGAGCCAACACAACCGCCGTACCAGCCTCAGTACCCACAGGCTCCGTATGAAATTCCAACGGTGAACCCGCAGTATCCACAGCCGCAATATCCAGCGCCACAGTATCCACAGCCACCGACTCAGCCGCAGTACCCGTATCAGGCACCGCCGACGCAACCGCAGCCAGGTTATCCATATTCCCAGCCGCTGGCCCAAGCTCCAGCACCGCCGCCTCGGAAAAGTCGCCGCACACTATGGATTGTGCTTGGCTCTATTGGTGGGTTACTCATTGTCTGCTGTGTCATTCTCACGATTGCCGCAGCAATGCATCCCGCTACTCCAAGTGCAACTGCTACTTCCAATCCTCCTACTTCAACACCTAACCCCAACGCCTCCGCATCCGCCTATACAGCCGCCATCACACCGCAGTTGACTACTATGGCAAACGACATTACTACGCAGGGTAACGATTGCGGGGCACTCAACTTCTCTGCATGCAGTAGTGACAGCCAAAAAGTGCATGATGATGCCGCCACCTTCATACAAATTCTGAATCAAAATCCCGCGCCTCCCTGCTTAAAATCCACAGATACATATTTGCGCCAAGGTCTTACTGATTATGAGAATGGTTCAGAACTTGTAGTCCAAGGCATCAATAATAATGATTCGTCACTGATTACCCAAGGCAGCCAGGACTACGACAACGGTACTACCGCCATCAATCAGGCGTCTACAAATATGTCCGCAGCGCAGTGCTAACAAAATCCCCCTTCCAGTGATGGAGGGGGATTTTTTCTACCCATTCTTCTCAAGCAGTGTGAGAAATTGGCGTACTACGCCCGGAGCATCACTGTAACATTCCTCTGCTGTGAATCGCTGTGTGACCTTGATACCGTGTGCTTGAAAGAGTCGGTCACGAGCATTGTCAGTGGCAGCACGCGGGTGGTAAGGACCATCTACTTCGAGAATACCCCACTTACCATTCTGGCAGACTAGGAAGTCAGCCTCCTTGGTAATGCGTGTATGTTCTCTATTGAGACGGGCAAGACAATTAGGAAGAAACAGGACGCCAATCGTGTCGAGTGCCTTGGCAATACGAACCTCAGTTTGTGATCGGAACCGCAAATTTCCCCACTCGATGATCTCGCGGCCCGGAATCTCTACGCCCTGGTTATGAACGCGGCGACCTTCTGCTATCTCAAGAAGTTCCTCGCGCCACCCTGGTTGGATGTCGGAATACGTCACGCAGACTCGAAAGTCCACAAAGTATGAACCTGGAGGGGCAACAGCTTTGAACGCAGCAAACACTTGGTCGTGTAGAGCATTGGCAGCTTTCCATTCAATATCGCTCTTGACCTGATCATATTCCCATTGAGATTCAAACTCGTCTGCAGGAATGAACTTCAGCGCATCGTATACTTCGCGCGGCCCTAGCAAGTCTATAGCGAAGGAGCTGCCATTGGCATAGTCGCGGTTGTACTCTGATTCACAAGAGAGCAACAGCAACGCGGCGGCTCTCTCATCCCCATGAATTAGATACTGAATTGCGCTTGCAAGCTGTTGTTCGGCAGTGGGCCACTCCATAACATGCTCCAATCACATAGCTTTTGGTGAACTGGCAGCATTTTACGTGACCCCAGACCGCAACTGCAACAGTGCAGTAAAGCGAATCCTCCCTCCAAAAGAAGGGAGGATAATTGTGTCTGCGAGAAGCAACTAGGCAGCGGCTGGGGCAGCAGACGCGACCGACTTGCCCTGGCTCTGGTTCAGGTAGAACACAGCCTCTTCAATCGAGGACTTGATCTCATCGGGGGTGAGCTTCACACCGTATCGGGCGAGAGCTGAAACCAACCAGGTAGACGCGGCAGCAAACTTGGCCTGGCCAGCTGCACCAGCGAAGGACTGCTCAGACGCAGCGACCGCCTGGCCAGCGAGCCCAGAGATGATCGGCTGGAGGTTGGCTGGCAGCTTGGCTACCATCTGCTTGTAGAACACGCCTACCGCACCAATCAGGGGAGGGAGGACGAGGGGAAGGACAATCGCGAGGATAGAGTTGAGGTTCATTACTTCACCACTTTCGAGAGAGCGAGATTGATCTGCGCCTGGGCAGCTTCCAGGGCAGCGACGATAGCGGGATCGGTAGCAATGGGAGCGGGAGTCGTGGGATCGGGGGGAGCAGGCGGAAGGACAGACACCGAGGTACCATCCCAGATGAGGCGGCAGGTCACAAAGTTCTGGAGACTATGTGCGCCAGTGGAATACTCGCCACTGATGGCGATGTTGCTTGCAGTCCACTCGTGTGTCAGCACATAGGCACGGAACGCATGCTGTACCGTGTGTCCACCTGGCGAGGAGAGGATACCGTTGGGGTTGTTGATGTCACCGCTCGCTGAATCGCTCCAGCCTGAAGGAATGTTGGGCATGATCGGACCTTTCAAGACCATGATCGCGCAGGGGACCGCCTGGGCGAGATTCGCGTATGAGTAGACGGGGAAGGCAGTGGCAGCTTCGGAGTTGTCACCATCGTTGACGATATAGCCAGCCGCCTGCTTGTTGAGGATGACGATGTAGTGGTACTGGACACTACGCTCATCATGCGCTCCGTTGGTCACGTCAGTCAGCACACCAGCATTGGCGAACTCAAGGATGACCGGATTGATACCGGCGTTATCAAGCAGCTCCTGGTGCCAGTTCTCACTGAGTGGTTGCTGGTAGTCGGTGACATGGAGGATGGTCAAGCCCTGGCGCTGTGCTTCCCAGGCAACTTCGCCCATATCGGACGCGCCGGTAGCACCACCTTCACCGTGGCTGTTCATGTCATGCGCCATTGCCACCATATCGAGCTGGTTGGAGTGCAGTCCTTTGATCGCAGCCTTGGCTACTTCAAGCGCGCACTGGCCGCAGGTGCCGTTGTAGAAGATGCCATCGACCGTGATAAATTCGGTGATTGGCCCTTCGGCAAGGAGGTTCAATGTCATGGGGATTTCCTTACATCTTGCGTACGTCGTTGGCAGACGCTACACTATCCCTGAAATAGCGAGCAAGGGAGGGCAGGTCATGTCAGATGGACGGCGAGGCTTGATCGAGTTTGGCGTGGTTGTGCTGCTAGTGCTGCTCGTGGTAATAGCTACGCTCATCCTGCTTGGTCCACAGATCAGCCCTGGCCCCGATACCATTATCAACAACCTTTAGCGTCGCCATTCCCATCGGTAGCTAAATCAGTGGACAGAGATGTGTTGCGCTACGAGGATGACGATGGTGATTGCCGAGCCAGCAACGGCCAGGGTCTTGAAGAGTTGATCGCGCTGTTCCTTCATGATTTCCTTAATAGAACCAATCTCACCCTTGAGGTCATTCATCATCTCGTCAATGACTTCCTTGGTGTAGACCTGATCAGGCTTGACTCGGTTCTCCCGCAGGTCCGCTACCGCTACCTTCAGTTCCTTCATGTCCGCTGCTATCTGCCGCAGGTAGCTCCACTCCGATCTCGGGGAGTGGCTGGGGTTGCTGTCCATGAACATGCTCCAGAATTCCTTGTTCGGTATTTAACCTCCAGTCCCCATCCTCAAGGTTGACTCCGAGTTGTTTGGTGATAAAGCCTGCCAGCTCAGACTTGAGTGAATCTGCCACGTGCTGGTACTGGTCGATTATTGCCTGCCTGGCCTGGATGCCACGCATAACTGCGGGCGGAACATGAACCGTCATCTCTTACTCCCCGATCTGTGCAAACGTCGGCTTCACAAAGACACCGACTGTACCATCCTGTGAATCGTGCAGTGCGTACCCAATCACCCAGGCAGCCCCGCTCGCTTTCCGCACTCCACCCTTGCCGTCTGAGCACACCAGGTCACGCGCCTTGATTGTGGGATCGCTCGTCTTGGCAACGACACGGCCTGCAAGCGCGACTGGTGCGTAGGCTTGAGTGTCTTCTACCTCTTCATCCTCGGTGAACTTACCGCCGCCGATATTGAACGCCCCGCCAGCAGAGACGATACTCGCGGCGTGGCAGTTGTCGTGGTCGCAGAGCTTGAAGACTTCGCCCTGCGGGCAGAGGACTGCTCCCGGTGCGTAGAACTGATCGACTGGGTAGGTCTCTGCTACGTCGAAGGCGTCGAAGCTACCGCTAGCTGTGTAGTTAATGGTGCTCTGCACGGTGTAGTAGGTGCTGCCTTGAATGACAAAGTTGCCGCCGACCTTCATCTCTGCCAGCTTGTTGGCACCGCCGCCGTTCTTAAAGCCAAAGCCGTTGGTTCCGATGGCTACAATAGATTGCACCGCCTGGCCGGAGTTGCGCCCGAAGATAAATCCCTGCGAACCACTCGAACCACTCTCGTCTATCTTCCAGAAGCTGCTGAGTGCGTAGCTCGCGTACACACCGTTATTAAGATCGCCGCCACCTACAGAAGATGCTGAAATACCACCGCTCAGAGCACCTGCTGTGTTGGCGTAGTTCGCGTTACCGGAGATGTTGCCATTCAGGTAGCCGTAAAAGTTGGTCGCGTTGACACTGGTAGAGTTGAGGGTGCCCAGAGTCATGTTGCCACTGGCATCGAAGTACGCGCCGCCTGATAGTTCTAGCCGGTTGCTGAAGTCAATATATAGCCAGCCGGAGACGTTGGCGTTCTGTAGGTGTACGTCGTTTCCGCCGGAGAATAGGCGCGAGTTGTTGCCTGCACTCAGCGTCCCGGCTATTGTGAGGTTGCCGCTCGAATCCAGGTCGAAGACAGTTGCGCTAGCGGAGCTAAGACCGAGTAGCAGGTGAGCGTTGCCGTTGGATTGGAGCTTCAGTGTGGGAGGGTTGGTGCCAGATGCGGGCTGGTAATACATGAAGAATGGTTGGTCATTCATCAGTCCAGTCAGGGCGTATTTGGAGTCGTTGTACCAGTTCGCATTCATGGTCCCCTGGCTGGTGCCGTCCACCCGATCAGCTAGAAACGCCATATATCTACCTTCATTCTATCAGTTGACGAGGGTGAGAGTTGCATCAATTTCGAGGTCGCTACCAGAGGTATGCACGTAGCCTAGCGCGAGGTGGTTGTGTAGGTTCCCGGTTCCCACCGTCTGCGAGTCGCAGAGTCCTATGGAGGTAATGTTTCCCAGCGCCTGAGCACCGTTGTAGTAGAACTGGGTCACCCATATCCCTGTCCCAGTCGAGAATCCCGCCGAGGAGAACAGCCGTTGGTTGGGGTTGTTCACTGAGTCGTACTGCCATTCAGCCTGCAAGTTCCCAAGCGCGTCACTCACAAGCGGGACGCGACAGAGCGGATCATTGAGGGCGTGGGCCTTCGTGCAGGCAGTGAAGTGAAAAGTGAATGGGCCAGTGCCAGTGACGGTGACGCCTGTGACGGTCTCCTGGTTCGGTGTGCCTACGCCAAGGATCAGTTGCGTGTCTCCCGACTCAAGCGGATTCGAGGCAGCTGTGCAGCTTGTTGCCGCAGCTGAGATTCCACCAACATTGGTCATGGCTACGCCGTTGTTCTCGATGGCCAGGTACTGTGGAGGGATGTATGGCTGACCACCAGGCACTGCCGCGAGTGCAGTCAACCCGTAGTTGGTCCAGATATTATGTCGAGTGAGCTGCACCTCGTACAGCCCGCTCGCATTGCGCGTCTTCACTTCCCATTTGCAGCTCAGTTTCATACTGCCTCCTTATACACTGGCCAAGCCTGGGTATGCGTCATGTCCATCTCCAAGCGGGGTTGCGCGGGGATAGTAACCACCTTGCGTCCTGGTCGATGTGGTTACAGCGAGGGTGATGATAAGGTTCTCTCCAGGCACATCCGGCACCTGGATCGGGTTTCCTGATCCGTCGATATTGGTATCGAGCGGCTGGCCGGACCTGAGCATGTTCATGAGCACGTCAACCACATTCCAGTGCCACGCACCGCAGACCACGTGGTACCGAACCGTTCCAGCCACACCACCACCCTGGAAGAAACCTTCGACCGATTGGATGATGAAGTTGGCGTTGATGTTGCGCACCGCGTTGTAGACCGAGACGACGGTGCCAGGAACGAGCCCAGCCTGCCACACATCGAACTCCAGCGTGGTGAGACCGAATGCCTGCTCTGAGAGAAGTACACGAGACTGTTGAATAGCGGCGCTGGTCTCGATCACAGTGGTGTCTGAGATCACACCATCCAGGTATGTTCCGAAGAAGCCGAGGGATGCTGCACTGGTGAGCACGACTGTCAGGGGGAGCTGGTAGCGGTACTTGCAGGTGACCGTCACCCCACTCCCTGGCGCATTGGCAAACTGGATCGTATGCCCCGAGCGGTTGATCAAGCAGTTAGCGGTACCGTTCGGTGTGAGCACGTTACTGGCAAAGCTCTGGTCTGCTCCAGTGAAGGCCACCGCCTGAGCCACACCACCGACCGTGACATGCACATGGCCATCGCTCGCCTCGTAGGGGTAGTAGGCGACTGCAAACAGGGTGTTACTCCCGTTGGCCTGCGTTGAGATATCCTGGGTGACATCGCCGGAGAGGTAGTTGCCGCCGTAGAAGTACACCCGGTTGACCGCCGCCGTGTCATCTACCGCGTACTTGGTGATCGCAGCGGGGAATGAACTACTGTGATTAGGCGTGTCACTAATCGTGTAGGCCGCACTCGTCGCTCCGTTGAGCGGGATGTAGTGAACCTTCTTGTCAGGGGATATCCAGATCACCTGGCCAGCCGTGTCAGTGATCGCCTGCAACGCAGCCTGCAAGGTCACGTGCAGGAATGGCTGGCTGGAGAACAGGTAGTTCGTATTGGTAGGGAGCAGTGATCTATCAATCCACGGAGCATATGTGGAAAGCAGGTCATTGATCATATAGGTGTCTGAGGTGCCGCTGTAGACCTTATTGACGATGATCCGGTCCAGCTGCTGCCAGTAGTCGTAGCATTGCACATGGGTGTAGACGGACTTCCGTTTAGTCGTGTCGTCTATGATCCCAGCATACCCGCCGAATACCAGGGTGCTCGTGAAGTCGTAAATCTTCATCTCACCCATGCGTACCAGGGAGGGCATCGTGCCGCCATCCTGCCAAGCACTTGCGGAACCACCAGCCTCGATCTGTAGTCCGTCCATCCAGAAGGTGACCGGAGTGCTAGAGCTGCCGGTATCAACCCGCAGTCCGATAATGTTGTAGGGAATCGAGCTGGGCATCGTGGAAGTGATTGTGTATCGCTGCCAAGTCGTAGTGAGATTAGTAGTAGGGACGCTGCCAATGTTGGTGTTGTCAGTAAAGCCCTGGTCTGCTTCAAAATACAGCCGAAGCGCGATACTCGCTGTAGCCTTCATGTAGATAGAGAGCGTGTAGGTTAGGTTTGGCTCGAATCGGGTTGCTGGAAGGTTCGCGACAACGTATTGGTAGCCATAGCTGCCATCCGTCACCACCTTGAGCGAAGAAGTGCCCTGCCACGCAGTCGTGTTATCGCACGAGACTGCCCCAGCGTTCCCTACGGACCATATAAACCCAGTAGTACCTGCCTCTACGTCTGACTGGTTCTTACTAAACAAATTCAATGCTGCGGGCGTCTGACCTGCTCCGATAGCCGCCGCTGTCGGTCCAAGAGTGGTATCAAATTCCGCAGTAGCAGCCCTACCACTAGAGTTCTGTTGCACCCCCGGCCCTTGACCCAGGTTGTTGGTCAGGTGGATCGTGTTCTCATTCACATATCTGGTGATGTCCTGCCCAGCAAGCAGTACCTGGTATCCCATTATCTACCTCCGGTCTTCCTTGCCGCACCATTCAACTGGAGCTGCCCGGTGATGTTGTTAATCACGGCTGTGGCAACGGTCTTGTTGTCGATCTGGAACTGGAGGGTTGTATTCCCGCCACCTCCACCCAGTCCGCCTGACGCACTCCGAGCTGCCGAAGAGATGCCCCCGCTTACAGCGGAGCGAGTCGCAGCCACCACCCCAGCCAGGTGAGCCGAAGCAGGTCCAGCCACGTTCGTCCCGGTAATGCCTTGCAGGAAACCTTGGGCGGTATATCCACCTATCTCAGCCATCACCTTGGAGGGAGAGCTAATCCCGAGTGTGTTCTTCATCCCAGCGATAGCTTCACCAGCGAGGTTTTTCACCACTCCGGTAAGCCTACCTGCCTGGCTCTCAAGCGCATTGATCAGGGACTGGATCATGTTCGAGCCAATACTGGCCATCTGGGGTGGCAGCGCCTTTACTGGATCAATGATGGCGTTTACCCACTGGATGATTGCCGCACCAAGACGTGCTGGGGTCGTCCCGAATAGAGAAAGCAGGCTAGCGATCATACCGCCGAAGAGGGAAAGAACCATGCCAACCGTCGCGGTGATCAGCCCAGAGAGCATGCTCTGGATGCCAGCCCAGACGGTACCTAGCCCGGTTTTGATCCCATTCCACATGTTCAGGGCATCGACACCGATCTTGCTCCAGTTGCCGTGGAAGATATCACCGATGATCGCCAGCACCCCACCGACTATGGATTGGACCACTTGCAGAGCGCCGGAGATGATCTGAACCAGGCCCGTACCGAAGAGGACAACCCCAACAAGCACCTTCGCAAGACCAGAGATGATCCCAGTTACGGCAGCAATAAAGAGCGCGATGGCCGCAACCAGGATGACCCCCAGGACGATCCCGATAACCTTCAACGCTGGTTCCATTTTGACAAACGCAGGTATGAGCTGAGATTGGATGATCTGCCCGATCTGCTGGAAGGCTGGCCCGAACGAAGATTTCGCTGTCGTACCAATGTTGGCGAGCTGGCCACCGATAGCCTGGAATAGTCCACCCAGTGGAGCGAGTGCCTGCTGTATCTGCGAGGCATGGGTGCGTATGAGGATAAAGCCAGCGGTCACGAGGCCGATGGCCGCAAGCAGCCCGAGCGCGACACCAGCTATCCAGAGGAGTGCCACCCCTACAGTAGTGACAGCTATAGCAACTATCGAGGCAACCAAGGCCAGTCCAGTTATCGCAGCACCCGCGACCAGGAAGACAGCGGCGAATTGGTGTACGGCTGGAGATGCCTTGGCGAATACACCAACCAGGTCATTAAAGTGGCTGACTACATCTTTAACAAACGGGATGAGCTGCAACCCGATGACACCAGCTGCATCCTGAACCGAGGTACCTAGCGCCTTGAGCTGGCTGGAGAGCTGACCGAAGACGCGGGCTGCGAGCTGCGCGGGGTCTGTCTTTGCGAGGGCGTCATTGAGCTTCTGGACCTGGGCGATGGTCTTGGGGTAGTTGTCGAGCAGGAGCTGCCCAGCTTGACCACCTTTCACGGAGAAGAGGGAAAGCAGCGTCTGGATTTTCTGGTCTAGCGGCATATTCGCGAGCGACTTATTGAGGATATCCAAGGCACCAGCGATGCCAATAAACTGACCCTTGGTGTTATAGAGCTTGTCAGATATCTGTCCCGCCGAGAGCGCCCATTGCAGGAATGTTTCATTGACCGGGACATCACCCAGCTTCTGCGCCCAGGTGTAGATGGCCTGCAAGCTCGCGACGGTCCCGTTGTACCCAGTGGCTTCCTTGCCTGCGACTCCACCTGACTCTTCCAGCTTATTAATCATTGCTTGAAGTGCTGGAGTGGTCTGGTTGACTATGAGGATGCCCATATTGGCAAGCTGTTGAGTAGCTGCCACGGTAGGATTTACCAGGCCAGTCAGCATGTAACGAAGGTCAGTACCAGCCTGCGCACCCTTCGCGCCGTCCTGCGCAAGCGCATCTATGTAGACCACGAGCTGTTGGATTGGGATACCCAGGTTCGCAGCAACCGGAGCAACCTGGTTCAACGCTGCTTGCAAGCCTGCTACGTTTCCCTCACCGTTATAGAAGGCGAAGGTCAACGCCTTGGTGTACGTGGTTGCCTGGTCGGCACTTGCCCCATATACCTGCATGACTGAGGAGAGCAGGTTGGCAGCGGGGACGGTATCAGTATTGAGGGCTTCAGCGAGGGTAATCATCTGTACGCCCGTGTACTTGATGATATCGTTCGCAGTCTGCCCGTTTTTGCCCATCGCCGCGAAGCCATCAGCAATTGCCTGGGTGGAATAGATCGACTGGTTGCCCAGCGCGATCATGGTATCCATCATTGACTGCATGTTCTGGTCGGTGCCGTGAACCGAGTTCTGCACCTGAACCAGCGCGTCTTGCAGCCCCATGCCCTGTTCGATGGAATACCCGATAGCACCAGCGAAGAGGCCGAAGAGAGCACCGCTGGCGATGGCGGTCACTCCAAGCACATTCATGGCCGTGGCGCCGGCTTTGAGGGAGTTGTTGAGATTGATGAGCTTGCCAGAAAGCCCGAGGAATCCCAGTCCGAGGGCAGCAAGACCTGCGCTCGCCGCATCGGCCAGGACTATATTCAAGCCAATCGTTGCTGTGCCTGATGCACCACTCATGCGGCATCTTCCTTGTCTGCTTGGAGCTGCTGGAGGATTTGACTAAGCTGCTTGTCGTGGGCTTCTTCCATCTGCTCAATCTTGCGGATCAGTACAGCGTCCCTGCCGGTCTGCCCGAACATGTATGTGCCAACCAACCACTCGATCATGACCGCTAGCCACGATGCGAAGAAGTTCCAGGTGTCACCGTGGCCGAGGAAGATAGCGATAGTGGTGAGGTTGAAGAATAGGATGAACCAGGGAGTACGCACCACAACCTGCACCCGGCGCGTGAAGTATTCCAGCCTAGTGAGCGTATCGCCAGTTACGGGGTCTTTCACGGTATTTCCTCCCGTACTTCGATCATGTCAATGTCCCAGGCGTCGTCGTCATCCATGACAAAATCCACCTCGCCGCCTGGAGAGTTCCTTCGTGAATTGCTCTCTGCTTCCTCTTGCTGCTTGTGGATGTACTTTGCTACCTCGGAGAGCGTGATAGCGATCCGCCAGGCTTCGTCCTCGTCTAAGCGAGCTATCTCTTCGGCAGTCCATCCGAATGTCTCGTAGCAGGCGTATCTGAAGCTGAATGAGTTAGGGGTGATATCGCCAGGGGCTTTACTTAGGCTGCCTCTGACGGCGCGACGAAAGGGTCACGTGCGTCTGCCTTCTTCTGCTCCAGCTTGGCAAACTCAGTCATGATCGCGTCGGCATTGATCGAGCCCAGTGACCGCACCGTGCTCTCGTTCACTGGCACCGGCTTGCCGTCTTTGTACTGGAAGGGCCAGGAGACGATCATGGTCATCAAACTCATCGTGGTCATCTTTTCCTGGTCTACAGCCTTTGGGGTGTACTCACCAGTGACCGTGTTGACCTCGTACTGCACGGAGGCCATCTTGATCAGCTCGCGCTGGCCAACGGATATGCGCCGCCGTACCTGGATCGGCACTTCCACAGATCGCCATCCTGCCAGAGCTTAGGTTTGATTTCAACGGAGGCATCAGGATCAGCAAAGAAGTCATCGTAAAAGAAGCTCATTCTCATCTCCAAATTAAAAGCCCCTCGCATCTGCAACCTGGGGTGTCCCAGGAAGAGAGCAAGGGGCCGATTTTACGCTCGTCTATTACTAGACGGTGTAGCTCGCGACGGTGTTGATAACGGTGACATTGATCAGGTTCGCACCGGCAGAGGGCATTGCGGTACCGGCCACCTTGATCTGCACGTTGGCCTTCGAGGTCTCGTGATCCATCGAGTCGTAGCTGGTGACTGGGAGCTGCACGTCACACATCTGGTAGACCGTGCCGCCAAGGTTGATCCCTTGGATATTGAACTCCAGGGACGACAGGTTGTTGGCTACGAAGTCATCATAGATCGCGGGGGAGTCGAAGCGGGCATCGAACTTGAACTTAACTGCCCGACCCTCGGGGTAGGCTGTGATGTAGTCTCGGTTACCCGAATACCACAGGGTGTACTTCTGCTCGTAGTCGATCTCAATATTGTCGATGTTGTTCGAGGTAGCACCGCCGTACTTGACCGTGGCCAGTGCTCCAGACATCGGGTGGACATTGGAGATCGTAATCGTGTTGAAGCCGGTGCCGGTGTAGGGTGGGGTTACGTGGCTATTGCTGGTCAGGTCGCAATCGAACATCAAGCTGGTTTCGTTGGTGTACTTGAAGCTCATCTCGGTCACGACCGAGAATGGCATCTGGTACTTTTCCGTCTGGTAGCTCTTAAAGAGTGTCATCGTAGGCGGAATATCGGCTGGGGTAATCAAGTGCTGCCAGGCAGTTGGAGCGGTACCTACGTTTGGCTGAGTTGCGGATCTAAGCCAAGCGCGGCGATGATGAAGTAGGGGCTCGTATCAGCGTAGAACTCGCCCTTGAGGCTATGCTGGCCTTCGTAGACAAGCACCACGACATCATTGTTATCGTCGCGTACACCACGGTCATCCGTGACATACGTTTTCTTGACCACGCGCTTATAGGTGTGCTTGGTTGGCACGAAGAGTGTTGGGGTTGAGATAGGCGTTCCCGGTGCTGCTAGCGTCTCCATAGCGACACCCAGGACCGTTTTCTTTGACAAGGCATATGTAGGCATGTGGAGTCTCCATTTAGACTAAGATTCGTTCGTATCCACCGGGAACTCGGTGATAATGCAGACCTTGAGGATCAATCCGACGTAGGGCTGGCCATTCATCGCGAGGGGCGCGATCCGGAGCTTCTTGTCGAGCTGTATGATCTGCGTATTGAATCCAACTTCAGGGATGAGGTATTGGTTACGCCATGCGGCTAGTATCATCAGCCAGGGGTAGATGTAGGGCTGCATCTCTTGGTAGACCGCATCGAGGCGCGTTCGCTTGAAGAGGTGGGTGATATAGACATTCAGGTCAACCCGCATCGTGCCCGGATACTGGGTGTCGTCTAAGCTCACCTCGTAGGGGAACTGGACCGAATTATCATCTGGTACGGCATCAGTTGGGGTCTGGTAGATCGTCTGGATGCTGGGTATCTGTTGCTGGATCACTGTAGTCAGGGCTGCGATGATCGGGCCAACCAGGAGGTCGTTCGGGTCATATATCGTCGCTGTCACTATGGACCTCCTACAATACCGGCAGCCCAAATACTCAGCACTTGGTTGCCCCACGCCTCGATGGCTGGTATGTCGTCTATCACTGAACTCGCTACCATCTCTCGGGGAGGGTTGGTATACGTAGACAAGCCCAGGACACCGCCTTCTTGGTACTGCACATACACGCGGTCGTACTCATCGAGCTGGTTGGTATCATCGAAGTAGACATAACTGAGCACGTCGGAGCTGGGGTTGGTGTCTCCGGTCAGGTCCGAGGCGAGCGCTCCGGTGAGGACTGGGGTACGAGCGGTGATGTTGAAGACTTCGAGTTCGGTCAGCGTATCTGCGTCGGCACGAAGTGCATCTTCCATCTCTGCGGCAAGTTGGTCCGTCATCAAGCCGGGAGGAATTCGGGGATCAAAGAACGCACTTCCAGTCACACTCATACGAAGTTCCCTGACGTGAAGTAGCTGTCGCGGTAGGGTTTCAGCAGCTCGCGTACATAATCGGGGATGGTCTGCTGGTACTTGATCGTCTGCGTAGCCTGAACCAAGACACTACTATAGTAGGTGTCGCGCAGGCCGTAATAATGCGCCCCCAGCAGAGTAGCTGCGAGTGTTACATCGGCTGGTACCGAGGCGTAGCCCCACACACCACTGATCTGGATATTGTTTACTCCTTGGCTGAACTCACACCCAGTCAGGCGCTGAATCATGTAGCCGGGGAGCTGGTTCGCGGGAAGAAGTACGATGTCGGCAGTGATATCTGAGGTCTGGAACGTCTCTTGATAGGTACCGCCGTAGCCAGCTGTGATGTTCTGGAATATCTCAAGTACCTGGGTGATCGACTGGCACTTCTCAATCGGCATGACGAGTCCATCATTGCCGGAGAAGAGGCGGGTTGTAGGTCATCCAGTCGTGCCATCCTGCTGGAATGGGTAGCCACAAAAGGTATCTATAACTGCCTGCACACGCTGGATCAGGATCGTCAAGAAGCCATCATCTGCGCTCGATGACAGGCCACGGATCGCATTCTTGACATCGGCTAGCGTTGTATAGGGAGTGGTTGTGAATGCCATATTCTGCTCCTCTGGCCGTATACCACCCTGTCGGCAAGCCTGAATAACCCAGGACCGACAGGGGGAATGGCCTGTGATTAGGCAGAGGCGAGGACGACACCACGCTCGCTGTGCAGCAGTTCGATGTCCCAGTCACCAACCACACCGAAGCGGCGTCGGCGGCCCATGTCGTACAGGGTCGGGTCGATTACCACACTCGGGCGGCGTTTCCAGGCGACGGCAGCCCAGCGGGGGGCAACCAGGAGCGCGTTCTGGACGGTCACGAGGCTGCTCACGCCTTCCATGCTCGTCTGGATGCTATTGGTGACGATCACACGGCAACCGTGCAGGGCACCAACTTCGCCCTTGAACAGCGTCTGAGGAGCACCGAAACGCAGGTCTTGGCGGGTGTTCTGGTCGAACATGAGTGCCTTGTACTGCGAGGGGCTGATGTAGAGGCGGAAGTAGCCATCATCGAACGGGACGTTGTTGGTGGCCATCAGTTGCTGCCAGCCGCGCAGGATCAACTCGTCGTTGAACGTGTCGGCAGCTGCGATGTTGCCGGTCGTGTCAGGTGTGCCGCTTCCGGCAGCCTGGCTGGAGAACGGGAGGGTGTAGAGCTTGGTCATCTTCGTGCCACCTGTGTTCAGGGGAGCGGCGATGTTCCAGAGCAGGGCGATCTGGGTCTCGATGGTGCGGGAAGCCAGGTAGGCCAAACGGTCTACGATAGCAGCCACGCCGTCGTACTTGATTCGATCAAGCACCTTGCGGGTGACGCCAACGGACGCGCCGTACTCAACGGGGGTGTAGGCAGCTGAAGTCGCCGTACTCAGGGCGATATCAGTCATGTCCGTGCCCTCAGTCAGCACCGGCATCTGACCGTAGGTGAAGTCAGGCAGGATCGGGATGTAGATCGTGCCACCCGAGTTCGGAACCATGAGGTCGGTGTTCTCAACGATGCTCTGCTGGAGGCAGGCACGAACTCGCAGGTTCCGTCAGGCTGAGCTGCCCAGATGTTGGGGATCATCTGTGTCAGCGTTGTGGTTGTGGTGATAGCCTTCTTGATGAGAAGGTCCGTAGCCAGAGCCATGTGGGGATTCTCCTAGAATAGAAGTGTGGATTCGTCCTTGGGGGAGTGGAACTAGGCGATGAGCTTCTTGAGGCTTTCGAGTCGTCCTCTTCATCGTCGTCGCTGTCAACCAAGCCCTCGGTGAGAGCCTTCCAGGTGATCGCATGGAGCAGCCGCATATCCAGCTCGTCCATAGCCTCGCCGGAGACAGCTTTCTTGGCGATGTACTTAACCGGATCGGCATCACGAAGATCAGCGGGATTGCCTTCGCTTACGCCACCCTTGCGTCCAGCGCCCTCGCCGCGTACCGGCATGGCCTTCTGGACAACCTCTGCGACCGTGGACTCGATCTGAGTCTTGAAGTCGAGGAGCAGTGAGCCGAGTTCTTCCTTAGTTACGCCTTCAGGCTCTGGTGTCTGAACTTCAGCCTGTCGAGCCTCTAGCGCCTTGGCGAGCAATTCATCAATCTGAGTCACGTTATTTTCCTCATGTGAATGTTCTTCGGCAGGGGAGAGGCCGAAGGCTTTGGCTACCGCTATCGTCACCTCTGCGTTGACTGGATAGGGAGCAACGGTCGTTTCCTGTAGGGGATCGAGTCTGGTGATCCGGCGACCACCACCGGGAAGGGGACTATACTCAGTGGCCATCGCGATGAAGCTCATTCCGCCGCAGTTTCCTTTGCGTACGGAATCCCGAGCGGGCGACTCGGTAAGACGGCCACGGACCCACACACCACTGCCCAAATTAGGGAAATGCTCGAACGCGGCACTATCAGTAGGGTGTTCGGCTTCGGCAAGGATTTTGCCATCTCGGACGACCACAGCCTTCTGTAGATGGCCAGCAGGTAGGAATTGAGTT
>CAWENW010000026.1:0-35471 GCA_963810535.1 uncultured Chloroflexia bacterium
CATAGACTATCTGTCTCTTACATGGCAATGGTCCGCCATAGCAAAGGAAGAGGTGCACGCATTGTGCCAGACATGCCAGACACGCGGTATGCTGCTTAGGTGACGCCAGCGAGCAGAGCCGGCGGATGCGCATAGATGTGGGTGGTTGGAGATCAGTAAAGATAGCGTTGGTAGGTATTATCACCGAGCAGAAAGGGATGACACATATGGAGACTTCGCAGACAGGGGAGACAAGAGCCACAAGAGCCAAACGGCTCACTGGACAGGTGGCGATCGTCACCGGAGCCAGCGCCGGCATCGGGAGAGCCAGCGCTCGGCTGCTCGCCGCTGAAGGAGCCAAGCTGGTAGTGACCGCTCGCCGGGAGGAGCGGCTCGGACACCTGGTTGACGAGATAGCGGCCGCCGGAAAGCGAGGCGATCGCCGTCGTCGGCGACGCGCGAGAAGAAGAGACCGCCCGACGGGCAGTGGAAACGGCGATTGGCGAGCTCGGCGGTCTGCAGATTCTCATCAACAACGTCGGAGTCGGCAAATACAAGCCGCTAGTTGAAACCAGTCTGCAAGACTACGACGACATGATGGATTTCTACATGCGCTCCACCTTCGCCTTTAGCCGGCAGGCGGCGCCGCATATGATCAGCCAGCGCGGCGGGCTGATTCTCATGATCTCATCGATGGCTGGGAAATATGGCTTTCCCGGCGAAGCGGTCTACTGCTCCACCAAGTTCGCGCAGGTCGGATTCGCCCAGGCCCTGGATAAAGAGCTGCACCCGTTCAACATCCGGGTGGGAGTCATCTGCCCCGGTGGTGTCAAAACCGAGTTTGCCATCGGCACGGGACGCACCGAGGAGAGCGTGGCCAGCTCGGGGATGCTGGAGCCCGAGGTGGTGGCTGAGGCAGGCGCCGGTTGGCCTGCACCCAACCCGCTGGTTCACGGATCATCGAAATCCAGATGCGGCCGATGAGCGAGCCACTGGCATAACTGGCCGCATTGTTACGGTTTAGCGGGTCCGCGCCCACGTCGTCTCTCGGGTACTTGACAGAGAGACTGGCGGTGAGTACACTTCATTTAACCGATTAAATCCGCCCGAATCGGTCACGTGTTCCCACCCTGGAGTAGCTTGGTATCACCGGCTTGGCCAACGCATGTGTAAGCAGGTGATGGTGTCACTCACGCCAAAGAAAGGAGCACACCCCCTTTCGTCAACCAAGCAAGCTTTCAAGCAGCACATCCGTGAAGCGATGTACCCATGAACCTTAGCTCGGCGTTGAGCAAGAAAGAGGAGAGTCATCAGTGAGAAAGTCCCCTGAATCTTCCCCGGCCATTGTTGGCCAAGTAGGACGCCGCAAATTCTTGGGAGGCGCAGCGCTCGGCGCGGCCGGTGTAGCCACACTTCCCGGTGCGCTCTCGGCCTGCGGCAGCTCATCCAGCACCAACAATGGCGGCACCGGCAGCAACACCCAGGGCAATTTTCCGTCGCATCCTAACTGGAAGTTCACCTTCATCAACCACGTGACCACTAACGCCTTCTTCACGCCCACCCAGTATGGCGCCGCCGACGCCTGCGCCGCTTTCGGCTGCTCCTATCAGTGGACCGGCTCGGCCAATAGCGTGGTCACGGAGATGGTCAACGCCATGAATGTCGCCATCTCCGCACACGTTGACGGCATTGCGGTAGCCCTCATCGACCTCACCGCATTCAACGCTCCGACCGCTGCGGCTCTGCAGGCCGGCATACCGGTCGTCTCTTACAACGCTGACGCTACGACCAATGCGCGTCTCGCCTACATCGGCCAGGACCTGTATCAGTCCGGCTTCGAGATGGGCCAGCGGGCGGTTCAGGTGTCGGGGGTGACCTCCGGCGAGGTTACCGGGTTTATCGCCACTCCAGGCTCGCTGAACATTCAGCCTCGCATCGACGGGTGTAAAGCGGCTTTCGCCCAGTACGCGCCGGCGTCACGTTTACCGAAGTGGCCACCGGCGCTCAGGCCGACCAGGAGCAGTCCACCATCGACGCCTACGTCCTCGGCCATCCCAATGTGAAGGCTTACTACTCAGTTGACGGCGGCAGCACCGCCGGCCTTGGCCTGGTAAGCGCGAAGTATGGCCTTCCCGCCAAGGGGATACACTGCGGCGGCTTCGACCTGGAGCCGACCACCCTGACCGCCATCCAGAACGGCTCCCTGGATTTCACCATCGACCAGCAGCCGTACCTGCAGGGCTTCATTCCAGTGCAGCAGCTCTTCCTCTACAAGCTCTCCGGCGGTCTCACCCAGCCGGCTGAGACCGATACCGGCCTGCTCTTCGTCACCAAGAGCAACGTAGGTCCCTACCTGAGCTCCCAGAACCGCTTCGAGGGAAGCTCCAGCCAGGAAAAGGTCGTGAGCTAACCCTTTTCTGGGTACGACAGGACGTTGGCGATAACTGCGCTAGCCGGAGCAGAGCTCCGGCTAGCCATTCAGGTAGCCGATGTGGTTTTATCTGTCATAATCGATCTAGCTGGCGCTATCACATTTCGGCTAGCCTGAACGGACTGCGAGTTATCGAAGGGGAGACTACAGCGTATGGCCGGTGAAGTCCATAAAGAGGCGTTGCCCGCCACCAGCACGCCGCCAGTGGTAGAGACCACGCGGAAATGGGGGCTGACCGCCTGGAACCTGTTCCTGCGGCAGCGCGAGATCAGCATCGCGATCATCGCGATATTGCTGGTCATCTATTTTCAGTCGTATAACAGTGTGTTCCTGCAGAAGAACAACCTCGAGACTCTGGGGCAGTACATCGCCACACCAGCCATGATCGCCGTCGGCGAAGTCATGCTGCTCATCTGCGGCGAGATCGACCTCTCGGTCGGCCAAGTCTTCGCCCTGTCGCCGTTTATCATGTATTTCATGATTCAGGACGGCATACCACTCGTCTTCAGTATTGTCATCGCGCTGATCTGCAGCGCCATGATCGGCTTCGTCAACGGGTTCGTCAGCGTGGTGTTGAAGGTGCCCTCGCTCATCACCACGCTCGGCATGCAGTTTCTGCTCTATGGTATCACCCTGGTCATCTCTAACGACTTCCCAGTGCCTACGCCGAATGGAGGCGGGCTCGCCCACGTTCTGGCCACCGGTGACTTCTCCGAGATCATCTGGGCGCTCATCATCGTGGCAATCTTTCAGATTGTCCTCAGCCTGACGCCTCTTGGTCTGCACACCGTAGCCACAGGCGGAAACCCGCTGGGCGCGCGCGAGGTGGGCGTCTCGGTCAGCCGCATCAAGATTCTCTTCTTCATGCTAACGGCGATCCTTGGGGGTCTGGGCGGCATCATGGAGGCCTTCCGTATTACCTCCATCGACCCTCAGGCCGGCGGGGGAGTGGGCGGCACCGTCATCATGTTCAACGCGGTAGCCGGTGCGGTCATTGGAGGAACCGCGCTCAACGGCGGGTCCGGAACCATCGTGGGAGCCTTCCTAGGCTGCACCGTCCTCTTCATCCTCGAAGACGGCATGAACATCGTCGGAGTCAGCGCCAATTACTTCTATGTCATCTTTGGTATCGCCATCCTGGCCGCGATGATCTTGAACGTCCGGCTGGCGATTCTACGAAGGGCGGGTACCCAATGATGGCACCAACCGGCAATCCCGAAGCGCTGCGGGTCACTGGCATCGGCAAGCGCTTCGGCGCGGTGACGGCGCTGCGTAGCATCAACATGTATCTGCGGCGCGGAGAAGTCCTCGGCCTGATCGGCGACAACGGCGCCGGTAAGTCAACCCTTATCAAGATTTTGTGCGGATTCCAACAGCCTGATCACGGGACCATCGTGGTCAACGGCCGCGAAGAGCGGCTGCGCTCAGTAGAGTACGCCCGCTCGGTAGGCATAGAAACGGTCTATCAAGACCTGGCTCTGGTCAACGAGCTGACCGTCTACCACAACATGTTTCTGATGCGGGAGCTGAGAGTCGGACCGACACCGATCCTCAACAACCGGGCAATGCGCAAGCAGGCCCGTGAGTTCCTGGACAGCATTGGTGTGCGCATCCCGTCAGTGGACGTCGAGGTGGCTAAACTCTCTGGCGGCCAGCGGCAGGCGATCGCAATCGCCCGCGCGGTGTCCTCCAAAGCCAAGATCCTGCTACTTGACGAACCGCTGGCGGCGATGGGCGCCAAAGAGGCAGCCATTATTCTGGATCTCATCAATACCCTCAAGCGCCAGGGGGATGTCTCGATCATCATGATCGGGCATAACTACGCCCAAGTGCTTGAGGTCTGCGACCGCATCAACTTGCTGCAGCACGGTGAGATCACCTTTGACAAGTCCACTGAAACCGACCTTATGGACGAGATCAACGAGATCATTCTGCGCGAGTACCGCCTGAACAAAGGGGACGCCGCTCCTCAGTCACAGCCGGCAGCCGTCGAGCGCAAGCTCCCAGTGCAGTAGTACACTAACAAGCAGACCGTTTCTGCGTCGCCGCGAGCAGGCAACGGCCGACCACGGTCACGAGTATATGGGCGGAAGCTATACGGGCGGAAGCTGCACCGGCCGGCCGCGGGGATAGTCTTGGCGTTTTTTGAAGGCTCGGTTGGCTGGCTCGGCGGTTTGGCGAGGAGCCACTCTAATGTACACAGTTGGAATCGACTTTGGAACGGAATCGGGACGGGCGGTGCTCGTTGACACAACCACCGGGACAGAGGTGGCCACCGCGGTCCATCCCTATTCGCACGGAGTCATCGACAAACGTCTACCCGACGGCGCATCCCTTCCGCCGGAATGGGCCCTGCAGGACCCGGCAGATTACATTGACGTGTTGCGCCATGTGGTGCCGGCGGTACTTCAGGCAAGCGCTATCGATCCATCCCAAGTAGCGGCTATCGGCATCGACTTCACCTCGTGCACCATGCTTCCGACTCGCGCCGATGGCACTCCGCTCTGCTTTCTGGACGAGTGGCGCGATCACCCACATGCCTGGGTCAAGCTCTGGAAGCACCACGCGGCCCAGAAAGAGGCCGACATCATCAATGCGGTAGGCCAGGAGCGGCATGAAGCCTGGGTGGCCCGCTACGGCGGAAAATACTCCAGCGAGTGGTTCTTCAGCAAGGCACTGCAAGTGTTGCGCGAAGACCCCGCCGCGTATTTCGCCGCTGAGCGGTTTATCGAGGCCGCCGACTGGCTGGTCTGGCAGCTGACCGGCGTGGAGACCCGCAACGTCTGCACTGCCGGCTACAAGGCCATGGTGATCGATGGCCGCTATCCTTCACCGGACTTTTTTGCCGCGCTTGACCCCCGTATGGCCGATATCGTGGAGACCCGGCTCACCCGAGAGGGGAGGGTAACCTTTGCCCCGCTGGGCGGCTGCGCCGGCTATTTGACTGCGGCAGCGGCGGAGCAAACGGGACTTCCGGCCGGTATCATAGTTGCGGTTGCCAATGTCGACGCGCATGTGACCGCACCGGCAGTGCAGGTCACCGAGCCGGGCCGCATGGTCATGATCATGGGCACATCGACCTGCGATATCCTGCTTGGTGACCATCTTGCCGAGGTCGAAGGCATCTGCGGTGTGGTAAGAGACGGCGTCATACCTGGCTTCTTCGGCTACGAAGCTGGCCAGAGCGGCGTCGGGGATATCTTTGCCTGGTGTGTTGACTCGATTGTTCCGCCGGAAGATCACGCGGCAGCGCGGGACGCTGGACTGGATCTTCACGGCTACCTGGAGCGTGAAGCGGCACGTTTGCGACCGGGTGAATCCGGCTTACTGGCACTGGACTGGTGGAACGGTAACCGATCGATATTGGTCGACGCCGATCTCTCCGGGCTTCTCCTGGGAGCCACACTCATGACTCGGTCACCGGCGATCTACCGTGCCCTCATCGAGGCTACCGCATTCGGCACGCGATCCATCGTGGAGGCATTTAGTCGGCGAGATATCGAGATTCACGAGCTTATAGCGGCTGGAGGGTTGCCGGGCAAGAATGAGCTGCTGGTACAGATCTACGCGGACGTCACCGGCAAACCCATCGCGCTGGCTGGGTCATCTCAGGCTCCGGCCCTGGGATCGGCTATGCACGCCGCCGTCGCCGCGGGTATCTATCCTACCATCGAGAAGGCGGCACAGATCATGGGGAAGTTGAAGCCGGACCGGATAACGCCAAACCCGGGCAACCAGAAGATTTATGACCGGCTCTTCGCCGAGTACCAGACGCTGCACGACTACTTTGGACGCGGAGGCAACGATGTGATGAAGCGGCTCAAAGCCATCCGGAACCAGATCATGGCAGAGACAATAGGAGCCCTGCAATGAAGCTCAATGCTCTGCGAGAAGAAGTGGCACAGCTGCACCAGCTGTTGCCCGCCAATCAGCTGGTGGTGTGGACCTCGGGAAATATCAGCGCACGTGACCCTGAAACCAACCTGGTAGTCATCAAGCCGAGCGGCGTGAGCTATGATCGGTTGACTCCCGAGTCGCTGGTGGTGGTCGACCTGGACGGCACTGTGGTCGAGGGACCGCTTTCACCTTCGTCGGACACCCTCTCCCACTGTTACATCTACCGGCATATGCAGTCGGTGAATGCGGTTGTGCATACTCATTCGCGCTACGCTACCGCCTTCGCCGTGCTGGGACGGGAGATTCCCTGTGTCTTGACCGCCATTGCCGACGAGTTCGGCGGACCAATACCCTGCGCTGGTCTGGTGCCGATCGGTGGCGAGGAGATCGGACGCGAGGTGGTGCAAGCGCTCAGAGAGAGTCCGAGTCCAGCGGTCTTGCTACAAAATCATGGCGTCTTTACTACCGGCAACACCGCCGCTGCCGCGGTCAAAGCGGCAGTCATGACCGAAGACAACGCCGCCATCGTCTGGTGTGCGCTGGCGCTGGGGCAACCGCTCGCACTGGACGATTCCCTGGTTGCGCGCCTCCATCAGAGGTATAGCGTACACTATGGCCAGCGCCAGGAGGCAGCACAGTGACACGTCCAGTAAGCACTCCAACCAGCACGACCATTCGCCCCCGATCGATTCTCGAGCGTCCACTGACTCTCGCAGTGATCGTCGGCAATCGCGGCTTCTTTCCAGCACACCTGGCGGAGAAAGGTCGCGAGACCGTTCTGCAAGTGCTGGCGAAGCACAAGATCGAGACCGTGATCGTCGACGCCGGAAGTACCAATGTCGGTGCCGTCGAATCGGTCGGCGAGGCACGTCTGGTTGCTGAGCTATTTGCCAGTAAGCGTCGGGACATCGACGGCGTGCTGGTGACCCTTCCAAATTTCGGCGACGAACGCGCCATCGCTAATACGCTCCGCTGGAGTGAGCTGAATGTCCCGGTGCTGTTGCATGCCTTCCCCGACGACCCCGCCACCATGAGCATCAGCGACCGTAGGGACAGCTTCTGCGGCAAGATGAGCGCCGCCAACAATTTGCGCCAGTACGGCATTCCCTTTACCCTGACCAGCCGGCATACCATGGACCCAACCGGCGAGGCGTTTGCGCAAGATCTCGCCATGTTTGCCGGAACCTGCCGCATCGTGCGAGGGCTGCGCCAGGCACGGGTTGGAGCGCTGGGTGCTCGACCGGCCGCCTTTAATACCGTGCGATATAGCGAGAAGTTGCTGGAGCAGACTGGCATCAGTGTAGAGCCTCTCGATCTCTCGGAGGCGTTCGGACGCATACAGGCACTACCGGATGATGACTCAGATGTGCTGGCGAAACTGAACGCCATACAGCGCTACGCCAATACCGCCGACATCCCAGAAGGCGCACTGGTGAAGATGGCCAAATTCGGAGTGGTGCTCGACCGGTGGACCAGCAATGCGGAACTCGACGCCACCGCGATTCAATGCTGGACATCAATGGAGGAATATTTCGGGGTAGTGCCGTGTACGCTGATGAGTATGGCCAGTAACGGTCTGGTTCCTTCGGCCTGCGAGACCGACGTGGTAGGAGTGGTGGCCATGCTGGCGCTGCAGCTTGCCTCGGGTCGTCCCAGCGCCCTGGTGGATTGGAACAATAACTACGGCGACGACCCCGACAAGGCGGTGGTCTTCCATTGCTCCAATCTTCCTAAGGATGTCTTCATCGAGCCGATGCCTCGCATGGAGTACCAGGCGATCATTGCCGGAACGGTGGGACGCGAGAACACGTACGGCACTATCTCCGGCCGCGTGCGGGAAAACCCCTTCACCTTCCTCCGCGCCAGCACCGACGAGTTTGGCGGCCGCATGAAAGCGTACATCGGCGAGGGTGAATTTACCGCCGATCCGCTCGACACCTTCGGGGGGTATGGGGTCGTACGCGTCCCCCATCTGCAGGAGCTGCTGCGCTACATCTGCCAGGAAGGTTTTGAGCACCACGTGGCTATTAACCAGAGGCGAGTGGCGGCACCGCTGGAAGAGGCGCTCGACAGGTACCTGGGCTGGCAGGTCTACCGACACCAATAATCGATAGAGCGCTACCTTGCCGGAGCAGGCTGGTAAGAATACAGGCTCAAAGGGAACAGAGGCATTGCATGCAAAACCGGGACCAGGGGCTGCTGCCGGCGGCAGCGCGGCGAGACGAAGTTGCGGATAAGCTGGTGCGCCTGCGAGAGCGCATGCGACGGCGGCAGATTGAGAGAGTTCTGCTGACCAAATCAGCCAACGTCGCCTGGCTCACCGCTGGGGCAGATACCAACGTCATTCGTAATACCGACACCAGCGGCGTCTCTATTGCCGTCACCCTGGATCAGGCAACCATACTTGCCGACACGATCGAAGGGCCGCGTCTACAGGCCGAAGAACAGATCGGCTTGCTGGGATTCGAGATCGAGACCCCGGTCTGGTGGGATTCCACCTCCGCGCTCTCGGCCCTCATCGGCCGCGGGCCGGCTGGAACCGATGCCGGTCTTCTGGAACCGGACATCGTCGATTTACGCTCCGATCTACAGGAACTGCGCACCACACTGTGCTCCACTGAGATTGACCGGATGCGCATTGCCGCCGGCTGCGCCAGCCTGGCTATGCAGAAGACGATAGAGGAGCTTTCTCCGGGTATGACCGAGTGGGAAGTAGCCGCGGAGCTGGCGAGACATACCCTCGCCGGCGGCGGCCAGCCGGTGGTGAATCTGGTTGCCAGCGACGAGCGGATCAGCCGGTTTCGCCATCCACTTCCGACCGCGAAAGCGGTGGATCGCTATGTGATGCTGGTGCTATGCGCCAGTGTTGGCGGACTTACCGCCGCACTCACTCGGCTGGTCCATTTTGGTCCTGTGCCTGCCGAGCTTGAGGAGCGCCTTCGGATAGTCGCTCTAGTAGATACCCGTCTGATCGTTACCACGCGGGCGGGCCGGACGCTAGGAGATCAATTCAGCTGCGCCGAGGAGGCGTATGCCGAGGCTGGCTACCCAGCAGCCATACATGAGCATCACCAGGGCGGCAGTATAGGGTATCTGGCGCGCGAAGTGCTGGCGCGGCCACTTGATCCAACACTGATCGAACGGTGGGCCAGGCATTCGCCTGGAATCCTTCGATCGCGGGTGTCAAATCCGAAGACACTATCCTGCTCACGCGCGACGGCCCTGAGATTCTGACTTCCTGGCCTGAGTGGTGGCCGGTCCTGTCCATGTCGTTTGAGGGACATAAAATGCTGCGCCCAGCAATTCTGGTGCGCTGATATGCTGGATTCTCTTCCGCAGCGCCCCCACAACGCCATCCCCGCTCCCGCTGATCTGGCGGCTGACTCGGCTCGCACCCGCCAGCGACTCACCGGGCCACTGCTGGTCTCCTGGTCTCCGGGAAGAGTGAACCTGATCGGCGAACATACCGACTACAACGAGGGGTATGTTCTACCCATCGCCATCGAGCGGGTCGTGGCGGTCGCCGGTCAAGTATCGCCCGATCAAGAGGATCGCAGCGTACGTCTGTATTCTGTTCATCACCACCAGAGCGCTATCTTGCCCCTTGACCACTTGCCCTCGGCGGAGCAGCCCGAAGGTCAGCCACTCTGGGCGCTCTACGTAGCGGGGGTCCTGGGCGAGTTGCGCCAAGCTGGAGTTCGACTGAAGGGATTCTCGGCCAGCATCGCCGGCGACGTGCCTACTGGACAGGGACTGAGCTCGTCGGCGGCACTGGTCATGGCTACGCTGATATGGCTGAACGAGGCGCTGCGGCTCCGGCACCGGCCACTGCAATTGGCGCGTCTGGGCCAGCTGGCGGAGACGCGCGGCACCGGCCTCCGCGTAGGAATACTCGACCATGCCGCCTCCATACTCGGACGTCCCGACCAGGCGGTACTTATCGACTGCCGCTCGATGCAGTATGAGTACATTCCCTTTCAGCTCCCCCAGGTTTCCCTCTTTGTCTGTGACTCCGGCATCGAGCGCTCGCTCGTGTCCTCAGGGTACAATCTGCGACGTGGGGAATGCGAGATCGCTCTGGCAGCGCTCCAGCAAGCGCTGGCCGGCGAGGGCGTGGCGGAGACGCCGCGGGCCTTGCGGGATATCAGCCTACGCCAGCTTCAGCGTCTCGGGGGGCATATTCCAGAGCCGGCGCGCCAGCGCGCCTGGCACGTACTTTCCGAAAACGAACGGACGCTCTCGGCGGTGCAAGCCCTGCGCGAGCAAAAGGCGGCTCGCTTTGGTGAGCTTATACTCGCCTCACATGCCAGTTTGCGGGACAATTTTGCGGTGAGTAGCAGTGAGCTTGACGCCCTGGTTGAGATCGCCACCCAGGACCCCGGAGCCTACGGCGCTCGCGTCGTGGGAGGTGGCTTTGCCGGCGGCGTACTGATCGTCGCTCCCGCCGACTTGCGCGACCAGATTGCCGAGCGGATCTTTACCACTTACCCCGCGCGTACCGGGCGACAGCCAAAGCTGGTACCGGTGCGGCCGACCGGCGGTCCCGGGCACCGGATCGTACCTGAGCCGTAGCCGGCGCCGTCGGCACCCAGACGGTCTCGAGAGGAGAGCAGCAAGTATGGGAGAGCCGTCAAATCATCAGCCACCCCAGAGCGGCGGGCGCCTGGTGATAAACCCGCTGCTCGGCGAAGTAGTGGTGCAAACTCCGAGCCGTATGAATCGGCGCGAGGGAACCTCGGAGTGCCCGTTTTGCGAGGACATTCGACTGGGTCGCTGGCCGGAGGGCAGAAGTACCTGGGCGCGTCCCAACGACTTTCCCGCTCTTCTGCCGCCACTGGGAGAATGTCTGGTCTTGCTCTACGCACGCGAGCACAACCTCGCGTTTGCCGGGTTGTCGCTTGAGCAGGTGTCGGGCATAGTGGATCTCTGGCAGACCGTCTATGCCGGCCTGAGCGAGCGTTACCCATGCGTCATGACCTTTGAGAACTCCGGCGCCGAAATCGGGCAGACCCAGTATCATCCCCACGGCCAGACCTACGGGCTCAGCTTCGTACCGCCGATCATCTCCCGTGAGAGGGACCATTTCCGTGCCGCAAGGCAAACGAACGGACGCTGCCTGGGCTGCGAGCTGGTGGAGGCCGAATCGACCGGCCCGCGGCTGGTGCTCATCTCCCCGCACTGGGCTGGATTTGTTCCCGAGTACGCGCGCTACCCTTATGAAGTCCACCTCTACGCTCGGTCCCACATACACACGGTAGCTGATATGCCACGTGGAGGCGAGGCGGCACGAGAGCTCGCCGCGGCATTACTGAACCTGGTTCGAGCTGGAAATCAGGTATATACCGCACCAATGCCCTACATGCTGGCCATCCACCAATTGGACGACGCCGACTTCCACCTGCATTTCGAGCTGCTGCCAGTGGGCCGCTCACCTGGAAAGCTCAAGTACGCCGCCACTGTAGAGACTGGATTCGGGCTCTGGCTCAACGACTCACTGCCCGAAGCCAAGGCCGCCGAGCTGCGGCAGGCGCTAGCAGCGCTACCCATCGATCAGCGGTACGATCCTGCGAACAACGCTTGACAGAAGGCTTTGGATTACCTAACACTTGTTGTGTGCATCCATACATGATCGAGATCACGCTTAGCCGCCTGCCTGATAGACCCATGCATACATCTACCAGGCACCTGGCTACGTGTGTGACTGTGATTTCTGAGGAGGAATCATGACCCGGAAAGTGGTCAGCTGTAAGTTACTCAGCGCGGTCGCGCTTCTCCTGGTACTGCCCATCGCTGCATGTGCCTCGTCCAACAGTGGTGGCGGTGCTAGTAGCACCCTCACCGCCTGCCACGTAACCGCAGCCGATCTCGTGGTCCCAGGGGGCGGCAAATCGTCCGCACCGACGTTGCCCGCTGGAACTCTCCCTATCGATGGCTCAACAGCGTTGGCTCCGCTCTTCCAACAGGCGGCAGGGAACGTCTCGGCCAATTCGGCAAACAGCAAGGTCACCATCAACATCACGCCCAATGGTTCGGGCACTGGCCTGAATGATGTCGAGAATGGGGCCGTCCAAATCGGCATGTCTGATGTCTTTGCACAAGAAAAGGTCACCGCGACAACCAGCTATAGCGATCTGGTAGACAACCAGGTCGCCGCAGTGCCTTTTACCCTCGTCGTCAGCCAGGATATTTCCTCGCAGGTGAAGAACCTGACGACGAAACAGATTCGGGACATCTATGCGGGCAATATCACCAACTGGAGCCAGATTGGGGGGCCAAACGAGCCTATCACCGTCGTCGTCCGCACCAAGACCTCAGGAACGCGTGCGACCTTCGATAAGTTTGTCGTCAACGATGTGAAGCAGATCAACGACCAGCCAGCAGAAGCACAAACCGCCGACAGTACTGGTGAGTTGGTGACGGATATCTCCAATTCTCACGGCGCTATCGGCTATACCGGTACCAGCTTCGTGTTAAATCATGCGCAGTCCAGCCAGATCTTTCCGATCTGCATTGACGGTTTTGGCGCGACACGAGCCAACATCAATTTGGGCAAATACACGTTCTGGAATATCGAGCATGCGTATACCAAAGGAACGCCGTCCTCAGGTAGCCTGACAGACGCTTTCTTGAAGTATATCAAGAGCGCGGCCTTCCAAAACGCGGATCTCGCCAGCCTGGGATTCCTTAAGGTCGACGAGCTGTCCAGCGACGCCAGGGCGACCCATCCCACACCAGACACAGGTCCATAGAATCATGCAGGCCGATGTGGTTGGCCTGCTACGCCTCTCACCTCCCGGGTGGTTCTCGCCTGGAGCTGAGAATAGCTACAGTCACATTGTCGTGCCCACCTCGCTCGTTCGCCGCGTCGACGAAATATCGGCACACGGACAGCGAGCCGCCGGAGCTACGCTGCCACAGAGCAGTGGCCAGTTCATCGCTCTCTAGAAAATAGTTCCATAGACCATCGGAGCAGAGTAGCAGAGCGCAGTCTTCGGGTAGTTCCCGCTCTACGATGTGTATATCGACTTGCTGGTCTCTCATGCCCAGGACCTGAGTCACAAGATGAGCGCGCTCGTCGAGCATGGCCTGCTTCCTGGACATCTCACCACTGCGAATGGCTTCCTCGACCCAGGAGTCGTCCACAGTCAACTGCTCCGCCGCGTTCGGGCCGAGAAGGTAGGCGCGACTGTCGCCGACCCACCCTACCGCGACGCGACCTTCACGGCACAGCGCGACGACCACTGTGGTCTCGGGACCATCTCCCTCGCCGCCAGCGAAAGGCAGCTTGAGTACTGCCTGGTTGGCCGCGGCGATTGCCGAACGTACGGCATCGGAAAGAGCATCGTCTGGCAGCGGACTGGCAGGGGACCTTCCCCCTTCCGCCTCGGGCAGAGATCCCAAGGCGGTTACCACCGCTTCGACCGTCGCCGCAGAAGCGCTCGCCGAGTTGGTCGATGTGGAGACCCCATCGGCAACAACCATAACGACTGAATTGCCCGAACCACGAGCAACGCTCCCCGTATCTTCGTTGACCCGGTGCCGTCGTCCAACATCGCTCACGACGGCCAGTCGCTCGTCAACTGACAATTCGACATGCTTTCGAGCCGCCTCGGACGGAGAAATACAACGGACGCCGCAAACCTGGCAGTATCCATCCTCGTCCGGCTTACTCTGCCCCGGTGGACACTGACATATCTGCGCCCCTGATGAGTTGTTCTGGGCGACATCCGGCGACAGGGCGGTGCCGCAATTCTCACAGAAGCGATCAGTTGCTGAGGCCGTGAACCCGCATTTAGGGCAGATCATACGCGTGTCACCGGGCGTATTTCATTTGCGGAGTCGATGAGCGCTATCTTCTCCGTGGTATCTCCCGCGTATCTGGCAGCTTTCCGATACGCGGACTCTGCGCCCAGGCGGAGATCGTGTTCGTTGACAGCGTTCCCAAGCAGGGTGCGGGAACCGTCAGCCGTGATCTTCCCCTCGGCAATCATCCATGCCGCGTAAGACAACAACCGGGCAGAAAGTTGGTATAGCATGCCGCTTTCGGTCGAGATCGACGCTATTGTCCGGGCGGATCGGTCGAGGAGCTTGTCGTCCATGACTAACTCATCGTGCATCAGCACATTTGCCAGCATGATGCGAGATTGGGTATAGAGGCTGTGATTCACAGGCACCAGTTCCAGCGCGGTCGCCGCTCCATCGAAATCGTTGCTCGCCTGGAGACAGCGCGCCCATCCAAATATCGCCGTCGTGTTGTTCGGGTCGGTCTTGGCTACCCGTTCGTAGAAGGCGGTGGCGACGGGAATGTCGCCAGCTCGCTCGGAGGCGAAACCGATGGCAAGCTTCGGGGCGACTTCGCCAGGCATCTCGAAATAGACTTTATCGAACTCATTTCTGGATGCTTGCCCATTTCCGGCGGCGAGGCGCAACTTGCCGCAATACCAGGCAACCTTCCAGTTGAACTTATCCTCGGCGGCAAGCGTGTCGAGTAGTCGATTCGCAGTCCCGTAGTCTGCTTTGGAGATGAGCGCATCGGCGTACCACAGCCGCGCCTCGACCGACTGCGTACCATACTTCTCAGCGACTGCCTTGAGCAGAGGTACGCGCTTCTCTGGCTCGGTGATACCGGCCAGTCGCAATAATTCACCGACCGCGGGGTCGTTGGCGTCCATCTTCAGCGCGGGGAGCAGACGCGTTTCCGGCGCTCTGGTTCCGGCAACGTCCTCGGCGTCGATGAGGTTGTCATACGTGAAGATGCTGCTCTCGGCAGGCTTTGGATCGCCCTTCAGTGCCACGATCTCACGGAGCACACCATACAATTGATTTCCCATCTCCTCAGCGCTCTGAAAGCGCTGGTCTGGGTCGTCGTGCGTGGCACGGAGCAGGAAGCGGTAGAGCGCCTCGTTCTGCGCGAGAACTGGCTGCTCGCTGGGAGTCGGCAAGCTATGTTCGTAGTCGGTCATGAATTTGAAATCCATGACCAGCGTGGCGAGTGACCTGCCAATGGTGTAGAGATCGGAGACTTCGACAGGGTTGTCTTCCGCCTCCGGAGCCATGTAGCCGCGTGTGCCAAAGATGTCGCCGTTTGGGTCGTTTATCCTGCGAACGCCACCCATATCGATGAGTTTGACGTCGTCGTCTTCGAGCATGACATTCTCAGGTTTAAAGTCACAATAGACAAGTCCATGTTCGTGCAAGTAGGTGAAGGCTGGAAGAATCCCTAAGATATAGGAGATAGCCTCCTCTACTGGCAGCGGTCCACGTTCTTTCCGAATACTCTGGATGGTCCTTCCACCCACGTATTCCATGATGATGAACCCTTCCGTGCCTTGCTGGATGAAATCATAAATGCCCACGATTTTCGGGTGTTTCACCGCGGCAAGGAACTGCCGCTCACTGACCGCCGCCGCCGCCGCCGCTTCGTCTGCGGCGTTGAGCAGGCCCTTTATGATGACCCAACGCGACAGCACCGTATCCCATCCTAGATAGATCCAGCCAAGACCGCCGAAAGCGATGGGACCCTTGATCTCATACTTCTCGTGAATTACATCTCCGGCTTTGAGTTGCGGCTCAAAGGTATATTCATGACCACACTGAGGGCAGAATCCTTTGCTGCGATTGACCTTCGCGTTACAGTGCGGGCAATAGCGCTTGCGCTCTGGGACCTCTGGATTGGTCATAAGCATAGCCACGGGGTCCTGACTGGGTTGTGGCGGAAGGGTTACCAGTCCTCCGCCCAGCGAACTCCGGCGGGTGGACGAGCCGCGGCTTGACCGGCTGGTTTGGCGCCTGCTCCCTGTGTCTCCGGATCCGCTCGTTCCGCTATACCCCGTGTAGGTCAATCCCGACGTTCTAGACGTTCCTGTTGCGGTGCTGGCCGACGTCGCCAAAGTCGCGGCCTTCAGTATTCTCTGGCCAACCGGTGGTCGTCCACAATCTTCACAGATACCATCGACAATAATTCCATTGCACCCTGGGCGCTGGCATTTTTCGAGTACTTTTTCAGCCATTATCAATAGACCTTCTTCTATGGTCTCGATGCCGCTAAGACGGCGGCCTCGAACGCTTCGACCAGGCGTCTTCCGGTAACAATGTCGAATGGGATAGTGTCAAGTACGCCGCTAGCTTGGCGAGAGGCAGCTTCTACCGCTTCTCCAAACACGACGCCGCGACGGCGCAGGGCGTCTGCTTTCGCGGATACGGCCTTGAAACGTCCCTTGAGTTCAACTCTTTCGTCGAGCAAGGCGCGGTTGCGATCAAAGCTCGCGCGCGCCGCGCTCAACTGGTCGTTACATTCGCGCTCCCACTTCACCATGCCGACTTTGACCGCCGCGAATCGCCCATCGGCGGTGTTCTGCTCGAGGGTCCTGAACCATTCGGCCAGGGACGCCGTGGCAGTGTCCTCTTCTGGATGTACCAGTTCCTCGGGAGCAGCTATCGTCTGACGAGCCTCAACAAACGCAGCGGCGGAACGCGCGATCAGGTCTTGAAGTTCAGCCAGAGCTTTCTTTCCACGCTCTACTTTCGCGAGGACCGCTTTGTGGTCGGCGTCAATAGCCTGCAACTCAGCGCGCTTGCGTGCAACGGTTTTCTCGAGACGCCCGATCTCAACCGCGCCTCCGATAGGATCGCGTTCTACGTCTGATAGCGCGGGCGTTACGTCCGGTACAGCTGTTGTACCTGCGACTTTAAGCGCCTCTGCCCAATTATTAAGCCTGGTTGCTTCCTCTTTCAGGGCGGAGAGTCGCGGCCGCGAGTTGGCCGTTGTCGAGGTAATGACTGAGAGCGCATCTCGCGCCAGAGCAAAGGATTGCTCCATCGTTGCCAGGATTTCGGCAGGCGTCACGTGGCTCACGCGCTGTTCGTCATCCAAGAGACCCCGGTCGTGAAGCGCCACCTGTTCCTGCGTCAGCACGACCGATGGACCGGTCAGCAACTCGTTGATACGTGCTTCATAATTATGGAAGATGCTGTTCTTTTTAGCCAGGTCCGCCGCTTCATCCACCACATGCGCGAGCAGCTCGTACTGCTCCAGCAGACGATCGAGGGTGTCTAAAGCACGACTCGCTTGTTCTTCGGTAACTCCGCGATATCCGTTCACCGGATCTTTCACGCGAACGCGAATGATCTTGGTCGATTCGGCTTGGTACAAGTCCGTCAGGTTGCTGGTGATGGTCGTCAGGTGGGCCGTCCATTCATTCACTAGTTGGACGACCGATGAGTCTGCCACGGCGAGCGCTCCGTTCCGCTAAAGACAGTACTCTTCAAGGCGAGGCTTCATACCAGGGACACGCATCACGGTCGTCGCTGTCGACACGGTTTTTCCCCCACTTCCGCTAGATCGTATATTCGTCGAGGCGGCGCTTCATCCCAATAATGCTCGCCATGATGATCACGACCAGCGAAATGCCAAGGACATACGGGATAGGCCCAAGACTGCCAAAAGCGTTGTTGATCTGCTGATCGAACTGGAACTGATTGATGTCGATAGCATTCCACATGGCGCTATCAAACTGCGTGAACGCCAATGCGGCTTGTCCAGGGTTGAATCCCAGGACGAGCGCCTCCGCCTGCTGAAAGTTTCCTCCCGCCAACAACTGCCGCACCTGCTTGTCGATGGCGATATAGCTGGCGAACGTCTGGATTGCCGCGCGGACCGCATTGCCCTCGCCGGTGTATGTGATGTGCGATAACTTCTCGCCGAGATATCCGCCAAAAGGGATGCCGTTCTTTGCGTCATTTACGGCTTGCTGGGGATCGATGGCCACAATCTGCTGTTGATAGTGGGTGAATTCACCCTCAACTGTCGCCAACACCTGCGGATTATGAGCATCCAACAGGTACAGGCTCTCGTCGGCGTTCATAATATAAGCAATGGCACGCACCGACCACAATGTATTGATCGAGTCGAAACTCTGTTGCTTTGCCGCCACCAGTTGCGACTCGCCGACATTGAACGCGCCGAGAGTGTAGATCATGCAGCCCAGTGTGATCACTGTCGCGATGGCGTAGGCGGGGTTGATGATGCGATGAGTGCGGCGAAAGAGATAGACCTGTGTTCCCACGAGCACGCCGAGCAAGAGCAGGAAGGCAATCCAGACCAGCGCCATCAGCAGGCCAATTTCATTCTGATACCCTGTGTAATTCTGGTTGAGATGAGAGTAGTCGGTCTGTACTAAGGCAAGCCGGGCGGGGAGGATCGTCTGCGCCATGATCGTATGCCCTGCAAGCGGATTGTTAGGAAGGTTCGCAGCGGTCTGAATTTGCAGCTGCCCCATCGCATTATCATACTCGCTGAGATCGCTCTGCATGGTCTGGATCGGACCGATTTGCGCGAAGCCATAGGTGGTGTGTTGACTGGCTGAGGTCAACTCTTCATATGACGCGCGAATATCTTTACGATATTGGCTCCACGAGTATTCGTTGAGGGCGCTATGCGTTACCAGCGCATTTAAGGCATTCGCGTCGGCACTCGCGGCAAGTGCCTGCAGGTGATCGGCGGCGACGATGGATGGCGCGCTGTCTTTCCCCACTACCGTGGCGGTACCATTGACGCTCGCATAGGTCGCGAAAACGATGAGTGCCATCAGGATCGCCGCGAGAATGCTCGCTCCGAGCAGCGTCGCCATGCGACGTGGCGTCGTACTCACTACTCCCATCACCAGGCGCGATCTCTCCCATAGCGCCACGTCCCGTTGGGCGGGAGGTTTGGTAACCGTAGACAAAGATCTCCCCTTTTCTTAACGGCCCTGTATCCGAAGTCGCGTCCACAGACCCACGGTCAGCTCGTCTCCGGCTTCAATTGGCGTGGGGAGACCCGGCTTCAACGTGGCGCCGTTGAGAGTAGTCCCATTCGCGGATCCGAGTTCCAGGGCCACAAAGCTTCCGTCGGCCTGCCGAATAATTTTCAATTGCCGGTGTGAGACACCGGGGTCTCTGATGTCGATTTCAGGGTATATCTTCTTGTCATCTGAGCGGCGTCCCACCAGGTTCTCATCTAGGTCAAGAGGAAAGATCAGGTCCGGCTCCCCTTGTGGGCATTGTTTGCGTTGTTCTTCATCTTCTACGAGCGATGGGTCGGTAATCACAACGAGGTTCAGCCGCTGTGCTGGGGCGAAGACAGGAGTGCTGTCAGATACGCTGGTACCTGCCGGGGCGTCTGGCATCGGCGTGGCAGCGCCGGCTGCCGCGGGTGCAGCGGTCTGGACAACCTTTTCTACCGGCGTTGGTGACGTTTGTGATCCTGGCTTCCCCGTGTCGAATTCATAGCGGCAGACCTCACAGAAGCGCGCACCCGGTGTACGGGGCGTCATGCAGTCCGGGCAGACCGGGGCGCCAGGCGATGTGGCTGCGGTGGCTGGAGTTGCGCTAGATACGGTGGGTTGCCCGATAAGCGCTCCACACTCGGAACAATAGTCAGGGTCGGTCGAGGTATGACCTTTGGGGCACTGATATGTCGGCATACTGCGCTCCATCCCTTCAGTTAACTCTGCGCGGCGGGGCGGCGACGTACTGTGTGCGTGCCGCCCATGTCGAGTTCCAGTTCCGCGCCTTTGTTGGCGGTAGACTTCAGCCGTACGGTTCCCGAGTCGGCGTCGATCACGTCCACGACCTTCTTGAGACGCGCCGTGACCTCGTCATTGCCGGTCGCAATAGCGATCTTCGCCGCTTTGCCAAGCAGTAGCGTGGCCTGGTCTATATTGCCGCGAGACTTCGCTTCGAGCCCTTCCCGGATCGCGTCGGCGAGTTCTTCCTGACCGGTGTAGTGGGCGACGTTTGGTTCTATCTTCGCACTAAGGGCGGCATCGGATGTCCATTCGGCGACGATGCGCTGGCCGTCAGTGGTGATCTCGGAGCCATTCTGTGAGTAGACGAGTTTAGGGCGGCACGCCATCAACTCCTCGCCCTCACCCTGAGGCTCTAACTGGAAGGCGACGTAATAGTCACGGCTCTCGCCGGCGCTCCACGCCCCTACTGGAACGTCAGTATTCCGCTCGTCGACCTTTCGGACCAGCTTGAGCAGGTCGGCGATCTCTGGGCTCATCTGCTTGACCGAGACGATCTTGCTAGTGTTAGGTAGTTGTAGCCGCAACCGGACGTCGCCTATTCCCTTGGACAAGACGCGGGACAGCGCCTCCTGGAACTTTGCTTCGAGGTGATCGGGATCGGGTACGGCGTCAGCAGTGCCGAGGAGTTGACCGGCGATCTTGCGAAGCTCGTCGGGACGCCACTGCACGCCTACCCCCCAACAGTCACATATGAAGCGCCCTTCACATGCTTTTAGTGCGTTATCGAGATCTTTGTCATCGCCGCTATTGTTCTCGCCGTCGGTGAGGAATTGCGCGTAAGGGATCGCGTCTTCGGCTTTGGCGAACTCCTTCTGCGCAGCCCATAACGCCGTCGACATGGAGGTACCTCCTACGGCCTGCAGCTGCTTGACTTTCTCGTGGGCAGCGCTCTTGTTGACTCGTGTCGCCGGCGCCAGCGAGACCACCACGTGTGCCTGGCTGTTAAAGGTGATGATACTGAACAAGCAGTCTTCGTCGAGGACTTCAATGGCTTGTCTGAGCGCTACTTTCGCCATCGGCAACTTGTTCCCACTATCCATCGAACCGGAGGTGTCGACCAGATAGGCGACAGCTTTCTTCTGCAGTCCGGACTGCCCAGAGCTGCCGGCTGCGTCGTGCGCTGTCGCAGTGATTATCACGTCCAAACGAGAAGCGCCCAGCGCCAGATGGGGATTAAAAAAGCTCTCTACTGTAAAGTCCACGAGCTGTCCCTCTCTTTGTATATCTTTGACGAAGCGAGCTACCTGCAGTACAAACCTAGTCAAATGCTGGCAGGCGTACCTGTGCCGTTGGGTTTGTCGGTGCATGGTGAGTGCACATCCGAGTTTTGCTGCTGTTCGCGCATCCTGTGAGAGAAACCTGCACGCCGATTTGTCGCCCTCACAGTGGAGAACGTGCTCATGCGTCGCTCGCTACTAGTTATACGATGTCTCCGAGACATTCGTTTGACAATTGAGGTAGCGCGGCACCCCATTGGCCGTTCTGCGTCGAGCATGTATCTTTCTTTACAACATCGTTATTGACTTCATCCACTCGCGGCTGTACAACCAGTGACATTATGGTGCCGCCGGCACGACAACCTCGCCGGCAATGAGCGACAGGACAGGTCCAGCATGTACGCCGTGAGTAGCATGCCCGCCGCCTTGGCGGGATTCATCGACGATGTAGAGCGGTTGTTCTTCGGGCTAGCAGGTACGGAATCGGTAGTGTGTGGCGTGCAGGCACGTCTGCCCGCGCTCTTGCGCGACTCTAGTTGGCTGGCCGCCGAGTACCGCGAGGCAGATCTCGCGCACTATCGCACCCACCTGCTCGTTGTAGCGCCCAGCCGGCGTTTCTCGGTACTGTCTCTGGTCTGGCTCCCTGGACAGGTGACCGCCATCCATGACCACATTACCTGGTGCGTCGTGGGGGTGCTGCAAGGTATAGAGCGGGAGCAGCGCTATGGTCTGCGGCAAAGTCCAGAGAGCGGCCGCTGGCTGCTTCCACTGGAGACAACTGAGCTTGGATGCGGCAGCTCTAGCAGCCTTGTGCCGCCGGAGGAAAACATCCACCAGGTCCGCAATGCCGGCGAAACTTTAGCCATCTCCATCCACGTCTACGGCGCCGATATCTCCGTCTGGGGATCGAGCATCAACCAATGCTTCGACGACCTTCCTGTCCGGCCAGGAGATGGGACAGGCGTGGCCATTCCATGGCGCCGGAGCCGAGGCGAGACCCCCAATTGACGAGCGCCGGTCCGAGCAGCCAGGCCGGTGCGGGGTGCTGGTGACCCACCCGGCTAAGTTGCGGCAATTACCGCCGCTATGGCTCCCGCGATAGCAGCGGTAGTAGCTGCCTCGTTGTCCTCTTGGGCGGAGACCAGTAGATACTCGCCGAGCAATAGCAGAAGTGGAAGCTCCTCGCTGCTCCACCGGTCGGCGGCCGCCCCACGAGTGACGCCCACACGAGCCTGCATGGGAGAAAACCTGAGGAGCTCACCGCCGTGATGATCGCACCAGAGCTTGTCTTTGCTCCCTCTGTCTGCACCGATCCACTGGAAAGCTCTACCGTCCGGGAAAACTAATGTGCCTGAACTGCCTCGGTGTACCACGATTGCCAGAGGCAGTGGCGACTTGGGAGACGAGAAAACGAGGGTGCGCCGCCTGACCCATCCCCGCCGGTTGAATCGGTAGGGACGGCGCGAGCACTCGCCCTCGGCCTCTGACCCTCTGGCCCAGGTGAGGAAGGCAACTACTTCGCCCCCAGCCCGCAGCTCGTACCGGCGCTGCCTCGGGCTGAATCGTACCCACTCTACCTCTTGACCACTGACTGCATCAATGTCGTGCATCATTGGAGAACCTCCACATCGTACGCGGGAAACCGTAGAGCATCCGCTAGCCGGCAGCCGAGTCAGGTCAGGGTCGCCATCGCCGCCACATATAGCCGCCGAGCCAGGTAAGCGTGACCAACAAGAGCAGGCCACCTATGGCTATCTCGGCAGTGACCTGTCCCACCGGGAAAAGTATTAAGGCGTAGAAGACAGCGAACAGTCCGAAGTACGCAACATGAAAGGCATCCGACTGGGCCTCTCGATACATTTGGCGCTGGCCTTCATCCAACGATCTGCCTGGATAGTCGCCTTGGAGAGCCAGCAGTCCAACTGGCCCGCAACCTGCCACCAAGAGAGCAAAGACGAGCAGATTGGTCATATTGAGGCGCCCAGCCCACCAGGCATACAGCGCGAACAGGATTCCGAGCAGCGCTAACGCTATGTAGGCGAGGCCTATCGCGCGTTGCCGAGTCATCTCAGCCATCTCCCCTAGCCTCACTCTCCGCCGGAGCTGGATTCACTGACAGCCCCTCACGCCGTGCCGGAGCTCGTCCACGCAGAGCACGATCCTCGGCGCTGTCCAGCCAGAAGATCGTCTCCAAGGGCTGGTCGAAGTAAGCGGCGAGCCGCAGGGCCAGCTCTATCGACGGCACATACCGGCCAACTTCAAGGGCGAGTATAGTATGCCGGGTAACCCCCAGGTCGCTCGCCAGTTCCTCCTGGGTCAGGCCTCGCTCCTGGCGTAACTCCCGCAGACGGTGCACGACATGCTTCTTCACAGCCACCGTGCCCTTCCATTGCTTCTTGCAAGGTCACTGCCGACCATGTTACGTTTGCGTAACGTTATGCATGCTTAACATAGTCTATCTGAGCCGGATTGTCAAGGGCGAAAGACGAATGCCCAGCCACATAGGCTGGGCATCGGGAAGAGGTTGCGGTCTGAAGGCACCGATTCGCTCCGAGATGCTGAGGAGTATCCGGTCGGCCTGGAGCTTCGGCGCCAAGCCTTTGCCGTAGTGCGCATCGGAGTGCTGGTCTGGTGCGGTGAACAGCACTCCGAGGAAGCGTTAGATTCAAGCTGTGAAGTAGACTGCGAGCAGATTGCCCTCGGTGTCCAGTATGGTGGCATAGGTGCCCGACTCACCCATTGACGTCTGTTCCTGCACTACCTTGCCTCCGGCCGCCGGAACTTTTTCGAGGATATCGCCCGACGGCTGCAGATAAACCAAAACACCCCTGTCGCTCGGTTCGAAGCCGGCGGTTTGATTTAACGAGATACCCACACTCGAGCTTTCCGAAGGGTCGATAAGCGTCAGCGTGCGACGCACCCCATCGTCGCTTATCTCGCCGGTAGGTAGACCAAAGACAGTTTGATAGAATGTCGCGGCTCTCTCGAGATCACGCACAGGAATCTCAACCCAGACTGCTTGCATGACGACCTTCCTTTCCGGTTGGTGAAACGTTTGTTCTATTTCCATTGTACCGAGGCGGGCGACCGATGTCAAGCGTCGGAGGTAGAAGTCGGTGTCGTCTACTACTCCCCTGATCCCTGCTGTTCAGGCGCAGTGTCCGGAGCCTTGGACTTGGGCGCCTCTTCGGCTTTCTCGGTCGAAAGCGCGGCTAACGTCTGGCTGTCCGCCTGGGCGAGATTCCGGTCGACCAGCCGGGCAAACGGCTCGACGGCGCTGCCGCTGCTGCGTGGCTCGTCCACGTATTGCAGCGCCAGGTGCTCCGCATCAAAACGCTTAAAAAACTCGTCCCACGAGATTGCCTCGGGAGTCTCCTCGTCCGGCCCCTTGGGGAACCGCAGTCGCAGCAGGGTGTGGCTGCCGGCTACGGGCTCGCTAGCCAGCGCCGGGTGCCCGTGCCAGTGGCTGACCCACTTGCGGATCAGGTGATGGTCGATGGTGTATTCCAGATCGCCCTGGCTGTCGAATGCGCTCTTGATAAAAGTCTTCGAATGCTCGTCCATGTCGTATACCCTTTCTGCCCGCAAGATCACTCCGGAGGCGCTCCAATAGCCTCCCACATATCTATTGTATCCGCCAGTACTAGGAGGAGCGCTGATACGCTCATAGTGCGTGGCCCTCCGCACGCCGTCCTCCCTCCTCGCAAGAGTCTTGTTAGCACGCTGTAAGAATTGGGCACATACCTCGACACAGATCTATAAGACGCGGGCGGTATGTACATGATGCCGGGTGTCCATACGGCAGGTGAGCCCTTCGCCTTTCACGCCGCGCAGCCGGCACACAGCGCGCGAGAAAATCCGGATAGCACAGGCAGCTGAAGGCGACGAAAGGACCAGACATGGACGGCGACAACGGTTCAGGCGCGTGCCAGACTTCGAGGGGCGGCACACAGCGACACGCATGCCCGCGGCGATACACGACCCATTCCCCCCGCTACCTCCCGCCAGGAGCGGTCCTCTTCGCGATCCTCATGCTCACCAGCTGTCAGCGTACCGACCTTCCTGGCCGCCCCAGCGTGCGCGACGACGGCAGAGTCCAGGTGTATCAAGGACCAGGCGGCGGAGAGACGAACCCGCACACAGGGAGCTGGCTCACCTTTGCGGACAATCCAGACCCGAGCCAAGATCCGAGCCAGGATCCGAGCCAGGACCCAGCCCAAAACCTAACCTCCAGCGAGGCGCTCTCGGTGGCGACTGTGGGTAAACTGCACAAAGGCTGGAGTGCCGCCTTACCCGATTTGGCTGACGTGCGGCCGATTCTGGTGAGGAATGTGAGCTGGCCCGGCGGAGCAGTGCGTGACGTGCTGTACTTGACAACCGATAATGGCACGTTACTGGCTCTGGATGCCGCCACCGGCGCCAAGCTGTGGGCGGTACCCCCAAAGAATAGTAAGAATCCTATGGTTACCAAGTCCTCACCCGCCGCCGACCCGCTCACCGGCTTGATCTATAGCTACGGCTTAGACGGCAAGGTGCATCGCTACCACTTAAGCACCGGGCAAGAAGTGGTGGGCCATGGCTGGCCCGAGCTGGTAACGCGGATGCCGGTGAGCGAAAAAATCTCCTCGTCCCTCAACCTCATGAACGGGTATCTCTATGTGACGACGGCCAGCTGCTGTGGCAATACACCGCCCTATCAGGGTCATATGGTCGCCATCAACGTGAAGACCGGTACAGCGCACGTGTTTAACAGCATGTGCAGTAACCAAACCCATATCCTGGCGCCCGGGGAATGCCACGAGAACGGCGGGGGGATCTGGGGCAGGCCTGGCGTCGTGGTGGATCCGGTGACCGGACACATCTTCTTCACTACCGCCATTGACTACTTCACCGCCAATAAAGGCGGCACAAGCTGGGGCCAAACGGTCATCGAAATGACCGCCAACGGAAGCAAAGTTTTAGACTCCTACACGCCGGAGGACTACGCGGCTACAGTGGGTCAGGACCTTGACCTTGGCAGTGTGGCGCCTGTGCTGCTGCCAACCATTTCAGAGAGTCGCACGCCGGAGCTTGCAGTTCAAGGTAGCAAAGAAGGACTTCTGCGCCTGCTCAACCGCCAGAACCTGAGCGGGCAGGGCGGACCAGCGCATGTGGGAGGAGAGCTGCAAACCGTCAGGGTCCCCAATGGCTGTCCGATCGAGGCGCAACCCATAGCGTGGAAGGATCCGAGCACCGGAGCACTCTGGCTCATTGTTCCCAGCTTCTGCGGTCTGGACGGGTATGAGGTGCAGACATCCAGTGCTGGCGTGACATCACTTCACTTAGCGTGGAGCGCGGCCGCCCTGGCGAGCTCGCCCATAATCTCCGGCGGCGTGCTGTTCGCGGCGACGAGCCAGGAGCTGCTCGCCCTCGATCCCCACTCCGGTAAGGTGCTGTGGAAGAGCACCTCGGCCAGGGCGGGAGGGAACATTGGCCCTATCCACTGGGAGAGCCCGATTGTGGTTGGCGGGCGGGTGTATTGCGCGGACGAAGACAACAGGCTCACGATGTACCGACTGTGAGCCGAAGGGGAGCGCCAGGCGGGCGCGGATGTCCGTGGCCGACGGGGCCGGTCTGCGCAGCGGAATGCGGGAGCTTGCTTGGGAACTGATTTTCGCATATCCTTCCAATGGCCCGTTACGCGATGACTCGGTACACTAGGTGGAGATACTCTATGGCGCAGGTTCAATTTGGATGGGCCCTCAATGCCGATCCCCTGGAGGGGATGGCGCCGTCGCAATTCACTCAGGCAGTCCAACAACAGATACAGCTGGTTGGAGCACATATTGACTCGCTCTGGTTCGTTGATCACGTGCAATTTGGTGACAGTCCGATCCTTGAAGGGTGGACGGCGCTGACCTATCTCGCTGCTCAGTATCCACAGTTTCACGTGGGGCATATGGTTATCTGCCAGTCCTTTCGCAACCCCGCCTTGCTCGCAAAGATGGCGGCCACCCTCCAATATCTCAGCGACGGGCGCTTCACGCTAGGCATAGGCGCTGGCTGGCACGAGGAGGAGTATCGCGCCTACGGCTACGAGTTCCCATCGGCGCAAACACGCGTCGATCAGCTCGAAGAGACACTCCAACTTGTCAGAGCTCTGTGGATCGAAAAGCAGGTGACATACCAGGGGAGGTATTTCTCGGTCAAAGCTGCCCATTGTGAGCCCAGACCAGACCCGGTTCCGCCTATTCTCATTGGGGGAAAAGGAACTCGTATGCTCCGTCTTGTCGCCCGCTACGCCGATGAGTGGAATGCTGGCTGGTTGGGCCCTGAAGAATACAGGCAGAAGCTAAGCATCCTTGAGCAGCAGTGCCGAGAAGTAGGCCGTGATCCCGCTCAGATCCGGCGAAGCTGGTTTGGCCGCTGCGTCTGTGTCCCCTCCAATGAGGAAGCTAGCACACTCGAGGGGAGCGGGCTACTAGGAACTCCGGATCAGATAGTCGAACAGCTCCAAGCCTATGTCGAGCTTGGAGTTCACCGTTTCATGCTCGGAAGTAGAAGCCTCTCCGATACGACAACAGTTGAGCTTCTAGCCAAGGAAGTGCTGCCAAACGTGAAACGCTCCACTCATCCATAGACGTTTCTGGCGCGCTTGATGCTCCCATACCTATTTCATGAAGTCAACTACAATACTTAGCAACGTTTCAGCCGTCTTCGGCGGCCCCAAGCGAAGCGGTAGAGAGAGCATACCGCCATGATCCAGTTTGCTACACAGGACCTGCTTCACTTGTTTCAAACGTACGGCTACATAATGGTGCTAGTGTTTGTTGCCATTGAGAGCATCGGCATACCATTTCCCGGTGAAACCATGCTGATGGTGGCTGCGGTCTATGCTGGGACAAGCCACCAATTGAACATTGCCATGGTCATCGCCGCCGCCATAGCAGGTGCCATACTTGGAGACAACCTGGGGTACCTCATAGGGCGAGAGGGCGGCTTCCGCCTACTGTTGCGTTACGGATACCTCATTCACTTCAGCGAGCGCAAGGTCAAACTGGCGGTGTATCTTTTCGACAGGCACGGTCCTAAAGTCGTCTTTTGGGGGCGATTTGTCTCGGTTCTGCGTGCCTGGTCTGCCTTTCTTGCCGGCACCAGCCAGATGCGCTGGGTACCGTTCGCGGTGTTCAATGCCGCCGGATCGATTGTCTGGGCGACCACGTACGGGCTGGCCGGCTACTTCCTGGGCGCCCAGGTTCACGTTCTGTCGGGGATCGTAGGTAAGATTATCGCCGGTCTCGCGGTTGTCGCAATCATTGCGCTGCTGCTGCTCTTTTTGCGCCATGAGCGCCGGCTGGAAGAGCTGGCCGAGCAGGCCTTTCCTGGGCCATTGGATACGGCTCTCAAAGCCCGCTCCGCAAAGCGAGGCGGCTCGGCGGAGCGGTGACCGGTATAATACTAGCAATACTGGCGAATTGATACGAGAGAAATTCCACCTATCTGGAGGTTATCTATGGCAACGGACCAATGGACCAAAGTGGACCAATATCTGGCGGGACTGTTTGTGCCGTCCGATCCCATACTGGAAGAAGCCTTGCAGTCGGCCAAGGCTGCTGGTATGCCGGCGATTAACGTCTCCCCGAATCAGGGAAAGCTTCTCAACGTACTGGCGCGTACGATTCGGGCGACCCGCATTCTAGAAATTGGAACACTGGCCGGCTACAGCACTATCTGGCTGGCCCGGGCTCTGAAACCTGGCGGCCACCTTATTACATTTGAAATCGATCCCCGGCATGCTGAAATTGCCCAAGGCAACCTCGCGCGCGCCGGCATGCAGGGCATAGTCGAGCTGCGACAGGGACCGGCGGTGGCATCGTTGCAACAGATCAAGGCCGAGGGCACTCCACCGTTCGATCTGGTCTTTATCGACGCGGATAAGCCCAGCACCCCCGACTACGTGAGCTGGGCGCTTCAGCTTACTCACGCCGGCAGCCTGATCATCGTGGATAACGTAGTGCGTGATGGAGCTGTCGGAGATCCGTCCAACACTGATCCAAACGTGGTCGGCATACGTGCTGCGCTCCAACTCCTGGCCGAGAGTCCTAGTCTAGTCACGACCGGCTTTCAGATGGTGGGTAGCAAGGGCTACGACGGCATGGCTATCGCCCTGGTAGCGGGTGACTAGTTGGCTACAACGAGATCCACGTGCCGCTCTTGCCACTTTTGAAGATGGCCTCGATAACACGCAAGTTAGCCGGCGCGTCTTCAAGGGGTACGGGCACGGGCGTCCGATTCAGGATCGCTTTCGCAAAGCCGTCGGCTTGCAATGTGTACTGGTCGGCGGCTTCCACCTCAAGCTCTTGTATGGCGCCGGACCCGGCGAGGTATCGGATCGGAGGCGAGTCATTGGTGGGCGCATTGAAAGGAAGGTTCATCTCTATCCAGCCGCTGGTGCCGTAAATGCCGACTCGCTGACCAGGTGCCAGCTGGGTTCCGCAGGTAAATGTAGCGGTGCCGGAATTGAATACCAGCATCGCTGAGTCAAGCCGGTCAACTCCCAATCTGGAATCGAATTCGGTGATGGCCGAGACTCGCACTGGCTCGTCACGGAAAAGTAGACGAGCGGACGAGGTCGCATAGCATCCGATATCCAGGAGACCTCCTCCTCCCATGTCGGCGACGTTGCGTATGTTGTCGGGATCATCCAGGAAATAGGCGAAGAAGGTCTGTATCGTGCGCAGCTGCCCAATCGCTCCACTCTCAATCAGTGCTTGCGCCGTTACCCACTGTGGGTGAAACTTGTACATGAAGGCTTCCATTACCTTCAGCTCAGGATAGCTGCGGCTTGCTTCCAGGAGTCGAGTAGCTTCCTCAACCGTGGGAGCCAGAGGCTTCTCACAGAGCACATGCTTACCCGCTTGCAAGGCTCGTATCGACCATGAAACATGCAAGTGATTGGGCAGTGGATTATAGATCGCGTCGATGTCGGGGTCTTCAAGCAACTCTTCATAAGATCCGTATGCCCGAGGTATTCCCAGCTTCGCGGCTGTCGTCTCCGCGGCGGCAAGACGACGTGAAGCAATCGCCTGGACGGTGCCGAAGCTACTCGCCTGGGTAGCTGGAATCACATGCTGTGTTGCTATGCGCGCGGTGCTCAGTATGCCCCACCGTATCTTCTCCACGCTCGCCCATCCTCTCACCAAATCGTCGGTATCCCACCGCCACGCCGCTTCACGCCTCGACACCCGATTTCCGTCAGGAATCGAGGCGTGAACCCGTTAGTAGACGATGACCGGCGTGCCGATGTCGGCAAAATTGAAGATTGTTTCCATGTCGCCATTGTCGAAGTGGGTATTGATGCAGCCGTGCGAGCCACTATTGAACGCGATAGGATCGTAGTGCGGCAGATTAGTCAGGTAGCCCATTTCATCCCCACTGGGAGTGTCGCGCCACCAGGCATCGTGTATCAGGTAGCCATAGTCCGAGTAAACCATGCCGAAGTTGACGTGCGTAGGATTGTAGTAGTACGGTGAGTCCTTCGGAAAAGGCGACTTGTCCTCATAGTTCTGCAACTTCTCCGTGATGCAGTGGACCCCCGGCACCGACGGCAGGTCGGGGTTGCCGGTCGTCACATCAAATGCCTCGGGCTTGCCGTCACTCCCAACCACTAACTTACCGTTGTCGTAGAGACGCATTTTCTGCTCACGCAGCGACACCACAATGACCTTGGTATTCTGCAAGCCGTAGTGGTCGATTAGGTTGGTATCGGCCGGGTGGGAAGTCATCGACCAGGCCTGACGGGCGGCGGTATCAGATGGCATCTGAGCCAGGTTGGTAAGCATCGCCTGAATGTTCGTGATGAACATCTGGATCTCAGAGTCAACCGTGGTATAGTCGGAGACAGTTTGTGCATTGGCGACGCGAGCTCGAGCATCGCCGATAGCGGTGCCTCCCTGGTAATTCTCGGTGTCGTATTTATCGAGTGAATCGGCGGCCCAATCACGGCCATTCTCGAAGTCAATGCCGAGATATTCATACCCGTCAGGATAGGCCACCCCATCGTATGGATCCACCGTCGTCTTCGAGTCGGCCTGTAAAACCAGATTGGTTAGCGTCTGCAGGTCATGCTGAGCCTCCGCCTTAGCCAGCGGAAGGGCAAACACCTGCTGTTGCTTCTGTACCGTCGCCTCGAGCGCGCTCAACGCTGCCAGCGAAGTAGCGGAAGCCAGACTTCGCGCATCCTGGGTAGCCTGTTGTTGGAACGACGCGTCAGTGCCGCCGTCCTGCAGGAAGGTCGCGACGTCTGATTGGTATTGCTTGACCGCTGCCGCGGTCTGCTGGGGCAGCAGAGTCGCACTATCTGCGGTCAGCTGCACCATCTGCGACTGAATAAGCGACTCCAGCGCAGTATAATCGGCCGAATTTTGCCCCGAGCGGAACACGGCTAGATCTTGCGCAGGCCACGACTGGAACTCGAATTTGGGACCGGAGCCGACCATAACCGCCGAGCTGGGATCGAGTCCAACATTCGAGAGCATGTCCGCATCGCTCACAAAGAATGAGCCATCATCTCCTAAGGCGCACTCGAGCGGCTGTGGTGAACTCGATCCCAGTGCGGTGGACTGCGCGCTTACCATGGTGTCCAGCGTCTGCAGCGCTTGGTAGTCTGGAATAATCCGCGAGACCGCGCTGGCCTGATCGAGTATGTACCCTTCCGCGGCGAAATAGTCCTTAGCCGTCTTCGCGGCCGCCAGCTGCTTCTGGGCCACGCTCAGGTGAGCCTGGAAGGTAGAGGCCTCGACGAAGCCTTGAGCCTGCACTTTCTGCAATGTGGCGGTGAATGACTGCAGCTCGCCGGTAGCACGCTGGTCTATCTCCTCGGGGGTGAGTTTCTCCAGCACCACCACCTGATCGTAGAGCTTGGCAAACCCGTCGGCTGCCGATTTCCCGGTTCGGTCGGAGCCGCTTGCCATGCCGGCAGCCAGTGCGCTTTCCTGCTGTTCAAACGGCTGCAGGATTATCGCGGGGATGCCGTCTTGCTGCTCCGCGGTGTGGAGCGCGGCATCGAGCTTCGTCTGGTTGCGGCTGGCGACGGCACGATAGTTCGGCGTGCTCGGTGAGCAGCCACTAAGCAGCATGACTAAGATCACCACGATTAGACTGAGCGCGCCACCGAGGCGCGTTGTCGAGCACTTTCCGGTCCTTTGGGTTCGCGCGTCTTGCCTCATATGCTCCATCCCATGCCGCACCGTTGTGCGCAAAGCGACTCATATCCCAGCGGGGAGATATAGTTAGTGTACCGTGTCGCGCGTCTGCCGTCTTGCGACGGAGTGGGGAAGACCCTCGCGACCAACTAGAGGATAGACGGCGATGCCGGAGTACCCGTCTCGACGCATCTCCATTCAATACTAACGATACATCAGCGTAGAAAATGGAGTCTGCCACTTTTGTCCTATGTTGTCCTGCGTTGTCCTGCGTTGCCTTAAGCTACATCCAGTGGCTCTATAGCAGAAAGCCGGCCAGCCCTCATCGCCAAGGGTCCACAGGGCGACCTTCCATGATATCGGCGTATGCCGGCTTTCTGCTTACAATCCCGCTCGGTGGCGGCGAATCACCTCACCGTGTCAGCGTGTCCTGCCAATCGGCTACGCGCATCACCTGAGCCTGGCGCGGAAAGACTTTCTCGAGGAGCACCCGATGTACTTCGGGGTCGGAATCCAGGCAGGCGTCGGCAAGCACGGTTAACCGATAATCCTGGTCGGCGGCCTCGCGCAGCGTCGATAACACGACTCCGCTGGTGGCTATGCCGGTAAGAATGAGATGGTCAATCGCTTGCGCACGCAGTATTACCTCGATCCCACTCCCGGTAAACGCGCTGACTCGCCGTTTCACCACGACAACTTCCTGCGGATTAGGGAGAACTCCGTCCCAGACCTGTGTTGCCTCATCGGTTTCCAGCATATTGCCACGTTCGCGAATAGACGAGAAGGAAAGATTGCTGGGACTGACGTCCGGGTACCCCGGGCGCAGAGCTACTCGAACAAAAATGACTGGTATGCCGTGCGAACGCGCCGCGAGCAGCGCCGACTGCAGCGGCTGGAGAGCATCCTTCACCGCGAAGCGCTCGACTATGCCGTTCTGCACATCCATCACCAGCAGTGCCGACTTTCCCACAGTCTAGTCTCCCTCTCTATTCTTTCATGTCTCGCGGCTCAAACTCGCGACTCAAACTCGCGACTCAAAGGCCGAAGTTTTCTCCACGACTCTCACACGCCTACGTGCTGTGTCAGAGTCGATAGTAGTCTAGCACGCCGGCGTGCCGTGCCCGGCCCACCCGCGCCGTTACGCGAGGAAGCCAGGATAGCGGATAGGTTCAAGCTGCCGGACTCTTGACTTTGAGCGCGCTCCAACTGGTATGCTGCATGTGGTAGAGAAAAATCCTCTTTCAACGAAGCTAGCGGAGGAATTACTTCGATGCGTATAGGACTACAGGTTCCCAACTTTACCTGGTCGGACGGGCAAGGAGCACTTGGCGACACCTTTGCCACCATTGCGCAACGTGCAGAGCGGGCCGGTCTCTACAGTCTCTGGGTCATGGACCACTTTTTCCAGATTCGTGGCGTGGGACCCGCTGAACATGAGATGCTGGAAGGGTACAGCGCATTGGCTTTTGCCGCCGGACATACCAATCATATTAGACTGGGAACGATGGTAACCGGAGTGACATACCGGCACCCGGGTCTGCTAGTCAAAACGGTGACGACGTTGGACGTCCTGTCCCACGGTCGTGCCTATCTGGGCATTGGAGCCGCCTGGAACGAAGAAGAGCATCGCGGGCTGGGTGTACCCTTCCCTCCGACCGCCGAGCGCTTCGAGCGCCTGGAAGAGTCTATACAGATCGCCCTACAGATGTGGGCCGGCAACGAGACTCCATATCAGGGAAATCACTATCAGCTCGAGCGCCCTTTGAATGTCCCCTCATCAGTGCAGAAGCCACACCCGCCCATTCTCATTGGCGGTGGAGGTGAGCGCAAGACGCTGCGTATGGTAGCCCAATACGGTGACGCCTGCAACCTCTTCATGCGCCTCGGCAAGGTGGAAGTCCAGCATAAACTGGATGTGCTGCGGGAGCACTGCCAGACGCTTGGCCGTCCGTTCTCCGACATCGAGAAGACCACCCTCGATACCTTGAGCATCACCAGAGACGGGCGGGACAATAGCTTGACGCCGGCGGACGCCATACAGTATTTCAGAGATCTGGCGGCCATAGGCATAGACCATGCCATTTTCAATACGCCCAATGTGACCGACCTGGAGCTCTATGATCTCTTAGCGAGCGAGATCATCCCGGTGGTTGAGCAGATACCGGTTGCTGGACGTTAGCGCCGATTTTCCAGATTTGCTTCGGAGCGCCATATTTTGCCGATGCCATATGCTGATATAGCCCGCGCTAGACAATCGTAGCGCGGGCTATATCAGCATATGGCATCGATGGATAACTCACCAGGGAAATGTAAGCTAGGTAAGGCTGCAAGTTGTTTCACATATCAGAGAAGGGTAGTCACTCGCATTGTTTTTTGGGCAAGTAGAGACCGAGCAATCAGGACAAATGTCGGTAACCGGAGCAGCTATCATTTCAATAGGTCACATCCTCACCGGTAAGCAATGCCTCCACCAGTGCGAGACCGCGTGGAGACGGCTGCACTTCAACCTGATCGGTAACCGACCCATCGACGTAGCACTCGAGCAGCGCGAACGGATCGCGCGGCGACAAAGCGAGATGCTCGGGATCGAAGGTACGGATCCCCAGTACCGCTCGTAAGGCCTGTACCGTGTCCGCACTCACGACCTGCGAGGCCAGATGTTCGGACCAATTCAGTACCACGAGCTGACCGAAGTATTTTCGGGTGAACGCCTCCAGTTGGATAAGTTGGCCCAGCGCCTCCTTAGGCGAGATCAGCGAGAGAGTCGAATCCGTCGCACGCGCCGCCGCAGCGAGTGTGTGCGCTGACGATCGGAGATTACCTATCGAAACCGGCTTACGCGATACACGGTCATTGGGCTTCATAAACACTTACTCCTCAACCAAGCAGCGCAGTGCGAGACCGCTGGCCGAAAGCGGCCCTGCTCGCCAGTGGCCCGGACTGCGCCACACGATACCCTCAACCAACGGCTTCGCCCCCGCCTCGGTTAACCTCCTCGATGGCCTCGAGCACAAGCTCTCCCAACGTGATGAACTGCTGCCTAACCTCCGCGATGCTCTGCTCACGTCCGGTATCACTGGCTTGAACAAGCTGATCGGGGACGGCGACACGATTATCTAGACGATCATGCGCATTGGCGGGTGCGTGACTCTCAGCCCGCATAGTATCCTGCGCGAGCTGCCTGTCATCCAAACCT
>CAWENW010000027.1:0-98430 GCA_963810535.1 uncultured Chloroflexia bacterium
ACAATGGGTGATATGTCCGGCGCCGACCTCCGTCCTGGTGGGGACCTGCTCGCGGCAGATCGGCATGGCATGCGGGCAGCGGGGATGAAACCGGCACCCGCTCGGCGGAGCGATGAGGCTGGGCGGCTCCCCCCGAGCCGGCAACTCGATGATGCCCCGCTGGCCCGGGGTGAACATGCGCGCCGGGTCCGGCGCCGCCGAGAGCAGCAATTGCGTATAGGGATGTTTCGGCGTGAGAATGACCGAGTCGGCCGGCCCGCTCTCGACCAGCTGGCCCGCGTACATCACCACGATCTGCTCGGCAATGTAGCGGGCGCTGGCAATGTCGTGCGTGATAAAGAGCAGCGCCAGCTGCTCCTCGGTCTTAAAGCCCGCCAGAAGGTTCAACATATCCAGGCGGATCGACACATCCAGCATCGAGACCGGCTCATCGGCCAGCAGCACCGTGGGACGCGCCGCCAGGGCTCGGGCGATCGCCACGCGCTGGCGCTGCCCGCCACTGAGCTCATGGGGATATTTCTCGATGAACTGCTCAGCGGGTGTGAGGTTCACTCGCCGCAAGACATCGAGGATCTGCTGCTGTTCCTGGTCGCGGCTGTGAACGTAGCCAAAGATCTGCAGTGGTCGGGCCAGATGGTAGCGCACTTTGTGGACTGGGTTGAGCGAGCCGAACGGATCCTGAAAGACCAGCTGCACGTGGTGATGATACCAGTGAGGAACTCGGTGGCTGAGATCGATCTCCGCGCCCTGGTACTTGATGGTACCGGCAGTTGCCGGATACATCCCCGCCAGCACCCGTGCCACCGTCGTCTTGCCGCTGCCGCTCTCACCCACCAGCGCCACCGCTTTGCCCGGATACAGCGCGAGATCCAGCGGCTCAACCGCTTTCACCGCCCTCGCGTGTCCGAACGGCGTTCGGCTGGCGATCGGAAACGTCTTCCGCAACCCTACCGCTTCTAATATCGGTTCCGTGTTGCCGGCTATCGGCAGCGGAGAGACAGGCAAGCTGGATGAGCTAGACTCTGTCATTGTGCCCCTCCTACCGACGAAACACGAGGCAATTCCGACGCTTGGTTCAGCACCGGCTCGATTTCGAGTGACGCGGGAGGCTCTTCGGCATGATACGCCGGATCGTAGAGATGGCAGGACACCAGATGCGCCGCAGCAGCGCTCTCGGGCGCACGCAGGACCGGGGGCACCTCGAGACAGGCGCTGAACGCGAAGGAACAGCGCGGGGCGAAGGGACACCCCGGCGGCAGGTCTCGCAGGTCGGGAGGATGACCGGGAATGCCCCGCATGAGCTTCTTTTCCCCATACAGCTCAGGAAAGGCATGCATCAGCCCGGAGGAGTAGGGGTGGTAGGCGCGCGTAATCAGCTGGTCCTGGCTCGCCACTTCCACCAGGCGACCGGCATACATGATGGCCACATGGTCACACATCTCCAAGAGCAGCGGCAGATCATGCGTGATCAAGATCACCGAGAAGCCCAAACTGGCTTGCAGGGTCTTGATCTCGTTGAGGATCTCGCGTTGCACCACCACATCCAGCGCGGTGGTGGGCTCGTCCATGATGATGAGCTCGGGGTTGAGCGCCAACGCGATGGCGATGATCACGCGCTGTCGCATGCCACCGCTGAGCTGGTGGGGATAACTGCTCAGACGATCGGGTGAGATGCCGACCAGGCGGATCAGTTCTTCCGCTCGCTCGCGGCGCTGGCTTCGACGCATCGAGGGATCATGGGCGGCCAGCGCGTCGGTGATCTGCGTGCGGATGTCGAGCACCGGATTGAGCGCATTCATCGCGCTTTGAAAGACGATCGAGAGCTCGCTCCAGCGAAACTGGCGTAATTCCTCGGTCCCCAGCTCCAGGATATTGACACTGTCCTGGGGAGCCCACAGAGGAACGGCAGACTCGGAATCGGACTGGGAGTGAAAGAGCACCTGGCCGCCGGTGATGCGGGCAGGGAACTTCAGCAGACGCGTCAGAGCGAACGCCAGTGTCGACTTGCCGCTGCCGCTCTCGCCTGCCAGACCAAACACCTCGCCCTGCCGTACGACAAAGGAGACGTTATCGACCGCATGCACTGTCCCGCTGTCTGACGCATAGTCAACGCTGAGATTGCGCACCTCGAGGATATTCTTACTTGGCATGCGGTTCTACCGCCTCTCTCTCGTATTTGCCGGCGAAGAATATCGGGAATCGTGCGGCCAGCCAGGGGAAGAGCCGCGGCTTCTCTACGGGTATCGTGCGCAGCCGTGGATTGACGAGGGAATCGATCCCATAGTTAATGAGCGCGAGCGACGTGCACAACAGCGCGATACACACGCCCGGCGGCACGAACCAGAACCACCGGCCGCCCAGCAGCGCGTCGTTGTTCTGCGCCCAGTAGAGCATGGTTCCCCAGCTCACCTGGGTCAGATCGCTCAGTCCCAGGAACTCCAACGTCGCCTCGGTCAGAATCGCCGAGATGGTCGCGAAGATGAAGTTGGTGGCGATGATTGCTCCCATATTGGGGACAATCTCGAAGAAGACCACCCGAAAGACGTTCTCGCCACCCACCCGGCTTGCTTGCACGAAGTCCCGCTGGCGCAGCGTCAGCGTCACCGAGCGCATGACCCGAGCGCCCCAGGCCCAGCCCGTCACGCTGATCACAATGATGACCGTGCCCGGACCGCGTCCCGTGGGCACCAGGGCCGCCAGCACGATGATGAGCGGCAGCTGCGGGATCACCAGGAAGACATTGGAGATCAGCGAGAGCACCTCGTCGATCCAGCCGCCGAAATAGCCGCCAGTCACGCCAATCACCACTGCCAGCACGGTCGACAGGAGTCCACAGGTGAACCCGATCAAGACCGAGAGGCGCGTCCCGTCGACCAGCTGGCGAAAAATGTCCTGGCCGATGGTGGTCGTGCCCAGGAGATGCTGGGGCGAAGGCGGCAGGTTGCCAAACGGCGTGCTCAGATTCGGATCGCCAGGAACCAGGAGTGGCCCAACGAGCGCCACCAGCACAAAGAACCCCACTATGCCCAGCCCCACGCGCATCGCTCCCGACCGCGGGAGTGAGAATCGTGAGCTGTGCGTGGCGCGCGCGACCCGAAAGCCAACATGGCCAGCATCATAGGATGAGCCTTGAGCTGCCATCGCCGTTATCTCCTTTCATCCCGCACACGCGGATCCAGGGCGGCATACGCGACGTCGGCCAGGAAATTAGCGACCAAGACCGCCACGGCAATGAACAGAAAGATCCCCTCGATGAGCGGATAGTCCTCATTGAAGACCGCCTGAATGCTCAAAAAGCCGAGCCCCGGATAGGAGAAGATATATTCAATCAGGAACTGGCCGCCGATGATGAAACCAAGCGCGTTGGCGAAGCTGGCGACCTGCGGCAGGACCGCATTTCGAGCGGCATAACTGTACATGATGCGCCGCTGGGTCAGCCCCTTGGCTTCGGCCATCACCACATGGTCTTCGGCCAGCGTATTGAGCATGGAGTTACGCATGCCCACCATCCAGCCGCCGATGGTGACCAGCACCAGCGTCGCCGCCGGCAGGATCGCATGATCCAGCAGATCCAGGTAGTAACTGAGGTTCTTGGTATTGGGATCGGTTTCGATGCTGAGAGCCCCAAAGACCGGAAACCACTGGAGTTTCAAGCCGATAAAGTAGATGAGAAACAGTCCCACCCAGAACGCCGGTATTGACTGGATAAACACCAGCACCGGCGGCATCACGCGGTCAACCCATCCTCCGCGGCGCCAGGCGGCGGTGATCCCCAGCAAGGTGCCGAGACCGGCACTGATGAGAAGGGCAACGCCAAGCAAGCCAATGGTATAGGGGATGGCCGCTCCCATCACGCTCACCACGGAGGCGGGATAATTGTCGAACGAGACGCCCAGGTTGCCGTGCAGCAAGTTCCCCAGATAGTTCAGATACTGTTGCCACAGGGGCGCGTTGCTAAGACCCAGCTGCGCTCTGATTGCCACGATCGCGCCTGGAGGCAGGCGTCCCTGATTGCGCGCGATGATGGCATCGATGGGATCACCAGGCATCAAACGAGGCAGAAGAAAATTCATCGTCACAGCGACCCAGAGCGCGACCAGGTAGAAACCAAGCCGGCGGAGGAAGTACGCCATTGTGCTGTTGCCCTTTCAAGGTTTCGTTCGGTACTGGCAAAGGGACACTGAGGGTGGAGGGCAGAGAGCCCACGAGGAACGCTCGTGCCCCCATTCTAGGGATCCCCAGCATACTAGAGAACGGGTACGCGGCCAGGGATCCGTGACGAGACTATCAAAATTTCAACGCACTAGTTGGATGGACTCAGGTGCAGTACGACACGGGCGTCTTCCGGATGCTCATACGGAGCGCCAGCGTCGTAGTAATTGCTTGCCGTCGGCCATCCGCTAAAGTTCGTCGTTCGGTATTCGTAGGCGGCGAAGTTCTCATAGACAACGATCACCGGTATCTGCGTGACCATGATCTGCTCGACCGGAGCCAGAGCCGCCGCTTGATCCGAGGCACTGGATGCCGTCGTAAACTGCTGCAACGCCGAGTCGACGGTCGAGTTGGAGAAGCGCTCCCAGTTGGTGGGTTGGGCTTGCTGGCCCGCTTTCGCCGAGTTGACGCTGTCCAGGAGACCATAGAGCGGGTAGTATGGGCTGGGACCCTGGTTCGTCCAGCTGATGGCCGTGTCGAATGAGCCAGTTTGCAACGCGCTGTAATACTGGGCATACTGAGTCTCGTTGGCCGTCACCGTGAGTCCCAGCTGATTGAGGTTTTGCACGATGATGGCAACGATCTGATCCCAGTCGGTCCACCCGGAGACCACATTCACATTAAAGGTGATAGGCTTGCCGTCTTTGCCCAGATACTTGCCGGACGAATTCGTCTTGTAGCCGGCTTTGCTCAAGATCTGCTGGGCCGCGACAATGTTGCCCGACGGCGCCTGGGCCGAGCCGAACGCGAGACTGGAGTACTGGGGCGCGACATATTGCTGGTCGGCTGGTACCAAGATGCCGGTCGGACTGGCCGGCGATCCCAGCCCCCACGAGCCCTGGCTGACAATGCTGTTCCGGTCGATCGCGGCGCTCATCGCCTGGCGGACCGCCAGATCATTGAAAGGCGCCTTGTTCAGGTTGAGGTAGAGCTCCACCACATTGGTGGGGGCATAGAAGTAGTGGTTGTTGGCATCGGTCGCCGCCCACTGCTTGATATTGGGATACGCTACTCCTGCCCAGTCGATCTGGCTGTCGTTGAGCACCACTTCGGCGCTGGTATTCGAGTTGAACGCCGGGTATTTTAGCGTCTTGATCTTGGGCAGACCCGCCTGCCAGTAGTGCGTATTGGCGGAGAGGGTGATGAGCGAGGGCGAGAAGCTTGAGAGCGTATAGGGTCCGGTGCCGATCGGGTGAGCATTGAGGTCGGTCGCGGGATTCGCCATCTTGCTGAAGGTATGCTGGGCGACGATAGGGGTCTGGGCAGCAAAGAACCACTCGAAGACCGAGGCATTCTGGTTAAAGGTCATCTGGACGGTGCTCGCGTCGAGTGCGGTCACGGAGTTGAACAGCGTCGTGCCGGAAGTGGGGTTCTTGGTCCAGAACCCATTGGTGTCCAGCGCCGGATACTGTTTCATCAGATTAAAGGTATACGCAACATCGGCGGAGGTGAATGGTTGGCCGTCACTCCACTTGACCCCCGAGCGCAGCTTGAAGGTGATCTGGGTAAAATCGCTGTTCCAGGTCGCCGACGTGGCCAGCCAGGGCTGCGGCGGAGAGCCATTGAAGCGCTGCTGCGCCATGAGGGGTTCATAGATCATGCCGAAAGAGGGGTCATTGGCGGCTCCCCCCGAGAAGAACGGGTTGAAATTCGCGGTGAAGTTGCCTTTGGGCGAGGGAACGACGACCAGCGTGCCCGATGGGCCACTGGAGCCGCTACTGCCACCGCAGGCGGAGAGCGAGAGCGTGAGCAGGAGAGCGGTGGTCAGCACGGAGAGAGTCAAGGCGGTGACGCGACGATGCGGAGATACCATTGTTGGAAATCCTCCTGATTGGATTCGAACGATCAACGATGATCTAGCACTCGCGTAACCGGTTACGCAAGCGGGCAAAAAAGAAAAGGTTGCTAACCTTCCTTTCTTGAACTGTCACCGGCTACCCGGTCGGAACGTGTGCCGCTACTTTGGCGGCGGTAGTGGAGGTAATGGAGGCAGTGGAGGCTCGCACCACCAGGGTGGAGGGCAGCTGGATCCGGATCGGCTCCGGTGGGGCCACCGCCGGCCCTGGCTCGTGCGCCCGCACGCTGTCGCGCATGCTCTGCAGGGAGGGTGGCACCCGCGTGCGGGCCGCTTCCACCAGCGAGAGCAAGAGCGAGATGGATCGCTGCCCCATCTCGTAGAATGGTTGCCTGACCGTGGTGAGCGGCGGTCGCATATGCGCCGAGGAGGCGATGTCATCAAAGCCCACCAACGCCAGATCCTCGGGAATCTGGATTCCCAAGTCCCCGGCCGCCTGCATCACCCCATACGCCATTTCGTCGTTGCCGGCGAAGATCGCGCTCGGTCTCCGCTCGGCTTCCAGCAGCCGCCGCCCACAGATCACCCCGCTGGGAGGCTTGAAATCCCCTTCCAGGATGAACTCGGGCGCCACCTCGATCCCCGCCTCCTGCAGCGCATCGAGGTAGCCCGCCTGCCGGTCATGTGACACTTTGTAGGACCGCGGTCCCGAGATATGCGCGATGTCGCGATGGCCCAGCTCGATCAGATGCCGCACCGCCGCTTTGGCGCCAGCGCGATGGTCGGTGCTGACCCAGGGCAGCGAGGAGGGGGGATTCTGGTCATCTAACATCACGATCGGAAACCCCTGCTCGTGGAACCGGAGCAAGTGCTCGTTGGCTTTGCCCGGAAAGATCGCGAGTAACCCCGCCGACATTCGCGAGCTCACGATCCGGTCCAGGACGACCGGGTATTCCTGCTTCTGGCTCATGCTGTAGAGCACCAGTTCATACAGGGTGGTTTCGACGAATTCGCCGATTCCCAACATAATCTGCGGCATAAGCGGCCAGGTGAGCGAGGGGACCAGCACCCCCAGCAGATGGGTGCGCCCACCAGCGAGTCCCGAGGCGGCGACATTGGGGACAAAGTCGTACTCGTCCATCAGGCGCAGGATGCGTTCCCGTGTCACGACGTCCACATCGGGTTTTTGATTGAGCACCCGTGACACTGTGGCTTTGGAGACCCCCGCCAGTCTCGCGATGTCTTGGATGGTGACCCTGTCTGCCATAGACAGCTCCCGCAGATGCTGAAATGACGCGTCGGACACATCTTCGGACACGTCTGAGGATCATGCAATCGGTCACAGTAGCGCTCCCGTAACCGGTTACAGGACAGTATACTGACGCGACCCCTGGTTGTCAAGTGTTACACGAGCTGTTACAAAATAACTGTTACAATAGCGAAGCTGTAGCACAGCAGATCGACGACTATGACATAATGTCTCCTGGCTGGCATCCGTTATCTCGCCTCAGCGCGAGCGTCACCGGAGACTGGCACTAGCAGGCTGTCGCCAGCATCCGTGCTGCAATTTCAGCCCCTATTCGTAGTCGGGAGGCGGAATGAGACGCGTTACTTCTACCGATGTCGCCCGGCACGCAGCGGTGTCGCGCATCACCGTCTCACGGGTATTAAATAACCGCGGACAGGTCACCAACGAAGTCCGCGACCGAGTGCTCCAAGCCGCACGCGAGCTGGGTTACGTGCAAGCGAAGGCGCGAAGACGTGATTTGGACACCGGGAGTAGCCCTCTCGTCTACCGAGCCATCGGCGATATTGGTTTTTTCTACGGCTCGCTGCTTCCTACCGTGGCGGTTTCGGCCAACCCATTCTGGTCGCCGATCCTACAAGGTGCCGAACGTGAAGCTCGCCGGTCTATGTCTCACGTGATATATCGCTCACTTACGACCGAGGCAGATCCGGCGGCGGTCCTGGAGACAACTGTTCAGCGGATGAATCTGGGGGGGATATTGCTCGTTGGATCGGTCGATCTTCCCCTCCTTGAACGCGCAATGCGGCTGGAGGTGCCGCTTGTGCTGGTAGACATGTGCTTCCCTGAGACTGACTGCGACTGCGTGCTCGTCGACAACGAGCGTGGGATCGAATTGGCCGTCCGCCATCTCGCAGCACACAGACATCGGCGTATCGCCTATATCGGCGGACCGGTGGGCTTTACTCCCGCGTCCTATCCTCGCGCCGCCAGTCGTATATTCTCCCTGCAGACACGGCTTCAGAGCTACTTCCAGTCGCTGCTGCAGACCGATATTCCTATTCGATACAACCTGATACGCACGGGCGAACTGAGCTTTGACGGCGGGTACCAAGCGGCTAACGCGCTGCTGGACGCCGGAGAGGAATTTAGCGCGGTGCTCGGTGCCAATGATGAGACTGCAATCGGAGCAATGAAGGCGCTGCAGGAACGGGGCCTGCGAGTTCCCCAGGATGTCTCGGTCATCGGCTTCGATGACATCGAAAGCGCTCGCCTCGTCACCCCCAGCCTTACCACGGTTGGCGTGCGCAAAGAGTCGATCGGCGCGGTGGCGGTTCGCACGCTGATCTCCCGCATTCTGGAGCCCGCAACCAATACGACGACAACTCTGCTCAATGTGCGGCTGATCGAGCGGCAATCAGTCGCCCGCGGCTCGTGAGTGCGCCCGCAAGTCAAAAAGCGACCGTACTTGCACCTGTCCGAAGCGCGTGTCCGGGGCACGTACCGCATACGGCTCGCCAGGAAACACGTCAAATCCGTTGTCGCTCCAGTTGACGACGCTTCCATCTTCCAGCCAGACACTTTTCGCCGGCGTCTGGGCATGCACCAGAACCTCTCCCGGGATGTGGGTATCGAGCTGAAGCTTTGGGTCATGCAAAGGTAGGCCGCTGAGCGGCTCGGGCCAGAGCACGGAGCTGGCAACCGCCGCGCCACTGTGCAGCAATCTCGCCTGCATGACGTAGCCAGAATCTTCATCAAGGCGGGTTACGCCACAGAGCGTGGCCGAGCGCGGCGCGAGTTGAACCGAGTATTCTTCTTCGGCCTGGATCCGTCCTGAGAGTGACCACTCTCGTACGAGCATGGTCCCCTTAATGACCGCGGAGGTGCCGTTCACTGCCCACAGCTCGCACGTATCCCGGGATCGGCGTGCTATCGACAGGGCTACTTCTGCCAGCGCCCGGCGCACTGAGTAATACGCCATCTTTGGGACAAGTTCGTCGTCTATTATTGACCAGCTGGCAGCCGGCCAACAATCGTTGAGCTGCCAGACCAGCGCTCCGCCACAGGCATAGTGACCCGGTCCCCGGAATTGTCGCCGCCAATCGGATATAGCCCGAGAGAGCGCCTCAGCTTGCAGCAGCTGCGTTGCCCACGCATACGCCGCCATCTCAGCCGGAACGGGTATATCCCGGCTGAGATAGGTCGATAGCCGGCGAACACCTTGCTCGGCCTTGAAATGGAAGCGCAAGGTCTGGCTCCATGGATAGCGCTCCTCTGGAGACGCCATGTGGTCAATTGAGATGCTTCCGGGCAGCGCGGCCATGCCAAATTCGCTCACGAATCTCCCGCCGAACCGACCGTACTCCTGGTAGGGCGCCATATCGCGATGCCAAATATCCCATACATGCCGGTCACCCGTACGCGGGTCATTGCTGTCGCGCCCGCCATAGGGGCTGCCAGGCCAGTACCGGCGACCAGGGTCAAGACGGGCGCACAGCTCTGGCAACAGCTGTTCATAGATAATCCGGGCTGGGAAACTCGAGGTAAGCGGACCATCGATAACACGGCCCTGCTGCCCGGCGACGTCGTAGTCTTCGTTGTTGCCGCACCACAACGCTAGACTGGGGTGATGGCGCAATCGCCGTATGGCGCATTCAGCTTCGGCACGCACACTTTGCAAGAATGATTCGTGCGCGGGATAGAGGCCGCAGGCAAACGCAAAATCTTGCCAGACCAGCAACCCCAGCTCGTCGCACAGGTCGTAAAAGTCGTCGCTCTCGTAAATTCCGCCGCCCCAAACTCGAATCATGAGCATATGCGCGTCAACCGCACGCTGCAAATAGGCGCGACACCGCTCTCGTGTAACACGAGTGAGGAGCATGTCAGCCGGTATCCAGTTGGCTCCGCCGCAGAAAATCGGAATGCTGTTGACTTCGAAATGGAAGGTGGTACCAGCTTCGCCGCTGATCTCTTCTTGCACCAGTGCTATCCGGCGTATCCCTAGCCGGAACTCCTGTTGCTCGATAACCTGAGCCGCGCCGGTCTCACCTTGCCGAAAAAGGGAGACGACGAGACGATACAGTGGCTGCGGTCCCATGCCATGCGGCCACCACAAAGACGGCTGGTCGATCTCGAAGACGTGCTGCACTGAGGCCTGCGCGGCGTCTAGTGTGATCTGGGCGCAGACGGCGTCCTCCGGATCATAGAGCGCAAGCCCAATCCGAGCCTGGGGCTCCAGCGACAAGTGCTCAACGGCAAATTGTATGCCTATTCGAGCGTGTGCCAGATCGTCGGCGAGCTCTATCTGCGTCTGCAGATCGATGATCCGGGCTGTTGTCTGCTCCAGCCAGATTGGCCGCCAAGGTCCGGCGGTAAGCAGGCATGGCCCCCAATCCCAGCCGTAGTGATACTGGGCTTTACGAATATATACTCGGCTGGAATCTCCGTTCCACACCGGCATTTTGCCGAAGGCGGCCTCGCGCTCGCGCCCCACTCGCAGTGCCGACTCAAACAAGATAATCAGCTCGTTCTCACCGGATATGAGCTCGTCCCGTACCACCACCCGGTGCGCCACGAACATGTTGTCGCTATTCAGGATCTCGTGCCCGTTGAGCCAGACAGTCGCGATAGTATCCAGTCCTCCAAAGCAGAGAGCCGTCTCGCCCCACTCAGGCTCTGGAGCATCCCAATTAAACCGGCATCGATAGAGCCAGTCGCGCTCGCCTACCCAGCTAACCTCGACTTCGTTCATCCCCACGTACGGGTCAGGAATCAGCCCATGCGACAGCAGGTCCGTCTGGACCAGTCCAGGGACCGTCGCTGAAATCCAGCCCTGCTCGTCGGCACCATCCTCCTGCACCGATCTGCTCGGATCACGCTGTTTGAGGCGCCAGTCGTTTAGTATGTCAAATCGTCGCATGGATCTCTCCCAGGTGTCAACGGCTACAGCTGGATACACTATTGATACAATGTCTGTTACATCGTAACATGCTGGTCAGCGGGTAGACAAGCGGGAGAGTTGGAGAGTCGAGTCTTAACGTCACATCGTGACCGCCGGCCGCTCTCAGTGTCAGCTTCCGCTCATGTCCTTCGTCCATACCAGCTCGCTAGCCCACTCATCTCGGAATATCCAGCGGGGGAATCGCTCCGCCAACAGAGGGACAACGGCGGTCCATGCTTCGGCAGGGACCGACAAGAGCGGCAATGACTCCACGTGATCGCTCTGGGTGCTGTAGCCCCAAGTGAAGCCACAAACTGGCTGGACCACCCGAGTCATGACCACGTCCGGACTAACAACTAGAAAAGCCTCGGCCCTCCAGTGCAATCCCTTCCGGTTCGTGTAGGGGTTATCAAAAAACGCCGGCGACGGTCCCCAATACGAATACGGCATGCCTGTCTCCACCAGCTGAGGCGGCTGGTCGACGAGCACGCCGCTCTCAGTTCCCAAGACCCGCACGACTTGGATCCATCCCATGATTGATAGGTAGCCTTCGCCGTCATAGGAGACCTGTGCCCGACAAATCGGGAAATTCCTCCAGATCTTGCCAGGTTCGCTTGGCATAAGTAGCCCATTTCCCCACCGCTCAGGTGCCTCATTCATACCGTACTCGATGGACACGACTCCACTATGCCCGCGTGTACGGAACGGAATGCGTAGCTTGAGTTCCATATTCGCGCCTTCTTTTCTGCGCCCAGCAGGTCGAAGCCCCTATCGTGCTGGCCGAGCGAGCGTCACGCTACTGATCGCTTACCACTGGAAGAGTAAACTTGAGTGCGGCTCCAGGAAGCGTAGCGACACCGTTCCACTGATCCCCACAGTCTCTGAGAAGGGCTCTGGTCTCCTCCGAGAGCGGCGATTCCGCCCAGATGCGATGTCCGTGCGCTTCGATGATGCCATGGGTGATCGCAAGACCGAGTCCGGCGCCGGTGCTCGCCATCGCCACATCACCTGCCGGCAGACGTCGGCGTGAGGCTTCGCCGCGGTACGTTCGCTCAAAAATGTGCGGCAGGTCACTGGCCGAGATGCCTTCACCAGTGTCGATCACCTGAACCAGAACGGCGCCGGAACTCTCGCTGGACGATGGCGGGCGATATGAAGCGTGAATCAATATGGCGCCCGTTGGGGGCGTATAGCGTATGGCGTTCTGCAAGAGATTGGCAAGCGCTCGATAGATCTGGCGAGCATCGATATGTACTGCCGGAAGGGAGCCGGAGACCCGGCCGGTAAGAACGACCTGCGCTCGCTCGGCCTGCTCATGGGACGATTCAAGGACGTCGGAAACGACATCCTCGATACTCATGCGCTCGCGGCTAAGCGCCATCGCACCGGATTCAATTCGGGACAGCTCGAAGAGGTCGTCGAGGAGCGCGGTTAAGTGACGCAGCTCGGTTCGGATGGTCTGATGGTAACGCGCGACAGTCGCTGGATCCCGCACCACGCCGTCATCAATCGCTTCGATCATGGCGCGAACAGAAGATAGCGGAGTTCGCAGGTCATGCGAGACGGCGCTGATGACTTCACGCCGCTCGTGTTCGGCTGCCTGCATGCGCAGAAACGCATTTTGCACACCATCGGCCATCTGGTTGAACCAGCGCGCCAGTTGAGCAAGCTCATCCTCCCCATTGGTTGAGGAATCGTCCAGGCGACAGCTGTAGTCTCCAGCGGCGATACGCATAGCGCCGGTGCCGATGCGGTGAATGGTCATAGTCATGCGGGCGGCAATAGAGTAGGAGAGCAGTATGGCGACCACGATGCCAAAGACCAAGAAAGCCAGCAGTAGCTGGCCGTCTTCGTTGGAAATGAACATGAGTTTGGCGATGAGCAAGACATTTAGGGCGATGACTACAGCGGTCAACAATGGAGGTATGGCTAGCTTGAGCCAGATGCTTCCAAAATTGGGGGTGTCGCTCAGCCAGAGAGCGGCTTCGCCCAAGAGTATCGAGACGAGACTCCCCAGAGCCAAATAGACGATGAGACGAACTGCATCCGCATGGGACGGATGTAGAATGGCTATCAGGACCGCCAGCGTAACACCGAACGCCAGCGTGATGGCGCCGGCCCAGCGCAAGCCCTCGCGCAGTAGCATGCGCAGCAGCCCCGACTCGCGGCCCTCTCGCCATCTCATTACCGCCATTGCCGAGGTTGTGCGCGCGCTATCTCTGGTGTGGGCCGGCTGCGTGGTATGCATGCGAGACTCCCTTTATGGCTTCATGTTATGGCTTCATGGATCGAACTTGTAGCCGATACCCCAGACAGTCTTGATATGGCGAGGCACAGATGGATCTACCTCTACCTTCTCACGCAAGCGCCGGATATGTACAGTGACGGTGCTGATATCTCCAAAGTATCCAATATCCCAGACATGGTCAAGAAGCTGCTGGCGGCTGAAAACCTGTCGCGGGTGCGAGGTCATAAAGACCAGTAGGTCAAACTCTTTGGCTGTAAGTTCGAGTAGAGCGCCGTCTCGCTCGGCGGTACGCAGCTGCGGTCGAATCACCAGATTGCCGATATGCACTATGTCGCCCTGGACCATTGCCGGTACGCTGGTAGCCTGCAAGCGGCGCATAATCGCATGCACACGCATAACTACTTCGCGGGGACTGAACGGCTTGATCACGTAGTCATCAGCTCCGGCGTGAAAGCCGATTACTTTATCCGGCTCTTCTCCGCGGGCAGTCAGCATGAGGATGGGAACGGCACTCGCCTGGCGAATGCGGCGACAGACTTCAAGACCATCCAATCCAGGCAGCATGAGATCGAGAATGATCAAATCCGGCGGCTCAGCTGCAACCAGGTGCAGAGCCTCATTGCCATCACCCGCCTGTGTGGTGAGAAAGCCGGCGGCGGCCAGATATTCGCAGAGGACTTCACGAATGTTGGCTTCGTCGTCCACCACTAACACCCGCCTCGCCGGAGGCGGTTCCACACTCTCCTGACCGACATACCATCTGCTCATGATCTCGTATACCGTTGAACTTGGCCTCTCCTGTGGACACTATCGGCAACCTCTCGGCGACCAGGAGCAGTGTCGCCTGAGTGCGCACTCCCCTGCCTGTATGGATAATACGCATGATGTCTTACAAATTGCTTACGTCGAGTAGTCGCGGCGAAGGTGCTAATTTCACCTGATCGAGTCGATGTCTTGATCGGGATTTGCCAAATCGATGTGCCCAGCCCGTTAAGATTTTCGCAAGGTCTCTATGGGAAAATTGCTCTCGAACGCGAGTAGCGTGAAAGCAGGTAACTGCAGTGAGGAGCACCCATTGTCAAACGCCCATCCAGCAGGTACACATGGAACCAACCGGCGCATTTGCGTCGTTATGCCCGCACGTAACGAGGAGGCTACCGTGGGCCGGCAAGTCCGCGCTGTTCTGGCAGACGCGGCCTGGGGGGCATTGCCTCTCAGCCGGATAATCGTCGTCGACAACGGCAGCGTCGATGCCACAGCCGCGGTCGCTCGAGCCGCCGGAGCGGTAGTAGTCCATCAGCCAAGACCCGGATATGGAGCCGCGTGTCTCGCCGGTGTTATGGCCGCAGATACCGACATGGTTCTGCTCATGGATGCCGATGGAAGTGATGACATCGCCGGCGCCGCGAGGGTGGCCGCGCTGGCCATGCAAGGTTGCGCAGATCTGGTCATGGGTTCTCGAACCCGTGGAGCTGTTGAGAAAGGCGCTCTCACTGTACCGCAACGGGTGGGGAATAGGATAGCGACGATGCTGCTTCGACTGCTGCTGGGGCAGCGCGTTAGCGATCTCGGACCAGTTCGCGCTATACGCCGCTCCGACCTGTTGGCGCTGGGCATGAGCGAGATGACCTACGGATGGTCGACGGAGATGATCGTGAAGGCAGCTCGCGCTCGCTATCGCATCCTGGAAGTGCCGGTCAACTACCATTGCCGCCGGGGCGGTCAATCGAAGGTATCGGGCACGATACGCGGCAGCCTGCGTGCGGGGTGGTGCATTATGTCCACCATAGTGCGTTACGCTCGCTGGCGGAGAGCGGATCCGGCGCTTGGCCGGGTTTAGATGGAGACAGATATGCAGCCCGAGGTTGTACCAGCAACAACCGGCGAGATCACCGATGCCCTAGTCATCGTGGCTAAGTATCCTGAGCCCGGCCAGGTCAAGACGCGGCTCGGTGCACGTATTGGAAATGCATCCGCCGCGGCGCTGTATCGGGCGTTTCTTTGCGACCTGGCAGCCCGCTTCAGCGTAGGGGCCAAGCAGGATGGGTACCTGCTCCACTGGGCCTCGGCGCCCGGGTCCGGCCGATTGACACAGATAGTAGGCGCTCATGCCCATGTCTTCGCGCAGCGCGGCGTGGATTTCGCCGAGCGGCTCTACAACGTGGCAGTGGATATGCGGTCCGCCGGATACCGGCGCCTGGTTATCATAGGCTCCGACTCGCCACATCTACCGAGCGTGTTAATTACTCGCGCATTTCGAGAGATTGGTCCGGATCATCTCGCGCTCGGCCCAGCGGAGGACGGCGGCTATTACCTCATCGGCTTCGAGCTCAACGCCGGCGTGCCAGACTTCTTTCGCGGCATCCAGATGAGCACGTCTCAAGTGCTGCACGAGACGCTCGCTAGAGCGACCGCGCTCCATTACTCCGCCACGCTGTTGCCTCACACATTCGACATCGACGAAGTTGCCGATCTCACGAGGCTGGAACTTGAGTTGTGGAGCGCCGAGGCGCCATCCTGTCCGCATACCCGGGCGGCACTGGCGCAGCTTGGGTTCTTTGGATTATCACCGCGCGAGTCCAGCGAGAAGCGGCGGGATGAGGCGCTCTATGGATAGCTCACGCCGGTGGATAGACCAGGTGGATGCATATGTCTGGAGATGGCTGGCGCTCGTTCTGCTGGGAGCGTTCGGGATCGTCTGTTACCAACGCATTCGCGAGGCCGGGTCCGCAGTCTCGGTACACGGATCACCCTATCTTTGGCCCGGGCTCGGCGTGGCACTGGTCGCGATCCTGGGATCTTGGCTGGTGCTCGGAACCAGAGGAGCCAGTCGAGGTAAAGCAGCCAGATATCAGTGGATAGAGCTTGGCCTGATCATAGGAATCGGGCTGCTTTTCCGCGCCCAGTTCTTCTTCGTGCCTCCGGCGATTTCCCACGATGCCTACCGCTACGTCTGGGATGCCCATCTGGTTTCGCATGGCGTGAGTCCCTACCTCTACCCTGCCTCCGCTCCTTCGCTCAGGCCTCTGCGAGATGGGGCTATCTGGCCCAATCTCAATTGGCCGAACTCGCCTACTGTCTATCCTCCAGGCGCCGAGCTCATCTTCCTTCTGGTCAATATCGCTGCACCGCTAAATATTACGGCGATGCAGCTGGCGATGATAGCCTGCGATATCGCCGTCGGCCTGGTGACGCTCCTGCTCCTCCGTCATTTTCGCCTGGATCTGCGCCGGATCATAGTCTACTGGTGGAATCCGATCCCGGTGCTGGAATTCGTATACAGCGCCCACATAGACGCTGCCGCCGCCCTCTTCGTAGCCGTGGCACTGCTCCTGGCGCTGCAGCGCTGGCGTGGAGCCAGGTTGCTAGCCGGAGCGGCCCTGGGCATGGCGGTGCTCATCAAGCTCTATCCGCTGCTATTTGTGGTGGCGCTACTCCGGCGGAAAGACTGGGGATTTCTCCTTGGATTCGCAAGCACCATGGTAGGCGTAACATTCCCCTTCCTTCACCTTGGCCTGGGGACAGGGGGGTTCCTTGGCACGTATTTCTCACAGCGCTTCGTAGATGAAGGGTTAATTTTCCGGTTCATTACAACGCTCGTCACCAACGAACGCTGGCAGCTGCTCCTACAGGGCACGGTGCTGCTCCTGCTCTCAGGCGCGATCTTGATTGGTCGGCTCAGGTGGGGACTGCCCGCCGTCGCCGCCATTCTGGCGTTGTCTGCGACCTGGATTCTTGTCTCACCGCACCTCTATCCCTGGTACGTGGGTGGCATATTGCCTCTGCTTGCGATCGTAGTTCAACTGCCAGTCGGCTTCCGCCGCTCCTCCCAGGAAGGGTCTGGTATCTCCCGCCACTGGTGGGCCTCCTCCATGCCCTATCTCGCCTTCTGGCTCTTTCTGCTGGAAATTCCCTTTACTTATGTCATCTTTGCGCCGGGTTTCAACGCCAATCTCATCCTCCTCTTTTTCGCGGTGCCGCTAGCACTGGCAAGCATGCCGCTATGGGTTGGCGTCATTCCCGCCCGCGCCCGAGCTTCCCGAGCTGGTCGTCTGGACCTCGGAGTCACGCCGTCGACAGTCAGCGGAGCAACTGCGGGAGGAGCTGCCAAAACTGGCGAAGTCTTGCTCAAAGCCACCGAGAAGGAATCACTCACGTGATAGACACCAATTCGATCTTGACAAAAATTCGACCCGTGCCAGGAGCGGTCCTCCGTGAGCTGCGGCGGCAGAGCATCGCGTTATTGGCCGGCCTGCTGGGTTCGATAGTCGCGGTTATCGTGATGGGAGTGCTGCGACTCTGGTGGGGAGCTCCTACCGCTCCCGAGCTGGTCGGCGAGCGGTTGTTGCCGCTCATGAGCGCGGACCAGTTTGTGTCGTTACTGTTGCGATTTCAACCCCACCCCAAAACTGGACCATTAGGTCTGGCGCTGCTTGGCCAATGCGTCATCGGTACTCTGCTCGGACCCGCCTATGCGCTGGTACAATCACGGCTCGGCAAACGGCAGGAGCCGGATGCAGTATCACGGCTCAACTGGTGGCCGCCCCGCTCAGCCTGGATGACTGCTGCTGCGTTTGCTCTAGGCATGGAGCTGGTGGCGGTGGCAGTCTTCTGGCCAGTGCTTCCCGAAGGGCTCTTCGGCGATCCTATTGACACCGCCCGACTGCTAACTATGACCAGCCTCCTGTTGACTTTTGCCTCCTATGCGGCGGTTCTGGCACTGGCCTTTCAGGCATTCCGCCGAGTATGGGGAGCGTGGGCCTTCGGCACCGAGACGCGGCCGACGCCCGCGGCTGCTGAAGGCATTCTAGTCACCCGGCGCGAGGCGCTTATAACCGCGGGGGCGACTGTCGCGGTCATCGCCGTAGGCGGCATCGCCACGAACGCGCTCATTTCCGAGTACCTAGCTCGTTCGAATATTCCCTACGAAGGACGCGGCACCCCCGGCCTTCTTACCTCGCCCATTACTCCCAACGCTGACTTTTATGTCGTGAGCAAAAACGTGCTCGACCCCACCGTAGTGGCCGATCGCTGGCGTCTGGAGCTGAACGGGTTGGTGCGGAAGCCGCGGAGCTGGACCTATCCAGAGGTACTCGCTTTGCCGAGCGAGGTCCGAGCGGTGACGCTGGAATGCATCTCCAACGAGGTGGGGAGTAACCTCTTGAGCACCGCCCGCTGGCGTGGCGTGACGCTGGAGAAATTGCTAGATCTGGGCGGCGGGGTCACCGGCGTATCCGCGAGTCACGTGGTCTTCTATGGGGTCGACGGGTTCGCGGCCAGCCTGCCGCTGGCCGCGCTCTTGCAGGCGCGCGCGCTCCTCGCCTGGGAAATGAATGGCGTCGCGCTGCCCGACCGGCACGGGTTCCCCTTGCGCGCGATAGTTCCAGGTAGGTATGGCGAACAGAGCGCCAAGTGGGTGACCCGGGTAGAGATTGTCGACTACAACTTCAAGGGATTCTACCAGAGCCAGGGCTGGAGCGCAGCACAGCTGGAGACGATGAGCCGCATCGACCAGCCGCGCGGCCAGGTGCGACCGGGCGGGATCACAGTAAGCGGCGTCGCTTTCGCCGGAATTCGGGGCATACGTCAGGTGGAGCTCAGCGTAGACGGCGGGTCAACCTGGAGCGCCGCCACTCTGGTACCTCCGCTGTCAGACCAAACCTGGGTGCTCTGGACATGGAAGTGGTATCCCGCTACGAGCGGCCAGTATACCATACTGGCCCGTGCCACCGACGGGTCCGGCGCGGTGCAGACTCAGGCGCAGCGCGGGACCGTGCCTGATGGAGCCACCGGCTGGCCGTCGGCAAAAGTTCTGATAAAGTGAGGCAGTTGTGAGTGTAGCCGATTTCACCCGGATCATGACCGCGCTCGACGACTATAGGCGTGATACCGGTCGCCCGACACTGGCGCTGGGTGGCTGGGAATCAGAAGATCCAGATATCGTTCCACCGCCAAGCCTGGTCGAGGCGCTCCTTCAGATCTCAGCGCGTCTGCACACCTATACCTATATACGCGAGCTGCATAGAGCCAAGAGCGCGGCGGCACGGGTCCTCTCCTATGGTGTCCGCATCGACGGCAAATTGCCCGAGGCAATGAACGTGGCCATTGTACCCAACAGCACGCAGGCATTGCTACTCACGCTGGCGGCGCTCAAATCACGCGGAGTTGCCCACCTAGTGATTGCCGCACCTGGGTACTTCGCCGCTGCCGAAGCTTGCCGCTACCTGGGCATTGCAAGCACGATCATTCCGGCCGCCGATTTTGTCACCGGCACGTTTGACACAGGCGCGCTGCTAGCGGCCATGCGTAGCCCAGGAGCGGCGCTCCTGCTCACCAATCCCGCCTACTCCATCGGCGTGGAGTACAGCTGGGAGAATCTACACTCCCTCATTTCCGCACTTCCAGAGGAAGCGTTCGTGATACTGGACGAGACGCGCCTCGGCCTGAACTGGAACGATGAAGCGCCGTGGTATGGCGCGGACTATCCCGACCGGATCGCCGTCATCCGGTCCCCGAGCAAGATCTTCTTCATAAACGGACAGAAGACCAGTATCATTCTCGGCTCATCTCCCCTCATCCAATCGATCGAGCAAATCAGTGAATCGCTGCTGGGCTCGGTCGCCGGCGTGTCGGAGCAGGTCGCAGAGGCCTACCTGCAGTGCTGGGAGCAGTGGGTAAATGAGCTGCGCGCGGGGGAGGTTGGTCCGTTTCGGCAATGGCGGCGGCAGATCATCGCCACGCTCGCCCGCAACCAGCGAATGGTCGCACGGCATCTCCAGCCGAGGGGATTTCTCCTCTCCCCGGTGAACTCGGGTCCCTACCTGCTTGCCGGTACCAGACTCACTCACAGCCATTCTTTAGACAGTTATGCGGCTGCGAGAGAAGAGGGGGTCTTACTCATGGACTCATCCTACTTTCTACACCAACACAGCAATTGGTACGGGTTCCGAGTAAATCTATCCGGCGAGGAGCGGCACCTTGCACAGGCTATCTCGCGGATTTTCCCAAAGGAGCAGAAATCAAGCATGGCACACTCCCTAACACCCCAGCAGCAGGCACCCCGCTCGCGTCCACGTACTCACGCGACCGAGCCGTTGCCCCTGCCGAGTGAGCTGTATATCGAAAGCACTACCCGGTGCAATGAATTCTGCGATCAATGCCCGCGCACCCATCTGGGGCGTGAGGGCGACCGCGACGTTACTCTGGCCGAGGTGCAACGCATCGTAGAACAGTTTCCCAAGCTCGATCGAGTAGTGCTGCACGGACTTGGTGAGCCCTTGCTCAACACCGAGCTGCCAAAGATCATCACCTACCTGCGCTCGCGAGGTGTCTATACGCTCTTCAACTCGAATGCATTGCTGCTCAATGAGCGGAGAGGCCGCAGCCTCATAGAGTCAGGGCTGTGCGAGCTACGTGTCTCCTTTGACGGCGCCACTCCCGCAACGTACGCGCGGGTGCGTGGCGTCAACCAGAAAGCATTGCCACTCATCGTAGGCAACCTGGCCAAATTCTCCGCCTTGAAAACAGAGCTTGGAGCGGAGCTTCCAAAGGTCTCGCTCTGGTTCACCGCCATGCGAGAGAATTTCCGTGAATTGCCCGAAGTGGTTGAGATTGCGTCCAGGACAGGTGTGCCTGAGGTCTACGTTCAACGCTTCATCTACTTCGGCAAGGGTCTGGCAACTGAGGATCAGACGCTCTTCCACTCGATACGCCAGGAAGAGCGGGAGACATTGCTTGCCGCCGAGACACGCTGTCGGGAGCTAGGTATTGCCTTTACCGCCACCGGCGCCACCGAGCCGGCAGCCTACCTTGCTCGGACCTCTGGGATGGAGCTTCGCCGTGGAAGGGTTGCCAGCGTCCGTACAAGCTCGCCTATATTACCGCCCATGGGAATGTGTACTCCTGTTGTTTTGCGCCCTTTACCCCGGGCCGTTAAGCCAGAAGTGGCTGGGGAACGCGTTTGAGACGCCATTCGAGCATATCTGGAACGGCGAGCGCTACCAGCAGTTCCGCGCTGCGTTTGAGAGTGACACTCCCTGGCCGCAATGCGCGCCTGTGGGACGAAGTGGAGTCTGTAGTCTCTCTTGCTTTTCGGCGGCGGCGCCACACCGGCGGCGTCCGGCGGAGTATACTGCTCCTACGGCAATTGTACCAGTCGGCTTGTCGCCGGCAGAAAGGGAGGGGTGACTATGCCTCCGTCCGATACCTCATACCAGACTCGTGACGTTAGAATTTTCGAAGAGTGGTCGCGTACCTACGAGGGCTCGTGGATGCAGAAACGGCTCTTCAATCGCGTCCACCAGGCTGTGCTCGACCTGGCGGCACCCCTTCCGCCACCCGCAGAAGTGCTCGACGTGGGCTGTGGAACTGGACGACTGTTGCGAGCCGCCGGGATGCGTTGGCCGGAGGCGCAGCTGATCGGAGTCGATCCCGCACAAGGGATGGTGGATGCGGCGCAGCGGCTGACCCCCGCCGCCACGTTTCGCCGGGGCCTCGCCGAGTCGCTCCCTCTGCCCGACGCCAGTGTGGACCTGGTTGTGAGCACCCTTTCCTCTCATCACTGGCGTGATCCGGGTAAGGGAGTAGGCGAGATTGCCCGCGTGCTGCGCCCTGGGGGCCACTTTATTCTGGCTGATTTCGGCTTGCCATGGTCCTGGCATGGGTCACATTCCATGGCCGGGGCATGCCCGCCGCCGCCAGGCAACGACTTTTCGGCGCGGCAGGCCTGCGAATTGAGCGGCAGCAGACGGTTGTCTATCCGTTTATCGTGATAACGCTGGCGTCTCGTTCCTAAGAAGCCAGCGACATGATTCAGTACGCCGCCACTCTGAAGGGATTAGATAATTGATACTATGTATCAATATCTGGACTGGACAAGACAAGCTAGGACCTGTTGGAGATAGGTGCTAGACTGTACTGAAGCGAATGCAATAGAACGACATAGCGCAAGAATACGAGACGAAGGATGTCAGGTACCCTATCCCCTGGAAGGGGATGGGCTTGTGAGGGAACGATACCCAAGCACGCCTGAACCTGACCAGACTCAGTCCGAACTCGGCAACGAGTTCTCGGACTACGATACCGGCGAATGTATAGGCACCTGTGGGTGACGTTCCAGCCCACAGCTCTGCGGCTCGTAGTTAAACTGACAGACAGGGTTCGAGTCCGTGCTGCGAGCACCTGAAACCGCTGGATATCCTTGTCGAGGAAAACATTACCTGGACGCCGCACGGCAACCAGAGGCCCGAGAAGGGCAGAAACGGTGTGCGCTATGACCTACATCTTTGTCGTCGATACCCAGAAACGTCCGCTTACCCCCGTTCACCCAGGAGCCGCCCGGCGATTACTTACGAAGGGCAAAGCGGCGGTGTGGCGACGCTACCCCTTCGCCATCATTCTCAAGCAGGCCAAACCCGACGAGGCTGCTCCGCCCCTTCGTCTCAAGATTGATCCCGGCTCGAAGACGACGGGACTGGCCATAGTTCACGACCTAACCGGGCAGGTTCCCTTTGCGGCAGAACTGACCCATCGCGGCCAGCAGGTCTGCGAGAGGTTGACGGCGCGTCGGGCGGCTCGCCAGGCTCGTCGCGCGCGTCATACACGCTATCGGCCGGCACGCTCCAATAACCGGATCAGAGCCGAAGGGTGGCTGGCCCCCTCGCTGGAGAGTCGCGTGCAGAACGTGCTCACCTGGGTACACCGGCTGGCACGCCTCTGCCCCATCACCGCTCTCTCCCTGGAACTCGTCAGGTTTGATACCCACGTGATGCAGAATCCGCAGATCAGCGGAGTGGAGTATCAGCAGGGCGAGCTGGCAGGCTATGAAGTGCGAGAATACCTGTTGGAGAAGTGGCATCGGACCTGTGCGTACTGTGGAGCGACCAGCGTCCCGCTGCAGGTTGAGCATATTGTGCCCAGAAGCCGCGGCGGGTCTCATCGCATCAGTAATCTGACGCTCGCCTGTGCACGCTGCAATCTCGCCAAAGGCACACAGACAGCCGCCGAGTTTGGCCATCCTCAGGTCCAGGCACAAGCCAACCTGCCGTTGAACGATGCTGCGGCGGTCAACACGACTCGGTGGGTGCTGTATCAGCGTCTTCGGAGCCTGGGTCTCCCGCTGGAAACGGCAAGCGGTGGACGCACCAAGTGGAATCGCATCCAGCGGAACCTCCCCAAAACACATTGGCTGGATGCAACTTGCGTGGGGGCCAGCACCCCTGTCACACTTGGCGTTGCCTCCGTGCGGGCACTGCTCATCACGGCCAGGGGACGCGAGTCGCGGCAGATGTGCCTGATGGATACATATGGCTTCCCCAGGACATCGGCCAAAGGCCAACGACGGATCAAGGGGTTTGTGACGGGTGATCTGGTGCACGCCGTGGTAAGGTCTGGGACAAAGGTTGGGACCTATACCGGGAGGGTCGCCGTCCGTGCCTCCGGTTCGTTCAATATCACCACCCGTGGTGTGACCGTTGCGGGCATCAACCACCGGAATTGTCATGCCATCCAGCAGGCTGATGGCTATTCATATGAGAAAGGGGAACGCGCTTTCCTCCCGATCCCCCAAAAGGGAAGGGTCTCCAGCGCGAATGTTCTATGACGTTTACACATGGCGTCAGCGCCCAGGAAATGATTACCGCACTGGAGCAAGCCGGCTTACGCTCCACCCGCCCTCGTAACGCCATCATTGAACAGATCGCTGAGTGGGCCGCCGAAGGGAAAGATTTCAGCAGCGAGGAGCTCTGGCACGCCACCCAGCAGCATGCCCCCTGGATTGGCCGCGCCACCGCGTTCCGTACGGTTGAGCTGCTCAATGCTCTAGGCTTTCTCGATAGGGTGACCTTTGCCGACGGCAGCGAACGCTACCATTCGGTGCATCCGGGCACGCACCACCACCATCTGACATGCGCCGAGTGCCACCGGGTGGTCGCCATCGACGCCTGCCTGCCGAACCAACTCCTTGAGAAGGTCGAGCGCCAGTCGGGATTCGCCATCTCCGGGCACCGGGTGGAGCTCTTCGGACGATGTCCCAGCTGCCAGGAGCGAGAACTCCCAAGACGGGAATCAAGTTGGTCTTCGCGGGTCGATTCCACACGGTGTCCCAGTACCGCGCCTGCCACCACGTCGATGAAAAGACCGGCATCTAGACAGCGACAATTGATGCTAACTGCTGTGGCGAGTTATCCGCGTCCGGCGCGGAAATCGTCACAATGCCGGACTTGTTGATGCCACTGACAGTCACTGTCTCATGCGACCCGCCGTCTAAGTCGCCCGCTGCGGGAGAGACCGAATAGCCATTCACATCGATCGCGCTCCAGCAAGAGCGGAGAACCGCCCATGTTGGCCACCTAAATGGAGAGCTGGCTCCCAGGACAGAGCGAGTAGAAGGGGACGCTTGTAGGTGAGACAGACAGATCGCGGGATTGGCGTTGCAGTGGGAGCAGGGGTAGGCGCAGGCGCCGCGGTACTGACCGGAGTGGAGCCTCCAGCTGTGGGAGAGCCACTTGGGAGTGGAGGCGCTGTGGGTACCGCTGTCTGGCCGGGACCAGCCGTCGCCACGATCTGGCCTGGACCGGCACCTGGCGTTCCACCGGTTTGGCCCGAACCAGCACCTGACGTGGACGAAGCACCGTTGGTGGGAGCCACGCCAGACGAGGAGCTGGAGTGGAAGGAATTGGCGTTGGCATTGGATGAGGCAAACACGGAGAAGCCACCACGCTGGGAGAGCGCCAGGATCCCTGCACCCGCCAGCACTAGCGCCACCGCGAGTATGAGGCTAAGCACCCATACAAATGGCCATTGGCTCCGCGTTCGCGCGGCCGCCGGATGTCGCTGCGCCTGCCACTGAGAGGTGGGAGCCACCTGCGCCAGCCCAGCCCGGGTAGCATTGTTGGAGATCGCACCATCTTCTGGGTCCGGAAGAGACTGTGAAGCATCGACCCTCGCACCGCAGATGGGACAGTGGCCGATGTAAAATTGCGCTGCAGTCAGACTAGCACCACATTCACCGCAGTAGCGCGACATACAATTTCTTCCTCCGACTGGCTGCTATTGCAGCAGCGGTGTCTCAGACTACTTCACCCATGAATACTAGAGTCACAATCAGTCGAAGGTAGCTCCTCAGTAATCAAGACTGGCGCGAAATCGCCCAAGAATTTCTCGCTACGGGACCCGCTTCGGAGCGCTACACTTTACACTTCTAGTTTAACATAGGTGATTAGTTGCTGGAATATCCAAGTGACTTGACCAGACCGCCGGTATCATTCCCATCCGGCCTACAAAAATGGGCTGGAAGAGTACTCACTATAGCGTGCAGGTGATAGTGACTTGCTGCGGCGAGTTGCTGGCTTTGTATCCGGATACGGTAACGATACCAGACTGGTCGATATTGCTTACCGTCACTGTTACCTGGAGTCCCGGGTCGATGGTTCCGATCTTCGGCGAAATCGCATATTTGGTGACATTGGCCGACGCGTTCCAGATTAGGGCTGCGCCGCCGCTATTAGAAACGGTAAAACTTATCTTGGAACCGTAGCAGACCGCTATGGGCTTTGGCATGGTAGGCGTAACCACCAGGTAAGGCGGAGCTGGCGTCGCCGTAGGAGAGCTGGCAGGGGACGGAGCTGGCGAACCGATAGGTGTGACGTCTGTCGACGTTGCAGAGACTATGGCCGAAGGTGAAGTAGTGGCCTGGCCGGGTAGTGAGATAGGCGTGCTGAGGGGCGCGCCCCCTCCGAAGGTGGAGGAGATGCTCGGACTCGGCGTCGCACCTGAAGACGCAGCCAACGCGGTGTTCGTTGCGCTGCCCAGCACCGTTCCGTCCTGGCCGCCGGTTCCTCCAGCAAAGTGCGCTAAGGCCAGGACACTGGCGCAGGCACACAGGAGTGCGACCGCGACCACCAGACTGATGATCCAGAGAGGGCGCCCCCTTTGCTTGGCGCTGCGGGCCGGAGTTGCCGGTGGCTGATACGGCTGGGTAGGAGTGCCGCTCGCTCCAAATGCGAAGTGGGTAGTCGCATCAAGGTGCAGACCCAAGTCTGGACTCACTTCCGAAGTTGACGCGTCAACTTCGGCGCCGCAGACTGGGCAGCGTCCGCTTGCTACCGCCTCGACGCTCAGGCTGTTTCCGCAGTGGCCGCAGTAGCGCACCATCATAGAGTCTCACCCCCTGGCAATTGGTCCTATACGTCTCACAAGAATTATTACTTTATCCATGGAGTAGATGGGGTGGCATAATCAAGCCCACATGTGTCTTCTGGGCAGGTCATTTAAGGTAACCACACCCCATTCTGACGCGTCTCGCAGTGGAGTAGTCGGTAATTGGTTATACTCTAATCATGCTGCAATAGAGTACGCGGCTAGGCTCGAGCCACGATCCTTCCAGGATTGCCGGAGCAGGAGGGCACGGGTGCATCTCGGCGCGGGAAGGAAGTTGCTGTCGTATGTTTTTCCTGCACCTGCTGGTGGCGGTGATCTCAGTCCTCCTGATCGCCGTGATTCTCTGGGACGTGTTCGAGACGGTCGTGTTGCCTCGTCGGGTAACCCGGAGGTTTCGCCTGACGAACATGTACGCTCGTAGCACATGGAGTGTATACAGGTTTGCGGCCAGACGCTTGAGCGCGATCGGGCGCCGCGAGTCCGTCCTTGCAGCATATGGTCCGCTGACATTACTCTCACTACTTGGGATGTGGGCGACCTTCTTGATTGTTGCTTATGCGCTGCTTCTATGGGGAGTAGGCTCACCGCTGGTCTCCGGCGGCGGCCCGGCTGGGCTAGGCACCGATCTCTACTTTAGCGGTACCACCTTCCTCACACTTGGGACTTGGAGATGTGCTGCCTCATGCGAACAGCTCCCGGCTCATCACCGTTGCCGAGGTGGGCACCGGCTTCGGCGTCCTGGCGCTGGTCATCGGGTACCTACCCATACTGTACCAGGCATTCTCACGCCGGGAAGTGAATATCTCGTTACTCGACGGTCACGCCGGGTCGCCGCCGTCCGCCGGTGCTTTACTCAGCCGCCAGCCGCCAGATCGGCGAGCCAGCAGACTGTCTAAAGTGCTGGCCGACTGGGAAGGCTGGTCGGCGGAGCTGCTGGAGACTCACCTCTCCTATCCGCTGCTGGCCTACTACCGATCACAGCATGAGGACCAGTCCTGGGTAGCCGGTCTCACCATGATACTGGATACCTGCTCCCTGGTGCTGGCTTTCGCGGAGAGTCTCGACCTGGATGAGGAGCTCACTGAGCAGGCTGCCTTTACATTCGCCATGGCGCGCCATGCTGCCGCCGACCTCGCACGGGTCTTCGGCTCTGACGAGGAGGGCCGAGCGGCGGCCAGCCTTCGCCTTCCCGTGGAGGAACGTCACCGTGTTCGCGCGCTACTGCTCGGATGTGGAGTACGGGCTGGTTCCGAGCAAGACAGAGTAGAGGGAAAGCTGGACGAGCTGCGGGAATTATACGAGCCCTACGTCGCCGACCTGGCAGCGTACCTCTTGATGCCCTTACCACCTTGGGCGCCGCCTTCTACCGCCCTCGACGACTGGCAGACCACCGCCGACGGCCGGACCGCCCCATCGATAGCTTCCTTGAGTTCTCAGAAGCGCTCTCCGAAGTACTCCAGCCCTATAGGTCGGTGAATCCAGCGGAGTCTCAGCAGTTTCTGGGGAACACTGCTGAGCTTGACTTTCCAGCCACACTGTGAATAAGTTTCCTTGGTGCGTTTGTCGGCGCAGCCAGCACATGTAAAAGAATTGCTGCTCGGGACCACCGGATCAATGTGGATCACCATGTATGGATATGGATCAGTGTGTGTGGACACCAATAGATGTTGGCCCAGATTGATTCGTTCTTGAAGAAGACGGTGTTCGATTCACGTAGACATGTGAAGAGATCACAGGACAATGTTGCCCGCAGGACCATGAGTCTCGCGGGCTTTTTCTTTGCCCGCTGTACCGGCCGTATTTCAGCGCCGGACGGTTCAAAAGCGATCACGAGGGCGGCGGAGATCCCGCCGCGTAACGATACAGACAAGGAGACTACAATGGAATACCTCGCTGAGACGAACGACGACATCACACCTGAACGAGTTGAGGCCGATGCCTTCCTGATGGATATGGACGGCGTACTGGTCCGAGGCGCGAACGTAATACCGGGAGCGGTGGAGTTCATTGCCCGGCTGCGCGCTCTGGGGAAGCCGTTCCTCATTCTCACCAACAACTCCATGTATACACCACGCGACCTACAAGCGCGTCTCGCTCATATCGGGCTCGATGTTCCGCCGGAGGCCCTCTACACGTCGGCGCTGGCCACCGCCCAGTTCCTGCATCGGCAGTGTCCGAGCGGCAGAGCCTACGTCATCGGTGAGGCCGGTCTGACAACCGCGCTCCATGACGTCGATTACGTGTTGACTGAGCAGGACCCCGACTACGTGGTGCTGGGTGAGACCCACTCCTACAGCTTTCAGAGGCTGGCGCAGGCTATACGCCTGGTGGCCGCGGGTGCGCGTTTTATCGCCACCAATCCCGACGTCGTCGGTCCGGCGGAAGAGGGTCTGGTGCCGGCTACCGGCGCGTTAGCCGCGCTAATTGCCGAGGCGACTGGCGTACGTCCCTATTTTGTGGGAAAGCCCAATCCCTTGATGATTCGGTCGGCGCTACGCCAGATCGGAGCACATTCGGAGACCGCCATCATGATCGGCGACCGGATGGATACCGACATCGTCGCTGGAACCGAGGCGGGCATGCCGACCGTTCTGGTCCTCAGCGGCGTGACTCGGCCGGAACAGGTGGAGCGCTTCCCCTACCGACCTACCCTCATAGTCGATTCAGTGGCGAATATCGATCCCGCTGGCCGGACACTGGCGGGCGACATTCGACAGAATCGCATTGCGCTGGCCAGGTGAGCGAGAGAGCGGGAGCCGCGTACTTCTGGCGAGAGCACCGTGGGACGACGACGAGCAGCCTATCCGAGCCCGCCCGCCTCGCACGATAGTGTCGAATAGAAATCGGCGATTCGACATGAGAACATTTGCCAAGACTTATGTCGCACCATTGTAGGTCACGGTGCCAGGTTATGATATGCTTGGCTCGAGGTGAGGAGTCGGACGGCGGAAAGCGAGAGTCGCGCCATGGGCGTATCAGAAGTTGAGCGACAGGACCGGCTAGTAGCAGTAGAGGAACCAATTACCGCCCTGGGTTCGTGCCGCCCGCCTGGCTGATGATTTCCTTGGCCGTTGGCTACCTCGTAGCTCTGGCACTTCTCGCTTTTCTTCCTGGAGCAACGCTGATCGAACGGCTGCGCGCTCTTGACGGCGGTATCTGCGCTCAGCTTCCCACTCACTCGTTCTGGCCGGGAGGTCAGCAGCTACCGCTTTGCTCTCGCAACACCGGTATCTACAGCGGTTTCAGCGCTACCTTCCTGGTTCTCGGGTTGACCGGCCGGTTGCGATCTTCGAGCTTGCCCGGCCGCTGGGTTCTAGTGCTTCTGGGGGCCGCGGTGCTCTTCATGGCCGAAGACGGGTTAAACTCCTTTATTCTCGATCTTGGCCTGCCGCACCTGTACCAACCGAATAATTTCTTGCGGCTGGCTACCGGTCTTGGCACGGGAGTCGCGATGTGCGCTATCATCGTGCCGGTAGCCAATGCCCTCATATGGAAATATGATGATCTGCGGCCCACGTTTCGATCGCTCTCGGAGCTCGCGATCATGGTGCCGGCTCTGCTGTTGATATTTGTCTCGGTCAGCTCCACGATTTACCCTGAGTTCGGCTTTCTGCTCTATCCCATAGCCATCTTCAGCACGTTTGGGCTGGTCATGGCACTCACATTGGTCAATGTTGTCTTTGTGCTCGGGGTAACCAACCAGGTTGGCCGTTTTTCCTTCTGGCGTCAGCTCTTTCCCTTCTTGACGGTCTCGGTCATCCTCGCGGTTCTCGAACTGATGGCCCTGTTCTCTCTGAAGACCGCCGTACTAGCCGCGCTAGCTCGAGCCTAGCCGGCGCCGACTTTTTGCTTCGAAATAGACCGCGCTTGCTACCAATTCGCCATGCCTCGCTGGAGCCGTGACCTACCTGGCCGCGCAGCGCCTTGCTGATGCCGTGGCCATGGGTTATACTTTGTTTTAGGGGGATGCCAGTCCGGCACTGTCGTATACCAAGGAAGTATGCTCGGGCAGGAGAATCTTTATGCCAAACAAATATGAGCGCGAGATTGAAGAGATTCTCAGGAACTTGGATCGACCGGAACCAAAGCCGGGGCTGGGCAGCCGCATTCGCGCGTTTAACCGGCCGCGCCCCAAGCGTGCGCGACGCGCCTGGGAATTTGGTCTTTCGGCCTCCGAGATGTTCTTACTGGCCGGCATTCTGGTCATTTTGCTTGCAGCCGGACTCGCCTTTTTTTGGTTTGGCCGCCAGCCCAGTTTTCTCTTCGACACTCCTCTGGTTGGCTGGATATCCCTTTTGGGGTTCGCGCTGTTTGTGGTCGGATTGGTGGTTGGTTGGCGGTATGGCGGTTCCTCCGGTCGCGCAAGCGGTATAGTCCGGCGAAGCACTACCTATACCAGCTCCACCACCAGTACTCCGGCTGACGTTAACGTGGTTAGGCTCAATTCCCACAGAGGCCACAATCCATTCAGCGCGGTTGCCACTCAGTTTCGCATTCTCCGCCTCAAAATGCGATACCAGCGTCTACGTGACCACGAAAACGACGTTGAGTAGCGCCGTCACGCCATCCGCGTGATACACCGGCCCGTGGCACGGCGCCTACCCGGCAACTTCTGCCGCTCACTTTCGTATTCACCTGTAGCAGCGGCATGTCTATGCCTCTCATAAGGAGGTTACCGGCTCGCGCTGGGTACCCGACTTGCCTGAGGCGTGGATACGAGAGCGGAAGTGCCCCTCCGCCACACGTCACACGCGTAGAGTGATCACACTACCGAGCTAAGACGATGAGGAGCCAAAAGCAATGAGTGAGCCGTACGGTATGGAGTATCCAACCGCGCAATGGGGTAATGGTGACGATGAGTTCCGGCCACCCTATACGCAAGATCCACCGCAGATGCAGCAGATGCCGCCTCCCTACCCTCCCTATGCCCCACCAACCGTGGCCGGCACTCCCGGAAGTGCGTCGCCCGGAGTTCAGCCCGTCTATGTTCCCTATCCGGTAGCTGCGCCGGGATCGGCGCCAGGCGACGGTATGGCGCTTACCAGCATGATTCTGGGGATAGTGAGCGCCGCCCTCGGCTGGATTCCTCTATGTGGGATCGTCGTCCTGGCTCCAGCTATCATCGGAATTGTGCTGGGTGCGCTTGGGCTCAAGTCCCCGCACCGCCGAGGCATGGCCATCGCGGGCATCATTCTTTCAGTCGTGGGAATCGCCGCCGGAACATTCTTCCTATGGATATGACAACGCCGCCCGTGGACGTGGGCTCCTGGTCCGGCTCAGCTTGACATAGGTGGGACAAGCGTTCTATACTTAAGTCTATGTTTGTCCCAACTTAGCGCCGGCGATCGCATAGATGCGTCGGCGCTCGTCTTGCCTTATCAATCAAACCGCAGCGTGGTCTCTTCGTTTTTCTTCGTTTTACCCGGATAGACTGCGCTGGACCTACTCATAGAGATTTCATATGCCTCAGGACCGTATTGTCGTTCGTGGCGCGCGCGAACACAATCTCAAGAATATCGACGTGGTTATTCCACGCGACAAGTTGGTGGTCATCACCGGGCTTTCCGGCTCAGGGAAGAGCAGCCTGGCATTCGACACCATCTTTGCCGAGGGACAGCGGCGCTATGTTGAGTCGCTCTCCTCCTATGCTCGTCAGTTTCTCGGTCAGATGGATAAGCCCGATGTAGACCATATCGACGGTCTATCGCCGGCAATCTCCATCGATCAGAAGAGCACCTCACGCAACCCTCGCTCGACCGTGGGTACGGTTACCGAGATCTCCGACTACATGCGTCTTCTCTTTGCCCGCGTCGGTCACCCACACTGTCCGAACTGTGGGCGAGAGATAAGCCGGCAATCGGTGGAGCAAATCGTGGATGCCATTACCGGCATGCCGGACGGCACGCGATTACTGCTGCTGGCTCCACTGGTACGCGCTCGCAAGGGGGAGTACAAGAACGTCTTCGAGGACATGAGGCGTGCCGGTTATGTGCGGGTTCGGGTAGATAATGAAGTACGTGACCTCAGCGACACCATCGAGCTCGATCGGTATAAGCAACATACCATCGAGGTTGTCGTCGATCGACTCGTCATACGTCATGCCGGATCCGACGGTGCGCTTACCGGCCAGCCGGCGTCTCCGCTCAGCCTGGTCGCCGAGCAGCCGGCTACCTATGACACAGCCAAGGATGGCGTTCAGGATCCAGAAGCTAACCAGCGCACGCGAGTGGCCGACTCGGTGGAGACCACGCTCAAGCTGGGAAACGGTATCGTGCTCGTGAGCGTGATAGGCGGCGAGGAGCGACTCTATTCTGAACACTTTGCCTGTGTCTACTGCGGCATCAGTCTTGAGGAGATCGAGCCGCGCAGCTTCAGCTTCAACAACCCTAAGGGAGCGTGTCCAGAATGTACCGGTCTTGGCACCAAGCTGGAGGTTGACGAAGACTTGGTAGTCACCAACCCAGATCTCAGTATCAACGAGGGGGCGCTTGCCCATTGGAGCCGTGTCGCCAGCGCCAGTCAGTGGTACGCGGCGATGCTGGACGCGGTGGCCGAGCATGAGGGATTTAGTCTGGATACTCCCTGGAAGGATCTTAGCGACCGAGCCCATGACGTGGTGCTGCATGGAGCACACGACGAGGTCACTTTCTACTATCGCAATCGCCACGGAACTCGCCGGCAACATGAGATCGAGTTCGAAGGGCTGGTACCGTATCTAGAGCGTCGGTTCAAAGAGGCCTCGGAGGGTGGTCGAGAGGATCTGGCACAGTATATGTCGGCGCGCCCCTGCCCGCTCTGCCATGGTACCCGGCTGCGTAAGGAGAGCCTGGCAGTGACTGTCGGGGGTAGCAACATCGTAGAAGTCGGCAATCTCTCGATCGCTGGCACCTTGCACTTTTTCGAGGCTATCGCCTCTCAGCCTGGGGGAGGTAACCCAAGGACGCCTGCTGGCAAAGGTGGCGAGGCGCTGGCGCTGGTACCACTGACGGAGCGGGAGCAGGTCATCGCCTCGCAAATTCTCAAGGAGATACGCGCTCGGCTCGGATTTCTGGTAGATGTCGGTCTCAACTACCTGTCAATTAACCGCTCGGCGACGACCCTCTCTGGCGGAGAGGCGCAACGCATTCGACTGGCTACACAGATAGGCTCAAGCCTCATGGGCGTCTTGTATATTCTCGACGAGCCCAGCATCGGCTTGCATCAGCGCGATAATGCCCGCCTCATTCAGACGTTGCATCATCTGCGGGACCTGGGCAATACGCTGCTGGTCGTCGAGCACGACGAGGACACGATGCGGGCCTCTGACCATATCATCGACATCGGTCCGGGCGCCGGCGAGCACGGTGGCTACGTGGTCGCGGAAGGCACCCTTGACGAGATCGTCGCCAACCCTGCGTCACTGACCGGCCAGTATTTATCGGGAAAGCACCAGATACCGGTACCGGAAAGACGCCGTGAGGGAAACGGTCGATCGCTGACTATTCGAGGGGCGCGCGAGAACAACTTGAAGAATATCGACGTCGAGCTACCGCTGGGCAAATTGATCGTGGTCACCGGCGTCTCCGGCTCGGGCAAGAGCTCGTTGATCAATGAGATACTCTACAAGGCCCTAGCAAACAAGCTAAACCGTGCCCACGTTCATCCTGGGGATTTCGACGCCATCGAGGGACTTGATGCGCTTGATAAAGTAATTGACATCGACCAGTCGCCGATCGGCAGGACGCCGCGCTCAAATCCCGCGACCTACACTGGGGCGTTTACGCCGATACGCGAGCTATTTGCCCAAGTTCCCGAGGCCCGGCTACGCGGGTACAAGGCCGGGCGCTTTTCCTTCAACGTCAAAGGCGGCCGCTGCGAAGTTTGCAAGGGTGAAGGAATGCTCACCATAGAAATGAACTTTCTGCCAGATGTCTACGTCCCGTGCGAAGTCTGCAAGGGAAAGCGATATAACCGCGAGGCGCTGGAAATCCATTACAAAGGCAAGAGCATTTCCGATGTCCTAGATATGACAGTTGAGGAAGCAAGCGGCATCTTTGACGCTATTCCCTCGCTGTCCAATAAGTTTGGTACCCTTACCGCGGTGGGGCTCGGGTACATTCGTCTAGGGCAACCGGCAACAACCCTGTCGGGAGGAGAAGCTCAACGAATCAAACTCGCATCCGAGCTGTCTCGCCGGGCAACCGGGCGAACCATGTACATACTTGACGAGCCTACCACCGGACTTCATTTTGCCGACGTCTCGCGGCTGCTCGAAGTTCTGCAGCGGCTGGTGGATGCTGGTAATACGGTTGTGGTCATCGAGCACAATCTGGATGTCGTCAAGTCGGCTGACTGGCTGATCGACCTCGGGCCCGAGGGCGGGGACCGCGGAGGCGAGATCATCGCGGTAGGAGCGCCGGAGCAGGTCGCCGCCGAGCCTCGCTCCTATACTGGAGCGTTTCTAGCCCGCGTGCTGCAGGTTCCCGTGGCATTGTAAGCCTGGTGCCGCCGGGTTCAGCCGAGAAGCTCAAAGGTGATGATGTCGTCCCCCAACCGAAGCTCATCACCATGTTGCAACGGCATAGGACGCGCAACGCGCTTGCCGTTGACATAGGTCCCATTGGCGCTTTGCAGATCCTCGATAGACCACTGCCCACTGTGAAAGAACAGGCGAGCATGGTATCGTGAGACCGTGGCGTCCTGAATCACCACATCGTTACCCGCGGTACGCCCAAGTGTAGTGATGTCCTGGTGCAATACGAAGGCGTGGTTGGTCATCGGGCCATTGCGGATGATGATACGGCAGCGGAGCGGACGGCCACTCGGAGCCTTATAGCGATCCCGCTTCGCCCGCATTCCCGAGAGCTCATAAGCGCAGTTGGTACAGAATTTATTGCGTGGGTTATTGGCGGCGCCACAACGAAGGCACGTGCCCGGCTGGCCGGGCACTCCCGGGGTTGGGAGCGGAATGAAGTGGTTGGGCGTATAGGTGGGGGTGATTGGTGGCACGGCATGTCCCGGCAAGCTCTGGTGCTTGAGCGTGAGCTGGGGATGTCGGTACCCGCGTCGCACTTCGTAGGCGGCCTCTTTGAGCTGTTCCGCCATCTCTCGGGCATGCTGGAAGCGATCGGCCGGATTCTTCTCCATGGCTCGTAAGATGATTTGCTCCACTCTGACCGGCACATTGGCCACCAGCGAAGACGGTCGCGGCACGGGATCTTTAACATGGCGCATGACTATCGCCATGGGAGATTCGGCTGGGAAGGGCAGCGTACCGGTCACACATTGAAACGTCACCACTCCCAGGGCATAGATGTCGGTGCGCGCGTCGATCACGGCATCGGGAATACCTTGTTCGGGGGCCATATACTGCGGGGTACCGACATTGGCGCCGGTTCGGGTGAAGGCCCGATTGGCCTCTAGAAGAGCGGCTATGCCGAAGTCCGACAGCAAGAGATGATCCTCGGTACGCAGCAGCATATTGGCTGGCTTGACATCACGGTGAATAATTCCGTTGCTGTGGGCAAAGTCGAGCGCCAGCGCGGCCTGCGCCAATAAATCGAGAGTAGGAGCTAGGTCAAGTCGTCCTCGGTGGGCTTCGGCAGCCGCGATGCGATTGCGCAGAGTGCCCCCACTGATATATTCCATGACGATGAAAGCCCATCCCTTGTCTTCGCCATAGTCATGCACCGGCACGATGTTGGGGTGCGTCAGCCTGGCGATCAGGCGGGCCTCAGTGATAAAGCGCTGGGCAAATTCATTGTCGCGAGTATTATCGATCTGGGTGGGAATAGCCTTGATGGCGACATTGCGCGCCAGCGAAGGCTGGTACCCCTTGTATACCCGAGCCATACCGCCCTGGCCGATGAGCTCAATCACACGGTATTGACCCAGGCTTTGTCCCACTACGTCAGTCACGTGGTCTCTCCCGGCTTTTCTCGAAAAGTCCTTCACTATTATACGTGCGGGAGAGACGATCTAGCATGTAGTTTGGTTCACAAAACGTGGGAAAACGACCCTTTTTCCCCTACCAACCACGATTTACCAAGATCCAGTACGATTAACTTGTACGAATCTTGATCTCGCCAAAAGTCGCCATAGCTTCTATGCGCAGGTAACGATCGGAACCGGCTCGTCCCAGTGAGAATGCTTCGGTGACGGTGATCCCGCCGATCTCATGTCCAGGCACTGAGACTTCGCCGAACCGGGCGGTGCTCTCCACCTGTACGTGCAGCCCTTCAGGCACAATGACCGAAATTTCCCCGAATAGCGCAGTGAGACGGAGGATATTTTCGCCGGGAACCAGCTGTGCCATCCGGACATCCAGTACCGCCTCGCCAAACGTTGCTGAGACATGGGTCTCCGGACCCAGTTCCCACCTGGCGCCTCCGCGCTTCACCTCTCCAAAGAATGCCGAGATACGGTGAGGATGGCGACCGCTACTCGATTCGGCTCGGCCGTGCGTTTTCAGCTCCGCGTCGAGATCATGGCCCGGGTCATGAGGTAGCTCCTCGAGAATAGCCCGGCACTCGACCGGATCGGTCGTAACCATCAGCAGGCTCATCAGCCGGCGGAATTCGTCCAGAGCCAGGCCGCCGCGCGCATAGCGATCACGTAAGAATTCAATTGCCGTCTCCTGATCCATACCGATCTCCCGGATATCCACAGAGCCAAATTGTGGTGACTTCATACGTGGCCATCTCATCCCTTTCCTGCTAGTTGTCCGGCCGCTGTCACAGCGATGCTCCACGCCAGCCCGCGACCAAGAGGGCCCAGATGCGAGAGGCGACCGCCTGGGGCACGAACGTGTCCGGCACCAGCAGCCAGGCACGCACGAGGCCATTTCCGGCCCCAACAAACGTCAACGCCGCCGCCTCAACATCGAGTTGCTCGGGTAGCTCCCGCTTGACTATGGCGGCAAGCAGGCGCTCGGTAACCAGAGCCTGGGTGCGGCGTTCCTCGGCCCGACGCGCCTCCATCCCTTCCGCCGGTTCATCGGCGACTTCGACCCGGAGGTGGGAGAGCCGGACATAGGCCTGATAGTCTCGATCGGCCTCGAGAGCCTCCATCCAGCGCAGCCACATACGCTCCAGTGCGTGCAGCGGAGTATCAACCTCCGCGGCCGCGTCTTCGAGCAGCCGACTAAAAATGCTTGCGCGCTCACCCAGTAGCGTCGCAAACAAATCGGCCTTGCTGGTGAAATACCAGTAGATAGCGCCTTTGCTCAAATCGGCCGCACTGGTGATGTCATCCAGTGTGGTGCCGGCATACCCCTGCTGACTGAAGACTTCGAGCGCTGCAGCGAGAATCTGCCGGCGCGCCAGCGGATCCACCTGCTTGGGCCTGGGCATGCGCATCACCATCTGTTTCTATACTATCCAGTCGGTATTCGAATAATAGTCGTTTTTTGTCATCTCGTCAAGTGGGTTACGCAAACCGATGTATTCTCGCCAGCGGGACTTACCAGACGCCAGACCAACAGCAGACGCGGCTACTCTGCGACACCGGTCTCGTCTTGGAGGGCAAAGACGCCGGATACATGCCAGATGTCCTGGTCGGCGGAAGCACGGTGGCGCGGTGTGGGCAACGTGCCCAAGAGCCTGACGACACCGTCGTGAACGTCCAATTGCAGCCGGCTGGTATAGGGTGCCAGCGCCGGATTGGCTCCCAGGATGTTCCAGATATCCGAGGCTACGTCCTCGTCTCGGCGGAGCACGGTTCCTGACGCGATCTGTTCGGGGCTGGCGTCAAGATGTAGCGAAAGCGCGTCTCCTCGAAACGGTATGCTGCTGTGCTGCGGCTTGACGCTGCCGGCCCATGCCGGCGAGACGAGCAGCTTCTGCCCGGCAACTGGTATCAGCTTCGCCAGCGGGCTAGTCAGCGTCTCGACCTCGGCAAGCACATCACTGCGGACACGGAGAAGCAGCTCGAGAGCTACGCCGCCGACGGCATCGAAGGTCACGCCGTCGAGACGACCCACGTAGCCTTCGTGGCAGTAGACTCGCATACCGCCACGTAACTCGAGTGCCTCCGGAGAAGGTGCGGGAGATTGCCGATCATTCATGGGAATGGTGCGTACTATGCGCTCGAATGGCGGACGGCGAACTGTACGTACAAGACGCAGCCAGATATCGCCAGTGGTGGGTAGAAGTCGCACTCCTACCAACTTCCCGCTGGGTCCATCGAGACCACGATACCGTTCTGGAACACTGGGGACGTCCTCGCCCTTGATTCTCGCGTCAAAGCGCAGTACGCGCCGCTTTGGCGCTAAGGTGCCGGCATTACCGGAGTCAAGGAACGATCCAGCACCACTTCCCCTACTGATTGCCACTAACTGCCTCCACCACGCCAGGTTCTTCTGCGGCTCTTCCAGCCGTTCTCTGGTTTTGTCTGGGCGCGCTAGAGCTCTTTCGTTATTCACGCGCCAGTCAGCACGATCTATGCCGCCGCAGGTATCATAGTGGTTTCCGAGGGGCGGCGCAACCCAGGTGCTTCACCGTTCTCCAAAACGGTTTGGCGGCCACTATAGCCACAGATAGGAGCGAAAGCCTCATACTGGTGGCGTAGTCGGCGTGAAAGCAGTACAATAGAGCCACTGGAATGCTCTTCAGTGCGTCCATGCTCGACGCAGTCGGCCAACTCACAGACTCGCGTTGTCTCGACGCGCAATACTACGATTCCTTCTGTGGTAGGAAGCGATTTTTCGGAGGTACCACTTGGATACCAACACCATCCTCCTCATCGTGGCTCTGGTGCTCTCTCTACCAGGTAGCTTGTTCATCGACTTTCGTCTGAGCATCCGTCGAGCCCGGATCGCCTCGACATTTGCCGGTGTTGTCGGAGCGATAGTCACCGCTGCCGCCATCTACCTCTACATCACCAACACCAGTATCAGCATCGATGGGCTCTCGTTTTTCCTTGGCTCGTTCTTTGGCATCTCGGTCGGCTCATTTATCGGAGCACTGCTTGCCAACTTTGCCGTTGGGAGTGGTGAGCAGTCGAGCGACAAATACTCATCCGAATATTAAGCCGGTTGCCAGTCTGGATCCGAGTTAGCGGCGGTCACCGTCTACTGGGATCCAGACTCCTCGGCTGGGGCACCGTGCTCCCGGTTGCGCCGCTCGACCTTCTCGATAGAGGCTGCTAGCGCTTCGCTAGCATCGAGGTCTAGACTATTGGCCAGGACCAGTGTAACGTAGAGCACGTCGCCAAGCTCCTCAATAAGCTCGCGAGGAGCCTCCCCGGTTTTGCGGACTTTTGGGCCATGCGATTGATTGACCGCACGTGCCAGCTCACCACACTCCTCAAAAAGGCGTGCCAAATTTGCCAGCGGCGGCCAATATCCGCCGGCCGCTTTGACGCTAACGTCAACTCTCTCCTGGGCCGCCGGCAGAGATTTGGGCTCATTCATCACTCTCTCCCCCTTCACCTTAGAGCCGCACTAGAAGACATTCCCCGCTAGGTGGTACACGCCCCATCTCCTACGGGAGTGTTACTCGAAGCCGCCGCGTCTGCATTACCTGGGACTCAGTCTCCGGCGCGATCTCGTCCATTTCTTCCTCTCCTTCTACTCGCACGAGGCCGTCGCGCGCCAATCCCTGAAGAAGGGCAGACAGCCATATAGGGAGCGTTGGATCTCCGGCAAAATCGGGACGTACGCGCACTCCCAACTCAGGAAGCGAGATCCATTCCCCTGGCCCCAGCTCGCGCAAGATGGCTACGATCTTGCCTCGAAAGTACCGTGAGCTCTCAGAGAACGGGGGTGGATTCTTCGCTTTCTTGGCCATTCCGCCGCGCTCTCCCAAGGCGTCGCCGGTAGCGCGGTAACCCTGACGAGCTTCCGCGATTCGGCGCTTCCGGCGAGCTTCCAGAGCCTCCCCGCTGGGAAAAAGCGCCAGCTTGGAGGCCTCCATGTACGCCGTGCAGCAACTGGCTAGTGGACAGACTTCACAGAGCGGACGCCGGCTCAGACACACGGTCGCTCCCAGATCCATCAGCGCCTGCTGCCAATCATAGGCGGTATCGGATGGGAGAGCCCAGGTAGCCAGGGACATCGTCTCACGCGCCCCGAGTCTCGCACCCGGCCCGTCTCCCGCTTCGGTTCCAATGAACACACGAGCGAGCACTCTCCGGATATTGGTGTCTACCGTCGCAACCGGCGATCCGAAGGCAAAGCAGGCGACAGCTCCCGCAGTGTATCGTCCGATGCCACGGAGGCTCATGAGTTCTTCAACGGTTCCCGGCAGGTGTCCGGAATACGTCTCGACCACTTCTCCGGCAATCTCCCAGAGCGCTACCGCTCGCCGGTTATACCCAAGACCTGCCCATGCCTTGATAACCTCTCCGGCAGATGTAGCAGCCAAGGCGGTAAAGGATGGAAATCGCTGAAGAAACGCGTTATACTTAGGCAGAACGCGGTCGACCTGTGTCTGCTGAAGCATGACCTCAGCTACGAGGATAGCATAGGGATCGCGACTGTGGCGCCAAGGCAATTGATGTCGCCCATGACTTGCATACCATGCAAGTAGCGCTGCATGAACCTTCGTTCGCTGGTCTTGGTCCAGGGCTGTACTGAGATCGGACAGAATATTTCCTTGCGATTGTTGTGTGCTCATGTGTACGCTATGTCTCGCAAGAGACCTGTCATACATTCTACTTCTCTCTGCTCATGTTCATTGTAACACCAGCCGTCTAACTCCTGAGGTTATGACACGACTGGCACGGTCACAGCCATGCTCGGAAGTTCCCGGCCCTATCAAAGGCAGACAATGATATGACTCCCCATTCGACCCCATTGGAGCCTGCCACCAACCACAACGTCTCCCGGGCCACGGCTGAGACGGCTACGGGTCTGGCGCAGCACACCTACGACTCCGCACTGGTGTTAGAGCAGGTTATTGAGGCAGCGCCCGCAGGAATGGTGGTGCTGGACGCCCACACCTTAAAGCTGAAGTTGGCCAATCGCATCGCGCGCGAGCTCTACCAGCGGCATACCGGCGATGCCGGTTCATCCCTGGTGGGAAAACACTTGGACCAGGTACTCCCGTGGCTGGAGCCGCGCGGTCTGCTGGGACAAATCAACCGCGTAGCCAACACTCATACCCCCGTGCTTGCCCAGAATTTGGAGCTGTCGAGCACCGGTGAGGGAGATGACGGCAGCTACTGGGCCTATGACATTGTGCCGCTCTCGGTACCCGAGGGGGAGAGCAATGATGTGATGGTAACGTTTCGAGACTACACACCGCAGCTGAAGGAGCGCAAGCGCGCTGAAGCTGCGATCTTCGCCGCCCAGCAGCGAACCGAGATGCTCGAATCCATCTTTGAGCAAATCGCAGAGGCGGTAGTAGTCCGCGATCGCGCGGGCAAGCTCATCGTGTACAATCGTGAGGCGCTGGCACTGGCCCGGAACCTGACAGCGGTGGAACGTGCGCGTTCACATGGAGGACGTGTGTTTCCCGAGTGGGAGATCGTCGACTCCGAGGGGCACTCGATTCTGAAATCTGAGCTGCCTGAGTGGAGAGTCATGCTTACCGGCAAGACACTGCTCTCTGACCACTTGCTGCTGCGGCGGGAGGACGGCAGCATTACACCGTTGCTCATGCATGCGACGCCACTGCGCGACGAGATCGGCGACATCACCGGCGCGGTCCTGGCATTCCAGGACATTAGCGTGGTCAAAGAAGAAGAGCGGCTCAAAGATGAGATGACTTCGGTGGCCAGCCATGAGCTTCGTCAACCGATTACGGTAATCCAGGGACATGCTCAGAGACTCAAGAAGCAGCTCACCCGGCTCACCGATCAAGAACCAACGGCAATCAATCCCGAATCGCTCCGTAAATTGGCCGAAGGCATGGAATCGCAGACGGCCCGCTTGAACCGGCTAGTCTCGGATCTCCTCGATATGTCGCGTATCCAGGCAGGACACCTGCGCTTGCACCCGGAACCCATGTCGCTGGTTCATCTGGTTGAGACTTTGATAGAGACGGGGCAGGAATCCAACCCGGATCACCGTTTCGTGGTGGAAAACATTGTATCGCCCGGCTACGGAGAGCTCATCGGCACGTGGGACGAAAGCCGCGTCGAACAGATCCTGACCAATCTGCTGCAGAACGCGGTGAAATACAGCCCATCTGGCGGCGACATACACGTGACGTTGAATATGCTGCCGCGCGGTACCCGAGTAGGCACTCGCGAGCGCGGCAGGAGGAGATTGCCATTCGACTGCGCGCATGTTGCCGTCTCCGACGAAGGCATCGGGATACCGGCCGGCGGTCTTGCCCACCTCTTCGAGCGCTTCTACCGGGCTCCGAACAGCAGTGATATTCCGGGTACCGGGCTGGGGCTCTACATTTGCCAGCAACTGGCAATGGCGCACCGCGGCTACCTCTGGGCCGAATCGCGTGGGATAGGACATGGAAGTACCTTTCACCTAGTGCTGCCACTCTAGTCCGGCGCAGGAGCACTGCCAACCGGCCGGCCCGCAGACGGTTGCCGTCTGCCCCGATTCTGTGCTATAATTGCAGTATGCAACAGATGCAAAGTACAACTGACGGCGGAGTCGAGGTTTGCGCCGCCGAAGTTCTGGACGTTGCTCCGCTGCTCACGCGAACGATTCGCAGTCATATGCGAGCGGCGCGAGCGGCGGATCTCTCAGTCCCACAATTCAGGGCTCTGGCGTTTTTGAAGTCTCATCCAGGGGTGACCCTCTCAGACGTCGCCGAGCATGTGGGCCTGACTCTTCCAGCAGCCTCTCGTATGATCGATGGTCTGGTCGCTCGTAGCTACGCCGAGCGGCGCCCCTCCACGTCCAATCGACGCTGTATCGAGCTCCGGGTCTCGACGAACGGCTATGAGATGGTGGAATTGACCAGGCACCACACCCTGCTTGCGCTGCAAGCCATATTGGCGCCACTCTCGAAGGCGGAACGCGCCCAGATTTCGTCGGCCCTTGAGACGTTAAAGCTGGCATTCACAGCGTTTCAAGCCCCAGATGCCTCACCCATCGAGTTGCCAGCCGAGACACCGCATCCGCAGGCACACAGCGCAGATCCGGCATCGATTTAGCGCTAAAGAATTACAGTAAGGAGACGATAGAGAATGCCGATACTCGAGACCAACCAGCTCACTCGCAAGTTCGGCGACGTGGCCGCGGTGGACTCTGTTTCATTTTCGGTTGAGTCTGGGGAGGTATTCGGCCTTCTCGGACCTAACGGGGCGGGCAAGAGCACGACGATCAAGATGCTCACCACGTTGTTGCCGCCGAGCGGCGGTGAGGCGAGTGTAGCCGGGTTTGATATTCTCCGACAGGCCCCCGATGTCAGACGCATCATCGGGTATGTGCCGCAAGCACTTTCCGCCGACGGCAACCTTACCGGCTATGAGAATCTCTTGATTTTTGCCAAGCTCTACGATCTACCTCGGCACGAGCGAAAGGAAAGAGTACGCGCCGCGCTGGCCCTTATGGGGCTTGAGGATTCCGCCGGGAAGCTCGTCCGCAACTACTCCGGCGGCATGATTCGCCGGCTGGAAGTGGCCCAGGCGATGTTACACCATCCGCAGGTGCTCTTCCTGGATGAGCCGACTGTCGGGCTCGATCCCATCGGGCGTCACACCGTTTGGGAACACTTGAGCCGGGTTCGTGTCGAAACCGGTATGACCGTTCTTTTGACCACTCACTACATGGAAGAGGCGGATAATCTCTGCCACCGCGTAGCTATCATGCACCGAGGCAAGATCTCAGCCATCGGAACGCCTAGTGAGCTGAAGATCGAAATGGGCGACCCGGCAGCTAGCCTGGACGACGTATTTTTACACTTTACTGGTGATGATTTGGAATCTGGAGGTAGCTATCGTGACACATTCCGAGCCCGCCGTACGGCCCGCCGGGTCGGGTAGCACTGCCGGGTTCGCGGCAACCGTGGCCGGCGAATCCCTGGTAATAGGCGGAGCAAGTGGCGTCAAGCCGATTGGTATTCTCGCCAACGCCAGAAGCTTTCTTTCCAAGACGCTTACTATCGGCGAGTGGGAGGTGCGCAAGCTCCGGCATGATATGACCGATGTGGTAACTCGCACCATCCAGCCAATGCTCTGGCTTCTCATATTTGGCGAGGTCTTTGCTCGCATACATGCCATTCCCATTGGAAATAGCAACTCCTATCTGGATTTCCTGGCACCGGGTATCTTGGCGCAGAGCATCCTCTTCATGGCCATCTTTACGGGTATCGCGATTATCTGGGAGCGCGACCTCGGGGTTATCCATAAGTTTCTTGCCAGCCCAACTCCACGTACTGCCATCGTACTGGGCAAGGCGTTTGCCTCTGGACTCCGCTCGCTGCCGCAGGCGGCGATTATTTACGTGCTGGCGCTAATTCTTGGCGTGCACTTGAATTGGAATCCGCTGGCTTTGCTCGGCGTAATAGCTATCGTGATGCTTGGCGCGGCATGCTTTTCTACCTTCTCGGTCTTGATCGCCTGCACGCTCCGCTCACGCGAGCGCGTCATGGGTATTGGCCAGGTTTTGACGATGCCGCTGTTCTTCGCGAGCAACGCCATCTATCCAATCACGATCATGCCGCCGTGGTTACAGGTCATCGCTCGGGTGAATCCGCTTACCTACGAGGTGGATGCTTTGCGCTCACTGATGCTGGCCACACCCACCGTTCCGGTGACTGCCCCGGCGCTGGCCGCGGACTTTGGGGTACTCATCGTCATTACCGGCATCCTCATCGCTATCGGGTCCTGGGTCTATCCCAAACTAGTCCAGTAGCTCCAGGAACGCCGTGCAAATCGCAATACATTACATAACTACGATAGACACAGCTTACGGGGGATACATCTATGGCTACACTTCGAGGGAACGCCGGTACACAGACTGCACTGGACCCGAACGATGGTTCGACATCGCCCGGGTACAAATGGATTGCTCTCTCCAATACCACGCTTGGAATGCTGATGGCCACCATCAATTCGAGCATTATTCTCATCTCGATGCCGGCCATCTTCCGGGGAATAAATATCAATCCGCTCGGTGCCGGTGAAACGAACTACTTCCTCTGGCTGCTGCTCGGCTACATGGTAGTGACCGCGACTCTCGTGGTGGCTTTTGGACGCATCTCTGACATGCTTGGACGCGTCAGGCTGTATAACCTGGGCTTCGCCATCTTCACAGTTGGAAGCATACTGCTCTTTCTCACTCCGGGTTCGGGCAACACCGCCGCGCTGATGATGATTATTTTCCGTCTCGTGCAGGGTGTGGGCGCGGGTTTCCTCTTTGCTAACAGCGCCGCCATCATCACCGACGCGTTTCCGGCACATCAGCGCGGCATGGCGATGGGAATCAATCAGATTGCCGCTATAGTAGGCTCGTTCGTGGGGCTTATACTGGGGGGCGTGCTTGCGGCAGTTAACTGGCGCATGGTCTTCCTGGTCAGCGTACCGGTCGGTATCTTCGGGACGATTTGGGCCTATCTCAAATTGCGGGAGACCGCTAAGATCCGCGGAAACCAGAAGATGGACTGGCCAGGAAATGTCACCTTCGCCGTCGGACTGACAGTATTGTTGCTTGGCATTACCTACGGTATCGAGCCGTACGGCACCTCGAGCATGGGTTGGGGCAACCCGCTGGTGATTGCGGCGCTGGTGGGAGGCGTCGTACTGCTCGGCGTCTTTGTGCTTATCGAGCTGAGCGCTTCCGATCCCATGTTCCGGATGGACCTGTTTCGCATACGCGCGTTTGCCGCGGGGAACATCAGCAGCTTTCTAGCGGCTATGACCCGAGGCGGCCTACAATTCATGCTCGTCATCTGGCTACAGGGCATCTGGCTGCCGCTACACGGCTACAATTTCCAGGATACCCCCCTCTGGGCCGGCATCTACATGACTCCGCTGCTAGCCGGGTTCATCGTTTTGGGGCCAATCAGCGGCTGGCTCTCGGACCGGTTCGGCGCTCGTCGCTTCGCGGTGCTTGGCCTGCTCGTCAATGCCGTAGGCTTTATCGGCCTCTTAACCCTACCCGCTAATTTCAGTTATCCGGTATTCGCTTTCTGGCTGGTCGTTCTGGGGATCGGGCAGGGTCTCTTCGCTGCACCCAACACCACTGCCGTTATGAACAGCGTCCCTGCTGAACATCGCGGCGTCTCCTCCGGCATGCGGGCGACCTTTATGAATGCCGCCTCTCTTATGAGCATCGGTATTTTCTTCACTATTGTCACTGCCGGGCTGGCAGCGGCATTGCCTAGCTCTCTCTTTGCGGGTTTGACGCACGCCGGACTACCCGCGGGGGCAGCGGACGCGGTCTCGCACCTGCCGCCCACCGCGGCTCTCTTCGCCGCTTTCCTGGGCTATAACCCTCTGGGAGCGCTGCTGCCTCTCTCAGTCCTGCACCACTTGCCGCTGGCCAGCCAGATGAGTCTCTTGAGCAAGGAGTTCTTCCCCAGTCTCATTGCCCATCCATTCATCGATGGCATGCGGGCTGTCTTTGTCTTCTCGGCGGTACTCTGCGTAGCCGGCGCGGTGGCATCGCTGTTCTGTTATAGCCATCAGGACGTGGCTCGCCGCGTGGGTTCGGTGGACGATGTCGAACTGGTGGCGCCGGTACTAGAGGCCACGGCAGAGTTCGAAGTCTCTCCGTCCCAGTCGTCCTAATCGTCGATACGGATGACTTCGATCTGCGCGCTAGTAATCTCGCAGTCGAGACGGGTAGTCTCAATGTAGCCAAGGGCATGCTGTATGACTTCCTCAGCATGCCCAGCGTTGGCGCTGACGTAGGCCAGACCCAACAGGCTGCGCTGTCGCAGCTCTTGATCACCCACTTCGGCGGCGGCCACATCGAATTGATTGCGCAGACGCGACAGCAGTGAGCGGACGACTTGGCGCTTATCTTTGAGGGATTGGCTGGCCGGTATACGCAATGTCAGGCGGCAGGTTCCAACATACATGCCACTATCATATCCCCATGGTCGCGTCGATTGCCACCCCGAGCGAAGTCCCAGTTCCCGCGCGCCATGATGAGTTGATCAGATCAGCGTCGGTGGCTCTTTGGAGCGGCAAGATTCCGACGCCCGGTCTACGACATGACGAAATTCCGTGCGGACCCGTGGTGGGAGTGATGCGACATATCGTTCACGCTCGCGGGCAACCCAGACCTCATGCAGCTGTCGCCAGCGCAGCAGCTGCCAGTGTTGCTGCCGTTGCCACCAGCGGGGTCCAAAGATGAGCGCCAATAGAGCCGCCAGGGGGAATGCCGTGAGTAATCCGACTGCCAGCAGAAGTAGCGCCGGCCTGGTCGCGTGCACGTCACCGATACCGGCGTAGAGCAGCAGCCCAGTTACGAAGCAAACTGTAGCGAGCCCCAAGCAGAGGATGACCAGATGGTGCCGAAGCCGCTCGGCATGGGCGACGCGTCGCTCGATGTCGTCCTGCACATGTGGTTTTGGAGGCGGTCGCAGGGCGGGCTCGGGGACCTTGAATTTGGGAGACAGATTGGGCCAGTTGAGGTCAGTCCAACTCATCACAGACGCCGCCGATCTGCCGGGTGAAGAGCGCATAGCCAGGCATCCAGATGCCTGGCTATGCGCTCTTCACCTGCGCCGAGGTCAAGAAGCTCTCATACGCCTCACGCAACCGCGGATAGCGCAAGAGAAAGAAGCCCGCATATTCGTGATCAAGTGGACGCGGCGGCTTCAGCAGATGCATACCCACATCCTTGAGGTAGCGATTACCCTTGCGTCCATTGCAGGCACGGCAGCATGCTACCAGATTCTCCCACGTGCTTTCTCCACCCCGTGAGCGGGGAATCACATGGTCAAGCGTCAGGTCACGCGACCGCTTGCCGCAATACTGGCAGGTATCATCGTCTCGCAGCATGATATTGGCGCGAGTGGGACGTAACACCATGCGAGGTACGCGCACATTGGCCAGCAACTGCACGATGACCGGCTCTTCGGCGTTCAGTTGACGCATGCGTATGCCGTCTTCGATCTCCTGACGCACGCTGTCGTCCACAAAAGCCACTTTTTGCTTGGAAAGCAAGACGACAAGACGGCGCTCAGGGATAACGGAGAGCGGCTGAAGCGAGGCGTTTAGGACCAGCACCGGCATATTCGGCGACTCCCTTTCTCCTCGAACCAAACGGTCCGCTCCCGACAGACGTGGAGATGGAGTCGCAAGGGTTACATGCACCTGGAAGAGGGAGAGGCACATGCCCGTTTCCGGAATTCATCTCTGCCGTCTATGGCGGCCGCTAGCCCTTCCGGTTAGGACATGGACCACTCCATGTCCACTGCCGTGGTCAAAGACAACAAAAAACACGCCTAATACTTTGGGGGCTTCGCAAGTGGATTGGTATCTTGCGCGTATAACCCTCGCCAGCATGGCGTGCTCCTGCTTTGACCCTACCGCTTCGCGGACGAAGTGGTAGCCTGGTCGGGGTGAGAGGACTTGAACCTCCGACCTCAGCGTCCCGAACGCTGCGCGCTAGCCGACTGCGCTACACCCCGAAAGACGACACCTTTGGCGAGGACGCCAGCTACCTGTTCGCATTGGATGCTTGGATGCCAGGTCGCTCGTTCCCCACGATCGGCAGTATAGCATAAGACGGTGGCGGGTTGCAAGTCGACGAGCGGGATGATTACGCGCCAAAGCCGGCATGAGGAGGTATAATCCCTGGAAGATAGAGAGCGCCACCGTAGCGCGATGGCGGACAACGACTACACACGGGTTTATTGTGAACAAAACACCAGCTGAGCCAGAGTCGGACCCGAGTCGGGTCGAGACCGAGAATGTGACAGGCGTTGCCGCCGCGTCCGATGCCGAGATGCTGAGCCAGCGCAATCGCGAGCTGATTATACTTAACAGCATTGCCCAGGCCCTCAATGCCTCGGTAGAAATGGACCAAGCGTTGCAGGCGGTTCTGGCCCAGGTGGCCGAGCTTCTGGGGCTGCAGACGGGGTGGATCTGGCTACTTGGCGAAGAGACCGGACAGTCGTACCTGGCGGCGGCACAGAACCTGCCCCCTGGTCTGGCACGAGACCCAAGTCGAATGTCGGGCTCGTGTTACTGCCTGGATACGTTCCGTATGGGAGACATGAATGGCGCCGCCAACGTCAACGTGGTGACTTGCAGTCGTCTCAGCGGCCTAGTTGATGGAACTGGAGGCCTGCGTTACCACGCCAGTATTCCCATCTACGCCCATGGGAAAAAACTCGGCGTGCTCAACGTCGCCAGCGCGGATTGGCGCAAGCTGAGTCAGGACCAGCTGCGCCTACTCTATACGGTCGGCGACCTGGTCGGCATCGCCATCGAGAGAGCTCGGCTCTATGAAAAGAGCATGCGCGCCGGTGCCGAAGAGGAACGCAGCCGCCTGGCACGCGAGATACACGACACGCTGGCACAGGGCCTGGCCGCCATCTCACTTCAGCTTGAGAGCGCCGACTGTTTGCTCGACGACGATAAACAGGCCAGGGAGGCGCAACACGTAGTGCGCCAGGCGCTGGCCTTAACGCGCGCCAATCTGGAGGAGGCCCGCCGTTCGGTCCGAGATCTACGCGCGGCCCCGCTTGAGGGCCGGTCATTGACCGATGCGCTGGTGGAGTTGGCCAAAGAGTGGGCGGCTCAGGGGAATCCCAAAGTAAAATTCGAGAAAGTTGGTGACCCGAGACCGCTCCCCGTTCCGGTAGAAAATGGACTGTATCGCATGGCGCAAGAAGCGCTCACCAATATTGCCCGGCATGCAGCGGCTACTCGGGTACGTATGCGCATCGTTACTACACCTCATATGATCCGGCTCAGCGTCGAGGACAATGGACGGGGCTTCGAGGTGGCGCAAACCGGTGGCGAGCACTACGGACTGGTAGGATTGAATGAACGGGCGCGGTTACTTTCCGGCACGCTGCAGATCGAGAGCAGCACTGGAGCCGGCACTCGCCTCAGCCTGTCGATTCCACTGGATACGGCGTAAATCGGTGAAAAGGAGATTAAGAGCTACATGCATCATGGAGTGGAGCAGCGCCAGTTGACGACCAACGCACCAGCGACCAACTCGCCCATACGCATCCTGGTGGCCGATGACCACCCGATTGTCCGGGAAGGACTGGTAGCTATTCTCAGCACCCAGCCAGATTTCAAGGTGGTGGGCCAGGCCGGCGGTGGGGCCGAAGTCGTCGAGAAAGTAGCGGCGCTCGAACCCGACGTTCTCCTACTTGACCTGGAGATGCCCGACATGGATGGTGTGGAAGCGCTTCGTCGCCTCCGCGACGCCCATTTACCAGTACGCGTCATCGTCTTTACCGCATTCGACAGCGATGAGCGTATACTGGGCGCGGTACGTGCCGGCGCACAAGGCTACTTGCTAAAGGGTGTTCCTCGCGAGGAGGTATTTACCGCTATCCGTGTGGTACACGCGGGAAATTCACTTCTCCAGCCGATTGTAGCTTCCCGGCTGCTCCGACAGGTCAGCCAGCAGCATACCACCAGTGTGAGCGGAGTTCATGCCCTAACCGCACGCGAGCTGGAGGTTCTTCGGCTCCTTATGCGCGGCCTTCAAAACAAAGAGATCGCGAGTGAGCTGGTAGTTACCGAGCGCACGGTAAAGTTTCATGTCAGCTCCATTCTGATGAAGCTTGGCGCCGGAAATCGAACTGAAGCGGTGGCCATCGCCAGCAAGCAAGGCATTACCCAGGAACCGTAAGCACCAGGAGAGAAGATGGGACTCACAGTTGGAATCATCGGCTTGCCGCAATCGGGCAAGACTACGCTCTTCAACGCACTCACTCGAGCCGGAGCGCAAATCTCCGGTTACCCAACCAGCACCGTGGTGGCGAATCGGGCGGTGGTCGAAGTTCCCGACACCCGACTCGACCGTCTGGCGGAGATCTTCAATCCGCGTAAGGTGGTACCTACGACCGTCGAGTTTGTGGATGTGGCAGGCCTAGGACAGTCGACCGAGACCGTCAAGCGTGAGGGCCTAAGCGCGGAATTCTTGGGGCACATCCGTAACGCCGACGCGCTTGCTATTGTGGTGCGGTGCTTTAACAATCCAGCGGCGCCTCACCCAGCCGGCAGCGTAGACGCTGGACGTGACCTCGAGGCACTGATGTCCGAGCTGGTGTTAAGCGACCTGGCAAGCGTGGAGAAGCGCACCGAGGCTACCTCCCGGAAAGCCAAGTCCGGCGACAAGAAATTCGCCGAGGAGCTCGAATTCTTGCGGAGGCTGCAAGCCCACCTAAACGGCGGGCTACCGGCATCGAAGATGGATGTCGGCAGTACTGAGGAACCGACACTGCGTGAGCTCTTCTTGCTCACCGTGAAGCCACGGCTGTACGTCGTAAATGTAGGCGAGGACGCGCTGGGGGAAGCGTTGGCACTCGTAGAAAGCGGCGGAGACGGCACGAAGAGCGAGACAGCGGGGGGAGAGGGGGCATGCGTGGCATCGGCCCGCCGCTACGCGCTGGGCGATAACGCCGAGATCGTGGCAGTCTCCGCCAAGCTGGAGGCGGAGCTTGGCGAGCTTTCCGCGGAGGAAGCGGACGAATACTTGGGTATGCTTGGCCTTTCCAGCCTCGGCGGGGCCGATCGTGTCATACAGAAAGGCTATACCGCCCTCAACCTCATCTCTTTTCTGACCGCGGGTGAGGATGAGGTACGAGCGTGGACGACGACTCGCGGCTCCAAGGCCCCTACCGCTGCCGGAAAGATCCATACTGACTTCGAGCGCGGCTTCATTCGCGCTGAAGTCGTGCATTACGACGACCTCATGGCTGACGGCGGTTCAATGAAGACTGCACGCGAGCACGGCCACATCCGCCTCGAGGGCAAAGACTACGTCGTCAAGGACGGAGACATCATCGAATTCCGCTTCAACGTCTCCAAATAGCGGGTAAAATGATGACTGACCTCTCCTCTCCTCCTGCCTTGCAGCACCTGGTAACTAGCTACCAGATCTCGCAAGCCGTCTACGTCGCCACACGGCTGGGCGTGGCGGACATTCTCGCCGGCGGCCCCAAGACAGCCGAGGAGTTAGCGCTAGCCACTGGTACGCATGCGCCATCTTTGGCACGGCTGCTGCGCGCACTAGTGGCCTTCGACATACTGGACGAGGTTGAGCCCGGCCAGTTCGCCCTGACTCCCATCGGAGCTTGTCTACGCGCGAATGCCCCCGATTCGCTGCGCGATGCGGTGCTGATGTGGGGCAGTGACTATTTTTGGCAGGTAGCAGCTGACCTGCTGCACTCGGTGCAGACCGGCGAATCGGCCGTCCGCCACCTGTTTGGGACCGCCACCCCATTCGACTATTACCACGCGCACCCGGAGCTAGGGGCTATCCTGAATGCCGGCTGGACAGCGCAAGCTCGCAGCCTCGCGCACGACCTGATAGCTACCTACGACTTCTCTAGCAGCGGAACTATTGTCGATGTAGGGGGCAATCGCGGGCTGATCCTTGCCACGATCCTGCAGGCCTATGCGGGGCTACATGGAATTCTCTTTGATCTGCCGCACATCGTGCAGGAGGCAGTGCCAGTACTCGAGCAGGCCAGTGTTGCCGACCGCTGCACGCTCAGAGGTGGCGATATGTTCGCTGAGGTTCCTACCGATGGAGACACGTACCTGGTCTCGCGCATCATCCACGACTGGGATGACGCCAAGGCCATCGCCATTTTGCGCAGTTGCCGCCGAGCGATGCGGCCACAGACGGTACTCCTGCTCGTCGAGCGAGTGGTGCCAACAACCCTCAATCACACACCGGCGGTTCAGGACGCGATGACGACCGACCTGACCATGCTGATCCACACCGGGGGACGTGAGCGCACAGACGTGGAGTATGCGGCGCTGCTGACTGCGGCTGACTTCGTGCTGGAACGCATCATTCCGACCCAGGGCGGCTATAGCGTGCTCAAGAGCACTCTCGGGACCAGTGGGCCAGAATGAGGCTGCACCCAAGCGAAGGGTAGACCTTGCGTCGAGCAGGGTGTATAATCTCGCCCACCATCCTTCAACGGTTGTCCGAAGCACCCAAGCCGCCTTCTGGGCGAGCTGCGAGGTGATTAACCATGAGCAGCTATCCCCACCCCCCTTCCCGGGGACACAGATCCGACGTCATGAACCCATCACCGGCGCACAGTCATGCACGTGTACGAGTCGTCACCGATAGTACTGCCACGATTCTCCCTAGCCACGCTCAGGCGCTCGGCATCGTCGTCATACCCAATCGCATCCTGCTGGAGGGGCGGGTCTATCGCGACGCCATCGACCTGACCGCGGCGCAATTCTATGCGCAGTTTCCCCGAGTGGGCTCTGCCGTCACGACCGCGCCGGCCTCTGTCGAGGACTTCTATTCTACCTACCAATGGGCATTTGCCCAGGGAGCTTCCGCCATCGTATCCATCCACCCATCACGCCGAGTCAGCCAGGTGTTTTCCAATGCCTTGACCGCGCGCGACGCACTGGCTCCGGCCGTGATCGACGTCATCGACTCGCAGCTGGTTGGGGTCGGGATGTGGCCAGCCGTGGTCAGCGCCGCCCAGCTCGCCAGCATAGGGGCCTCCCCGCAAGCCGTCCATGAACAGGTGATCGCGGTGTTGGCACGCACGCGGCTCTACACCCTGTTAGAGTCTATGGACTACGTCCGCCGCGGTGGGCGTAGTCCCCGTGCGGTTCATCTCTTTGGACGCGTGACGAACGCCTATCCCATCTTGACCTATCAAGACGGCCAAGCGGTTCCGGTCGAGAGCGTTCGGACAGTTCGCCGCGGGTTGCAGCGATTGCGCGAGCTGGCGCTGGGGCTGGGGCCGGTCGAGAGTCTGCTCGTGTGCGGCACCAGTGCCGAGTTGATGGCGCAAATGGAGTCCGTCCTCGCGGAGGAGTATCATGGCGCACTTCAAAAGACATGGTTGAGCCCCACTATGGGCGTCCACACGGGGCCCTCGGTGGCCGTCGGTATCGTGCAAGCACTCAATAGTGGTTGATACGCCAATCTGGACAAGCACGGCGCCCTCTGTTAACATTAGATAGGAATCTAATGTTAACGTTATACATCTGTCGAAAGTCAGGTGGTACATGCCGCGCGCGTCCAAGCAGAGGCTGGGAAGTGAGTTGCATCGCGCCAGTCGCCCACTCCGCGAGCCAGTGGTAGATGAGTCCCCAGCGTATGATCTACTTTTCAGCTTTACGGAGCTGCTGCACCCTGAAATGGGAAAGCGCTGGGCAGAGTGGGTAGAGCATGTCTCCGGCCAGCTGCTCGTCAGTGACCAACGTCGCATGCGCCGGTATCAGATCGCCCTCTCGTACATGGCGCTCATTCCAACGCTTCCAGAGCCACACTCTATCGAGCAATTTCTCGCCGGTCTGGCGAACCTTGCATTGCCCGACTTTCTCCGGATAGCGGTCACCGCCGGCTACATTGATCCCGGCGCTCCACTCGGCGCCAGCGAGCTCGTTGCACTCAGCGAGAACCCGACTGCGGCTCGGAGTTTTGTTGACCGATATCTACGGCTCGCTGGCCGCGAGCGCGCATACCTGCTGCAGCTGCTCGCACATCCAGCGTCGACTCTACACGAGCTGCATCAGGTGCTCGAGCAGTATGCCGCCGGCCCATTTACCGAGCTTGAACCGAAATTGTCCGAGCGTCGCCAACCGGCCACGGCAAGACTGCGAGAACTCGTAGCGGATAAGCGATATGCCGCCTGGCTGGAGACGCTGATTCCATATGCTCAGCTGGAGAGCTTTTCTCCCGTCGTCCTGGCGGCCTCAGGGTTCTTCGATACCCGAGTCTCGCTGTATTATCATGAGATCGCTCAGCCACTCTTCGACGGCACCTCATACAGTGGTTACGAGCCGTTCATCCTCTGTGTAGGCACCGAGCGAATCCTTTCTCCAACGCCACTCTATCAGCCGGGCAACCGAGGACTGGGTACCGGCAACCGCCCAGGCGCATGGTCTAGTGACCCGCTCGAACGCGTTGCAGCTACCTTTGGGGCTCTCGCTGACCCGTCTCGCCTGCGCATGGTGCGCCTGCTCTCCGCCGAGCCCCGATATGGCCAGGAGCTCGCCGAAGCATTGGGGATGTCGGCGGCAACCGTGTCTCACCACATCACTGTGCTGCTCAAGACTGGATTGGCAAAGGTCGAGCGGCGCTCACACCGTACCTACTACGTGCTCGATATGGAGGCGCTGGCAGACTCGCTGGCAGAGGGACGAGATTTCGCGCTTGCCCGGCAGGTAGGTGGCCAGTGATGGATACTGTAGGGTCGCCGCAGTTTGCGCGGGCATTGCGCTCGCGCCCATTCGCCTGGCTTTGGGCCGGGCAGACGATCTCGACGCTGGGTAACGGTGCCTACCTGACCGCACTCTCGTGGCAGGTCTTGCTCCTGACCCACTCGGGAACCGACATGGGACTGGTACTGGTTGCGACCAGTGTTCCACAGCTCATTTTTCTCCTGGTCGGCGGCGTGGTCGCCGACCGGCTTCCCCGTCGTCAGGTCATGCTCTGGTCTGACACCGGCCGCGCGATCGTGGTTCTCGGCATAGCAGCCCTGGGCTGGCTCGGCAGCCTCCATTTCTGGCAGATTATACTGCTTGCGCTGTTCTTTGGTGCGATAAGCGCGTTCTTCTTGCCGGCGTACCAGGCAATACCTCCGCAGCTGGTCCCCCAAAGCGACCTGCCCTCAGCCAATGCGCTAACTGGGCTCAGTCAGGAGGCCGGTCTGTTGCTCGGCCCCATAATCGGCGCGGGCCTGGTAGCCATCTTGAGCCCTGCCGCAGCGTTCGCCTTTGACGGCCTCACGTTCATGATTTCGGCCGGCTGCTTAGTGGCGCTGCGTCTGCCTCCTCACCCAAAGCCTGGTCTCCCGATTTCGGCCGGCAACGACGATGGGGCAATAGCGCCAGATCTTGGGCTGGCACAGAAACGCTCGCGTCCAGCCATTGGTACAGTGGTAGACGATATACGTGAGGGACTGGACTACATCCTGCGGTCGACCTGGCTCTTTGTAATCATCGCCATTGCTTCGGTAGCCAACATCGGCTTCAGCACGCTCAACGTAGCACTGCCTAAGCTGGTTCATGATGAGTACCACGCCGGCGTCTGGCTGCTTGGGCTGATTAGCGCCTCGCTCGCGGTCGGCACTATAGCTGCCACACTGGCTGTCGGCCAGATGAAGCACCTTCGCCATCGCGGTCTCATCGCTAATCTGGGTACGCTGCTGGCCAGCATTGGGCTCATTCTTCTCGGGCTGCCTCTCGCTTCGGATATCGAGCCGGTGATGGGCAGCCTGGCCGCTGCGCTGATTGGGATCGGTCTGGGCACGTTCAGCATTATCTGGGTGACGGTTCTTCAGGAAATGGTCCCAGCGGATAAGCAGGGACGCGTCTTCAGTATTGATATGATGGGTTCGTTCGCGCTACAACCCATGGGCTTTCTCATTGTGGGAATTGCTACCGACCGCGCAGGCCCTGCTTCAGTTTTTATCGCCGGAGGCATACTCAATGTGGCACTTACCTTGCTTGCACTCTCGGTACGCGGCGTTCGAGATCTGCAGTGAGTCCCGGCAAGGCCAGCTCTTGCTAAGCAGGCAGTCTACCGAGCTATCATATATAATTGCTGATGTCGACACGGGGCCTCCAGCGAGCGCCCCAAATCTCGCGTCTGCCATTAGAGCAGAAGCACCTTTGGAAAGGACCGACTGGTGAAAGTCGCCTATATCTTCGCCACTTCTGGACATACCGCCAGCTATAAGCTTGGCAAGATGATTTTGCCGCAGCTTGAGGAAAACAGGCATGGTGTGGAAGTGGTCGGTATGTTTTTCTTTGACGACAACACGTATGTGCTGCGCAAAGGCGACCCTATCGGCGAGCGGATGGGAAAGATAGCCCGGGAACACAATATGCTGCTCATGCTCTGCGATCAGTGCGCCAGCGAGCGAGGACTTGCCAGACAGGTCGAACCGGGCAAGTACGAGCCGCAAGACGTGGTGGACGGAGTATCGGTCGGTTGCTTTCCTGATCTCTATGCCGCGCTTTCCGGGAATCCGCCTGACCACGTGATTACGCTGTAGCCGTGGCTGGGGAGCTCCGCCACAGCTTGAGTGAGAGAGCACGGTAATGAGCACAGATACAGACTTGGTCATCTCCTCACCTCGCCGGGTCTCTCTCAACGATTATGACCCCGGCGACACCGCCGGCGTGACTGAGGAGCAGGCTGCCGAGCATCTGCCGCGCTACCAGCAGCGACTGACCGAATTGCAGGACCTGCTTTATGGTGCAGAGCAGCATGGCGCGCTTATTGTCCTGCAAGGAATGGACACGTCCGGAAAAGACGGCACCATCAAGCATGTGATGTCTCAAATCAATCCCAGTGGCTGCCAGGTTGTTAGCTTCAAGGTGCCGACCGAGGAGGAGCTGCGGCACGACTTTCTCTGGCGGGTGCACCAGCACACTCCGGCACGGGGCATGATGGCCATCTTTAACCGCTCTCATTACGAGGATGTGGTGACGGCGCGCGTTCACCAGCTGATTACCAAGGCCGATTGCCGCCGCCGTTATCGGGACATCAACGCATTCGAGCGGCTCGCGCACCATAATGGTACTCTGGTGCTGAAGTTCTTTCTCTTCATCTCTAAAGAGGAGCAGCGCCGCCGCTTGCTTGCCCGTGAAGAGGGAATCGATAAAGCCTGGAAGCTCTCAGTGGCGGATTGGCGGGAGCGCCAGTACTGGGACTCCTATCAGACAGCGTATCAAAAGGCGTTGGGACACTGCGCATCCAGCTGGGCACCATGGTATATCATTCCAGCCGATCACAAATGGTATCGCAACTATCTGGTAGCCAAAACCATCATCTCTCGCCTCGCGAAGCATGAGTCCAGCTGGAAGGACGCTCTTCGCGAGCGCGGTGAGGCACAGCTGCGGGCACTACAAGAGGCCCATCTGCCCGACAGAGAAGAGGCAAAATAGACGACCGCCTCCGATCCGCTCGGACTTGAGCATCAAGCGACAGACCTTTGAAACTTGGCCCGCTTTGGTCGAGGTTACCGCAACGTCGGCTGCGCTGCCTCAACGATCCGGATGAGCCATCATGTCGACGGCTGTGGTTGCCGCTAGGATGACGACATCATCCTGTCCCGGCTCGACTTCGACCCCGTATGTATCGGCCACACGGAACCACTTCTTGGAGATTTCGGCGACCTTATGGTTACCTTCTTTGATGGTGTACTCATGGTCGAGAACGTTGCCCTGGATGTCCATGTCGGGACCATTTCGCACCTTGAGCGTCCAGCGATCGCGAACCGGCGTGATGAGGGCTTTTTTCACGGTGGCAGCGGTCTCGCCGTTGGCGCCCTCAATCTGCATGGTATCTTTGACGCGGAGCATGCGCTCCTGGATCTTGCAGAGCTCGTGCCCACCCGGATCCTCAAAGATGAGCGTCTTACGAACTCGTAACGCTTTACCGTCGACCTTGTAGACGTGCTCGCCGCGATCGTTCTCGATATTGAAGTCGTCTCCGATCGAGACTAGGCGCTCGCGCATTTTATATTTGGTGGCGCCGCCGCCCCGCCCGAAAGTCTGTCGGTCTTGTTGTCGCTCTTCTCTTCTTCCTCGAAACATTGGTATGGTTCTCCTCGCAGGTCATAGGCATGCTGCCCCTTTGGTACCGGCGGCTCGAGCCGCTTCGGCCAGCACTGGCGGGGCTATGGGAGAGTGTACCGCGGTAACTGGAGGATGGCGCTCGGCCTAAAGGGAGACTTTGCGGCGAGTCCGCAGACTCTCCCCAGGGCGAGTTGATTTCTTCGGGGCCTCATCGCCAATTGGTTTGTGGTAGAGTCAGGTACACCACTTCCATATGCACGCTACGATACTCAACAGGAGTCCAAGACTATATGCCGGATAGCGTCGTGCTGAGAGACGTGACCACCGAGGACCTCGACATCTTTTTTGCCCAGCAGCTGGACCCTGAGGCCAATGATATGGCGGTTTTTACCGCCAGGGACCCGACCGACCGCGCCGCGTTTGATGCGCTCTGGTCACAGTTTCTATCCGACGAGCGCATTACCATGAAGGCCATCGTCGCCGATGGACAAGTGGCCGGCTCCATCCTCAGCTATCCCGATTTCGGCGAGATGGAAGTCGGCTACTGGCTCGGCAAAACGTACTGGGGACAAGGTATCGCCACCCGGGCACTGGCGGGCTTGCTCGGCGAGATCACCACTCGGCCACTCTACGCGCGCGCCGCTAAAGATAACATCGCCTCGATACGCGTCCTGCAAAAGTGCGGCTTCGCCATCGTCGGCGAGGATATCGCCTATTCCAACGCTCGACGGAGTCTGGTTGGCGAGTTCGTGCTGAAACTGGAATCGGAGGCGCCGGGCTTGCCGCTGGGTAAGCCCGGCTGCTTTCGGCTCGGAGGTTGGCAATGAACGGATGGCAGAGCTTCTTCGCCGCCCAGGTAGGCGCCTCGGCGGCGCTCTCCGGTCTGGTTTTCCTGGCAATCTCCATCAATCTGAACGATATCCTCAAGTTTGCCCAGCTGCCGGGTCGCGCCGCCCATGCCATCATCCTGCTAGTTACCGTGCTGATTGAGTCTTCGGTGATGCTGATTCCCCGTCAGTCAAGCCTCCTCCTGGGCGTCGAGCTACTCCTAGTAGGGGTCACGGCCTGGATCATTTCCGCGCGGGTGGAAGTCGGAGTCTTTCGCAAGTCTCCAGCGCCTTATCGCAATCAATATATCCAGCATGTCATGTTCAGCCGCTTAGCCATGTCGCTCTTGGTATTTGCCGGAATCGCGGTAATCTTCTGGGGATACGGCGGCATCTACTGGCTGCTGCCCGGCCTAGGGCTATGCTACACCGAGGCGCTCCTCGAGACCTGGGTTCTCTTAATCGAAATCAAGCGCTGACCCGTCGCGATTACCACTTTGATATCGATCGGGCGGAATGAGTCGAAAACGGGGTATCCACATCTTCCGCAAGCGATAGAGAAGAGGCAGCCTATGAATAGCACCATCAAGCGGTTCAATCCATCCCTACACCGGCCCCGCACCCAGCGCTTGCGGCTCGGGATACGCGGAGCCGCGGGCACTCGCAAAAGCACTTTTGGAGCCAGCCTGGCTGACGCCGGTCTGGGAAAGCTCTGTTTCTTTGATACCGAGCTCAAATCCTGCCACCTGCCAGGCGCCGACGGCAGCCGATTCGATGCGTTTGAGCTTGCCGACCCCGAAGAGCTGAGCGCAGCTATACATTGGGCGCTGCACGACCCGGAGGGCCGCGACCAGCAGTATGGATGCTACTGTCTGGACAGCTGGAACGGCTGGTTTGGGCCCACGTACGCACGGTTCCTGCAGGCCAAGCAAGAGAAGACCGGCGACTCGTATCCTGAGCTGGATGGGGACGATCTCCAGCGACTGCAGGTGGTCTGTGGCGAGATCTTGCGGCCGCTCTGTATCGACTCCAAGGCCTGTGTCGTGATCACCGATACCATTGCGGGGAAAGGACTCGAAGAGAAAGAAGATAACCAGGTCGGGAGGATCGTTCCCATCAGCGCCAGCGGCTTGGAGTACTTTGTGGACGTTTTGGTTGAATCCGAGCTACGCATGAGCGACGACGGTCTGGCCGAGACATGCGTGCATCGCGTTATCAAGAGTAACAATCGTGCATTTCCTATCGGACTGGTCCTGGAGAACCCGATGTTCTCCGACTACTTGGCTCGGCTCACTCACGGAGCCGCCGCTATTGCCAGTGCCGACAGCATTCGCGCCGAGCTGGACGAGCAAGAAGCGCAGCCAGCACTCACGCTGATCAAACCCGAGGCCCCAGATGCCGCCGAACGGCTCCAGCAGGTGCTGGAGAGGGTGCAGACCCTTGGCTATACCCGCGAGAACTTGGTTATGGTAGCAAAGGGGACATTTGGGAAATATGTCCTCACCGAACTGACGGTAGAAGAGCTAGATGCTCTAGACCTTCGGCTGGATGCCGCCGCCGAAAGGCGGCAACGGCAGAACGGCTCCGCGGGGGCGAGCTCCGGGTCCGCCGGCGGCGAGCGGAAGCGGAGATAGAGAAGTAGCGGAGACAGAGAAGTAGCGAAGGCGCCGGGGAGGCAATCCGGCGCTCTGGCTACGTGAGCGTCTCCGGACTCTCCAGTCGCTTGACCAGCTCGCCCATGAACTGCGCAGCGGTGGCCCCGTCGACGATACGGTGATCGCAGGAGATTGAGATCCAGGCGCCTGGACGTACCAGTACACTATCGCCGACCACTGTCGGCCTTGGCTTGAGGGCGCCGAAACCGACGACGCAGGCTTCGGGCGGATTGATCAGTGGGGCGCCGGTATCAACTGGTCCAGCCGCCCCGACGTTGGTGATGGTAATGCTGCCGCCCGACAGGTCGGCAGCCGGCGCTCGGCCCGAGCGAGCCAGCTCGATAAGACGGTTGGCTTCAGCGGCGATTTCCCCTAGATCCAGTCTCTCAGCATGGTGAATCACTGGAACCAAAAGTCCCCGTGCGGTATCGGTGGCAATGCCGACATGGATGCTGTGCTTGATGACAATCTCGTTCCTGTCCTCATCCCAGCGCGAATTCATGATAGGATAGGCGCGTACCGCTTCCACCACCGCGCGTACAAAAAACGGCAGGTAGGTCAGCTTCGCCTCGGCGAATCGTTGATCTTGACGGAGCCGTTCGCGCACGCTCACCAGCTCGCCCGCGTCGAAGAGAGTGTATTCGGTAAAGTGCGGTATCGTGGTCGCCGCTCTCATCATACGTGCGGCAATGGCTTTGCGTAAGCCAACGGTGCTGATTCGCTGTTCGTCCTCCTCCGCGGCACCGGATGCCAGTCCAACTGCCGGTGCCGCCGCGAGCGGTGGCAGGTCCTCCACGCGAATGCGACCGCCTGGTCCACTGCCCCGGATGGCAGACAGGTCGATTCCCCGCTCTTCCGCCATCTTCCGAACCAAGGGACTGGCCCTTCCGGAGACTCCCTCGGGCGCCGGCGCCAAGGCCGTCTCCGGAGCCGTCGATGGATCGGCCGAGTCGGCCGAAATGGACGATCCGGCTGTGCTGCGTCGCCTCCGGCTGAAGCTCTGCGCCGGCCCATCGGTTCCATAGCCGACCAGAATTGGCCCATGCCCGCCACTTGAAGCGGCGTCGGTAGCGCTAGAGGCACCATCTGGCGCCGCTGCGATGGCATGTTGGAAGGTCACCAATGGATGGCCCACCAGCACGGTATCTCCAGGACCGGCATGAAGCTTCTCTATCGTGCCGGTAAACGGAGAGGGCACGTCCACCAACGCCTTAGCGGTCTCTACCTGGCAGAGCGGCTGGTTGAGCGAGACGTAATCACCCGCCTGTACCAGCCATTGGACCAGCTGAGCCTCCTCGAGTCCCTCGCCGAGGTCAGGCAGTAAGAATTGCGCCACTTCAGTTAACTCCGCCATGACCAAATACTCCTGCCTAATACTCCTGCGTCCGATCCACCGCCTCCAGAATGCGATCAGCATCCGGAAGGAACAGCTTCTCCACTCGCGCCGGCGGATAGGGAACGGTCGCGCTGCCCACCCGCTCAACCGGCGCCGCCAGTATATCGAAAAGATCGTGCATCAATGTCGCCGCTATCTCCGCGCCCAGCCCCATAAACACTGGTGCCTCGTGTACAACTACCGCCCGACGCGTCTTGCGAACCGACTCGCGAATGGTGTGCATATCGAGAGGTGAGAGGCTGCGCAGGTCCACTACCTCCAGGCTTCGACCCTCCGCCGCTGCCAGCTCGGCAGCAGCCAGAGCGGTCTGCACCGTAGGACCATACGCAATGATAGTGGCATCTTTGCCTGGGAGCGCAATACTCGCTCGGTCGAGCTTTAGAGCTGGTCCCGGCAATTCTACCTCCTGCCTCATCCAGTAGCGAGCTTTAGGCTCCAGGAATATCACCGGGTCGGGATCCTCGATCGCCGCCCGGAGCAACCCATACGCATCAGCCGGATTTGACGGAGTAACTACTTTGAGTCCAGCCGTATGCACATAGTAGGTTTCGGGGCTTTCCGAGTGCTGCTCAATAGCGCCGATATTGCCGCCATACGGGATGCGAATGACCAGCTGCATAGCACAGGCGCCGGCGGTACGGGTATGATACTTGGCGATGTTGCTGGTTACTTGCTGAAACGAAGGGTAAGAAAACGCGTCAAACTGCATCTCGGCAACCGGATGGAATCCCTTTATCGATAGTCCGAGCGCCATCGCCGCGATGGCCGCTTCCGCAAGAGGAGTATCAAAGACCCGCTCGGGAGTGAATTCATCTTGAAGGCCATCGGTGACGCGAAAGACGCCGCCCAGCTTGCCGACATCTTCTCCAAAAATCAGCGTTCGGCGATCCTGCTCGAGCGCATCGTGTAGCGCCAGGTTCAATGCCTTACCCATGGTAAGCATCGTCATCTTGCTCTCCATTCATCCGCTGGTCACGACCTCGATTTGCACCGGAAGCGACGCTCACTTCTCGTCGCCGCTGGACTCTAGCTCCGCCATGAACTTGGACTTCTCCTCCAGAAGGGTGGAGGGAGGATTGGCGAAGACCAGGTCAAATACCCGAGCCGGGTGTGGGACCGGCGAGGCAAGCAGCCGGGTGCGCATCTCCAGCGCCCGCTCGTCGGCCTCCCGCTCGACCGCCGCCGCGAAGGCATCGTCAAAAGCCCCACGGCTGGTGAGGCGCGAGGCGGCGCGACGGACGGGATCTTTCTCAACCCACGGCGCCGCTTCGTCGTCGGTACGATAGCGCGTAGGATCGTCCGATGTGGTATGCGCCTGGGTGCGGTACGTCAGCGCCTCCACCAGATAGGGGCCACCGCCACGGCGAGCGCGGTCGGCGGCGGCGCTGACTACCACGTAGACCGAGAGCACGTCGGTTCCATCGACACGGACGCCAGGAAAACCATAGCCGGCGGCACGATCAGAGATACGCCCGGCCACCTGCTGTCGCATCGGCACTGAGATGGCCCACTGGTTGTTTTCACAGAAGAACACCACCGGAACCTGGAAGACGCCGGCGAAGTTCATGGCCTCATGCCAATCCCCAGTCGACGTGGCTCCCTCTCCAAATCCCACCAGTACCGCAGTCTCCTCGCGGTCAAGCTTGCAGCCCAGAGCGAAGCCAACCGCATGCGGGATCTGCGTTCCAACTGGTATGATGAAAGGGGCAAAGCGATACTGGTACGGATTCCAAGCTCCGTGCGCCAGTCCACGGAAGACCGTCATCATATTGGCGGGATCGATGCCTCGGCAGACTGCCATGGCAAAATCCCGGTAATAGGGGAATATCCAGTCAGTCGGTAACAGCGCTAACGCTGCTCCCACCTGTGCCGCTTCATGTCCGGCGAAGGGGCCCCATAAACCCAGCTCGCCCTGACGCTGCAGATTCAAGCCCTCCTGATCCAACCTCCGGCAGACGACCATCATGCGATACAGCTCGCGGAGTCGTTCGTCAGTCACATTGGCTGCCTGCTCAGCTTCAAAAGTGAGGACACCCTCCTCGTTCACCATTGCCGCGATTGGATCGACTGGGCCGATAGTCTGGCTACCGAATTGCCGGCTATTTGAATTCACTGCCTTTGCCATGCTTTTTCTCCAGGGAACCAGGGTTTTTCTCACTCGTTGATGTAGTGTACGGGATTCATTGCCGCCTCGGCGCAGTGGCGCAGATCCATTTCTTCTAGAATCTTCTTCTTGCCGAGCACCTGCTTGACCAATGGAAAGGCACGGGCCAACTCTTCAGGTGTGAGGGTATACCCGAGCTCGCTCAGCTGGGCGTTGAGCGCGGCGCGGCCGGAGAGCTTTCCCACATGCATACGCAGCTCCGAGGGCGGCAGACCCACATCCTCAGGGCGCATAATCTCGTATGTGCGGCGGTCTTTCAGAACACCGTCCTGGTGGATACCCCCCCCGTGGGCAAACGCGTTCGCACCTACGATCGACTTCGTCCACTGGGGCTGCATGCCTGAGAGTTGAGCAATCAACCGGCTAGTCGGTATGATCTTGCTGGTATCTACGCGAACGTCGAGATCGAGATCACGCGCACGCGTGCGAATGGCCATCACCACATCCTCGGTAGCGGCGTTACCAGCTCGCTCTCCGAGCCCGTTGAAGCAAGTGTCCACCCGCTCGGCTCCACTCTTGAGGGCGCACATAGCATTTGCCGCCGCCAGCCCCAGGTCGTCATGGCAGTGGGCTGAGATACGTACTCCGGGAAACTCGCGTCGCACATCCTCAACCAGCTGGCCAAACTCCCACGGAAGGGCGAAGCCGACAGTATCGCAGAGGGCGACAAATCGAACTCCTTCCCGAGTAATGGCATCCACGACCTCGAGAATAAAGTCGTGCTCGGTTCGGGTTGTGTCCTCCAGAGCGAAATCGACGTTCGGAGTATACTGGCGGCCGCGCGCCACCGCGGTACGCGCCAGCTCGAGGACTTCCGCGCGGCTCTTCCCTAGTTTCGCCTCGCGGTGCAACGGAGACGTGCTGATAAATGGGTGAATCGACGAGCCGTCGGCATCTTTGACCGCCTCCCAGGCGCGGTCGATGTCCTGTGGAAATGAACGGGCAATCGAGCAGATCTCGGCGTTGTGGATGTTACGCGCGATCAGACGAATGGCCTCGAACTCCGGCTCGCCAGAAATGGCAAATCCGCAGTCCAGTGTATCGAAGCCCATATCAGCGAGCGCGCGAGCGATTTCCAGCTTCTCTTCGGCAAAGTAGTTGATGCCGGGTGTCTGCTCGCCATCGCGCAGCGTTGTCTCAAAAAACTTGACGATGCGTGGCATGGTGCCCGTTCCCTTCTTACACGGATAGTTGAGAGGTACGCTAATCCAACCAGCTGTAGGGATACGCCGGATCGTCTAGTGCTTCGGCATCGGTTCCCAGGTGAAGCGGGTGGAAGGTATCCACCATCACTGCCAGCTCTTCGGTGCGCTCCGCCCCCAAACTCTTCTCCACCGTGCCTGGATGCGGCCCATGAGGAATACCCCGTGGATGCAGCGTAAACGAGCTCACTTCGACACCGCGCCGGCTGCCGAATTCACCGCTCACATAGTAAATGACTTCGTCGGAATCGATGTTGCTGTGATTGTACGGGACTGGTACCGCCAGCGGGTGGTAGTCCAGCTTCCGCGGGCAGAAGGAGCAAACTACGAAGCTTGGTCCTTCAAAGGTCTGGTGTACCGGCGGCGGCTGGTGCACGCGCCCGGTAATTGGCTCGAAATCCGAGATATTCAGGGCATATGGGTAGAGATAGCCGTCCCAGCCTACTACATCCAGCGGGTAAAAATCGTAGACATAGGTCATGATCTCGCCATTGACCTTGACTCGGACCGGAAATTCACCCCGCTCGCTAGATATGGGCAGCTCGGCGGGCGGACGCAAGTCGCGCTCGCAGTAGGGAGAGTGCTCCAGTAGCTGGCCGAATCCGTTTCGATAGCGATTCGGCGCCTGGATGGCACCACCGAAGGCCTCGACGACGAGAAAGCGCTGCGGTGACGATTCCTCCGGAAGGGCCCGCCAGGTCGTACCGCGTGGCAGAACCAGGTAATCACCTTCCCGGTAGGGCAACAATCCAAAGGTCGTCTCCAGCGTGCCCGTGCCTTCGTGGACATAGAGCAGCTCGTCGCCCATGGCGTTGCGGTAGAAGTAATCCATGAGCTCGGCTGGGCGAACTACCGAGATAGTACAGTCATTATTAAAAAACATCAGCCGGCGGCCAGTAATGAGATCGCCTGCCGGCTCAATGTTCTTTGTCTGGACGTGGTGATGGCGATGGGTTGGCTGCTCCCACTCGCTGGGGCAGGCGGCGCTCCATCGTTCCACGCGGGTGACCCGCGTGGGCGGAAACTGGTGATAGAGCAGCGAAGAGACGCCAACGAAGCCTTCTTCGCCGAAGAGCTCCTCGGAATACAGGCCACCATCGGGCCGTCGGAACTGGGTATGCCGCTTATGCGGCACCTCACCGAGCTTGTAATAGGGCATTGACTCTGATCTCCCTACTGGTTTAGAGATTGCCGCGCAGCTCTTGCTCGCGCTCAATCGCCTCAAAGAGGGCTTTGAAGTTGCCGTCGCCGAAGCCGCGCGCACCCTTACGCTGAATAACTTCAAAGAAGACCGTAGGGCGATCCTGCACATTGCGAGTAAATATTTGCAGGAGATAGCCGTCGTCGTCGCGGTCCACCAAAATACCTAGCTTGGCCAGGTCAGAAATAGGCTCGTCGATTTTGCCCACGCGGCTCTCCAGCTCTTCGTAGTAGCTGGAAATCGCCGGAACGAACTCGACGCCCTGTGCCGCAAGCTGCTTGACCGTCTTAATGATATCGCCGGTAAGCAGAGCAATATGCTGTACGCCTGGTCCACGATAGTAATCGAGGTACTCCTCGATCTGCGACTTCTTCCGACCCACCGCCGGTTCATTGATGGGAAATTTGATCTTGCCGTGGCCACCTTCCATTACTTTGGACATCAAAGCGGAATACTCCGTACTGATGTCTCGGTCGGTGAAATGGATCATCTGGGTAAAGCCCATGACATCCTCGTAGAACTTCACCCAATCGTCCATCTTGCCGAGCTCTACATTTCCCACGACATGATCGATGGCCCGGACGCCGGCATCGCGCTCCAGCTGTTCCGAGTTAGGACTCGATGGCTCGGTAGCCCGGTAAGAAAGGGCCATGGTAGTCAATTCGCTCGATGAAGCTATGGATGGTCTCGCCGTACGTATAGATTGCCGCGCGCTTTACCCGGCCGTTCTTGTCCTCGAGCACCACGGGCTCGGTCGCGCTCTTCGCGCCTCGCGCCAACGCGTTCTGATAGGCACTCTGGGCATCAGGCACCTCAAGGGCAATATCCTTGACGCCATCTCCATGCAGCAGCGCGTGCTGAGCGATCGTGCTCTCAGGCCCAAGACCACAGGTCAGGACCAGGCGAACATTGCCTTGCCGCACCACGTAGCTGGCTCGGTCGCGCACACCGGTTTCCAGCCCAGCATATGCCACCGGAACAAAACCAAAAGCTGTGCAGTAATATTGTGTGGCCTGCTTCGCGTTTCCAACGTAGAACTCGATATGATCCCAGTTCTTGATAGGCATGAAATCGGCATCGGTCATGGTTCATCCTCCGAGAATAAGTGTCTTCGGGTTGGAAGATTAGGCGACCGGTAAGCACTACCGGCAGACGCAATGTGGAACAGAAGACAGCTGATCGCGTACGGACGGAGGCGAATGTTCACGGCGGATGGTATCGCAGATGAACGTGGGGTCGCGCTGGCAAGCCAGCAGACGTGGACATATACCTGATTTGAGGGGCGGCAGGATTGCCCGAAACGTATTCTCATCAGTGGCGATATGCCCGCGGATACGCACCGAAAAACCTCTTCGTTTCTCCGTTGTGTGACGTATACGGCCGTGCCGTGTCAAACCCGGCGAGTCTCCAGCACCATTGCTGCCGCCAGCCAACAAGCAAATCTACAGAGTAGATCTTAAGCATCTGATAAAGACGTTCCAACTGTATGAGAGGCATTATAGCACGATCAAATCTTTCAGTTCTTTTCGTGCCGCATCAAGCGTCTTCTCGCCCAGCTTCCTTTCGAGAGATACGGCACTCTGGTATACTCGTGAACGTACTTATTTATCAAAGGCAGCTCTCCGTGGCCGAGAGAGCGGCGCCGAGCAGGCAGTCCGGAGGACAGAACACGTGAATATATCTATATACAGACGTGGTCGGAGGCTAACATGCCGCACTTAGAAGGGCGTGAAGTGGGTGGCTGCAAACTCATTCGCAAAATCGGCTCAGGTGGCATGGGAGACGTCTACCTCGGCGAGCAGATACGGGTGGGAAATCGCTCGGTAGCCGTCAAGGTAGTCAATCCTGAAGACATGACCTTTCATCCCGAAGCGGCAGGCGATATCGCCCGGCGCTTCGAGCGAGAGGCGGCTATTCTTGGAAATCTCTCTCACCCCAACATCTTGCCGGTGCATGACAGTGGTATTCAGGATGGCATGCTGTACTTGGTGATGGAGTACGCGCCGGATGGATCTCTGGCCGACGCTATACGAGGTGGAGGCAAGCATGAGCTAACACTGCCTTTGCCGCTGCCTTTTGCCCTCGATATCATTAATCAGATCGCCTCCGCCCTCGACTATACACACCAGCACGGCATAGTCCACCGAGATGTCAAGCCGGGAAACGTGCTCATCCGCGTTGAGCCGAGCGGTCACTGGCATGTACTGTTGGCCGACTTCGGAGTAGCTCGAAGCGTCGAGGTCGACTCGCAGCGTACCCAGGTCACCGGCACATTTCTCTATATGGCGCCTGAACAGTTCAGCGCCAGATTCTCACCCGCAAGCGACCAGTATGCACTGGCAATCATGGCCTTCCAGCTTCTGGCTGGGCGGCCGCCCTTTGACGGCGACTTGGCCTCGCTTACACGCGCGCACATGTATGAGCCGCCGCCGTCTCTGCACGCAATCAATCCAGCGGTGCCGTCTGCGGTAGATGAGGTGCTGGCTCGGGCGCTGGCCAAAAATCCTGCAGCGAGGTATCCATCGGTAGGCGCTTTTGCCGCCGCTCTCGGATCCGCGGCCGGCATAGCGATTGAGACGACCGACCCGGTTGGAACCACCACAGCAGTGGCGACGCAGGCAGCGCAGCGCCGGGGCACCGGACCGTTGCCAGCGCCTCAGCCGATTGCCATGGGTGAGCGCGCGCGGCGTCGCTCATCTCCCCGTCGCTGGCTGGCAACTGGGCTGATCGCGTTGCTGCTGCTTGCCCTCCTATTAGTCGGCGAGCAATACCTGGCACAGACACGGCGGCGGAAGCGCACCAACCGCCGTTGCCACTGCCACCAAGGTCCTCGTCCCCACCGCCACCCACGGAGCTACCGCCACCATCGGGCCCACCGCGACCGCGACCAGTTCGCTAGCCCTTTCGACCTGCACCGCCTCCCTCGCGGTCAGTGCCGACGCCACCTGCGTTCCAGCGCCGCCATCTTCCGTTACGGGGAACGCCGTAGTGAACGACCCGTCTCCGGGATGCGTGAGCACGGCGACCGCGTGGATGCCGTATAACAACACCGACCAAGAATTGCTCGAGTACCAACGGAACCCAGCTGACGGCCACGGCTGCGAGCCAGCTGGGCTGCCTGGAAGCGCAGCCGGCCGTGACCACCGACGGTTATGCCAGCGTCTTTGTTACTCAAGGAAACGGCACTCCGGTGCTGGTATTTCGGCAAGGTGAGACCGGCACAGGCGCCACACTCAGCAGTACCGGGTACTTCTTTGAGATTTCCGCCCAAAACGATACCTATACCTTCTATCGCATCGACTCGAGCGGCCCAACGACCCTTGTCTCGGCCGCGGCCATACCGGGGACACTGGCGACACACTTTGTCATGAGCGTGCTGTATGTCGGCAATACGTTTACGTTCTATATCAACGGCAACAACGTGGGCACGACAACCGATAATAATACCGCTCCGGCAATAAGCAGCGGTTGGTATGGCTTGTGCGTGTTGGAGGGTAGTTCCAGTTTCCGCTCCGCGCAGAATTGGTCTCAGGTGGCTGGTTAGGGGGAGAAAAAAATAGCGAGATAGTCACCAGCGAGGATAGGGGGGATACGTGGTGGCTATCTCTCGCCGGTAATAATCGCAGAAAATGATGTCGCACGGCTAGGTCCTTCTGGTAAATTTACCGTAAACTATCCAGTCCGCGCGCATAGGATTCTCGAGAATACGCGAAACGACGATCGCTCTCGGATGGCCCGTTAAATCCCCACCAGAGCCGGGCCAGAGCGAGAGCTACGAGGGATGCAGGAAGCAGAACACCTTCTCGGCGACCCCAAAGGATTATGTAACATGAACAATATGCCGAACGCGCCTGAGCTGGAGAAGACAGTGCTGGACCTGGACCAGAACCAGGCAGCGCCACGCGATATCGACCGTCGCATGGAGGAATTCCTGAGCATAGCTGGTCACGAGTTCAGGACGCCCCTTACCAGCATTAGAGCCAATATCCAGCTGGCGCGAAGGCAGCTAGAGCATATAGCCGTGCTGCCTGCCGAAGAGGCCGTCACCCACCTCAGCTACTTGATGATGGGTCTGGAGCGAGCCGAGCGCCAGGCAGGACGGTTGAACCAGTTAGTGAGTGATCTGCTTGACGTGTCGCGTATCCAGGCCGGCCACCTTGAGATGCGCCTCGCGAGTGGCGATCTCAGAGAGATCGTACGCGAAGTGATACTGGAGCAGCGGCTGAACTATCCCGAGCGCGATATTCTCATGCGCGTGCCGAAGCAGTCAGTACCCGTCAATGCCGACAGCGAACGGATCGGCCAGGCAATTACCAACCTGCTGGCCAACGCCATACAGTATTCGCCGGAAGAGAAACCCATTGACGTGGCCACACGGGTCTTCAGACGCTGCGCTCGAATCGAGGTGCGAGACCATGGACCTGGTCTGCCGCCGCGGGAGCAGGCATTGATCTGGGAGCGATTTCACCAGGCTCCCGGCGTAGCGGTACTGGCCGGTTCCCACGTTGGCTTCGGAATAGGACTATATATTACCAAGTCAATTGTGGAGCGCCACCATGGCAGCGTAGGAGTACAGAGCCAGGTAGGACGGGGCTCAACGTTCTGGCTCCGTCTGCCCGTCGCTCGCTGAGAGCGCCGTGTCATTCGGCTCGCTCTGCAAGACCTTATGTGGGCGCCAGGCGTCCAGTTCCTGATCCCACCGCACGATGCCTAAGAAGCGGCCGTCCAGGGAATAGGTGCGCAACACTTCTCCAGCACTTCTCCCCGCTCGCTTAAAGGCTCGGGAGCCTACCGGCTCGCCGAGCGGAAGGCCGTGTATGAGACGCCACTCGTTGCGCTCGGCCAGCACGGCGACATCATATTCAAGCATGGCCTCGTCGGGAGGGTACAAATGATCCTCCCATGAGCCGTCTACCAGCGCCTGGGCCAACTCCTCGAGCGTGATGCATTGCTCGAGGGTGAAGGGTCCACTTCGGGTGCGCAGCAGTGAGGCCAGATATGCGCCTGGTCCCAGCCGGCGCCCCAGATCGAAGGCCAGCGAGCGAATATAGGTACCCTTGCTGCAGTCTATGTCAAGCACTAGGTCGGGCGATTCAAAGGAGACAAGCTCGAGCTTTGAGATGGTGATTGCTCGCGGTGGTACGCTCACCTGCTTGCCGGCACGTGCCAGTTTGTACAGGGGCTCACCTCCCTGTTTGATCGCCGAGAATACTGGTGGCACCTGGCTCTGGTTGCCGAGGAAGTCAGGTAGAACCGCCCGAATTTCAGCCTCCCCGATCGTCACCGGTGCCTGCCTGGTGATTTGACCCTCAGCATCGTAGGTGTCGGTTTCACATCCAAAGCGAATCGTCGCGCGATATGCCTTACCGCTCTCGCTGAGATACTCGGCTACGCGGGTTGCCTTTCCCAGGCAGATCGGAAGTACGCCGGTGGCGGCGGGATCGAGGGTGCCGGCATGTCCTACCTGCTTCTGTCGGACTAGCCGCCGTACCCGGGCAACGACATCATGCGATGTCATCCCCATCGATTTATGGATGCTAAAGATTCCGTCCATTTAAGCGTTGCCGAAAATAACCGCGGCGATAAAAACCAGCGCGCCGCCTCCCACCACTTGCAATATCGAAAGTCCCCAATTGGTGCCGAAGAATCGATGGCGGATCATAGCAATGACCACCAGCTCCACCGTGACGACGACATAGGCAAGGAGGAGCGCGGTATGGACATCCCGAGCCAGGAACGGCAGAGTGTGGCCCGCACCACCGATGAATGTCATGACGCCGGTGATGCCGCCGCGCAGCCATGGGTTGCCTCGGCCAGTCAACGACCCGTCGTCTGAGAGCGCCTCCGAGAACGCCATGCTGATTCCAGCGCCGGTGGCGGCGGCCATGCCAATCAAGAACGCTTTAAAGGGTACACCAGTCGCGAACGCGGCGGCAAATATGGGCGCTAAAGTGGAGACCGAGCCGTCCATAAGCCCGGCCAGACCAGGCTGTACGATTTGCAGCACAAAGCTGCGGTTGTCTGCGGTTTCTACTGCGGCCATGGTGGGCTGGCTTATACGACGCCCTGCAGCGGGCATCCCCAACAGCGTCACCAGCATGGCCGCCGCCGCCCGCAGATTGTTGCGCGGCGCTTGTGTTGTCACCGGCGGTACACTCCTCCCAAGTGCTGTGTATATCCTCACCTATGTGCATTCTCTGGTTGCAGAATTCCAGGCCGTGCTACGTGGGCACGGCTCCAAGCTTACAGCACCTGGCGCTCGAGAGCAGCGGCACGACACGCCGGGCAGAATCCGTAATACTGCTCTGTTCTCATGAGAATACGGTAACCGGCGATTTCCTGGGGAGACGGTGGCTCTGGCGAGACGGAGGGCGCGTCGATCACGGAGTGGCAGCGCAAGCAAATCAGCTCGGCATGCCCCGAAGTATCTGGATCAAAATGCGTGTGGCCGTCACCAGTATCGAAACGCCGGACCTCTCCCCATTCAACCAGTTCGTTGAGGACGGAATAGAGCGTTGCCAGCGATAGGTGCGGCAGGAATGGTTGCAATCGCTGGTAGAGAGCTTCGGCGGTAGGATGAGTCTTGTCGTTCTCCAGAGCCTGCCAGATAAGTACACGCTGCGCGGTAACCTTGCCGCCCTGCGCACGCACCATCTCGGTGAGTTCTTCGACGTTTCTCATATCCATTATTCTTTCATAATGATTACAATCACACTCCTATGATAGGCTGTCCTGAGGCGGCGTGTCAAGCCAACGACGCACCGATCCTGGTGCGCCGGAACACCAGTGCGTGGAGGAAGAATCATTGCTCCACGTGCGTCAGGCGCTACGGGCGACGGTAAGCGCCTAAGCGACTGCCTACTTCTAGATGCCGGCGGGCACGCGAGAGCGTGCTTGCGCCGGCACGAGCTTTTCCTCTCAGTGGTGGGCGCCGACGAATGCGACTATTAGATACACGATGACGAGCACGGCGCAAATACCTAAAAAGAGGCCGTAGCAGCCCAGCTGGTAGCGTGCGCGAATTGCCAGCGCCTGCCGAAGCTGTTCATCCATATCGGGCGGATCCAGCTCGATAGGCAGGCGCATATCCACCAGCGCGCTCAGCAGCTGCCTGAACCCGCGTACGTTGCTGACTCCTTCGGCCGCAATGACGGTGTTGCCGTCGTCCAGCTCAAACATCAGCACCAGCTTGCTAGGATTGTACTCGCCGGGAGTTAGAACCAAGCGCTTGATGTTGGCCAGCGAATAGCGTAGCTCCTCATGCTCTTCACGCAGCAATACGGTAAAAGCGTCGGGATAGAGCCGTAGCTCTTTACCCAGTCCGTAGCGCACCCGCGCCAGCGGTGCAGGCTCGCTCTCGCCACCATAACCCACGAGATCGTCCAGCTGTCAGCTACTGTCGTGTCAGCTACTGTCGTGTCAGCTGGCACGCTTGGGGCGCTGTCCCGACCTTCATGGACATCAGCCATGTCACTAAGGGCAGGGGGCGATTCTGAATTCGACTGCTCAGGGATAGAGGTCTGGTCATTCATAGGGAGAGTATCTGTTGTCCCTTCGCTCTTGTCTCGCGCTTTCCCACGTGTCCATCTTTCATTGTAGCATCTCTCTGCACCGTCTTCTGTGGCTGCGAGCAGTTCGTGGACGCCCAGCAAGGTTCAGCCAGCAAGGTTCAGCCAGCAAGGTCAGCCAGAATACGATCCCGGCGCCTCTGCCGGTGGTAGGGCCGGCAAGACGATAGTCATCACCGTGCGCTACTATGTAGTGGACACGTTTATCGGTGTCCGTGCGTGTTGGTAAAGGGAGTACGCATGAGCCTGGCACGTCGCGAGGACTGCCGCCAAGAACGGAGAAGCAACGGTGGTAGAGCTTACAATCGATAGGAACAGGGGCGTATTGATCGTCGAGGTAGCGGGGCTCGCTCGAATGATCACGCCGCGAAATCGAGTGATAGTCTCGCTTGACCACATCGTGGGCGCGGTGGCGCGGCCAGAGCCGCCGCGCCAGCTCGCTGAGCATCTCAAGACGCTCATGGGGGCGGGAACCCACATTCCCGGTCTGCTGCGCGTAGGCACATTTATCGCTGACGATGGTAGTCGCGAATTCTACGCGTTTCGTAATGGCAAGCGCGCGATTGAGATTGAGCTGATACAGGAGCCGTTCCGGCGGCTCATCATTGAACCGCCGCCGCATGTTAATCCCGAAGATTGCGCGAGACGCTTGCGCGACGAAATCGTGCACTCGCGCTCGTGAGCCGGCCCAGGCGGTATTTCGGCAATGGGCAGGTCTGCATAATCGGTCCCACCGTCACCAGAGGTCCCGCACCAGGCGATAGCTCCCGGGGTTACGAGCGAAATCAGAGTCAGAAACGGTAAATCCGCGGCGGGTCGCAAACCGCAAACCGTCGGCCGCGCCGTCCAGCACGTCTACAACCAGGCGTGCGGCGCCCTGCTCTCGGGTGAATTGCAAGAGATCGTCGTAGAGCATGCTGCCGATTCCGCGCCCCCGCATCCCCTTCTCCACGACTACCTGGAAGTGAAACTGGCGATCCGGCATGCACCTCTCATGCATCACCTCGGCAAATCCCACTATCCGGCGGCATGGAGCGGTGGCGACCACCTGCAGCCGGATAGTTCCGCGCGCCACACCGTGATTTCCGAATTCGAGTCGCCTTCGCGCGACCGCCAGACCGGAATCTCTCGTCATGAGATCAGCCAGCTGCTGGTAGTCCGTCTCTAGATTCAATGGAGACAAGTGAATTGACATAAATTGGTTGCTGTCCTCTTCTCGCGCTGGCCGGTAAGTTCTGTTGATCAGCCGTTTCGCTTGAGCCTACCGGTGCGCTTGGCATAACGTTCAGCGATGAAGAATATGTACTGGCCGAGCGGTATCAGCACTATCCCACAGAGAAGTAAAGGCCAGATATCGGGCCAGAGCTGGACGATCGAACCGTTTGATTGCAGGCTCTGGCGAAGCCCCGAAAGCATGTACGTGGTGGGAGTAACCTTTGAGACCACCTGCAGCCAGCCCGGAAGCACGGTAACTGGGTAATAGACGCCAGAGACGAGCAGCATGATCGCGCGAATGATGTAGGCCATCTGCGCACCCCGCTCGGTGAAGAGCAGTGGAAGTACCGCCGAGACCGTCCCCAGTCCGATCAATGAGACGCTTCCGAGCAACATGATGCAGAGCGACGAGATCCAGTTAGCGTTGGCGAGATTCAGGTGGAAGAACATACTCAGCACCAGCAGCTGTAACACGGTCAAGATGATGCCGTGCAACAGCGCAAAGAGGCAGGTGCCAATCATATGGGTCAGCCGCGAGACCGGCGCCATAAAGGTGTACTCAATGGTGCCTTCCCAGCGCTCCATTGTCACGGTCTCGGTCACGTTGTCGAAGACAACGCTCACGAACGTCCAGACCGCGGTTCCAATTGCCAGGTAGAGAATAAAGAACTGCACTTTGGCGGGCGATAGCCCTATGCCCGGTACCGTGGCAATGAAGGTGATGCTCAGCGCATTCACCACGTTGTACACGATCCAGAACACCTCCCAGGCCCAGTAGCGTTTGGTCAGGTACCAGCCACGCTCGACAAAGGCGTAGCTCTTGTACGCCTCTCGCCCCAGATTCCGGATCATGCCGACTGCCGTGTTATCCGCCTGCTTAGTTTCTATCATAGTGTTGTGCCCTCCATTGCTCGACTTGCCTAGTCGTTTTGCTCGTCATCGTCTTCGGCTTCCTCTTGCTCCCAGTCTCGACCGGTATAGGACATGAAGACTTCGGTCAGCGTCGCTTCCCGGTCCAAATTCTGCCTTGCGGCTATCTCCGCTTTCAGGGCGGCGGGCGTGTCTAGGGCAACTATCCGACCTCCGTCGATGACAGCTATGCGATCACAGAGCGCCTCCGCCTCATCCATATCATGCGTAGTAAGCAGAATGGTGGCATCATGCACGTCCCGCAGCTCGCGCACGAAAACCTGTACGTCCTGCTTAGAACGTGGATCAAGACCGGTCGTAGGCTCATCCAGCAACAGCAAAATGGGCGCGGTCAGAAAAGCTCGTGCGATCGCGACTTTTTGCTGCATGCCGCGCGACATATGCTCCAACGGCTGGCGGATGCGGTCCGGTTTGATACCCAGTCGTGTGAGAATTTGAAACACTTCCTGCCGTGCCTCGCCTCCCGGTATGCCGTAGAGACGCGCTGAGTACAGCAAGTTCTCCAGTGGGCTGAGTTTGCGGAAGAAGGCAGCTTCGACGCTTACTCGATTTATCAGACGCTGTACCGCCCGCGGCTCCTGCATCACATCATGCCCAAAGACTTGGACACTGCCGGTATCGGGCAGTAGCAAGGTCGAGATCAATCGGATCAATGTAGACTTGCCTGAACCGTTGGAGCCAAGCACTCCCATGATTTCGCGCCGGTGGATGGTGAGATTGATATCTTCGACGGCTCGCACGATCTTGTGTCGCCGCTCGGCGCCGCTCTCGCGCCGAAAGATGCGCATGCCGCTGCTTTTGACGAAGTGCTTGGAGACGTGCTCGATTACCAGCGCATCATGATGATCCAGTCGCTGGAGCTCCTTGGCGGAGATCAGCTGAGTTCGGCGCCTGATCGACAGGGCATCCTGCGGCGCTGATTCGGATACTGGAAGCTTTTGCGGTTCGAGTTCGTCGTTGAGAATTGCCACGTGGAGATCTCCTCCCGGCGTCCCGCCGGTACTAGGGCGGATGAGTTTGGCTACGCAGTCTCAGGACACCAACTTCGAGTGAGCAAAGAACTACGAAAGACAACAAAAAAGGATCACGGGCGGCGATTTTACTCTCGCGTGCCCATGATCCGGGGGGAACTTCCGGCTCGGTTCTCCGGCTCAATACCTTCTTAGCATCACCTCTGTGTTGAAGGTATCTCGAGCCTCAGCTCCCGGTAGAATGGGCACAATTTGGCCATCAGAGGTTTCACCGCCGAAGGCGGGAAACGGCCGGCCGCGCATCCACATACGGGTAGGCACGGCGATGCCGATGATGGCGCAGATTGTGTTCTGGCTATTCATCTATTCTCTCCTCGCCGAGCTCTATCGGAAACCGTCGCCATGGACTCGCGAATTGTGCCGCTTAGGTGACACCGCTTAGGAGTATAGCCGCTCGCGCGGCCGAAAGTCAACGAGGAAGGTGCCTTCTTGCACTAAGATACTCAGAAATCTGACCGTTCGTACAGGATCGGCAGCGCGGGTCCACTCCCCAGGAGCGCTACTACACCGCGCTGACTTTTGCCCATTTCCACCAGGCAAGCCACTCAGTCTCGTCCAGGCTGGAAAGAGAGCGGCTCTCTCGTCGCGCCCGATCTTCCATCGAGACGAAGCGACGGCGGAAACGCTCATTGGCTTCCCGGAGCGCCTCCTCGGGATCGATCCGCCAGTGACGAGAAAGCGATGCGAGGGCAAATAAGAGATCACCCAGTTCCAAACGCCGCTCATCATCCGAAGCAGCAGCCGCTGCTTCGTGCGCCTCTTCGACGACCTTATCGAGTGCGCCGTCGGAGGTCTGCCAATCAAACCCTTCTATGGCAGCTTTTCGTCCCAGCTCGTGGGCCTGGTAGAGCGCCGGCGCACTGCGCGGGATGCCGCGCAGTGCGCTCTCGGCCGCGACATCCTCGCCTTTGGCCGATCGCTCATCGCGCTTGATCGCTTCCCAGTTCCTCACCACATGCTCGGCATCGCGCACAGCGACCTCGCCGAAGACGTGCGGGTGGCGGCGTATCAATTTCTGGCAAACCGCCTGGTACACGTCGCCGACATGGAAGAGGTCCTCTTGATCGGCTACCTCGGCTTGAAGGTAGACCTGTAGCAACAAATCTCCCAGCTCATCGGCGAGCTTCTCGGCAAGCTCGGCGGTGCCGTCCCACTCGTCGAGTATCTCCACCACTTCGTAGGCCTCTTCAAGCACATAGGTACGAAGCGACTGGTGGGTCTGCTCTCGGTCCCAGGGACAGCCATCTGGCGCCCGCAGACGGTGAACGATATAGCGCAGTCCTTCGGGGGCACGCACTGCTTCCAGGGGCGCCAGGGGAGGCACATAGAGAGTGCTTAGGTGGTCGACGTGCTCGCCTCGGTCCAGCTCCACCAGAGGCATACGAGTCACGTTCTCCGCGCCCTGCACACCGGCTGATCGAACCAGACTGACCTCCCAATCGTCGGGGTAGAGCTCCGAGAGGGCCAACTTTACCCCACTGGCCAATCGGCGATTGTACGCCTGGGCGATCATGACTGGATGCGTCGGGAGAATCGCTCCCATCACCGCGGAGGCAAGTCATATCCGAAAGCAAAGTTGCGTCAAGCAGCTGCAGCTGGCTCTCCACCGGATCTAGGCCGAGCGCGGAGCAGACCGGTTCGATAAAGGAGAGGCCGGCGACTAGTCGGAGAGCAGCTCCCTGCGACGCCGCTCGCTTTCTCAGTAGGCGAACCGATTCTTCAGCAAAGAGGGGATGCCCAGGAACGGCATACACCAACGATTCACCGGGAGCCAGCTCCGCGCTTTTGGCTAGGAGCCGCTCTACCATTTCCGGATAGAGATCGGCAAAACTGGCGGCACTCTCATAGAGCTCGTCGAAGGACAGGGGCGCGAGATCGGGCCGTACGCGTAGCAAATGATCCACCGTAGGATGGCGCAAGGTGCGGAACACAACAGTTGTCGCCGAAACCAGCACATCGCGCGCTTCCAGCGTTAGGTCTGGAAAGCCTCCGGGGCCGAGCCCAACCACGATAATACGTCGTCCCTCACTGCCCGCCATCCTGCTTGCTCCTTAATATGGCTCATGAACATGGGTCATGGCGTGGGCAGGTGTCTCTCCGGCTCACGCGGTGCGATCTTGCGCGGTCTATGAGGTCGCGGTTGTGGCCGGCAGCAGATATTTGTCTATAGTGCTGTTTCCTGGCAGACGCACGATTTCATCGATCCAGGCACTGAATATGGTTCCTTCAGTCTGCGCGTCACCCAGCGAAGCGACGCTGCCATTGGCAACTGAGCGTGTCTCGACGACCATATACTGTCCAGCCGACTGTCCGGTAAGCGCAAACATCTGGTAGCGTTGCGGGGAGTGAGTGAGTTTCAGGCTATTGTAGCATCCCGGCCGAGAAGTCTTGGCGCCGGCAAAGACCGCGTTGTCAAATTGTGGTAAGAACTCTCCGATATACACTGTTCCAACATCGGAGTAACTGGCAGTCGAGTTGGGAGCGCTTTGCGTCTTCTGCCCCAGTGTGGCAAAGTCGGCGCCATTCTTCGCCTGCTGCAGCAGACTCTCAGCTTGCTCCCGACTGCTTACCAGAATGTAGCTCACCTGGGCGGTGGGCAGATGAAGCACCTTGAGGAGCTTGACTTGATACGCCTGCTGCTCGCTATAGAGCTCGAGGGCGTACGGAACACTCAGGAGCGCATGAAATGTGGGCCATTCAGAATTGGTAGGATCCTTGAGAACTGTATTCGCCTCGCTTACAAGTTGGCGTTTCTGGACGGCGATGTCCTGCTGGCTGACACTCACACCACAGGCCCGTGCTTGTTCACGAGCCAGTTCCAGGTCTATCAGAAAACCGAGCACGCCGCTTTGCAGGGAGGCCTGGGTTGTACGTCCGGCGGGCGATTGCCAGCTCGTATCGGTACCTGCTGAAGCCCTGTCCGCGAAGGTGAGCATCTTCTGGTAGCTGTAGAGTCCAATGCCGTTGCCGTTGACGCTCGCGACCACAACCGGGCCACTCAGGCTGTTGCTGGCGCCGCAGCCGGCGAGGCCTACCATCGCTACCATGCTGACGAGGCACAGTACACCGGTGCGCCGCGTCCGTAGCTGCTTCACACGCGTCCTCATGCAATTAATGAAAGTCATGAAAATCGTCTTGATCCTGACATGGAGATGTCTGTGGTCACAACACTACACCGTTATATTCAAAGACGATGGTATCAGAATGTGGTTGCGGCGTCAAACCATCTGGCCAAGTTTGTAGTGAATTCCGCCGGTCCTTAGTCTTCTTCCTGTGTGCCGCCGAGCAAGGCGTCGATCTCTTCTAGACAGGAGTCTTGATCGAGCAGCCAGCGCCGGTAGGGTACTCGGTGCACTCTCCAGCCGGCGCGCTCCAGTATGATCTGCCCGGCAATGCTGTCGAGAGAGAGCGTATCATTCCCAGTCTGCGACCGCTCGGGGTCGCCATCACAGGCGATGGCAAGCGCCTGCCTGCCGCGCGCCGCCACCACATCTATGGAGAAGCCGGCCACAGGGTACCCCAGATAGACGCGGACCTCCGTCTGGGAGGCCAGCTCAGCTGCCACCTCCCGCTCGAAAGTGGTACCGCCGGTACTCAAACTCTCCGGCTGCTCGGCTTCCAGGCACTCGGCCGCATAGTTGAGATACTCGCCCAGGAGATGATCCAGGGGCAGATTACGAGGGTCGAGCGCGGTGTAGATGACCTGCCGCCGGCGAGCTCGCGTCACCGCCACGTTGAAGAGATTTTCGTTATTCAGGAAGGTCACGGTGCTTCGGTGCGAAGTTGGATCCACGCAGAAGCTCAGCAGCATCACATCTTTTTCATCTCCCTGGAAGGTATGGGCGGTACCCACAGTGACGTCGTGGTCCTGCAAGACACGCGACTTCAGCTTGGATGCCAGAGTACGGGAGAGATAATTGACCTGATCTCGATAGGGCGAGAGAACGCCGATTGATGACTTATCCGACGGCGCCAGCTTAGCCTCTGCGCGAGCGATCTTGTTGATCTCATTGATAATGGCTTCAGCCTCGGCCACATTGTAGCCGGCTTTTTCACGCTTGCCGTTGATCTTTCGCAGTTCCAGGCTGCGCAAGCCGATGGTATCCGGGCGTCTGGTCATTACGCGTAGAGCCGTACCGTAGAATCGGCGATTACTGAACTCGATAATCTGAGGCAGGCTGCGATAATGCTCGTCCAACAGGACGACATCATCCTGCGACGGTAGCGCCCCGTTCACGACGTCGAGCAGGCTGTGGGTACGGTAGTTCCATTGCGACCGCTGGCTGGCAGACAACCCGTGCTGTGAAGCCAGGGCCGCCTGGCGATCCTCTCGAAGCCACGAGAGGTGGCGCAGCTGTTTAGGGTCGCCGCAGACGATGGCGCGCTTGGCTCGATAGAGCAGCGGTAGGGCGCTGGACACATCGCACTGAGATGCTTCGTCAATGATAACCAGATCAAACATCTCACGCTGAAGCGGCAATAGCTCGGCCGCATGAGGGTTGGTCACCGCCCAGATGGGGAAGGTATGGAGAAGAGCGGCAAAATCCAGTTCGGCAAAGATTTTATCCTGCTCGGCGGTGCTTCGAGCCTCGAGGGCGGTTTTGAAGAGCGAGAGCGTTCGCCGGTTGAGCCGGAGAGCCTCCGCCAGGCTGTCACGACGCCGTATAGCCAGCAGCTCGCCGACTATGGCACCGCGATCGGTTCGCAGTCGGGCATGGCGGGTGAGGAGAGAGTTCACCTCTTCCGACTCGGAGAGCACGTCCTCCAGCCGCGAAAGGTCGGCGCGCGCCGATTCACGCTGGATGATGGCTTCGATGTCAACCAGATCCTGCCCGCGCACCCCGAGCTCGGTTGCGATCTCTCCCGCCAGCTGCTCACGTTTTCTCCCCGCGAGCCAGGCTATCTTGCCCGATTCGAGCTTGCGCAGCTCATCCTGCCAGCGCCGGATCTCGCCCGGGCCAACCCGCTGGGCGGCCTCTTCGTCGTAGTGCGGCGCACGTGAATCGGCGAATGCCTGGGCCCGCGTCACCCACTGGCTTTCCCCCGCAAGTAGTGCCGTGATGGCATTCTCGATTTGCACCAGCTCCTGGTCAACGGCACTGAGGCGATCCTCGAGCATCTCAATCTCGCCGGCTCGGGGCTTCGGTGGCGCTCCGGTGCCGTCGAAGAGGTTGTCGAGAAACTGCTTGAGCTCGTCTCGATAGCGCTTGTCACCGCCTCGCAATATTACGGTCAGGCTGCCGAGATGGGGCTTGAGCTTCTCCACCACGACGTCCACTGCCTTGTTCATCTTGGATGAGAGCAGCACAGTCTGGCCGCGCGCGACTGCGTCCAGAATGATCTGGGCGATGGTAAATGACTTCCCCGTTCCCGGAGGGCCAATCACCAGCGTCAATGGTCGGTGTTCGGCCTGGCGCAGCACTCGTGCCTGCGCCAGGCTCAGCTCCGCTCCGCAGAGCATAGGACGATTCTGGTCCCAGGTCGCTCGGCCGGTTGCATCTTTGTCAGCCGAAGCAGAACTATTTCCGAATATGGCTGAGAGTGGCTGTGACGACGTCGCTACGGTTCCCCATCTCCTGTAGCTCGGTCAGGACTCCCCTGGCCTCGGTGGGGCGCCGCACTAGCGCCATGGCAGAGGCGCAGAGCAGCTGTACCGGGCTATCGTGCTCGATGAGGTCGCGAATGGCTTCCTCACTTTGCACCTCCGGCCACGCCAGCAGATCGTCGGTACGCAGATCTGGTATCAATTCGCCGATAACGCTGGAAAATTCCCTCACGGCCTCTAAATCAAAAGGAGCCGAAGGCACTTGAGCCAGAATAGCCTCAGCATAGGCCTGCGCCTGTTCTTCGTTTTCGGCATCTATCAGCGACGCCAGCAACGGAAAGTTAATCCTTTGCTCGTCCAGAGAAACCTCGAGCCAGGCCTGCGAGCCTTCATGCTCGATGCGAGCCGGCCAGTACAGCAGCGGCGCGCAGAAGAGGTCGCCCTTGCGCTTGGGGCCGGCAGCTGGCGCGCGACCAACTAGAAATATCGAGCCGTAAATCAGGAATTTCTCACGCCGGTTCACATCGGCGGCATTCTGCGCAGTTACCGCGGTGGCCAGCGGCATGTCCACATGAGTGGTCTCGCCGGTGAGCAGCACCTCGGTTGGATCAGCAAAGGTAAGGTATTCTGCCTGGTTTTTATCCAGCACATTGGTCAGTATACCGCCGCGCGAGTCGGCGGCAAAGCAATCGTGGTAATACCTGCACACACCGGTGAAGAGCGGTGAGTTGGCCTGCGCCCGAGTCACCTTTGGCGATGCCGGCGACAAAACAGTGCCGGACTCGGGCCACTCGGCAACGGGCGTAAGTCCGGAGCGTTCGGGCAGCGAGACCGCCGACCCCTCGTCGGTCTCGTGTTGTGTTATTCCAGTCGTTCGAGCGCGTCGGAACATGCTGTCTTGCTCCCCTAGTCGGAACACACGCGCTGTCTGGAGAAGCGCAGGTTCTAGCTGGGGGAGTATAGGGCTAGCTTACGGCAAACGTCAAGCCGCGTCCCCCATTCAGGCCGGTTCTTCGAGTGTACACCACGCGGTCGATTTCAAACAGGAATGACCGGCATGTTGTCAGCATCTCTGGCTCTTGGCACTCGGGGTTGGCTTGGTAACCCTGTTTCATTGAACCTTCCGAAAATAGCTGCTTGCTTGTTGCGGCGCCTTGACTATACGAGACTTACTGACTGTAGAGGAATAGGGGAAATCAGCAGAGAAAACAAAGGCGGCAGGAGGAGTTGTGAGCATGGCGCACCACGATCGAAGTGTTCCACGAAGGCGGGGAGGAGGGCCTTCTTCGCTCGGCCGAACTCAACTGGATGCAGAACAGGCGGAGTCTGTCGAGGAACTGCGGCACGGCCTTCACGCGATGGCTGAGTCTCTTCGCGCTGCGCCGGACTCGGCCGGGCAGACGGCGGCCTTGTCATCGCTGGAGTCCACCGCCGAGCCAGTCGCGTTGGCGTTTGCGCAGCTGCTGGGGACGATTCGCGGCGGCGAGGCCCATGATGCTATCGAGGTAGCTCAGGCGCTGGGAGAGTTGGATCCCCGAAAGGCGGTCGCCTACGAAGCGCGGCGGTCCAGGCTGCGCCTCAGGTCCGCCGGAGCCATGCCCTCATCGCCGGCCGGAGCTCCGCCAGTTTCACTGCCCCGGCAGGATGCGGTACAGCCGTCTGCACCGCCTGCCCTCACGACCTCTGGATTGCCGCGTTTTGCCGCGGCCTATGTGTCAAAGACTCGGGAACAAGGCGAAGTTAGATTGTTTATCGGCTGGCAGGAGGGCCAGGATCCAAATTTCGTGCGCGGTCATGGATTCCAGCTCGATTTCTGGGAGAGCGGGGTCAAGGCGTTTACCTTGACTGACCCCATGAGCCGCACCCGCTTTGAGCGCGAAGTCAGAGATTTCTTGGGCGACGTGAAAGAAGAAAACGAATCCGGCCTGATTGCCGTAGGCTGGGTACAGGCTCGAACCTTGGTCCAGGAGGCGCTTGACGTTAACACCTGGCGGGGCACCTCACCAAGCGCCGACTTTACGCGCTACCGCAGCCAAATCGAAGCCCGGTTACTTGCCTATCCTACGTCGGATGACCGCCAGAGTGAGATCGAGATCGAGGAGCGGCGACTTGCGAGTGTAGGCGATAGACCCTATATCTCGACCAAGCTGGAACCGGAAGAGACGGTCGTGAACTGGCTGGGAGCATGGACCTTCGGTGATTTCGGACTTACCTATGATCTACTTGCCGATGATCACCCCATTCGCCTCGAGATGTCACGCAGGGAATATATTGGCTTGCGGAGACAGTGGTGGGACCAGGCAGAGCCGTCTGGACTGCGGGTAACGCTGGTGCGGGAGCAGGAGAAGCGAGCCAGCGCTCTCTGGGTGCCGGGAAGCGCGCTGCTGAATGGGCGGCGCAAGGAGCTTGAGGCCTTCTGGTCAGTTATCTTACGAGAGGTAGAACTAGGCGGGCAGCTGGCTGAGCTGCCGCTGGCAACGATTTTTAGTGCCGAGACTGGCCGTCACTGGTACTGGACCGGGTACACCGTTTCTCGTGACCAGGGCGACGACCGCTGGTATATCAGCCGGAGTCGGGACGAAGGCGCCGCCAGCCAGACACTGAAGATTGAGGAGCTGAACAACCGCATCGCAGACGCCCACCGGCAAGTCGAGGAGATCACCGCCAAGGAGCCGCCTGAGCCGGGCAGCGACTCCGCGGCGCAGGCGCTGCGCACTATCACAGGAGAATTGACGGCGTCGCTGCACTATAGCGACGCGATGGCAATTCTCCTTCCTCTGGATGAGTCCGTATACCGAAACGCACTGACCGACGCGAGAACACTGGGCAATCATGAGCGAGCCGTCGCGCTGATCGAGCGCATGCGGAAGCGCTTCGCCGACAGCGTGAGACTGCGGTTTGAGCAAGGAATCGAAGAGTATCTGGTCTCCGAGCAATACGGCCGCCAGGGAATGGCCGAGGCAGAAGCGAGCTGGCTAGAGCGCGCGATCCAGATCCTGCGTGCAGTAGCGGCTGAGGAACCGACCGGCGAACATTTACAGGGGCTGGGAGAGCTGCTGGCACGTCAGGGGCATTTCAATCAGGCGGAGACATACCTGCGTGAGGCTGCAGCGGCTGACCCTGGGCGTGCATTGGTATACTCGGATCTGGCCGATGCCCTCATGGGACGGATCACCGGCGAAAATCTGGATGATCAAAACGGCGCAAATCCCGGGGAACAGGAGCGCATCGCCCACGATGCGCTTGCCGCGCTGGGACAAGCCAGTAAGCTGGACTCTAACATTCCCGGTCTCCACACGCGCATGGGAGCCATCTATGAGATGCTGCACCAGCCCGAGGATGCCATTATAGCCCTTGAAGAAGCGATACGTGTGGACCCGGCCGACGCCGATGCCCACTATGCCATCGGCAACATGCTGATGGAGCGTAAGCGCTATGAGAACGCGTTACCCCACCTGGTGACCGCGGTTCAGCTCGCCCCGCTGGCGCTACAAGCACGGCTCAGCTTGGCCGCCTGCTACGGGATGCTCGGTCAGATGACGCAAGCAAGTAGAGAATTGGACGCGATTGATCGAATTCAACCAGGACTGCCCCAGGTGGCCGAGCTGCGCTCGTACCTGGCTGAGCAACGCAAGCGACACTGATCAAGCGACGCTGAAGTAAGGGTGGACCTCACACCCTTACTCCTCGCGCGGATCCTGCAGAAGATCGAGGGCCGCTTGCATCACCTCATCCGAGGTGATGGCTTTGAGGCAGGCGAAAGAGTAGCAGGTATTCGGCACCCACGGAGCATCGTTGCCTATGAAATGGAAACATGGACTGCAGGGCAAATTGGACTGTACCAGACGATGCCGGTAGGTAGGCTTGCCGATGGGACGAAACTGCTCGGGATTGGATGGCCCAAAGATACCGACCGCCGGCGTACCTACCGCCGCGGCCATATGGAGGGGGCAGGAGTCGTTCCCGATAAAGAGGGCCGACATCTCGATGAGGGCGGCTGATTCTCGCAGCGAGGTCAGGCCGGCCACCGGGGTGGCGTGCTCTGGTATATGCTCCACCACTTCCCGACACAGCGCCTCGTCTTCCTTACCGCCGACCAGCAGAACATGGGCGTTGAAGCGCTTGATCAACTGCTCTGCCACCTCGGCGAAGCGAGAAGTTGCCCAGCGTTTGCGCCCGTTGAAGCCATCGCCACCCACATGCATAGTGATGAGTAGATGCGCAGGTGACAATCCCCAGTCCCGCAGCTTCCTCCTGGCGCACGAGCGGTCATGAGCCGTCAGATACAGCTTGGGCTGGCGCTCTTCGACGGTAAGCGGAGTACTGAGAAACGGTTCAATTACCTGCAGGTACTGGTCGACCGAATGCCGCGAGCGATACTCCTCGGAATGGCCGCCTATCAGCCACCAGAACGGCGGCATATCGACATGTAACTGCTTCTGATTCAAGCCCGCCATCATGAGCACGATCTTACCAACTGGCGAGAGATTAAGAATCAGGTCGTATTTTTGCTGGCGAAGTTCGGTTATACACCGCGCCAAATTTCGCATGCGGTGTTCGGAGACGTTGGCATCCAGCACAACCATATGATCGAAATTAGGGTTGTTACTGAGAATCGCCGCGTTGCTGCGCGACACCAGCACGGTGATCTTAGCCCAGGGGAACTGGCGTCGCAGCGCCGCCAAGGCAGGAGTGGCAAAGAGTGTATCCCCAATGGGAAGCAACAAGCTCACCAATATGCCGTTAGGATCGAGCGGCATGTACTCCTGAGTCGAGTGGTAGTGACGCTCGATAGCTCCAGTAGGCAAAGGAAGCCTCAAAGTCGGCTCACTGAAGGGGAGCGTTCGAAGGTGCAATGAGTCAATCATCGACGTTTTCGCCCCTCCGCTAAGCAAACTCTCGAATGCGCCGGCATCCACCTGGACGACGGGCTCGCTCGGCCCCATGCCGCCGTGTCTACACTAGACTACACAAGCATGTACGAATAACTCTCGCGCCTGTTGTCCACGCAAGGTTATGGCCGTTGGTCGCACAATACTCATGATAGATATTATTGCAAAGAAAACCCACTCTGTCATTCTACCAAATGCGTAGTTTCTTGCCCATCTTACGGTCAGGGTACCGGTGTACCTAGCCAGAGATCGGAGGGCTCCTCCAAGGCGGAAGTGGCGGTACTGGCCGCGGCACGACTCGGATGTTGGAATACACGGTGGCCAAGCCGGTAATCAGGATGGTAACGGCAAGAATGTCGAGCGCCGCCGGTATGCCGAGCAGGTCGGCAGTCACTCCGATCAAGGGCAGCACCACGACGTTCAGGCCGTTTTGCATCATGCTCTGCAGCGCCAGCACTCGCCCTTTTATCCAATCTGGTGAGCGAGCCTGCATGGTAGTCTGGGTCGGAACGCTGATGAAGTTGAGGGCTACTCCGATGCAAAACGTGAGAAAAACAGCAATGCCAAGATACCACCAGGTGACCCACGCGCCATCCTGCGTGTTGCTCGGTGAGCTTACCATCAAAGCTACCGCGCGCAGCAGAGTAAGCAGCGCAATGCTGAGTGACAGCGAGATCATTCCGATCATGATGGTTCGCACATAGCGCAGTTGACGTATCAGCATCGGCGTAAATGCCGACCCTAGGACCAGGCCTACCCCGGCGGGGAAAAGCACTAGGACCATGTGATCCGGCTGCTGGTTAAAGAATGCCAGCACAAAGTTGGGCGCGATGGCCGAGACAATGGCGACGATGATGCCGGACATACACAGCTGCAAAATGGAAATAAGTAATCGCCGGTCGTGCCGGACAAAGCTACCGGCCTCATGTATACCCATCCAGATGCTGCGAAGTTGGTTGCTTTCGGGCAAGAGTCGTTTCTGGCCCTCGCTACCGATATCGCCTTGTAGGCGCGACTTCGGAATGGACAAGACCAGCGCAATGCAGACAATATAGAGAACCGCAACGATGAGGAACAGCATCTCTGTCTTAAAGAGACTCTCGGTAGCTGGGCTGCTTGCGTGAGCTAGCGTTAAGTTGCCGATGCTGATGCTGGTGGGCGTGAAGAGGAATATTGCCGGCCCCAGCAGCAGAATTCCCAGCGCCTGCGAAATAGTAAAGGTAATGTTGAATAATGACAGCGCGTTGACCAGCTCGTCTTGATGGACCAGTAATGGAATCGAAGCGCCCTCAGCCGGAGCAAAGAACTGCCCGATTGTTGCTGTGAGCAAGCTGAGCAGCAATGCGGGAATCACCGCTGAGGGAATTACGCCAGTTTCCTTGAGATAGAGCGCAGCGGCAAAGGCTACTGCCGCCACTGCTCGAAGCAGGTTGGAGACCCACATGACGCTCCGACGATTGAAACGGTCCACCAGCACCCCCGCGATCGGGGCAAAGACCGCTGCGGGCAGCGCGAAGGCGACGATAGACAGGCTGGTGGCGAAATTGCTGTGGCTGCTCTGGGTCGCTACCAGAACGATCAAGCCATAGTTAGAGGCATTCATGATCGTCTGAGAGAGAACCTGGGCAATCCAGAGCCGCAGGAACAGCGGGTTCCGGAGTACTGTACGGAAGCCGCGTGACGAAGACGCCAGTGCATGGGGCTGGACATGTTGGTCAGCCAGCGGTATGCTGCTGCGCGGTCTCTTATAGGAGACGCTGGCCGAAGGAATCTGTGGCGCAGCGGGTCCTGGAGCGCCATCCCTGCTGGCGCTCCAAGTTTCGTCGTCGCTGGCTTGTGTTAGCTTAGCCATCGTTGGCGTCGCTCACTACGGGCAACTCATCGCTGCCGCGGCTGAGGATCTGCTTGATGCGTCGCTCAGCCTCGCTGCGTGGCAGCAGTACCCGCCGTCCACAGCCCTCGCATTTCAACCCGATATCGGCCCCAAGTCTGATTACTCGCCAATCACTGCTTCCACATGGGTGTGGTTTACGGAGCCGTACCCGATCAAACATACCTAGGTCGGCGTACTTCATGGTCGAGGGTCTTTCCTCGGCGATTGGATGCTCACGCACGCTGTCCCTCTTCTCCGCACTGCGCTGTTCGGTACAAACCATGTTCCTCAATATACTGGCGAACCGCATCCGGAACCAAGTACCGGAGTGGACGGCCAGCCGCCACTCGTTCGCGCAGGGTCGTAGCGGCGATATCGAGTTGCGGAACTGGAAAGACCTTCACCTTCCGCTCGAAATCCGGCAGTATACGCGAAAGCTCCGCCAGCTCGTCGGTATTTGCCTGGTGGCCGGGCCGGTACGCCGCGGCCAATTGATCCACCTGCTGCAAAACACCGCTTGGGTCGTGCCAATTTGGGAGATAGGATACCATATCCCACCCCAAAATGAGGCAAATCCAGATATCAGGCCCCCAGGCAGTTCGAAGCTGGCGCAGGGTATCTACCGTATATGACGGACCAGACCGCCGGAGCTCTACCGTACATAACCCAAAACGGTCATCCCCAGAGATGGCCAGCTCGACCAGCTTACGGCGATGACTCGCCAGCGTCACGCTTGCCCCCCCCTTATGTGGGGGCTGACCCGCGGGCACGAACCAGACCTTGTCGAGCGAGAGCACGCTATATGCCTCTTGCGCCAACACCAAATGCCCGAGGTGAGGAGGATCAAAGGTGCCGCCCAGGATGCCGTAACGGACTGTTTTCCGCAGGCCTACTTCGTCATCTACCACCGGATGTCTACCCTTCCAACGCAAGCTCAGGTTACACCGGCGCCACCGGACCCGGCTGAGCGGCAGGTCGCGTCACATCCACACCCTCCAGCTCGCCGCGAAGCCGAACAATAGCCTGTGAATACAACGCTGCGGCGGTATCTTGGTCACTGCCTGGAAGCCAGAATACCACCTGTAACTGCATCTTCCCTTGGGCAGTGCCGTTGACCATGATCTGAGGCGGCGGGTCGGCGCGTATTCCAGGGGTTGCGGCAAGAGCCACTCGGATCTGCTCCTCAGTTTCGTCTAGACCCGTCCCTCCCTTGTCGGGCACAGTAATATACAACAACCCGCGACTGGCGTCATAGGCGCTCAAGTTTACAACCGCCCCGGTAAACAGCATCGAGTTGGGTATCAGCACTCGCTGGTTGTCTTCGGTACGTAACGCGGTGTAACGAATCTGAATGTCCTCCACCCGACCGGTATAGGGCACCAGCATGATCCGGTCACCAATGACGAATGGATGCTCCATCAACAGGTAGACCCCTGAGACCAGATTGCGGAGCACATCCTGCAACGCCAGCGTGAGCGCCACCGTGAGTGCGCCGCCTACCGCAACCGGTACTACAACACTTGTTCCCCACAGCCCTAATATGATCAAAACGCCTACCACTAAAGAGACGATGTAGACGCTTCGGCCCGCCAGCAAGACCACGTTGCGACTTACGTGCGCATGGATGAGCTGATCTTCAATCATCCTCTGGAACAGCCTGCCGAATCCCAGCATACAGGCGAAAACCAGCAGGGACCATATGATGTTGAGTGCCAGCGCCCCAAGGAACGCTTCTAAGGTTCTGCTGGGAACGAGCGTCGTCAGCGGCCGGTTATAGAACCAGATCAGCAGGATTATCACCATAGCAACGAGACCGACCGAGAGCATGATGAGCCTGCCAAGCCAACGGCCGGCGCTGTACGTAGTCCCAGCCGCACCTCTGGCACTGGTCTTTCCGGTGAGATCCAGATGGCCAACGCGTCTAGGGTAGGCTGGTGCGCTCCGTGCAAGCGCAGCCAGCCACCGCCCGCCAAAGACCGCGATGCCGATGACGACGATCGAGAGCGACAATCGAATAATAGTTGGGCTGGAATCATGGCTACCCAAAGCAGGTAGCCGTCCAAGCAACGATGCATACTTCATCAAGAATTAACGCTCGACATGTTCTTAGCTATTGCAAGTTCTTCAGCTGGTCAAGGTACCCGGCAAACGTGTCAAGCGCTTGCTGGATCGGCTCCGGAGTCGAGAGATCGACGCCGGCATCTCGCAGCAAGCTGATGCTGTAATCCGAAGACCCCGATTCCAGGAAGCGCCGGTAGCGTCTGACCGCTGGCTCTCCCTCTGCCAGTATCTGCCGGGCGAGTGTCGCCGAAGCCGAAATACCTGTCGCATACTGGTATACGTAGAAATTATAGTAGAAGTGCGGAATACGAGCCCATTCGATCTGGATTTGCTCGTCGACCTCCACTTCGGCGCCGTAGTATTTGTCGTTCAAGGTCTTATACGAACTGCTGAGCCACTCAGCCGTCAGCGCCTCTCCGGCCTCAACTCGCGCATGGATGTCACGCTCGAACTCGGCAAAGAGCGTCTGGCGATACAGCGTCCCCCGATAGGTTTCCAGCGCGTGATTGAGGATATACATCTTGAGGTTTCGGTCCTGGGCTTGGCTCAGCAGATAATGCGTCAGCAACGCTTCGTTGAGCGTCGAGGCGACCTCCGCTACGAACAAGGTGTAGTTCCCATACACAAAGGGCTGGCTCCGCCAGGTATTGTACGAGTGCATCGAGTGACCCATCTCGTGCGCCAGGGTAAACATGCTGTCCATGCTCTCCTGATAATTGAGCAGGACAAAGGGTGCGGTTCCATAGGTGCCTGAGCTGTAGGCGCCGAAGCGCTTTCCTTGATTCTCATAGACATCTATCCAGCGAGAGGCGAATCCGTTCCGCAACGACTCCACGTAGTCGCTTCCAAGAGGCAGGAGGGCCTGGGCAACACGCTCTTTGGCCTCGTCGAAGCTCACCTTATACTCGACCTCAGGCACCATCGGCACATATAGATCATACATGTGCAACTGATCCAGGCCCAGCAGGCGCTTGCGCAAACCGAGATAGGAGTGCAGCTTCGGGAGGTTGGCGTCGACTGTCGACACCAGGCTGTCATAGACACTGACGGGGATATTGTTGGGATCGAGTGCCGCCTCCAGCGCCGAGGCGTAGTGCCGCGCCCGCGCATAGAAGATATCCCGCTTTACCTGGCCAGATAAGGTCGCCGCCAGAGTATTGCTGTAATTCTGGTACGTGCCCAGCATTGCTTGAAACGACTCGCGCCGTACCTCACGGTTGTGGTTCTCTAGAAACTTTGATACATAGTTTCCCTGAGTCAGAGCCACCTCGGCCCCATTCTCGTCGTGGACCAGAGGTAGCTTCATATCGGCGTAGTTCAGCATTTCAAAGGCTCGGCTGGCGGAGTCGGTAGCCTCTGACGACGCGGCCAGAAGCTCCTCCTGCTCCACCGGCAGAACATGCGCTCGCTGGCGGTTGATATCATCCAGGGCATGCCGGTACACACTCAGGCCAGGTACCGCCGCGACAAAGGCCGCGAGCTTCTCCTCCGGAATCGACAACAACTCAGGCGTCACATAGGCAGTCTCGGTACTTGCCTGGGTAAAGAGCATGGTAACCCGGTCATTCAACGCCTGATACGTGGCGTTGGTGGTATCCTCGTCCAGCCTCATGTGGGCGTACGCATATAGCTTGCTCAGGAGTTCGAATACCCGGTCGCGTGTCACGAAGGACTCCCAGAGTGTTTCGCCAGAATCACCGAGCTTACCGGCGAACGCGGCGAGCTGCGGTAGACTATCATTGACCTGCTTAAATGCGGTTTCCCAATCCCCCAACGTGGGGAAAATCGAGTCAAGGTCCCAGGTGTCCTGGGAGGCGACGTCGCTACGTTTGGGAAGTGCGGATGCGGTTGTCATGTTTGCCAGCTCCTTATGTGCCAAAATCGCATCGGCCGAGGCGTTCCAGCTCACTGCCAGACCCTATAGATCCGAGCCGCGCGTTCAGCTACCTCGTCGTGAGGGATTTTTGGGTAGTATACCGCGTCGCTACACACGCCGCACCGAGGGACAGACGGGGGCCGATGGGCTACAATAGTACACCAGAGGCGGGTGGCAGAGTCCTCGGCCCGCTGGAAGAGAGATCATCGTCGCGTAACACAGTAGGCTGGAGCCGAATATGCCCATTCAAACGCTGGCGCCGGATGTCGCCGCCAAGATTGCCGCTGGCGAGGTAGTTGAGAGGCCGGCGTCGGTTGTAAAAGAGCTGGTGGAGAATGCTCTGGACGCCGGCGCTCGCCGCATTCGAGTGGAGATTGAGAACGGCGGGCTGGCGCTGATCCGAGTGACCGACGATGGTGCCGGTATCCCGGCCGCGGAGTTGCCGCTGGCCGTTGCCCGTCACGCCACCAGCAAAATCGCGAAGCTCACCGATCTCGAGCATACTCGCTCACTCGGCTTCCGTGGTGAAGCTCTCTACAGTATCGGCTCGGTGGCCGAGCTGTACATTCGCAGCCGGCAGCATGGCAGCGACCATGGCGCAGAGATCGGCATGCGTAACGGAGAAATCAGCCAGGCGGCGATCGCCGCGATGGTAGAAGGCACCTCGGTGACAGTTCGCAATCTCTTCGCCTCGGTACCCGCGCGGCTGAAATTCCAGAAGAGCCGGGGCGCGGAGACAGGACGAGCGGTCCAGGTCATAGAGCACTACGCGCTGGCATTCCCGGAGGTCCACTTCAGCGTAGAGAGCGAGGCGCGCCAGGTACTCTCGACTCCGGGGGACGGTACTCTCCAGAGCGCTTTGATCGCGGTCTACGGGTTACCTGTAGCTGACGACATGGTGCCTCTTTCGCCGTCCGCCGCGGAAGGCTCCACCATTCCTCCACAAGTGTGGGGCTATGTCAGCCGACCCTCCTGCTATCGATCCACCCGAAATTGGATCTCGATCTTCGTTAACGGGCGCTGGGTAGCCAGCCGAACTCTGACATATGCCATCGAGGAGGCGTATCATTCGCTGCTGTTGCAGGGCCGGCATCCAATTGCCGTGGTCAACATCTCCGTCGATCCAACTGAGCTGGATGTAAATATACATCCCGCTAAGACGGAGGTAAGGTTCTTGCGTGAGCGTCTGGTCTACTCGATGGTGCAGCGATCGGTGCGCTCCGCGATACTGTCCACTGCCGCACCTCCGGAAGTAGCGCTAGAGGCCTTCGATGTCCCCTCCTCGGACCCCAGCACATGGCAGCTTTCGTTGGACTCCGCCGTGAATGGATTTAGCGGTACTGGCGTGGGCATTGACACCGGGACCGCAGCATCGGTATCGCCGTCACCCGGGCCGGAGAGCTGGACCAGTGGAGAGCAGCTTCCCGTACTGCGGGTGCTGGGGCAGATTAGCGAGAGTTATATCGTGACTGAAGGGCCAGACGGCATTTACCTGGTCGATCAACACGCCGCTCACGAGCGCATCCTACTGGAACGCATGATAGCCAGCTGGCGGGGCCGGGAGGTCTCGTCTCAGCTGCTGCTTCAGCCGCTGGCAGTCGAGCTTTCGGCCGGTGAGCTGGAGGGAGTGCTGGATCATCTATCACATCTGCGATCAATCGGGTTTGACCTCGAAGAGTTTGGCGACTCTACTGTTCTGGTTCGGGCGCTGCCGGGCGTGCTGGCGGAGGTATCTGGTCCTGATGCTATACGCGAGCTGCTGCTGCGCCTGGCGGGAGGAGATCAGGAGGCTGCCAGCCATGGTGAGACCTGGGAGGAGCATGCCCTAGCCAACGTGGCGTGCAAAGCGGCCATTAAAGCCGGACAAACACTAACATCCAGCGAGCAGCGCGAGCTGATTCGGCAACTAGAGAGTGCCGATGCTCGGCAGAGCTGTTGCCATGGGCGCCCAACCATGGTCCACATAGGTCTAGCCGCGCTGGCCCGGCAGTTTGACCGCAGATAGAGATGCTCGCGAGTGCTGCAACCATGCAGTGTCTTATCCGTCTTTTTCACATCTCACCCGGCGATTTCATTACCGGTTTCCCGGGCCTCTACGTCGCGACCGGCGGCCAGCATCTCCTGCAACTCGTTCCAGGCATAGGTCAACGGAGCGAACGGGTACCCTACTTCTCCGGGGCGTACGTCGATGACCTCCGCCTGGTACTTCACCGTCCAGCTCGCTCGACCGCTGGGGACGATCAAATTTCGTCGCTCGGCGAATCGCAGATAGCTGGCGACCAGTTTTCGTGCGCTCCTTGGTTGTAGAAGTCGCCCGTCTACCAGCCGCCCACCGGCGGCGAGTTCGGTGGCCTGTCCGACTACCGCCTCTACCAGCTCGTCCATAGTAAACGCAGCCGGTTGGGTGCCGGCAGTCTTGACCAGAAAGCCGGAGGCAAGCTGGGTGCAGGTAAAGCGCATCCCTTGAAGCCAGGCGGTTTGCAACGCGTGGTCGAGCGACGCCCGAGTCAGAGACATGGCATCTGGTATATCCGGCAAGACTTCTACGAACATATGCAGGCGATTTGTGGTCATGAAGTCGTACATGATGGCGATGGGAATCAGAGCAGTGTCATCTGGAGCGCCACGCAGCACTCGGTGAAATCCCGAACTGATCCGGCTCACCTTACCGTCGGCGCTGAGTTTTCCCTCGGGAGAGCCGTAGAGTGATCCTCCATTATGGAGCCACAACGCCACATCGTCTAGCTCGCGACGCGCTCGTACGATTACTCGCTGCTCGGCATGGCGCCGGGCAGCGCCGATGAAGATCTCCGATCCCCAGTTGATCTGCATCGGCGTATGGTATCGCCAACTCAGCAGGCTTGAGAGTGTCTGTTGCCGCATTTCCAGCAAATCAACTTCGCTGGCGGCCGCAAGATACTTGATAAACTCGGCGCTGAGAGTCAGGTGAACCAGGCCATCTCCTTCGTTCTCCAGGTGCTCGCGCACCCATATCTCGGCCGGCCGATGGCGGAGATCGTATAGTGGATACAGGCCGATGCCGCGCAGTAATACGCCGACCGAGAGCGGGCGAAGCAGCCAGGAGAGCCAGCGAGGATGGAGGACCATGCGTGAGAGGAAAGCTCGGGTAAACGCATCGCCGCGCATGGCGAATCGCACATCTCGTACGACCGCCCTCCATCCGCGGGCCCATAGTACCGGCAGTACCGGCCCAAAAGCGTCGAGGTCGCGCTTGTGGGAGATCGCCATATACGCCACGCGATTGCGGCGAGCGTTTTCCAGTCCGTGAAGGTGGATTCGGCAGACTATGCTGGCGGAGACAAAGATGATGAGTCCTACAGCCAAACGGCTACTGGTCGTTACAATGAACACCGCTCTCTTTAGCATAACGCGGTCCCCACTTGCGCTACTTGACTCCACACGCATGGCTGCATGGTTACCTGCAATCCAGTGTACCATACCCGCTTTGACGCGCAATCCTGAATTATACCGGCTCGCCTGTTCCTTGACGGCCTGACGAAGCTGTGTCTATACTACATGCGGCCTCGCGGGGTGTAGCGCAGTTGGTCAGCGCGCATGGTTTGGGACCATGAGGTCGCCGGTTCGAATCCGGCCACCCCGACCACCAACAAATGTGGTAGATAACGCGAATTTCCGGACACTCTTAACATGAATTTCCGGACAATAACAAAAATTTCCGGACACTCGCTTGCTTTCTCGGCCCTCGTTGCCATCAATTCTCCTGAATTGAAGCCACATTGCATCAGGCGCGCTAAGATACCGCGCTTGGAAATAGCATATTTCTCCCAATGCTCACCAATTCAGTAGCTCCAGGGCTGCCC
>CAWENW010000028.1:0-31953 GCA_963810535.1 uncultured Chloroflexia bacterium
CAGAGACGCAGCACTGATGCCATTCACCTGGGCCGTAGCACAGAGGTTCTACGACCCCCAGGGTTTCACGATATTTGGTCAGTAACTGATCAATAGGCAAATGTAGTACACTGGCCTTATCGTCATTCTCTGGTTCTCAACTTTATTTCTAAACCGAACAACGGTGAACTGTCAGATACCGGGCTCCCCTGAACGGGAGCGGTGTCCAGCCCGGGGAGTTTATGGTGTCATCAGTGTTAGTAAAAGGCCGAGGAAGACAAGAAGGCTATCAGAGGCTTGCAACGCCCGAGGATGGCCTGCTGCGGTGGGTTTCATGTGGTCGCCTTGGCGTAGCGGAAGACCATCCGTATGAAGGATTTACCGGCAACCAGGAGTGTGTTATCGATATTCTGGACGGTAGCGTGACCTTGGTGGCGGAGGGAAGAAGTTATCCGTCTTTAGGGAACCACACCACGCCCTATGGTGGCCCCACTCTTATCTGTTTACCTCCAAATGTTCACTACCAGATATCGAGTACTGCGACCATGGCAGACCTGTTTGTTGTCTCAGCCGATGCCACCGCAGGCGAACCCGTGACCATTGTGAAACCAGAGGATGCGCCGGTGCGCCATGTCGGTAGAGATAATTGGGAGCGGCATGTTTGGCCAGGCACGGCGGCCGCGTCCGGGACGCAACGCCTGATGGTAGGTGAGACGATTAACCCGCCGGGGAACTGGTCTTCGTTTCCTCCTCATAAACACGATACTGACAGCCCGCCCGAGGGAGTCTACGAAGAGGTCTATTTTTTCCTCGTTCGACCTCGCGGCGGCTTTGGGCTTAGCAGTATCTATGAACGTCGTGAGACAGCGGATGCGCTTAACGAAGCTGTCGTCGTCGAAGATGGCGATATGCTGATTATTCCACGGGGCTACCATACCGTAGTTGCCGCTCCTGGGTATGAGCTACGCTACGTCTGGGCACTTTGTGGCACCAAACGAGTCTATGGAGGATGGAGCGACGATCCGGCCCATGTGTGGGTGCGTGATGATAAGACTCCCCCGCAGTAATGCGAATGGATAGTAGCATGCTGAAGCTAGAATCCCTCTTTGACATACACGGGCGAGTAGTGGTTGTGACGGGCGGCACCGGCGTGCTTGGTGGAGCAATGGCCAGTTATCTCGCCCAAATGGGCGCTCGTGTCGTGATTGTGAGCAGACATGCTGAGAAATCGTCGGAAAGGGCACGCGTGATCCAGGAGTTGGGAGGCGACGCGATTGGTGTGGCGGCTGATGTACTCGATCGCAAGGACCTGGAGCGCGCAGCCGAGCATATTGCCGAGCACTGGGGATCTGTCGACATACTGATTAATGCCGCCGGAGGAAATCAGGCACCAGCAACGACCTCGAAGACCAGAACGTTCTTTGACTTGGAGTGGGAAGCCATAGGCAACGTCATGAACGTCAACTTCGCGGGGACCGTGCAATGCTGCCAGGTATTTGGCCAAAACATGGTTAGTAGAGGGCATGGCTGTATCGTCAACATCGCGTCCATGAGCGCGATTCGTCCGTTGACCGGAATTCCGGCCTACAGCGCAGCCAAAGCCGCCGTCGTCAACTTCACCCAATGGTTGGCTACTCACATAGCGGAAGAGTACAGCCCGCAGATTCGCGTGAATGCCCTAGCGCCAGGATTCTTCCTCACCGAGCAGAATCGTTACCTGTTGGAGGACGCAGAGAGCGGCAGGCCGACTCCCCGAGCGGAGCGAATCCTGCAGCATACCCCGATGCGGCGAATGGGCAATCCTGAGGATCTCCTCGGAGCACTGGTCTGGCTTATCAGTCCGGCTTCGGCATTTGTCACTGGGATCGTGGTTCCGGTCGATGGCGGTTTTTCGGCATTCGGCGGCGTGTGAATCTGCGAGCGCATGCGATAGGGCGACCGATCACTCCACGTCATGACCGGTAGGAGGGTAGTATGCTTGCTGGCCGGGGGGCTATGTCGTCTGTACTAACACCTACAGATATGGAAGTCATACTGGCGGAGGCGTTTCAAAAGCTGTCACTCACAGGGCGACGGGTCCTGGCGATCATACCTGATGGGACACGTACCGCACCGATTCCACTGCTTTTTCGCCTGCTGAACGAGCAGTTAGGGCACGATGTGGACCGTCTGGATTTCCTTATCGCGCTTGGGACCCATCCACCGATGTCGGAAGACCAGATTGCGAAATTGGTAGGGTTGACCCCGTCGGAGCAAGCCGAACGCTTTCCGGGTCCGCGCATTTTCAATCATCAATGGAATAAGCCAGAGGCATTAGCAAGGATAGGGACCATCCTACCGGAGGAAGCAGCAGAGCTCACTAATGGGCTATTGGTGAGCGAGGTGCCTGTTACCCTCAACCGCCTGATATTCGACTATGATCACCTCTTGCTGTGTGGTCCGGTGTTCCCGCACGAAGTAGCGGGCTTCTCAGGCGGGGCAAAGTATCTCTTTCCAGGGATTGCTGGGCCAGAGATAATTGACTTCACGCATTGGCTTGGTGCCCTGGTTACCAGTATGGAAACGATAGGGATTAGGGATACGCCAGTGCGCCGAGTAATCCATCGAGCGGCAGAGTTTGTGCCACAATCGATTACCAGCATTGCCTTTGTGCTTAAGGGGGCCGACTTACATGGCCTCTATGTTGGTGAGTTTATTGACGCGTTCAACGCTGCCGCTTCTCTCTCGGCGCAGCTCAACATCGTCGTGGTGCCACACGTCTTCGAGCGCGTGCTCTCAATGCCTGCAGCGCGTTATGACGACCTGTGGACCGCAGCGAAAGCTATGTACAAGACTGAGCCGGTTGTTGCAGATGGCGGTGAGATCATTATTTATGCACCGCACCTGGCGGATATCTCCTATTCACATGGACCACAAATTGAGCGAGTTGGTTATCATGTGCGCGACTACTTCCTGAAGCAGTGGGACCAGTTTCAGAATGTGCCAGGCAGTGTGCTGGCACACAGCACGCATGTAAAGGGTGCCGGGTCATACGACGCTACGACGGGGGTCGAGTCGCCACGCATTCGAGTGACTCTGGCGACGGCAATCCCAAGGCAGCGATGCGAGAGTGTAAACCTCGGGTACATGGATTATCGTGAGATCGATCCGACAAATTGGCGGGGTCGCGAGCACGAAGGTGTCTTGGTGGTCCCCGATGCCGGAGAGGTACTCTATCGAGTCCGAGGGTGACGCTCGTTGTTTTTCTAGTTTCATATCACTTCGGGCTTAACCTTGACATTACCTGAACACCGTCGCAATTTAACATATGCCAACCATACTAGCGGTGCAGCTGCACCGAGGGCAAGCAGTCTCCAATTGTTGGGCAGTCGGCTTGCATTCTGATCTACCGTGAAGGGGCGCTTATGAGTAATGCATACCCTGGAGCCTCGGCAGTACCAGTATACAGTTGTTGGTTGAGCAGTGGCGGACTACTTTCCGTCCGGCCTGATCGCATCGAGGTTGGTCAAGACTCCTATCCAGTCATAGATCTCGTGAGTGCCACACTGATCGCCAATCCAACCATTTCCGCAGCTCCCGGCACATTCTCCGGGGCTGCCGTTTACCTTGGGTTGCGAAGCGGTAAGGGCCTTACACTTATTCCCACAAACTATACAGATTCCTGGCGAGTTCTGGAGGCGCTCTACGCGGTCCGTCCCGACCTGCGGACGACCTTGCCGCCCAATCCCGACCTGGGTGCGCGCCTCGGCGGGTCAGTGCAGGGCTTCTTCTCCGATCCCGGCAGTGAAAAGGTTATCGCCGGTATCGCTCATCTGAGCATCTTCTTCCTACCGATCGTCCTGCCTCTGGTACTCTGGCTAACCCTCAAGGATAGCTTGCCTTACGCGTCGCGCCAGGCCAAGCAGGCTTTATGGTTCCACATCCTAGCTCCACTGGCCTTCCTGGCTTTTTTTGTTCTGGTGGCGCTGCTGGGCGTGGTCTTGACGCTGGCGGCGGGAGCGCTCGGCATTGCCGGAGTTGCTACCTCTAGCGGAGGATCGCCTTTGCCGCTGCTGCCGATTGCGGGAGTCGGCGGCATCGTCGGCATTCTGTTTATTTTCCTGTTCTGGATTGGTGCGGTGGGTCTCAGCATCGGTAGCATCGTACTGGCGATAATGGGGGCCATACAGGCATTCGAGGGCAAGCCATTTCACTATCCATTCCTGGGTCGCATCTAATTCTACAGCCGCATATGTCGAGCTCGTATGAAAGGCGCAGTGCTGCAGGATCTGCTCACCCACCCAGCACTAGTATCGCCGAGCGCTACCGACCCGGTAGCGCTCGACTGGTTCTATGGGCCTTGCTCTGCCATGCCCCGCACCTGCTTGTACGTGTGTGCTACCGGGCGCCGAGCAACAATTCCATTACGAGCTGGTCCAGTTCCTCGTACCTTCGGCCTCGATTCGCCAGCGCATCCACGTCAAAGAAATGCGACTTGAGACTCTCCGCTCCTGCGCGGCTGTAGCCCATGTTTCCTGCTGGATCGCCGTATTCGCTGTCCTGTTGCTTCAATGCGTTGATAATTCCCTGGATGTCGCCGTCTGCCTGGAACCGGGCCACCTTTTCTTTCAAGATCAGGTAGGTGCGCATGCAGCCGGAAGCGAAGGCTCGTACACCTTGAAGATCCTCTGTCCGGTACGCGTGCGCGTCGAAGTGCCGCGGACCATCGTAGCCGCTCTCCTCCAGCAGCTTGACCACGAAGAAGGCTCGCTTGGGGTTCTCGGAGGCGAAGCGGAAGTCCTGGTCATATCTGCCCATCACCTGGTCGTTCAGGTCGATATGGAACAGCTTGCCCGCTTCAATGGCCTGCCCAATTGCGTGAACAAAGTTCAGCCCCGCCATAGTTTCATGTGCGAATTCCGGGTTCACACCGATCATTTCGGGATGAGCCAGCGTAGAGATGAAGTGCAGAGCATGGCCGACTGTAGGCAGATACATGTCGCCGCGCGGCTCGTTGGGCTTGGGTTCCAGGGCGAAGCGCATGTCATAACCCTGATCATTCGCGTACTCGCACAAGAAGTTGATCGCATCGCGGAAATACTTCAGCGCGTCGCGCGGATCACGGTACGCATCGGTCTCCGTCCCCTCGCGTCCGCCCCAGAAGACGTATATTCGTGCGCCAAGCTCAGCACCCAGGTCGATAGCGCGCATCGTCTTCTGCAAGGCAAAGGCTCTCACAGCGGCGTCCGACGAGGTGAAAGCGCCATCACGAAAAACTGGGTGGGCAAACAGGTTGGTGGTGGCCATCGGCACGACCAATCCAGTGTCGGCCAGCGCCTGTTTGAAGTCGCGCACGAGTTTTTCTCGTTCGGTGGCGCTGGCGTTCAACGGCACCAGATCGTTATCGTGGAGGTTGACCCCGTACGCGCCCACGTCGGCCAGCAGATGGACGATCTCCACGGCGGAGAGCGGTGATCGCACCGGCTCGCCGAATGGGTCCCGCCCAATATTGCCCACTGTCCACAGGCCGAAGGTGAATTTATCTTCTCGCCTGGGTGTAAAGTCCATAGAATACTCCTGTAGTTCCGCTAGGATGGCAGAGTGACACCCAGGTATTCCGCTATCACCCGTGTCACCAGGTCATGGTCTTCTTCCTGGGGCAGGCCAGAGACAGTAATTACGCCGACGGGGCCCACGCCGCTGACAATCGCTGGGAATGCGCCACCATGTGGGGCGTATTTCGTCGGATCGAGAAGCGCGCTCTCCTGGATGCTCGTGTTCTGCCCGGCGTATCTTCGGCCCATGTAAAACGAGCTGTGGCCGAACCGGTTGACCACTCGGTTCTTGCGCTGTATCCAAGCGTCATTGTCGGCCGAGGTGCCCGGCATCGCGTAATGGAACAATTGCTGACCGTTGCGCGACACATCCACCGTGACTGACTTCCCCTCGCGCCGGGCTGTTTCTATCAGTCTCATGCCGATATCGCAGGCGACATCGTTTGTGAATGTCGTGAACAGCAGAATTTCCTCTTGCAGCAGAAGACGTGTAAGAAGCTTCTCCGCCTCTTCCATTGATTTGAACCCTCGCAGACGTGCCAATCCGGTCATATCACCGACCACCGTGATGCGATATGCGATGCCGCATCCCGCTTCATACTATAGCATGCATGCAGGCTTTAGTGGCTGTCGTTTCTGGTCCTTAGAGTGAATGTCCCGCGGCAACACACCTCAATTGGGAACAGAAGTGGTACAATACGGGTTCCTGGGTCGTACGCCTGGATAAAATTGCCTGGATAAAATCCTACCAATGTGAAGTGTGAGCTGAGCTTTGAAACCCCTAGTTGCCATTGTGGGCCGTCCAAACGTCGGCAAGTCTACCCTATTTAATAAGCTGGCGGGCCAGCGGGTCGCCATCGTCGAAGATCTGCCGGGCACTACTCGTGATCGGATCTATGCCGATGCCGAGTGGAACGGCCGTATCTTTACTATGATAGATACTGGAGGCCTGGAGCTGGACGGCGGCGGCGACTTCAGCAAAGAGATACGGGCGCAGGCGCAGCTGGCCATTGACGAGTGCGACGTCATTGTCCTGCTGGTCGATGTACCGAGCGGCATTACCGCCGCCGATGCCGACGTGGCCGATTTACTGCGCCGGTCCCGGAAACCGATCGTCCTGGGTGCCAACAAAGCGGATAATCAAAAGCTGCGCCAGGAAGCGGTAGAGTTCTTTTCGCTTGGACTGGGCGAGCCAATCACCGTTTCTTCCATCTCGGGAACCGGTACCGGCGATTTACTCGATGCCATCACCGATGCGTTACCTCCCGCAGACGGAGAGGAAGAGGAAGAGCCCGATCTTGGCCTGCTTCGTGTCGCCATTGTTGGGCGACCCAATACCGGAAAGTCGTCGCTGGTCAATGCCATATACGGGCAAGACCGGGTAATCGTCAGCGACATTCCCGGTACCACACGCGATACTATCGACACCGAGGTGGAACATGGCGGCCAGCACTTGGTATTGATTGATACCGCCGGCATACGCCGCCGCGGCCGGATCGGTCCGGGGGTCGAGAAATACAGTGTGCTCCGGGCGGAGCGGGCTATCGACCGAAGTGATGTGGCCGTGCTCATGATAGATGGGGTGGAAGGCATTACCGCGCAGGACGCTCACATCGCCGGCTATGTACATGACGCCGCCAAGGGCATCATCTTGGTTATCAATAAATGGGACCTGGTGCGAGAGCGCCGTCGCGCCGCGGAAGCGGCGGCGGAAGCGGCGGCGGCCGCCGCCGCAGAGATGTTTGATCAACTCTCAAGCGAAGTTCAGTTGCCCTGGGAAACCGCGGCGCGGCCAGTAGACCAGGAGATGCTAGACGCCAAGCAATACGTGGAGCACGTGCACTCCGAGCTCAAGTTTCTCCCCTATGCCCCGGTCATCTTTGCCTCAGCTAAAACTCACTACCATGTCGGCTCCATCATGGATCAGGCGCTGCGCATATACCAGACGCGACACATTCGTATATCTACCGCGCAGCTCAACGAGGTGGTGCGAGAGGCGGTGAATCGCCATCATCCGTCATCCATTCAGGGGCGCCAGCTCAGGCTCTACTATGCGACCCAGGCCGACGTGAATCCACCGACGTTCGTCTTCTTCGTCAACGATCCGGAGCTCGCACACTTCGGCTATCAGCGCTATCTGGAGAACCGTTTGCGTGACATGTTCGGCTTCGAGGGAACCAGTATTCGCCTACAATTTCGAGCCCGCTCCCAGGAAGAATCAGGCGCAGAAAGTCGACGACCCTCCGGTCGCTCCTCGTCAGGAAACGCCCCTCGCTCGGCGAAACCATCCGGAAAGCACTAGGAATAGACGAAGCAGGCGAGAAGATCAGCTTGCCGCCTGGTTGGGAAGACTGCGGCTGTCGACGGGAAAGAAGATGCGCAGCAACATGCCCGAGAGACCGACACAGGCAGCGCCGACAACAAATGAGCTGGAGAGGCCCACATGCTGTTGCAGCCAGCCGCCTGTGATCGGCCCGATACTGTATCCTACGCTCCAGGTTAGACCATAAAATCCGCTCAATGTACCACGATAACGGTCGCTGACGCGCCCCAGGGCAAAAGTTGCGTAGACTGGCTCAAAAAGTCCGCGTAACATCTGGCGCACCAATTCACCGGCTACAGCAAGCAGCAGAAACGGGGAGAACCCGATTAGGAGAAGCACAGGGACGCTCAAGAACTGCATGAGCGTTGCCATGCGTAGCTGGCCCAAGCGCGTAGCGACACGTGGCGCCGCCAGGGACGTGGCTCCACCAACCAGCCCCGCCAGGGTAAAGATTGCCCCCAGTGGCCCCGGAGCCAGCGCGAAGCGCAAGACGAAAAAAAGCGAGAGTAGTCCTACCACCGCACCCTCGCCGGTGGTAAACAGGATATCGGGGAGAAGTAACTTGGCGAAAAGAGACGGCAATCCGGACGTCGTCTCTCTAGACGTCTGTTTGGTCGAGGGGACTCCGGCGGTGTCGACCAGACGTGACCGAGGGACCCGTATGCTCACCAGTGGTATTGCTGGAAGAAAGACGATCGCCGCCGCTGCCAGTACGCCGAAACGGAGGGGCACGACATCCTGTGGTGATTGATGCAGGACGAGGCCCACTATCTCGGGAACTCCGCCTCCAATCAATGCTCCGAGCGCGCCCACGCCCAGCAGCAGAAAATTGTTGAGTGCCATGACTCCAACCCGCTGTGATTCAGTAGTGCTTTCGACCAGTAGGGGGAGATTGGTTACCCAGTAGGCTGAGGCCAGTAGACCATTCAATACGCCTGAGGAGAGCAGTAGTAGAGGAGAGGTCGTAAGCGCCGTCATAACCAAAGTGAATGGCGTAGCGAAGCCACTGATCAGCAGCAGCGGCTTGCGTCCCATCCGGTCCGCCAGTAGTCCCACCGGTACCGCGGCGACAAGCGAGCCGAGTGCCGAAGTCGCCGCGAAAAGGCCGACGAACTGTAAGGGATACCCAAGACTATGCACATACAGGTTAAGCGTCAATGCGCCGATACTCAGCTGGAAGCCCTTGCCGAGGGTGAAGAGCAGCAGCAGATAGACGTCGCGGCTAAAGCTGGTATAGACACCGAAGTTACGCTGCGCCGAAATCCGCATTCGCTTCGAAATGTCCGCCATACTACGCCGCTCGCTTCTACCCATCTACCCATCTGGCCGCCGGTACAGTCACCATACCAGAATGAGGAGTGGAAGCGCCACCAACGAATGTACAGCGGACACTACCTACGAAAGTACAGGTACGGAGGGGAGCCCTCTCGTGTAATGACGGGAGAAGAACGGCGAGCAACGTTGCGCTCGCCGCTCAAGCGAAATCAGCTATGGTGCCACGTGTCGCTAAAGCCGTTGCCGCTGCCGTTGAGGGCTGAGGGTTGGGCTTTCACTGTGCCGCCGCTGGTCGCCATGGTGATCTCTTCCCAGATAGAGCTGCCGTAACTGCCGATCGCTTCGCCGTTGGCGGTGCTGCTGGAGAAGTTCATGGTACCGAAATTGGCGAGCGGCAGTACCCGGCAGGTAACGCCGCAGGAGGAGGGGGCTTCCGCGATCCATTCGGCAGAGGAGTTGTCGAAGCTGCCGCTCTGAGTGGTGGAGAAATGCCAGCCGCGTGACGACGACATAGACAGCGTATAGGTGCTGTTCCCATTATAGGTTACCGATGCCGTCAGGGTGTCGCCGGGCGAGACCCGATACGTCGAGGTGCTCAGCTCAACGGAAGGGTTGGGGTACATCTCATACCAGCCGTAGTAGGTTGGCGTCCGGCCCGAGCAATCGGAGTCAGTTCCCAGCTGCTCGACGCTGTCGGAGTTGTAGCCATCCAGGCCCACCCAGAATGACGAATAGGCACTGCTCCGGCTCGTGCAGCTTGCCGTTGGCTCTACCCAGCTGCCTGATACGGTAGTGTAGGCTCCGTTGGAGCCGGTTACCGCGTAGCCTGACCAGTTAGTGCTGGAGGCCGTGCCGTTACTGTGAATACGAGGTGTCCCTCGGTAGATCTTGGTCGACACTGTTGGTGCACTCGGGTGCGCGCTTGCGACACCGGCGAAGAACGACATCGAAAGGGTGAGGGCCACTACCGTGGTGGCGGCAAACGTCGAGGCAATGATGCGTCGCTTCAAGACAGTGCTCCTTGACTCAAGTAGTGTACGTTTGTCTACACGTTACTCGCGAAGCTCCTGGGTGGGAAGCCGATGGACCTGATGCGGTTTTCGCAGTGTCTACTCTGCCCCGCGGGCCCTGAGCGGACAGGGTTGATCTTTGGCCGATCATTGGCAGATCGAGCTGGCATCCACGCTGGGAGCTGGCTAGGTGCGCGCTCCATTGCGCGCGGAGTCAATAGCCAAGCCATGGGTGTAGCGTTACAGCCACCTCACTTGGCTAGCCGGAAAGCGTCGATGTGATCTGAACGGATGAGGTTGCATCAGGTACGCCGCCCGGGGGAAATCCTTGAGTGGCGACCTTGGACAATTGAGCTCTCTTCCTTTCTAAGGTCCAAAGGATCCTTGTCTCCCACTCGCCAACATTTTCTGACCGCCACCTGCCGGGGTCCGGCGTAGCGAAGGAGCTTGCCCTGGAGACCTTGCGAACAACTATACCAGGCAGGCGGAGGAATGTCAATGCCGGTTTGGTAAATATTTGACGCGGGTATGCGTCAAGACCCGGTACCGGGTGAAGGTAGTGCCTAGTCGCTGTCGGCCAGCTGCTCAATCTGCGCCCGGAGCGCTGGGAAAGTCTTCACGAGCAGCTCCATTGTCTGCTCGTGCACCCACCAGACATTGTTCATGAGGTGTTTGGCCCTTCCTTCGGGCACACTGAACAGCAGTCCGCTGAGCCTGGCGCGACTGCAGCGGTCGGCGGAGAAGAATCGGACGATGTAACCGGGTTCTTCTCCGCTGTCGCCGTACTCGACCACGAAGAGGGTCATGCAGATATTTAGAGGGCTTTGTGGGGTATGTGCGTCCAGTTCCGACATACAGAAAATTCCAGACAAATACGTCCCACGCTTGGGAACCATACCGCCCTGCACCAGCTACGCGGGCGAGAGACCCATCTGAGTATAGCAACCATCGCAGAAACTATACCGGCATTGTCCGCCCATTGCAGGCACGGTTAGCGAGACCGAAAGGCGGCGCGCACGCGCTCCGGTGTAAATGGTATCTGGCGCAGCCTGATGCCGGCTGCGGCATAGACCGCATTGGCGATAGCCGCCGCAACCGTTACTGTGGCCGGCTCACCGGCTCCGACCGATGGTTGGTCGGGCCGGTCGATGAGCAGGACATCAATCTGCGGTACCTGGCTAAATGTCAGGATAGGATAGCTTTCCCAATCCAGAGTGGTCTGGCCCTTGGCATCCCAGCTAATCTCTTCCTTTAGAGCCCGGCTGGCGGCCTGTATTACATTGCCTTCAATCTGATTGCGAACGCCATCCGGATTGATGATGAGCCCACAGTCGTGTGCAACGACTATACGGCGGAGCTGCAACGCTCCACTCTCCTGGTCTAGGGCAACGTGCGCAACCATGGCAACGTAGGCCTCGGTATTTTCATAGCGGGCGAAGGCCACCCCCCGGCCCTCTCCCGGAGGCAGCGGCATTCCCCACTCCGAGGCCTGCGCCGCTGCCGCAAGCACGGTGCCTGCTCGAGGATCATCTAGATGCCTTAGGCGAAACTCCAGTGGATCAGCCTCGGCGGCAGCCGCCAGCTCGTCCATAAAAGACTCATTGGCAAACGTGTTTCCGGCACCACCTAGGCTCCGCATCGACGATGTGCGTAGCGGTGGCCGAGCCAGCCAGTGCATGGTCACGCGCTGGGCGGGCACTGTATAGGTAGTCACTGCGTTTCGGTCTCCGCCAAAGAAGAACACAGACGGCGGCGGCACCTCGCCTCGAATCTCTCTGCCGGCAAGTAAGCCCAGTGCCTGTCGTGGGCGATCCGCGTGAGTCGAGCTCCACACCTGGTAATCCCATGCGACGATGTTGCCCTCTTCGTTCAGGCCGGCCCTTGCTTCCATACGCATAGCGGCGGCCTTGGGCTCACCTATGAATTCATCACTTCTCGACCACAGTACCCGCACCGGGCGTCCAATTTCTCGCGCGAGAACCGCCGCGTCGGCCGCCACGTCCTCAGAGCCATTCTGCCCGTAGGCGCCGGACCCTTCCATATGAACAACGTGTATCTGGCTGGACGGCAGTGCCAAGAGGTCAGAGAGAGCGCCTCGCAAGGGATACACACCTCCCGAGCTGCACCACACCGTCAGCTTATCGTCGCTGTAAGCGGCGACCGCGCAGGACGGCCCCAGCGAGGCGTGAGCCTGAAAAGGCTGATGGTAGACAGTATGCACTTGCTTGGTGGCGGTTGCCAAGGAGTCATCCACGCTTCCCGATTCTCTGACAACTTGGTCGGTAGTAGGCTGATTTTTCATCCAGGTAGAGAGCTCGTCAGAGACCGGAAGATCTGCCGGTTCCTCCCACTCCACCCGGAGTTGAGTCGCTGCTTTGACGGCCTGCTCCTCACGCTCAGCCACTACCGCCACAAAGTTGCCAAGACGCACAACCTGCGCGCCCGAGACGGAGCCGCTGTCCAACCCGACCACCCGCGCCCCCGCGCTTCTTGACCGTATGACACGGGCATGGAGCATTCCGGGAATTCGCATATCGTGGACAAAGCTCGCTCCCCCGGTGAACTTAGCGGTCAAATCCGAGCGGCGTGCACTGGACCCTACCAACTGATACTCCGAGCGCGGCTTCAGCGGCGGCTCCGAGATAAGTCGCCCAAAAGGCAGTCCGCCTTGCAGCTCGCCGAAGGTTACTCGCTGAAATGGTGCTTCCCTCACCCAGATGGCTCCTCCGCGAGTGTCCAGCTGTTGGGTTGCGGAAGCTCCCAGTCTCACCACCGCTCGTTCGAGCAGTGCGACCCTGGCCTCGGCGGCCGCGTTGCGCAGCAACCCGCCGCTGGTGCGTATTGTCATGCTTCCCGCGGTGTAGCCTTCATCCGGCGTGCGCTCGGTATCACCCATGACCATGTGGACCATGTCGAGTGGAACTTCCAGCTCCTCCGCCACAATCTGGGCGAGTGCGGTACGAACTCCGGTTCCGACTTCCACCTTCCCGCTATACGCGAGTATGCTGCCGTCCGGAAGAATAGCCAGCCAGTCGTCAAGTTGGCGGCTGGCTGCTCTCCCCCAGGCTGGTCGCTGCTCCTCAGTCATGGCTGTCGTCTCCCCACATCAGCTGTTCGGCTCTCTTTACCGCCCGGAGAATCCGGGTATGCGAGCCACAACGGCAGAGCTGTATATCCAGCGCTTCGGCGATCTGTCCGTCGCTGGGGTGGGGATGCTTCCAGAGCAAGGCCGCGACGGCAACGATCATGCCGCTACTGCAGTACCCGCACTGCGCCGCCTGTTCCTCGATAAATGCCTGTTGTACTGGATGCAGCTCTTCGGGCGTACCCAAACCTTCAACGGTAGTGATCTGTGAGCCCGAGACCTCGGAGACCGGCAGCATGCATGATTTCACCGGCTCGGCGCCTCGAAGCACCAGACAGGCACCGCACTGCTCCAGTCCACAGCCGAAGCGCGGTCCATTAAGCTCCAGCTCGTTACGAAGCACATACAACAGCGGCGTCTCCGGATCAGCCTCAACTTGATGCTGCTTGCCGTTTACCGAGATGAGCAGGGCCCCAGCCATCCATCGTCTCCTTGCGTTTTTGCAGACCGGGTTGATCCGAGCTCCTCTGGTCGGGGCCGGCTTTTCCCAAGGTTCCGCCTTCAAGCATAGCATCTGTATGGAACGCGTGGCAATCACTGGCCCTACCTGCATATATCAGTCGACAAAGCTGGAAGCTGGGGGAAGCCTAAGCGCTGAACCAGAACTGCCACTCACCACTTTCCAGCAGATAGTAGGACGTCTCGGTCTTGGTCGAGCTCGAGCCGTTATGTTCCACCGTGATCATCTGATCCACCGAAAAGTAGGCTTGTCCTTCGGGTGTGAACTGCACAGCCGGCGGGGCGAGTGGAGCCGAGATCGACGTGATCCTGCCTACCGATTGGATTTGTGAAGTTATGGAGGCGACAAACTCGGGCTCAGGATACTGCGCGGTAATTTGCTGGCTGGTCGACTTCCACACTGTATTCCAGTCGGCCTTGAGTACTGCATTGTCATACGTGGTCACGCTGGGGGCGGCCTGCGAAGCCAGGTCCGTGCAGCTCGTGGGAGTACATCCGACCGAGAGCTGATAGGTAATCTCTTTCGAAGTCACGTTGCCGGGACAGGTAAATCGCGAGCATGTTACGGTGAAGGTCGCGTAGGCGGCCAGACCATCCGCGCTGATATGCCCGAAGAAAAAGTAGCCGATTGGAACCGTCGTATCCGAGACTAGTGTTCCCTGTTGGCGTATATCCGGGACAGAACCCGCATCCAGGCTGGTAGCTATAGCGGCCGCTACCTTAGAGTTGGTCACCCCCGTCCCTTCCGCGTACGAGCCATCGGGCAATTGAACTAATCGAGCCGTTGATGTGATCTGGCTGCTGGTCGGAAGGACGAAGGTGTACGAAGCAAAACCGTCGGAATTAGGGATGAGCCCGGCGGAGTACGTGGTGTCGACCTGTGTGTCATGCCAGTAACCCACCGGTTGCGTCGTGACGGCATGGGCGCGCGCCATCAGCGGTGCCGAGCCGCCGGTACCTGATACATGGGCATGCGCCGGCGTATCTTCCGCTCTCTGATTATGAGCCGCGAGAAGGAGACTGATCCGGCCGCTCTGCGTCATTGCCAGCGCGAGGAGTAGAGCAGTCGCAACCAGTGCGGCAGCTGCAAGACGGGGCTGCGCATTCGGCGTTTCTATCTGTGCGTTAGTAGTAGATCGAAGCAATCGACGTCTCATGAGGTACCCTCTCTCTTTCGTTTGACAGCCGTTTCTTGCCAAGCCGGCAATGGGTCTACTCGAGACCGTCGCTTTGCACCAGAATCAGGTAAATTTCGGTGGACATGTTAGTGGTCGACGCACCCGCTAGTCCCGTGATGTCTTTGACTTTGACCGAGCTCCCCGGATCTTGGCTGGCAGGTTGCGAGATGTTGAGATGCTGCACTGGAGAATTGAGAACGTTCTGCAGGGCCGCCTGCGAGTTCGAGAGGCCATTCAGAATAGTCTTTAGATCGGTCATGGGAATCGTGATCTGGTCCGTGAGCGCCCATTCATGGTACTGCCCGTTCGGAAACTGCAGGCTCGTCGGGCTCGAGCTATAGGCTTGGCCGGCGGATGGACTCGAACAGCTAGCACACAGAGCCGCGCCTCCCCAGAGCGGCGTCGCTGTAGCTGGGTCGGATTGCGGGAGAAACACCAAGTCCCCGACCGGTAGCAGCGTCTTCGGCGGCAAGTTGTAGATGAGGAAGTTAGCCTGTATTCCTACCCGTATGTCGCCGTAGAAGGTGTAGAAATCAGCTCCAGTTTGCGGAGCCCGGCTATTATGAGCCAGGACATTGGGGCTCTGTGGCGTCAAATCGGTGATCGCCTGTCCATGAAGGTCAAGCCCAAGCTTGCTTTGAACGGTAGTGTACAGGCCACTCTGGATCATGGATAGCACCGTCGCAAAAGGCGAGGCGGCCTCGAAGGAGAGATCGGCTTCCGAGAAACCGGACATATTCGCGGCGGTAAGCAGCCAGGACCCTTCCTGGGCAGCGTTCAATAGAAAGACATGATCGACATCGTGAGCGGCATCGAGGCAGAGGGTGAGCCCTAGATCCGACACCGACGTGGGACAGCCGGCGAGCAGCGTTCGGACGATGGCGCCTCCCATGCTGTACGCCATCAGCGTCACCGAATGATGGTACTCCGCATACATATCCGTCACCAGCGTAGCTAGCTGTATTGCATTGTCTTGTATCGAGCCTTCACTTTCTAACTGGCACGTTTGGCATTGCGACTCATCTGTCGGACACCCACTGGGGGAGTGGCTCCAGGCAATGTCGTCCACGTAGCAGAACGGCTGGATGGCGCTGGGGCTATAGGTAGTTGTCAATGCGCCCAACAGGCTGGTCCAGGTCTGTTCGCTGCCATCTGTCGACTGATCGGGATCGGGGATGCCGTGGATCTCATGCGCGAAATCGGTGGCATCCTCGTGAATGCCGTGAACCCAGACGATGGGGCGAGTCATCGCCTGTTTGCGAATCCAGTTGATCACTACGCCGACGGCTTTGGCGCTTGCCCCAGAAACCGATGCGGTCACGGAGTCGGTACCGAGGTGGCTGCCCTGGTATAGGTAGGATGCTTTCCCGTTGGCGTCGGTGGTAATGGACGCGGTGCCGCTATTGGCGCCAGAGCGGTGAATGGTAAGAGGCTCGTGCGACAACGGATGTCCGCTCGGGTTTACCGCGGTAATGTCGATATCCGCATCGCTACTGACCGCGGCGTAGGTGCCGCTGCCGCAGGCGGCTGCCGGAAAGTCTGCATCCTGCAAGGGATCCACCGCACAGATCGAAATCTTTATGGAAGGCGTAGGTGTTGGTCCGGCGCCGGTGCTGGACCCGCCGCAGCTGCACGCTGCTATGACCGCGAGCAGAGCGAGATTCACTACTACGATTGACAGGAGGCGAAGGCGCCGCGGGTACCTCTCATTCATCTGCTGAATTCTCCATTCTCGTGTCAGGCATTCATGTCTGCCTGCCGGTCTTATCACCGAACCGAGTCTGCTGTCTTCATGATGAAACGCCGCCATCTTGATAGCTATTCCACAGTTCACAGCCCGATAGTGGCGCGCAATACTCTCTCTCTAGAAGATCGGTAGGGAGGTATGGGCGACCGGTACAAGTCATGCAAAAGGAGCAGTTGCGGAATTTGTATACATAACAACCACGAGAGGCTAGAACGTGCTGCATCTGATTCGCGAACTCGCGCACACGGTGCTGGTCCTCTTTCATGCCTATGAGATTCCTACCCTCTTCTTGGCGACTCTGATAGAGGAATCAGGTCTCCCCATTCCAATTCCGGCTGATACCCTGCTGGTACTGGCAGGAAGCCAGTTCTCGGGAAATTTTGGCCATGCGGTCCTCGTGATCGGCATAACCAGCATTGCGGTCATGGTAGGGTCATCCATATTGTTTTGCGTCATGCGACGAGGCGGCCGACCGCTACTGGTGCGCTACGGTCGCTATCTACACCTCAAGGAATCTCAGCTGGCGGACATAGAACGCTGGTTTGTGCGATATGGTCGGTGGGGCATTATCGTCGCGCGGTTGATCCCAGGATTGCGTATTCTGGCCACTGTGGCCGCAGGCATAAGCGGCATGAGTTATGTCGACTATATACCAGCTTGCGCGATAGCCGCAGTCGTCTGGGCAACCGTGTATTACTGTCTTGGTGCCCTGCTCGGGCATGAGCTGCCGGTTCTGCGCCTTATCTTCATAGGCTTCATTCTAGGCTCCCCGCACTGGGCGCTAGCGCTCAGCGCGTTTCTGGCGCTGCTCGCACTCTTGGCCGCCGTAAGCTGGCTGGTGTACCGCCGTCTCCATGCCCGTCCTCCCACCAGGGTTTCCGCCAAAGCCTGATTCGCCTCACGGGGTTTTTCAATTCGCTCGGCATTTTGTGAAGCCCGCCACAGTATCTCAGCCGGTAGTGCGCTATAGTAGGCGCGCCGCGTAGGGCGGTTTATCTGGCTGCCGTTGTATTGGTACAGGCAGCCATCGGCCCGATGGCTTTCTGCGGAACGCGCGGGCATGCCCGAACGTTCCTGCAGTCTAGAAAATAGAGGTAACGCATGTGGAAACGAGCCAAGGAACCAAATGCCGCCCAGAGCGTAGCCAGGGAGCAGAAGGAGAAGACAGTCTCAGGATCTCGCGCGCTTAGCTCCCCTGCAGAGCTGCTGCAGCACGCCGCCTGGGAAGGTCTGGACGAGAGCAGCCGCGCCTCGCTGCTACGTAGCTTTCCACCGTTTCCGTCGGCTGCTGTCTCCGAATCAAGCAATGGCCCCGCTGACTTCCGATCAAGTGATGTACAAGACTGGGTAGCCGGTCTGGTGGCGAACAGCTTCCAGAAAGAAGCCACCCAGATCATTAGCGCGTGGCTGGAGGATTCTGCTCCGGACGCGCACTTATATGTAGGCGGCAACACTGGGCAGGGAAGACGCAGCCTGGTAGCATCGCTTTCGAGGCAGGCTGTGTCGCATCGAGCAGCGCCGCCCGACTACTGTTACGTTCCGGATCCGAATGCCCTTGATCAGGCCTACTTGCTGGTTCTTCCACGGGGCACAGGCAAAGTCTTTGCTCGAGTGATTGACCAGACTTTGCGGGCGATCACATCGGCGTGGTCGGCCGGCGAGGATCAGGACGATTCTCAGGCGACGTCGGAAAAGAAGCCAGGTGTACCGCTCGAGACGGTAATAGGCCAGTCGTGTGACGCACTCGCCTCCAGCTCTCCCGAGGCTGGGCGAGCGTATGTGGAGCGGTTGCGCAACGCCTTTCTGGCACTGGCCGCGACCTCGGCCGAGCTACCGGCCAGCTACGACGATATGGCTACGTGGCTAGTGCGTTCTCCGGGAGCCGATGCCCTGGCTGGCGCACAGTCGGGACCGCCGGTGGTCGTCGGTACCCTCTACCAGGACAAGCTCGACGACTTGCTCGTACGCGCCAACGGCGGAGTGCTGATACTTCCGGCCACGGAGCTGGTCGTGGTGGACAATTCCTGGCCGACTCTCACCGCGGCGCTTACTACCCACAGTCACATAGTCAAGGCAGGCTGGCCCCCACTCCCACTTGATGTCCGGGTGGCATTGGTAGGTGACGGCGCCGCTTATAATGCCCTGGCCGCCGCGCCAGGCGAATTCGCGCGCATCTTCCGGTATGAAGCCTGGTGCAATGCCGATGCGACCTGGACGCAAGAGAATGAGGCGGCCTACGCAGCGTTGGCGGACGGAGTAACCAGGCGCCACCAGCTGCCGGCGTTCGGCGCAGCAGGGGTGGCCCGGCTGGTCGAAGAGGGCAGCCGGCGGGTTGAGGGGTTGAACCGAACCCATCTGATTACCGACCTGTTCCTCCTGCATGACCTGGCTCTCGAAGCGGCTCATGGCGCGCGCGGTCGCGGTGCCACCTCGACCGATGGAATCGACGTGGAGACAGCGCTGCAGGGGCGCCGTGCTCGCCAAAGCGTGACCGCGCGGCGAGTCCGTGAGGCTATCCTCTCCGGACAGGAGATCACTCCTACCTCTGGGTCCGCGATTGGACAAGTAAATGGACTCGGCATCTTCGAGTTTCATCCACCTGAGGGGAATTTCGCCGTGCCGATACGCATCAGCGCCACGGTGAGCCCTGGCGGCGATGAGCGAGTCCTGGACATCGAGCAGGAGGCAGATCAGGCCGATGCTGATCATGTGCGCGGCGAGATGACGGTCGAAGGGTATTTGGCCGCGCGCTACGGCCAGAATCATCCCATCGATCTTGTCGCCCGCATACGCTTTGAGCAGGAGCATGGTACGCTTGGGGGCGACAGTGCCTCGGGAGGACTGTTGTTCGCCCTACTCTCGGCACTTGCCGAGGCTCCCATACGGTATTCCTATGCGGTCACGGGCGCGGTCGGACAGTATGGCGAGCTCCAGCCTATCGGCGGTGTCAATACCAAGATCGAGGGCTTCTTTGAGCTCTGCCAGCTACGCCGGTCCCAGGGGGAGCAGTCCGAGGGAGGATACGGAGTGATCATTCCCGCGGTAAATGGTCGCGACCTTATGCTGCGCTCCGACGTTGCTCGGTCGATAGCTGAGGAAGGCTGGTTCCATGTTTGGCCGGTCAGTACTGTTGACGAAGCAATGACACTTCTCACCGGTCTGCCAGCGGCTGAGCTGAACTCGAGGGTGGAGAAGCGACTGGCGCGCTTCTACGAGATCGGCGTACGGAGCCGAGCCTCACACTAGGGGTTGGCCTTGAAGCCTCGCATCGCGAAGACGTGGAGCCCCGGTGCCTGTCGTGCAGGTACTGGGGCTCCCAAAGTAAAAGGGTTCAAGAAGAGTAGGGGTGGCGCCGCGAGTTACGCCCCGCGGGTACGGCGATCGTAGGCCCAGACCGAGAACGGAACGAAAACTACGAGTACTCCTACACACCAGGCCAGCGCCGCCACGCCGGCAGATCCCATTGGCTGGCCGAGGCTCACGGCCCGGACCGCGTCGACGACCTGGGTTAATGGTTGGCGGTCGGCAAACCATTGCAGCCAGCTTGGAAACGTTGCCGGGTCTGCGAATGCGCTGCTGGCAAAGGTCAGGGGAAACAGCCAGATAAAGCCGGCTGACTGGGCAGTCTCCGCGTTGCGCACCAGCAGTCCAATGAGCGCACCTACCCAGGAGAACGAGAAACCAAAGAGCAGCAAGAAGAGGAAGCCGAGAATCCAGCCGCCGATGCTGCCCGAGGGCCGAAATCCCACCAGAATTCCAACCACCAGCATGACCAGAACCACAAAGACATTGCGGACGAGGTCGGCGATTGTACGGCCCGTAAGTACCGCGGAGTGGGCCATCGGCAGCGAGCGGAACCGGTCTATAATGCCCCGTTGCAGGTCCTCGGCGAGACCAATGCCGGTAGCTACCGAGCCAAAGGCCACCGTCTGAACGAATATGCCTGGCATAAGGTAGTTGATATAGGTCGTACCATGTATCTGGATGGAGCCGCCGAAGACATATCTAAACAGCAGCACGAACATGATCGGCTGTATAGTGGCGAAGACCAGCTCCTCAGGAATTCGCGGAATACGCAGCAGATTGCGCTTGGCCAGTACCAGGGCATCGGCGACCGACCAGTAGATGGAGCTGCGGTGGCGCGGTGTATAGCTGGTAGGCGCCTTGATGCTCTGGGTTTGTTCGGCAACCGTCATATAGTCACCTTCTCACTTTCGTTTCTGGCCGAGCCCTCATGATCAACTGATTTTGGGTTGGAGGTGCCCCCAGCAGCAGTTTCGGCGGCGTGTCCGGTCAAGGTCAGGAATACATCGTCGAGAGTAGGCTTACGCAAGCTCAAATCCTCCAGGCCTACTCCAGCGGCATCCAAATCGCGTACGACTTCCGCAAGGCGCTGCGCCCCCTGGGTGATGGCCAGGCTGACAAATCGGCGTTCGATCTCGACGCGCGGATCGCCGTCGCTATGCTTGGCAAGCACCTTGACAGCCGCATCCATGGGAGTGCCGCGAACCAGCGTGACGTCCAGCCGCTCCCCGCCGATCTGAGCCTTGAGCTGGTCCGAGGTACCTTCGGCGATGACTCGACCGCCATCTACCACAACGATATGGTTGGCGAGCTGGTCGGCCTCATCTAGATACTGGGTGGTGAGGAGTACGGTGGTTCCTTCGGTTACCAGCCCGGCGATGATGTCCCACATTGCTATACGTCCGCGCGGATCCAGCCCAGTGGTCGGCTCGTCGAGAAAGAGCACCGGCGGCGACATGATCAGGCTGGCAGCCAGATCCAGCCGGCGCCTCATGCCGCCCGAGTAGGTCTTGAGCGTACGGTTGGCGGCGTCCCCCAGATCAAAGCGCTCGAGCAACTCGTCGGCGCGCCGGCGAGCCCATTTAGTGGGTATATGGTAGAGTTGGCCGAACATCACCAGATTCTCTCGACCAGTTAGATAATCGTCTACGGCGGTGAATTGGCCGGTAAGTCCGATACGGGACCGCAGCTGATCGGCCTGGCGGACAACATCCAACCCAGCCACTTCGGCGTGGCCCGCGTCGGGCATCAGCAGGGTAGTCAGTATGCGGACCGCGGTCGTTTTTCCGGCGCCGTTGGGTCCAAGGACCCCAAGAACGGTTCCCTCTTCAGCGGTCAGATTGAGGCCACGCAAGGCTTGTGTCTCGCCAAAGCGCTTCTCGAGCCCTTCGGCCACTATGGCAGAACGTTGCGCCATATGATATCCTTTTCTCTATACCTATTCAATGAGAGATGTTACATAGTGAGTAAGTACTTATTGAACATATACAGGATTCACTGCTGATGTCAAGAGCACCATCGAATCAGGCGGATCACAGCGACGTGACCCCCGAAAATTGGTCGGATCTCGCACCGGATGCAGCTGTCTACCAGACCATCGCTCCGCCGCCGAGCCAGCAGATGGAGACCAGCGTAGTGGATTTGCTGGACGCGTTTCTGGCCGCTTCACACCGCTGTTTTCTGCTGAGCAGACTCAGTTTTGGAGATCAGCACCTCTCGCTTTCGCGGGTTAAGGTACTCTTGGCGCTGGCCGAAAGCAAGCTGCAGCAGGATGATCATCTCTGTATGCGAGATCTGGCCGAGGAATTGGCAGTGACACCGCGTAACATTACCACCATAGTAGATGGACTAGAGCGGGAAGGACTTCTCGCCCGGCATCCTGACCCACACGATCGTCGCGCGATATGGCTGGAGCTCACGCCAGTTGGTCTGTCTCAAATCGAGCAGGTACAGAAGTTGAAGCAGGACATTAGCGCCAATTTCTTCGAACCGTTGGACTCGAGCAGCAGGGGCCAGCTGGCGACGATCCTGACTCGACTTGGCGGCGACCGCGGGCGCCGATTTCCACACGAGCAGCACTGTCCTCCAGACGAGACGGTCCCGGCCAATACCGGCAAACCCCGCCGGCCGCGCGGCGGAAATCGCCAGCCGGCCGAGTAGAAATAGATTCGCTAGGAGAGTCTTACCAGCGGAGGGTCCAGGAAGTGCTGTCGGTGAGCATGGGCGTGCTCCAGGCGCGTGCCGTGTGAGGACGGAGTCGAAATAGCCCATTGCCGCCTTCTGCGCTAAGTTCTGTGCCCAGCGGGTCTCGGGGGCTCCATCGAAGTAGAATGCACTCTCAATCCAGCTTGCGCACCCATGCGTACAGGTCGGCAGGACTCACGATCGAACCCAAGTTCGGATGGGGAACCTCACGCGCAGGCGCCAGATGGCTTGCGTGAACGACCTCGAATCCCTGGTTCTGAAAGTACGCGACTCCTTTCTGATCCACTTCGTCGGTAAAAAAGGGAGCATCAAACAACGCGATTCGTCCCACTGCCAGCGCACGAAAAGCAGCTATTGCTGCGACGCCTGGCATGAGGACCGGAATACCATGTGAACGTTCTTCGAGGCGAGTTACGAGTGCCTGTTCTCCCGTCGTACCGAGAAGATAACTTCCCGTCGTGAAGGCAAAAACGATGGCCTGTAACGGCAATCTCGCCAGCAGTTGTGTGGCGTTGTCGGGACCGGGAGGATCGGCATACGTTCGCAGGTCACGAAAGGGCACCCGCCCAGCGAGATGATATGAGGTTGTGATACGCCACCTTTCTACAACGCTCTGGTGCGACTCATATCAGTACGCTGTCGGTCGAAGCTCTGCAGATGTATCGAATAGTTAAAACCGTTCGCGTTAGCCTCCAGCGGCGCAGAGTGCGACCACCGGTCCCAGGCCCAGGGTATCAGTGTCGCTTCCGGTGGCGTTGGTGACAGTTACCCGAGACGGCGGTGGGCCGCTGCCAGGAGGGGACCACTCCTGGAGCAGCACCCAGCCATCCACGGCCGATTCGTCGATCATGCTGGTCGAACGATGGCCGTTCGCGCCCGTGACCTGGAAGGACACCGTCGCGGTAGCGTCGACGTTGGGAATATATGCGGCGAGCTCGCACGCCCCCGACTGCCTGAAATCAATCTGCGCGCTGGCTGTCGGGGCCGCCGAGCTGGTCGTGGTCACCGCTACCAGCGGCTCCTGATTGGCGTCGCTGCCGGGTCCCCAACCACTTCCGTTGGTGGCGAAGCGGTATGACGTTCCGCGGCGCGCTGCCAGATGGACAATCTCGAATGGGTAGTCCTGACCTGTCAGCGCGCTGAGCAGACTATGGTAGGCGGCGCGATTGTGCCCGTCCAGCAGGGCGTCCCAACCCCCGAAGCCCTGGCTGGCGCTGGGATAGCGCACCATTCCGGTAATCAACATGACATGCTCGCGGTTGGCGGCATCCAGGGATCCAGTGTAAAAGAAGACTACGTCTCCCGGCTCCGCTTCCGCGACATCCTGCTGAAGGCTCACACCGATGCCTGAGTCCAACAGATAGTCGTAGAGACCTGGAGTTCCTGGGGTGCCTACCCCGAGCAAGTTGTAAATGGAGTCTCCGTTGCTGGCGTCGCCGGCAAAAGTAAACGGGTAACTGTTGTAGCTATATCCACCAAACTGGTCGACGGTGCTGGTTGCCGGGGTCACGCCGCTATAGCCACCGCTGGCCAGCCCCGGCAGAAGTCCGGACTGCGCCAGTGCTCTACTCACGAACTCGGAGCACTGGTAGTTGGGCTGAAACGCGCCCAAAGTGGAGAGAACTTGGGACGTACAGCTGACATAGTCGCCCGAGTTGTCGTCAAATCCCGCGCATGCTTGGCCACTGGCGTCGGCGGAGTAATCATTCACGTTCCAGTTAGAGTCGGCCCAGCAGATGGAATTGCAGTCCGCGCTGGAGACCGAGCCGATCGGTCGAGGGGCGCCGCCGTTCCCTAGCAATGGCAGCCAGGAGCTAACCTGGCCAGGTGAGAACGTGCCCACTACCTGCTCGAAGAGGGCGTCGTCGCTCGATGAGTTGGCGGACGGTGGTTCACTTAACATCAACGTGTATTCGTTCATGGAACCGGCGGTGTTGGCGGCAGCCACAACTACCATGTGCAGGCTCAGCAACAGTCCAGGGTCAGTGGCGCCGCTGCCGCCAGCTGGAGAGCCTGGAAGCACGAAATCAAGAGCTGCGTCGCCGGCTACCTCGCGATGCTGCACAGTGGAAGCGTTTGGCGGTACGACGGAGTCAAGCACGGACCCAGCACTGCCGGACATGGTTGCCGCGTAGACGCTGATGGTTGCGCGCGTGGATGGATTGATGAGAGTGGGATGGCTTCCATCGGTCGAAGTGTCTAGCAGCCATCCGGGCGGGTAGCGTATGGAGAAGCCCGCTGCGGGATCGGTATAGCTCTGCCAGAGGTTCGGAGCTATTAGTGTGAGATATCCCAGGCCGGCGAGCAGCAGAATCGCTACCGCTATAACGGAGAGAATTCTCCAATGCTCGCCCCGGCCCGGCTGCATTGACCGGGTCGAGCGATAGAGTCCACTCGGACCTGAGGGTGCGGCGACGCCTCTTTCGGTTCTCTCCACGAGTCTTCCTCCACCGGGAACGTACGTGGCCCGCAGCGCTCCGAATATTACCTGCTGTACTTGACGGCGATATCTCGATTATACTAGGGGATCTTTGGGTCACAGGTGCTAGGGCTTCAAACAGCCGGCCCACGTGTATACGAGAGTAGGCTATGGTGGTTGCAAAACCAGGCGTATACTGTACTCGACGAGTTGAGCGTCGTGGGAGAAGGCATCGTGCATAACCGCGCTATCTACTCGGGGTAGTCTAAGATGAGTCGCATACATGTGCCGTTCGCGCCTCCGGTGGTGGCTGAGCCGGAGACCACGCCCGCCATCTCTTCGCCCGCCGCAACCGGAAGCTTGCGAGTGCGGTCCAGGTCCGCACCGCAATTTGTCTGGTGGATCGACGCGATCCTCATCGCCGCTCTCATTGCCGCCGCCTATGGTCTAGTGATAGCAGCCTCGCACTGGACGGCTCCTCGTACTCCCAGCCCGCAAATCAGCCTATCACCGCTGGCGTTGCCGGTCTATGCCGGATTCTCAATCTTGCGAATGGCTCTGGCGTATGTGCTTGCCCTGGTATTCAGCCTCGCCTATGCACGCATCGCCGCGCGGGTGCGGCCGGCGGAACGGGTGATGATTCCACTGCTCGATATCTTGCAGAGCATCCCGATTCTCTCGTTTCTGCCAGTCGTGCTGCTGGGACTGGTCTCGCTTTTCCCCCACAGCAATATCGGACTGGAGCTGGCGGCAGTCTTGCTTATCTTTACCAGCCAGGCATGGAACATGACATTTAGCTTCTATCATTCGCTGCTTATCGTACCCAAAGACCTAAACGAGGCGGCCAGCATCTATCGGCTGAACAGCTGGCAGAAATTTCTGCGCCTGGAGCTGCCTTTCGGCATGATCCCGCTGATCTGGAATTCGATGATGAGCTGGGCCGGCGGCTGGTTCTTTCTGATGGCGGCCGAACAATTCTCGCTTGGGTCCGATCATAACTTCCAGCTACCCGGGCTGGGCTCTTATCTGCAGACCGCGGCCAACCACAGCAATTATGGCGCGCTGATCCTTGGACTGCTAACACTGGTGATTGTGATCGTTCTGCTTGACCAGTTCCTGTGGCGCCCGCTTATCGCCTGGGCCGATCGCTTTAAAGTGGAATCGACCGCCAGCGGGCCCCCGCCGCAGTCGTTTGTGTTGCGTGCGCTCCGTCACTCGGCGCTGGTCGATTCGTTCAACCGCCGAGTGACGGTTCCGGCTACTGAGGCCGCAGGCCGGCTCTCCATGCGGCTCTGGCCGAATCAGGCCGGCAGTACCTCCGAAAGGCCGTCGCGCGCGCCTCGGCAGGCGGAAAGGATGCTGCGACGTATTGGCGGTGTAGTCCTGGCGGTCGCGCTGGCAGCGCTTGTCGGCACAGGCGTCGTGGCGGCTCTGCAAAGCGTTTTGCAGTTGCCTCCCGGTGAGTGGCTCATTATTCTAGAAAGTGCCGGCGCGACTTTCCTGCGTACGGTGGCGGCGCTCCTGATAGGTCTTGCCTGGACAGTCCCACTGGGAGTCGCTATTGGCCTCAATCCTCGGCTGGCTCGTCGCGCGCAGCCGCTGGTGCAGCTGGTCGCTTCCATTCCTGCCACCGCACTCTTTCCTGCCCTCCTGCTGATTTTGTTGCGATTACCGGGGGGACTGGATATTGCGGCGGTTGGACTGATGCTTCTCGGGACGCAGTGGTACGTACTCTTCAATGTGATTGCCGGAGCGATGTCGATCCCATCCGATCTGCGGGAGGCGGGTGCCATTTATAAGCTGCGGGGCTGGAGGCGGTGGCGAGTGCTCATCTTGCCCGCTATCTTCCCGTCGCTGATCACTGGCATGATTACCGCTACCGGAGGCGCTTGGAACGCTAGTGTGGTCTCGGAGTACGTAAGCTTCGGAAATCAGATCCATACGACAATCGGGTTAGGGGCACTCATCGCCAAGGCGGTCAGTGCTAACAACTACTCGCTATTGCTGGCTGCCACGCTGACTATGGCGGCGGTGGTCGTGACGGTCAATCGCCTGGTCTGGCGACCATTGTACCGGCTTGCCGAGCAGCGCTTTCATCTCGATTAGCCAGAGTACGTCATCGTGCACGGTAATGCCGAAAATCTGCGGCGGCACGGGCCGTTCCGATGCTCTATAGAGTTAGCATAAAGTGGAGGCGAGGCATGACGGTCTCAACCAACGCCCGAGCGGAGCAGGACACCGGGCACGATGTAGTTCTGGCGGCTATGCATGTCAGCAAGTATTATGGCGAAAAAGACCAGACCGTACTCGTGCTCGACGACATAAGCTTGGACCTGCGGGCCGGCGAGTTTATCGCGCTGCTTGGTCCATCGGGGTCAGGAAAGTCCACACTGCTCCGGCTTCTCGCTGGGCTGCTCACTCCGTCAACCGGCGATGTACTGGTTCAGGGACAGCCGCTACGAGGAACCAATCCCCAAGTAGCGATCGTCTTCCAGAGCTTCGCGCTGTATCCCTGGCTGACAGTGCTCGAGAACGTTGAGCTGGGCTTACTGGCTAAGGACGTGACGGCGGTAGAGCGGCGGAGGCGGGCGGTGCAGGCAATCGATCTTATCGGCCTAGACGGCTTTGAGTCGGCGTATCCGCGCGAGCTATCGGGAGGAATGAAGCAGCGCGTTGGCTTTGCCCGGGCTCTGGTCGTCGAGCCTGAGGTCCTCTTCATGGACGAGCCGTTTTCGGCGCTCGACGTGCTGGTGGCAGAGAATCTGCGCCATGAGCTGCTCGACCTGTGGCAGGAGCATAAGATTCCGACCAGGGCTATCCTCATGGTGACGCATAACATCGACGAGGCGGTAAGTATGGCAGATCGGCTGCTGGTATTTGGAGCCAACCCCGGAAGAGTACGTGCTGAGCTCACCGGCCTGCCACTCTCGGACCGGGAAGACGGCCGAAGCGAGGCGCATATCAAGCTGGTGGATACTATTTACCGGATTATGACTAATCCTGACGAAGACGTGTCCACAGTGATAGCCGGTATGGCCGGTACCGCTCCCACGCGCGGAGGGACCACCCCAGCGCGTAAGACCCCGCCGTTTCAGATGTTGCCGCATGTGGGTATTGACGAGCTTACCGGCTTCATCGAGCGTCTCTACGCGCTGGGTGGACGCGAGGACCTCTATGATCTCGCTCGGGACTTACAACTGGAGGCTGATGAGCTGCTGCCTCTGGCCGAGGCGGCAGATTTGCTCGGATTCGGTGACATCCAGGAGGGAGACGTGTTACTTACAGGTGAAGGCATCGAATTCGCGGAGGCCGGTGTCCAGGAAGAGAAGACGCTCTTCCGCCGTCAAGCGCTTCCTCATATCACCTTGCTAGGGCAGATCATGGAAGAGCTCAAGGCCGCGTCAGACCACCGACTGCGCGAGGATCACCTATTGGGGCAGCTCGAGGACTATTTCAGTCCCGGAGAGGCACGCAGGCAACTGGACACAGCCATCGACTGGGGGCGCTACGCCGAGCTCTTCGGATATGACGATGAGGATGGCGAGTTCTTTCTGGAGGACGACTCGGCGGAAGTCCCTCACGAAGCATAGTCCGAGCGGTCCTCCAGAAAGAAGCTGCTGCAATTATCATATGGCATAGGGCTGGGACTCAAGCGCGCGGTCGGCGATATCCGCCTTGCAGTCAGGAGGGAGACCGGATAGAATTCTGATAGTTGCTTCTCTTTATGCAGCATTGTGGATTACTCTGTACCAAGGTGCCTGCAATTTGGCGCCCACGGTATGAAAAGGAGACGAAGAGGATGACGCCCGAGCGTTTTGCCCAAGGCTTGACTTATGACGACTTTAAAAGCCAGATGACCCGAAATCAAGAGCGTTTTGCCGACAATGAGCGCCAATTCCAGCTCAATTCCTCCGACCTGACGGCGTTTGCGGCTTTGCCGCAGCCGGTGAATGTCCTGGTGCTGGCCGAGGACTGGTGCGGTGACGTGATCGACAACCTGCCCCTACTCGGCCGTATCGCAAAGGAGAGCGGGAAGCTCAATCCGCGTGTGTTTCTGCGAGATCAGAATCTCGACATCATGGATCAGTATTTGAAGGATGGACAGTTCCGCTCTATCCCGGTCTTTGTCTTCTTTGACGACCAGTGGAACGAGCTCGGCCGTTTCATCGAGAGGCCGGAGAGCGTTACCGAGAGACGTAGCCGGTTGCGGCAGGAACTCTACGCCACCCATCCTGAATTTGGATCCCCCGAGACTCCTATCACCCAGCTGCCTGAAGAAGTGCGCTCTCAGATCATTGAAGCCATGTCGGGCTGGCGAGAGGATGGGCGAGCGGAGGATAACCAGGCTGTCGTTGACTCGCTCCGCCAGATTATTGCTCCTGCTACCGCGGCACGCTAGAGGTAGAACATGGCGAAGAAGCGCCCCATAAAAGTGATCATCTCGTATTGCTCCGAATGCGGCTATGAGCCCCAGACTCTAGCGCTCACAGAGGCGCTGATGAAAGAGTTCAGGCATGAGCTCTCAGAGATTGAGCTCATACCCTGGTATGAGGGAGCATTTGATGTAACCGTGGATGGTGAGCTGGTTCATTCGATGTTCCGGGATGGCGGCTTTGCTCCCCACGACGCAGTGATTGAAGCGGTGCGGCGTCACCAGCTGGAGCCGGCCACGTCTTAGTGCCCACGTCGTCGCCGATCAGGTGATGGAGCGGTGCCCCGAGATTCTTCGGGCACCGCGGGCTGCTGCTGGCCGAGGACTGGCCGGTGGCGCGACACTTGCCTACAAATACCCCCCCCCGCCAACTGTGAAAAAACCAAAGTTCATGTGGTGCTTGACCGTATTTTCATGCCATGATATAATCTTTTTAGGATTGTAAAATATTGAATTCAGTTGTGTATTGGAGGGTGTCTATGAGCCCAGAATTGCGCGCCCTCTCTATCCGTGCGGTAGATTGCTTGCGCCTGATCTACAAATTTCACGAGCGTGGCGAGCGAGTTACTACGTCAGCTATGCGTGAGCGGCTGCAGGTACTGGAGTCTTCAGGACAACTCAGCGATGCCGCGGTTACCCAGCTGTTTAAATCCCTGGCCGATGCCGGCTTTGTGCTGCACGCGCCGTATCACGGCGTAGAGCTGACCGAGCGCGGTGAACAGCTTGCCAAGGAGTTGGTTCGACATCACCGGCTGCTGGAGCTGTTCTTAGTGCGCGCGCTGGGATACCAGCTGGATGAGGTTGACGCGGAGGCCGAGCGGCTGGAGCACGCGATATCCGAGAACTTCGAAGATCGGCTTGACGCTATGCTAGGGCACCCGACCGAGGACCCACACGGAGATCCTATACCCAGCAAGTCAGGTGAAGTTCTGGTGACGCCTACTCAGTCACTCAGCGAGTTGAAGCCCGGCCAGACGGCGGTGGTTCGTCGCGTCTTGGATGATGACGCCGCGCTGCTGCGTTATCTACAGACGCTGGGTTTGGTTCCTGGAGCCTGCGTCGCGGTAAAAGGTCAGGAACCATTTGGGGGTCCGATGATTGTCAGCGTTTTGGGCGCGGGATCGCTCGGTCCTTCCGGTGCGGAGTCACAGCCAAAGGTTAGCGAGCACGCGGTAGGACCGCAGGCGGCGGCAGGTGTTTGGGTCGCCATGGATTCCAAGTAGGGGCCGGCATGGCTGGTGACTATACAGATGTTCCTGTGCCTAGAGAGAGCAGGATGGTGAGATGAGGACCTACGCTGATGAATCGACGCTAGCAGCTCGTGTAGTCGCAGAAAGCGAGCCACCAGAATCCGCTGTGGTCACTGGTGCTCGCGCCTCTCTTGACGGTCGTCGCCGTGGTTTTTACCGGTTATTGCCTTTTCTTGGTCCTGCATTCATTGCCAGCGTCGCGTATATCGATCCCGGTAACTTCGCTACCAATATTCAGGGTGGCAGCGCCTTTGGCTATAATTTGCTCTGGGTGATTGTTCTTGCCAATGTTATGGCTATGTTGTTGCAGACGATGTCTGCCAAGCTCGGACTGGCTACCGGACACAATCTGGCGGAGATGTGCCGTCTCCAGTTCCGCAAGCCGGTGGTCTATGGCATGTGGATCGTATCGGAATTCGCAGCCATGGCAACGGACCTGGCTGAGTTCCTCGGCGCCAGCATTGCGCTGAATCTGCTCTTTGGTATTCCGTTGGCCATCGCCACGCTGATCACCGGCGTAGTGACGTACCTCATACTTCTGCTCGAGCGACGCGGATTTCGTCCGGTGGAAGCGGTCATCACCGTGTTAGTCGGGGTCATCGCGCTCTGTTATGTGATCGAGACATTTTTTTCGCATCCCAATTGGGGGCAGGTAGGGTTACATTCCGTTCTTCCCTGGGAAGGCAACTTCACTGCAGTGCTCTTCTCCGTCGGCATCATCGGCGCAACGGTTATGCCCATGTCATCTACCTCCATTCCTCTCTTCTCAGAACCGAATCGTTCCTCGAAGCGAGAAAGAGGCAAAGCGCATCTTCCGTTTGAGCCTACCGGATGTGGTAATCGCGATGGGGCTGGCGGGACTTGTCAACATGGCTATGCTCTATATGGCCGCTGCGACTTTCCATGCGCATGGTCTTGGCAATATAGCCGACCTCTTTACTGCCTATAGAACTCTGACTCCGCTTCTAGGAGGAGGCGCTGCCAGCATTGTCTTTGCCGTTTCACTCCTCCCCTCCGGCCTCTCTAGCTCATCAGTCGGCACTATGGCAGGCCAGGTGATCATGCAGGGGTTTGTCCGGCTTCACCATACCGGTTTGGGTCCGGCGATTAGTCACCATGCTTCCTGCCGTGTTAGTTGCACTCATCGGTTTCGATCCTACCAAGACCTTAGTGCTCAGCCAGGTAGTGCTCAG